>NZ_JBITXL010000002.1:362016-549952 GCF_044544685.1 Streptomyces sp. NPDC053542
CCGGGGGGGGGGGGGTGTTGTGGGGCGGGGGGGCCCCCCGGGGGCCCCGCCCGGGGGGCTACATCGGGTCCAACACCCGGGGGGCCCCGCCCCCCCCCCCCCCCCCCCCGCACTGGTCCCGCGCTGCTCAGCAGCCGCGGTCCACCAGGTCGAAGGACTCGTAGTGGTCGGCGGTGTAGTAGTCCTCGTCGGTCTGCTCGCCGGTGACGATGCGGCGGGCGCCGCGATCCGGGGATCCGGGGGTCTCGACGGTGTACTCGTGGTAGTAGCCGCTGTCCTGCTGCGGCAGGATGCCTTCGCGGTTGTCGAAGACGGTGCCGTCCTGCGGATAGGGGTAGGGGCCGCCCTTTTCTATGAGGTCCAGGGTCTCGTGGGCCTCGCCGGGCAGCTTCGAGTAGCAGATGTCACCGACGGCCGCCGTGTGCGCGGAAGTCGCGTGCACGGGGGCTGTGTGCACGGAAGCCGCGTGTACGGGGGCCGTGTATGCCACCGCGGCGGGGGCGGCCGCGGGCGTGACGGCGACGGCGGTGGGGCCCGCGAGGAACAGGGCCGAGGCGAGGGCGCCGAGGGCGCCGATCCGGGTGATCCGTGGGGGGATTCTCATGGCGTACAGCATGACGCGCGTAGACATGGACCTGTCAATCCAAGTGCGGGAAATTTCCCGGGAGTTCACAGAGAGAGTTCACAGGGAGGGACGAAGGCGCGGCGGACGCGAGACGCTCAGCGGCGGCAGCCTTTGCCTCTGAGGCAAATCTTTTGCCCGCCGGGCCGAAACTGGCTATACCAGAGATATGACCGAACCCCTGGACAACGGGGCCGACGCCGCGGCCGAAGAGCTGCCCGCCGTCGCGCCCCGCCTGCGTGACCTGCGGCGTCGCGCGGGGCTCACGCTGGAGACCGCGGCCCGGCGGGTCGGTCTGTCGCCCGCGCACCTCTCGCGCCTGGAGACCGGGCGCCGTCAGCCCTCGCTGCCGATGCTGCTCTCCCTGGCACGGACGTACGCCACTACGGTATCCGACCTGCTCGGCGAGACCGCGCCGGAGCTCCAGCCGGTGTTCCGCGGCAGCGACGCCGAGCCCTCGGAGGCGGGCGGCTGGACGTACTGGCCGATGGGCGGCCCCGGCCGGGCCATGCAGGCGCTGCGGGTGTTCGTCCCGCCGCACGACGGCCAGGCCGGGCTGGTGCGGGTGCACCCCGGCGAGGAGTGGCTGTACGTGCTCAAGGGCCGGCTGCGGCTCACGCTCGGCGAGACGCAGCAGCTCCTCGATCCGGGCGACGCGGCACACTTTGACTCGCTCACGCCGCACCGCATCGCCGACGCCGCCGGCAGCGGCACCGAGATCCTCTTCGTGCACACCCTCATGCAGAGCGGCGCCACCGAACTGTGCCTGGGCGGCGGCACCCGCCGCGGCCTGTGAAGCCGCCCGTCGTGGAAAGGACCAGCACCGTGTCCGAGCAGCCCGCGTCCCCGCCGGCGTCCGCCGGAGCCCGAGCCCGAGCCCGTAAGAACGACGTCGAGGACCGGGCTCCGCTCGGACTGTCCGTACGGGTCGCCCTCTATGTCGTCGGCTCGCACGTCCTCCTGGCGTTCCTCAGCTTCATCGTGGTCATGCTGAAGTCCGCCTCCTGAGCCCGCGGTGCGGGGGGCGCCCCCTCGGTCGCAGGGGGGTGCGACGACGAGCCCGAGGTGGAACCCCACTCATTAAGGCCCCGAGCGGCCGCTCTGTCGCCACACTGGAGGGGACCACGCGGGGCACCGCCCCGCCGTTGCCCGCCGAGGAGGCCGCCCATGGCCCGTTCCGCGACCGAAGTCCTCGACTCCGCCGTACGAGAGCTGGCCCCCGCGCCCGGCGCCAATCCCCTCGTACCGGCCATCGCCGCAGGTGAGGCGCCACGCGAGGTCTTCGCCGCGCTCGCCCTGGAGCAGCACCACATCATCGCCTCGGACCGGCGCAGCTTCCGCCACCTCGCCGGGCGGGCCGCCGCCGAGCCACCGCTCGCGGCGTTCTTCTCCTACCTCGCCGACGGGGAGGGCATCGCGCTGGAACACGTCCGCACCCTCGCCGGCGCCTGCGGCCTGACGGAGAAGGAGACCGCGGCGCACGAACCGCGGCCGGGCTGCCAGGCGTACCCGGCCTACGCGGCCTGGCTCGCCCTCGGCGCCGAGCCGGCCGACGCCGTACTGGCCCTCGCCGCCAACTTCGCCGCGTGGGGCGACTACTGCCGCGCCGTCGGCCAGGCCATGCGGCACCGCTACGGCTTCACCGACGACGCCTGCGCCTTCTTCGACTTCTTCGCCACCCCGGACCCGGAGCTGACCACCCGCACCCTGACGGCCCTCCAGCACGGCCTGGACTCCGGAGCCCTGGACCTCCCCCTGGCCCACCGCTACGGCCGCCACCTCCAGGCGTACGAGCTGATGTTCTGGACGACCCTGACCTCACCACACCGGCCGTAGCGGCGGCAGCCCGTCACCACCCGCATTCAACGCGCCGATCACACGTGCCAGTTCATCCCGCAGGACGGACAGGTCCGGCGCGCCCGCCCGCCGGGCCGTCTCGTCCTCCAGCTCGTGCAGGATGCGGCCGGCCACGGCCAGGTGGCGGTGCGCCGCGTCGGTCAGGACCACCAGCTTGCGGCGCCCGCCCGCGGGATGCGGCTCGCGGCGTACGTACCCCCGGCGCTCCAGGTCGTCGACGAGCTGCCCGGCGGCCTGCTTCGTCACGCCCAGCCGCTGCGCGAGCTCACTGCTGGTGGCTCCCGCGCCACGCAGCACCTGGAAGGCCATGCCGTGCACGGGCCGCAGATCCGGATAACCGGCCTCGGCCACCCTGCCGGTGAACTCGGCGAGCAGCAGCTGGAAGGCCATGCCGAGCAGGAAGGTCAGCTCGGTATCGGGGAGCCGACCACCGGGGGGCCGGTCGTCGGGAAGTTGATCGTCGGAGAGTCGGTCATCGGGGAGTCGGTCGTTCGGGCGCACGGATCCATGGTGACACACGCGAGTCAAGCTGCTTTACTCATCGAGCGAGTAAAGCAGCTTGACTCACCATGAGGATACGAGGAGAGACGCCATGCATGTGATCACCCCGTCCCCCGACCACGTCACCGCCACCCCCGCCGCCGTGATGACCGGGCTCGCCGCGCCCAGTCGGGGCAGCGTCGAACTGAGTACCTGGCGGGTGCGGATGGACCCGGGCGCCGCCGGGCCGGAGCACGCGGTCGACCGTGAGCAGGTGTGGACGGTGACCGACGGATCGGTCGAGGTGACGGCGGCGGGCCGCACCGAGACGGTGGCCGCGGGGCAGACGGTCGTCCTGCCGGCCGGCGTCGTACGGCAGTTCCGTACCGCCGGGGAGCCGTGCGAGGCGATGGTCGCCATGCGCGCCGGGGGCCGGGCCTCCGTACCCGGAAGTGAGGGGGACCGGCCGTTGCCGTGGGCGAGTTGAGTGCGGGCGCGGCGGACAGCGATCCCGTGGGCGCGGCGGGGCCAGTGGCCCGCCGCGCCCCGGAGGTCAGTCGCGTACGAGCAGTTCGCCCGTCGGGGCGGTCAGTTCGCCGGCGTCGTTGATCTTCTGGCCACGGAGCCAGGTGGAGCGGACCACGCCGTGCAGGGTCTTGCCCGCGTAGGCGGTGATCTTATTGCGGTGCTGGAGGGCCGCGGGGTCGACCGTGAAGGTGGCGTCGGGGTCGAGGACGGCGAAGTCGGCGTCGCGGCCCGGGGCGATGGCGCCCTTGCGGTCGAGGCCGACCAGGGCGGCGGGGGCCGCCGCCATCCAGCGGACCACGTCCTCCAGGGAGTGGCCGCGGGCGCGGGCCGCCGTCCAGATCGCGGGCAGGCCGAGCTGGAGGGAGGAGATGCCGCCCCAGGCGTCGCCGAAGTCCGGGGTCTTCAGGTCGGTGGTGGAGGGCGAGTGGTCGGAGACGATGCAGTCGATCGTGCCGTCGGCCAGGCCCTGCCACAGCGCGTCCTGGTTCGCGGACTCACGGATCGGCGGGCAGCACTTGAACTCCGTCGCGCCGTCCGGGATCTCCTCGGCGGTCAGGGTGAGGAAGTGCGGGCAGGTCTCGACCGTGAGCTTGACGCCCTCCGCCTTCGCGGCCGCGATCAGCGGCAGCGCGTTGGAGGAGGAGAGGTGGAGTACGTGCACCCGGGCGTCCAGCCGCTTGGCCAGGGCGATCAGGCCGGCGATCGCGTCGTCCTCGGAGACCCGCGGCCGGGAGGCCAGGAAGTCGGCGTACTTCGGGCCGCTGACGGGCGGCGCGCTCTCCAGGTGGTCCGGGTCCTCGGCGTGCACGATGAGCAGGCCGTCGAAGCCGGCGATCTCGCCCAGCGCCGCGGCCAGCTGCTCCTGGTCGAGCTGCGGGAACTCATCCACGCCGGAGGGCGAGAGGAAGCACTTGAAGCCGAAGACACCGGCGTCGTGCAGCGGCCGCAGGTCCTTGACGTTGCCGGGGATGGCGCCGCCCCAGAAGCCGACGTCGATGTGCGCCTTGGACCGGGCGACCTCGCGCTTGGTCTCGAGGTTCTCGGCCGTGGTGGTCGGCGGGAGGCTGTTCAGCGGCATGTCCACGAGGGTGGTGATGCCGCCGGCGGCGGCCGCGCGGGTGGCGGTCCAGAAGCCCTCCCACTCGGTCCGGCCCGGGTCGTTGACGTGGACGTGGGTGTCGACGAGGCCGGGCAGGAGGACGTCGTCGCCGAAGTCCTCGACCCGTGCCCCGGCCGGCACCGCGGCGTCGTGCGGCAGCACCGCGGCGATCTTCCCGTCCTTGACGGTGACGGACGCCGCGCGCGTCCCCTCCGGAGTGATGACCCGCGTGGAGCGGAGCACCAGCTGTACGTCGGACACCCGGTCCCCTTTCTTGTTGCTCGGTTTTCTTGCTGCTCGACGTTCTTACTGCTCGCGCGAGTGCGGGTGTTTCCGCACTACGAAATTCAACTTTCTGTTGAAGAGTCTTCACTTCGGGCAGCGACCCGTCAAGACCCTTCAGAGGCCGTCGGCAGCAGTCATCAGACGTCAGATGACTGATGTCTAAGCGGAAAAATTGGCGTCACCGCTGCGACGACGCCCGCTGCCCGCTGATCGGCCAGCCGCCGATCCGCTTCGGGCGCGGTGCGGCGAAGCTCCGTACGGTGCTCGTGGTGAGGCCCAGGCCGACCACGGCCTCGGCGAACTTCACGGCCGCCGCGACGCCGTCCACGACCGGCACGCCCAGCTCGGCCGCGACCTTCTCCTGCAGCCCGGCCATCCCGCCGCAGCCCAGGCAGATCACCTCGGCACCCTCGCGTACGAGTTCGCGCGCCGTCTCGACGATGATCCGCTCGGTCCGGTGTGCGTCCTCCTCCAGCTCCAGCACACCCAGGCCGGTGCCGCGGATGCCGGCGCAGCGCTGCAGCAGGCCCGCGGTCAGCAGCCGGTCGCTGATCTGCGGCACGGCGCGGTCCAGGGTGGTGACGACGCCGTAGGAGTGGCCGAGCATCATCGCCATCTGCGCGGCACTCTCGGTGATGTCCAGGACGGGCACGTCCAGCAGCTCCTGCGCACCCTCCCGCCCGGGCTCGCCGAACCCGGCCATGACCAGGGCGTCGAAGGGCGTGTCGATGGTGGTGAGCCGGTCCAGTACGGCCGCGGCGCTGAGGTATCCCTCGAAGTGGCCCTCGATCGACTCCGGGCCCCAGAGCGGTTCGGTGGCGAGGATCTCGGTGCCGGGGGCCGCCACGGCGGTGGCGGTGGCGCGGATCGATGCGGTCATGGAGGCCGTGGTGTTCGGATTCATGACGAGAATGCGCATGACGCTCCAGGAAGCCGGAGGCTTCGGCCGGGAAGCGCGACGGGGCGGCCCGGGGGTGGACACGGGCCCGGCAGCGGGGGCTCCGAGGGGGGCGGTCCGGCGCTTCGGTGAATTGGAGGATTCCACAGAATGAGAAGTAGCTTTCGCGTTGCAGAACGTAGCTTCGCCCACTAGGACCGTCAAGGGATCCCGGCCAGTAACCCAGGTCGCATCCCGGGTCAGCCGCCAAACGGGGGCTGACCGGCAGGAACGACTGTGCGATAGACAGTGTGTCGACAGCGGAGGACCGGTAGGCTGCTCCGGTCGGACGCGGAATTCTCCCTCTGCACGCGCCGGGCCCGACACCACCTGATCCGAAAGGAATGCGACGTGCCGTCGTCCAGCGCCAGCACTTCCGACGCAGCCAAGCCCGCAGCCGCGAGCGGCGGCGTCCAGTCTCTCGAGCGCGCCTTCGACCTGCTGGAACGGATGGCAGATGCCGGCGGCGAAGTGGGTCTCAGCGAGCTGTCGGCCAGCAGCGGACTGCCGCTGCCGACCATCCACCGCCTGATGCGCACGCTGGTGGCCTGCGGCTACGTACGCCAGCAGCCCAACCGCCGGTATGCGCTCGGCCCCCGCCTGATCCGCCTCGGCGAGAGCGCCTCGCGCCTGCTGGGCACCTGGGCCCGCCCGTACCTCGCCCGGCTGGTCGAGGAGACCGGCGAGACGGCGAACATGGCCCTGCTGGACGGCGACGAGATCGTGTACGTCGCGCAGGTGCCGTCCCGGCACGCGGTGCGCATGTTCACCGAGGTCGGCCGGCGGGTGCTGCCGCACACCACGGGCGTGGGCAAGGCGCTGCTGGCGAACCACTCACCGGAGGAGGTCCGCGCGCTGCTGGGCCGTACCGGCATGCCGGCCGCGACCGAGAAGACGATCACCGAGCCGGACGCGTTCCTGGACGCGCTCACGGAGGTCCGCGGGCAGGGCTTCGCGGTGGACGACAACGAGCAGGAGATCGGCGTGCGCTGCATCGCCGTGCCGGTCCCGGACTCGCCGACCGCCGCGGCCATCTCGATCTCCGGCCCGACCGGCCGCGTCACCGAGGCCGCCACGGACAAGATCGTGCCGGTCCTCCAGGAGGTCGCCCGCGAGCTGTCGGTGGCACTGGCGAACCAGAACCCGGCGTAACCGGGCAGCCGCCCACCACGGACGTACGAAGCGGGGGGGGGGGGGGGGGCCCCCCCCCCCCCCCCCCCCGCTTCGTACGTCCGTGTCTCTCAGCCGCGCGGCAGATCACCGAAGAGGTCGATGACCTTGCGCACCTCGGTGAGCGTCGGCGACAGCGCGCTGACCGAGCCCACCGCTCCCGCGATCAGCAGCAGGGAGCGGCGCAGCCGCGGCACTTCCGGCGTGCCGCCGCTCACCATGGCGTCCAGCGCGGCCAGTTCCTCCTCGGCGACGCCCCGGTCGGGCAGCTCCGCCGGGTACCCGGCCAGCTCGCGGCGGAGCCTGGCGACGGCCACGCGCAGCGCTTCGACGCGTGGATCGTCCGCGACCCCGGTCTCCTGCCTCGCCCTCTGCCTCTGCCATTGCTCCACAACGACGGCACCCTCCACGGCCGTTGGTTCGCACCGCACCTCATCGCCCCCTCACCCGGCCCCGCTCCATCGGGAAGCCGCGGATCAGTTAACGCCACGGTGCGCTATTCGCGCCATACGGAGAGCGAAATTCAGTTGTACCTCTCCCCCGCCGTCACATGACGCCCCACCGGCCCGTCCGGGGCGCCACTGGGGCCCGGTACCCCCGCGACCGGGAGTGTCACGACCGTGACCGGCGCTGTTCGGCGCGGGTCGGGCGGCAAATCTGACGCAGAATCGCCGTCGCGCCGGACGGCGCTTGACTTCCGGTACGCGCCCGTGGTGCGCCGGGCGCACCGGAGGCGGGCACGGCGCCGCGTGCTGCGACGCGCCGCGATGCGGTAAGCACGTCCCATGACGACCTCCGGCGCCGACGCGCACCCCACCGCTCCCCCGCCCGCCCCGTCCGCGGGAGCCGGCCGGCCGCCCGTCGCCGGCCTGCTGCTCGCCGCCGGCGGCGGGCGGCGGCTGGGCGGACGCCCCAAGGCGCTGCTGGACTTCCGCGGCCGGCCGCTGGTCGAGAACGCCGCGCGGGTGCTGCGGGAGGGCGGCTGCGGCCCGGTGCACATCGTGCTGGGCGCTGCGGCGGACACGGTACGCGCGCGGGCCGAGCTGTCCGGGTACACGGTCACCGAGAACCCGGACTGGGCGCGGGGCATGGGCGGCTCGCTGCGGGCCGGCCTCGCCTCGCTGGCCGGTACGGGCGCGGGCGCCGTACTGGTCTCCCTCGTCGACCAGCCGGGCATCGGGTCCGCGGCGGTGGCCCGGCTGGTGGCCGCGTACGAGGCGGGCGCGGATCTGGCGGCGGCGGTGTACGAGGGGCGGCGCGGGCACCCGGTCCTCTTCGGGGCGGAACGCTGGGCCGCGGTCGCGGCGGGCGCGTCGGGCGACCGGGGCGCGCGGGACTATCTCGCGGCGCACGCCGACGCGCTCACGCTCGTCGAGTGCGCGGACGTGGCCGAGCCGTACGACATCGACACCCCGGCCGACCTGCCCCGACTCGGCAGCCCTGGACGGGGGCCCGGCGGTAATGGAGCGTGACCACGGTGGCACTCAGCGCCATTCGATCGCCTCATCTGTCGATCAAAAGAATCTCGACGTCAACAAACCATTGAACTTCCGCCATAAGGAAACTACTCTCCACTGGTCAGAAGCGCCCTGAACCCCAGACGGCGCCCGCGACCGTATCTCGGAGCCCTCGGCACCCAGTGCCGCCAGGAGGGCGCCCCGGCGGCCGTCAAGGCACCGCTGCTGAATGGAGTGACAGCCCATGTCCGCACCAGCGCCGTCCCCGCTGGCCATCGTCGAAGCCGAGCCCCTGGAGCGTCAGGGCGAGGTCCTCACCGAGGCCGCTCTGGCCTTTGTGGCTGAGCTGCACCGCCGGTTCACCCCCCGCCGCGACGAACTCCTCGCCCGCCGCGACGAGCGCCGCGCGGAGATCGCCCGCACCAGCACCCTGGACTTCCTCCCCGAGACCGCGCACATCCGCGCGGACGACTCCTGGAAGGTCGCCGAGGCCCCCGCGGCCCTCAACGACCGCCGGGTGGAGATCACCGGTCCCACCGACCGGAAGATGACCATCAACGCGCTCAACTCGGGCGCCAAGGTCTGGCTCGCCGACTTCGAGGACGCCTCCGCTCCCACCTGGGAGAACGTCGTCCTCGGCCAGCTCAACCTGATCGACGCGTACGAGCGTCGGATCGACTTCACCGACGAGCGCAGCGGCAAGTCGTACGCGCTCAAGCCCGCCGAGGAGCTCGCGACCGTCGTGATGCGCCCCCGCGGCTGGCACCTCGACGAGCGCCACCTCCAGCTCGACGGCAAGCCCGTCCCCGGCGCCCTGGTCGACTTCGGCCTGTACTTCTTCCACAACGCGAAGCGCCTGCTCGACCTCGGCAAGGGCCCGTACTTCTACCTCCCGAAGACGGAGTCGCACCTGGAGGCCCGCCTCTGGAACGAGATCTTCGTCTTCGCGCAGGACTACGTCGGCGTGCCCCAGGGCACCATCCGCGCCACGGTCCTGATCGAGACGATCACCGCGGCGTACGAGATGGAGGAGATCCTCTACGAGCTCCGCGACCACGCCTCCGGCCTGAACGCCGGCCGCTGGGACTACCTCTTCTCGATCGTGAAGAACTTCCGCGACGGCGGCGCCAAGTTCGTCCTGCCGGACCGCAACGCGGTCACGATGACGGCCCCGTTCATGCGCGCGTACACCGAACTCCTCGTGCGCACCTGCCACAAGCGCGGCGCGCACGCCATCGGCGGCATGGCGGCCTTCATCCCGAACCGCCGGGACCCCGAGGCCAACGAGAAGGCGCTCGCCAAGGTCAAGAACGACAAGGACCGCGAGGCCGGCGACGGCTTCGACGGCTCCTGGGTCGCCCACCCCGACCTGGTCCCGATCGCCCGCGCCTCCTTCGACGCGGTCCTCGGCGACAAGCCGAACCAGAAGGAGCGGCTGCGCGAGGACGTCTCCGTCTCCGCCGCCGACCTGATCGCCATCGACTCGCTCGATGCCAAGCCCACCTACCAGGGCCTGGTCGACGCGGTCCAGGTCGGCACCCGCTACATCGAGGCGTGGCTGCGCGGTCTCGGCGCCGTCGCCATCTTCGGCCTGATGGAGGACGCGGCCACCGCCGAGATCTCCCGCTCGCAGATCTGGCAGTGGGTCGACGCGGGCGTCGTCTTCGAGGAGCCCGGCCACGAGGGCGAGAAGGTCACCGCCGACCTCGTCCGCCGCATCGCCGACGAGGAACTGACCGCCATCCGCAAGGAGCTCGGCGAGGAAGCCTTCGCCGCCGGCAAGTGGCAGCAGGCCCACGACCTCCTCCTCCAGGTCTCCCTGGACACCGACTACGCCGCCTTCCTGACCCTCCCGGCGTACGAACTCCTGGACTGACGTCCCGCACGTCAACGCCCCCGTCGCGCTCCGCGACGGGGGCGTTCGCGTGCCACCCGTTCCTCAACTCCCCACGCCCTGACGGGTATACGTCACCCCCCGCGCCTGGTAGGAAAGCTTCCTAACGATTGGGGAACCCCCCACGGAGCGCTCCTGGCAGGAGGAGATCCACCATGCGTACCCGATCGAAAGCCGCGGCGGCCGGCAGGGCCGCCGCCAGTGTTGTTCTCGGTCTCGCGCTGTTCGCCGTGCCCTCGGCGGCGCACGCCGGGCCGGCCGGGCTCGATGATCCGGCGAAGAAGGAGATCGCCATGCAGTTGGTGTCCAGTGCGGAGAATTCCTCGCTGGACTGGAAGGCGCAGTACGGGTACATCGAGGACATAGGAGACGGGCGCGGATACACCGGCGGGATCATCGGGTTCTGTTCCGGGACGCATGACATGGTGGAGCTGGTGGAGCTCTACACGCAGCGGAAGCCGGGGAATGTGCTGGCCGAGTACCTGCCCGCGTTGCGGGCGGTGGACGGGAGCGATTCGCACGAGGGGCTGGACCCGGGCTTCACCGACGCATGGAAGAAGGCCGCGCAGGACGCGGACTTCCGGAAGGCGCAGGACGACGAGCGGGACCGGGTGTACTTCAACCCCGCGGTGAAGCGGGGGAAGGCCGACGGGGTCGGGGTGCTGGGGCAGTTCGCGTATTACGACGCCGTCGTGATGCACGGCGACGGGGACGACGCGACGAGCTTTGGCAGCATTCGGAAGAAGGCGATGGGGAAAGCCAGAACCCCCGCACAGGGCGGGGACGAGCGGACGTACCTCGGTGCCTTCCTGGATGCGCGGGTGTGGGCCATGAAGCAGGAAGAAGCGCACAGCGACACCAGTCGGGTGGATACCGCGCAGCGGGTGTTCCTGAACAAGGGGAACCTGAACCTGGATCCGCCGCTGGACTGGAAGGTGTACGGGGACCCGTACCACATCGGCCGGTCCAGCACGCCGTAGGCCGGCGGGCCGGGGCACCCCACGCGCCCCAGCCCGCCGGTGACCGAGTGGCGGCCGGCGCGCCGGTCAGTGCGCCGTCGCCGGTTCCTCCACCGGCGCGCCGGCCCGCTTGCCCAGGTGGTTGAAGACCAGGTTCAAGGTGACCGCCAGGAGGCAGCCGGTGGAGATGCCGGAGCCGAGGACGATCTGGGCCCAGGAGGGGAAGGCGTCGTAGAAGCCGTCCGAGAGGGCCGGGGCCAGGCCCGCGCCGAGGGTGACGACGACGATCAGGGCGTTGTCGCCGCGGTGCAGGTCGGCCTGGAGCAGGGTCTGGATGCCGCTGACCGCGATGGAGCCGAAGAGGAAGAGGCTCACGGCGGCGAGGACGGGCATCGGTACGACGGAGATCAGCGCGGCGGCGGCCGGGCTCAGACCGATCAGGACGAGCAGGCCGCCGCTGAGCGCGACGACGAAGCGGCTGCGCACGTTGGAGATCACGACCAGGCCGATGTTCTGCGCGAACGCGCTGGCGTGGAAGGCGTTGAAGAGCGGGCTGAGCGCGGAGCCGAGGCTGTCGGCGCGCAGGCCGCGGGCGATGGTCCGCTCGTCGACGTCCTTACCGACGATCTTGCCCAGGGCGATCATGTCGGCGGTGGACTCGGTGAGGATCACCAGCATGACCACGCACATGGAGACGATCGCGGGGAGGGAGAACTCGGGGGCGCCGAAGTGGAGCGGGGAGGGGATGCCGACCAGGGCCGCGTCGTCGAGCTTCGAGAAGTCGGCGAGGCCCATCGGGATCGCCAGCAGCGTGCCGAAGACCATCGCGAAGAGCATGCTGATCTGCTTCAGAAAGCCGCGGGTGAAACGCTGCAGGAGCAGCATGACGAGGATCGTGGCGCCGGCCAGGGCGATGTTCTCGGGGTGCGGGGTGCCGCTCGACGAGCCGTCCACGATCCAGTCGTACGCAACCGGGATGAGTGAGACGCCGATGAGGAGGATGACCGAGCCGGTGACCACGGGAGGGAAGAAGCGGACGAGGCGGGAGAAGTAGGAGCTCACCAGGAAGCCGAAGAGGCTGGAGACGATGATGGCGCCGAAGACGACGGGCATGCCCGCCTGCACGCCACCCTGCGTCGTGAGGATCGTCAGCATCACGCCGACGCCCGCGAAGGAGACGCCGTTGACGAACGGCAGCTTGGAGCCGATGAAGTTCCCGATGCCGAGCGTCTGGAGGAGGGTGGCGATGCCGGCCATGAGGAGGCTGCCGCCCATCAGGACCGCGGTGTCGCCCGGGGACATCTTGGCCGCGACGGCGACGACGAGCGGTACGGAGACGGCTCCGGCGTACATCGACGCGACGTGCTGAAGGCTCGCGACGAGCATGCGGCCCGCCGGGAGGATCTCGTCGACGGGGTGGACGTCCTCGACGGGGCGGTCTGCGGCAGTACTCATGGGTGGCGCTTCTTCCGTCTACAGTACGAAAACCGGCCCCACCCCATGGGCAGGACCGGTTTCGAGACTGGAAAGTAACTTCCATAAAGCCTGGGGGCTGCGGAGACGTTACGTCAGTGCACCCCGGCAGCGGAAGACCCTTCTGCCGTCCGCTGCTGCGGAATCCCCGAACTCGTATCTTCCGCCGAACTCCCCTTCTTTGCCCCGAGATGGTTGAAGAGCAGGTTGAGGATGATGGCGATCAGACAGCCGGTGGAGATCCCGGAGTCCAGCACGACCAGCAGGTCCTTCGGGAAGTTGTGGTAGAACTCGGGCGCCGCGATCGGGATCAGGCCGATGCCGACGGCCGCCGCGACGATCAGCGCGTTCTCGCCCTTCTCCAGCGCCGCGGTGGAGAGCGTCTGGATGCCGCTCGCCGCGACCGAGCCGAAGAGGACGATGCCCGCGCCGCCGAGGACCGGCAGCGGTACGAGGGAGATGACCGAGGCGGCGATCGGGCAGAGGCCCAGGACGATCAGGATCAGGCCGCCGGTCGCCACGACGAAGCGGCTGCGTACCTTGGTCATCGCGACCAGGCCGATGTTCTGCGCGAAGGCGCTGCACGCGAAGCCGTTGAAGAGCGGGCTGATGGCCGTGCCGAGGGTGTCGGCGCGCAGGCCGCCCTCGATGGTGCGCTCGTCGGCGGGCCGGCCGACGATCTTCCCGAGCGCCAGCATGTCGGCGGTCGACTCCGTCATGCAGACCAGCATCACGATGCACATCGAGATGATCGCGGCGACGTCGAACTGCGGGGCGCCGAAGTGGAAGGGCGTCGGGAAGCCGATGACGGCGGACTTGCCGAGCACGCTGAAGTCGGTGATGCCGACGGGGATCGCGATGAGCGTGCCGGCGATCAGGCCGAGCAGGATCGAGATCTGCTGGAGGAAGCCGCGCAGGGTGCGCCGCAGGACCAGCACGATCACGAACGTCAGCGCCGCCATGCCGATGTTGGTCAGCGAACCGTAGTCCGGCGCCGCCGCGTTGCCGCCCTGGGACCAGTTGAAGGCCACCGGGAGCAGCGAGACGCCGATCAGGGTGATCACGGTGCCGGTGACCACCGGCGGGAAGAAGCGGACCAGCTTGGAGAAGTACGGCGCGAGGAAGAAGCCGAGGACGCCGGCGACGATCACCGCGCCGAAGATGATCGGCAGCGCGTTCTCGGGGCCCTGCGCCTTGCCGATGGCGACCATGGGAGTGACGCCCGCGAACGAGACGCCGTTGACGAACGGCAGCTTGGCGCCGATCTTCCAGAAGCCGAGGGTCTGCAGCAGGGTGGCGATGCCGGCGGTGAAGAGGCTGGCGCCCATGAGGAACGCCGTCTCCGTCGCGCTCAGCCCGCAGGCGGGCCCGACGATCATCGGCGGGGCGACCACGCCCGCGTACATCGCGGCCACGTGCTGCAGGCCGCTGGTGAACATTTTGAATGGCGGAAGGGTCTCGTCGACCGGATGCTTCCGGTCCCCCTCCACGTGCTGCCCGGGTGTTGCGGCCACTGCGGGCCTCCTTCGATTTCTGTACCACCGGGCGGTGGCACGAGCCTGTCACGGAGGGACTGCCATGTGATGCCGTGCGGGTGCGAGTGCGGATGCGGGTGTGGCGACGCGCTTATGGCGCGCGTGGAGGGGTGATGCGTGGTGACGCGGAGAGCGGGTGCGGTACCGGCCCGGGGACGCGGGTGAGTGCCCGCGTCCCCGGGTTACGGCGCTTGTGGACCCCGCTCGGATCCACAAGCTCAGCCGGGGGCCGTCCCCCCCGACCGAGTCTTCAGGTGTGCCGTACAGGCTGTGCCGTACGAGTGGTGCGTACCGCTGGGGTCAGCCCCCGGCGGCGATCCGGGCGAGCCGCTGGGACTCGGCTCGCGCGGTACGTGCGATGGCGTCCTCGTCGACGGTGACGAGGCGGTTGTCCTCGACCACCGGCGCGCCGTTGACCAGCGAGAGGGTCACCGGGGCCGCCGCGCCGAAGACCAGCGCGGTGACCGGGTCGGCGATGGTGGAGTGGCCGAGGCCGTCCAGCTTCCACAGCACCAGGTCGGCGAGCTTGCCGGCCTCCACCGAGCCGATCTGGTCGGCCCGGCCGAGCACCCGCGCGCCGCCGTGGGTGCCCAGGCGCAGCGCCTGACGGGCATTCAGGGCGGCCTCGCGGTGCGGGCCGAGGCGGTTGATGAGCAGCGCGTTGCGCAGTTCGGTGTGCAGTTCGCCGGACTCGTTCGAGGCGGTGCCGTCCACGCCGAGGCCGACCGGGACGCCGGCCGCGAGCATGTCCGGTACCCGGGCGATGCCGGCCGCGAGGCGCGCGTTGGAGGACGGGCAGTGGGCGACGCCCGTACGGGTGCGGGCGAACGCCTCGATGTCGGAGTCGTTCATGTGGACGCAGTGCGCCATCCACACGTCCGCACCGAGCCAGCCGGTGGACTCGAAGTACTCGGTCGGGCCCATGCCGAACAGCTCGTGGCAGAACTTCTCCTCCTCCACCGTCTCGCTGCCGTGGGTGTGCAGCCGCACGCCCTTGCGGCGGGCCAGTTCGGCGCCCTGCTTGAGGAGGCCGGTGGTGACCGAGAACGGCGAGCACGGCGCGACGGCGATCTGCGTCATCGCGTCGAAGGAGGCGTCGTGGTGCCGGTCGATGGTCTCCTCGGTGGCCGCGAGCGCGCCTTCCAGGGACTCCACCGCGAAGTCCGGCGGCAGCCCGCCGTCCGACTCGCCGCGGTCCATCGAGCCGCGGGCGAGCGTGAAGCGTACGCCCATGTCGGACGCGGCCTTGATGATGGCGCCCGACAGGTCGCCGGAGCCGCGCGGATAGACGTAGTGGTGGTCCATGGCGGTGGTGACGCCGCCGCGGGCCATCATCGCCAGCGAGCCCTGCGCTGCCGCCGCCGCCATCGGCTCGTCGATGCGGGCCCAGGTGGGGTAGAGCGCGACCAGCCAGTTGAACAGGTTGTGATCGGTGGCGAGGCCGCGGGTGATCCACTGGTAGAAGTGGTGGTGCGTGTTGACCAGGCCGGGGGTGAGCAGGTGGCCGGTGCCGTCGATACGGCGTACGACACCGTCCAGGCCCTCGGGCGCGGAACCCGCGCCCACCGACTCGATCCGGTTGCCGGCGACGACGACATGCCCCGAGGCGTACTCGGTGTCGTCGGCGTCGACGGTCGCGATCGCGCAGTTCTCGATGACGATGCGCGCGACCCCGCTGTCAGGGGATGCCGATGCTGCCATGGCGGTTCCTTCGTTCTCTGGCGGTTCGGGCACGGCATGGCCCTACGGGATTTGAGTGCCGGAGCCGGGCGAGGCAGCTGACAGTACTGCCGCCCGCGGGGTGCTCCGGGTGCCGAGATGATGGAAGAACAGGTTGAGCAGGACCGCGACGAGCGCACCGGCGCTGATACCGGAGCCCAGGACGGTCTGCGCCCAGGCCGGGAAGTCCGCGTAGAAGGTCGGCGCGGCGAGCGGGATGATCCCGGCGCCGAGCGACACGGCCACGAGGATGATGTTGGAGCTGTCGTCCAGGCCGGCCTCGGAGAGCGTGCGGATGCCGCTGACCGCGATGGAGCCGAAGAGGACGATGCCGGCACCGCCGAGCACGGGCATCGGGACCAGCGAGACGACCGCGCCGAGCACGGGGAAGGCGCCGAGCACGATGAGGGCACCGCCCGCGACGGCGACGACGTAGCGGCTGCGTACCTTCGTGAGCGAGACGACACCGACGTTCTGCGCGAAGGCGCTGGTGGGGAAGCCGCCGAAGATCGGTCCGATGAGCGTCGCGATGCCGTCCGTACGAAGACCACGCGTGATGGTCTTACCGGTGCACTCACGGTCGCAGATCTCGCCGAGCGCCAGCATTCCCGCGGAGGACTCGGTCATCAGGACGAGCATGACGATGCACAGCGAGAGGATCGCGGCGGGCTGGAACTCCGGCGGGCCGAAGGCGAAGGGCGTGGGCAGCGCGGCGATCGGCGCCTCGCGCAGCGAGGAGAAGTCCGCCAGGCCGAACGGGATCGCGGCGAGCGTGCCGATGACCAGGCCGAGGAGGAGCGCGATCTGCTTGAAGAAGCCCCGGGTGAACCGCTGGATGAGCAGGATGACCACGAGCGTGAAGCCGGCCAGCGCCAGGTACTTCATGTCGCCGTAGTCGGACGCCTTGGCGTCGCCGCCCTGCGCCCAGCCGACCGGTACGGGCATCAGCGTCACCCCGATGAGGGTGATCACCACGCCGGTGACCAGCGGCGGGAAGAATTTCAGCAGCTTGCCGAAGAAGGGGCCGACGGCGAGGCAGAAGACGCCGGCGACCATGACCGCGCCGTAGATCGCGGGCAGTTGGTGCCCTTTGGCGGTGGTCTCCGCGATGGCGAGCATGGGCGTGATGCCGGCCGAGGAGGCGGCGTTCACGAACGGCAGCCGGTTACCGGCGATCTTCCGGATGCCCAGGGTCTGCAGAAGGGTGGCGAGCCCGGCAATGAGGAGGCTCGCGGCGATCAGCCGGGTCTGGCCTGCCGAGTCCAGGTGGGCGGCCTGGCCGATGATGAGCGGAGGGGTGACCACGCCGGCGTACATGGCGGCGATGTGCTGAAGGGCGGCGGGGACGAGCCGCTTGGGCCCCAGCTTCTCGTCCACCGGGTGGACGTCGGTTTCAGGGTGGTGCTCAACGTGCGATTGCTGTGCCATGGGTCGTTCCCCTCAAGGTTTCGCGGCCCCCTCCCGCCGTGCGGGATAACGGGAGGGGGAGGCGAGGCACTTCGCGGCGTGGGAGAGCCGTCAGAGGTTGGTCATGTCCACCGGGATGCGCGCGTCGACACCGTCGCGCAGGATGGTGGCCTCGATGAGCCCGTACGGGCGGTCCGCCGCGTAGTAGACGGCCCCGTCCTTGGCCTCGTTGTCGAGACCGAAGGGCGAGAGGTCCTGGCGGAAGTGGTGCTTGTTCGGCGCGGAGAAGCGGATCTCGTCTATCTCACTGCGGTTGTTGATGACCCGCGAACCCATTTGGTACAGGGTCTGCTGCAGGGAGAGCGAGTAGGTCTCGACGAAGGCGTTGAGGATGTGCTTCTTGGTCTGGTCGTAGGACCGCTCCCAGTTGGGCATCCGCTGTTCGTCGGACGTCCAGTTGTGCCGCCACCAGGTGGAGAGCGAGGTGGCGAGGATGCGGTCGTAGTCCTCCTGCAGCGTCGTGTACTTGTCCTTGATGTAGCCCCAGAACTCGGAGTTCGTGGAGTTCATCACGGTCAGGTCCTTGAGGCCCGAGAGGATCTCGAACTTCTCGCCGTCGTACGTGATCTGCGCGAGGCGGGTCTCCTGGCCCTTGCGGACGAAGGAGTGCTTGACCTCGTCGGCGCCGATGAACTTGGAGTTGGCGTCGGAGCCGGCGATGCGCTCCCAGGCGTACTCCTCGATGCGGATGCGCGCCCGGTGGATGGACGGCTGGCTGTCGACGAAGTGCCGGGCGAGGTGGATGCCGTACTGCTCGGCGGACTCGATGCCGTATTCCTTGGCGAACGCGAAGCAGGTGTTCTTCGTCGTGTCCGTGGGCAGGCAGTTGGCGTTCGAGCCGGTCAGGTGGACGTCGTCGAGGTCGCCGGAGAGGGCGACCGAGACGTTGAGGTCCTTGATGTGGTGCGTGTCGCCGTCCCGGGTGATCTTTACGACCCGGTTTTCCGCCTTGCCGTACTGGTTCTGGCCGAGAATCGTGGGCATGTCGGTGCTAGCTCCCTCGGTATACGGAGTAGCCGAACGGGTTGAGCAGCAGCGGTACGTGGTAGTGCTCGCCCGGCTTGACGGCAAAGGTGATTGCCACCTCCGGGAAGAAGGCTCCGCTGTCCCGTAGCGCGGGGGCGTCCTGCTGTTCCTCGGCTTGCTTTGTGGTGAAGTACGCCTCCGTCTCGAAATCGAGGCGTACGTGCGTGGTGCCGGCCGGCAGGGCCGGCAGGTCCTTGCAGCGCCCGTCCGCGTCCGTCTTGGACGCGCCGTGCGCGGTCCATGAACCGTCACTGCCGGAGCGCACCGAGAGCGTGAGGGCCACGCCCTCTGCGGGGCGGCCGACGCTGGTGTCCAGGATGTGCGTGGACACCGACGTCTCATTGGCAGCCGTGTCGCTGCTCATGCTGCGTCTCCTTCTGCGAGGCGGGTCAGGCGAATGCGGTTGATCTTGACGAGCTCTCCACGCACGATCTCTCGTTCGTGTTCCGGCGTGTTGTCGATCCGGTTACGGACCGCGTCCCTCATCTGCTCGGCGGTCAGGCCGGTCGCGCAGATGAGGAAGACGTGCCCGAAGCGCTCCTGGTAGGCCAGGTTCAGTTCGAGCATCTCGGCCTTGAGCTCGTCGGAGGCCCCCGCCATCCCGCGCTGCTCGCGCGAGGAGGTGGGGTCGCCCGGCTTGGGGCGGCCGATCGGCGGGTGCCCCGCCATCGCCTCGGCCAGGTCGTCCGCCGTCAGCTCTGCCATGGCGGCGTCGCTGGCGGCGAAGAGGGCCTCGGTGTCGGCGTACGGGCGCTGCGCGAGGATCTTGCTCCCCCACGCCTCGCTGGCACACACCTCGTGCAGCGCGGCCTGGGCCTCGCTGACATCGGCGGCATTGAACCGGGTGAGCCCCGGAGTCGTACTCGAAGACACGGGAAGCCTCCGTGGCTGCGTCGTGCTGTGCGTTGGACGGGCTGGGCATAGCTAAGTCTCCCGACAACACCACGTCAACACTTTGTTGAAAACTCGGCAACACGAAAGCCGCCGTTCCGGAAACCCGGAACGACGGCTTGTGGCGGTTTGCTGGGAGGTAAGGGGCGGGAGCCGGTCAGCGCTCGACCTTCGTCCCGTTCTCCCTGTTGAGGTAGTTGTACACCGTAAACCGGGACACTCCGAGCGCGCTCGCGACCGTCTCCACGCCGTGCCGTACGGAGAAGGCGCCGCGGGTCTCCAGGATGCGCACGACCGACTGCTTGGTCTTGCGGTCCAGCTCGGCGAGCGGGCGGCCGTGCCGGCGCTCCAGGTCCGCCAGCAGGTGGTCCAGGGAGTCGGAGAGGTGCGGCAGCCGTACGGCCACCCGGTCCTCGCCCTCCCAGGCCAGCACGACGTCGTCCCCCTGCGCCAGCTCCGGCGCGACCATCTCCCCGCCCATCGCGTCCACCAGCGGCTTCACCGCCTGGACGAACGGGTGGTCGGCAGCCTCGGTCACCGCTCGGCCTCCTTGCCGTCCTGGCCGTCCCGGCCCTCGCGTACCACGTTGACCTGGAGCGAGACGCGGGTGGCGCCGGCCGCCAGGGACTGCCGCAGCAGCGCGTCCACCGCGGTGAGCACCCGCTCCGCGTCCCCCTCGGCGGTATTGCCGAACGGGCCGACGTCGACCGCGTCCAGCTCGGCACCCGTGACGACCTCACGGGCCACCACCGCGTGGTCCGGCGCCTCGTCCAGGTCGAACGGTTCCGTCGTGAACTCCACTCTCAATCGCACACCCGTCAACCTACTGCCGACGTCGGGCCGGCCACCAGAATCGGTCGGACGTCACCCCTTGACAGCTCTCCTTCCCCGCGGGCACTCTTCCAATACGCAGAAAGAAAGTTTCGCAATACGGAAGGCGCTTACCCCGCATGGGCTTCACCGACACGCGCTTCGACGTCAACCTGTCGATCCTCTTCACCGAGCTCCCGCTGCTGGAGCGCCCCGCCGCCGCGGCCGCCGCCGGCTTCACCGCGGTCGAGCTGTGGTGGCCGTGGGTCGACGCGCCGGTGCCCGAGCAGGCCGAGCTGGACGCCCTGCGGGACGCGCTGAACGACGCCGGCACCCAGCTGGTCGGCCTGAACTTCTACGCCGGGCAGCTGCCGGGCCCCGACCGCGGCGCCCTCTCCCTGCCGGGTGAGGAGTCCGAGAAGTTCCGCGCCAACGTACCGGTCGCGGTGGAGTTCGCCCGCACGATGGGCTGCACGGCGCTGAACGCGCTGTACGGCAACCGCATCGAGGGCGTCGACCCGGCCCTCCAGGACGAGGTGGCCCTCGCCAACCTCATCTACGCCGCCCGCGCCGCCGACTCCATCGGCGCGACGCTGCTGATCGAGGCGCTGAACAAGCCCGAGTCGCCGCTCTGCCCGATCGTCTCCGCGCCCAAGGCCCTCGAGATCGTCGACAAGGTCAACGCGGCCACCGGCCTCGGCAACGCCAAGTTCCTGATGGACCTGTACCACCTGGCCATGAACGGCGAGGACCTCAACGAGGTCATCGAGTCGTACACCGAGAAGACCGGGCACGTGCAGATCGCCGACAACCCCGGACGCGGCGCGCCCGGCACCGGCCACCTGGACTTCACCGACCTGGTCAACCGCCTCAAGAAGGCCGGCTACGACGGCTGGGTGGGCCTGGAGTACAAGCCCGGCGACCGCCCGAGTGCCGGTGCCTTCGAGTGGCTGCCCGCCCCGCTGCGCGCCGCCGGCCGGAACTGAGCACGGACGACTGACGGACGGGCCGGGGGGAGCGACCGATGCCGAGGACGACCGCCGCAGCGGCGGCAGCCCGGATCGTCCGGGACGAGGGCGGCGACGCCGCCTTCGGCTGCCCGGACGCGCCCGGCGGCCCGCTGTACGCGGCGCTCGCCGACGCCGGCACCGCTCTCCGCACCGCACGCCACGCGCAGTCCGCGGTGCACATGGCCGACGGCTGGGCCCGCGCGAGCGGGCGCACCGGAGTGGTCGTCGCGGGCGCGGCGTCGGTGCCGGGACTGGCCCCCGGACTGCACGCCGCACGCGCCGACGGCGTACCGCTGGTCTGCCTCGCCGAGGGACCCGTGGAGCCGTTAGGGGCGGTGGCCGGGCAGGTCTTACCGGCCGCCTCCGCCGCCCGCCTGCCGTGGGCGCTGCGCGAGGCGTTCCGTACGGCCCGCGAGGGCCGGCCGGGCCCGGTGCTGGTCGAACTGCCCGCCGACACCGAGGCGGAGATCGCATACGATCCGGCGGTCGACGCACCACTGCCGACACGCAGCGGTATACCGCATCCACGACAGGTCGCGGCCGCCCTGGAGCTGCTGCTGGCCGCGCGCCGGCCGCTGCTGCTGGCGGGCGGCGGGGTGACCGCGGCGGACGCCGGTGCCGCGCTGCGCGCGCTGGCCGGGCGGTTGCGGGTGCCGTTCGCCGACACCCCGGGCGGCCGCGGCTGCGCGGCGGACGGCGACGAGCTGTACGCCGGTACCGTCGGGTGCTCTCCGGGACAGCGGGCCCTCGACGCGGCGGACTGCGTGCTCGCGGTCGGCACCGGGCGGGCCGCCGGCCTCCTCGCGGGGGTGCGCACGGTGATCCAGGTGGATGCCGAGCCGTCGGCGATCGGCGGGTACGGCACCGCCGGGCCGGGAATCGTCGCGGATGCCCGGCTCTTCCTGGAGGGGCTGCTGGACTCGGCGCTCGACGGTGGGGAGCGCCGGGAGTGCGCTCAGTGGACCAGGCCCGCCGGGGCCACGGTCCCCGCGTCCGGCCCGGGCGGCGCTCAGGTCCCGGTCCGCCGGGTCCACGCGGAGCTCGGCGCGGTCTTCGGTACGGACGCCTGCTTCGTCCTCACCGAGGAGGTGTACGGCGAGTGGAGCGGCGCGCTGCTCCCGGTCGGCGGGCCACGACGGCTGCTGCTCGGCGGCCGCGGCGGGCCGCCCGGCTGGGCGGTGCCCGCGGCGCTCGGCGCACGGCTCGCACTGGCCGCCACGGCGCCGGACACCGTGCTGGTCGGCATCGGCACGGGTCCCGGACTCCCGCCGCTCGCCGAGGAGTTGGCGGCCGCGGCGGAGTGCTCGGTGCCGTACGTGCAGTTACTGCTCGGCCGGGACGAGCGCGGTCCGGACGCCGTGCGCCTCGCCGAGGCGTACGACTGCTCGGGCTGCCGGGTCACGGACCGGGAAGGGCTGCGCTCCGCGCTGGAGTGGGCCCGGAAGGAGGCCGTCTCCACGCGGCGGCCGGTCCTGGTGGACGTGCTGGCCAGGCCCGGCGCATAACAGCACGCACAGACTTCCGGCGGCGGCGCCGACACCTGTCCTGTCGCGCCCAGGTGCCGCCGCCGGGACCCTTTTCCGGCCGCTGCGTGCGGTGGTAGAAGGTCACGAGCAAGTTTTCAACAAACTGTTGACGTTTGGTTGGAGCCCTCCATACGCTCCAACATGCGGAAGTCGGCTTCCGCGCTCTTCGTACGGAAGGTCACCATGACGAAGCCCTCGCTGACGGCGCGCACACTCACCACGGAGTCGGGCGCCCCCGTCGCCGACAACCAGAACTCCGCCACCGCCGGCATCGGTGGCCCGATCGTCCTGCAGGACCAGCACCTCATCGAGAAGCTCGCCCGCTTCAACCGGGAGCGCATCCCGGAGCGTGTGGTGCACGCCCGCGGTTCCGGCGCGTACGGGTACTTCGAGGTGACCGACGACGTCACCGGCTTCACCCGCGCCGACTTCCTGAACACCGTCGGCAAGCGGACCGAGCTCTTCATCCGCTTCTCGACCGTCGCCGACAGCCTCGGCGGCCCGGACGCGGCCCGTGACCCGCGCGGCTTTGCGGTCAAGTTCTACACCGAAGAGGGCAACTACGACCTCGTCGGCAACAACACCCCGGTGTTCTTCATCAAGGACCCGATCAAGTTCCCCGACTTCATCCACTCGCAGAAGCGCGACCCCTTCACGGGCAAGCAGGAGCCGGACAACGTCTGGGACTTCTGGGCGCACTCCCCCGAGGCCACCCACCAGGTCACCTGGCTGATGGGCGACCGGGGCATCCCGGCCTCCTACCGCCACATGAACGGCTACGGTTCGCACACCTACCAGTGGACCAACGCCGAGGGCGAGCAGTTCTTCGTCAAGTACCACTTCAAGACCAACCAGGGCATCCGCTGCCTGGACGCCGACCAGGGCGCCGAACTGGCCGGCAAGGACGCCACCTCGCACCAGACCGACCTCCTGCAGTCCATCGAGCGCGGCGTGTACCCGTCCTGGACGCTGTACGTGCAGATCATGCCGGCGGCCGAGGCGGCGGACTACCGCTTCAACCCGTTCGACCTCACCAAGGTGTGGCCGCACAAGGACTACCCGCTGCAGCGCGTGGGCCGGATGGTCCTGGACCGCAACCCGGACAACGTCTTCGCCGAGGTCGAGCAGTCCGCGTTCTCGCCGAACAACTTCGTGCCCGGCATCGGCCCGTCCCCCGACAAGATGCTGCAGGGCCGGCTCTTCGCCTACGCCGACGCGCAGCGCTACCGCCTGGGTGTCAACCACACCCTGCTGCCGGTCAACGCGCCGAAGGCCACCAAGGTGAACAACTACGGCCGGGACGGCTTCATGGCCGCCAACGCGTACGACCGGAACGCGAAGAACTACGAGCCGAACAGCTACGGCGGCCCGGTCCAGACGAACGAGGCGCTGTCCGCCCCGTTCGCCGTCACCGGCCACACCGGCACCCACGAGGCCCCGCAGCACACGAAGGACGACGACTTCTTCCAGGCCGGCGAGCTCTACCGGCTGATGTCGGAGGAGGAGAAGCAGCGGCTGGTGGCGAACATCGCCGGCGGTCTCTCGCAGGTCTCCCGCGACGACGTCATCGAGAAGATGATCTCGCACTTCAGCGCGGCCGACCAGGACTACGGCAAGCGCGTCGAGGCCAAGGTCCGCGAGCTGCGCGAGGACTGAGTCCGGTCCTCGAAAAGGCTGCGTGAGGACTGACGGGAGGTCAGCACCCTTGCGCGTCCGTACCGTCCGGCCCGTTGAGGGGTGGCCGGGCGGTACGGACCGGCCGGCGGCTTCGGCCGCCGGCCGACGGTGGGCTCCGCGGCGCGGCGGGGGAAACCAGTGCGGTGGTACGGGCGCGTCTCATAGGGAAGGGCGCGTCCTCTCCCCCGCACCGCGGAGCACACCTTCCTCTTCTCATCCCCTCCCCCTCCCCAGACTCCGTCCGGTGGCGCGTGTCCTGTCGCGCCTGTAACCCGTGTCACCGGGCGGGAACCACCCGCAGGGCCCGCTCGTCCGTACGGTCACGGACGTGCGGGCCCTGTGCGCGTCTCCCCTCCCGACTCTCCTCGCGATTCGCCCCACGAACGGCGCGTTCCGGGGGACCATGGACGGCGATGAGCCGAACGACCCGCCAGGAGCCGAACATGGCCGACAGCGTGCCGGTGCGCTGCCCCACGTGCCGCCGCGAGAACGCCTTCACGCCGCCCACCTTCCCGTGCGCGTGCGGGGCGCCGCTGACGATGCCCGTGCTGCGCGGCGGGGTGCCCGTCGAGATCCAGCACCGCACCTGGCAGAGCTCCTGGGTCGAGGTGCGCTGCGAGTCCTGCGGGCGGCTGGACGAGTGGCCGGCGCCGGAGTCGGCGTGCGCGTGCGGCACGGTCGTCCGGGTACCGGTGATACCGGCCCCAGGCCCGCCGGCCCCGGAGACCACCCCGCTCGGCCGCGCGGTGCACCACTCCCCCTCGCCCCCGGCCACGCTGCGGCCCGCCTTCCGCCCGGTGACGATCCGCACCGCGCGGGACTGTGTCACCGCCGCCGTCCAGTACCTGAAGTGGCTGGGCTTCACCGAGGTCGTACGCGCCCCCGAGCGCAGCTCGTCAGGGGTGGACGTACGAGGCCGCGGGCTGGTCGCCCAGGTCGACCCGACCACCCGCCCCACCCGCCTCCGCGAGATCGAGACGGTCTGGCTGAACGGCCTCAACGACTCCGCGCTCGCGGTGTTCTTCTCGCTGGCCGGTTACGCACGCGACGCCCGCGCCCGCGCCGACGCGCTGCACGTCCCGCTCTTCGTCATGGACCTCACGGGCACCCCGCAGCCGGTGAACGACCCGGCGGACGAGCTGATCAGGAAGGGCCCGTGACCCGTTCCCGGTCCTGACTCCGCTCGGCGCGGTCCGGGTTCCGGTCCGGGCTCTCCTGCGAGTTCCGGTAACCGAACAGCGCGTACACGACCATGCCCAGCGCCATCCACCCGGCGAACCGCAGCCAGGTGATGGGGTCGAGGTTGCTGATCAGCCAGACGGAGAAGGCGACGCCGATGGCCGGTACCAGCGGAACCAACGGCGTACGGAAGGCCCGCGGCAGGTCGGGGCGGGTGCGGCGCATGACGACCACGGCCACCGCGACCACGATGAACGCCATCAGAATGCCGATATTGGTGAGATCGGCGGCCTCCCTGATCGGCAGGAACCCCGCGATCACCGCCGAGCCGATACCGACCGGCCAGATCACCCGGGTCGGCACCTGCCGCTTCGGGTGGTTGCGGGCGAAGTAGCGCGGCAGCAGGCCGTCCCGGCTCATCGAGTACCAGACCCGGGACACCGCCAGCATGTTGGCGAAGGCCGAGGTGGTGATGCCGATGATCGCGCCGACGGCGACGACCATGCCGAGCCCGCCGAGGCCGACCGAGGCCAGCGCGCTGGAGAACGGGCTGTGCACGTCGATGCGGCGGTAGTCCTGCATGCCCAGCAGCACGACGCAGACCAGCAGGTAGATCACGGCCGCGATGCCGAGGGAGATCACGATGGCCTTCGGCAGCACCTTCTTCGCCTCGGCGCTCTCCTCCGCGGCCGCGCTCATCGCGTCGTACCCGTACACCGCGAAGAACGTGGTCGCGGCGCCGGTGAACGCGCCGCCGAGGCCGTACGGCAGGAACGGGCTGTAGTTGCCCGCCGAGATGTGGAACGCCCCCGCGATCACCACCAGCGCCACGATGCCCAGCTTGACCACGACCAGGATCGTCTCGAAGCGGGCCGACTCCTTCGTACCGCGCGAGAGCACAAAGGCGAGGAGCAGGCACAGCAACGCGGCGAGCAGGTCGACACGGTGCCCGGCGCCGGTCCCGGGCGCGCCGAGCATCCAGGTCGGCAGGTCGATGCCGATGCCTTCCAGGACGTACGAGAAGTAACCGGAGACGGCGATGGCCACGACGGCGACGATCGCGGTGTACTCCAGCAGCAGGTCCCAGCCGATGGCCCAGCCGACGACCTCGCCGAGCGCCGCGTAGGAGTAGGTGTACGCGGAGCCCGCCTTCGGGATGGTGCCGGCGAACTCGGCGTAACAGAGCGCCGCCGCGCTGCTGGCGATGATCGCGATCAGGAAGGAGAGCATGACGCCGGGCCCGGCGTCCTCGTGCGCGACGACCCCGGCCAGCGAGAAGACGCCCGCGCCCACCAGGCCGCCCAGGCTGAGCGCGACCAGCTGCCACAGGCCCATCGTGCGGCGCAGCCCGCCGGCGGACTCCTCCTCGGAGGAGTCCACGGGCTTACGGCGGAAGATCTCTCTCGCGACGCTCACAGGACGAACCCCTCGGGGAAGGGATCGCGGGGATCCAGGAGGTAGTTGGCGGTGGCGGTGATCCAGGCGCGGCCGGCGAACTCCGGTACGACGGCGGGGAGTCCGCCGACCTCGGTGGTGCCGACGAGGCGTCCCGTGAACCGCGTCCCGATGAACGACTCGTTCACGAACTCGGTGTTCAGGGGCAGTTCACCGCGCGCGTGCAGCTGGGCCATCCGGGCCGAGGTGCCCGTGCCGCACGGCGAGCGGTCGAACCAGCCCGGGTGGATGGCCATGGCGTTGCGCGAGTGCCGGGCGTCGGAACCGGGCGCTATGAACTGGACGTGCTTGCAGCCGGAGATGAGGGGGTCGACGGGGTGCGCGGGGCGGTTCTGCTCGTTGACCGCGGCCATGATGTCCAGCCCCGCGGCCAGGATTTCCTGCTTGCGTGCCCGGTCGAAGGGCAGGCCGATGCTGTCCAGTTCCACGATGGCGTAGAAGTTGCCGCCGTACGCCATGTCGTAGCGGACCTCGCCCAGCCCGGGGACGTCCACCTTGGCGTCCTGTTCGAGCGCGAAGGCGTCCACATTGCGCAGGGTGACCTTCTCGGCCGCGCCGTCCCGCACCGTGACCCGCGCCTCGACGAGCCCGGCCGGGGTGTCCAGCCGGACGACGGTCTCCGGCTCGGTGACCGGGACCATGCCGGTCTCGACGAGGACGGTGGCGACGCCGATCGTGCCGTGCCCGCACATCGGCAGAAAGCCGCTGACCTCGATGTACAGGACGCCCCAGTCGGCGTCGGGGCGGGTCGGCGGCTGCAGCAGGGCGCCGCTCATGGCGGGGTGGCCGCGCGGCTCGTCGACCAGGAACCGGCGCAGCCCGTCGAGGTGTTCGACGGCGTACCGGCGGCGGTCGGCCATGGTGGCGCCCGGTATCGGGCCGACCCCGCCGGTCACGACGCGGGTGGGCATGCCCTCGGTGTGCGAGTCGACGGCGCTGAGGGTGCGTACGGACCGCATCAGGCGGCCCCCAGCTTCTCCAGCGCGGTGATGGCGCGGGCCATGTCGGCGCGGACCTGCTCGCGGTGCTCCGGGATCAGCGGGCCGCGCGGCGGGCGGCAGGGACCGCCGTACCGGCCGACCTGCTCCATGCCCGCCTTGATGGCCTGCACGAATTCGGTGCGGGAGTCCCAGCGGAAGGCGGCGACCAGCGGCTCGTACAGCGCGCGTGCCTCCTCCAGGCGCCCGGCGCGCGCGAGGGCGTACAGCTTGGCCGACTCCGCCGGAAAGACGTTCGGGAAGCCCGCGAACCAGCCCACCGCCCCCATCAGCAGGCTCTCCAGGACCACGTCGTCCGCGCCGCTGATGATGTCGAGCCCCGGCGCCTGCTCCTTGATCTCCAGCACGCGCCGCACGTCGCCGGAGAACTCCTTCACCGCCACGACGTTGTCGATCTGCGCGATCTCGCCGAGGAGGGCGGGCGTCAGGTCGACCTTGGTGTCGATGGGGTTGTTGTAGACCATGACGGGGAGGCCGACGCCGGCCACCGCCTCGAAGTGGGCGAGCACCTCGCCGGGGTTGGCGCGGTACATGGTCGGCGGCAGACAGAGCACGCCGTCGGCGCCGTCCTCGGCAGCCGCCTCGGCCCAGTACCGGGCCTGGTGGCTGCCGACGCCGTGCACGCCGACGATGACGGTGCCGTCGTCGCCGACCGCCTCGATCGCGGTACGGGCGACCGCGCGGCGCTCCTCGTCGGTGAGGGAGGAGTACTCCCCCAGCGAGCCGTTCGGGCCGACGCCGTCGCAGCCGTTGTCCACCAGCCAGCGGCAGTGCTCGGCGTAACGGTCCAGGTCGGGGGCGAGCCCGGCGGGGGCGGCAGGGTCCTCGCGGTACGGGAGCGCGGTGGCGACGACCACGCCGCCGAGGCCGGCGGGGCGGTGGGAGGCGGTGCTGTTCATGCGGTGCTCTCCTTCGGGTCGGTGTCCGGTCCTTCGGGGGTACTGGCCGGCTCTGCTTCGGAGGTACGGGTCGGCTCCGCTTCGGAGGTACGGGTCGGCTCTGCTTCGGGCGTACTGGCCAGCTCACCCAGGCGGATGGGCTGGGCGATCGGGCGGCGGTGCGGGGCCGCGACGGGCAGGCCGTCCGCCGGGCGCGCGGGCCGGTCCCCGCCCGGCCGGGCGGTGAGTTCGGCGACCGTGGGGCCGCAGATCCGGGCCTGGCAGGGGCCGAGGCCCGCACGCGTGGCGAGCCTGGTGACGCGCGGCGCGGCACCGGCCTCCTCGGCGGCGGCCCGGCAGAGCGTCCCGTAATCGGTCTCCTCGCAGCGGCAGATCACGGTCTCCGGGCGCAGCCAGCCGGGCCAGGCCGGCCCGATGGGATGGGCGGCGGCCAGCCGAGCGGCGAAGGCCCGGCCCCGGTCGCGGTTGCGGCGGACCCGGCGCAGCGCGGGTGCCGCGGGGTCGCCGCCGGCCGCTAGCCAGCCCGCGAGCGCGCCTTCGGTACGGGCGGCCGGCGCGCCCGCGATGCCGGTGATCTCCCCGGCCGCGTACACGCCCGGGCAGCTGGTCAGCTGGTCGCCGTCGACGGCCACGAACTCACCGGCCGGGGACCGCAGTAGCGCGCAGCCCGCGGCCAGCGGCAGCTCCAGCTGCGGGCTGAAGCCGTGGCTGACGCAGAGCGCGTCCACGGGGACGGTCCGCTCGCTGCCGGGGACGACCGACCAGTCGGGCCGCAGCCGCGCGGTGACGGCCTCTTCGACGCGGCCTTTTCCGCGCGCCTCGATGACGGTCCTGCCCATGCGGTACGGGACCCGGTGGCGGGCCAACAGGGCGGTGTACTCGGCGAGTTCGGCGGCCTTGCCGGGCTGCTCCGCCAGTTCCCAGGGGCGGCGCGCCCAGCCGCGGGCGACGGTCGCGGGCGGATTCGCCTCCAGGACCGCCCGTACTCCGGCACCCGCCTCCAGCAGCGCGGCGGCGACGGGGAGCAGGAACGGTCCGCTGCCCGCGAGCAGCACATCGTCGCCGATGACCAGCCGCTCCCCCTTGGCGAGCGCCTGCGCCGCGCCGGCCGCGTACACGCCAGGCAACTCCCAGCCGGGGAAGGGCAGTACACAGTCGTGGGCGCCGGTGGCCAGCACCAGCGCGTCGGGGGCGAGGGTGCGGCGGGGCCGGTCCGTGCCGTCGGCGGGGCCGGTCAGGGTGTGGACGAGGGGCGGACCGGGCTGCCCGGGTTCCGGCCGCTCCAGCGCCCAGACGGAGGTCTCCGCGCGCCAGGTGCAGCGCGGGTGGCCGAGGACGCGGCGGCGCAGGCGGTCGAACGCGGACCACCCGTGGTGCAGCCGGCCGGGCCGGGCGGCGCCGTACTCCTCGGGCAGCATGCGGTGGTACTGGCCTCCGGGCCGCTCGGCCGCGTCGAGGAGGGTGACCGCGGCCCCGGCGGCGAGCGCGGAGGCGGCGGCGGAGAGACCGGCGGGGCCCGCACCGACGATGACGACGTGACGGCCCGTCATGCTCGCTCCTCGGGCGTACGGGACTGCGTACGCACCTCGTCCCCGTCCGCCCGGCTCTGCGTGGTCACCACGTCCCCGTCCGCCGCCCGGCGCCGGCAGGCCCGTACGTCCGGCGCGCCGTTCACGGTCAGTACGCAGTCGAAGCAGACGCCGATGCCGCAGAAGACACCGCGCGGGGCGCCCGAACGTGCCGTGCGCCAGGAGGTGCGGCCCGCCGCGAGCAGTACTCCTGCGATGCTCTGGCCCGCGATGCCGGTGACCGGCTCGCCGTCCACGGTGATGCGCAGCGGCCGCTCGGGCCGCCGCCCGGTGGCGTCGTCCGCGGCGCGGATCAGTCGGGGGCTCATGCGCTCTCCTCACTCAGGGCCGGTGCGCCCAGTACGGCCGGGCGGTCCACCCGGAACGGGGCGGGGTCGATCTCCGGTTCGGTGCCGCGCACCAGGTCGCGCAGCACGCGGGCGGTGCCGAGCGAGAGCCCGATGCCGGCGCCCTCGTGGCCGCTCGCGTGCCACAGGCCCGGCAGCCGCGGGTCGGCGCCGATGACCGGGAGGTGGTCGGGTACGTACGGGCGGAAGCCGCCGTACGCGCGCATCACGGGGACGTCCGCGAGGCCGGGGAAGAGCCGGAGCGCCTTCGCCGCGATCGCGGCGAGCACCTCGGGGCGCAGCCGGTCGTCGAAGCCGGTGCGGCGGCGGGAGGAGCCGAGCAGGACCGTGCCGCCGCGGGTGGCCTCGACGACGGCGGAGGTCTGCAGGTCCTCGGCGCTGCTGCCGACGGCGCCCACGTAGTCGGCGTCGTAGACCTTGTGGAAGACGGTGGGCGGCAGCGGGGCGGTGACGAGGATGTCACCGCGGCGGGGGCGGACGTCGACGGGGGCGCCGAGGCGGGCGGCGAGCCGACCGGACCAGGGGCCCGCCGCGTTGACGAAGAGGTCGGCGGCCAGGTCGCCTTCAGTGGTACGGACGGCGGTGAGGCGGCCGCCCCGGGTGCGGGCGCCGAGGACCTCGCAGCCGGTGCGCAGCGTGGCGCCGTGCGCGAGGGCGTCGCCGAGCAGCGCCGCGGCCGCGGCGGCGGGCTGGACCTGGGCGTCCTCGGGGTAGTGCAGGGCCGCGGCGTGGTCGCGGGTGACGTGCGGCTCGGCGGCGGCGAGCGCGGCGGCGTCCAGGACCTCGGCCCGGACCCCTGCCGCGCGCTGACCGGCGGCGAAGTCCGTCAGCCCCGCGGCGCCCGCTTCCGTCGTGGCGACGACGATGCCGCCTTTGGGGTCCCATTCGACGGCGCGTACGGCGTCGGCGCTGCCGGCCGGCCCGTCGGCGATCGTGGCGAGCGCCTCGGGCCAGAGGCGGCGCGACAGCTGGGCCAGCCGCAGCTCGGGGCCCGGGCCCTTGTCGGAGACGAGGACGTTGCCCTCGCCGTGTGCGGTGGTCGCCTCGGCCGGGCCGCCGCGGTCCACGACGGTGACCTCGAAGCCGCCGGCCAGGGCCAGTTCGCGTGCACAGGCCGCGCCGACGATCCCGGCGCCGAGAACCACGACCCGCGTTCCGTTCATCGACCGCATACAGCGCTCCTCCGTTCGCTTTAACGAACACTCAGAGGCTAGGAGGACACCCGAGGGAGGTCAATGGAACGCACACGGGATTTGATCTGACGTCACGTCAGTCGAGCACGGCGTGCAGGCCCTCGCCCTCGGGCCGGCGATCGGTCCGGTACTGGAGCAGCAGCACGGAGCGGACCGGCCCCCCGAGCGCGGTGTACGCATGCGGCTGCCCCGCGTCGAAGCCGATGTAGTCCCCGGGCTCCAGCTCGATCCGCTCGCCGTCCACGTCCACGGCCAGCCGCCCCGCCTGCACGATCGTGTGCTCGGTGCCGACGTGACCCAGCGAGTTCTGCCGCGCGCCCTCGCGTACCTGCTGGTCGTACACCTCGAAGCCGCCCTCGCCGAGCTCGAAGCGACGCAGCGGCCGCAGGTCGACCGCGTCGCCGCTGAGCACCTCGACGTCGGCGGCGCGCACCACGGTCGGGCCGTCGGCCGGCCGGGTGTCCAGTAGCCCGGAGATCGGCATCTCCAGCGCGCGCGAGAGGCTGAACACCGTCTCGATGGTGGGGTTTCCGGTGCCGGACTCCAGCTGCGACAGCGTCGCCTTACCGATCCTGGAGCGCCGGGACAGCTCGGAGAGCGAGAGTCCCCGCCGCGCCCTGGCGCGCTTCAGGTTCGCCGCCAGCATGTCCCGGATCGAGCCCTCGGGAGCGCTCACCCTTCCCGCCCTTCCGCCGCGGCACGACCCCGCGCCTGTTCTGTCAACCGAACGGCACCTCGTCGGTACCGTTCATCTCCCCGAACAGTCTACGGAGTACCGCAACGACAAGAAGGGCGCACGGAACCAGCCATCAACCGACCGGCACCATGCGCCCGTTCTGCTCCGTCACACCCCATTCGCCCCGCCCGGAACGGCGGGCGAGACTTATCCCACAGCGGCGGCCTCGCCCTGCGAACCCCGCGACCCCTGTGAGCCTTGCGCACCCTGCGCGGCGGCCGGCGGCACGGGGCCCGCCGACGAGCCGCCGTCCACGGCGATCTCGGCGCCGGTCAGGTAGGCGGAGGCGTCCGAGGCGAGGAAGGCGACCAGGCCCGCGACGTCGTCGGGCAGGCCGATGCGGCCCAGCGCGACACCCGGCGCCACGCCCGCGTCCGCCGTGGCGGCCACCTCGGCGAGCATCGGGGTGTCGATGACGCCCGGGTGCACGGAGTTGACCCGGATGCCGTACTGGCCCAGCTCCAGCGCCGCGACCTTCGTCAGGCCGCGCAGCCCCCACTTGGACGCGCCGTAGCCGCCCGTACTAGGGATGCCGGTGAGTCCGCCGACGGACGAAATATTGACGATGGAGCCGCCACCGGCCGCGACCATCGCCTCCCGGACCGCCTTGATGCCGAGGAACGGGCCGACGAGGTTGATCCGCAGCGTCCGCTCGAAGTTCTCCACGCTCTCGTCCGCCAGCGGCATCGAGCGCAGCACACCGGCGTTGTTGATCAGTACGTCCACGCCGCCGAACTCGGCCGTCGTGGTGGACACGACCGTCTGCCACCCCGCCTCGTCCGTGACGTCGAGGTGCACATAGCGCGCCGCCCCGCCGATCTCGTCGGCGACCCGCTTCCCGGGCTCGTCCAGCACGTCGGCCAGGACCACCCACCCGCCGAGCCGGGCGAAGAGCCGGGCCTCGGCCTCTCCCTGGCCGCGGGCCGCACCCGTGATGATCGCGGTCTTGCCTTCGAGCGTGAGCACAGGGCTTTCCTCCATCACCTCATCAACAGGCCCCTCAATCAGCCATATGACAAGAAGTCAGGTCAAGAGCTCTGCACCACATAATGACCGCATGTTCGATCACCACGCCCTGCGCGCTTTCTGTCTGGAATTCAACGGCTCGACCGAGGAATTCCCCTTCCCCGGCAACCCCGACGTGGCGGTCTACAAGGTGGGCGGAAAGATCTTCGCGCTCTCCTCGCTGGACGCCGCCGACCCGCTCACCGTCAGCCTGAAGTGCGACCCCGAGGAGGCGGTCCGGCTGCGCGCCGCCCACCCCGAGATCGTCCCCGGCTACCACCTCAACAAGCGGCACTGGAACACCGTCTCGCTGGCCGGCGCCCTCCCCGACGACCTGATCCGCGCCCTGATCGAGGACTCCTACGACCTGGTCGTCGCCGGCCTGCCGCGCGCGGAGCGTCTCCGCCTCGACCGCCCCTGAGCATCCGGATCCCGAGCAGCCGTACAGACCAGATCTCGAGCCGTACAGACCAGATCCTGAGCTGTGCACCCCGGATGTTGAGCTGTGCGGCCCAGTCGGTCGCGGCCCGTCCGCCGCGTTCTACCACCGGGAGCCCCGGAGGCCCCGTCCTCCCCCGTGGAGGTTCCTACGCCTGGCCGGCTGAACCGCCGGACACCTCCCCCGCCAGCCGGTCGCGGAGTTCGATCTTGCGAACCTTGCCGCTGACCGTCATCGGGAAGGACTCCAGGATGTCGAGGTAGCGGGGGATCTTGTAGTGCGCGAGGCGGTCGCGGCAGAAGGCGGCCAGCTCCTCCTGGGTGAGCGTGTCGGCCGGGTCCTTGAGGATGACGCAGGCCGCGATCTCCTCGCCGTACTTCTCGTCCGGCACGCCGACCACCTGCACGTCCGCGATCTTCGGGTGCCCGTACAGGAACTCCTCGATCTCCCGCGGATAGACGTTCTCCCCGCCTCTGATGATCATGTCCTTGATCCGGCCGACGATCCGCAGATAGCCGTCGTCGTTCATCACCGCGAGGTCCCCGGTGTGCATCCAGCCCTCGGGATCGATGGCCTCCGCCGTGCGCTCCGGCTCCTCCCAGTAGCCGAGCATCACGCTGTACGCGCGGGTGCACAGCTCACCGGGCTCGCCGCGCGGCACGGTCTCGCCGGTCACCGGGTCGGCCACCTTCACCTCGACGTGCGGCAGCACCCTGCCCACCGTCTCCGTACGGTGCGCCAGATCGTCGTCGCGACGGGTCTGAGTGGACACCGGCGAGGTCTCGGTCATCCCGTAACAGATCGACACCTCGGCCATGTGCATCTCGGCGACCACCCGCTTCATGACCTCCACGGGGCAGGGCGAGCCCGCCATGATGCCGGTGCGGAGCGAGGAGAGGTCGTACGAGGCGAAGTCGGGGAGGTTCAGCTCGGCGATGAACATCGTCGGGACGCCGTAGAGGGACGTGCAGCGCTCCTGCTGGACGGCGCGCAGGGTGGCGGCCGGGTCGAAGGCGGGCGCGGGGATCACCGAACAGGCGCCGTGCGAGGTGATCGCGAGGTTCCCCATCACCATGCCGAAGCAGTGGTAGAAGGGCACCGGCAGACAGACCCGGTCCCGCTCGGTATAGCCGATCGTCTCGCCCACCCAGTAGCCGTTGTTGAGGATGTTGCGGTGCGAGAGCGTGGCGCCCTTGGGGAAGCCCGTCGTGCCCGACGTGTACTGGATGTTGATCGGGTCGTCGGGGGCGAGGGTCGCCGCGATCTCCGCCAGCCGCTCCGCCGGGACCGCCGTGCCGGCCGCCAGCAACTCCTCCCAGCTGGGGTCCGCGATGTACACGACCTCCCGCAGCCGTGCGACGTCCGCCCGCACCTCCCCCACCATCCGCCGGTAATCACTGCTCTTGTGCGCGGTCGCGGAGACCAGCACCTCCACACCCGACTGATTCAGCACATACGCCAGCTCATGCACCCGGTACGCCGGGTTGATATTGACCAGGACGGCGCCGATGCGGGCCGTGGCGTACTGGACCAGCGTCCACTCCGGGCAGTTGGGCGCCCAGATGCCCACCCGGTCGCCCTTGCTCACCCCTTGGGCGACCAGCCCGCGCGCCACCTCGTCCACGGCCCGCCCGAACTGCTCGTACGTCCACCGCCGCCCGCCGGCCACGTCGACCATCGCCTCGCGGTCACCGAACCGCTCGATGGCCAGCTCCAGGTCGGCGCCGATCGTGCGGTCCAGCAGCGGGCGCTCACGCTCGCCGCTCTCGTAGGACAGCGGCCGGCCGTCCGGTGCCGTGCCGTTCTCGGCGGCATTCTCGGTGGCGTTCTCGCGTGCGCTCATCGATGGTCCTCCTCGCGGGCAACGTGCCGCCCAGCATGCCCCGCCCCTCTCCGGCCCGCCTACCCCGGCGCGCGAGAAAGATCGCCCCGGCCACGGCCCATACCTCGTCCGTGACATCGAGGCCCGGGGTCTCCCCCGAGCCGCACGGCCGGTTCCTTCGGCTCAGTCTTCCCTCGCGAGCTCGCGCAGCGCCTTCCCCACGTACGTCATGGGGTCGATGAGCTTGCCGTCCTTGCCCACGACGGAGAGGGCCTTGGCGCGCAGCAGTCCGATTCGCCCGCCGCGCTGCCACTCCTCGTAGAGCAGCGTGGTGATGAGGAAGCCCGACAGTGCGAAGAAGACGTCGACCCCGACAACACCCCATTCCGTCAACTGGAAGTGCCCCAGCAGCACGAGGAGTACGGCGATGCCTCTGAGTCCGTCCAACGGGGGCCGGTGGCCCAGAAGGTGAGGGGCTTCCGGCAGGGTTTTCCGGCCCATCGGGGCGCTCCTGAGGTCCGTAACCGAATGGACGCGCCCGGGATGCGCCCCGGGCGGCAGTCACAAGACTCGGTCCCATGGCAGAACAACGTCTCGCCCGGAACCGGACTTCCTCCGGAACGTCCACTCGGCGCGCCTCAGCGGAGCGGGGGCCCGAGAAGGCCGCCCAGCACGCGTGCGCGCGGCTGGAGGCGCTGATCGGCCATGCCCCGGAAGGGGCGTCCGCTGTCCGGCGTACCGAGGAGGGCTGGTGCGTCGTCGTGGACGTCCTCGAGGTCCCGCGGATCCCGGACACGACCAGCCTCCTCGCGTCCTACGAAGTGCAGCTGGACCGCGACGGTGAGCTGCTGGAGTACCGAAGGGTCCGCCGTTACCGAAGGGGTTCCGCGGACGAGTGAACCGTGGTGTCCGACCAGCCGAGAGGACGTTGCCATGACCATGACGACAACTACGTACTCCGACGACGTCATGTGCCGGCCTCGCGCCGGCACGCTCTACGACGTACTGGAGCTCATCCTCGACCGCGGCATGGTGATCGATGTCTTCGTCCGGGTCTCCCTGGTCGGCATCGAGATCCTGAAGATCGACGCACGCATAGTCGTGGCCAGCGTCGACACCTACCTCCGGTTCGCCGAGGCGTGCAACCGCCTCGACCTGGAGCGCGACTCGGGCAGCACCACCATTCCCGAGCTGCTCGGCGGCGGCGTGGCCAAGTCCGTCGGCAAGCGCAAGGTGAAGAGAGCCGCCGAGAGCGTGGGAGACACGGTGCGCAAGGCGGTCGGCGGTGGCGACGACGAGGACAGCGAAGACGAGGCCGAGGAGCAGGAGAAGGAGCAGCCCAAACGGCGTGCCCCGTCCCGCAGCCCGGCAAGCAAGCGTCGATGAGCGGAGGACTGAGCTGTGGCAGACCACGGTCTGTACGTCTATGCCGTGATCCGGTCGGGGCAGCCGCTGCCGGCGAACGCGCGGGGGGTGGGCGGCCCCCCGGCCACGCCCCGGCTCCTGCGCGAGGGCGCCCTCGCCGCGGTTGTCAGCGATGCCCCTCCCCAGCTGCGCGCACGCCGCCGCGACCTGCTCGCGCACCAGGAACTCCTGCTCGCGCTCGCTGAGGACGGGCCGGTACTTCCCATGCGCTTCGGCGTCGTCGCCCCGGATGAGCAGACCCTGCGCGAGCAGCTGGCCGAGGCGCGGACACGACACCTCGCGACGCTCGAGCAGCTCGCCGGCCGGGTCGAGTTCAACCTCAAGGCCGTGCCGGCGCAGAACGCGCTGGCCGCCCTGGTCCGCGAGGACCCGGCGATCCGGCAGCTGCGGGAAGACGCCCGCCACCGTCCCGGGTACGCGGCCGACCTGCGGCTCGGTGAGGCCGTGGCCGCCGCGCTGGCCCGCCGCGCGGCCGAGGCCGGCACGGAGGTCGTGCGGGAGCTCTCCCCTCTGGCACACGCGGTGGCCGCGGGGCCGGAGGTCCAGGGGTGCGCCGTCAACGCCTCCTTCCTCGTCGACCGGGAAGCGGTCGAGCGTTTCTCCGCGGCGGCCCGGCAGCTCGCCTTCACGCACCACGAACGCGCCGAACTCCGGCTGGCGGGCCCACTGCCGTGCTACAGCTTCGTCGCCGACCGGGCCCCCGCGCCGACCGCGGTGACGTGACATGGGCTTGATCACCGGTCTGCTCACGCTTCCGCTGGCTCCGGTCCGCGGCGTGGCCTGGGTGGCGGACAAGCTCAAGGACGCCGCCGAGAACGAAATTCACGACCCGGCCGTACTCCGCGCCCAGCTGGGCGCGCTCAACCAAGAGCTCGAAGACGGACACCTCGGCCTCGAAGAATTCGAGCGGCAGGAGGAAATGCTGCTCGACCGGTTGTACGCGTCCACCCCCTCCCCCTCCCCGTCCCCCACCCCACCACCTGCCGAGCAACGCGAATGCGACTCCACATGGACCAACAGACCAAGGTGACACTGGCGGCCGCGGTGATCGGCGGCTATGTACTGGGCCGGACGAAGAAAGGCCGACTGGCTCTCACTGCCGCGACATACCTGGCGGGAAGGCGGTTCGGCCTCCAGCCGCGTCAGCTCGCCGCCGAGGGAATGCGCAGGCTCGGCGAGATCCCGCAGGTCGCCGAACTCCAGGAGCAGTTGCGGGGTGAGGCGCTCGACGCCGGCCGCAAGGCGGTCACGGCCGCCGCGAACCGCAGCATGGCGTCATGGGCTGACGCGCTCAGCGAGCGGACGGCACGGCTGGGTTCGGCCGACGACGAGGCGGAGGAGGGCGAGGAACAGGAGGGCGAGGAAGAGGACCGGGGCCAGGGCCGGGACCGGGACCGGGAGCCGCCCAAGCGTGCCGCGAAGAAGGCGGCGAAGAAGGCACCGGCGAAAAAGACGGCCGGGGCGCGGAAGTCCGCGGCGAAGAAGACGGCGAAGAAGGCACCTGGAAAGCAGAAGACGGGGAAGCAGAAGACCGGAACGCAGGAGACGTCCTCGAATCGCGCTGCCAAGAAGACGGCCAGTCGCGCAGGTCGGCGGAGGTAACGCGGCATGGGCAGGACGGAAGAGGAACAGCCCGAGGAATCGGGGATCAGCCGGCTGCGCGAGGAGCTGACGAAGTACCTCAGCGCCCAGGCGGGCCAACTCGCCGATAAGGCAAGCGAAAAGCTCACCGGCCTCACGGACCAGCTGTCCGACGCGGCCGACAACGGCGGCTCACTGCCCGCCATCGGGTCCCGCCTGCTCAAGGGCGAATCCCCGCTGAAGGCGATCGCTTCCGAAAAGGCCAAGGGCGTCAAGGACAGCATCGTCGGTAAGGCCAAGGAGACGTTCGGGGGCGGCAAGGGGAAAGGCGGCTCCAGCGGCGGCAAGTTCATGAACATCATCGAAGTCCTCGATGTGGGCGTGCCCTTGCGTACCGCTTACGATCACTGGACGCAGTACGACAAGTTCAGCAGTTTCACCAAGGGCGTCCAGAACGTCTCGATGAGCGATGAGGCAACCAGCGACTGGAAGGTCAAAGTCGGGCCGTCCGCCCGCAGCTTCAAGGCCACCGTGCTGGAGCAGATCCCCGACGACCGCATCGTCTGGACGTCAGAAGGGGCGAAGGGCACCACACGCGGGGCGGTGAGCTTCCACGAGCTGGGGCCGACGCTGACGCGCATCGTCCTGGTCCTCGAGTACTACCCGGCCGGCTTCTTCGAGAAGACGGGCAATCTCTGGCGGGCGCAGGGCCGTCGCGTGCGACTGGATTTCAAGCACTTCCAGCGGTACGTCACGCTCACCGACGAAGAGCCCGAAGACGCGTGGCGCGGCGAGATCCGCGACGGCGAGGTCGTCGTGTCGCACGAGGACGCGGTGGCGAAGGAAGAGGAAGAAGGCGAGTCGCGGGACGAGGAGGGCGGCGACGAGTACGAGGAGGCGGAGGACGAAGGCGAGGGCGAAGGCGAGGCGAGCGACGACGAGGACGCCGAGTACGAGGACGAGGACGAAGAAGAGGAAGAGGGCGACGAGGAGTGAGTGACGTCGATTTCCGGGCCGGCTCCGCTCCTGTACCGGGACCCCCGAACAACAACCTCGCCGACATCCTCGAGCGCGTTCTCGACAAGGGAATCGTCATCGCCGGCGACATCAAGATCGATCTCCTCGACATCGAGCTCCTGACCATCCGGCTGCGGCTCTTCGTCGCCTCGGTCGACACCGCGAAGAAGGCCGGCATCGACTGGTGGGAGACCGACCCCGCGCTCAGCTCCCGGGCCGCCCGCAGCGCTCTCCGGGACGAGAACCGCGAGCTCCGCGCCCGTCTGGAGTCTCTGGAGGACGGGACGCAACAAGAGAACGAGGAGACACGGCAGACCGAGGAGGCACGACGCACATGACGCAATGCGCCTCCGGCCCGGCGGCCAAAGCCACCAAGTCCACCGAGTCCGCCAAAGCCACCAAGGCCACCAAGGCCACCTACGTCTTCGCCGTAGCCCGCACTCTGGACCCGGCCGTCGTCGCGGATCTGGGCGGGATGACCGACGGCGAGCCCGTGCGCGTCCTGCCGCTCGGCTCACTGACCGCTGTCGTCCAGAGCGTCCCCGCTCACGACTTCACCGACGATGCCTGGCAGAAACGCCTCTCGGACCCGCAGGACCTCGAACGGTGCGCCCGCTCCCACCACGAGGTCGTGTCCGCCTCCGCGGCACACGGCCCCGCCGTCCCGCTTCCCCTGGCCACCCTGTACTTCAGCGACGCGAGAGCCCGGCAGGCGCTGGAGGACGAGGCGGACCGCTTCCACGCCGTACTCAGGCGCATCGCGCACCATGCCGAGTGGGGCGTGAAGGTCTACGGCCCCCCGGCCTCGCCGCCCGACGATGTGGACCGGCCCGCGCCGGCCGCGGACCGCGGCCGGCCGGCACCGGGCGCCGGCCTCGCCTACCTGGAGCGCAAGCGCGGCCTCCAGCAGCGGCGCGAGCAGCACCATGAGCGGAGTCTGCGGATCGCGGAGGAGGTGGATGCCGAGCTGGGAAAGCTCGCCACTGCCGCGCGCAGGCTGCGGCCCCATGGCCACCGGCCGTCGGACGCGCGAGGCAGCCAGCTTCTCAACGCCACCTACCTCGTGGCCGAACACCGCGCGCACGAGTTCGCCGAGCTGACCCGGGCGTTGCGCGGCCGGACCGGAGCGCGCATCGAGATTTCCGGCCCGTGGGTCCCCTATTCGTTCGTCGGCGAGGTGTGAACGATGACGAGAGAACCGGTGCCCTGGGACACCCCCGGGCCCCTGTCCGGACCGATCGGCGTGCCGCTCGTCGACCTGCTGGACCGCGTGCTGGCCACCGGTGTGGTCGTGAGCGGTGACCTGGTCATCGCCATCGCGGACGTGCCGCTGGTACGGGTCTCCCTGAACGCGCTCCTCTCCTCGGTCAGCGAACGCGTACCTGCCCCATGGCCGGACGGAGGGCCTCTGTGACCAGCGCACGACTCGACGTGGACCGCGACCGGCTGGGGAAGGACCTGGTCACCCTCGTCCTGACCGTGGTGGAGCTGCTGCGGCAGCTCATGGAACGCCAGGCGATCCGCCGCGTCGAGCAGGGAGACCTGCTCGACGGGCAGATCGAGGAGATCGGCACCACCCTGATGATGCTCGACCAGCGCATGACCGAACTCTGCGAACAGCACGGCATCCGGCCCGAGGACCTCAACCTCGACCTCGGCCCGCTCGGGACCCTCCTCCCCACGGCTGACGGCTGACGACGAGAAGGCCGCAGTCAGTTCTGCGGTCAGTTGATCTGCCGGTCCCGCCCCGACCAGTAAGGCTCGCGGAGCTTGAATTTCTGGATCTTGCCGGTGGCCGTGCGGGGGATGGCCTCGCGGAATTCCACGGTGGTGGGGGCCTTGTAGCCGGCCATGTGCTGCTTGCAGTGGGCGATGATGTCGGCTTCCGTGGCCGTGGCTCCCTCGGCGAGGACGACGAGGGCCTTGATGGTCTCGCCCCACTTCTCGTGGGGGACGCCGATGACGGCCACCTCGGCGACGGCCGGGTGGCTGAAGATCGTGTCCTCGACCTCGATCGAGGAGACGTTCTCGCCGCCGGTGATGATGACGTCCTTCTTGCGGTCGGAGATGGTGAGGTGGCCGTCGGTTTCGTCGAGGATGCCGCCGTCGCCGGTGTGGAACCACCCGTCGCCCAGGGCCGCTTCGGTCTCCTCGGGCTTTTCCCAGTAGCCGTCCAGGACCGTGTTGGAGCGGGCCAGGACCTCGCCGGAGTCGGAGATGCCGAGCTTGACGCCGAGGGCGGGGATGCCGGCGCGGGAGAGTTTGCGGGCGCGCTCCTCGGCGGGGAGGGCGTCGTCGGCGGGCTGGAGGCGGTTGAAGGTGAGGAGGGGGGAGGTCTCCGTCAGGCCGTAGATCTGGGTGAACTCCCAGCCCAGTTCGTCGCTCATGCGCTGGATGGTCTTGCTGGGGGGCGGGGCGCCCGCGCAGACGACGCGGACGCGGTCGCGGCCGGGGATCTCGCCCTCCCAGGTGGCCGCAGCGTCGAGGACCGCGTTCCAGACCGCGGGAGCTCCGCACATGAGGGTGACGCCGTGTTCCTCGACGCGGCGGAGGATTTCGGTGCCGTCGACCTTGCGGAGCACCACCTGCTTCACGCCGAGGCCGGCCATGACGTACGGCATGCCCCAGCCGTTGCAGTGGAACATCGGGAGCGTGTGCATGTAGACGTCGCGTTCCCAGGCGCGGGTGTGCAGGCCGAAGGTCAGGCCGTTGACCCAGATGTTGCGGTGGGTGAGCTGGACGCCCTTGGGGCGTGCTGTGGTGCCGGAGGTGTAGTTGATCGTGGCGGTGGCGTCCTCGTCCGGGTTCGACCAGGGGCGCGGCTCGACGCCGAAGCGCATCAGCTCGGATTCGGTCTGCTCGCCGAGGACGAAGCGGTGGCGGGCCTTGATGCCGGACAGCGCCCCGTCCAGCTCCGGGTCCACGAGGAAGACCGAGGCGCCGCTCTGCTGCACCAGGTACTCGACCTCTTCGGGCTTGAGGCGGAAGTTGATCGGGACGCAGATGCGGCCGCTCATCGGGACGGCGAAGAGGAGCTCGAGGAGGCGGGCGGAATTGTGGCTGGCGACCGCCACGCGTTCGCCCTCGCCGACGCCGAGTGCGTCGAATCCGGCCTGCCAGGCGCGTACGCGCTCGGCGAGCCGGCCGTACGTGGACTCGGGCACCGGCGGGGCCGGCTGGTCCGGCTCGTCGATCACGCCGGGGCCGGTGGCGAAGCCGAGCTCTGCCCGGTCGAGGAAATCCGCGACGGTCATCGGTGTCCGCATTGCACTCTCTCCTGTATTCGCAGCATTCGGCCGGTGCGGCGCTGGTGGGGTCCGGACAGTGCCGCTTCCGTATCCTCGACCGACTCTCCGTCGGTCAACCCCGTCGGCGTCCTCCTCATTGCCCCGCGGCTTCCGGCCATCGTGTAATCAGTGACGCAGGTCTCACCACCCCCGAATGGGGGGAAGCGGAGGTTAGCGCGTGCTGAACGAGCCAGAGCAGAGCGGGTCGGCGGACGTCAGGGCGGCGCTGCTGCGGCTGCGCAGGGCCAGCGGGCTGCCCGTGGCGTTCGGCGGCCTGGTGACCGGCACGGGCCGGTTCCGCATCACCGAGCTGACCGGTGCGGCCACCACCGCGCTGCGCGGGCTGTCCATCCACTCGGGCAACGGCCTGGGCGGCAAGACGGCGGCCCGCTCCCGGCCCTTCGCGGTGACCGACTACCACTCCTCCGCGGTGATCAGCCATGAGTACGACGCGGCGGTGGCCGCCGAGGGACTGAAGTCCGTACTGGCGGTACCGGTCGTGGTGCGGCGGCGGGTGCGCGGCGTGCTGTACGGGGCGCTGCGCCAGCCGCTGCAGCTGGGCGACCGGCCGCTGTCCGCCGCGCTGGAGGCGGCCAGGGAGCTGGAGCAGGCGCTGGTGGTGCAGGACGAGGCGGAGCGGCTGCTGTCGGTGGCCCGGCAGCCGACCGCCGCCGATCCGGTGATGTGGGAGGAGGTCAGGGAGGCGCACAGCGCGCTGCGCACCCTGGCGCAGCGGGTCGGCGATCCGCTGCTGCGGCAGGAGATGCTGGCGGCCTGCGGCCGGCTCGCCGCCGCCTCGGGCGACGCCCGCGGGGGTCCCGCCGTGGCGCTCTCGCCGCGCGAGGTGGACGTGCTGTCCTGCGTGGCCTCGGGCGCGACGAACATCGGGGTCGCCGAGCGGCTGGGGCTGCGCCCGGAGACGGTCAAGGGCTATCTGCGCTCCGCCATGCGCAAGCTGGGCGTCCACACGCGGCTGCAGGCCGTGGTCGCGGCGCGCCGGGCGGGCCTGCTGCCGTAGCGGCGCCTTCTCGTGCCCAGGATCTCCGGCAGGCCACGGGCGCGATCCTGCGAGACGCTGGAGGAGGGCGTCGGTGCAGGTGGCGTCAGTGAGGAGGGCCGGGCGTGGCGGATCCCGCGACCGGGAGCGAGCCGGAGCCGGTACTGCCGGCCGGGCTGGTGGCCGGGGTCTACGTCCAGGACGGCTTCGGGCGGATCTCGTACGTCAACGACAAGGCCGAGGAACTGCTGGGCCGCACCGCCGGCGAGCTGCTCGGCGGCGACCCGCACGAGCTGCTGCACCGCAACCCCGACGGATCACGGCTGCCGCGGCCGAACTGCGTACTCCTCCAGGCGTTCCTGTCCGGTCAGGCGCTGTCCCTGGACGGCTGCCAGTGGTTCGCGCGCGGGGACGGCGAGCTGATCTGTGTGGGCGGGGTGTCCGTGCCGTACGAGGTGGACGGCGCGCCGGACGGGGCGGTCGTGGTCTTCTTCGAGCGGCCACCGGGCGACTCACAGACGCCGACGCCGCCGGAGAACCTGGAGGCGCTGACCGACCTCGCCGACCGGCTGACGATGGTCGCCGAGACCACCGCCGTGCTCACCTCCACGCTCGACCTGGACGAGTCGCTGAAGCGGCTCGTACGGCTGGTGGTCCCCCGGTTGGCGGACTGGGCGGTGGTCGATCTCCTGGAGGAGCAGGGCAAGCTGCGGCGGGTGGCCGTCGTCCATCACGTCGGCGGGCGGCACGTGCGGGTGGAGGAGCTGGCCGGGCCGATGCCGCCGCTGCTGGAGGGGTCGCGGATGCCGCTGTCCCGGGTGCTGCGCGGGGCCGCGCCGCGGATCGTGACGCCCGAGGACTACGCGGGGCCGCCGGACTCCGGCATCGCCGTCCAGCAGCGCGAGATGTTCCGGGCGATCGGCATGCGGTCCGCGGTGATCGCGCCGCTGCGCGGCCCGGGCAAGGTACTGGGGGCGCTGACCCTGATCCGTACGGAGCAGGAGAAGCCCTTCGACGCGGCGGAACTGGCGCTGGTCGACGACATCGCCCGCCGGGCCGGTCTCGCCGTGGACAACGCGCAGCTGTACGAGCGGCAGCGGCGGGTCGCCGAGACCATGCAGCGCCATCTGCTGCCGCCGCTCCCCCGGATCGAGGGCCTGGAGATGACGGTGCGCTACCACCCGGCGCCGCACGCCTCCCGGGTCGGCGGCGACTGGTACGACGCCTTCCGGCTGCCGGACGGGGCGACGGCGCTGGTCATCGGGGACGTGGTGGGCCACGACCTGCAAGCGGCGGCCTGTATGGCGCAGGTACGCAACATGGTGCGGGCCTTCGCCTGGGAGCACGCCGAGGCCCCGTCCGTCACCGTCGGCCGGCTGGACCGGGCTCTTGTGCACATCAGCGACGTGCAGCTGGCCACCATGATCCTGGCCCAGGTCGAGCGGGACGGCGACTGGCAGCTGCGCTGGACCAACGCCGGGCACCCGCCGCCGCTGCTGGTGCACGACGACGGCCGGGTGCGCTTCCTGGAGCACGGCGCCGCCGACCTGGTGCTCGGTACCGAGCTGCCGTCCACCCGCACCGACTTCCGGCAGACCCTCCCGCCGCGCAGCACGGTCGTCCTGTACACCGACGGCCTGATCGAGGCCCGGGACCTGCCGCTGAGCGAGGGCCTGGACCAACTCGCCGGCTTCGCCGCCGCCCTGGCCGACCGCTCCCTGGACGAATTCTGCGACCAGCTGATCAGCAGGGCCCTGTACGCGGCCAACGAGGACGACGTGGCGCTGCTGGCGCTGCGGGTGCCGGGGACGCCGTAGGAACCGACGCCCCACCAACTGCCGCCCCGGGAACCGACGCCTTGGGAACTACTGCGCCGACTGCTGGGCCGGCGGGGCCGGCATGCGGAAGTCCAGGACCTCGGTGGCTTCCCGCTCGGTCTTCTTGGCGTACTCGCGCGCCTCCGTGGCAACGTCACCATGCTCGTTGATGAGCTGATCGTAGATCGGGGTGAGTGGTCTGTCCGGCGAGTTCATCGTGCGGTGTTCCTTCGTTCTCGGACATGGCGGCAGCCGCCCACGAATGGCGCGGGCGGTCGGCCGCCGATCTTAGCTTCCGGCTCCCGGGAGCGGTATTGCTGCCCTCAGGCAACCGATCCGATACGGCGTGCCGTGACCGACGTGTCGTGATGGATCGGGGTATGCGCGCCGGTGAGCGGCACGCCGGTGCCGCCGCGGCGGGTGGCGACGATCTCGGCGGCGATGGAGAGGGCCGTCTCCTCGGGGGTCCGGGCGCCGAGGTCGAGGCCGATCGGGGAGCGGAGGCGGCCGAGTTCGAGGTCGGTGAGGCCGGCCTCGCGCAGCCGGTCCAGCCGGTCCAGGTGGGTGCGGCGGGAGCCCATGGCGCCGACGTAGGCGACGCGGAGCCTGAGGGCGCGCTCGAGGAGGGGGACGTCGAATTTGGCGTCGTGGGTGAGGACGCAGAGGACCGTACGGGCGTCCAGCTCCTGGGAGTCCAGGTAGCGGTGCGGCCAGTCGTTGACGATCTCGTCGGCGTCGGGGAAGCGGGCCCTGGTCGCGAAGACGGGGCGGGCGTCGCAGACGGTGACGTGGTAGCCGAGGAACTTGCCGGCTCTGGCCAGCGCCGCGGCGAAGTCGATGGCGCCGAAGACGAGCATCCGCGGCGGCGGTACGGAGGATTCGACGAGCAGGGTGAGCGGGACGCCGCACTGGCTGCCGTCCGCGCCGATCTCGACGGTGGTGGTGCGGCCCGCGTCCAGCAGCGCGCGGGTCTCCTCGACCGCGGTGCGGTCGAGTGCGGGGTGGCCGCCGAGGCTGCCGGTGTGGCTGCCGTCGGCGCGGACGAGGAGGGCACGGCCGAGGAGTTCGGCCGGGCCGGAGACGATGCGCGCGAGGGCCGCCGCCTCAGTGGTGACGGCGGCGGCCACCGCCGCGACGAGCGTCCCGGAGGTGCTGTCCACCACCGGGGCCGGGGGGTCGTCCGGCCCCTGAGATGGCTCCGGGGCGCTCGTGCGTACCGGGGTGACGAGGATGTCGATGACGCCGCCGCAGGTCAGTCCGACGGCGAAGGCGTCCTCGTCGCTGTATCCGAATTGCTCCAGCACCGGCTCGCCGGTCTCCAGAGCCTGTTGGCACAGCTCGTAGACCGCGCCCTCCACGCAACCGCCGGAGACGGACCCGATCGCCGTGCCGTCGCGGTCGACGGCGAGGGCGGCGCCCGGCTGCCGGGGCGCGCTGCCGCCGACGCCCACCACGGTGGCCACGGCGAAGTCGCGTCCCTGCTCGACCCACCGGTTCAGCTCATCGGCGATGTCCAGCATGTCCAGCTCCTTTGTGCGATTGCGCGGAGGGCCGGTCAGGGCCTCCTGGCGAGGCGGCGGGAGAGGTCCCTAATGCCCCACATTGACGAAAGCGAAGTTGAAGATGAAGACCACCGTGAGGATCCACATCAGCGGTCCCGGCTCACGCCACTTGCCCTGCGCCAGCTTGATCGCGCAGTACGAGATGACGCCGGCGGCCACGCCGTTGACGATCGAGTACGTGAACGGCATGAGGACCACGGTCAGGAAGACCGGGATCGCGACGGAACGGTCCTTCCAGTCCACGTGCCGTGCGTTCTGCATCATCATCGAACCGATGACGACCAGCGCGGCGGACGCGACCTGGGCGGGCACGATCTCGGCCAGCGGAGTGAAGAGCAGCGCCAGACCGAAGAGCAGGCCGGTGACGGTGGCCGACAGGCCGGTACGGGCGCCTTCGCCCACGCCGCTGGCGGACTCGATGAAGACGGTCTGGCCGGAGGCGCCGGAGACGCCGCCGATCGCGCCGCCCGCGCCGTCGATGAGCAGCGCCTTGTTCAGGCCCGGCATCCGGCCGAGGTGGTCGGCGAGCTTGGCCTCCTGGCCGACGGCGATGATCGTGGCCATGGCGTCGAAGAAGCCCGCCAGTACCAGGGTGAAGACGACCATGCCGACGGTGGCGGCGCCCAGTTCGGCGAAGCCGCCGAACTCGACGTGTCCCAGCAGTCCGAAGTCCGGGGTGGAGACCAGGGTGTCGGGAAGCTTGGGGGTCGCGAGGCCCCACTGCTTGTCGCCCAGCCCGTTGACCGCGGTGACGATCAGCGAGAAGACGGTGCCGACGGCGATGCCGATGAGGATCGCGCCGGGCACGTTGCGCGCCAGCAGCATGAAGATGACGAGCAGGGTGATGCAGAAGGCGAGGACCGGCCAGCCGGAGAGGTGGCCGCCGACGCCGAGGGTGACCGGCGCCGAGGCGTTGCCGATGCCGACGAAGCCGGCCTTGACCAGGCCGATGATGGTGACGAAGAGGCCGATGCCGATGGTGATCGCGTGCTTGAGCGCCAGTGGGATGGCGTTCATGATCTTCTCACGGAGACCGCTGATCACCAGCAGCATGATCACGACACCGTAGATCACACACATGCCCATGGCCTGCGGCCAGGTCATGTCGCTGATCACCTGGGTGCCGAGCACGCCGGAGACGCTCAGGCCGGCGGCGAGCGCCAGCGGGACCTTGCCGACGATGCCCATCAGCAGCGTGGCCAGAGCCGCCGCGAAGGCCGTCGCCGTGATCACCGCGCTGGGTGAAAGGGTGCCGCCTGCCGCGTCCTTGCCGCTGAGCAGGACGGGGTTGAGCAGGAGGATGTACGCCATCGCCATGAAGGTGGTGATGCCGCCGCGCAGCTCCCGGCCGAGGGTCGAGCCGCGTTCGGATATGTGGAAGTACCGGTCGAGCCACGACCGGCCGGAGGGCTGGCGCGTACCCGCGCCGGCGTCCTCCGCCGTGGTCGTGGGCTCGATGGTGGGCTGGGTCATGGTGCCTATCTCCCAAGGTTCATAGGGGCACTCACAAGGGGGGAAATGTGAGATTTGGGATGGAGCGGGCCGCACGACCCGGGGGACGGCCCGAGACGAACGTTTTTCAGCCAGGTGCGGCGCCGAGGACGGATCCTAGGAGCCCGGGCTGACGTGGGGGAAACTCCGGGCGGTACGAACCGCAGGAGGACGGACAGGACACCCCAAATATCCGTACCGCCCGGAGGCTTTTCACGTGCCGGTGAGGTGTTCTGGTCGCACCGGCGTCTTGGTGAGCGCCAGCCCGGTCGCCGCCCGGATCGCGGAGAGGACTGCCGGGGTCGACGACAGGGTCGGCGCCTCGCCGACGCCACGCAGCCCGTAAGGCGCGTGCTCATCGGCAAGTTCGAGGACATCCACCGGAATGGTGGGGGTGTCCAAAATCGTGGGGATCAGGTAGTCGGTGAAGGAGGGGTTGCGCACCTTCGCGGTCTTCGGATCGACGACGATCTCCTCCATGACCGCCACGCCCAGGCCCTGGGTGGTGCCACCCTGGATCTGGCCGATGACGGACAGCGGGTTGAGCGCCTTGCCGACGTCCTGCGCGCAGGCCAGCTCGATGACCTTCACCAGGCCGAGTTCGGTGTCGACCTCGACGACCGCGCGGTGCGCCGCGAAGGAGTACTGCACGTGGCCGTTGCCCTGGCCGGTCTCCAGGTCGAACGCCTCGGTGGGGCGGTGCCGCCACTCCAGCTCGGTCTCCACCACCTCCTCGCCCAGCACGTCCACGATGTCGGCGAGCACCTCGCCGCCGTCGGTGACGACCTTGCCGCCCTCCAGGAGCAGCTCGGCGGTGGCCCACGCCGGGTGGTACGTGCCGAACTTGAGCCGGCCCTTCTGCAGGACCTGCTCGCGCACCGCCTCGCAGCTGTTCTTCACCGCGCCGCCGGTGACATAGGTCTGCCGGGAGGCGGAGGTGGAGCCGGCCGAGCCGACCTGGGTGTCCGCGGGCTGGATGGTGACCTGCTGGACGCCCAGCTCGGTGCGGGCGATCTGCGCGTGCACGGTGACGCCGCCCTGGCCGACCTCGGCCATCGCGGTGTGCACGGTCGCGACCGGCTCGCCGTTGATGACCTCCATGCGGACGCGCGCGGTGGAGTAGTCGTCGAAGCCCTCGGAGAAGCCGACGTTCTTGATGCCGACGGCGTAGCCGATGCCGCGGACGACGCCCTCACCGTGGGTGGTGTTGGACAGGCCGCCGGGCAGCGCGCGGACGTCGGCGCCCTCGGTGGTCTCCCACTGGTTCTCCGGCGGCAGCGGCATGGCCTTCACGCGGCGCAGCAGCTCGGCGACCGGGGCCGGGGAGTCGACCGGCTGCCCGGTCGGCATGAGCGTGCCCTGCTCCATCGCGTTCAGCTGCCGCAGCTCGACCGGGTCCATGTCGAGCGCCTTGGCCAGCTTGTCCATCTGTGCCTCGTACGCGAAGCACGCCTGGACCGCGCCGAAGCCGCGCATCGCACCGCAGGGCGGGTTGTTCGTGTAGAGCGCGATGGCCTCGATGTCCACGTCGTCGACGGCGTACGGGCCGACGGCGAGCGAGGAGGCGTTGCCGACCACGGCCGGGGAGGCGGAAGCGTACGCGCCGCCGTCCAGCACGATGCGGCACTTCAGGTGGGTGAGCTTGCCGTCCTTGGTGGCGCCGTGCTCGTACCGGAGCTTGGCCGGGTGCCGGTGGACGTGCCCGAAGAAGGACTCGAAGCGGTTGTAGACGATCTTCACGGGCTTGCCGGTACGGAGCGCCAGCAGGCAGCCGTGGATCTGCATCGACAGGTCCTCGCGGCCGCCGAAGGCGCCGCCGACGCCGGAGAGCGTCATGCGCACCTTCTCCGGCGGCAGGCCGAGCACCGGCGCGATCTGCCGCAGGTCCGAGTGGAGCCACTGGGTCGCGACGTACAGGTCGACGCCGCCGTCCTCGGCCGGCACCGCGAGGCCGGACTCCGGGCCCAGGAACGCCTGGTCCTGCATGCCGAACTCGTACTCGCCGGTGACGATCACGTCCGCGCGCTTCGCGGCCTCGTCGGCGTTGCCGCGGACGATCGGCTGGCGGTGGACGATGTTCGGGTGCGGTACGTGGCCCGCGTGGTGGTCCTTGCGGCCCGGGTGGAGCAGCGGGGCGTCCTCGGCGGTGGCACTGGCCTCGTCGGTGACGACCGGCAGCTCCGCGTAGTCGACCTTGATCTTGGCGGCGGCCCGGCGGGCGGTCTCCGGGTGGTCGGCGGCGACCAGCGCCACCGGCTCCCCGTGGTGCCGCACCCGGCCGTTGGCCAGTACCGGGGTGTCCTGGATCTCCAGGCCGTAGTTCTTCACCGCGGTCGGCAGGTCGTCGTAGGTGAGGACCGCGTAGACACCCGCCTGGGCGAGCGCCTCGGAGGTGTCGATGGAACGGATCTCGGCGTGCGCGACGGTGCTGCGCAGCGTGTAGCCCCACAGCATGTCCTCGTGCCACATGTCCGACGAGTACGCGAACTCGCCGGTCACCTTGAGCGTGCCGTCGGGCCGCAGCGTGGAGGCCCCGATGCCGGCCGGGGCCGTGCTGCCCTGGGTGAGATTGGTCGGTGTCCGGGTGACTTCGGCCATGGTCAGGCCCCCGTTCCAGCGGTTTCGGACTCCCCGCGGGCGGCCGCGAGGCGGACCGCGTCGAGGATCTTCTCGTAGCCCGTGCAGCGGCACAGGTTGCCCGACAGCGCCTCGCGGATGTCGGCGTCGGAGGGCTGGGCGTTGCGCTCCAGCAACTCGTCGGCGGCGACCAGCAGGCCCGGCGTGCAGAAGCCGCACTGGACGGCGCCCGCGTCGATGAACGCCTGCTGGATGGGCGAGAGAGCTGCGTGCGGGGAGGTGCCCTGCTCACCGGTCCGGCTGTCGCCCGTACCGGCGGGCCTGGCGGCCCAGCCCTTCGCCTCGTCCAGCGTCGTGCCCTTGGAGCCGCAGGCGCCCGTCCCGCAGCCGCCCCGCTCCGCGCGCTGCCGCGCGAAGTCCGCCAGCCCCTCGACGGTGACGACCTCGCGGCCCTCGACCTGGCCGGCCGCGACCAGACAGGAGCACACCGGCACCCCGTCCAGACGGACCGTGCAGGAGCCGCACTCGCCCTGCTCGCAGGCGTTCTTCGAACCCGGCAGGCCCATCCGCTCGCGCAGCACGTACAGCAGGCTCTCGCCTTCCCAGACGTCGTCGGCGCTCTGCTCGCGGCCGTTGACGGTGAATTTCACGCGCACTGTGCGCCTCCTCCTGCTGTGCGGCCGTCGCCGCGGTAGGACTCCCAGACCCAGCCGAGCGTGCGCCGGGCCATGATGCCGACCGCGTGCCGGCGGTACTTCGCGCTGCCGCGCACATCGTCGATCGGGTTGCAGGCACCGCTCGCCAGCTGGGCGAACTGCTTCGCCACGGACGGCGCAACCGGCGCGCCGGACTCCCAGTGGCCGCCCTCCTCCAGCGCCGCGGCGAGAAATACCTCCGCCTCCTTGGCCCGTACGGGGGTAGGGGCGGCCGAGCCGATGCCGGTCCGTACCGTCTTCGTCTCCGGGTGCAGCGCGATACCGAACGCGCACACCGCGATCACCATCGCATTGCGGGTACCCACCTTGGAGAACTGCTGCGGACCGGTGGCCTTCGGCAGGTGGACGGCGCGGATCAGCTCGTCCTGCTCCATGGCGTTGCGCTTCACGCCGGTGTAGAACTCGTCGATGGGGATCATGCGGACGCCACGGGCCGCCGACTCCACCTCGACCTCGCCGCCGGAGGCGAGCAGCGCGGGGTGCGCGTCGCCGGCCGGCGAGGCGGTGCCGAGGTTGCCGCCGACGCCGCCGCGGTTGCGGATCTGCGGGGAGGCGACGGTGTGCGAGGCGAGCGCCAGTCCGGGCAGCTCAGCACGGAGGTTCTCCATGATCTGGGTGTACGGGACGGAGGCACCGAGCCGTACCGTGTCCGCGCCGGTCTCCCACTCCGCCAGATCGCCGATGCGGTTCAGATCCATCAGGTACGCGGGGCGGCGGTGGTCGAAGTTGATCTCGACCATGACGTCCGTACCGCCCGCGATCGGCACAGCGGTGGGGTGCTCGGCCTTGACGGCGAGCGCCTCCTCCCAGGTGGCGGGGCGAAGGAAGTCCATGCGCGGCTCTCTTCATCCGAAGGTGTTCATCGGTCGTTCATGTTTCAGTTACGCGATGTGACCCAGTACACGCGCCGGTTGCGTACCCGGTGCAGTCACCGAAACCATGAAGCGGTTGGCTGGCCAGGGCAGCTGTCTTGTAGATTCGAACGAAAAGCGGGGCGCGGCAACCTCGCGGTATTCCACCGGCAGCATTCAGACAGAAAGATCGGCGGGCGACGACGTCATGCGGCTCCGCACACTCCTGGACACCGACTCCCTGGGCCTGCGGCTGCTCGGGGGCGAGGACGAGCTGGACCGTACGGTCCGCGGCGTGATGACCACCGACCTGCGCGATCCCAGCCGCTATCTCTCGGGGGGCGAGCTGGTGCTCTCCGGGCTCGCCTGGCGGCGCGAGCCGGAGGACTCCGAGCCCTTCGTACGCATCCTGGCCCAGGCCGGGGTGGCCGGTCTCGCGGCCGGCACGGCGGAGCTGGGCCCGGTCCCCGAGGACCTGATCGCGGCCTGCGCCCACCACCACCTGCCGCTCTTCTCCGTTGCCGAGTCGGTCTCCTTCGCCACGGTCACCGAGTACGTCGTACGGCAGGTCTCCGGCGAGCGGGCGGGCGACCTGGCCGCCGTCGTCGACCGGCACCGCCGCCTGATGACCTCGGGCCCGGCGGGCGGCGGCCCCGAGGTCGTCCTCGACCTGCTCGGCTCCGACCTCGACCTGCGCGCCTGGGTCCTCTCCCCCACCGGACGGCGGATCGCGGGCGCGGTGCCCGGCGGCGACGCCACACCGGCCGGGGACGCGGCGGTCGGCGCCCGGCTGGCGGGCGAGCACCTGGCCGCGGCGCGCAGCGGGCGGCGCAGCCCGCACCGCGTCCTGCTCGGCAACAGCACGTACTCCCTCTTCCCCATCCGCAGCGGCGGCCGCGACCTGCGCGAGACGGTGCTCTCGGACTGGCTGCTGGCCGTCGAGGCGGACGCCGGTGACTGGCCGGCCGAGCGGCTGGACCTGCTGCAGGGCGTCACGCAGCTGATCGCCGTGGAGCGGGACCGGCGCGACGCGGCCCGTACGGTGCGTCGCCGGCTCGCGCAGGAGGTGCTGGAGCTCGTCCAGACGGGTGCCGCGCCCGCCGAGATCGCCGCCCGCCTGCGGGTCGCCGCGCCCGTGCTGCTGCCCGGCCTGGGCACGGCGCCGCACTGGCAGGTCGTGGTCGCACGCGTCGAATGGGACGGCGGGGACCTGCCCGGCGGCCCGGTCGCGCAGACCCTCCTCGAAGAGATCCTGGTGGACCCCGCCAGCGCGGGCCCCGACCCGGCGGACCGCATCGCCGTGGCGCACACGGGGGACGAGGCGGTCGCACTGGTACCGCTGCCCGCGCTGCACGAGGACGACGCGGACACCAAGGCCGACGGCCTGCACGCGGAGGCGCTGCTCCGGGCGGTCCAGGAGCCGCTGGCCCGCGGGCTCGCGGACGACGGCCGGCTCACCATCGGCGTCAGCGCCGCCGTCCACTCGGCGGAGGGGCTGCGCGGCGCGCTGGAGGAGGCCCGGCACGCCCGCCGGGTCGCGGCGGCCCGGCCCGGCCCGGTGTGCGCCGCCGGCCACGAGGAGCTGGCCTCGCACGTCCTGCTGCTCCCCTTCGTCCCCGACGACGTGCGCCGCGCCTTCACGGCCCGGCTGCTGGACCCGCTGCGGGACTACGACCGCCGGCACCGCGCCGAGCTGATCCCCACCCTGGAGGCGTTCCTCGACAGCGACGGCTCCTGGACCCGCTGCGCCGGCCGGCTGCATCTGCACGTCAACACCCTCCGGTACCGCGTCGGCCGCATCGAGCAGCTCACCGGCCGCGACCTGTCCCGCCTGGAGGACAAGCTGGACTTCTTCCTGGCGCTGCGGATGACGTGAGCACGGCTCGGCCGGCCGTGCGCGCGCTGTGATCCCCGCTGGCCAGGCCCCGCACGACCGGTGATCAAGGCTCGATAAGGTTTTCCCATGGCGATGACGAACGGGCCGGAGGCGGCCGCCGGGCCGGACCCGGCGGAACCGGCGGACCCCGCGGAACCGACGGCTCCGGCGGCCCCGGTCTGGCAGGCGCCGAGCGAGGTCGAGCAGCAGCTGTACGACGCGAAGACGCGCGGCGACTGGCCCGCGTACTTCGACGTACTGGCCCGCAACGAGCTGTACATCGCCGACTCCCGGGCCGCGGCCGACGCCCATCCCGGCACGGTGCGCTTCCAGCCGTACTGGGACCGGCGGACCGGGACGCTCTGCCTGGCCGCCTTCACCCTCGGCATGCTGCCCGCGCCCGTCGAGGACCCGGTCTTCTGGTCCGGCTCGCTGGACTGGTTCGCGCGCAACTGGGAAGCGCACGACCCGCCGTGGCTGGCCGTCAACCCCGGCAGCCCCTGCGAGGCGTACTTCCCGACCTCCCCCGGACACCGCGCCGTGTGGCAGCGGCACGCCGCGGCCGCCGCGGCCGAAGAGCCGCAGCAGCAGATCAGGCTGCGCACCCTGCACGTGGGCGGCCCGCTGCACGGCCCGGTGGCGCACGGACTCGCCTGCGGGGCGCTGCTCTTCGTCAACAACGGCCGGCCGTGGAACGCCATGGCCCACCACGGCCGGGGCTACTACCCGGAGAAGAAGCAGCTCGCCGAATTCTGGAACGTCACCGACCGCGCGACGTGGCAGCAGGCACAGGAGCGGCTGACCGCCGCCGACATGGTCAGCGAGGTATGGGAGTTCGCGCTCGCCGTGCGGCGCTCGCTCGCGCTGGACTTCGCGGGCGCGGTGAGCGTGGACCACTGGCGCGGGGTGGCCGAGCGGGTACTGCGGCACAACGCCGAGAAGGGCGCCGAGGTCAAGCTCACCCCGGAGGGTGTCACGAAGACCGAGCCGCCCGGCGAGGCGGAGGTCGCCTCGCAGGTCGCCGGGGTGCAGCGGCTCATCGGCCGGATCGCGCGGTACGAGGCGCGGTTCCGCGCGGACGGCGTACTGGCCGAGGGCAAGTTCGTCCGGTCCGTCGAGGCGTGGGACTACGGGCGGGCCTCGGGCATGGCCCGCTGGGGGCTCGGCGCGCGCTACTGCACCCTGCCGGAGGCGGAGCAGGCCGTGCTGCGCGCGGGCGCGGCGAGCCGGAGCGCGTACCGCTCCTGGGAGGACTTCTCCGCCGGCTTCATCCTCGGCCGCTGCTTGCAGTTCGACGAGGAGGAGTTCGGCCACTGGTACACGGACATGGCCACCGCGCACCAGATCCTCACCACCGATCCGGCCAGCCCGTGGCGGAACATCCCCTGGGAGTAGCGCCGCGCGTTCGGTCCCGGGGATGATCTCCGCTCCCCCGCCACGCGCGCCGCACCGCCGCCATCCGGTGGTCCGCACTCCGCCACGCGTCCACCGCCCTCTCCGTCACCGGGACCGGGCGGCGGGATCACGGGGCGGGCGGCGAAGGGCGCACGGCGCGGGGCCGACCGCGCGACTCCGGATCACTCGTTCGAGCGGCTTTCGCGTGCCGTCGCGACGGCCTTTGAAGCGCCAGGTCAGAGCGCTCGGTGACCGATCACCCCCGGCACACACCCCGCCGGACAGCCATGATCAGCTCCTCTAGCGGCTCAACTCCGCTTCGTACACGGCCCGCCGGAGATTGTGAAATCATTCACCCAGCCCCTTGGCCCCACGCCGAAATTCGTGCTGAGATTCGCCCACTGCTTCCAGTCCAGCTCAAAGGTGCGCTCGGGGAGGGCAATGTGGCGGACACCGCCATGCCGGAATCTGCCGAAACCGATGGGTCCGAAGGATCTGTCGAACGACTGCCGGTGCCGGGAGCACCGGTGACGGGACTGCCGGCGGCCAGGACCGCCGGTCCGGCCGCGGACGGGCACGGAAACGGGGACGACCCACTGGACCGGGCGGTCTGGCGGCTCAGGTCCCGCGGCTGCTGGGACGACGCGGCGGCACTGCTCGAACCACACGCGGCGGCGCACCCGACCGCCGCGCTCCGCCGCGCCGCGCTCCTCGTGGAGCGCTGCATGTTCACCTGTACCGGCTGGGCCGAGGCCGAGGACGCGCTGCGGTACGCCGAGGCCCGCGCGGGCACCGACGACGAGCGCGGCGACGCGGCCTGCGAGCGCGGCCATCTCGCCTACGCCGCCACGGTCCTGGGCGTACGCGACCGCGCCGACGAGGCCAGGGCGGCACTCGGCCGCGCCGCGGCGCTGCTGCCACCGGCCGCCGAGGGGCGCGCGCTGCTGGACTTCCGGCGCGGCCTGATGGCCGAGCACATCGCCGACAGCCCGCAGTCGGCGCGGGCCGCCTACCGCCGCGCCCACGCCGCCGCGACCGCGCACGACGACTCGCTCCTGCTCTCCTTCACCTGGCGCCATCTGGCCGGACTCGCCCTGCGCGACGGCGAGTTGGCGGAGGCGAGGCACGGCTTCGCCGAGTCCCTCCGCATCCGCGAGGAACTGGGCTACCTCATCGGCACGGCCCCGGCCCTCGCCGCCCTCGCCGACGCCGCCCCGGAAGAAGACGCCGCCCGCCTCCGCGCCGAAGCCGCCCGCCTCTTCCGCCTCATGGACGGCATCCCCACCTGGCTGGCGGACCAGCTGCCGACGGCGGCGTAACGACCGGAATCCCGGGGGGAGTTCGGAGCCTCGGGGGAATTCGGAGCCTCGGGCGAACCAGCGCCCCGCAACGGAAGAAGCGCGCCTCAGTGGAGGAAGCGGTTTCCCGTGAGGTGGTCGCGGGCGATGCGTTCGGTGAGGGGGAGGTCCTGGGCCTGGAGGGCGTCCAGGAGGGCCATGTGGTCCGAGGCGTCGGCCAGGAGGTCGGCCACGCCGACGCGGGTGCCGCCGCACGGCCAGGCCGTGCGGCGCTGGACGTCGTCGGCGACGAGGGTCAGCTGGCGGTTGCCGGTCAGGGCGAGGAGCGCGCGGTGGAAGGCGCGGTCCGCCTCCGCGTACGCCACGCAGTCGCCGTGGCCGGCGGCCGTGACGGTCGCGGCGGCCAGCGGGCGCAGCTCCTCCCAGCGCTCGGGGGACAGCGTGCGGGCCAGCCGCAGTACGGTCGGCACCTCCAGCATGGCCCGTACCTCCGCCAGCTCGGCGAGGTCGCGAGGGGTGCGCTCGGCGATCCGGAAGCCGCGGTTGGGGACCACCTCGACCGCGCCCTCGGTGGCGAGCTGCTGCATGGCCTCGCGGACCGGCGTCGGCGACACGCCGAAGCTCTCGGCGAGCGCGGGCGCCGAGTAGACGGCGCCGGGGGCCAGCTCGCCGGAGAGCAGCGCGTCGCGGAGGGCCGACAGGATCTGCGCGCGTACGGAGTGCCGCTGCGGCTTGCGTACGGACGGCGTGGCAGGTGGCGCGGGCGGTGGCGCCGCGGGCGGGGCCGCGACCGCGTGGGTGGCGGCCCCGTCGGCGTCGGCCGGGTGCCGTCCGCGTACCGCCTCGGGGCGCCCCTGTGCGGGCACGCGGGCGCGTATTCGCGGCGGCTGTTCCGCTCCGCGCTGCTCCATGGGGTACCTCCAGATGTCCTTGAGCACCATAGGCGGCCCCTGCCGCAGTTCAAACCTCGGAGAGTTCCGCTAAGGTAAGCCTTACCTGCCTACGACGCGATTCGGTGGTTCTCCGCATGAATGCTTCCGTCCTCGCCGCCCCGCCGTCCCCTTCCCCCGTGACCGGCGCCTATGCCCGGCTCACCGAGGTGTTCCCGGGGCTGCGGGTGACCGAGCTCGGGCCGCGGGACGCGGCACCCGCGGGCGAGGACTGGACCAGCGCGGCGGAGCTGGCGGCCGGCGGCGCGGCCCTGGACGCCTTCCTGGCCTGGGACGACGCGCAGGTGATCAAAAACTACGGGAAGCGCGCCCGCCCGGACGTGGTCGCCAGCTTCGGTCTGCACCGGTACGCCTGGCCGGCCTGCCTGCTGATCACCATGCCGTGGTTCCTGCACCGCCGGGTGCCCCGGCTGCCCGCCGGCGCCGTCTTCTTCCCGCGCGAGCTGGGCCACGCCGCCGTACGCGTCACGTCCTTCGCGTGCCTGCCCGACGACCCGGCGGCCGGGCTGCCGGGGGCCGTGGCCGTGGCCGACGAGGAGGCGCTGCGCGCCGAGGTGCGGGCCGCGGTCGCCGAGCACCTCGGGCCGGTACTGGACGGCTTCCGGCCCCGCGTGCGGCGCGGCCCGCGCGCCCTGTGGGGCATGGCGACGGACGAGATCGTCGAGGGGCTGTGGTACCTCGGCCACCTGCTCGGCGAGGAACGGCGCGCCGTGGCCGAGGTGGCGCGGCTGCTGCCGGGCGCGACGGCGCCGTACGTCGGCGGCGCGGGCTTCCGCGAGCTGACCGGCCCGGCCGGGGAGAAGCTGCCGACGCGGGACCGCGCGAGCTGCTGCATGTTCTACACGGTGCGTCCGGAGGACACCTGCGTCACCTGTCCGCGTACGTGTGATGCGGACCGGGTCGCGCGGCTGACCGCGAGCGCCTGACCCGAGCGCTCCGCTCCCCCGCCACGGCACTCCACTTCCCCGCCACCCGATCGAGTGGCGGTAATCGAACTCAACTGCCGCCGCCCTCAAGGCTGTGCGAACAGTTCGCCCCTCTCGGCGGCCCTGGCCGCCTCCTTGGCGTCCTCTTGCCCCGAAAACCCCTGCCGTACCGACCGGCTCCGCCAGGATGTCGCGCGAAACGCGTACCGCGATGCAAGGGGTCCCAGATGAGAATGACGGACATATCGCTGGACTGGCTCGTCCCGGGAGCCCTGCTGCTCGTCGGTGTCACGGCAGCCGTGGCGGTGGTCCTGCGCGGCAAGCAGAGCGCGGACAAGGCGGCCGACGACTCCTGGGAGCGCAGCGAGGAACGCCGGCGCCGCAAGGAGGCGGTCTACGGCTCGGCCTCCTATCTGCTGCTCTTCTGCTGCGCCGCGGTGGCCGCCGCGCTCTCCTTCCACGGCCTGGTCGGCTTCGGCCGGCAGAACCTCAACCTCTCCGGGGGCTGGGAGTACTTGGTGCCGTTCGGTCTGGACGGCGCCGCGATGTTCTGTTCCGTACTGGCCGTGCGCGAGGCCAGCCACGGTGACGCGGCGCTCGGCTCCCGGATGCTGGTGTGGACGTTCGCGGGCGCGGCCGCGTGGTTCAACTGGGTGCACGCGCCGCGCGGCCTGGACCACGCGGGCGCGCCGCAGTTCTTCGCGGGCATGTCGCTGTCGGCCGCGGTCCTCTTCGACCGGGCGCTGAAGCAGACCCGCAGGGCGGCGCTGCGCGAACAGGGCCTGGTGCCCAGGCCGCTGCCGCAGATCCGGATGGTGCGCTGGCTGCGTGCCCCGCGCGAGACCTTCGCCGCCTGGTCGCTGATGCTGCTGGAGGGCGTGCGGAGCCTGGACGAGGCGGTCGATGAGGTACGCGAGGACCGCCGCGAGAAGGAGCGGACCCGGCGGCGCCGGCGCGAGCACCGGAAGCTGGACCGGGCCCGGGTGCGGGCGCTGAACCGGCAGCACCGGTGGGGGCGCGGTGTCCGTCAGGTGCCGGACGTGACGGCCGGGCGGCCGGTGGCGCAGCAGGCCGAACCGCCGGCGATCGAGGGCCAGGCGGCCGGGGGCCGTACGGCCGGAGACCGCGGGCACGCGGCGGAGGGCCAGGCGGTCGAGGCCCCGCCCCCGGCCGGGGGCCCGGGCATCGAACCGGAGGGCGGCCGGTCATGGAACCGCCCCACGCTGAAGGCCGTGGCCGGCCGTGCAGGCGGCGCCGAGCGGTCGGGCCCGCGCACCGTGGACCTCACCGCCGAGGACGACACGCAGACGATCCCGCGGCTGGACTCCCTGGAGGAGAAACTCGCCGAGATCGAGCGGCAGTTCGGCTGAGCGCAGCAGGACGACAGAGCGGCGGGCCGCCCCCTGGAGGGCGGCCCGCCGCACGTTCGCCGATCCGGGCACCGGCATTCACTTCGCCGTGCCGCCCAGTTCGAACCACACGCACTTGCCGACGCCGTGCATCCGTATGCCCCAGGCGTCCGCGAGCGAGCGCACCAGCATCAGTCCTCTCCCCGAAGTGCCTTCGGTGGTCGGTCTGCGGGGCTGCGGCCGCCGGGATACAAAGTCCCGCACCTCCACCCGCAGGCGGTCGGTGACCGTCACGGTCACCACGGCACCCCGGTCGGTGTGCACCAGGGCGTTGGTGACCAGCTCGCTGATGAGCAGCTCCGCGATGTCCGACCTGCCGGAGTCCCCCCAGTGGACCAGCAGTTGGCGCAGGTCCCTGCGGACCGTCGCCACCGCCGTCAGGTCGGCGTGGCGCAGCCGGTGCCGGATGGCCCTCGGCCGCTGCCCTTCGATCCATGTGCCGCCACGGCCGTCGAAGGGGCCGGTGACCGGCCCGTCGATCCGTCCGTGCAGTTGCTCGCCCCCTACAGGCTGACGCTTCATCCTCCCCGCCCCGAGCGCTCCGGTGTCCCCGATCTTCATCCCCGATCTTTCGAACAACCTCAGATCGATGCATGCCCACCGGGATACGACCCAAGCTTCGCCCCCTGCTTCCGCATATGCCACGAGATGCCCGGCTGGTCCCGACCAAGGCCCGGCCCGGCTGTCATGACAAGGGCAGAAACATGCGCGTGCCCCGGCCGTCCGTAGGACGAATTCGCCCTCGCTGTCGACCGGCCCGCTGCCGCAGCCGGTACAGCTCGTCCCGGCGGAGCCGTCGAGGCGCGGGGTCCACCGAGTGGCCCGGTGCGGCTACGCCCGCGTCCGCGCCCCTCGCGGCACCGCGGCGCAGCCCGGAAGCCCCTGACGCTTCCTGCCGCGAACGGCACAGCTGCGGGGCATGTGCCCCGCTGGACGGTAACGGCTCAGAAGCGCGGGATGTTGCGGAGGTTCGACCGGGCCATCTGCACCATCCGGCCCACGCCGCCGTCCAGCACGATCTTGCCCGCCGAGAGCGCGAACCCGGTCACCATGTCGGCGCTGATCTTCGGCGGGATGGACAGCGCGTTCGGGTCGGTGACGACGTCGACGAGCGCGGGCCCGTTGTGCTTGAAGGCGTCCCGCAGCGCGCCCCGCAGCTGCTTGGGCTTCTCCACACGGACGCCGTACGCGCCCGCCGCCCGGGCGATGGCCGCGAAGTCGGGGTTCTGGTTGCCGGTGCCGTACGAGGGCAGGCCCGCGACCAGCATCTCCAGCTCGACCATGCCGAGGGAGGAATTGTTGAACAGGACGACCTTCACCGGCAGATTGTGCTGGACCAGGGTGAGGAAGTCGCCCATGAGCATGGAGAATCCGCCGTCCCCCGACATCGAGACGACCTGCCGCCGGCGGTCGGTCAGCTGCGCGCCGATGGCCTGCGGCAGCGCGTTGGCCATCGAGCCGTGCGTGAACGAACCGATGACGCGGCGGCGCCCGTTGGGCGTGAGGTAGCGCGCCGCCCAGACGTTGCACATGCCCGTATCGATTGTGAAGATCGCGGAATCCGATGCCTCCTCGTCCAGTACGGAGGCGACGTACTCGGGGTGGATTGGCACGTGCCGGTCCACCTTGCGGGTGTACGCCTTGACCACGCCTTCCAGCGCGTCGGCATGCTTCTTCAGCATCCGGTCCAGGAAGCGGCGGTTCTTCTTCTCCTGGACCAGCGGGGTCAGGCAGCGCAGCGTCTCCCGTACGTCGCCCCAGACAGCCAGGTCCAGCGTGGAGCGGCGGCCGAGGTGCTCGGCGCGCACGTCGACCTGCACGATCGGCACGTCCTTCGGCAGGAACGCGTTGTACGGGAAGTCCGTGCCGAGCAGGATCAGCAGATCGCACTCGTGCGTGGCCTCATAGGCCGCGCCGTATCCGAGCAGACCGCTCATGCCCACGTCGTACGGATTGTCGTACTGGATCCACTCCTTGCCGCGCAGCGCGTGGCCGACGGGTGACTTGATCTTCTCGGCCAGTGCCATGACCTCGGCGTGTGCGCCCGCCGTACCGCTGCCGCAGAAGAGCGTCACCTTGCCGGCCTGGTCGATCATGCGGGCGAGCTGCGCGATCTCGGCGTCGCCGGGCCGTACGGAGGGCCGCGAGGTGACCAGTGCGTGTTCCTCGGCGCGTTCGGGCGCCTCCTCGCCCGCGATGTCGCCGGGCAGCGCGACCACGGAGACGCCGCTGCGGCCCACCGCGTGCTGGATCGCGGTCTGCAGGACGCGCGGCATCTGCCGGGTGTTGGAGATCAGCTCGCAGTAGTGGCTGCACTCCTGGAAGAGCTGGTCGGGGTGGGTCTCCTGGAAGAAGCTGGTACCGATCTCGCTGGAGGGGATGTGCGAGGCGAGAGCCAGTACGGGAGCCATCGAACGGTGCGCGTCGAACAGGCCGTTGATGAGGTGGAGGTTGCCCGGGCCGCAGGAGCCGGCACAGGCGGCGAGCCGGCCGGTGATCTGGGCCTCGGCGCCGGCCGCGAACGCCGCGACCTCCTCGTGCCGGACCTGGACCCAGTCGACGGCCGAGGTGCGGCGGATGGCGTCGACGACGGGGTTCAGGCTGTCGCCGACGACTCCGTAGAGCCGCTTGACCCCGGCGCGCGCCAGGATGTCGACGAACTGCTCGGCCACGGTCTGCTTCGCCATCGCGCGCACGCCCTTCGGGTGGGGATCAGTGGCTCGCGCCGCCCGTCGGGCGTTTTGCCCGCTTCACGGCATTGGTTCGGTTCTACCACTCCATCCCGGGGCGGAGCCGGAAGGTGTACGTCGTGCTGCGCCGTGCCGCGGGCGGTACTCAGCTGTCCCAGACCGCCGCGGCCGTGCGGTCCTTCGCGTGGCCCTTCACCCGCAGCTGGGCGTCGGCCAGGAAGGCGGCCAGCCCCGGCGGCTCGGTCTCGGCCCACCGCCCGGCCAGCCGCGCGGCGAAGTCGGGCGCCTCGCGCAGCGGCTCGGCCAGCCCCGCGCTGCACAGCAGCAGGGTGTCGCCGGAGCGGGCCACGGAGGCGCGGAAGAGGAACGGTTCACCGACGGGCTCGGGAGCGTTTTCGGGAGCGGCCTGGCGGGCGGCTCCCGGGGCCCCGGTGACCCCGAGGTTCATCGTCGGCTCCGGGTCCTGCGCGGCCGGGTCCCGCACGGCCGGCTCCTGGCCGGCGAGGCCGCGCTGCGCCGGGATGCCGGGCGGCTGCGTGCCGTACCCGACGACCGGCCCGCCGACCGCCTCCTCCGGCGGCAGCGGCGGCTCCAGGTCCTGCCAGACGCCGTCCCGGAGCCGGAAGAGCCCGCCGTCGCCGAGGCCGAAGAAGACACGGGTGCGGCACGCCGGGTCGGCGGGCAGCAGCAGGCAGCGCAGCGAAGCGGTATAGGCGCGGGGGTCGAGGCCCAGCTCGGCGGCGCGGGCCCGCAGCCGGCCGTAACTCCGGTCGGTGAGCCGCTGCAGCCCGGACCTGAGCGCTTCGCGGCGGCCGGTACGGATGTCGTCGGCCAGCCGGGCGCCGGAGCGGCCGACGGCGGCGCCGATCCACTGGCAGACGTCCCGCGCCGCGCGGTGCCCCTCGGGCGAGCCGTGCGCCCCGGAGGCGACGGCGAGCAGGATCAGCGTCTGCCGCCCGCTGCCGAAGCAGGCGGTGAGCAGGGCGTCGCGGCGCGGGTCGCCGCGGTACCGGGCGGAGTCGCCCCGTACGGAGGCGGCGCGCAGCGTGAGCGTGCCGTACTGCGCGCCGTCCAGCTCGGTGTCCGGGACGAGCCCCGCGAGGTCGTCCGGGTCGGCGGCGGGCAGCGCGACCGGCTCGGCCGCGTACGTGGGCGGCCGGTCCCCGATGAACTCCACTACGGGGACGGGCGGCTCGGCCTCCACGGCCGCGTCGGCCGCACCGGCTGCTTCGTCGGCCTCATCGGCCGTGTCCAGCGTGCGCAGGGCTGAGTCGACGCGGTCGTCCAGCGTGTCCGGCGCGGTCGAGGGCCCCGCGTCACCCGGCTTGCCGTCGCCCGCTTCGTACAGCTCGCGCCACCAGTCGTCCTCATGTCCGCGTGTGTCCCCCTGCTGGCTCATGGACCGTATTGTCCATGGCCGAGTGGCGGCGAAACAGTGCACAAAAGAGTGCTCCGCGACGCGTCACCGGGCCGCGTCGACGCCCTCCAGGGACAGCAACGCGCGCTTGCGCTCCAGGCCGCCGGCGTATCCGGTGAGCGAGCCGTCGGCTCCGATGACGCGGTGGCAGGGGCGCAGAATCAGCAGCGGATTCGCGCCGATCGCGGTGCCGACGGCCCGTACGGCGGGCCGGGTGGCCCCGATGCGGCGGGCGATCTCCCCGTAACTGGCGGTCTCGCCGTACGGGATGGCGTCCAGCGCCGTCCACACGCGCTCGCGGAAGGCGGTGCCGCGGGTGGCCAGGGTCAGCGCGAAGTCCCGGCGCTCGCCCGCGAAGTACTCCTTCAGCTGCCGTTCCGCCTCGGCGAAGGCGGCCGGTTCACGGGTCCAGTCCCCCGAGGGCACGACGCCGCCCTTCTGGTCCGGCAGGGAGAGCGCGGTCAGTACCGTGCCGCCGGGGGCGTCGGCCGACGCCTCGCCCACGAGGGTCAGCCGGCCGAGCGGGCTGTCAAGCAGCGTGTAGAGCGGCATGGTTGATGCTGTCCTTCGGGTCGTGGTTGTCGGCGTGCGCCGGGGCGTGGTTTTCGCAGTGCGCGGTGTCAGGCTCTTCGGGTTCGTGGGCGGCACCGGCCTGAAGGCCCACGTGCCGGAGGTACTGGCAGGCGTACGAGCGCCAGGGCCGCCGGCGCTCCGCTTCGGGGCCGGCGTCCGGCGGGCCCACGTCCGGGTCGCCCAGCGCGCGCCTTCGGATGACCGCCGCGGCGGCGGGGCCGACGCCCGGGAGCGCGGCGAGGGCCCGTTCGGCGGCGTCCCGGTCCGCGCCCGCCGCGAGGTCCACCGTGCCGTCGGCGAGCGCCGCGCACAGCGCCCGTACGCCCTCCCCGACGTCCGCCCCGGCCAGCTCCTCCGGCGTCGGGAAGAGGTGGGTGAGCGTGCCGTCGGGGGTGTCCAGCGGCTTGCCGTACGCCCGTACGAGGGCGGCGGCGCGCTCCGGTGTCCCGCCGAGCACGGTCCGTACCGCCTGCTCCGCCGGATCGGCCGCGCCCGGCGAGCGCAGCCCGGGGCGGGCCGCGACCAGCGGCCGGAGCAGCGGGTCGGCGGAGAGCCGGGCGGCGACCGCGTACGGATCGGCGTCCAGGTCGAACAGGCGGCGCAGCCGCTGGCCGGCGGTGGGCAGGTCGCGCAGGTCGGTGAGGTGCAGCCGGCAGTCGAGCCAGCCGGAGCGGGCCGGTCCGGCCGGCCCGCCGGGCCGCTCGCCGACCTCGGCGACGGCGGTGCCGTGGGTGAGGCGCAGGGTACGGCGGTACGTACGGGCCCCTGGAGCACCGATGATCTCCTCGACGCCCGGTACGGCCGCTTCCTGGAGCTCGTCGAAGATCTCCCGCGCTGCGTACGGGCCGCGGAAGGCGAGCCGCAGCGGGATGCCGCCGGGGGTGCCGTGCTCCCCGCGCGCGGTACGGCCGCGTGCCGCGGCGCGCAGCTCGCTCGGGGTGCTGCCGTAGATCTCCCGCATGGTGGCGTTGAACTGGCGGATGCTGCCGTATCCGGCGGCGAACGCCAGCTCCGTGACCGGCAGCCCGGTGGTCTGGAGCAGGATGCGCGCGGTGTGGGCGCGGCGGGCGCGGGCGAGCGCGACCGGGCCCGCGCCCAGCTCGGCGGTGAGCTGGCGCTGGACCTGGCGGGCGCTGTAGCCGAGCCGTGCGGCGAGGCCCGCGACGCCCTCGCGGTCGACGACGCCGTCGCCGATGAAGCGCATCGCGCGGCCCACCAGGTCGGCGCGGACGTTCCAGTCGGCCGAGCCGGGGACGGCGTCCGGGCGGCAGCGGCGGCAGGCCCGGAAGCCGGCGCCCTGGGCGGCGGCAGCGGACGGGAAGAACCGCACGTTGGCCCGCTTGGGCGTGACCGCGGGGCAGCTCGGGCGGCAGTAGATACCGGTGGTCACCACGGCGAAGAAGAATTCTCCGTCGAAGCGCGCGTCCCGGCTCGCCACCGCCTCGTACCTGCTGCTTTCGTCCTTCACACCGTCCAGTGTGCGGGATCGGGGCGAGGGCTTCCGGCGGAAATCGGACATGGCGTTCGGGCCGCCCCGGGGGACGGCCCGAGGACGACCCCGGGACGGCCCGAACGCCGGACGTCAGGGCCGCGTCCCCCGCTTCCGCTCCCCCATGTGCCGCCCGAGCGCCTGCTTCTGTTTCCAGTCCCGGCGCAGCTCGGCGCGGAGCCGGGCGTCGGTCTTGGCGACGATGCGCTGGTTCTCGCGCAGCAGCTTGCGGTAGCTGTCCAGGCGGCGCTGCGGCAGATCGCCCGCGTCCACGGCCGCCAGCACCGCGCACCCCGGCTCGGCGGTGTGCGCGCAGTCGTGGAACCGGCAGTCGGCCGCCAGCTCCTCGACATCGGTGAAGGTGCGCGCGAGGCCCTCCTCGGCGTCCCACATGCCGACGCCGCGCAGCCCCGGGGTGTCGATCAGCACCCCGCCGCCGGGCAGCGCCAGCAGGTCGCGGGTGGTCGTGGTGTGCCGCCCCTTGCCGTCCCGGTCGCGCACGGCGTGCACGTCCTGCACGTCGGCGCCGAGCACGGCGTTGGCCAGGGTGGACTTGCCCGCGCCGGACCGGCCGAGCAGGACGGAGGTGCCGCCGGCCAGTACCGCCGCGAGGACGTCCAGGCCGGCGCCGGTCGCCGCGCTCACCGCCAGTACCGGCACGCCGGGCGCGGCCGTCTCGGTGTCGGCGACGAGGTGGCCGAGGCCCGCCGCGTCCGGCACCAGGTCCGCCTTGGTCAGCGCCACGACGGGGGTGGCGCCGCTCTCCCACGCCAGGGAGACGAAGCGTTCGACGCGCCCCAGGTCGAGCGGCTCGGCGAGGGAGACGGCGACGACCGCGTGGTCGATGTTGGCGGCCAGGATCTGGCCCTCGGAGCGCTTGGAGGAGGCGGACCGCACCAGGGCGGTGCGCCGCGGGAGCAGCGCGCGGACGACGGCGTCCGGCCCGCTGCCGGGATCGATCGCGGCCCAGTCGCCGGTGCACGGCACCTTGAGCGGGTCGCCGGTGGCCACGAGCGCGGTGCTCGCGAGCACGGTACGGACGCCGTCGCCGCCGGGCACGACGGCGTCCACGCGGCCGCGGTCGATGCGGACCAGGCGGCCGGGCAGCAGGCCCTGCTCGGCGTACGGGGTGAACTCCCGCGCACGGTCCTCGTCCCAGCCGTAGGGAGCGAGAGGGTGCGCGGCGGTGATGTCGGACGTGAGGTCGGACAACGGGATGACCCTTCGAAGCGGGTGGTCCCGGCGAGGGCGCGCAACTCGGGCGCGCCGAAAAGGAGTTGAGGTCAGCCGGGAACCACGGAGGCGATATGGATGATCTTCCGGATGCGGGCAGCGCCCATCTCAACGACAGTCATCAGTACTCACCTCCTGATCCCTCTGATTCCTCATCAGTCGACGTCACCGACCTTAGACCGGCACCATGCGGCGGCGCCAGCGGTTTTCCCAGGGGTGGCGTCACCGCCCGCGGCGGCGGGTCAGGCCGGCCGGTCACCGCCCTGCAATTGCTCGACGGCCTGGACCAGCGGCGCGAGTACGGGGTCGGCGGCCGCCTCGTCGAGGGCCTCGCGCAGGGCGGTGTTGTGGGTGGGGCGGGCCTCCTCCAGCAGGCGCCGGCCGTCGCCGGTGACGTCGGTGTAGATGCCGCGGCGGTCGGTGGGGCACAGGTAGCGCGAGAGCAGCCCGCGGTCCTCCAGCCGGGTCACCAGCCGCGTGGTGGCGCTCTGGCTGAGGACGACGGCGTCGGCGACCTGCCGCATCTGCAGGTGGCCGCCCTCGCCGTCGTGCTGCCGGCTGAGCACGTCCAGCAGCGAGTATTCGCGCACGCTCAGCCCGTGCCCGGCCTGCAGGGCGCGCTCGATATGGGCCTCGATCCTCCCGTGCAGCAGCGAGAGCGCCGACCAGCTGTGCGCCAGTGCGGTCATCGCCGGGTCGGTGGCGGTCATGAGCAGCTCCCTCGGTCGGGTCGTACGAGCGGTGGGGCCGTACGGGCGGAGGCGCCGGCAGGGGCCCTGCCGCCGTATCACTGACTCAACTATACCCGCGTTTGCCATTAGCCATCGTGTGCAACTATTGTCGACGCATGTAAGGCGCTCATGCCCGTAAGGCGCTCGCGCCGCTTCCTGCTTCCCTCCGCATGTCAAAGGACCCTCGTCATGCCGCTCGCACTGCTGGCCCTGGCCATAGGGGCCTTCGGAATCGGCACCACGGAATTCGTGATCATGGGGCTGCTGCCCCAGGTCGGCGCGGATCTCGGCGTGTCCGTACCGACGGCCGGTTTCCTGGTCACCGGCTACGCCCTCGGCGTCATGGTCGGCGCGCCGATCATGACCGTCCTCGGCACCAAGATCTCCCGCAAGAACATGCTCATGCTGCTCATGGGCCTGTTCATCCTCGGCAACGTCATCTCCGCCGTCGCCCCGGTCTTCGCCGTCATGCTGATCGGCCGGGTGGTGGCCTCGCTGGCGCACGGCGCCTTCTTCGGCATCGGCTCCGTGGTTGCCGCCGAACTGGTGGCACCGGAGAAGAAGGCCGGCGCCATCTCCATGATGTTCACCGGCCTGACCGTGGCCAACGTCGTCGGCGTGCCCCTGGGCACGTTCGTGGGCCAGAGCGCCGGCTGGCGCGTGACCTTCCTGATCGTCGCCGCGCTCGGCGTGCTCGGCCTGGCCGGCGTCGCCAAGCTCGTACCCGACGTGCCCAAGCCGGAGGGCGTCCAGCTGCGGCACGAGGTCGCCGCCTTCAAGAACACCCAGGTCGTCCTGGCCATGGCCATGACCGTCCTCGGCTTCGGCGGCGTGTTCGCCGCGATCACCTACATCGCGCCGATGATGACCGAGGTCAGCGGCTTCGCGGAGTCCTCCGTCACCTGGCTGATGGTGGTCTTCGGGCTGGGCATGGTCGCCGGCAACCTCATCGGCGGCCGTTTCGCGGACCGCAAGCTCATGCCGATGCTCTACACCGCCCTCGGCGGCCTGGCACTGGTCCTGCTGCTGTTCACCTTCGTGGCGTCCGGCAAGGCCGCGTCCGTCGTGGCGATCTTCCTCATCGGGGCGCTCGGCTTCGCCACCGTCCCGCCGCTGCAGAAGCGCGTACTGGACCACGCCCACGGCGCCCCGACGCTGGCCTCAGCGGCCAACATCGGCGCCTTCAACCTGGGCAACGCCCTGGCCGCCTGGCTCGGGGGCCTGGTGATCTCCGCCGGGCTCGGCTACACCGCGCCCAACGCCGTCGGTGCCGTCCTGGCCGCCGCCGCGCTCGTACTGGCCGTCCTCTCACACCGGCTGGAGCTGCGGCCCGCCCGTACGCCTGCGGCTCCCGCCGCGCCCGCGGACCACGGCGTCGCTCCGGCCACGGCGGGAGCCGGCCGCTCCTGACCGACACGCCCTCCTGACCGACACACCGACCACACCTCCCCACCCACTCGCACAAGGAAAGTTCCCATGAGCACCATCACCGTGACCCCGCTGACCGCCACCGACGCCGAGACCCTCATCGCCGCGGCTCGCCGCGCCGCCGACGAGGCGGGCGTCCCCGTCAGCATCACCGTCCTCGACGCCGGCGGGAACCTGCTGGCCTTCCGCCGCGACGAGCGCGCCGTCCTCATCTCCGGCGAAACCAGCACGGCCAAGGCGTACACCGCACTCCAGCTGAACGCGCCGACGGCCGACCTGGTCGACCTGGTCAAGCCGGACGGCCCCTTCCACTCCCTGCCCACCGCGCTGGACAAGCCCCTGCTGTTCATCGCCGGCGGCGTGCCGGTCCACCGCGACGGCCGGCTCATCGGCGCCCTCGGCCTCGGCGGCGGCGCCCCCGAGCAGGACCACGGCTTCGCGCAGGCCGCCCTCCAGGCTCTCTGACCCACCAAGCAGCACCGTAGAAAGGCCCTCTGATGACTTCCGTACCGAACGTGCCGCTCAACAACGGCGTGACCATGCCGCAGCTGGGCTTCGGCGTCTTCCAGGTCCCCGACGAGGAGACCACCGCCGCCGTCAGCAGCGCCCTGGAGGCCGGCTACCGCAGCATCGACACCGCCGCGATCTACGGCAACGAGCGCGGCGTCGGCAAGGCCATCGCCGCCTCCGGCCTCCGCCGCGAGGAGCTGTTCGTCACGACCAAGCTGTGGAACGAGGACCAGGGTTACGACCGGGCCCTGGCCGCGTTCGACGCCTCCCTGGACAGGCTCGGCCTCGACCACGTCGACCTCTACCTCATCCACTGGCCCACCCCGGCCCGTGACCTGTACGTGGAGACCTACAAGGCGCTGGAGAAGATCCTCGCCGACGGGCGGGCCCGTGCCATCGGCGTCTCGAACTTCCAGGTCCCGCACCTGCGGCGGCTCATGGAGGAGACCGGCGTCACCCCGGCGGTCAACCAGGTGGAGCTGCACCCCGGCCTCCAGCAGGCCGAGCTGCGCGCCTTCCACACCGAGCACGGCATCGCCACCGAGGCATGGAGCCCGCTGGCCCAGGGCGCGGTCCTCGGGGACGAGGCGATCGTGCGGATCGCCGAGGCGCACGGCGTCACCCCGGCGCAGGTCGTCCTGCGCTGGCACCTGCAGACCGGCAACGTCGTGATCCCCAAGTCCGTCACCCCCGCCCGCATCCGGCAGAACCTCGACGTCTTCGGCTTCGAGCTCACCGACGCCGACCTGGCCGCCATAAAGGGCCTGGACCGCGGGCTGCGCACCGGCCCGGACCCCGACACGCTCAACTGACCGGCCCCGAACGCCCCGCAGCCTCGACGAGAGGAACCCCCATGCAGATCGATCTCACCGGCCGCACCGCTCTGGTCACCGGCTCCACCCAGGGCATCGGCCTCGCCATCGCCACCGGCCTCGCCCGCGCGGGAGCGCGCGTCGTCGTCAACGGCCGCGGCGAGGAGCGCGTCGCGGAGGCCATCCGTACCGTACGTGCCGACTCCGGCAGCGACGACGTGACCGGCGCCGCGGGCGACCTGGCGACGGAGGAGGGCGCCGCCGCCGTACTGGAGGCCGTGCCCGCGGTCGACATCCTCGTCAACAACCTCGGCATCTTCGGCTCCGCCGATCCGCTGGAGATCGACGACGCCGAGTGGCGCCGCTACTTCGAGGTCAACGTCCTCTCCGCGGTCCGGCTCATCCGCGCCTACCTGCCCGGCATGAAGGAGCGGGGCTGGGGCCGCGTCCTCAACATCGCCAGCGACTCGGCCGTGGTCATCCCCGCGGAAATGATCCACTACGGCATGACGAAGACCTCGCTGCTCGCCGTGGGCCGCGGGTTCGCCAAGGACGCCGCCGGCACCGGCGTCACCGTCAACTCCGTCCTCGCCGGGCCGACCCACACCGGCGGCGTCGAGGGATTCGTCCGCGAGCTCGTCGGCGACGAGCTGCCCTGGGACGAGGCGCAGCACGAGTTCATGGTCAAGTACCGCCCGCAGTCGCTGCTGCAGCGCCTCATCGAGCCCGAGGAGATCGCCAACCTGGTCGTCTACCTCGCCTCGCCGCTCGCCTCCGCCACCACCGGCGGCGCCGTGCGCGTGGACGGCGGCTACGTCGACTCGATCCTGCCCTGAGGCCGGCGCCCGGTCCCGCCACCGGCCCCGGCGTCCCCACCCCGCACGCCCCCCCGCACGACAAGGAACTTCTGATGAGCCTCACCCACCTGCTGCCCGGTTCGCTGGGCTTCGGCACCGCCCCCATGGGCAACATGTTCCGCGCCATCCCCGAGGACGAGGCGCAGGCCACCCTGCAGGCCGCCTGGGACCAGGGCATCCGGTACTACGACACCGCCCCGATCTACGGCGCGGGCCTGGCCGAGATGCGGCTCGGCGCGCTGCTGTCCCAGCACCCGCGGGACTCCTTCGTCCTGTCCACCAAGGTCGGCCGGATCATCCACGACGAGGTGGCGGACCCCGCCACCCGCGATCTGGGCGAGAAGGGCGGCCTGTTCGAGCACGGCCGTCCCAACAAGGTGACGGACGACTACAGCGCCGACGCCACCAAGCGCTCCATCGAGGACAGCCTCAAGCGGCTGAACACCGACCGGCTGGACATGGTCTGGGTGCACGACGTCGCCCAGGACTTCCACGGCGACCGCTGGCTCGCCCAGTTCGAGACCGCCCGCACCGGCGCCTTCCGGGTCCTGGACGACCTGCGCGACCAGGGCGTGATCAAGGCTTGGGGCCTGGGCGTCAACCGGGTCGAGCCCATCGAGCTCACCCTCGCCCTGGACGAGCCGCGCCCCGACGGGTTCCTCCTGGCCGGCCGCTACACCCTGCTGGACCACGGCCAGGCGCTGCAGCGGCTGCTGCCCGCGGCCCAGGAGCAGGGCGTCGACATGGTCGTCGGCGGCCCGTACAGCTCCGGCGTGCTGGCCGGCGGTACCCACTTCGAGTACCAGGAGGCCCCGGAGCACATCCTTCAGGCCGTCCGGCGCATCCGGGAGCTGGCCGAGCGGCACGGCGTGTCCGTCAAGGCCGCCGCGCTGCAGTTCGCGCTGGCCCACCCGGTCACCGCCGCGGCGATCCCCGGCGCCTCCCGCCCCTCCCGTATCGCCGAGGACCTCGGCGCCCTGCGCGAGGAGATCCCCGCCGCCTTCTGGCACGACCTGCGGGAGACCGGCCTGCTCGACCCGGCTGCGCCGCTCCCGGCCGGCGCCTGACCCATCCGTCGCCCCGTAACCCGCTCCGGCACAGCACCCAGCTGTGCCGGAGCGGGTTACGGGGCGCTGTGTTGAGTATCCGTTTAGTATTGACGTATTCTGTTTGGCGTGGCTAAATTTCGGTAGCCGACGGAAGGGCAGGGAACCGTGGTCGACAGCGCTCGTCCCGATGAACCGGCCGCCGATGCCGCCGATGACCCGACCCAGCAAGTGGGCGCGGAGATCAAGCGGATCCGCACCGAGCGCGGTATGACGCTGCGGGACCTGGCGGAGCGCTGCGGACTCTCGGCGGGCTTCCTCTCGCTGGCCGAGCGCGGCATCAACTCGATCTCGCTGACCTCGCTCTTCGCGCTCGCGGGCGCACTGGAAGTGGACGCGGTCGAGCTGCTGGGAGCGGCCGGCCGCCGGAGCCGGCACGAGTACGCGATCGCCCGGCACGACGACCCGCACGCCATGCGGGTGGCGGTGGGCGAGCGTGAACACCGCGTGCTGACCGCCGACCTGCCGGACCAGCGCATCGAAGCGCTGGTCACCACGGTGCGCCCGACCGCCGAGCCCTCCCCCGTCACGCAGCACGACGGCGAGGAGTTCTGCTACGTGCTGCGCGGTGAGCTGACGTTCCTGCTGCCGGACGAGACCGCGGTGCTCACCGCGGGCGACTCGATCCACTTCAAGTCCCGGATTCCGCACGCCATTCACAACCGCGGCACCGACAGCGCGGAGGTGCTCTGGACGGTCGACCGCCCCCTGCTGCGGCGCCCCGACAGCACGATCAGCTGACCTCGCTCCACCTCCTGCCGGTACCCGCCACCCCCCAGAGACCCTGCCGGTGCACGCGTTTCACCGAGAGGCGGCCATGAGCGAACCGACGAAGGCACCCCTGAGCGAACCGCCGCAGGCGCCCCCGGGCGACCGAGGCTTCTTCGGCCATCCCCGCGGCCTGGCCACGTTGTTCTTCCTGGAGATGTGGGAGCGGTTCTCGTACTACGGGATGTCCGCGATCCTGCTGTACTACCTCTACGACCGGACCTCCGACGGCGGGCTCGGGCTGGACAAGCCGACCGCGTCGGCGCTGGTGTCGGTCTACGGCGCCCTGGTGTTCATGTCCGGCATCCTCGGCGGCTGGCTGGCCGACCGGTTGCTGGGCATGCGCCGCGCGGTCCTGCTGGGCGGCGTACTGATCATGTGCGGTCACCTGGCGCTGGCGGTGCCCGGCGGGCTGCCCGCGCTGCTGGTGTCGATGCTGCTGATCGTGGCCGGCACCGGCCTCCTGAAGCCGAACGTGTCCAGTCTGGTCGGGGAGTTGTACTCGTCGGCCGACAACCGCCGCGACGCCGGGTTCTCCCTCTTCTACATGGGCATCAACCTGGGCGCCTTCATCGCGCCGTACCTGGTGGGCACCCTCGGGCAGCAGGTCGACTACCACCTCGGCTTCGGTCTCGCGGCGGTCGGCATGGCCGCGGGGCTGGTGGTGTACGTCCGGGGGCGGGCGCGGCTGGGCCGGTCCGGGGATGCGCCGACGCATCCGCTCCGCGCGAGTGAGCGGCGCCCGGCGGCGCTGCGCGCAGTCGTCGGTACCGCGGTGCTGGCTCTGGTGCTCGTATCCCTCGGCGTCACCGGGACCCTGACCGTCCGGACGCTGATCAACGCCGTGTCGGTGCTCGCGGTGCTGCTGCCCGCGGCGTACGTGATCATGATGCTGCGCAGCCCGCACACCGATGCCGTGGAGCGCTCCCGGCTGATCGCCTACATCCCGCTGTTCATCGGCGCGGTGTGCTACTGGGTCGTCAACGAGCAATCCGGCTCGGTCCTCGCGCAGTTCGCCGACACCCGAACCGACCTGGAGCTCTTCGGGCTCGCGGTGCCGTCCTCGTGGTTCCAGTCGCTCAACCCGATCGCCACGCTCCTCCTGGCCCCGACGTTCGCCTGGCTGTGGATCAGACTCGGGGACCGGCAGCCCACCACGCCGCGGAAGTTCGGCACCGGACTGCTGCTCGGCGGTGCCTCGTTCGTGCTGATGGCCGGGCCCGGCCTGCTGCACGGCGTGGACGCGCTCGCCGGTCCGTGGTGGCTCGTCGCGAGTTACTTCGTGGTGATCTGCGGGTCGATGTGCCTGTCGCCGGTGGGGCTCTCGGCCACCACCAAGCTCGCGCCGCGGGCCTTCCTGGCCCAGATGATGAGCCTGTGGTTCCTGGCCTCCGCAGCGGCCGGAGGCATCAACGCCCAGCTCGTACAGCTCTACCGCCCGCAGACCGAGGTCGCCTACTTCGCCGGGGTCGGTGCGGCGGTGATGGCAGCCGGGGTTGTCATGCACCTGATATCGCCGTGGGTGCAGCGGCGCATGGGCGGTGTGCGGTGAGAAAAGGCCGGTCGAACCAGAAATCGAGGCAGAAGGAGGAACGAACGATGCGAGTGGTGGTCATCGGCAGCGGCATCGCGGGCGCGGCAGCCGCTTACGAACTGGCGCGGGCCGGGGTGGCCGTCGTCCTGGTGGACTCCATGAACCCGGGCCGCGCGACGTCGGCCGGAGCGGGCATCATCTGCCCGTGGTCGTCCCAGGTCGACGACCCGGACTGGTACCGGATCGCGGTCGCCGGGGCGGAGCACTACCCGGAGCTGCTGGCGGCGCTGGCGGCCGACGGGGAGACCGAGCTCGGCCACCGGCGGGTCGGCTCCCTGCGACTGGTCTCCGAAGCCGAAGCCGAGGAGGCGCTGCGGCGCGTGGCCGAGCGCGCCGAGGCGTCCCCGATGGCCGGCAAGGTGGAGCTGATCAGCGCGCGCCGGGCCCGCGAGCTCTTCCCGCCCCTCGGCCACGACGGCCCGGCGATCCACATCCCCGGAGCGGCACGCCTGGACGGCCGCGCGGTCCGCGACGCGATGCGGCGCGCCGCGGTCCGGCACGGCGCGCGCCTCCTCAACGGCACGGCCGCGATCGTCGCCGACAGCGCGGTCCGCGGAGTCCGGATCGACGACGAGTACGTCGCCGCCGACGCCGTCATCGCAGCGGCCGGTGCCTGGTCGCCACAGCTGCTCGAACCGATCGGCGTCCAGGTGCGGATCGCACCGCAGCGCGGCCAGATCATGCACCTGCGGCTGCCGGGCGTCACCACGGCCGACTGGCCGGTCGTACTGCCGCAGTCCCGGCACTACCTCCTGGCCTTCGACGACTCGCGGGTCGTGGTCGGCGCGACCCGCGAGGACGACGCGGGCTTCGACCACCGCGTGACCGCGGCAGGCATGGCGGAGGTACTCAACGAAGCGCTGTCCGTGGCCCCCGGACTGGCCGGTGCCACCCACGTGGAGACCCGCATCGGCTTCCGCCCGGTGGGCCCCGACATCCGCCCCCTGCTCGGCCGGGTCCCGCACGTCACCGGCCTGATCGTGGCCAACGGCCTGGGAGCGTCCGGCCTGACGATCGGCCCCTACGCGGGGGCGATCGCGGCGCGACTGGCCCGCCGGGCCGACCCGGAGCTCGACCTGACGCCGTACGACCCGCTGCGCTGACGGCTCGGACCGGTCCCGTCCACCCGGAGCACGCCCTGCGTCTGACTACCGGAGGCTCCTCATGCACACAGGTTCGCCCGGACAGCTCATCGGTATCGGTATCGCCAGTTTGCTGGTGATCGGCTGGGGCGCGGCGATGTCCGTCTACTTCGGGCGCCGCGCCACGACATCCCGGGACTGGCTCTCCGCCAACGAGTCGCTCCCGTTGTTCGTCGTCGTCATCACCCAGTTCGCCGCCGCCGCAGGGGGCGGCGTACTCATCGCGCACGTCGGGATCGGCTATCAGTCGGGCTGGTCGGTGTTCGTCTACGAGGGCTGCGTGCTGGCCGGCTTCCTCCTGCTGACGCTGATCGCGCGGTGGCTGCGCGAGCAGAGCTTCACCACGATCCCCGACGTCGTCACCCGGCTGTTCGGGCAGAGCAAGCTGGTCACCGCCATCGCCGCGCTGGCCGCGCTCGCGGTCCCGTTCGGCTGGATCGCCACCCAGTTCGTCGCCTTCGCCAAGCTCTTCGGGCAGCTGACCGGGGTCTCGGCACCCGTGCTCGTCGCGGTGATCGCGCTCGCCTCGCTGACCTTCGTCCTGCCCGGCGGGCTGACCTCGGTGGCCTGGGCCGACTTCGTGTTCGGCCTCTTCAAGATCGTGATGGCGCTCGCCGTGGCGTTCTACGGCATCCACCTGGCCGGCGGCTGGCACCGCATCACCGTGACCGTGCCGGAGCAGCTGTGGAGGCCCGAAGGCTTCACCGCGGTGGGATGGCAGCAGATCTGGCTCTGGGCCGCCGCGATCATCCCCGGAACCCTCACCAACCAGCTCTACTACCAACGCGTGTTCGCCACCAAGAAGGTCTCCGACGCACGCCGCGGCCTGGCGCTGTCCGGACTGGCGATGCTCATCAGCGGCGTCTACGCGGGCTGCATCGGCCTCGCGGTGCGCTCGATGAACCCGGACCTGGCCAACCAGGAGGACGCCGCGGGGTGGCTGCTCACCCAGCTCCCGTCCTGGATGCTCGTCGTCTTCGCCGCGTTCCTGGTGGCGACGATCGTGGCCACCAGCGGCGCCGCCCTGCAGTCCACCGTGGCCACGCTGACGCGCGACGTCTGCCAGACCATCGCGGGGCAGGAGGCGGGCGAACGCCGGACCGTCGCCCTCTCGCGGCTGATCACCGTCGTCGTGGCGGCGGTCGCGGCGCTGCTGGCGATCGCGTTCCCGACCGCCCTGACCTGGCTGGTCGCCTCCTATGCGTACTCGGCGGCCGCGCTCGCCGCGCCGGTCTTCCTCGGCTACCTGCTGCATCGCCGCCGACAGCTCAAGCCCGTCGTGGCCATCGGCAGCATGGCCGCCGGGCTCCTCGGCTGCGGCGGCGCCCAACTGCTCGACACCACCGTGCCGTACGCGGTGTACGGCATCGCGGCGTCGGCCGTCGTCCTCCTCCTGCTGACCGCGGCAACCGCCAAGAAGCACGCCCCCACCGTCCCGCACGAGATTGCGAGCAAGGCATGAAGATCGCCGTCATCGGACTCGGCGTACTGGGCGCCGCCGTCGCCCGCTCCCTGGCCCTGAGGGGCGCCGAGGTCACCGTCTTCGAGCGGCACGCCCCCCTGGCCGGCACCTCCGGCACGTCGTTCGCCTGGACCAACTCGCACAACAAGAACCCGCGTTCGTACCACGACCTCAACGTGGCCGGCATGGCCGAGCACGCCGCTCTCGCCCAGCACTCCGGAGCGGCCCCGGCCTGGTTCGTCCGCAACGGGAACCTGGAGTGGGCCGAGGACGCGGCGGGGACGGAACGGCTGGCCGCCTCGGTCGCCGAACTCCTCGACCGCGACTACCCCGTCCGCTGGATCACCCGGCAACAGGCCCGCGAACTCGTGCCCGACCTGCGCCTTGCGGCCCCCGTCGAGCACATCGCCCACTACCCCGACGAGGGCCATGTCTTCCCCGCCCTGCTCGTGTCCCGGCTGTGGGGCGAAGCCCGGGACCTGGGCGCCCAACTCCGCTGCCCGGCAAGGGTGGTGGGCATTGCGGAGACCGCCGGCGGGGTACGCATCGAGCTGTCCGACGGCAGCGCCGACGCCGACGCGGTCGTGATCGCCGCCGGCCGCTGGACCGAGGCACTCACCGCGGCGGCCGGCCACCGCGTCCCGGTGGCCGACCCCGACGCCGCGGGCACCGCCACGGTGGGGCTGCTCGGCTACACCAACCCGCTCCCGGCACGGCTGGACCGCGTGCTGACCACTCCGCGGCTCAACGTCCGCCCGGACGGCGCGGGCCGCCTGATCGTGCAGGGCCTGGACCTGGACGCGGACGCCGACCCGGCCGCCCCGCCCGCCGTGGACGGCCACCACGCCGCCGACCTCATCCGCCGCCTCACCGACCTCCTCGCCGGTACCGAAGGAGCCCGGCTGGAATCCCTGCGCGTCGGCCAGCGCGCGCTGCCCGCCGACGGCCTCACGGTCGCGGGCTTCCTCGGCGACACCGCGCGCGTCTACACGCTCGCCACCCACAGCGGCATCACCCTCGGCCCCCTCCTCGGCAAGCTCGCCGCGCGGGAACTGCTCACCGGCAGCCCCGAGGACGTCCTCGCGGACTTCCGCCCGGGACGCCTGCTCGGCCGCACCGGACTCCCGCCCCTCCAGCCGGCCCGGTTCGCCGGCCAGCAGTGACGCACGCTCTCCGGGGGCACCGCCGGCGGTAGGGGCGGCGGGCCCCTGGAGCGGAGATCCGGCGCTGATCCGTATCCTTGCTCCGACACCACCCGGAGGTAAGGACCCATGGCGCGGCGGCCCACTGTCACGAGCGTGCAGATCGCGCGCGAGGCGGGGGTGGCGCAGTCGACGGTCTCCCGGGTCCTCAACGGCGGGAGCGCGGCCCCCGAGACCCGGCGGCGGGTGCTCGAGGTGGTCGCCAAGTACGACTTCCAGCCCAGCCAGGCCGCGCGGAGCCTGGTGGGCGCGCGCTCGGGGCTCATCGGGGTGGTCATCCGGGATCTGACGAACCCGTTCTACCCGGTGATGGTCAAGGCGATGGAGCGCGTGCTGCACGAGCAGGGCCTGCGCCTCTCGCTGGTCACGGACGTGATGACCGCCGAGGAGGGCCTGGCGCTGCTGCGCCGCGAGGGCGTGGACGGCGTCGTGTTCACCTCGGCGGTGCAGGACGATCCGCTGGCCCAGCGCATGCTCGGCCACGACATCCCCGTCGTGCTGTGCCACCGCACCCTCGAAGGCTTCCCGGCCGACCAGGTGGAGGCGGACAACGACACGGCCGGGCGGCTGGCCGCCGAGCACCTGCTGGACCTGGGACACCGCCGGATCGCGATGGTGTGCGGCCTGGCCGGGGCGAGCACGGCGCAGCAGCGCGGCCACGCGTTCCGTGCACGGGTCGCGGCCGACGCGGACGTCAGCCTGACGGAGATCGACGGGGGTTACGACTACGCCACCGCCTATGACGCGGTGCGTACTCTCCTCGCCGGTGCCGAGCCGCCCACCGCGCTGTTCTGCCACAACGACGTCATGGCGTACGCGGCGCTCAACGCGGCCGCGGCGGCGGGCGTTTCGGTGCCGCGCGAGCTGAGCGTGGTGGGCTGTGACGACGTACCGCTGTCGGCGTGGGAACGCATCGACCTGACGACGGTGCGCCAGCCGCTGGAGCGGATCGCGCAGGTCGGCGTGGAACTGCTGCTGGACCGGCTGGAGAACCCGGACCTGCCGCACCGGCACGAGGTCCTGCCGGTGGAGTTCATCGGGCGCTCCACGACCGCACGCGTCTGAACCTTCCTCGAAAACACCTCTTGACTGATCCGCGACGCGCCTTCCATGCTGTGGATACGTATCCAATGGATACGTATCCATCCGAGCAAAGGAGCTGGGCGTGTCCCGCACCCTCAAGGCCGCCACCACCTCGTCCGCCGCGCCGTCCGGCAACGACTCCGTCGGGCAGGCCGTCCGTGAGCTGATCGCCGACGTACGCGGCCGGGGCGACGCGGCAGTCCGCGAGCTCTCCGCGCGCTTCGACCGCTGGGAGCCGGAGTCCTTCCGCCTCGGCGACGAGCAGCTCGCCGAGATCATCGGCACGCTCGACCCCCAGGTCATCGAGGACATCAAGACGGTCCAGGCCAACGTCCGCCGCTTCGCCGAGGCGCAGCGGGAGTCGATGTCGGAGATCGAGATCGAGACCGCGCCGGGCGTGTTCCTCGGCCACCGCCACGTGCCGGTCCAGTCCGTCGGCGCGTACATCCCCGGCGGCCGCTACCCGCTGACGGCCTCCGCGCACATGACGATCGTGACCGCCAAGGCCGCCGGGGTGCCCCGCGTGGTCGCCTGCACCCCGCCGATCCGCGGCGAGATCCCCGCCGCGACCGTCGCCGCGATGCACTTCGCCGGCGCGGACGAGATCTACATCCTCGGCGGCGTCCAGGCGATCGCCGCGATGAGCGTCGGCACCGAGACGATCGCGCCGGTGGACATGCTGGCCGGGCCTGGCAACGCCTACGTGGCCGAGGCCAAGCGTCAGCTGTTCGGCGAGGTCGGCATCGACCTGTTCGCGGGCCCCACGGAGATCCTGATCGTGGCCGACGACGCCGCCGACCCGTTCGTCGTCGCCGTCGACCTCCTCTCGCAGGCCGAGCACGGCCCGGACTCCCCCGCCGTGCTGGTGACCACCAGCGAGCGCGTGGCCGAGGAGGCGCAGCGGCACATCGAGGAGATCCTCCCGGGCCTGCAGACCGGCGACATCGCAGGCCAGGCATGGCGGGACCACGGCCAGGTCATCCTCGCGGACGACCTCGACGAGGCGTACCGCGTCGCCGACGGCTTCGCCTTCGAGCACGTCCAGATCCTCACCGAGAACCCGCGCGAGGCGCTGGAGAAGATGCAGGCCTACGGCGCCCTGTTCCTCGGCGAGGGCACCTGCGTCTCGTACGGCGACAAGGTGATCGGCACCAACCACGTGCTGCCGACCCGCGGCGCGGCCCGCTACACCGGCGGGCTGTGGGTCGGCATGTACCTGCGCACCGTGACCTACCAGGAGGTGCGCGAACCGAAGTCGTCCGCCGACCTCGGTGTGCTGTGCGGGCGGGCTGCCCGCGTCGAGCTGTTCGAGGGCCACGCCCGCTCGGGCGATGTCCGGGCCGCCAAGTACGCCGGTATCCCGCTGGAGTGGACCGACCACTACGCCGGCACCGACCGCGCCTGACACCACCACCCCCACCACTCCGGCCGCCCCGCCGCCCCCGATCAACGGAGATCACATGCCCACCGCCGCCACCCCGACGCCGGAGCAGATCCGCCGTCGATCACTGCAGTCCGGCACCATCGGCGCGATCGTCGAGTGGTACGAGTACACGATCTACGGAGTCGCCGCCGCGCTGGTCTTCGGGAACCTGTTCTTCCCGAACCTCTCCCCCGGCATCGGCCAGATCGTCTCGCTCGCCACGTTCGGCGTGGGCTTCCTGGCCCGCCCGGTCGGCGCGTTCGTCGCCGGGCACCTCGGGGACCGGATCGGGCGCAAGTCCACGCTGATCCTCACGTTCTCGGTCATGACGGTGGCCACCGCGGCGATCGGCCTGGTGCCGACGTACCAGCAGATCGGGGTGGCGGCGCCGCTGCTGCTGTGCGTGCTGCGCCTCGCGCAGGGCTTCGCGGTGGGCGGCGAGTGGGGCGGGGCGGCGATCGTCGCGGTGGAGAACGCACCGCGCGAGCGGCGCGGTTACTTCGGCGCCTGGCCGCAGATCGGCGTCTCCGCCGGTCTGCTGCTGGGCACGGCCGCGGTGTCGTTCTCGTCGTGGGTCTCCGGCGACGCCTTCGACGAGTGGGGCTGGCGGCTGCCGTTCCTGCTCAGCGTCGTCCTCGCCGGCGTCGGCTTCTTCATCCGGCTGCGCGCCACCGAGAGCCCGGCGTTCCTCGCCGAGAAGGCCAAGATGGACGCCGAGCTCGAACGCCGCAAGGCACCCGCGGCGATCCTCTTCCGGGACCATCGCAAGGCCCTGCTCATCACCGTCTTCGGCCGCTTCGCCGAGGCCGGGAACTACTACCTGTTCACGACCTTCATCCTGTCCTACGTCACCACCACGCTGAACGTCCCGAAGAACTACGGCCTGACGGCGTCGATGATCGGTGCGGCGGTGAACATCGTGATGATCCCCGTCTTCGGCGCACTGTCCGACCGCATCGGTCGCGTACGGACCTTCCTCATCGGCGGCGCGCTGATCGTGGTCACGACCTGGCCCATCTTCGCGCTGGTCCACACCGGACACCTGTGGGCGATCGTGGCCGGGGTGGTCCTCTTCCTCGCCCTCGGCCACGCCATGGTGTACGCGCCCCTGCCCGCCCTGTACTGCGAGATGTTCCCCACGGCGGTGCGGTACTCCGGTATCTCGATCGGGTACCAGATGGCCTCGATCCTGCTCGCGAGCTTCACCCCGGCGCTGGCCGGCGCGATGGTGATGTGGGCCGACGGCAGCCTGTGGATGGTGATCGCCCTCGTGATCGTGACGACGCTCATCGCGATGGCGGCGATCGCCTTCGCCCCCGACCACCGGGACCGCGACCTCAACGAGACCGGCGGCCGGCACACCGAGGACGCACCGGCCGTGGCGGCAAGCTGACGGTCCCGGGCCTCAGACGGTCGGCACCGTGCCCGATTCCACGACCTTCACCAGCGGCGCCAACTCCGGCCGCGTGCGCGCCTCTTCGAGCGCTTCGCGCAGGGCGGCGTCGTTGGTCGGCCGGGCTTCTGCCAGCAGTTTCAGGCCCGCTTCGGTGACGTTGGTGTAGATGCCGCGGCGGTCGGTGGGGCACAGGTAGCGCTCGAGGAGCGCACGGTCCTCCAGGCGGGTGACCAGGCGCGTGGTGGCGCTCTGGCTGAGGACGACGGCGTCGGCGACCTGCCGCATCTGCAAGTGGCCGCCCTCGCCGTCGTGCTGCCGGCTGAGCACGTCCAGCAGCGAGTACTCGCGCACGCTCAGCCCATGACCGGCCTGCAGGGCACGCTCGATGTGCGCCTCGATCTTCCCGTGCAGCAGCGAGAGCGCGCACCAGCCCTGCGCGAGGGCGGTGAGTGCCGGGTCTTTGGCGGTCATGGGGCCTGGAACCTCCGTACGGGTGAGACTGAGGTCCAGGGTAGACATGAACGAAATTGCCAGCGTTCGCATTTATTGCCCGGCTGCAAATACCGCGTAGGCGCGCTCCGGTACGCGCGGAGCGGTAGTTGATGATAAAACTAAATTGCGGGGAAGCCGCTGGGAAGCCGACCCACGGGCAGAGAGCGAGTGACACCGATGAGCAACGCCGAGACCCGCCCCGCCGAGCTGCGGTGCGCCGCCCAGCAGACAGCGACCGGCTCCCGGCCCGCGGGAGTCGAGATCCTCACGCCCCGGGACGTACCGCTCGGCGGCCCGCGCGCCATGACCGTGCGCCGGACCCTCCCGCAACGCGCCCGCTCACTGATCGGCGCCTGGTGCTTCGCGGACCACTACGGCCCCGATGACGTCGCCCGCACCGGAGGCATGGACGTCGCGCCGCACCCGCACACCGGCCTGGGGACCGTGAGCTGGCTGTTCACCGGCGAGATCGAACACCGTGACAGCCTGGGCACGCACGCGATGGTGCGGCCCGGCGAGCTGAACCTGATGACGGGCGGGCACGGCATCTGCCACTCGGAGGTGTCGACCCCGCGGACCACCGTCCTGCACGGAGTGCAGCTGTGGGTCGCGCTGCCCGAGGCGCACCGCGACGCGCCCCGCGACTTCCAGCACTACGTCCCGACCCCCGTCGCACACGGGGAAGCGACGGTGCGGGTCTTCCTCGGCGACCTGTGCGGCCAGTCCTCTCCTGTCCGGGTCTTCACGCCGTTGCTGGGTGCGGAGATCACCCTGCCGGCCGGGGCCCGCGTGACGCTGGACGTCGAGGGCTCCTTCGAGCACGGCGTACTGGTCGACACCGGTACCGTCACGGCCGAGGGAACGGCCCTGCAGAACGGCGAACTCGGCTACCTGCCGCCCGGCCGCCCGCACCTCACCCTGGCCAACGACGGCAGTGCGCCCGCCCGGCTCGTCCTGCTCGGCGGCGAACCGTTCGGCGAGGAGATCGTCATGTGGTGGAACTTCGTCGGGCGCAGCCACGACGAGATCGTCCGCTTCCGCGAGGACTGGCAGCACGAGTCCGACCGCTTCGGCCGGGTCGAAGGCTACGAAGGCACACCGCAGCGCCTGCCCGCCCCCACGCTCCCCAACGCCCGCATCACACCCCGTCGCAACCCGGCATCCCGCTCGGCCGACTGAAAATCTGTCGACAGCTATCGACGGCTGTCAACGCCTGGAGAAGCCTGTCGAGAATCGCCGGAAACCGCCCGACAATCGGCCGTCGGAAATTAGTTGCTCGAGTGCCTGCTTTCGATCCGTGTGGCACCTGAGTAAGGTGTGGCGTCAGCCGGAGCCCCGGAGGGATTTCCGGCCGAATGCGCATCGCCGATTACGGGGGAAGGAACGGCACGCAGTATGGCCGCTGGCCTGTTCGAAGGGCAGTACGTATGGCATCCGGCGGCCGATGACCGGCGGCTGGCGAGCGCCTGTGTCGATGTGCGGGCGGGGCGCTACTTCAGCGCCCGGGAGATCCTGCGGGAGAGCCGCGACGATTTCGGCGTACGGGCGCACCGTTCTCTCGTACTGGCCTCCGAGGCGGCCGATTCCGACCTGACCGAGCGCTGGCTCGCCGAGGAGCCGGGGACCGAGGCCGCGCTGCTGTGGGCGCGGGTCGCGGCGCTGCGCGCCACCCGCGCCGCCGAAGCACACGACCGGCACGCCACCGCGCTCAGCCGGATCGCGCTGGCCGCCTGCGACCGGGCTGCTGAGCTCGCGCCGCAGGACCCGACGCCCTGGGCCGCCAGGCTCTCGCTGGCCCGCTTCCAGCGCCACCTCGACCCGGCACCGGAGGGCCTGATCACCGCGCCGCCCGGCCCCTGGTCGCTGTTCTCGCACATCCTGCGGCTGGACCCGTGGCACCGCGAGGCCCATCACCGGTTCCTGGCGTGCTTCTTCGCGCGGCACGGCGGGTCGGCGGGCGCGGCCTGGGACGTCGCCGCCTTCCTCGCGCAGCGCGCCCCTGCCGCCTCGGCGCTGCGGCTGCTGCCGCTGGTGGTCGCGGTCGAGGAGTACGACCCGCGCGCGCCGCTCGCCGACCGCACGTGGGAGCAGCCGCAGTGGCGGCAGACCGCGCTGCGGGTCTACCAGCAGTGGCTGCCGGAGGTGGCCGGCTACCGCTTCACGCCCGTGCTGGACCTGGCGTACCTGGCGCACGCGCTGTGCATGGCGCGTCACGAGTTCGAGGCGCGGGCGGTCTTCGCGGCCATGGGCCCGTACGCCTCGCGGATGCCCTGGAGCGCGTTCGGCGACCCGGCCGAGCAGCTGAGCAGGGCCCGGCGGCGGTGCGGGCTCCCCGTCCCGCACGCCCCCGACACGGGATGACACCGTCCCGGTACGGGATGCGCGCCGTTCCCCCCACAGCACACCGACCGACACCTCACTGACCGTCACAGGAAAGGTTCGTCCGTGTCCGATTCCGCATTTCTCGCCCGGGTGCGCGCCCGCCGGCGGGAAGAGCAGCCCCCCACGCTGGACGATGACGCGACCCTGCACGCCATGGGTTATCCCCGGAAACTCACCCGGAGATTCCGCGCATTCGACAATTTCGCGATCTCCTTCACGATCATCAACATCATATCCGGGATTTTTTCGTCCTTCGGATTCGGCATGAACGCCGGCGGACCGCGCATTCTGGTCTTCGGCTGGATCGCGGTCTCGATTCTGGTGCTTTTCATCGGCGCCTCGATGGCGGAAATCACCTCCGCCTATCCCACGAGCGGCGCGCTGTATTTCTCCGCGGGCAAGCTCGCCAAGCGGCACAAGGGCGCCTGGTCCTGGTACACGGGCTGGCTGAATTTCGTGGGGCAGGTCGGCGGTACGGCCGCCACCGGCTACGCCGCGGCCACCTTCCTCCAGGCGTTCCTCGCGCTGCAGTGGCCGTCCTACCAGGTCTCCGAGCAGCGCACGGTCCTCATCACGGCGGCGATCCTGCTGGTCCAGGCGCTGGCCAACACCTACACCGTGCACCTGGTCGCCATCTTGAACCGGATCTCGGTGTGGTGGCTGCTGGTGGGGATGGTGGTCATCGTCGTGGCGCTGACCGTGCTGCCCGAACACCACCAGCCGGCCTCGTTCGTGACGCATTTCGCCAACAACACCGGCTTCACGAACGGGCTTTACGGCGCGCTGCTGGGCCTGCTCGTCACCAGCTGGACGTTCACCGGATTCGACGGCAGTTTCCATATGTCGGAAGAAACGGTGGGCGCCACCGTCAACGCGCCGAAGGGAATCATGCGGGCGATCAGCTACTCCGCCGTCGCCGGTCTGATCCTCATGCTGGCCCTGGTCTACGCGATACGTGATTACACAGCGGAAGCGGGCGCTGACGCACCGCCCGTACAGATTCTCATCGACGCGCTCGGCACCGGCACCGCCAAGTTCCTGCTGCTGATCGTCATCGGCGCGATGCTCTTCTGCGGGCTGGCCAATATGACGAGCAACACCCGCCAGATCTTTGCCTTTTCGCGGGACGGCGCGATGCCCGGCTCGCGGTGGTGGCACTCGGTCTCCGCGCGGACCCGTACGCCCGTCAAGGCGGTCTGGCTCGCCGCGGCCTGCTCGCTGGTGCTGGTGATCCCCGGCTGGTGGTCGCACACCGCCTTCACCGCCATCGTCAGCGTCAACGTCGTCGGGCTGTTCCTCGCGTACGGCGTGCCGATCTTCCTGCGGCTGCGGCTGGACACCTTCGAGCCGGGGCCGTGGAACCTTGGCCGCTGGGGCAAGCCCGTCGCGGCGGTCGCGGTGGTCTGGATCGTGCTGAGCAACGTGCTGTTCATGCTGCCGCAGGCGTCCCCCATCACGCCCGGCTCGTTCAACTACGCGCCGATCGCGCTGGCGGTGGTACTGGTCATCGCCACGGTGTGGTGGTTCGCCACGGCCCGGCACCGCTTCCAGGGCCCGGTCAGCTACGGCCGCCCGGACGAGGTGGCGGCGATGGATTTGATCTGACGGACGTTGCGCCGTGGGTGGTCCGGTCGTCGGCCGACCGCGCCGCCCCGCGGGTTGCTCGCGCGGTTCCCCGCGTCCCTGAAGGGCGCGGGGAACTGTGCACGGTCACTCCTTCTTCGGTTCCTCCTGCGGCCCCGGCCCGTCGTCCAGTTCGTCCGCGCTCTCCGCCTCCTCCCGCGCGTCGCGCAGCAGTTCGGCCTCCGCGCGGCGGCGTTCCTCGCGCTCCGCGCGGCCCGCCGCGGTCTCCAGCGAGGGCCAGACCCGGTCCAGCGCCGCGTTGACCGCCGCGCCGACCAGTACCGCGAAGGCCGAGACGCCGATCCACAGGAGGACCGCGACGGGTGCGGCGAGCGAGCCGTAGATGGTCGGGCCCTCGACCGTGGAGGCGAGGTAGACGCGCAGCAGCAGGCTCCCCAGCAGCCACATCGCGAGCGCGACCACCGCGCCGGGGATGTCCTCCTGCCAGGGCGAGCGGACCGGTACGGACACGTGGTACAGCGTCGTGAGGAAGACGACCGAGAGCACCAGGACGACAGGCCAGTACAGCGCCCGGACGGCGTCCTCGCTGGCGGGCAGCAGATGCACCACGGTGTCCGGGCCCGCGACCATCAGGGGCAGCGCGATCGCGCCGAGCACGAGGGCGACGAGGTAGAGGAGGAACGCCAGCAGGCGGGTGGCGACGATGCCGCGCTTGCCCTCCAGCCCGTACATGATCGTGATCGTGTCGACGAAGACGTTCAGCGCGCGCGAGCCCGACCACAGGGCGATGGCGAAGCCGATCGAGATGACGTCCGGGCGGCCGCCCCGGAAGATGTCGTCCAGCAGCGGCCGGGCGATCTCGTCGACGCCCTTGTCGGACAGCACGGTCGCGGACGCGGTGAGGATGTTCGCCCGGATGGTGTCGATCGTGTCGTGGCCGATCCACGGCTCCAGATAGCCCAGCAGCCCGATGAGGCCGAGGAACAGCGGGGGCAGCGAGAGCAGGCAGAAGAAGGCGGCTTCGGCGGCGAGACCGGTGACGCGGTACTCCACGCAGGAGTGCACGGTGTCCTTGAGCAGCAGCCACCCGAGGCGTCGTTTCGATACGTGGCGGTACAGGACGCGAGCCCTGTGCAGACGGCCCGTGGGGCGCTCGGCTGGTTCGTTCGCTGGCTGCACCTCGCCACCGTATCCGGCGGGGCGGCGACGGCCCACGCACCGGAGGCGGCATCCGGCACGGAAGCGGTGCCGCGCCGACTCGGCACCGCTTCCGACCCGCGCCCAGCCTTTCCCCTCATATCAGGAGTGGCAATCGTTGCACGACGTTGCAACGGATCTGCCGGTTCCGCACTCCGCCGGGCCCCGGCCCCGGCACGATGGGCCGCGGCGATACCCCAAAACAGCACAAGCGGAGCGACGTTGAGCACACGGCACCACGACAGGACCAAGACCCCCGTCCTGGCAGCGGCGCTGGACCCCCAGGAAACGGCCCGCCGGCTGGCTTCCGTACGGGAGGCCACCCTCGCGGGGGACGAGCCGCCCGACGGCCCCCGCACCGTGATCGGGGAATCCTGGCGGCGGGTCATCGGCACCGGCCTCGACCCCGACCGGGACCGCCGCGCGCGGCCGCTGTCCCTGGCCGAGCTGGAGGAGCGCCGGCACCGCTCGCAGCTGCTGCGGCTGCTGCCCGTACTGCACTCCCATCTCCTCCCGGCCGCGGACGCCGCGCAGCAGATCCTGGTGGTGACCGACTCCGAGGGCCGGGTGCTGTGGCGGGAGGGCGCGGCGCCGGTGCGCCGGATGGCCGACCGGCACGGGTTTGAACCGGGCGCCGACTGGACCGAGGACGTGGTCGGCACGAACGGCATCGGTACGGCGCTGGTGACCCGCGCCCCGGTCCTGGTGCACTCCGCCGAGCACTACGTCCGCACCCACCACCAGTGGACCTGCGCCGGGGCCCCGCTGCACGATCCGCGCGACGGGCGGCTGCTGGGCGTGGTGGACCTCAGCGGCCCGGCGCACTCCTTCCACCCCACCACTCTCTCGCTGGTCTCCGCGGTCGCCCGCCTCGCCGAGTGCGAGGAGCGCAACCGGCATCTGGCCGCGCTGGACCGGCTGCGGACGAGCGCCGCGCCGCTGCTCGCGCGGCTGGGCGGGCGGGCACTGGCCGTGGACCGGGACGGCTGGACGGCCGCGGCCACCGGCACGGCGCCGCCCGCGCGGATCCCGCTGCCCAGGTCGCCGCAGGCCGGCCCGCTGTGGCTGCCGCGGTACGGCGCCTGCGCGCTGGAGCCGCTGCCGGGCGGCTGGCTGGTACGGATCGGGAAGGAGGGGCCGCCGGGGCCCGCACCGAGCCGGGTGGTGCTGGACCTCAGCGGCCGGGCCGGCTGGACGGTGACGGTCGGCGGACCGGCCGGCAGCTGGACGCACGAGCTGAGTCCGCGCCATGCCGAGCTGCTCTTCACCCTCGCCGTCCACCCCGAGGGCCGCACCTCGGCGCAGCTGGCCCGCGACCTGTTCGGGGACGACCGCCGCACGGCGACGGTCCGCGCGGAACTCTCCCGGCTGCGCCGCACCCTCGGCTGCGTTCTTTCGCACCGCCCGTACCGCTTCGCCGACGAGGTCGACGTCGAGCTCCGCCGTCCTGCCCGCCCCACCGACCTCCTCCCCCACTCCACGGCCCCGGCCGTGCTGGCCGCCCGCGCCATGATTGGGTGACGGCCATGACCGAGACTGTCACCACCTGGTACCTGGAGCAGACCGCCCCGGCGGACCTCGTGCCCGCCGCCGAGCCGCCCGCCGAGCAGGAGGTCCGGATCGTCCTGTCCGGGACGCCGCTGCCCGAGTTCAGCCGGTTCCTGTACACGGCGGTGGGCGGGGACGTGACCTGGACGGACCGGCTGCCGTGGACGTACGCGGAGTGGGCGGAGCACCTGGGACAGCCCGGTACGGAGACATGGGTGGCGTACGAGCGGGGGACGCCGGCCGGGTTCATCGAGCTGCAGGCCCGGCCGGACGCCTCGGTGGAGATCGTCTACTTCGGCCTGATCCCGGCGTTCCGCGGCCGGCGGATCGGCGGCCACCTGCTCTCGTACGGCATCGCGCGCGCCTGGGACCTGGCCGATCGGCGGCCGGAGTGCGAGCCGACGAAGCGGGTGTGGGTGCACACCTGCAGCAAGGACGGCGAGTATGCGATGGCCAACTACCAGCGCCGCGGGTTCCGGGTGTACGACACGACCGTGACGGAGGAACCCGAGATGGCGGCGCCGGGCCCCTGGCCCGGCGCCTGAGCCGCGCCGTGAGCGCCGGTCACGGCAAGCGGAACGTGACCGGCGCCACAATGTCTCACCTCTTAAGACATACTCGTCCGCATTCTGGACGACGGTGGACTGGTCCAAGACCGTCGTGACACGCTTCCGTCATGTCTCGAGCTGGAATTGCCTTGGTGAGTCGGCGCCACGTCGACCTTGCGCGCGTGTCCAGCGCCATCTGTCAGGCGCGCTGACGCTGTACCCACAGGGGTCGGCGACTCTGACCGGTAACCCCTGACAGCACCCAGCTCCACCGACTTTCCCGCCGTCCCCATCGTCGCGGACGTGCGACCACCCCTGATCCGGCAAGTCATGCCAAGGCGCGCTGCCACGCGTCGCGATCCGGCACGTCTTCGCAGGTCACAGTGGGTGCAACCTTGCCTGAAACCGCATCCCCTGCAGCCGCCGAGAAGGACGTATCACCATGGCCGCCACTCCGGAACGCCCCGCCACGACCCGCCGCAAGGCCGGACGCCACCGCGGCGAGGGGCAGTGGGCCGTTGGTCACTTCACTCCGCTCAACGGCAACGAGCAGTTCAAGAAGGACGATGACGGTCTCAATGTGCGGACACGCATTGAGACGATCTACTCCAAGCGCGGCTTCGACTCCATCGACCCCAACGACCTGCGCGGCCGTATGCGCTGGTGGGGCCTGTACACCCAGCGTCAGCCCGGCATCGACGGCGGCAAGACCGCGGTCCTGGAGCCGGAGGAGCTGGAGGACAAGTACTTCATGATGCGCGTGCGCGTGGACGGCGGCCGGCTGACCGTCGCCCAGCTGCGCGCCATCGGCGAGGTCTCCGAGCAGTACGCCCGCGGCACCGCGGACATCACCGACCGGCAGAACATCCAGCTGCACTGGGTACGCATCGAGGACGTGCCCGCGATCTGGGAGAAGCTGGAGTCCGTCGGGCTGTCCACGACCGAGGCGTGCGGCGACTGCCCGCGTGTGATCATCGGCTCCCCGGTGGCCGGCATCGCCGCCGACGAGATCATCGACGGCACCCCGGCCGTGAACGAGATCCACGAGCGCTACATCGGCAGCAAGGAGTTCTCCAACCTGCCGCGCAAGTTCAAGACCGCGGTCTCGGGATCCCCTGTCCAGGATGTGGTCCACGAGATCAACGACGTGGCGTTCGTCGGCGTGAACCACCCCGAGCACGGCCCCGGCTTCGACCTCTGGGTCGGCGGCGGCCTGTCCACCAACCCCAAGCTCGCGCAGCGCGTGGGCGCCTGGGTCCCGCTGGACGAGGTCGCGGACGTGTGGGCCGGTGTCGTCGGCATCTTCCGTGACTACGGCTACCGCCGGCTGCGCAACCGCGCCCGCCTGAAGTTCCTGGTCGCCGACTGGGGCATCGAGAAGTTCCGGCAGGTGCTGGAGGACGAGTACCTGAAGCGGAAGCTGATCGACGGCCCCGCGCCCGAGGCGCCCTCCTCCAAGTGGCGCGACCACATCGGCGTCCACAAGCAGCAGGACGGCCGCTTCTACGTGGGCTTCGCGCCGCGCGTCGGCCGCGTCGACGGCAAGACCCTCACCAAGCTCGCCGAGCTGGCCGCCGAGCACGGCTCGGACCGGCTGAACACCACGGTCGAGCAGAAGATGATCATCCTCGACGTGACCGAGGACCAGGTCGACTCGCTGGTCGCCGGGCTGGAGGCGCTGGACTTCCAGGTCAAGCCCTCGCCGTTCCGGCGCGGCACGATGGCCTGCACCGGCATCGAGTTCTGCAAGCTGGCCATCGTCGAGACCAAGGGCCGCGGCGCGTCCCTCATCGACGAGCTGGAGCGCCGGATGCCGGAGTTCCAGGAGCCGATCACCATCAACCTCAACGGCTGCCCGAACGCCTGCGCCCGTATCCAGACCGCGGACATCGGTCTCAAGGGCCAGCTGGTCCTGGACGACGACGGCAACCAGGTCGAGGGCTACCAGGTGCACCTGGGCGGCGCGCTGGCCCTGGAGGCCGGCTTCGGCCGCAAGGTCCGCGGCCTGAAGGTCACCGCCGACGAGCTCCCCGACTACGTCGAGCGGGTGCTGCGCAACTTCGAGGCGGAGCGCACCGACGGCGAGCGGTTCGCCCAGTGGGCGGCCCGCGCCGAAGAGGGTGCTCTCAAGTGAGTGAGCGTGCCGCTCCGTTCTTCTGCCCCTACTGCGGGGACGAGGACCTGCGGCCTTCGGAAGAAGGCCACGGGGCCTGGGAATGCCGGTCCTGCAGCCGGGCCTTCCGGCTGAAGTTCCTCGGCCTGCTGAGCCCGGGGGCCGCCGGCTCCCCCGCCACCGACGGAGGTACCCAGTGACCACCGCAACCGACGCGCACCAGTCCGCACGCGCCGAAGACCTTCAGGCGCTCGCCGAGCAGGCGGGCCGCGACCTGGAGGACGCCTCGGCGCTGGAGATCCTCAAGTGGGCCGCCGAGACCTTCGGTCCGCGCTTCTGCGTCACCTCCTCGATGGAGGACGCGGTCGTCGCGCACCTGGCCTCGCGGGCCTACCCCGGCGTGGACGTGGTGTTCCTGGACACCGGCTACCACTTCCCGGAGACCCTCGGCACCCGGGACGCGGTCGCGGAGGTGATGGACGTCAACGTCATCACCCTGACGCCGCGTCAGACTGTGGCCGAGCAGGACGCCGAGCACGGGCCGAAGCTGCACGACCGCAACCCGGACCTGTGCTGCGCGCTGCGCAAGGTCAAGCCGCTCGAAGAGGGCCTGACGGCGTACGACGCGTGGGCGACGGGCCTGCGCCGGGACGAGTCGCCCACCCGGGCGAACACCCCGGTCGTCGGCTGGGACGCCAAGCGGCAGAAGGTGAAGGTCTCGCCGATCGCGAAGTGGACGCAGGCCGACGTGGACGCCTACGTCACCGAGCACGGCGTGCTCACCAACCCGCTGCTCCAGGACGGCTACGCCTCGGTCGGCTGCGCCCCCTGCACGCGGCGCGTGCTGGAGGGCGAGGACGTCAGGGCCGGCCGCTGGGCCGGCAGCAACAAGACCGAGTGCGGACTGCACGGATAGCGCGGCACGCACGATGACGGACACTCAGGAGATATCCATGACGGGCGCCACGATCTGGCTGACCGGTCTGCCGAGCGCGGGCAAGACGACCATCGCGCACGAACTGGCCGGGAAGCTGCGCGGCGAGGGCCACCGCGTCGAGGTGCTCGACGGCGACGAGATCCGGGAGTTCCTCTCCGCGGGCCTCGGCTTCAGCCGGGAGGACCGGCACACCAACGTCCAGCGCATCGGCTTCGTCGCCGAGCTGCTGGCCAGCAACGGCGTCAAGGCGCTGGTGCCGGTGATCGCGCCGTACGCGGACAGCCGGGAGGCGGTGCGCAAGCGCCACCAGACCGAGGGCACCCCCTACCTGGAGGTGCACGTGGCGACGCCCGTCGAGGTGTGCTCCGAGCGCGATGTGAAGGGCCTGTACGCCAAGCAGGCGGCGGGCGAGATCTCCGGGCTGACCGGCGTCGACGACCCGTACGAGGCTCCCGAGTCGCCCGATCTGCGGATCGAGTCGCACACCCAGACCGTGCAGGAGTCCGCGGCGGCGCTGCACGCGCTGCTCACCGAAAGGGGACTGGCATGACGACCGCAGCAACCACCCGCACCGGTACCGGTCCGGTCCCGGAGGGCGACGACTCTCCGTACGCGCTGTCCCACCTGGACGCGCTGGAGTCGGAGGCCGTGCACATCTTCCGCGAGGTGGCGGGCGAGTTCGAGCGGCCGGTGATCCTCTTCTCCGGTGGCAAGGACTCCATCGTCATGCTGCACCTGGCGCTGAAGGCGTTCGCGCCCGCGCCGGTGCCGTTCTCCCTGCTGCACGTGGACACCGGGCACAACTTCCCGGAGGTCCTGGAGTACCGGGACCGTACGGTCGAGAAGCACGGGCTGCGGCTGCACGTCGCGTCCGTACAGGAGTACATCGACCGCGGCGTCCTCAAGGAGCGCCCGGACGGCACCCGTAACCCGCTGCAGACCGTGCCGCTGACCGAGGCCATCCAGCAGCACCGCTTCGACGCCGTGTTCGGCGGCGGGCGACGCGACGAGGAGAAGGCCCGGGCCAAGGAGCGGGTGTTCTCGCTGCGCGACGAGTTCTCCCAGTGGGACCCGCGCCGTCAGCGTCCCGAGCTGTGGCAGCTCTACAACGGCCGGCACGCTCCCGGCGAGCACGTCCGCGTGTTCCCGCTGTCCAACTGGACCGAGCTGGACGTGTGGCAGTACATCGCCCGCGAGGGCATCGAACTGCCCCAGATCTACTTCGCCCACAAGCGTGAGGTCTTCCGGCGCAGCGGCATGTGGCTGACGGCCGGCGAGTGGGGCGGCCCCAAGGACGGCGAGACCGTCGAGACCCGCCAGGTCCGCTACCGCACCGTCGGCGACATGTCCTGCACCGGCGCCGTCGACTCCGACGCGACGACGCTGGAAGCCGTGATCACCGAGATCGCCGCCTCCCGGCTCACCGAGCGGGGCGCGACCCGGGCCGACGACAAGATGTCCGAGGCCGCGATGGAAGACCGCAAGCGCGAGGGGTACTTCTAACCATGACCACGATCACGAGCGAGGTTCTCGCGGAGACCACCCTGCTGCGGTTCGCCACCGCCGGCTCCGTCGACGACGGAAAGTCGACCCTGGTGGGGCGGCTGCTGCACGACTCCAAGTCGGTCCTCACCGACCAGCTGGAGGCCGTCGAGCACGCCTCCCGCAACCGCGGTCAGGAAGCGCCCGACCTGGCGCTGCTCACCGACGGGCTGCGCGCCGAGCGCGAGCAGGGCATCACCATCGATGTCGCCTACCGCTACTTCGCCACGCCCCGGCGCCGGTTCATCCTGGCCGACACCCCGGGCCATGTGCAGTACACCCGCAACATGGTCACCGGCGCGTCCACCGCCGAGCTGACGGTGATCCTCGTCGACGCCCGTAACGGTGTCGTCGAGCAGACCCGCCGGCACGCCGCGATCGCCGCGCTGCTCCGCGTCCCGCATGTCGTCCTCGCCGTCAACAAGATGGACCTCGTCGACTACGAGGAGACGGTTTTCGCGAAGATCGCCGAGGAGTTCACCGCGTACGCCGGCGAGCTGGGCGTCCCCGAGATCACCGCGATCCCGATCTCCGCGCTCGCCGGTGACAACGTCGTGGATCCGTCCGCGAACATGGACTGGTACGGCGGCCCGACGGTCCTGGAGCACCTGGAGACCGTCGCGGTCAGCCACGACATGGCGCACTGCCACGCCCGGCTGCCCGTGCAGGTCGTCATCCGCCCGCAGACCCCCGAGCTCCCCGACTACCGGGGTTACGCGGGCCAGATCGCGGCCGGCACGTTCCGCGTCGGCGACGACGTCACCGTGCTGCCCTCCGGCAAGAAGTCGAAGATCAGCGGGATCGACCTGCTCGGCAAGCCGGTCGACGCCGCCTGGACCCCGCAGTCGGTCACCCTCCTGCTGGAGGACGACATCGACATCTCGCGCGGCGATCTGATCGTGCCGACCCCGGACGCGCCCGCGACCACGCAGGACATCGAGGCGACCGTCTGCCACGTGGCCGACCACCCGCTCACCGTCGGCCACCGGGTCCTGCTCAAGCACGGCACCCGTACGGTCAAGGCGATCGTCAAGGACATCCCGTCCCGGCTGACCCTCGCCGACCTGTCGCTGCACCCGCACCCGGGTCAGCTGGTCGCCAACGACATCGGCCGCGTCAAGATCCGTACCGCCGAGCCGCTGCCGGTCGACTCCTACGCCGACTCGCGGCGCACCGGTTCGTTCATCCTGATCGACCCGAACGACGGCACCACGCTCACCGCGGGCATGGTCGGCGAGTCCTTCGCCGCGCCGGAGCCGGTGAAGACCGAGGCCGACGACGAGGGCTGGGACTTCTGATCATGGCGGGCGAGGCGTTCTCGACGTTCGCGAAGGAGGGCGGCCGGATCGGCAGCGGCGCCCTCGGCAGCGGGCAGGGCGGAGTCGGCCGATGTGTGTGCTGACGATGCCTCACCTCGACTCCCTCGCCCGGCCTTTCCGAAGATCCGCTGACCTGCCGGGTGCGCCTTAGGGGCGCACCCCGCCACCGAGAGGACCCTCTCCCGTGCTGCCTGCCGCTCGCCCCCGCTCCACCGCCCGCCGCCTGCTGGCGGCGGCCGCCACCGTCCCGCTGCTGATCGGGGCGCTGGGGGCCTGCGGTTACGGCTCCAAGGCGCCGAAGAGCACCAAGCCGGTGGCCGCGAAGGGCCCGAAGACCGACGGCCTGGACTCGGTCAAGGTCGGGTACTTCGGCAACGTCACGCACGCGACGCCGATGGTGGACCGGCAGAAGGGCTTCGTCCAGAAGGAGCTGGGCGGCACGCAGGTCAAGCCGTACATCTTCAATGCGGGCCCCTCGGAGATCGAGGCGCTGAACGCGGGGACGATCGACATCGGCTGGATCGGCCCGTCGCCCGCAATCAACGGGTACGTGCAGTCGCACGGCAAGAACCTGAAGATCATCGGCGGTTCGACGTCCGGCGGCGTCTCGCTGGTGGTGAACCCCAAGAAGATCAAGTCCCTGAAGGACCTGAAGGGCAAGCGGATCGCCACACCGCAGCTCGGCAACACCCAGGACGTCGCGCTCCTGAACTACCTGCACGAGAAGGGGTACCAGGTCGACCCGGACACCGGTAAGGGCGAGGTCGGGGTCCTCCGGCAGGACAACAAGGAGATCCCGAACACCTTCCGGCAGGGCGGCGTGGACGGCGCGTGGGTGCCCGAGCCGACCGCGTCCAAGCTGGTCGCCGAGGGCGGCCGCACGCTGCTGGACGAGAAGCAGCTGTGGAAGGACGGCAAGTTCGTCATCACGAACATGATCGTCTCCCAGCGGTTCCTCAAGGAGCACCCCAAGGCCGTCGAGGCGGTGCTGCGCGGCTCGGTCAAGACCAACGACTGGATCAAGGGCCACCCGGGCGAGGCCGCGCAGGCGGTCAACGACTCGCTCGCCGACCCCAAGGTCTCCGGCACCCGGCTGTCCGACAAGGTGCTCAACTCCGCCTTCCGGAACGTCGAGGTCACCGACGACCCGCTGGCCTCCACCCTCAAGGACGAGGCACAGCACGCGGTCACGTCCGGACTGCTCAAGAAGCCCGACCTGCACGGCATCTACGACCTCCGGCTGCTCAACAAGGTCCTCAAGGCCGAGGGCAGGCCCCCGGTCGGCGCCGCCGGACTCGGCGCGCAGTAACCGATCGATCCGTACGTTTCCCAGGAGGTGACACCGATGACGACCCCTACCCTCACGAAGCAGGCCGCCACGGCCGGCGCGCAGGAGACGGCGGGCTACGCGGCGCGTATCGACCACGTCTCGAAGTCCTTCGGCCGCGCCGGCGCGCAGCAGCACGTACTGGACGACATCACGGTCGATGTCGCGCCGGGCGAGTTCGTCTGCCTCCTGGGCGCCTCGGGCTGCGGCAAGTCCACGCTGCTCAACCTCGTCGCCGGGCTCGACAAGCCCACCGCCGGGACCATCGACGTGCCCGGCAGCCGCCCGGCCCTGATGTTCCAGGAGCACGCGCTCTTCCCCTGGCTCACCGCCGGCAAGAACATCGAACTGGCCCTGAAGCTGCGCGGCACGCCGCGCGCCGACCGCCGCGACGAGGCCGAACGGCTGCTGGAGCTGGTACGGCTGAAGGGCGCGTACGGCAAGCGCGTGCACGAGCTGTCCGGCGGCATGCGGCAGCGGGTCGCGATGGCCCGCGCGCTCGCCCAGGACAGCGGGCTGCTGCTGATGGACGAGCCGTTCGCCGCGCTGGACGCCATCACCCGTGACGTGCTGCACGACGAGCTGACCCGCATCTGGGAAGAGACGAACCTGTCCGTCCTCTTCGTCACGCACAACGTCCGCGAGGCGGTCCGGCTCGCGGAGCGCGTCCTGCTGCTGTCCTCGCGGCCCGGCCGGGTCGCCCGCGAGTGGCAGGTCGACATCCCGCAGCCGCGCCGCATCGAGGACGCCGCCGTCGCCGAGCTCTCCGTAGAGATCACCGAACAGCTCCGTGGGGAGATCCGCCGCCATGGCCAGCACTGAGACCACCACCGACACCCGCAACGCGGCCGACGCCAAGGCGGCGGACGCGCGCGGCAGCGAGACCGCGGGCCTGGAGGCCGGGCTCGACGCGCTGGAGACGCAGGCCGTCAGCCGGCCGCCCGTGCTGCGCACGCTGCTCTCCAAGGTCGTGCCGCCCGTCGTCGCCGTCCTGATCGTGCTGATGCTCTGGCAGCTCGCGTACCACTTCGAGCTCAAGGCGCACTACCAGCTGCCGAGCCCGCTGGACGTCTGGGGCTCGCTGCGGGAGAAGTGGCTGGAGGGCACGCTCCTCAGCTACGTCTGGGAGTCGGTCTCGCGCGGCGCGCTCGGCTTCGCCGCCTCGCTGGTCATCGGCACGCCGCTGGGCCTGCTGGTGGCCCGCGTACGCCCCGTGCGCGCCGCCATCGGCCCGATCCTCTCGGGTCTGCAGTCCCTCCCCTCCGTGGCCTGGGTGCCCGCCGCGATCATCTGGTTCGGCATCACCGACGCCACGATCTACGCGGTCGTGCTGCTGGGCGCGGTGCCGTCCATCGCCAACGGCCTGATCTCGGGCGTGGACCAGATCCCGCCGCTCTTCCTGCGCGCGGGCCGCACGATCGGCGCGACCGGCATGAAGGGCGTACGGCACGTCCTGCTGCCCGCCGCGCTGCCCGGGTACATCTCCGGCCTCAAGCAGGGCTGGGCGTTCTCCTGGCGCTCGCTGATGGCCGCCGAGCTGATCGCCACCTCGCCGGACCTCGGCGCGGGCCTCGGCCAGCTCCTCGACCAGGGCCGCGTCGGCTCCGACATGTCCCTCGTGCTCGCCGCGATCCTGCTCATCCTGGTCGTCGGCATCGGCATCGAGCTGCTGATCTTCGCCCCCGTCGAGCGCCGCGTGCTGCGCAGCCGCGGACTGCTCCCCAACGCCCGCTGACACCCACCGAATCCTCCGAACGGAAGCGCCATGCGTCCCCATCTGCTCGCCCCCACGTCCGGCACCGCCTCGGCCGCCGGCCGGTGCGGGCTGCGCGAGCGGCCGGCGCTGCTGGTCGTCGCGCACGGCAGCCGGGATCCGCGGCACGCGGCGACCGTCGGCGCGCTGTGCGAGCGCGTCCGGTCGCTCCACCCGGAGCTCCGCGTCGAGGTCGGCTACCTGGACTTCAACGCGCCGAGCGTGCCGCAGGTACTGGAGCGGCTGCACGCGGACGGCGTACGGGAGGTGGTGGCGCAGCCGCTGCTGCTCACCCGCGCCTTCCACGCCAAGACCGACATCCCTTCCGTGCTGCGCGAGACCTGCGCGCGGCTGCCCCGCCTGAGCGTCCAGCAGGCCGAGGTCCTCGGCCCCGCCCCCCTGCTGGTGGGCGCGCTGGAGCGGCGGCTCACCGAGGCGGGGCTCGCCCCCGCCGACCGTGCCTCGACCGGGGTCGTACTGGCCTCGGCAGGCTCTTCAGACCCGGAGGCGATCGCAGTGATCGCTGAAATCGCGCGGGAGTGGCGGCGTACCACTGGTTGGTATGCCGTGCGGCCTGCGTTCGCCTCCGCATCCCTTCCCCGCACGGAGGACGCCGTACGGGAACTCCGAGCCGCGGGCGCCGCGCGGGTCGCCGTCGCCCCGTACGTCATCGCCCCGGGCCGCCTCCCGGACCGCATCGTCGCCGGGGCCCGGGAGGCGAGCGCCGACCTCCTCGCCGACGTCCTGGGCCCGGCCCCGGAACTGGCCCACCTCCTGGCCCTGCGCTACGCGGAAACACTGCGCCGTCCGACGGCGGCGCTGACGGCCTGACCTGGGCGGCTACGCCTGCCAGTGGGCGGGGTGCACCAGGGACGCGGGCAGCTTGGTACCGGCGTCGCCCCTCGCCGCGTTCAGCTGGGACTGGGTGAGGAAGACGGCGTCGGTGAGGTCGGCGCCGGACAGGTCCGCGTCACGGAGGTCCGCGCCGATCAGGTCGGCGGAGCGGAGGTCGGCGCCGGACAGGTCGGCCGCGATCAGGCAGGCGCCCCGGAGGCAGGCGCCCTGGAGCTTCGCCTTGTTCAGCCGGGCGCCGAACAGGTCGGCGCCGCGGTGGTTCTTCTTCTTGCCGGGGACGGCGTTGCGTATCAGCTCCCCGGCGCGCAGCAGCAGCGCGTTGACCTCCTGGCGGACCGCCTCGGTGTCCAGCTCCGCCAGTACGTCGGCGGGGCTGAGCGTGAGCCGTTCCAGATCCGCCTGCGCGGTGCGGAGCCCCTCGTGCGCGGGCCGGGCCTCCGGCCGGTCCAGCGCCTCCGTCACGTACGCGAGCAGTTCGTGCAGCTGCCGCATCACCGGGAAGACCGCGAACATCTGCCGGGCGGTGTCCGGGTGCTGCCGCCAGTCCCGGCCGCCGAACGTCACCTGCGAGACCTGCTGGCCGGCGCCGAAGCAGTCGAAGACCGTACAGCCGCGGAAGCCCTTGTCCCGCAGCTGCGCGTGGATGCCGCAGCGGAAGTCCGCCTGAAGGTTTGTGCACGGCGTACCGGCGTCCTTGTCCGCCGCGAAGTCGTTCGACGCGGCGAAGGGCAGCGCGACGCAGCACAGGCCGAAGCACTGTGCGCAGTTCGCCTGGAGGTCGGCTGGGGGCATTCCGGTTCGTTCTCCTACCGCGGGTCGAACTCCCATTCTCCCCCACGGCCGCCGTCGGGTCAGCGCACCCCGAAGGAGTGCACGGTCGTCGTCCGGTAGGTCTGTCCCGGGCGCAGCACGGTGGCGGGGAAGGACGGCCGGTTGGGCGAATCGGGGAAGTGCTGGGTCTCCAGGCAGAGGCCGTCGGCCTGCCGGTAGAGCGCGCCCGAGGTGCCGCGCAGCGTGCCGTCCAGGCCGTTGCCGCTGTAGAACTGCACGCCGGGTTCGGTGGTGGCGATGTCCATGACGCGGCCCGACGCCGGGTGGGCGAGGGTCACGGCGTACTCCGGGGTGGCCGTGACGCCCTTGTCCAGTACGAAGTTGTGGTCGTAGCCGCCGCCGAAGACCAGCTGCTGATGGCCCTGGCGGATGTCCCGGCCGATCGGCTTGGCCCGGCGGAAGTCGAAGGGGGTGCCTGCCACCTTCGGCAGTTCGCCGGTGGGGATGAGGGTGTCGTCGACGGGCGTGTAGCGGGACGCGGCGATCCGCAGGGTGTGCCCGAGGACGTCGCCGGTGCCCTCGCCCGCCAGGTTGAAGTAGGTGTGGTTGGTGAGGTTGACGACCGTGGCCTTGTCCGTCGTCGCCTCGTACGAGATGCGGAGGTCGCCGCGGCGGTCGAGGACGTAGTCGACGCGGACGGCCAGGGTGCCGGGATAGCCCATCTCACCGTCCGGACTGACGCGCCGCAGAGTGAGACCGCTGCCGTCCCCGCCGGCGTACGGCTCGACGTCCCACACCCGCTTGTCGAAGCCCTGGTCCCCGCCGTGCAGGCTGTTCGGGCCGTCGTTGACCGGCAGGTGGTACGTCCGGCCGTCGAGGGTGAAGGTGCCGCGCGCGATGCGGTTGCCGTAGCGGCCGATGAGGGCGCCGAAGTACGTCCCCGCGGTGAGGTAGGGGGCGAGTTCGCCGAAGCCGAGCGACACGTTGGCCGGGCGGCCGTGGCGGTCGGGGATCTCCAGGGTCTGGACGATGCCGCCGTAGGACAGCACGCCGAGCCGGGTACCGCCGCTCTCCACCGTCCAGCGGTCGACGCGGGTGCCGTCGGGGAGGGTGCCGAAGTGTTCCTTGTGCGGGCGGGCGTCGCGGGAGGCGGGCGCCGCGGCGAAGGCGGGTCCGGTGCCGAGAGCGGTGGCCGCCACCCCGGCCGCCGCCGCGGCCATCACCGTACGTCTGCTGGTCGTCATGGGCAGTCTCTCCTCATGCCTCGAAGGTCAAGAACCGGCCTTGCGCTTGTTGTAGATGTCGAAGCCGACCGCGGCGAGCAGCACCAGGCCCTTGATGACCTGCTGGTAGTCCGTGCCGATGCCGACCAGCGACATGCCGTTGTTGAGGACGCCGAGGACGAGGCCGCCGATCACGGCGCCCATCACCGTGCCGACGCCACCGCTCATCGAGGCGCCGCCGATGAACGAGGCGGCGATCGCCTCCAGTTCGAAGTTCAGGCCGGCCTGCGTGGTGCCCGCGTTCAGCCGCGCCGCGTACACACAGCCCGCGAGCGCCGCCAGCAGGCCCATGTTCACGAAGACCAGGAAGGTGACGCGCTTGTCCTTGACGCCGGAGAGCTTCGCGGCGGCCTTGTTGCCGCCCAGCGCGTACACATGGCGGCCGATGACCGCGTTGCGCATGACGTACCCGAGGGCGAGCAGCAGCGCGCACATCACGAGCATCACGACCGGCACACCGTGGAAGCTCGCCAGGGTCAGCGTGAAGGCGACGACAGCGGCGGTGAGCGCGACGCACTTGGTGACCCACAGCCCGGTGGGCAGCACGTCCAGCTCCAGGGCGAGCTGGCGGCGCCGGTCGCGCCACTCGCGCAGCAGCAGGAAGACGACGGCGGCGAGCCCGAGGAGCAGGGTGGGGTTGTGGTACTGGGTGTACGGGCCCATCTCGGGGATGAAGCCCTTGGCGAGGTTCTGGAAGCCCTCGGGGAACGGGGCGAGGGACTGGCCCGCGAGCACGATCTGCGTCAGGCCGCGGAAGAGCAGCATGCCGGCCAGCGTGACGATGAAGGACGGGATGCCGACGTAGGCGATGAAGAAGCCCTGCCAGGCGCCCGCGACCGCGCCGATCAGCAGGGACAGCACCAGTGCCAGGACCCAGGGCACGTCCTGTTTGACCATCATCACCGCCGACATGGCGCCGACGAAGGCGACCAGTGAGCCGACGGACAGGTCGATGTGGCCCGCGATGATGACGATCATCATGCCCATGGCCAGGATCAGGATGTAGCTGTTCTGCTGGATCAGGTTGGAGACGTTGTTCGGCAGCAGCAGCGTGCCGTCGGTCCATATCTGGAACAGCACGACGATGAAGGCCAGCGCGGTGAGCATGCCGTACTGGCGCATGTTGTTCCGCACGCTCTGCACCAGCAGCGCGCCGGCCGAGCGGACGGCGGACGGCACCGCGGCGTCGGAGTCCTTGGGCGGGGTGGTCGTGGTCGTCATCGCGGGCCTCAGCTTCTGTTCATGGTCATCTGGCGCATCAGGACTTCCTGGGTGGCATCGGCGCGGGCGACCTCACCGGTCAGCCGGCCCTCGGCCATGGTGTAGATCCGGTCGCACATGCCGAGCAGCTCCGGCAGTTCGGAGGAGATGAAGAGCACCGCCTTGCCCTGTGCCGCGAGCCGGTCGATGACGGTGTAGATCTCGTACTTGGCGCCGACGTCGATGCCGCGGGTCGGCTCGTCGAGGATCAGCACGTCGGGGTCGGCGTGGATCCACTTGCTGAGCACGACCTTCTGCTGGTTGCCGCCGGAGAGCCGCCCCACCTGCTCGAAGACCGTGGGCGCCTTGATGTTCATCGAGGTGCGGTAGCGCTCGGCGACGGACCGCTCGTGGTGTTCGTCCACGGCGCCCCGGCGCGTCATGCCGCGCAGCGAGGCCAGCGAGATGTTGCGGTGGATGGTGTCGATGAGGTTCAGGCCGTACTGCTTGCGGTCCTCGGTGACGTACGCGATGCCGGCGGCGATGGCGTCGGGCACGGTGGCGGTGTTCACCTCGCGGCCGCCGACCGCCACCGTCCCGCCCTCGTGGATCCCGTACGAGCGGCCGAAGACGGACATCGCGAGTTCGGTTCGGCCCGCGCCCATCAGGCCCGCGATGCCGACGATCTCGCCGCGCCGTACGGTCAGCGACGCACCGTCGACGACCTTGCGGGTCCGGTCCACGGGGTGCCGCACGCTCCAGTCCCGTACGGACAGCGCGATCTCCCCGGCGTCGTCGCCCTCGTACGCGGTGCGGTCGGGGAAGCGGTGGTCCAGGTCGCGGCCGACCATGCCGCGGATGATGCGGTCCTCGGACAGCTCCGGCGCGGCCTCCGGGCTCTCCCGCACGGCCAGCGTCTCGATGGTGCGGCCGTCGCGCAGGATCGTCACCGCGTCGGCGATCTCCCGGATCTCGTTCAGCTTGTGGGAGATGATGATGCAGGCGATGCCCTGGTCGCGCAGCTCCCGGATCAGGCTCAGCAGGGTGGCGCTGTCCTCGTCGTTGAGGGCCGCGGTCGGCTCGTCGAGGATGAGCAGCCGTACTTCCTTGGACAGCGCCTTGGCGATCTCGACGAGCTGCTGCTTGCCCACGCCGATGTCGGCGACCGGGGTCTGCGGGTTCTCCCGCAGCCCCACCCGCTTGAGCAGCTTCGCGGCGCCGCTGAGGGTGGTGGGCCAGTCGATGATGCCGCGCCGGCCCTGCTCGTTGCCGAGGAAGATGTTCTCCGCGATGGACAGGAAGGGGATGAGGGCCAGCTCCTGATGGATGATCACGATGCCGTGCCGCTCGCTGGCGTTGATGTCCTTGAAGGCCACGGGCTCGCCCTCGAAGCGGATCTCGCCCTCGTAGCTGCCGTGCGGATGCACCCCGCTGAGGACCTTCATCAGCGTCGACTTGCCCGCGCCGTTCTCCCCGCAGATGGCGTGGATCTCGCCCGCTCGTACGGTCAGGTTCACGTCGGAGAGGGCCGTGACGCCGGGGAAGGTCTTGGTGATGCCGCGCATCTCCAGTACGGGGCGGCGCGTCTCCGGTACGGGGCGGTCCGGCATGGCGTCGCGGCCCGTCACTTGAGCTGTCCCGCCGTGAAGTACCCCTCGTCCACGAGGAGCCCGGTGTTGGACTTGTCGACGGAGACGGGGTTGAGGAGGTAGGCCGGGACGACGCGCTTGCCGTTGTCGTAGTCGGTGGTGTTGTTGACCTCCGGCTTCTTGCCGGTCAGCAGCGCGTCGCCCATCTGGACGGCCTGCTTGGCGAGCTTGCGGGTGTCCTTGAACACCGTCTGGGTCTGCTCGCCCCGGGCGATGGACTTCACCGAGGCCAGCTCGGCGTCCTGCCCGGTGACCACCGGCAGGTCCTTGCCGCTGTAACCGGCGCTCTTCAGCGCGGAGATGATGCCGAGCGACATGCCGTCGTACGGGGAGAGGACCGCGTCGACCTTCTCGTCGCCGTAGCTCTTGCTGATGAGGTCGTCCATGCGCTTCTGCGCGATGCCGCCGTTCCAGTCCTGGGTGGTCGCCTGGTTCATCTTCGTCTGCTTGCTGCGCACGACGAGCTGTCCGGAGTCGAAGTAGGGCTTGAGGACCTTCATGGCCCCGCCCCAGAAGTACTTCGTGTTGTTGTCGTTCGGCGAGCCGGCGAACAGTTCGATGTTGTAGTGCTCACGCGCGCCCTTGTCGGGCTTCTTCAGCTTCAACTGGTCGAGGATGTACTGCCCTTGGAGGCGGCCGACCTTCTCGTTGTCGAAGGACGCGTAGTAGTCGACGTACGGCGTGCCCAGGATGAGGCGGTCGTACGAGATCACGGGGATGCCCGCGTCGTGCGCGCGCTGGAGGACCTCGGTGAGCGCGGAGCCGTTGATCGCCGCGACCACCAGCAGCCGGTGCCCCTTGGTGATCATGTTCTCGATCTGCGCGACCTGGTTCTCGACCTTGTCGTCGCCGTACTGGAGGTCGGTCTTGTACCCGGCCTTCCGGAACTGCTCGGCCATGTTCTTGCCGTCGGCTATCCACCGCTCGGAGGACTTGGTGGGCATCGCCAGGCCGATGGTGCCGCCCTTGCCGGCGTCGGGCTTGTACCGGCTGCCGCCGCGGGCCTCCTGGCCACAGGCGGCGAGCGAGCCGATGAGGAGGACGGCGGCCAGGGCGGCGGCTCGTCTGCGGGTGGGCATGGGTGGGGTTCCCTTCGGGTGGTGGGGCGGGGCACGCGGCGGCCGGGCCGGGCGGGGTGGTGCCTACGGGTGCAGCAGTACCTTTCCGGCGCCCGGCGCCATCGCCTCGGCGAAGCCCTCCAGCGGCAGGCGGTGGGTGACCAGCGGCAGCAGGTCCAGCAGCCCGGCGTCGAAGGCGCGTACGGCGTGGGACCAGGCGGCGGGCGGGGCGCCGAAGACGGTCCGTACCTCGGTCTGGCGGACGACCAGGTCCGTGGGGTCCAGACCCGCCGCGCCCGGTGCCGGGAGGCCGGTGAGGACCAGCCGGCCGCCGCGCCGGAGCAGTCCGGCCGCGGTGCGGGCCGCGTCGGCCGACCCCGCGGCCTCGATGACCACATCGAAGTCGTCCGGCAGCGGCTCGTCCGCCGTACGGAAGGAGGTCGCCCCGAAGTCGTGCGCGAGCTTCTCCCGGTCCCGGCCCAGGCCGACCACCAGCAGCTCGCCGGGCGACCCCGCGGCCAGGAACTGTACGGCGATCATGCCGAGCGTGCCCGTGCCGACCACCGCCACCCGCTCCCCCGGCCGCGCCTCCGCCTTCAGCGCGGCGGCCGCGACGCAGGCCGCGGGCTCCAGGAGCGCGGCGGCCGTGAGGTCGGCGCCGTCGGCGAGCGGGTGCAGCAGCCGGGCGGGCAGCACCAGCGTGTCGGCCATCGCGCCCGGCTGCGTGAAGCCGGTCTCCTCGTACCCGGCCGTGCACAGCGTCGTCTCGCCCGCGTGACAGCGGGCGCACACCTGGCAGTTCCGGAACCCCTCGCCGACGGTCTTCCGGCCGAGCAGGGCCTCCGGTACCCCGGCGCCGACCGCCTCGACCGTGCCGGACCACTCGTGCCCGGGGATCACCGGATACCGCACGTACCCGGCCGGGCGCGTGCCCCGGTACAGCTCGCGGTCGCTAGCGCAGACGCCGGTCGCGTGCACTCCGATGCGTACCTCGCCGGGCCCGGGGTCGGCGGGCGCCGCGTCGGTCAGACGATGAGCGCCGGGCGCGTCCAGGACGAGCGCGCGGCCGGTCACCGGCCCGCCCCGGTGGGGTCGCGCTTCTCCCAGCCCTCGGCCCAGAGGTCGAACCGGGCCTGCTGCTGCGGGAATTCGGCGGCCGCGTCGGTGTCCAGCTCGACACCCAGGCCCGGCGCGTCGGGCAGTGCGAAGTAGCCGTCGACGACCTGCGGTGCGCCCTTCACGACCTTCTTGATCTCCGCGTCGGCGAAGTCGTTGAAGTGCTCCAGGATCTTGAAGTTCGGGGTGCAGCCGGCGACCTGGAGGGAGGCGGCGGTGAGCACCGAGCCGCCGACGTTGTGCGGCGCGACCAGCATGTAGTGGGTCTCGGCGGTGGCGGCGAGCTTGCGGGTCTCCAGGATGCCGCCGAGGTGGCCGACGTCGGGCTGGATGATGTCGGCGGCCTGCGACTCGAAGAGCTCACGGAACTCGATGCGGTCGTGAATGCGCTCGCCGGTGGCGACCGGGATGTCGACCTTCGCGGCGACCTTCTCCAGCGCCTTGAGGTTCTCCGGCGGTACCGGCTCCTCCAGCCAGGCGGGCTTGAAGGGCGCCATCTCGTGCGCGAGCCGGACGGCGGTGGCCGGGCTGAACCGTCCGTGCATCTCCAGCATCAGCTCCCGCTCGGGACCGATCGCATCCCGCACCGCCTCGATCAGCGAGACCGCGTACACGGTCTCCTCGTGGTCGAGTTCGAAGTGCCCGGTGCCGAACGGGTCGATCTTCAGCGCCCGGTAGCCGCGCTCCACGACCGCCTGCGCGGCCTTGTGGTACGCCTCCGGGGTGCGCTCGGTGGTGTACCAGCCGTTGGCGTACGCCTTGACCTTGTCGGTGACCTTGCCGCCCAGCAGCTGCCAGACGGGCACCCCCAGCGCCTTGCCCTTGATGTCCCAGCAGGCCATCTCCACGCACGCGATGCCGGACATCACGATCTCGCCGGCCCGCCCGTAGTCGCCGTACTTCATGCGGCGCACCAGGTCCTCGACGGCGAACGGGTCGGAGCCCGCGATGTGGTTGGCCTCCGCCTCGCGGAGGTAGCCGAGCAGCGCGTCGGTGTGGCCGAGCATGCGGGTCTCGCCGACGCCGGTGAGCCCCTCGTCGGTGTGGACCTGGACGTAGGTCAGGTTGCGCCACGGCGTCCCGACGACATGAGTGCTGATTCCGGTGATGCGCACGGGAGGTGCCCCTTCGCGGCTCGCGGTGTCCTACTGCTTCGCGTTCGAAATTTCGTCACACGTTCGAAATGCTGCGAGATAGGTAATGCCACGAAGGGAGCGGTGTCAACGGTCCTCGCACGGAATCCCTGGATTCGCAGGGGTGTTGACGGCGCGGCGGAGCGGACGCCATTCTCACCGGGCGATATCCCGTGCACTGTCCGACATTTCGAACAGCTTGTCAGGAGCGCACCATGCCCACCACGGCACCCGCCGCACCGCCCCGGCCGCGAAGACGCGGCCGGCTCACCCTCCTCACCGGAGCGCTGACCCTCGCCCTCGCGGTGCCCGCCCTCGCCGCTCCCCCGGCGGCGGCGGACGTCACCGACTACACCCTGGACGTCGATCCCGCCCGCCAGGGCCCGGCCATCGACCCCACCATGTACGGCGTCTTCTTCGAGGACATCAACCGGGCGGCGGACGGCGGTCTGTACGCGGAGCTCGTCCAGAACCGCTCGTTCGAGTACGACCGCGCCGACAACGCCTCCTATACGCCGCTGACCTCGTGGGACACGACCGGTTCCGCGAAGGTGGTGAACGACGACGGCCGGCTGAACGCGCGCAACCGCAATTACCTCTCCCTGGGCGGCGGTTCGTCCGTCACCAACGCCGGATACGGCACCGGCATCGCGGTACGGAAGGGCGAGCGGTACGACTTCTCGCTCTGGGCCCGCACCGAGCGCGCCACTGCCCTCACCATCACCCTCCAGGACGCCGACGGCGAGCTGACGCGCGCCCGCAAGGTCACCGCGCGCGGCGGCTGGACGAAGTACACGGCGTCCTTCACCGCGACCCGGACCTCCGCCACCGGCCGGCTCACCGTCGCGTCCGGTGCCCCCGTCGCGCTCGACATGATCTCCCTCTTTCCCCGCGACACCTACAAGGGCCGCGCGAACGGCCTGCGCAAGGACCTCGCAGAGAAGATCGCCGCGCTGCGTCCGGGCTTCGTCCGCTTCCCCGGCGGCTGCCTGGTCAACACCGGCAGCCACCAGGGGTACGACGAGTCGTCCGGTTACCAGCGCAAGCGCTCGTACCAGTGGAAGGACACCATCGGCCCCGTCGAGCAGCGCGCCACCAACGCCAACTTCTGGGGCTACAACCAGTCCTACGGCCTCGGCTACTACGAGTACTTCCAGTTCGCCGAGGACCTCGGCGCGATGCCGCTGCCGGTGGTCCCCGCGCTGGTCACCGGGTGCGGCGAGAACAAGGTGACGGACGATCCGGCGCTGCTGAAGCGGCACGTCCAGGACACCCTGGACCTGATCGAGTTCGCCAACGGCCCGGTGACCTCGGAGTGGGGCAGGAAGCGGGCCGCGATGGGCCACCCGAAGCCCTTCCACCTCACCCACCTGGAGGTGGGCAACGAGGAGAACCTCCCCGACGCGTTCTTCGCCCGCTTCAAGGAGTTCCGCGCCGCCATCGAGGCGAAGTACCCGGACATCACCGTCATCAGCAATTCAGGGCCCGACGACAGCGGCACCACCTTCGACCGGGCCTGGCAGCTCAACCGCGACGCCAAGGTCGGCATGGTCGACGAGCACTACTACAACAGCCCGCAGTGGTTTCTGGAAAACAACGCGCGCTACGACTCCTACGACCGCAAGGGCCCGAAGGTGTTCCTGGGTGAGTACGCCTCCCAGGACAACCGCTTCCGCAACGCGCTGTCCGAGGCCGCGTTCATGACAGGGCTGGAACGCAACGCCGACGTGGTCAAGCTCGCCTCGTACGCCCCGCTGCTCGCACGCACCGACTCGGTGCAGTGGCGCCCCGACATGATCTGGTTCGACGGGCAGCGGTCCTGGGGCTCGGCGAACTACGAGGTCCAGAAGCTGTTCATGAACAACGCGGGCGACCGGGTCGTCCCGAGCACCGCCTCCGGCACCCCGGCCACCACCGCGCCCATCACCGGCGCCGTCGGCCTGTCCACCTGGGCGACCAGTGCCGCGTACGACGACGTGACCGTCACCGGCGCGGACGGGAAGACGCTCCTCAGCGACGACTTCTCCGGCGGCGACGGCGAGTGGACCAGGGCCGCCGGGCGCGGCACGTGGCAGGTCGAGGACGGCGCGTACGTGCAATCCGACACCGCGGCCGAGAACACCCTCGTCACCGCGGGCGACCCCGGCTGGCAGAACTACGACCTGCACGTGAAGGCCACCAAGAAGGCCGGCAAGGAGGGCTTCCTCGTCGCCTTCGGGGTCCAGGACACCGGCAACCACTACTGGTGGAACCTCGGCGGCTGGGGCAACACCCGCTCGGCCGTGGAGAAGACGGTCGGCGGTGCCAAGCAGACGCTGGCCGGGACCGAGGACGGCACGAAGATCGAGACCGGCCGGAGCTACGACCTCAAGGTCCAGGTCCGCGGACGGCAGGTGACGCTGTACCTCGACGGCAAGAAGTGGGGCGGCTTCACCGACGACGCCAAGGCCGAGCCCTTCCGCCAGGTCGTGACCGAGGACGAGAAGACCGGCGAGCTGATCGTGAAGGTCGTCAACGCGCAGGACGCCGCCGCCCGGACCCGGATCGACCTCGGCACCGAGGTCGCCTCGACCGCCCGGCTGACCACGCTCCAGGGCGACCCGGACGCGGTGAACACCGCCGACGCGCAGCCGGTCGCGCCCCGGCAGTCGGCCCTGCGCGGCATCGGCCGCCAGTTCACGCACACCTTCCCCGCCCACTCGGTCACGTTCCTGCGGATCAAGAAGGCCGGCTGATCCGCCCACCCGCCACGAAGGAGCACCGATGTCCCGTACCGAAAAATCGCGTACTGAACCGAGCCGCAGAGGCGTGCTGCTGGGCACGCTGGCCGTGACCGCGGCCGCCGGACTGCCGGCCACGGCGGCGCACGCCGCGCCCGCCGGCCGTCACCGGCCCGCGGCGACGTACCCGAACCCGCTGGTCAGGCAGCACGCCGACCCGCACATCCACCGCCACACCGACGGCTTCTACTACTTCACCGCGACCGTCCCCGAGTACGACCGCATCGTGCTGCGCCGCTCCCGTACGCTGGCCGGCCTGAGCAACGCGCGCGAGGCCGTGCTGTGGCGCAAGCACACCACCGGCGAGATGGCAGCGCACATCTGGGCGCCGGAGATCCACCACATCGACGGCCGCTGGTACCTCTACTTCGCGGCCGGCCGGTCCGACGACATCTGGAAGATCCGGATGTACGTCCTGGAGAACTCCCACCCCGACCCCTTCAAGGGGACGTGGACCGAGAAGGGGCGGATCGCCACCGCCTGGGACACCTTCTCGCTGGACGCCTCCACCTTCACCCACCGCGGCCGGCGGTATCTGATCTGGGCCCAGCAGGAGCCGGGCATCGTGAACAACTCCAACCTCTACATCGCCCCGCTGGCCAACCCCTGGACGCTCGGCGGCCCGCCGGTGCGGCTCTCCTCGCCCACGCTGGACTGGGAGACCCGCGGCTTCAAGGTCAACGAAGGGCCCTCGGTCCTCATCCGCAACGGCCGGGTCTTCCTGACGTACTCCGCCAGCGCCACCGACAGCAACTACTGCATGGGGCTGCTCACCGCGGACGCGCGCGCCGACCTGCTGGACCCGGCCTCCTGGACCAAGTCGCCCGTACCGGTCTTCACCAGCAACGAGACCACCGGCCAGTACGGCCCGGGGCACAACAGCTTCACGGTCGCCGAGGACGGCCGCACCGACGTCCTCGTCTACCACGCGCGGCAGTACAAGGACATCACCGGCGACCCGCTGAACGACCCCAACCGGCACACCCGCGTCCAGGCCCTGGGCTGGCACGCCGACGGCACGCCGGACTTCGGGGTGCCGGTCGCGGACACGGTGCGCTGAGCGGTCCGGCCGCGGCAGCCGGGCGGGGCTGCCGCGGCCGGGTGCGGCCGGGCGTCAGTCGCGGCGGGTGCGCAGCCCCGCGGACGCGGCCGCCGCGTGCAGAGAGCGCAGCGCCAGCAGCAGGATGCCGATGTCGTCGAGGTACACGGGGTCCGGCAGCAGGTCGACCGGCGAGACGAGGTAGAGGACCGCGCCCCAGAACACCGCCTTGTTCTGCACGGGGACGCCGGCGTCGCGCAGCAGCCCGCGGGCGCGGACCAGCCGCACCAGGAGGCGGACGGCGAGGACGACCGTCGCCAGGACGAGCACCCCCGCGACCACCACGACGATCCACGCTTCGGTGCTCATCCCGCCTCCTCGGTCAGCCGCGGGCGGCCAGCGTGGACGCGCGGACCACCAGCTCCGGCGCGAGCACGACCTGCCGGTGCTCGTGGTCCGCCGCCCGGTCGCCGGTCTCCTCGATCAGCATCTCGGCCGCCGTCCGCCCCATGAGCCGGGCGGGCTGCCGTACGGAGGTGAGCGGCACGGCGGCGGCCGCGGCGAACTCGATGTCGTCGTACCCCACCAGGGCGATGTCGTCGGGGACCGCCAGCCCGGCGCCGTAGAGCGCCTGGAAGACGCCGAGCGCGAGCAGGTCGTTGGCGCAGAACACCGCGGTCGGCCGGGGCGACATGCCCAGCAGCCGGGCGCCCGCGTCCCGGCCCGCCGCGACGTCCATCCGCTCCGCCTCGATGTGCCGCAGCGCCGACTCCGGGAGGCCGCTCTCCCGCAGCGCCTGCAGCGCCCCCGTCCGCCGGTCCTGACACTGGGTCAGGAACATCGGCCCGCTGACGTAGACCAGCCCCTCGTGGCCCTGCTCGACGAGGTGCCGGGCGGCCAGCGCGCCGCCGGCCACGTCGTCCACCGAGACCGAGCAGCCCTCCGCGCTGCCGAGGACCCGGTCGACGAAGACGAGCGGGATATTGCGCGGCCGGAAGCGCGCGAGGGTGCCGCCGGTCAGGTCGGCCGGCGTGATCAGCACGCCGCGCACCTGCTGCTCGGCGAAGAGGGAGAGGTACTCCGCCTCCTCGGCCGGGCTCTGGGCGCTGTTGCAGAGCATCACGCCCAGCCCCTCCTTGCGCGCGGCGCGCTCCGCGCCCGCCGCGACGTCGACGAAGAAGGGGTTGCCCATGTCGAGCACGAGCAGCGCGATGATCCGGCTGCGGCCCGCGCGCAGCTGGCGCGCCGACTCGCTGCGGACGTAACCCAGCGCGGTGATGGCCGCCTGCACCCGCTCGCGGGTCTCCTTCGCGACCATGTCGGGACGGTTGATCACATTGGAGACCGTGCCGATGGAGACGCCGGCCCGGCGTGCGACATCCTTGATACCCACCGTGTGCGCCACACCCGCCATGCTACGCACTCCGCCTTTCCCGCTCGACGCCGCCGGCCGCCGCGCCCCGTGGGGGCGAGCGCGACGGCCGGCAGCTGCGCCCGGCTTCCGGTACCGGACGGGTGTCGAGGGCTGCTTAACTCGACTTACTCGATGTGCTGAGGGCTTACTCGACGATCTTCAGCAGCTTGTTCGGCGTGCCCTCACCCGGGTTGGAGATCTTGTCCGGGGTGGCGCCCTCGGTCAGCGCCGTGGTGACATCGGCGGGCTTGGCGTCCTGGTGGCCCGCCAGGTAGACCGCGGCGGCGCCCACGACGTGCGGGGTGGCCATCGAGGTGCCCGAGATGGTGTTGGTCGCGTCATCGCCCTCGTTCCAGTCCGAGGTGATGTCCGTACCGGGGGCGTAGATGTCGACGACGCTGCCGAAGTTGGAGTAGTCGGCCTGCTTGTCGTCCTTGTCGCTGGCCGCCACCGTGATGGCGTCCTTGACGCGGGACGGCGAGCCCTGGCCCGCGTCGGTGGACTCGTTGCCCGCCGCGACGCCGAAGGTGACACCGGCGTCGATGGCCTTCTGCACGGCCGCGTCGAGCGCCTCGTCCGCGCCGCCGCCGAGGGACATGTTGGCGACCGAGGGGCCCTTGTGGTTCTTGGTCACCCAGTCGATGCCGGCCACGACCTGCTCGGTGGTGCCGGAGCCCTGGTCGTCCAGCACGCGGACGGCCACGATCTTGGCCTTCTTGGCGACGCCGTGCGCGGCACCGGCGATGGTGCCCGCGACGTGCGTGCCGTGGCCGTTGCCGTCGTCGGCGCTGTCGTCGTTGTCGACAGCGTCGAAGCCGGAGGACGCGCGGCCCTCGAAGTCCTTGTGCGTGGTGCGGACACCGGTGTCGATGACGTACGCGGTGACGCCCTCACCCGCGCTGTCCGGGTAGGCGTACTTCTTGTCGCCCGCGGTGTCCTCCTGGTCGATGCGGTCCAGGCCCCACGACGGGGGGTTGTCCTGGGTCGCGTCGATGGAGAACTTCTTGTTCTGGACGACCTTGTCGACGGCCGGGTCGGCGGCGAGCCGCTTGGCCTCGGTCTCGCTCAGCCCGGTGGCGGAGAAGCCCTCCAGGGCGGCGCTGTAGGAGCGCTTGACCTTGCCGCCGTACTCCGCCGCGAGGTCCTTGTTCTCGGCCGTACGGGCCTGGTCCTTGAGCATGACGATGTAGCTGCCGCTGACGGCGGACTTGGCGCTCGCGCCGTAGATCTTGCCCTCGGCGGGGCTGGCGTCGGCGGTGACCGCGGTGATGGCCGCGATACCGGTCGCGGCGACGACGGCGGTTATGCCGGTGATCAGCCGCTTCTTTTGAGAACGCTTGTGAGCCATAGCGAGGGTTCTCCTCGTTTGATGGTGTGGGGGGAAAGCGTTGCGTTGTGACCCGGCCGCACGAGAAAATCTGCGGCGGGCTGGCTCGAAACCCTGACTGATTGACGCGTCCAATTCAAGGCTCCCCCACGGGTGTGACATAGGCAACAATCTTGGAAAAATGCAAATCCCGTCACACTCGGTCAAATTGAGCACCTGAGTTGACTCTGGTTGCCTCAACTCCCGTTACATTTCAGCAATATGGGGCAACAAATGCCCTTCTGAAGGGGATTCCGGGCGGGTCCGGTAATGGAGCCCGAGTGGGACTGGCAACGGGGCGCCTGGTGGCGGGTGGCGCTCGGCTCTGCTGGCCGGTGGCGCTCAGCGCTGGTAGCGAGCGAGGACGAGATTGCCGTCGCCGACCAGCCGGCCGCGCAGCTCTTCCAGGCCGATCGCGCCGCTGTAGTACTCCTGCAGCCCGGGTGTGGCGATCTTGTCCTTCCACTCCGGATAGCCGCGTACGGACTGCGCGGGCGCGGCCCGGAGCGTGCCGGCCAGCGCCGTGCCCGTGGCCCAGCCGTACTTGCGCTGTCCGAGCCGGTGATCGCGGAGCGCGGCGGTGCCCGTGGGCAGCATCCAGTCGCCGAGCGCCAGCCGCACCATGTTCTCCGGGCGCAGCAAGAAGGCGAGGAACGCCATCGCCTCCTTCTTGCGCGGGCAGTCGGCGGCGATCGAGAGCGTCTGCGGGCTCACTCCCTGGGCGTGCGCGCTCCCCGTGGGCGCCGGGAGCACCGTCCACTCGAAGCCCTTGGGGGCTTGTTGAACGATCTGCTGCCGGTACGAGAACCCGAGCGGCACCATCGCGTACCGCCCGGCGAAGAACCCGGGGAGCGTGTCCGAGCCGCCCATGCCGAGCGTGGTGCGGGCCGCGCTGCCGTCGGCGTGCACCTGGCCGTGGACCGTCCGCGGCACGACCTGGTCGGCCGCGTCGAAGCGGACCTCGGCACGGCCGTCGGCGCGGCGGTGGAAGAGCCGGCCGCCGGTCGACAGCGCGAGGTTCAGGGTCGCGGAGACGGGCTCCTTCAGGGGCCAGGCGACGCCGTACTGGTGCCCGTCCCCGCCTCGGTCCCTGGTCAGCTTCTTGGCCGCAGCCCGGAACTCGGCCCAGCTCCAGGGGCGGCCCGGTGTGGGCACGCGCACCCCGGGGGCGGCGCGCAGCAGCTTCCGGTTGGCGATCAGGACACGCGGCTCCTGGAGGAACGGCACCCCGTAGAGGCGCCCTTGGAAGGTGCCGGTCCGCAGGCTGTGCCGCGGGATGTCGGCGGCGAGCCGGTCCGGCAGCAGTCCGGTGAGGTCGGCGAGGTAGCCGCCGTACGCGAAGTCGGCCAGGTCGTCGGAGGCGTCGTGGATGATGTCCGGCGCCTCGCCGCCCTCGAAGGCGGTCAGCAGCTGGTCGTGGACGGTGGGCCAGGCGCCCTGCACGTACTCGACGGGGGTGCGGGGGTGCTGCCGGTTCCACTCGGCGACCAGCGCCTTGTTGGCCCGTACGGACTCCGCCTGCCAGGCCAGCGACTGGAAGCGCAGGGGGCGGCGGGAGCCGGACTCCCTGGAGCCGCCGGAGCAGCCGGCGAGTACGGGGGCGGCCGCGAGTACGGGAGCGGCCGCGGCGCCCAGGAACGTACGGCGGCGCATTGGAGCGCGGGCGGGGTCAGGCATCGGTGCGCGGGCGGGCTCGGGCATCAGCTCTTCACCGCCCCGGCCAGCATGCCGCCCGTGATACGGCGCTGGATGACGGCGAAGAGGAGCAGGCTCGGCACCGTGGCGAGCAGCGCGGCGGCGGCGAGCGGGCCGAGATCGGCGGCGCCCTCAGCCCCGAGGAAGTGCGTGAGGACGACCGGCATCGTCTGTTTCTCCGGCGACTTGAGCAGGACGAGCGCGAAGAAGAACTCGTTCCAGGCGGTGATGAAGGCGAACAGCCCGGTGGCGACGATCCCGGGCACGAGCAGCGGCGCGGTCACGGAGACCAGCGTGCGGACCCGGCCCGCGCCGTCCACGGCCGCCGCCTCCTCCAGCTCGGCCGGCACCGCCCGTACGTACCCGGTGAGCATCCACAGCGCGAACGGCAGCGACCACACGACGTACACGAGGGTGAGCCCGCCGAGCGAGTTCACCAGATGGAGCGCCTTCAGGAGCAGGAACAGCGGGATGATCACCAGCACCAGGGGGAACGCCTGGCTGACCACCACCCACCCGGTCGCGGCCCGCGCCAGCCGCGTACGGAAGCGCGCGAGCACGTACGCCATCGGGGTGGCCACCACGACGGCCAGCAGCGCCGCCCCGGCCGCCGCGAGCAGGCTGTTGGCGGCCGAGCGCAGCAGCGGCTGCTCGTCGAACGCGGCACGGAAGTTGGCGAGCGTCGGGTCGTGCGGCACCCAGGTCGGGTCGATGCTGGCCAGCTCGCGCGGGGGTTTGAAGGCGGTGGACACCAGCCACAGGAACGGCAGCAGCAGGAAGAGCAGGTAGCAGAGGAGGGCGAGGTACTGGCCGGCCCGGGCCGCGGCCCTGCGGCCGCGGCGGGCGGGGGCGGGACCGCGGCTCCCGCTGCGGCTCCCTCTGACGGGGGTGCGGCTCCCTCGGGCGGGAGTGCGGCTCCCCCGGGCGGGAGCGCGGCTCCCTCGGGCGGGGGTGCGGCTGACCGTCATCGGCCGTCCTCCTCGCCCTTGAGCCGTCCGGCCAGGTAGACGGCCAGCAGGACCGCGACGACGGCGACCATCGCGAGCCCCATCGCCGCCGCGTAGCCGAACTGCCCGTACCGGAACGCCTCCTCGTACGCGAAGAGCATCGGCAGCCGCGTGCGCCCTCCGGGGCCGCCGTCCGTCAGCACGAAGACCAGCGCGAAGGAGTTGAAGTTCCAGATGAAGTTGAGCGCGCTGATCGCCAGCGCCACCGGGCGCAGCGCGGGCCAGGTGACCGTGCGGAACCGCCGCCAGGCGCCCGCGCCGTCCATGGCCGCCGCCTCGTGCAGCTCGCGCGGCACGTTCTGCAGGCCGGCCAGCAGCGGCACGGTGGTCTGCGGCAGGCCCGACCAGATGCCGACGACGATGACGGCGGGCAGCGCGGTCGCCAGGCCGCTCAGCCAGTCGCGGCCCGCGCCGAGCCCGAGGCCGCGCAGCGTCTCATTGAGCACGCCCGCGTCCGGGTGGTACACGAGCCGCCACATGATGCCGACCACGACCTCGGGCATCGCCCACGGCACGATGGCCAGCGCCCGGGCCAGCCAGCGCAGCCGCAGCTTCTCGTTGAGCAGCAGGGCGAGGCCGAGCGCCAGGAAGAACTGCGGGACGGTGACGCCCAGCGCCCAGACCAGCCCGATGCGGAAGGAGTCCCAGAAGAGCGTGTCCCGGAACAGGTCGGCGAAGTTGAGCAGCCCCACCCACTGGGTGGGCTCGGTACGCCCGGACTGCGCGTCGGTGAAGGCCAGCGCGACACCGTAGAGAAGCGGGCCGACGCTCAGCACGAGGATCGGTATCAGCGCAGGCAGCACGAGGAACCACACGCCGTGGTCGCGGCGCGGTCCGGCACCGGCCCGGGGGCCTGCTGACCGCTTCGCCGCGGTCATGAGGGTCACGGCAGTGGCTCCTTGGCGCGGCTCGGTCCGATGCGTCCGGCTGGTCCGGTACATCCGGTACGGAACGGCCGCGCGCGCCCGTACGCGCGGACAGCCGTCGTCATCGTCGTGACGCCTGGGGACGGCGTCAAGACACTGCGCGGGGCTTGTGCGGCCCCGGTTGTACGGACGCGGGGCGCGGGGCCGGTTCGGGCGCGGGGCCGGTGCGGGTGCGGGTTCGGGGCTGATTCGGGTTCGCGACCGGTGCGGGTTCGGGTGCGGGGCCGGTGCGGGCCGGTTGTCAGACCCGCCTGAGAGACTGTGGGTGATCGCGAAGTACCTGAGTGATCACGGAGCGCAGGAGGCAGCAGCATGACCGAGGCGAGTGGCGGAGCGGATGCCACGACGGGCACGCCCTTCACGGAAGCGCGCGCACGGGACGTCCTGGCCGCGGCCGGACGGCCGGACGCCGCGGCCGACGCGAAGCTGCTCGCGCTCGGCGAGAACGCGGTGTTCGCGCTCGGCGACGCGGGCCCCGTGATCCGCGTGGGCCGCAGCGCCGAGCTGCTGGAGCGGGCCGAGCGGGAGCTGCGGGTGGCCGGCTGGCTGGCGGAGACGGGCGTACCGGCGGTGCGCGCGGCGGAGCCGGCGGCGCGGCTGGTGGACGGCCATCCCGTGACGTTCTGGGAGCGGCTGCCGGAGGCGGTGCGGCCTGCGGGGCCCGCCGACCTCGCCGAGCTGCTCCGGCGGGTGCACGCGCTGCCCGAGCCGCCGTTCGCGCTGCCCCGGCGGGAGCTGCTGGGCGGCGTGGAGCGCTGGCTGCGGCTGGCGGGGGACGCGGTGTCGCGGGAGGACGCGGAGTATCTGCGCGGCCGCCGGGACGCGTTCGCCGCGGCGGCCTCGGCCCTGGAGCCGCACCTGCCGCGCGGCCCCATCCACGGCGACGCCATCCCGCGGAACGTCCATGTCGGCCCGGACGGCCCGGTCCTGGTCGACCTGGAGACCTTCTCGCGCGACCTGCGCGAGCACGACCTGGTGGTGATGGCGCTCAGCCGCGACCGGTACGGCCTGGGCGCCGAGGCGTACGACACCTTCGTACGGGCCTACGGCTGGGATGTACGGGACTGGGAGGGCTGTGCCGTACTGCGCGGGTCGCGCGAGACGGCGAGCTGTGCCTGGGTCTCCCAGCACGCCCCGGGCAACCCCGCGGCGCTGAAGGAATTCCGCCGCCGGATCGCCTCCTTGCGGGAGGGGGACGCGGCGGTGCGGTGGTATCTGTTCTGAGGCGCAGCCGACCTGTCTGCCGGGCCGGTCGGGCTGTTGTGCGCGGGCGCGGCGATATTCGGTACCGCTCGTGGCCTCCCGCGGGCTAACGTCCCGCCCCATGCCGGACACCACACCTCCCGCGCCTCCCCCTCTCGCGGACGTGCCGCCGCCGGACCGCGGCCCGGACGCCGCGCCCGCTGCGACCGCCACGAGCGCCGCCCCGTCCTCCACCGGCCCGGCCGGTGACGGGCCCCCGCGGCTGACCCGGCTCGCCTTCCACGGGCCGCTGTCCGAGGAGCGGGCGGCGCGCATGGTGCGACGGCTCGCCGCCGCGCGCCCGGCCACCGTGCTCGACCTCGGCTGCGGCTGGGGCGAGTTCATGCTGCGGGTGCTCGACGCGACGCCCGGCGCCACCGGGCTCGGCATCGACCTCAACGCCGACGACCTGGCCAGGGGCCGGGCCAACGCCGCGGCCCGCGGGCTCACCGGCCGGGTGGAGTTCGCCGAGGAGTCCGGGCACGGCACCGCACGCGGCCCCGCCGACCTCGTGCTCTGCCTCGGCTCCGGCCACGCCGTGGCCGCCCCCGAGTCCCCGGCCAACTTCCGCACCGTACTGCGCGAGCTGCGCCGCCTCGTCGCCCCCGGCGGCCGCGTGCTGTACGGCGAAGGCTTCTGGCAGCGCCCGCCGGCCGCGTCCGAACTGGCCCGGATGTGGCCCGGCGCCACCGCCGAGGACCACCTGAGCCTGGCCGGACTCGTCGACCTCGCCGTCGAGGAGGGCTTCCGCCCGGCCTGGGTGGAGACGGCGAACGGCGACGAGTGGGAGGCGTTCGAGTCCGGCTACCGCTGCGACGTCGAGGAGTGGCTGGCCGCCCACCCCGACCACCCGCTCGCTCCCGAGACCCGCGAGCGGGCCGACGCCCACCGCGCCTCCTGGCTGACCGGCTACCGCGGCCTCCTCGGCATCGCCTACCTCACCCTCGTACCGGTAGAGCAGACGCCGCGTCCCTGAGAGCCTGTGTCGGCCAGAACTCGAACTCGGAACCCGGAGTCGTCATGGCAGTTCGCCGTGTGATGCCCATCATCCAGTCGGAGGCCGCGCAGGAGAGCCGGGATTTCTACGGCCTCCTGGGCTTCGAAGAGGTCATGAACCTCGGCTGGATCGCGACATTCGCCTCCCCCTCCACCCCGACCGCACAGATCAGCGTCATGTCCGGCGACAAGACGGCCCCGGTCGTCCCCGACCTGAGCGTGGAGGTGGACGACGTGGACGCGGTCCACGCCGCGCTGCGGGAGAGCGGCGCGGAGATCGTCCACCCGCTGCAGGACGAGGAGTGGGGCGTACGCCGCTTCTTCGTCCGCGACCCCAACGGCCGGGTGGTCAACGTACTGAGCCACCGCTGACCGACCGCTGACCGATCGCTGACCCACCGCTGACCCACCGCCGACGCCGCTCCCCCGCCCGCTCTTCCCCGCGCGGTGCCACGCCCAGGTGTCACCCGTCTGTCATCCGCACGGTGTTACTCGTGCGGTGTCCCCCGTGCGCTGTCACCCGTGCGGTGTCACCCGAGCCGGTATCAGCGGCCAGGCCGGCTCCACCCGGGCCGCGGGGTCGGCCGTGCGGCGCAAGTAGCGCTGGAAGGAGGCGGCCTGGTCGGCGGCCGCCTTGCGCTGCAGGGCGTGCAGGGCGGGCAGCGTCAGGCCGGCCACCTCCGGGTGCTTCGCGCCTATGCGGCGGGCCACTTCGACCGCGGCCACGGCGTCCGCGCCCGCTTCGTGCGCCGCGTCCAGCGCCACGCCGTAGTGCGCGCACAGCGCCTGGAGGGTGCGCTTGCCCTTCCGGTACGTGTCGAGGTGCTTGTCGAGGACGAGCGGGTCGACGACCGGTGCCGGGTCCGTGCCGAGCCGGTCGGAGAGCGGCGGTATGCCGTGCCGGCGGCACTCGCGGTCCAGCAGCGAGAGGTCGTACCGGGCGTTCATGACCACCAGCGGGATCCCCGTGCGCAGCGCCGCTTCCAGCGCATCCGTGATCTCCGCCAGGCCCTCCGCCGCCGGGCGGCCGCTCAGCCGCACGACGTCGGTCGAAAAGCCGTGGATGGCCGCCGCTTCGGTCGGTATCGGCACGCCCGGGTCGAGGACCCAGCTCAGCGCGGGTGTCGCCCGCCCCGCCGCGTCGAGCCGGATGACGGCCGCGGTGACGACCCGGTCGGTCTCGACGTCGGTGCCCGTGGTCTCCAGGTCGAAGCCGACCAGCGGTTCCTTGTGCCAGCTCATGCGGCCTCCTTCAGTGGTGCGTCCCCCGTGTCGCACGCGACCGCGGCCCAGCGGCCCGCGCGATCCGCCGGCCTCACTCGTCCGCGATCTCGTGTGCCTTTACTCTCCCACGCACCACTGACAACGCCGCCGGATCCTGCCCCGGCCCCGGGAACGCGCCCGTAGGGTGGCCGGCATGGATCTTCAACTGGCCGGGCGGGCGGCGCTGGTGACAGGGAGCAGTGGCGGGATCGGCGCGGCGGTCGCCGCGCTGCTGGCGGACGAGGGCTGCGACGTGCTGGTGCACGGGCGGAACGCGGCAGCCGCCGAGGAGGTCGCGCGCCGCGCCGCGGAGCGCGGCGTCCGCGCCGACGTGGTGCTCGGCGACCTCGGCGAGCCGGACGGCGCGGAGCGGGTGGCCGCCGCGGCGCGGGACTTCGGGGTGCACATCCTGGTCAACAACGCCGGGCCGTTCGCCGAGCACGACTGGGACGGCGTACGGCCGGCGGACTGGCGGCTGGCGTTCGAGGGGAACGTGTTCTCGGCGGCGCGGGTGACGCAGGCGCTGCTTCCGTCGCTCCGCGCGCACGGCTGGGGCCGGGTGATCAACATCGGCAGCCGGGCGGTGCGGACGCCGCTGCCGAACATGGTCGAGTACTCCGCCGCCAAGGCCGCGGTGGTGAACATGACGACGAGCCTGGCCCAGCACCTCGCCGGTACGGGGATCACGGCGAACTGCGTGAGCCCGGGCGTCATCGAAACGCCCTCGATGCGCCGGATGTTCGAGGAGCGCGGCGAGCCCGTGGCCGAGGGAGCGGCTTCGTACGCGCCCAACCCCGTCGGCCGGCTGGGGCGCGCGGAGGACATCGCGGGCGCGGTGCTGTACCTCGCGAGCCCCCTCGCCGACTACGTGAACGGCATCGAGCTGCGCGTCGACGGAGGCATCACCGGCACGCCCTGACCCGGCCGCCGCCACGGGCGGACGCGTCGGCTCACGACACCGGCCGCGCGTCCGTCCACACGCTCTCGAATTCCTCGCGGTACACCTCGAAGAGCCCGTGGTCGCTCTCCCGGCCGTCCTCGTGGCGCACGACCTCCCGGCCGCCGCCGCGCAGCACCAGGACCGGCACCTCCATGCCCCGGCTCTTGCGCAGGTAGGACTGGACGACGGCCAGGCCGTCCGGGCCGTCCCCGTCGACGAGGTACGCCGTGAAGCGCGGCGTCTCGTCGAAGACCTGGATCTCGAACGCGCCCGGGTCGCGCAGCCGGGCCCGTACCCGCCGCATGTGCATGATGTTGCTCTCGATCGAGCGGCTCATCTCGCCCTTCTTCAGGCCCAGCTCCCGCTCGCGGCGGCGTACCGCGCTGCTGGCCGGGTTGAGGAAGAGCAGCCGTACCCGGCAGCCGGACTCGGCGAGCCGGACCAGCCGGCGGCCCGAGTAGTTCTGCACCAGGAGGTTCAGCCCGATCCCGACCGCGTCGAGCCGCCGCGCGCCCCCGAAGAGGTCCTCGGCGGGCAGCTGGCGCTGCAGGCGGACCCGGTCGGGGTGGACGCCGACGACGTCGGCGTAGCGGTCGCCGACCAGGTCCTCGACGGCGTCGATGGGCAGCCGCCCGGCCGTACGGGTGCCGATGCCGGAGCCCAGTATCTCCAGGAGGCGCGCGGAGGCGCGTTCGGCCTGGGCGAGCACCGTCTCGGACAGCGCGCGGTTGCGCGAGACGATGTTGCGGGCCACCTCCAGCTCGTCCAGGCCCAGCTCCACGTCGCGCCGGTCGTCGAAGTACGGCTCGAAGCAGGGCCAGTGCTGGACCATCAGCTCGCGCAGCTGCGGGAGGGTGAGGAAGCTGAGGATGTTGTCGTCGGCGGGGTCCAGGAGGTACCCCTTGCGGCGGCTGACCTCCCGTACGGCGACCGCGCGGTGCACCCACTCCTGCCCGGCGGGGCCGGCGGCCGCGACCACCCACTCGTCGCCGTGCACCGGCTCGTAGATGGGGCGCAGCACGGCCGCGACGACGGCGCGCAGCCGTTGTTCGACCAGATTCAGCCAGATGTACGCACGCCCGGCGCGTCTGGCGCGGGTGCGGACCTCGCTCCAGGCATCGGCGTCCCACTCCAGTTCCGCCCCGATCTCCAGGGGGCGTGCGAGGGACACCGCACCGGGCGGTGCGTCGATGGAGCCGCCCTCATGACCATCGTCACCAGGAGGCAACTCCAACCCGCCCGAGCTCACCTGTACACCGCCTTCCGAACCTCCGTGCCAACGATCAAGGCACCCTACTGCGGGTCCGGGAGGGGGTGCAGCCCGATGAGCCGACTCTTCCACCAACTCCCCTTATTCGCCGTGCCCGTTGTGTCCCGAAACGACAGGGGAGCGTGAGCGGAGTCATAGCGGAGTCCCCGGGAGCCGCACGGGAGTCCCGGCGGACTCTCCCCTCGTCACCCCCCTCGTCAGGGGTCCCGGGCGGCTCCGGAGACACTCGCGAACGAGGCCGAAAGTAATTGCTCAGGAGTCGCGACACGCCCATGAGGCCCCTTACAGCACACCATGTCGTCATACATGGTGATCTACGGTCGGACACCTGACCGTTCCCCCGGTCGGAGGACCCTGTTTCGCGGCAGGTTGCCTGCCTTTCGGCGAAGATCTCGCGAACATCCCACTGTTCGTCGCGCATCGGGGAAGAATTCCGGTTTGGTCCGCGGTCGTCAGTCCGTCGCGGCGCCCCTCTAGGAAGTGGAAGAGTCGACGCATGCAGGTCTGGCCGGGACAGGCGTATCCGCTAGGTGCCACGTACGACGGTGCGGGCACCAATTTCGCGGTGTTCTCCGAGGCGGCACAACGTATCGAGCTGTGTCTGCTGCACGACGACGGTTCGGAAACGGCGGTCGAGCTCCGCGAGTCCGACGCGTTCGTCCGTCACGCGTATCTGCCCGGCATCATGCCGGGGCAGCGGTACGGCTTCCGGGCGCACGGCCCGTACGAGCCGGCCAAGGGTCTCCGCTGCAATTCGGCGAAATTGCTGCTCGACCCGTACGCCCGGGCGGTCAGCGGCACCATCGACTGGGACGAGGCGGTCTACGGCTACCACTTCGGCAAGCCGGAGAGCCGCAATGACCTGGACTCGGCGCCGCACACGATGGCGTCGGTCGTCGTCAATCCGTACTTCGACTGGGGCGACGACCGGCCACCGCGTACGGACTACCACGAGACCGTGATGTACGAGGCACACGTCAAGGGTCTGACGATGCTGCACCCGGAGCTCCCGCAGGAGCTGCGCGGTACGTACGCGGCGCTGGCGCACCCGGTGATCATCGATCACCTGCGGACGCTCGGGGTCACGGCACTGGAGCTGATGCCCGTACACCAGTTCGTCAATGACCACCGACTGGCGGACGAGGGACTGGCGAACTACTGGGGCTACAACACGATCGGCTTCTTCGCGCCGCACAACGCGTACGCCTCCTGGGGCGACCGCGGGCAGCAGGTACTGGAGTTCAAGTCGGCGGTGCGCGCGCTGCACCAGGCGGGCATCGAGGTCATCCTCGACGTGGTCTACAACCACACGGCCGAGGGCAACCACATGGGGCCGACGCTGTCCTTCAGGGGGCTGGACAACGTCTCGTACTACCGGCTGACCGACGACCCGCGGTACTACATGGACACCACGGGCACGGGCAACAGCCTCCTGATGCGCAGCCCGCACGTGCTCCAGCTGATCATGGACTCGCTGCGCTACTGGGTGACCGAGATGCGGGTGGACGGCTTCCGCTTCGACCTCGCGGCCACGCTGGCCCGCCAGTTCCACGAGGTGGACCGGCTGTCGTCCTTCTTCGACCTGGTCCAGCAGGACCCGGTGGTCAGCCAGGTGAAGCTGATCGCCGAGCCGTGGGACGTCGGCGAGGGCGGCTATCAGGTGGGCAACTTCCCGCCGCTGTGGACCGAGTGGAACGGCAAGTACCGCGACACCGTGCGCGACCTGTGGCGCGGCGAGCCCCGTACGCTCGCGGAGTTCGGGTCCCGGCTGACCGGCTCGTCCGACCTGTACCAGGGCGACGGGCGCCGGCCGCTCGCCTCCGTCAACTTCGTGACCTGCCACGACGGCTTCACGCTGCGCGACCTGGTCTCGTACAACGAGAAGCACAACGAGGCCAACGGCGAGGACAACCGGGACGGCGAGAGCTTCAACCGCTCCTGGAACTGCGGCGCCGAGGGCGAGACGGACGACCCGGAGGTGCTGGAGCTGCGGAGCCGGCAGATCCGCAACTTCATCGCCACCCTGATGCTCTCGCAGGGCGTGCCGATGCTCAGCCACGGCGACGAGTTCGGGCGCACCCAGCAGGGCAACAACAACGCCTACTGCCAGGACAACGAGCTGGCGTGGGTGCGCTGGCCCAAGGAGGGCGAGGACGGCCAGGACCAGGAGGCGCTGGAGCTGCTGGAGTTCGTGCGCAAGATGGTGTGGCTGCGGCGCGACCACCCGGTGTTCCGGCGGCGCCGCTTCTTCCACGGCCGCCCCATGGAGGGCACGCACGACGAGCTCTCGGACATCTCGTGGTTCACGGCCGAGGGCGAGGAGATGCGGCAGCGGGACTGGCAGGCCGCGCACGCCAAGTCGCTGACGGTGTTCCTCAACGGGAGCGCGATCTCCGAGCCGGGCAAGCGCGGGGAGCGGATCTCCGACGACTCGTTCCTGCTGCTCTTCAACGCGCACGGCGAGGAGAAGGAGTTCACCGTGCCGATGGACCACGGACGGCAGTGGCAGGCCGTGGTGGACACCGCGCGCCCTGAGAAGGTCGCCGAGGGCGGCCCGAAGGTGCGGGCCGGCGACACGCTCACGCTGGTGGGGCGGAGCCTGATGGTGCTTCAGCGGCCGGCCTGACCGGGCACGGCGCGTCCGCGTTCTCCGGCCGCGTGCGGAAGCGGACGGTCAGCGCCAGGCACAGGACGAGGACGGCAGCGGCGACCGCGACGGCGAAGGCGGCCGGCGGGCCGTACGACTCGGCCAGCCGCCCCGAGAGGGCCAGCGCGAGCGCCTGCCCGCCGACGATCGAGCTGGTCAGGAAGGCCATCGACTCGGCCATCCGGCGGGCGGGCACCAGCCGTTCGGTGAGCGCGAAGATCGTGATGAGGTGCGGCGCGAAGGCCACGCCGAGCACCACGACCACCGCGTACAGCGCGCCCAGGGAGCCGACGAACAGCAGCGGTACGGAGAGCACGGTCAGGCCCGCCGCGGCGGCCCGCCAGCGGGCGGGCAGGCCGATCCGGGCCGGCACGAGGACGAGCGACAGCCCGGCCACGGCGCTCATCACGCCCATCGCCGCGTAGACCAGGCCCGCGTGGCCGGGAGCGCCGAGCCGCTCGGTGAGCGCGGTGATGCCGGCCTGCGAGGCGCCGAACATGGCGCCCTGGAGGGCCATGGAGGCCCGCAAAGCGTGGGCGCCCGCCGGGATGCGGGGGCGGTCGCGCCGGGCCGCCCTGCGGGCTTCTCGCGCTTCGGCGTGTCGCCCGGGCCGGAAGAGCCGCCGGGGAAGGCGTGCGGTGGGGCCGTGCGCTTCCCGCGCGCCCGGCGCCGTCACCCCCGCCGTCCGGTGCAGCGCGAACGCCGAGCCGCACGTCGCGAGGAGCAGCGCCGCGAGGGCCAGCGCGACGGCCGGGTGCGCGACCGCCGCGGCCACGCCCACCAGGGCCGGGCCCAGCACGAAGGAGACCTCGTCCAGCGTGCCCTCCCAGGAGAGCGCGGCGTTCACGGTGCGCTCGTCGGCCCCCGACCGCCGTACCAGGGCGACCAGCCGGGTCCGGGCGAGCGGTCCCACCTGAGGCACGGTCAGCCCGGCGAGCAGTCCCAGAAGGGCCAGCGGGAGCGTCGCCATGTGGGACAGCGCGGCGAGTACGAGGGCGGTGACGGCGAGCGCGTTGGCCCAGCAGGCCGCCAGGACCACCGGGCGCTGGCCGTGCCGGTCGGCGAGCCGGCCGATGAGCGGCCCCGCCACGGTCTGCCCGGCGGCCAGCGCGCCGCCGGCCACCCCGGCCGCTGCCAGGCTGCCGCTGGTCTCGGTGACCAGCAGGACGCTGCCGAGCTGGCACATCGCGGTGGGCAGCCGGCCGAGGAAGGAGACGGCGGGCAGCACTGGCCCGGTCGTGGCGAGCACGGTGCGGTAGGTGGCCAGTACAGCGGTCATTCGGCCGACACTATCGAGACGCAGCGCTGGCTCGTATGGGCAGGACGTACGAACGAAAAACGGGGCACACCCCGCCCGATCGGATGAAGCAACAAGGCACCGCGCGGGTACGTGTGTCCCCATGACGCCCGAATTCAGCGCGCCGCCCACCGCCACCTACCGGCTGCAGCTCCAGCCCGGCTTCCCGTTCGCCGCGGCCGAGAAGGCCGTGCCGTACCTCGCGGCCCTGGGCGTCTCGCACCTGCACCTCTCCCCCGTGCTCGGCGCCGTCCCCGGGTCGACGCACGGCTACGACGTGGTGGACCACTCCGTGGTGCGCGCCGAGCTGGGCGGCGAGGAGGGGCTGCGCGCGCTGTCCCGGAAGGCCGCGGCGCACGGTCTGCGGCTCGTGGTGGACCTGGTGCCCAATCACATGGCCCGGCCGGCCCCCGCTTCCTTGAACGGGCCACTGTGGTCCGTTCTGCGGGACGGGCCCGCCTCCCCGTACGCCCGCTGGTTCGACATCGACTGGGAGGGCGGGCACGGCGGGCGGCTGCTGATGCCCGTACTGGGCGGGCGGCTGGCCGACGAGCTGCCCCATATGCGCGTCGAGGGGGACGTGCTGCGCTACCACGAACACGCGTTCCCCATCCGCCCCGGTACGGAGCGGCTGCCGCTCCCCCAGCTCCTGGATGCGCAGTGGTACCGGCTCTCCTGGTGGCGGCTGGCCCGCACCGAGCTGAACTACCGGCGCTTCTTCACCATCTCCGAGCTGATCGCGGTCCGGGTCGAGGACCCCGAGGTCTTCCGGGCGACGCACGCCACGGTGCTGCGGCTCCTGGAGGACGGCGTGATCGACGGGCTGCGCATCGACCACCCGGACGGGCTGGCAGACCCCGCGGGCTATCTGGCGCGGCTGCGACAGGCCACGGGCGGGCGCTGGACGGTCGTCGAGAAGATCCTCACCGGCGACGAACGGCTTCCGGAGAGCTGGGCCTGCGCGGGCACCACGGGCTACGACGCGCTGCGCCACATCGACGGGCTCTTCGTGTGCCCGGACGGCGCCGACCGGCTCTTCGGGGTCTACCGCGACACCGTGGCGCCGCTGGCCGACCGCGGCGGCGACTGGGAAGAAACGGTACGCCAGGCCGCGTACGAAGTCGTCACGCACGAGCTGTCGGCCGAGGTCGACCGATTGGTGCGTACGGCGGCGCGCATCAGCGAGCGCGCGCCGCACCACGGCGACCACGCCCCGTGGGCCCTGCGCCGCGCCCTGCACGAACTGCTCGTCCGGCTCCCGGTGTACCGCCCGTACGCGCACGACCCGTGGTGCGCCGAACGGGATGCCGCGATGCTGGCGGCGGCCGCCGAGGGCGCGGCCGCCGCCTTTGAAGTCCGCGAGGAGGGCCGCTCCGTGGCGCTCGTGCGCGACCTCGCGCTGGGCCGCCTGCGGGACACCTCCGGGGACGACAGCGCGGACCACGACGACTTCGCCGCCCGCTTCGCGCAGACCGCCTCCGCGCTGCACGCCAAGTCGGTGGAGGACCGCGCGTTCTACCGGTACGCGCCGCTGCTGTCCGCCTGCGAGGTCGGCGGCGACCCCGGTACGCCCGCGGTCCCGGTGGCGGCGTTCCACGCCTTCTGCGCCCGTCTGCAGGAGACCTGGCCCGCCTCCGGAACGGTGCTGTCCACCCACGACACCAAGCGCAGCGCCGACGTCCGGGCCCGCCTGGCGGCCGTCAGCGAGTGCCCCGAAGGCTGGCGCGAGGTGCTGACCCGGCTGAACGCCCGCACGGCCCGCACGATGGACGGCCCCGAACCCGATCCGCAGATGGCGTGGACGGCCTGGCAGACGGCGTTCGGACTGGCCGGCACCACCGTGCCCCCTCCTGGCGCGGCGGACGTCCCCTCCTGTGGCGCGGCGGTCGCCCCGGGGCCGGCGGGCGACGGCATCTCCTACGAGCGGCTCGCGCCGGCTGTCCTGAAGGCCGTGCGAGAGGCCGGGCTGAACACCACGTGGACCGAACAGAACACTTGGTACGAGGAGTCGGTCACGGAATTCCTGCGGGCGGGCCCGTGCAGCCCCGCGGCCGCCGCCGAATTGGCCGCGTTCGCCGACGAGCTGGCCCCGTTCATCCGCGCCAACGTGCTCGGCGCCGCGCTGCTGCACCTCACGATGCCGGGCGTCCCCGACCTCTACCAGGGCACGGAGCACGAGTACTTGGCGCTCGTCGACCCGGACAACCGCGCCCCCGCGCGCTTCTCGCCGGAGTTCCTGGCCGACGTGGACGGCGGCGGGGAGGGCGGCGGCCCGGCCGGTGAGTCGTACGCCACCCCAGGGCTCTCCGCCGAGAAGCTGCGGCTGACCGCCGCGGCGCTGCGGCTGCGCCGGGCGCACCCGGAGTGGTTCGGCCCGCAGGGCTCCTACCGGCCGCTGTACGCCGCCGGGGACCCGCACGGCCACTGCGTGGCCTTCGCCCGCGCCGACCGCGCGGTGACCGTGGCCACCCGGCTCTCGCTCCGCCTCGCCGAGTCCGGCGGCTGGCACGCGGCCGCCCTCCGGCTCCCCGGCGCGTCCGCGACCTGGCGCGACCTGCTCACCGGCCGCGACTTCGAAGGCCCCACGGTCCCGCTGGCCGCTCTCCTGGACCGGTGGCCGGTGGCCCTTCTGGTGCTCAGCGCCCCGTGAGCACGTAGGCCACGCTGCCGAAGGTGACGTGATCACCGGGGTGGACGGCGACCTCACCGAGGACGCGTCGGCCGTTGACGTACGTGCCGTTCATGGAGCCGAGGTCGCGCAGCAGCCACACGTCTCCCGAGGTGCGGAGCTGCGCATGGGAACGCGAGACCGTGTCGTCGTTCAGGCGCAGCCCCGCGCCCGGTGCGCGGCCTATCAGGAGGGGGAACGGCCCGGGGTCCGGCAGCAGCAGCTTGGGGAGGCGCTCCGTGCGCCATGCCCGGCGGACCATGATGTGGAAGGCGGACGCCTTGCCCACCGCGCGCAGCACGGCGCCCTCGAAGCGGCCGCGCGTGGCCAAGTCGCCGGTCGCCCGGTCCAGCTCACTGCGGTGCCGTGCGGTGAGCACCAGCTCCAGGCGGCGCAGAAAGGTGTCCTGGGACAGCCGCCCGTCGGCCGCGCCCTCGCGCAGCAGCGCCAGCGCGCGATCCCGCTCGGCATCCGACAAGCGGGCCGGTCGCGCCGGGAATTCGAGCGATGTCATGGCCCGATTGTCCGGCGAGTTCCGGCCTTCTGTCCAGGCAGCACCCGGAGCATCGGAAATTCGCTCGCGCCGCGTACGGAGGGTCGGTTACTGTTCGGCACGTGAACGGCCCGCGGCAGAAGGGCCGGTGAGGCGGAAGGAGGCGGAACGGCATGTACGGCACGGCCAATGCTCTGTTCGCGCGCTCCCGCGCCGCCCGCCGCATACGCTGACGGGCCGTCGGGAGCGCGCCTCCCGAGAGGACTCGTACACCATGACCGATCTGGTCATCCGCGCGCTCACCGAAGGCGACGCGCAGCTCTTCGAGACACTGCACGACCCCACGGCTCCGCTCCTGGGGCACGACCGCTTCGGCCGGCCGTACGCCACGGTCGCGGCCGGCGGCGAGTACCGCCCCAACTGGACGTGGGTCGCGCTGCGCGACGGCGTCGTCGTGGCGCGCGCCGCCTGGTGGGCCGGCCCGGGCGACACCCGCCCGATCGCCCTGGACCGGCTGGACTTCGCGCCCGGCGAGGCCGCAGCGGCGGCCGAACTGCTGCGCGCCGCGCCGCTGTCGGCCGAGTACGTCCTGATGCTGCCGCCCGGCTGGCGTGCGCAGCCCGACGTGCGGGCCGCCGCCGAGGCCCGCATGGACGTCGTACGGGCCGCCGGGCTGCGCCCGATGGTCGAGCGCTTCCGGTACGACTGGACCCCCGAGTGCGGCGTGCCCGCGGCCCCGGGGCGGCTGGACTTCCGGCCGGAGCCGGACGACGAGGTGATCCTGGACGTGCTGCGCCAGGTGGAGCGCGGTTCGCTGGACGCGCATGCCCGGCAGGCCGTCGCCGCGGGCGGCGTGGAGCAGGCCGCCCGGGAGGAGCTGGAGTTCTTCCACTGGTGCCCGTCGCCGCGCGACTGGTGGCGGGTGGCGTACACCCCCGAAGGACAGGTCGTCGGGCTGCACATCCCGGCGCGCAACCACACCTCGCCCATCGTGGGGTTCATCGGGGTCGTCCCGGCCCAGCGCGGCCACAGCTACGCGTACGACCTGCTGGCCGACTGCACGCGTTTTCTGGCCGGGCTCGGCGTGGACCGGATCGTCGCCGAGACGGACCAGCACAACACCCCAATGGCGGCGGCATTCGCCAAGGCGGGGTACCCCGTCACCCAGGAGCGTGCTTTCTTCGACGGGTAGGCGCAGCACGTAGGCGCGTCGGTGCCCACGGGGGCGCGTCGCGGTGGTGTGACGAGGAAGGAGACGCCACGTGCTCTTCGAGGTGTGGGCACCGGACGCCGGTCGGGTGGAGCTCGTGCAGGAGGACCGCGCCGTACCCATGACGCGCTGCCCCTCCCGTACGGGCTGGTGGCGGGCCGAGGCGACGGCCCGCGACGGGGACCGGTACGCCTTCCGGCTGGACGGCGGCGAGCCGCTGCCCGACCCGCGCGCGGCCCGGCTGCCGGACGGCCCCGGCGGCCCGGCCGCGGTCGTGGACCACGCCCGGTACGCCTGGCGGCACGACTGGCCGGGCCGCGGGCTGCCCGGCGCGGTCCTCTACGAGCTGCACATCGGGACGTTCACCCCCGGGGGCACGTTCGATGCGGCCGTCGAGCGGCTGCCGCACCTGAAGGAGCTCGGCATCACGCACATCGAGGTGATGCCGGTCTGCCCGTTCCCCGGTACGCACGGCTGGGGGTACGAGGGCATCGCCCCGTGGGCGGTGCACGAGCCGTACGGGGGCCCGGACGGGCTGAAGCGCTTCGTGGACGCCGCGCACGGCCTCGGGCTCGGCGTCGTCCTGGACGTCGTGCACAACCACCTCGGCCCGTACGGCAACCACCTGCCCGCCTTCGGGCCGTACTTCACCGACACCCACCACACGCCCTGGGGCGCCGCGGTCAACCTCGACGCGCCCGGCTCCGACGAGGTCCGCGCGTACTTCGTGGGCAGCGCGCTGTCCTGGCTGCGCGACTACCGGGTCGACGGGCTGCGCCTGGATGCCGTGCACGCGCTGCACGACACCCGGGCCCGGCACTTCCTCGCCGAGCTGTCGGAGGCGGTGGACGCGCTCGGCGCGCAGCTGCGCCGCCCGCTGTTCCTGATCGCCGAGTCCGACCTCAACGATCCGCGGACGACGGCGCCGCGCCCCTACGGGGGCCACGGCCTGCACGCCCAGTGGAACGACGACTTCCACCACGCCCTGCACGCCGCGCTCACCGGCGAGTCCCAGGGTTACTACGCCGACTTCGCGCAGGCCCCGATGGCGGCCCTCGCGACGACGTTGACCAGCGGCTTCTTCCACGCCGGTACGTACTCCAGCTTCCGGGAGCGCAGGCACGGCGCGCCGCTCGACATACGCGCCACCCCCGCACACCGATTGCTCGGTTACACGCAGACGCACGACCAGATCGGGAACCGCGCGCTCGGCGACCGCCTCTCGGCGCAGCTCTCCCCCGGCCTTCAGGCGTGCGCCGCCGCACTCGTGCTGTGCGCCCCGTACACGCCGATGCTCTTCATGGGTGAGGAGTGGGGCGCCGGCACGCCCTGGCAGTTCTTCACCGACCACACCGATCCGGAGCTGGCGGAGGCGGTACGCAACGGGCGGCGCCGGGAGTTCGCCGCGCACGGCTGGCAGGCCGAGGAGATCCCCGATCCGCAGGACCCGGCCACCCGGGAGCGCTCCTGCCTGGACTGGAGTGAACCGGGGCGGGCGCCCCACAGCACGCTGCTCGACTGGTACCGCACGCTCCTCGCACTCCGTTGCGAGCTGCCGGCGCTCACCGACCCGGACCTGACCCGTACGCGCGTGGCGTACGACGAGGAGGCGCGGTGGCTGCGGCTGGACCGGCTGACGCCCGAGGGCCCGGGGAGCGTGCACCTCGCGGTGAATCTGCACCCCTCCCGTACCGCGGCCGTCCCGCTGCCGTACGAGGGCGCAGAGACGCTCGCAGGCCGCCCGGCGCCCCCGGAACGGGGCGCGGACGGCCTGCTGCGGCTGGAGCCCGCCGCGGTGGCGCTGCTCAGGACCTGACGGCCCGTTACGCGACTGCCGACTCGCGGTCGGCCGGGTCGCCGTCCAGCTCGCGCTCGCTCGCCTCGACCGCGGCCTGCTCGGCGGCCAGGTCGAGGTTGCGGTTGAGCACGTAGTACAGCCCGCCGCCGATGAGCAGGCCGGGCACGAAGGAGAGGTCCGCGCCGCCCAGGGCCTTAGCGACCGGGCCTTCCCAGGCGTGCGTGGCGAAGAACGGGATCATCGTGACGAAGCCGACGGCGTAGGAGACGATGCCGCGCCAGGACCAGCGGCCGTAGATGCCGCCGTTCGAGTCGAAGATCGCGGTGACCGCGTAGTGGCCGCGCCGCACGCAGTAGAAGTCCACCAGGTTGACCGCGGTCCACGGCACCAGGAAGTACAGCATCATCAGCACGAAGGTGTTGAAGCTCTCCAGGTAGTTCTCCGGGAGCAGCATGGCGACGGTGAAGATCACGACGCCGACCGCCGCGATGCCGGCGACCCGCAGCCGGACGGTCGGCTTGACCGTACGGAAGGCGTCCACGGCGCTGGTGGTGGTGAGCATCGCGCCGTACGCGTTGACGGCCGTGATGCCGATCAGGGCGACGGAGGAGACCACCACGGCGAAGGTGCCGAAGCCGGGCAGGATGTCGTTGCCGACCTGGCGGATACCGGTGATCGCGCCCGGCTCGGGCAGCGCGGAGGACAGCAGCGCGCCGAGCGACATCAGCCATACGGCGGAGCCGGCCGCGCCGGCGTAGGTCCACCAGATGACCTTGCGGGCCGGGACGTCCTTCGGCAGGTAGCGGGAGTAGTCCGAGACGTAGATCGCGTAGCTGATCTGGTAGCCGGCCGCGGCGGAGAAGACGACCAGGAAGGAGGTCCAGGTCGAGCCGCCACCGGACGCGGCGGCGTGCGCGGTACCCGGGTCCAGCTGGACGAACGCCCCGATGGTGAGCACGCCGAAGACGGCGATCAGTACGTACGTCAGCCAGCGCTGCACGAGGTGCAGCAGGTCGTGGCCGACGACCGCGAGGACGATCGCGAGGGCGATGATCAGGGCGTACCAGAGAGTCGTGCCACCGGGCAGGACCGTCTGCAGCCCCTCCGTGGCCAGCACCACATTGAAGACGTTGAAGCCGACGTACACGAAGACGACGGCGGCGAAGGGCACGATGGCGCCGCGCGTGCCGAACTGGGCACGCGACTGGATCATCTGCGGCAGGCCCATCCGGGGGCCCTGGTTGGCATGGAACGCCATGAAGAAGGTGCCGAAACAGGCACCGAGAATCACGGCCAGCACGGACATGCCCAGACTCAGGCCCAGCTCGGGGCCGAGGAAGCCGGTGACCATCGTGGTGAGCACGAAGTTCCCGGTGAACCAGAACGGCCCCTGGTGCCAGACCTTGCCGTGGCGCTCGCGCACGGGCACATAGTCGATCGATCGTTGTTCGATGACCCTGGGGGCGGCAGCCATGGGTCCTCCTCGGGTGGTGCGGTGATCGGCTTGGGGGCCGTAGTACGGGGACGGTGGGGCCTGCGGGGGTGGTGCGGCCCGGGGTGAGCGCGGTGGTGTGAACCTACGGGCCCGTTCGGAGCCGCTTCGATCGCCCGATCGTCCATCCGATAGATATGTGATGGACACTATGTCTATGCCGCTGTACCTCACCGACCTCCTGGCGCGCCCGGACCTGAATCTCTCGGTCACCGGCGACCCCGCGCCCGGGCTGCTGGACCGCACCATCGACGCCGCCACCGTCTCGGACCTGCTGCATCCCGGCGAGTGGCTGCAGGGCGGCGAGCTGCTGATGACCATCGGGCTGCTGCTGCCGATGGAGCCCGCCGCCTGCCGCGCGTACGTCGCCGACGTGGCCGCCGGCGGCGCGGCGGCCCTGGCGCTCGGCCTCGGGCACGGCCTCCCGTACCAGGCGGCGCCGCAGCCCCTGGTGGACGCGGCACAGGAGGCCGGCCTGCCGCTGCTCACCGTCCCGGACGAGGTGCCGTTCATCGCCGTCACGAAGGCCGTCTTCGAGGCGCGCGCCCACGAGGAGCGGCAGGTGCTGCAGCGGGCCTTCGCGACCCAGCGGCGGCTGACCGCGGCGGCCACGGACAACGGGCTGCGCCCGATGCTGGAGGAGTGGACGGCGGCCACCGGGGTGGGTGCCGCGGTCCTCGACCCCCTGGGGCGGCTGCTCGCCTCGGGAGGGCCGGACGCCGAGCCTCTCTTGGACAGCGCGCGCGACCTCATCGACCGGGTGGCCTCCCGGGGGCTGCGCGGCAGCGCGGCCAGTACGGCCGGCGGCCGGCAACTCGAAGTGCAGCCGCTGGGCGCCCGCCGCCTGCGCGGGCTGCTCCTCCTGAGCGGCGGTCCCGACGCCGCGGCCCGCGCCGTCGTCCCCGGCCTGGTCTCCCTGCTCTCCCTGGAGCTGGAGCGGCGCCATCTGATGGACGAGCCGGAGCGGCGCCGGCGCTCCGCGCTCCTCTCGGAGCTGCTCGCCGAGCCCGAGGGCGGCCAGGAGCGGGCCGCGGGGCGGGCGCAGGACATCCTCGCCTCGGTCGGGCTGGCCACGGACCGAGTGCGCGGCGTCGTGGTCGAGGCGCCTCAGGAGTCCGCCCAGGAGGCGGCCGCCGACCTCGCCCTCGCCGTACCGGGCGGACTGGTGCGGGTCACCGAGGGCGGCCTCGTCGAGGCGGTGGTCGCCGAGGAGCTGGACGTACGGGACGTCCTCAGCCGCTTCGTACCGGGCTGCCCCGCCGGTCTCGGCCCGCCGGCCGCCCCCGAGGCCGTACGGGCCTCCCTGCGGCAGGCAGCCGGGCTGCTGGGCCTGAGCCGGAGCTCGGGCACGCCGGTCGAGGCCCGCGAGAGCGAGGCCAGCCGGCTGCTCCTGGAGCTCGGCGACCGGCGCACCCTCCTCGGCTACGCGGACGCCGTGCTGAGCCCCCTGGACCTCGCCGACAACGGCGAGGAGCTGGTCGCCACGCTGGCCGCCTGGCTGGAGACCGGCGGCTCCTGGGACACCACCAGCCGCCGCCTCGGCGTCCACCGCCACACCGTCCGCAACCGCCTCGACAAGGCCATGGCCCTCACGGGCCGCCGCCTCGACGACGCGGACGACCGCTTCGACCTGTGGCTGGCGACGCGGATCCGGCGCGGGGGCCGGGTCTAGCGGCGGGCCGGCGACGCGGCGACGCCCTCAGTGGCGGGCGCGGCTCGGCTGCACGCGGGTGGGCTCGCCCGGCATCTTCGGATGGTCGGGCGGATAGGGCAGGTCGCCGAGTCCGGCGTCGCGCTCGGCGAGTTCGAAGACGCGTTCCAGTCCGAAGGCGTGGTCGGCCATGTCGGCGTGCACGTCGCCCCGCTCCGCGTACCGGGCCGGCATCGTGGCCAGGTCGAAGTCGAACGGCTCGGCGTCGTCCAGCTCGTCCCAGCGCAGCGGCGCGGACACCGTGGCCCGCGGCCGGGGCCGCACCGAGTACGCGGAGGCGATGGTGCGGTCCCGCGCCATCTGGTTGTAGTCGACGAAGACCCGGGTGCCGCGCTCCTCCTTCCACCAGGCCGTGGTCACCTCGTCCGGCATCCGCCGGGACAGCTCGCGGCCGAGGGTGATGGCCGCGCGCCGCACTTCGGTGAAGGTCCAGCGCGGCTCGATCGGCACGTACACGTGCAGCCCGCGGCCTCCGGAGGTCTTCGGCCAGCCCCGCAGGCCCAGCTCGTCCAGGAGCGCGTGCAGCTCGTGGGCGGCCCGTACGGCGTCCCCGTAGTCGGTGCCCGGCTGCGGGTCGAGGTCGATGCGCAGCTCGTCGGGGTGGTCGGGCCGGCCGCGGCGGACCGGCCACGGGTGGAAGGTGAGGCAGCCCAGGTTCGCCGCCCACAGGACGGCGGCGGGCTCGGTGGGGCAGATCTCGTCGGCCGAGCGGCCGCTGGGGAAGGTGATGTGGGCGGTCGGCAGCCAGTCGGGCTTGTTCTTCGGGGCGCGCTTCTGGAAGAACGACTCGCCGGTGACGCCGTCCGGATACCGCTCCAGGGTCGTCGGCCGGTCGCGCAGCGCCCGGGTGATGCCGTCGGCGACGGCCACGTAGTACTGCGCCAGGTCCAGCTTCGTATAGCCGCGCTCCGGGAAGTACACCTTGTCCGGGTGGGACAGCCGTACGGTACGGCCGCCGACCTCGATCTCCACTGCCGCGCCGCCCGCACCCTTGGCCCCGCTCGTGCCACCCGTACCGCCTGTACCGCCCATGGCCGCCACGGTAAGTCGATGGCAGCGGCCCCGCTCGTCGGGCGAGGTCCGGCGGCGTCCGACTCCGCTCGCCGGGCGGCATAACGGGTGTATGCGCACAATCGAGACATGGATCTCCCGGTGATGCCACCCGTGAAGCCGATGCTGGCCAAGCCCGCGGCGAAGATCCCGTCCGGGATGCAGTACGAGGCCAAATGGGACGGCTTCCGGGCCATCGTCTACCGGGACGGCGACGAGATCGAGCTCGACAGCCGCACCGGCAAGCCGCTCACCCGCTACTTCCCCGAGCTGGTGGAGGCGCTGCGCGCCAACGTGCCCGAGCGCTGCGTACTGGACGGCGAGATCGTGATCGCGCGCGGCGACCGGCTGGACTTTGACGCGCTCACCGAGCGGATCCACCCGGCCAAGTCCCGGGTCGACCTGCTCGCCGAGCGGACCCCGGCCGGCTTCGTCGCGTTCGACCTGCTGGCGCTGGACAATGAAGCGCTGCTCGGCGCGCCCCAGAAGGAGCGGCGCGCACGGCTGACCGAGGCCCTGCGGGGCGCCGAGGCGCCGGTACACCTCGCGCCCGCCACCACGGACGCAGCGCTCGCCGCCGAGTGGTTCACCCAGTACGAGGGCGCCGGCCTGGACGGCGTGCTCGCCAAGCCGCTGGACATGCCGTACCGCCCGAACGAGCGGGTCATGGTCAAGATCAAGCACGAGCGCACGGCAGACTGCGTGCTCGCCGGCTTCCGCTTCCACAAGAGCGGCCCCGTGGTCGGCTCGCTGCTGCTCGGCCTGTACGACGCGGCCGGCACGCTGCAGCACGTCGGGGTCTGCGCCGCGTTCTCCATGAAGCGGCGCGAGGAACTGGTGGCCGAACTGGAGCCGCTGCGCATGGAGTCGGCGGCGGGCCACCCCTGGGCGCACTGGGCGGAGGAGGAGGCGCACGAGTCGGCGCGGCTGCCCGGCGCGCCCAGCCGCTGGAGCGGCAAGAAGGACCTCTCCTGGGTGCCGCTGCGCCCGGAGCGGGTGCTGGAGGTGGCGTACGACCACATGGAGAACGGGCAGCGCTTCCGGCACACCGCCCAGTTCCGCCGCTGGCGCCCGGACCGCACCCCGGAGAGCTGCACGTACGCACAACTGGAGGAGCCGGTGCGGTACGACCTGGGGAAGGTGCTGACCCGAAGGGTGGACTGAAAGGCCAGGGGTCAGCCATGTCACGCCCTTGCCAACCGCCTGATCACCGGGCGAAGCGCTGCAACCGGCGGGCGAGTACCGAGAAATGGCGCTGCCCGCGCCAGGACTCGTGATTGCCGATCACGATGAGCCGGCGCTTGGCCCGGCTCACCGCGACGTTCAGGAGGTTGGGCTTGCCGGCGGCCCAACGCCGCGACCCCGCCGCGTCCGGGTGGGTGCCCAGGACGACGATCACCACGTCCGCCTCCTTGCCCTGCGCGGTGTGCACCGTACCGACGCGGTCGTACGGGACCAGGCCGTGGAGGGCCTCGGCGGCACGCGCCGCGACCTCCCGGAAGGGGCTGATGACGTAGAGCTCGTCCGCCGGCAGGCCCTTGGCGAAGAGACGGTGCACCGCATCGACGAGCGCCCGCCCCTCGGCCGGCACCCACTTGCCGGTCGTCTCCTGGGAACGTACGTCCCACCAGAAGCTGCGCGGCATGGGCTCGAACCCGCCCCTGTCGCCGACCCCGTGCACCATCAGCCCGTCATAGGCGATCTCGTTGCTGATGGTGAACATCGGGTCCTCACAGCGCCGGTGCACGCGCAGCGGCGCGCCGACCCACACCTCCGTCGAGCCGTCCGGCAAGGCCGCGGGCAGCGTCGTGCCCCAGCGCCCCAACCGGTCCGCGACCTGCTGCGCCGACGTCCACGAGGGCACCCACTCCTGGGCCGCACGATGGTGTTCGCGCAGTCGCTGCTGGGCGGTCCACGGCAGCACGACGACGGGCTCCAGCTGGAGCGGGTCACCGACGAGCACCGCGCGGCGGCTGCGCCAGAGCGCCCCCACGGGCAGCTGCGGAGCGGCTTGGCCTGCCTCGTCGACGAACAGCCAGCCCAGTTCCTCGCGGCCGAGGCCGGCGAACAGCCGGTCGTACGACGCGAAGGTGGTGGAGACGACGGGCACGGTCAGGAACAGGTTCTGCCAGGCGGCGCGTACGGCCGCGGGCTTCAGGTCCTTCGGTGCGTCACCGCCGACCACCTCCATGGCCGCCTGGAGGTTCTTGAGCATGACGTCCCCCGCCGCGCTCAGGAAGGCGCGGTGCAGACGCAGCGCTTCGAGGAACAGCCGGGTGCGCGCTGCCGCGAACTCCTCGTCGGCCCATGGCGCGGACTTCTCCCGGCGCTCGACCGCTTCCCGTCCGGCGTCCGCCGTGAAGTCCGCGGGATCGGGCACATGGAGGCCCCAGCGCTCGCGTGCGTTCCGCACGGTCGCTTCCAGCGCGTCCGCCCGCTCCTGCCGGGCCTGTACCGCCTCGGCCAGCCGCTGTGCCGCAGCGGCCTCCCGACGGGCCGCTTCGAGCCGGGTGCGGGCCGCCTCGGCGGCCTCCGCCGCCTGCTCGACGAGGGCGGAGAGGCGTTCGTACTCGTCCTGCCAGAGGCGATTCGTCCGTCCCCCGGTGAACAGGCTCTGCAGCATGCCCGGCTGGGTGGCCTGGTGGTCGTAGCGGCGCACCCGGTGCCCCTCTTCGGCCTCCGCCAGCCGCTCGGCCTCGCTCAGGGCCGCGGCGGCCCGCTGCCGCAGGAGGGGCAGCGCCTCGACGGCGGTGGCGGCCTGCCGCACGGCGTCGGCCAGGTCCCGCCGGGCCCCTGCGAGGTCCCGCAGCGCCTGCGCGGCCTGCTGCCGTTCGTCGCGCATCCGCTCCACCTCCCGCCGTGCGGCCTTGAAGCGGCGCACGGCGCCTGCCCAGTCGGCCGGCTCGGGAGGCTGCTCGCCTCTTCCGCTGAGGATGTGCCACAGCCCCCGGTCCGTACGGGTACGCCGCGTTCCCCCTCGTGCCGTCCGCTCCCGCAGCTGCCCCCACCAGAAGCTCTCGACGAACTCGCCCCGGTTCTTGCGGTTGCCCAGCCGGGCCGCGACCGCGCCCCACGCCTCGGCCCCGCCCAGCATCAACGACGCCTGCTCGGAGAGGTATCCGGCCTCGTCCCGCCATTGTGCCGCGATGGCGCCGAGGGAGGGGATCTCGTCGGTGATGTTCTGCACCGCTCCGTTGTTGGCCGACGCCACCACCATCTCGTGCCCCGCCAGCTGCGGTTTCAGCTCCCGTACGGTCCGGGAGTACTGCGCGCTGCGCCAGCTGTGGGCCGCGCCGAACGCCTCCTGGGGGCTGCGCAGTTCGGCCAGGGCGCAGGCGCGGCGGGTGACCAGGGCGGCGATGACGTCGCGCAGCATGGTCGTCTTGCCGCTGCCCGGCGGCCCGTTCACGGAGAAGACCCCGTGGGCGCCGTCGAGCTCGGCGAGCAGCCTGTTCACGGCGAACTGCTGGCTCAGCACCAGCGACTTGTCGGTGGCCGACGGCCATCTGCCCAGCGGGAGGTGCTCGGGGTCCACGCCCGTCAGCACCTCTTCCGGGTGTTCGCGCACGTCCTGACGGCGCCCGAGGTCGATCCGGGCGGTCTCGGTCAGGTACGTCTCCAGGGCGCGCCCGGCACGTCCCGCCGCCAGCTCACCCGCGACCCGCTCCAGGTCGTCCGCGATGAAGCTGTTGAGGAAGCGCTGCCCCGCCGCCTCGTCGTCCTTCCCCTCGCGCACCTGGACGCTCTCCACCCGCGCGGCGTCCGGTACCAGGTCAGCGGTCACGCCGAAGCGTTCGGCGAGCCACGCCGTGAAGGCGGCGATGTCCTCGAACGTCAGTGGTCTGGTACCGAGGGCTTCCGGCAGCCGCTCCTCGGCGCCGGGCTCCCCGGCGGAGTCCGTGCTCCCGTTTCCACGACTCTCGTTCCCGCGCCCCTCGTTCCCCCGGCCACGGGCGGCGTCGATCGCCCCCTGTGTCAGCGTCTCGGTGGCCTTCCCGGCAGCCGACTGCGCGGCCTTGCCGACGGCCCCCTGGACGGTCGATCCCACCACGCCCCGCACCAGCTCGCCCAGCCCGGAGGCCACCCCGCTGGTCACCGCGTCGGCGACCAGCGTCCCCGCCACCGCGAGGAGGCCGCCGGGGCCGGAACGGCCGCCCTGCACCCGCAGCTTCCCGTCCCCCAGGTCCAGCATCCGCTGCTCACATGCCGCGGCCTCATCGGCGAAGCCGTCCAGCCAGCGCGCGTCGGACGGCCCCGGTGAGCGGGTGCGGCCGACCGCCCAGGCGCAGGCCGAGAAGAGGACGGAACCCTTCAGGAGCCGTCCGTCCTGGTTGACGGTGAACGCCATGAGGGCGCTGTCGCCGCCGCTCCGCCCGTCGCGGTCCTCGTCCGCCGGGTCGGGGAAGACCTCGGCGAGCACATCCCGCACCCGCTCGATGCCGAACACCCCGCAGTAGACGGTGTGCTGCCAGGTGTGCTTCGGCCGGAGCCGGGGCAACCGCGCCCCGTCCTCCCAGGGAAGCGGAGTGTCCGGCCTGGCGGCGAACACCTGCTCGACAGGCTTCACGCCGGGGATCTTCTGCGGGCTGAAGAGCTCGACCGCCCGCCAGAACCGCACCACATCCGCCCTGCGCCGCCGCTCACCGGAGTCCGCCGCCAACAGGATCATCCCCCTCCGCCCGCACCGCGCCGAGTTGATCAGCGTAGCGACAACCGGAGGGCCACGCGGGGCGGGTTCCGCCGAAACCCCGGTTGTACAGGGGGACTTCGGGGCGCACGGCACCTTGTGTGTCTTCGTGCGGCCACCCCGGACCTTTGATCGATCATTTTCCCAGCTCTTGACGTGCTCGCCACGCCCAAGCAACATCCTCCCGCACTCAGTGAGAAAACTTATCACTGTATGAGAAGCAACAAAGCGGCGCGCGAAGCGCAGAAGTACTCGGTGAATGCGAGCTAGGAGTGTGAGCGTGAAGGTCGGGATTCTGGGCCTGGGTGAGGCCGGTGCCCTGTATGCGAAGGGTTTCGTGGAGCAGGGCTGGCAGGTGGTCGGCTTTGATCCGGGCGATGTGCCCACCCCCGAGGGCGTGGGGCGCGCGGCCACGGTCGCCGAGGCGGTGCGGGCGTGCGATCTGGTGCTCGGCCTGACCGGGGCGAAGGCGGCGCTGGCCGTGGCGAAGGAAGCGGCACCGCACCTGGAGCCGACGACTGTGTACGCGGACATGAACGCGGGGGCCCCGGCGCTGAAGCGGAAGATCGCCGATGTGGTCGGCGAAGCGTCCGCCGCGGTCTTCGCCGATGTCTCCGTGATCGGCTCGGTGCCGAAGTACCGCCATCGGACGGCCCTGGTCGTCAGCGGCCAGGGGGCCTCCTCGATCGCCGACTACTTCGGCGCGCTCGGGGCTCCGGTGGAGGACCTGGGCACCGAGCCCGGGGCGGCCTCGGCGCGCAAGCTGCTGCGCAGCCTGTTCATGAAGGGGCTGGGGGCCGTCATCGTGGAGGCCGTGGACGCCGGCCGGGCGGCCGGCGACGAACAGTGGGTCCGTCAGCAGATCGCGCGGGAGCTCGCCGACGGCGGGGCGGCGCTGGAGCGGCTGTACGACGGGACGTACAAGCATGCCGACCGGCGAGCACGGGAGGCGTCGGCGGCCGCGGAACTCGTGGCGGAGCTCGGCCTCGATGCGGGACTGGCGCGCGCCATCAGCGAACTGCACGTTCTCGCCGACCGCTCCGAGGGGCTGCGGGACACCTCCCGGCTGACGCCCGAGCTGCTGTCGGCATACGCGGGGCTGCCGACGGCGAACATCGGCGACGCCACGGACCGGCTGGGGCTGCTGGACTCCGGTATCAGCGCGCTGTGGCCCGGAGCCCGGGCTGTCGGCCGCGCGTTGACGGTGTGGACCCGGGCCGGGGACAACCAGGCGCTGCATCAGGCCATCAAGATCGCCGAGCCCGGTGACATCATGGTCGTCAACGGTGAGGGAGACACCTCGCGCGCGCTGATCGGAGAGCTGATCGCCGAGCGCGCCCGGGCCCGGGGCGTGATCGGCATGGTGCTGGACGGAGCCGCCCGCGACGTCGAGGTGCTCGCCGGGATGGGCTTCCCCGTGTGGGCTCGTGCGGTCACCCCCGCCGGCCCCTACAAGTTCGGGCCGGGCCGGGTCGGAGTACCGGTCGCCGTGGGCGGTGTGGTGTGCCGGCCGGGCGACCTCGTCGCGGGGGACGGCGACGGTGTCGCGATCGTCCCGGCCGAGCGCGCGGCCGCCGTCCTGGCCGCCGCACGAGAGGTGGAGGCCGAGGAAGCGCGACGGCGTACTGAGATCCGCGCGGCGGCCGCCGCCACGCCAGGAGGAGCATCATGATCGCCGTATGGGCACTGGGCTGCTACATCGCGGCCATCATCGTGTGGAACGCCGTCCTGAAGCGCAACATCGGCGAGGCCCTGATCGTCGGCTTCGTGGTCACGGGCCTGTTCGCCGGGGGCGGCATCGGGCACGTCATGTGGCACGGCTTCGCCGAGGCCATGCAGGAAGAGGTCACCTTCGCCGCCCTGGCCTTCGTCTTCATGAGCTACCTGCTCGCCCGCACGCCGGTGCTGGACCAGCTGCTGGGCATCCTGAATTCGCTGCTCGGCCGGCTGCGCGGCGGCCCCGTCTACACCTCCACCGTCGCCGCCGGCGTCTTCGGTGCCATCGCCCACGTCGGGGCAGCGGTGACCGCCGCCGTCGGGTCGGTGACGATCCCCTGGATGAAACGCTCGAAGGTGAGCGGTGAGCTCGCGGCGACCGTCGCGGCCGGCGGTGCGGGCATGGGGGTGACCTTCCCCTTCAGCTCCACGATGTTCATCCTCATGGGGACGGCCGGCGTGGCCTCCATGGCCACCACCGACGACGTCGTCCTGCCCCTGTTCCTGGGCGGCCTGTGGTGCCTGGGCTACCGCCTGGTCGCCGCCTTCGTCATCGTGCGCCGCCACAAGGTGCAGCCCATGGACCGCGCCGACCTGCTGCCGCTGCGTGCCAGTCTCGCGGCGGGCTGGACGAGCCTCTTCCTGTTCGCCGCGATCGTGGTGCCGCTCCTGCTGACCAGGGGTCCCTCCGGCGGTGCCCTGGGCGACTGGGTCGGCACGAAGATGTCGGACGCGATCAGCCTGATCACCTGGATACCCGTCCTGCTGATCGCCACCGTCCTCGTCCTGGGCCGGCGCCACCTGCCGCGTTCGGGCCGCGAGTGGTGGCAGGTGCTGGGCGGCGCGGCCCCGCAGTTCGGCGTCATCGGCGTCACCATCGTGGCCGCCTTCTCCGCCTCCAACGTGCTGGGGGAACTCGGGCTGCCGCGGCAGCTGACCGAGCTGCTGGCCGGAGTGGACGCTCCCCTGTGGGCCATGGCCCTGATCGTGGGCGTCCTCGTGGTCGGCGTGGCGATTCCGCTCACCGCCAGTGCCACCATGGCCGCCATCGGCCCGGTCGCGGTCTCCTCGCTGGTCGGCGCCGGGGTACCGCCCGCCACCGCCTGCGTCGCGGTCCTCATCTTCGCCTCGACCGAGGGCGCCTCACCCCCGTCCGGCGCCCCCATCTACGTAGCCAGCGGTATCGCCGGCATCGACCCGGCCCGCACCTTCGTGCCACTGGCCACGTACTACTGCGTCCCCATCCTGCTCATCGGCGCCGCGGTGGCCACCGGCGTCCTGCCCGTCTGACCCGAAAGGCCACGCCATGGCGCACCGTCTGCTGCAACCGCTCTTCCGCCTCAGCATCATCGTCTTCCTGACCGGTGGCCTCGTCATCGTCCTCGGCCAGGCCCTCGGCATCGTGCTCGGTGACGCCCGCTGGGTAGCGGCTGTGCAAAGCGGCGCCCAGCCGTCCACCTGTATCGCCGCGAGCATCTGCGGGATCCTCTCCTTCGTCCTCTCCTACCGCGGGGCCGAGCGCCCCCAGAACACCGGTACCGGCGACCGCCTCTCCGAGCGGACCGCCACCACCAGCCGCTCGGACTGAGCCCGCACGAGCCGCCCGGACCGATCCCGCGCTGCTGCTCTCCCGCCTCCTGGGTGGACCTTGTGCGATCCACCCCCTGCTCGCAGACTGATAGGTCTTATCAGGACCGCATCACCACCTCCGTGCGCCGAGCAGACCATCCAGGAGCCGACCGATGACCACCGCGTCCGCGTCCACCATGCGATCCCTCGACCGGGCCTTCGACGTCCTGGGCGTCCTGGACGACACCCGGCAGCCACTGCGCCTCAGCGAGGTCGCGCGGCGCGCGGATCTGCATGTGGCCACGGCCCAGCGCATCCTCAACGTGCTCGTCGAACGCGGCTACGCGGCGAAGGAGGAGGCCGGTTACGTCGCCGGACCCGCCGCCCTCGCCACGGCCCACGCCTTCCTGGTGAACAACCGCCTCAGCCAGGTGGCCCTCCCCGTCCTGCAGGAACTGGCCGCCACCACCAGCCTGACGGCCAGCCTGTACGTACGCGTCGCGCTCGCCCGCGTGCTCATCGCCCGCGTCCAAGGACGCAACCCCCTGCGCTACCAACTCCCCATCGGCGAGAAGCTGCCCCTGCACCTCGGCGCCGGCAAGGCGCTGGCCGCATGGCTCCCCGACGCCGAACTCGACACGCTCGTCCGGCAGACCACGCCCTTCACGCGGATCTCCGGCGACCAGGTCACCGCCGATGACCTGGCAGCCGACCTCCGCCGGATCAAACAGGACGGCTACGCCCTCTCCCTGAGCGAACGCGTCCTCAACGTCACCGCCGTCAGCGCGCCCATCCACCGCGACGACCACGTCCTGGGCGCGCTCAGCATCACCGGAACCAGCGGCGAACTCGGCGAGGACGACCACGCCCGCCTCATCGGCGAAGTACGCCGGGCAGCCGACGCCATCGCCGCCCGCTGCCCCTGACAGAAAGCCACCCCGTGCCAGTCCCCGTGCTACTGCCCACGTACCGACAACTCGCCGAACGCACCGACGCGCCCGCCGGATCCAGCTGGTACCTCTTCACCGACCGGCCCGAACGCGGCATGGCCAACTTCGCGGGCCCGGACCAGGTACGCCGCGCCGCCGGGAGTGTCGTGCACGGCCGCGCGTTCAACCTGGACTACGCTCTGGACGCCTTCGACCCGCCCATGTCCAAGGCCCGCGGCATCCCCCGCCACCGCATCACCGCCAAGCACGCGCAGGCACGCGACGACGTCCTGGACGACTTCCACCTCCAGGCCGGCACCCAGGTCGACGGCCTGCGCCACCGCCGCGCCTCGGGACACGGCTTCTACAACGGCGTACCGGACCACGAGATCACCCCGCGCAGCCCCCGCCTGGGCGTCCAGCTGTGGGCCGAGACGCCGCTGGCGGGGCGCGGCCTCCTGATCGACATCGACGGGCTGCTCCGCGACCGCGGCACCCCGCTGCCCCACGAAGACGGTCCCGCGCTCACCACCGGCCTGCTGGACGAAGCGCTCGACGCACAGGGCTGTCGCGTCGAACCGGGCGACCTGATCCTCGTCCACACCGGATGGGCGGACTGGTACCTCACCACGACGCCCGGGCAACGCGCGGAAACCCGTGCCCGGCGGTGCGCCACCGGCTTCGCCCAGAGCCGCGCCTTCGCCGCCTGGTGCTGGGACCACCGCATCGCCCTGATGGCCACCGACACCTTCGCCGTCGAAGTCCTGCCCGTACGGCCCGACAGCGACTTCCACGACAGCGCGCCCGAGGACGACGGCATGATGCACCAGGAGCTGATCGCCAAGCTGGGCCTGCCCCTGGGCGAACTCTGGAACCTCACGGCCCTCGCGCAGGACTGCCGCGCCACGGGCCGCTGGGACAGCCTGCTCACCGTCAAGCCCCTCAACCTGACCGGCGGTGTCGGCTCACCGGCCAACGCCACCGCTCTTCGGTAGCGAGGGCGGGTGAGGGAAGGTGCGGGGCGACCGCAGGTGTTCGTGGAGGGCCGCGAAGGCCGTGTACGTGAGGGGGAGGGTCAGGGCCGCGGTGACCAGGATGCCGACGATGACGGGAGCGAGGATGCCGGCGTAGTAGGCGGCGAAGAAGTTTCCCGTGGCCTGTTCGAGGAGGGTCCGCACGAGGGGGCGCAGCGGCAGGGCGAGCTGCACCACCAGCCGGAGCACCCCGGCGGTGAGCGCGGCCAGCGGCAGCGCGAGGGCGAGGACGCGGACCCCTCCGGCGCGCGTCCACGTCAGCGACCAGGAACGGCGCAGGGCCGCGCGGGGGCCGAGGCCGTCGGCCGCGGCGGCCGGCGCGAGGGCGAGCGCGAGGCGCACCAGCACGGCGACGCACACGCCCGCCACCGGGGAGGCCGCGACGAGTGTGTGGGGCCACGACCCGCGCTTCAGATGCTGGTCTTCGGTGTCGAGAGCGGCGCTGGTGAGGCTGTCCGCCACAGCATAAAAGAGCAGCGGCAGGGGCCATACGGCCAGGGCGCGCAGCGTGTACACGGCGAGCACCGGCCGCAGCCGCGCGCGGACCGCGGCACGCATCCAGCCCTCCTCCGAGGGCGTTCGACTCCCTGCTGTGACGGCCCGGGAGCACACGCTCTGCAGGGCCGCGCTCCCGGTACCGAGGAGGAGCAGGAAGAGCGGGAGCGTGCAGAGGGCGACCAGCGCCAGGTCGGTGTGGTCGTGCAGGTAGGGGTCCTCGACGTAGTGGTACCAGATGCGCGCGTTCCGCATACGGGTGAAGACGGGCCAGGCGAGCGCGAAGATCGCGGCCGTCATCAGCAGCCCGGCCAGTCCGGCCAGGCCCACGACGCGTACCGTCACACCCGCCAGCGCCTTACGGTGCCGCCGCAGGACGGCGAACGTCGTGGCGGCGACGCCGCGTTGCGGGTTCCCGTCCCCCGGTGGCGCCGTACGGCCGGGCTGTGGGGTGCGCGTCATGGGCGGTCCTTCTGTACGTTCCGGATCCGTTCCCGGTGAGGACGCGGGGCGGGGCGGGCGCGGTTCTCCGGACAGGAACTCCCGGAGAGCCGCACGTACATGCAGGACCTGGGCCGACCGGCCCATCACACCGGCGTTACTTCTCGTCCGGCGTCAGCCTCAGCGAGATCGAGTTGATGCAGTAGCGCTGGTCCGTGGGCGTCGGGTAGCCCTCGCCCTCGAAGACGTGGCCGAGGTGGGAGCCGCAGCGGGAGCAGCGGACCTCCGTGCGGACCATGCCGTGGGAGCGGTCCTCGATCAGCTCGACGGCGTCGGAGTCCTTGGGGTCGTAGAAGGACGGCCAGCCGCAGTGGCTGGCGAACTTCGTGTCCGAGCGGAAGAGTTCGGCGCCGCAGGCGCGGCAGGAGTAGACGCCGGCGGTCTCCGTGTCGGTGTACTCGCCGACGAAGGCGGGCTCCGTGCCGGCCTCGCGGAGGACGCGGTACTCCGCGGGGGTCAGCTCGGCGCGCCACTGCTCGTCGGGCTTGTCGATCTCGTAGGCCATGTCTCGCTCCTTCGGGCCGGCGTACTGGGTCAGGCGTCGAGGCGGGCGAGGATCTCGGGGCCCAGCTCGGTCACGTCGCCCGCTCCCATGGTGAGAACAAGGTCGCCGGGGCCCGCCATTCCGGCGACGACGTCGGGGACCGCGGACTTGTCGTGCTCGGCGGTGACCGTCGCGCCGGCGGCCTCGGCGGCCTTGATGATCAGGTCGCTGGTCACGCCGGGGATCGGGTCCTCGCGGGCCGGGTAGATGTCCAGGACCACCGAGGCGTCGGCGAGAGCGAGCGCCTGGCCCATCTCCCGGCCCAGCTCCTGGGTGCGGGAGAAGAGGTGCGGCTGGAAGACGACGAGGACGCGGGAGTCGGCGGCGGCGCCGCGGATCGCCTCCAGGTCGGCGGTCATCTCGGTGGGGTGGTGCGCGTAGGAGTCGATGACCTGGACGCCCTTGGCCTCGCCCTTGAGCTGGAGGCGGCGCTTGACGCCGGTGTACGAGGGGAGCGCCGCGGCGAGGTCGGCGGGCGCGATGCCGAGGGCCGCGCCGGCGGCCAGCGCCGCGGTGGCGTTCAGCGCGTAATGCCGGCCGGGGACCGAGACCGTGAAGGACAGCTGCTCGCCGGTGGGGAGCTGCGCGGTGACCTCGCTGGTCAGGCCGCGCGGGGTGATGTCGAGGACGCGCAGGTCGGCGTCGTCCGCCTCGCCGTACGTGACGACCGTGAGGTCCGCGCGGCCGCGGACCCGGGTGGTCAGCTCGCGGGCACCGGCGTGATCCGCGGAGATCACGAGGGTGCCGCCGGGGCGCACCCTGCCCACGAAGGTCTCGAAGGACTCGTAGATCTCGTCCATCGAGGCGTAGTTCGCGTGGTGGTCCAGCTCGACGTTGAGGATGATCGCGACGTCGGGCGCGTACTTGTGGAAGCTGCGGTCGCTCTCGTCCGCCTCGGCCACGAAGATGTCGCCGGTGCCGTGGTGGGCGTTGGAGCCGGGCGCGTCGAGGTCGCCGCCGATGGCGTACGAGGGCTCCAGGCCGAGGGTCGTGAGGGCGACGGCCAGCATGGACGTGGTGGTCGTCTTGCCGTGCGTGCCGGCGACGGCGATCGGGCGCGCGCCGTCCATCAGGGCGGCGAGGGCGTCGGAGCGGTGCACGACCGGGATGCCGCGCTCGGCGGCGGCGGCCAGCTCGGGGTTGTCCGCACGGATGGCGGAGGAGACGACGACGCTGGTGGCGTCGGCGGCGAGGTGCTCGGCGGCGTGGCCGATGTGGACCGTGGCGCCGGCCTCGCGCAGGGCCAGCACGGTCGCCGACTCCCTGGCGTCGCTGCCCGCGACGGCGGCGCCGCGCTGCGCCAGGATCTTCGCGATGCCGGACATGCCGGCGCCGCCGATGCCGATGAAGTGCGGTCGGTCCATCGCGGCGGGGATGCCGGGTGCCATCGTGACGTCTCCCTGGTCGGTGTGCTCGGCCGGCGGTCGCCGGCGGGCTTGTCGGTCGGCTCGATTCTCGCACCCCGCACCGACAAACCCGGCCGCGGCGGGTCGATGCCCGCCACGCGGCGCGGATCAGCGCCGGACGATCCCCTGTGCCGTCGCCGTCGCGACCGCGGACGTGCGGGAGTCGACCCCGAGCTTGGTGTAGATGTGCACGAGGTGGGACTTCACGGTCGCCTGGCTGAGGAAGAGCCGCTTGCTGATCTGCGCGTTGGACAGGCCGTCGGCGACCAGCTGGAGCACCTCGGTCTCGCGGCGCGAGAGGGCGGCCGCCGGAGTGCGCATGCGGTCCATCAGGCGCAGCGCGACGGCCGGCGCGAGTGCCGACTTCCCCGCCGCTGCCGTGCGGACGGCGGCGGCCAGTTCCTCGGGCGGCGCGTCCTTGAGGAGGTAGCCGGTGGCACCTGCCTCGATGGCGGCGAGGATGTCCGCGTCGGTGTCGTACGTGGTGAGCACCAGCACACGGGGCGCGCCGTCCCGGGCGGTGATCTCGGCGGTGGCCTGCGGCCCGCGCATCTCGCCGGCGAACTGCAGGTCCATGAGGACCACGTCCACGCCGAGCCGGGCCGCGAGCGCCACGGATTCCTCGGCAGTGGGCACGTCGGCGACCACTTCGAAGTCCGGTTCGGTCTCCAGTACGGCCCGCAGCCCGGCGCGTACGACAGGGTGGTCGTCGGCCAGGAGAAGACGGATACGGCCGCCCCCCGGCGCGGCGTGACCGCAGGTGTGCGGGGTGTCGGTCACGTGCGGTCCTGTTCGGAGGGGCCGGCCGGAATGGTGGCGGTGGACGGGTGCGCGACGGGCAGGGTGACCGCGACGGCCGTGCCCTCCCCCGGCGCCGATTCGACCACGAGGGTGCCGTGCAGGGCCCGGGCCCGGGCGCGCATCGCGGCGAGGCCGAAACCGGAGCCGGTGGTGTCCGTACCGGGGGCCGGGACCTCGGACGGCCGGAATCCCGTGCCGTCGTCGACGACATCGAGGGCGACCTCGGTGTCCATGTAGCTGAGGGTCAGCTCGGCCCGGCTCGCCGCGGCGTGCTGCACGGTGTTGGCCAGCGCGGACTGGGCGATGCGCAGCAGGGCGACCTCCTGCGGGGTGGGCAGCTCCGCGGGCGTACCGGACACGTGGCAGTGCACGGCGAGGCCGCTGGTACGCGCCGTAGTGGCGCACAGCCGTTCCAGGGCGGCGGGGAGCGAGCTGTGGTCCAGGCCCGGCGGGCTCAGGGCGTGCACAAAGCGGCGGGCCTCGGCGAGGTTGTCGACGGCGGCCTCGCGGGCGTGCCGTACGTGGCCGAGCGCGCCGTCGGGACGGTCCGGCAGGGCCCGTTCGGCGGCCCGCAGCAGCAGCTGGATGCTGGACAGGCCCTGGGCGAGGGTGTCGTGGATCTCGCGGGCGAGGCGTTCGCGCTCGGCCAGGACGCCGGCGGTGCGTTCGGCGGCGGCCAGGTCGCTGCGGGCCTCGGTCAGCTCCTCGATGAGGCGGCGGCGCTGCTCGCTCTCCCGGTACAGCGCCTGGTACCCGAGGACGACGGCGACCGCGACGGCCGCCCCGAGGGCGGGCCCGAGAACCGTACCGACGGTGAGGGTACGGGCGTGCCACCCGAAGCCGCCGACGGCCACGGCGGTGGTGACTACAACAAGGGGCAGCGCCCACCTCAGAGGCAGCAGATGGAGCTGCACGAAGAAGAGCGGGAAGGCGAGCCAGACACCGTCCGGGGTGAGCAGCACCAGTAGGGCCCACACGACCAGTACGGCGGCGAGCCAGAGGGCGGCGGCCGCAGGGGCGGCGGACACCTTCGGAAGGACGGGCCCCAGTGCGTACACGAAGGCGAGCACGACGGCCGCTCCGATGACGGCCGGTGCGTCGGGCGCGTGCTCGGCGGCCGCCCGGATCGCGGCGAGGGCCAGCAGCGCGGCGACCATCAGGTGCAGGCACAGGCGCAGCACCCGGAGGACGGGGGTGAGGGAGTGCGGGTTCACGACGGCTTCAAGGCTATGCGGAGCCCTGGGCAGCGGCATCAACCGAAAGGTTGATCGGGTCGGCGCCCTTTCGATACCGGGGAAGCCGTCCCCGGCGCGATGCCCGGCACACCCCGTTGCGGCGAGGTTGGGAGCAGCCGCCGGGCACCGGGCCCGGCACCGTGCGCAAAGGAGCTCCGAGGCAGTGTTCGTCGCCTGGAGGGACCTGAGGTTCGCCAAGGGGCGGTTCGCCCTGATGGGGACCGTCATCGTGCTGATCACCGTGCTGGTGGGGCTGCTGTCCGGCCTGACGGCGGGCCTCGGCCGCGAGAACACCTCGGCGGTCACCTCGCTCCCCGCCGACCACCTCGTCTTCTCCGCGCCGGCGCAGGGCGACGACGTGTCGTTCACCGACTCGCACCTCAGTGCGAGGACCGCGGAGCGCTGGGCCCGGGTGCGCGGGGTGGACCGGGCCGAGCCGCTGGGCATCGCCACCACGAAGGCCGAGTCGGGGCCCCGTAACGCGGCGCTGTCCGCCTTCGGGGTGCGCCCCGGCTCCCGACTGGCACCGGAAGCGCGGGCGATCACGTCAGGCGCCGCCGTGCTCTCCGAGAAGGCCGCCGAGGAGCTGGACGTACGGGCCGGGGACCGCTTCACGCTGGCGGGGCACCGGCTGCGGGTCGCCGCCGTGGCGGGCGAGGCGATGTACAGCCACACGCCCGTCGTGTGGACCTCGCTGGACGACTGGCAGCGGGTGGGCGGCGGTCCGGCCGCCGCGCGCGGTACGGGCGGCTCCACGGTCCTCGCGCTGACCACCGGAGACGCCGGGGCCGGCGCCCTCGCGGCCGCCGACGAGAAGCTCGGCACCAAGACGGTGAGCTCCGCCGACGCCCTGCGGGCGATCGGGTCCTTCACCGCCGAGAACGGCTCGCTGCAACTGATGCGCGGCTTCCTCTTCGCCATCTCGGCGCTGGTCATCGGCGCGTTCTTCACCGTGTGGACGATCCAGCGCAGCGGCGACGTGGCCGTACTGAAGGCGCTCGGCGCCTCGACCCGCTACCTCCTGAAGGACGCGCTCGGCCAGGCCGTCGTCCTGCTGGTCCTCGGTACGGGCCTGGGCACCGCGCTCGCCGCCGGGGTGGGCGCGGCGGTCGGCGGCACCGTGCCCTTCGTGCTGGAGCCGGCCACCGTACTGGTCCCCGCGCTGATCATGATCGCGCTGGGTGCGGTGGGCGCCGCGCTGTCCATCCGGCGCATCACCTCCGTGGACCCGCTGACGGCCCTGGGCAGCGCCCGATGAAGCGGCACCCGATGACGCGGCACCCGATGGCACGCCGCCACCGCCGTCCCCGTAACGCACCGACCGCCCCCACCGCCCCGTGGAGCACCCGATGAGCCTCGATCTGACCGATGTGACCCTCACCTACCCCGACGGCGGCTCCCGGCTGACCGCGCTGGACGCGGTGTCGCTGCACGTGCCCGCCGGCACCATGACCGCGGTACTCGGCCCCTCGGGGTCGGGGAAGTCCAGCTTGCTGGCGGTGGCCGCCACCCTGATCACCCCGGACCGCGGCACCGTCACGATCGACGGCACCGTCACCACCGGGATGAGCCGGGCGCGGCTGACCGCGCTCCGCCGCGACAAGGTCGGCATGGTCTTCCAGCAGCCCAATCTGCTGCCCTCGCTGACCGCCGCCGAGCAGTTGCAGGCGATGGCCCACCTGGACGGGCGCTCGCCCCGTAAGGCCGCGCCGCGGGCGAAGGAGCTGCTGGCCGCCGTGGGGCTCGCCGAACAGGCGGACCGCCGGCCGCACCAGCTCTCGGGCGGCCAGCGGCAGCGGATCAACATCGCGCGGGCGCTGATGAACGACCCGGCCGTCCTGCTGGTCGACGAGCCGACCAGCGCGCTGGACCAGGAGCGCGGCGCCGCCGTCCTGGACCTGCTGACCACGCTCACCCACCAGCGGGCCACCGCGACCGTCCTCGTCACGCACGACCGGTCGCACCTGGGCGCGGTGGACGCGGTCGTGGAGGTACGGGACGGACGGGTCGGCGCGGGGGCGCCGACGGGCGCCTGAGGGCCTCCGAGGATGCTGTGGGCGGCCGCGGGGCGCCGGGCGCAACCGGGGCCGAGGCCCGGCGGCCGCCCCCTCGCGATCAGCCGCCGGCCGCCTCCCCCGCGTCCCCCGCCGGCTCCCCCGGCGCGTGCGCGAACAGCTTCAGTACGGGCACGCCGACCTTGTGGCGGGCGCGGGAGGCCCAGTCGCGGTGGAAGAACTCCTCGACGAAGTGCGGGGCGGTCAGCACGATCACCTCGTCCGCGCCCGTCTGGTCGACGACCGACCGCAGCAGGTCCAGCGGATGGTCCTCGACCACCTGTCCGATGGCCTCGGCGCCCGCGTTCCGCAGCTGCTGCAGGGTGTGCGACAGGGCCCGCTCCGCGGGCGGCTCCGCCTGCGGACCTTCGGGCTCGTCCCCCTCCCGGACCGCCTCGTCGAACTCGCCGAGGGCGACGTCATCGATGGCCCGCAGCAGCACGTCCTGCTCGCCGCGCGGCTGCATGAGGACGACGAAGGAGACCTCGTCGTCGCCGTGCAGCGTGGTGACGAACTCCACGTCGGCGGGCGACAGCGGCTTCTCGATCATCAATACGCTCGTGAACACGACGCGCGCCCTTCTTCTCCGCTCATGGACCGCCACGGGAGCGGCGGTCCGACAGAAACCATCCTTCCCCGTCCCAGGACGGGGCCTTCGTTCCTTCAGTGTGCCCACTGGAAGCTAAGCGGAACGGGGAATTCCGCCGAACGCCCGGGAGCTGGAGTGAAACGGTTCATGCGCGGCGGTACCGGGTGAACAGGAATCCGTCGTCCTCCAGTACGGACGCCAGGCGGAACCGTTCCGGCACCGTCAGGCCGGGCGCGTTCATGATCCGCGGCGCGTCCCCCACCGTCACCAGCGGCGCGAGCGACAGACACAGTTCGTCCAGCGCGCCCGCCGCGGCGAACTGGCCGAGCAGCCGCGGCCCGCCCTCCGTCAGCAGCCGGGTCAGCCCCAGGCCCGCGAGCGCGCCGGGCACCCGCGCGGGGTCCACCGCCGCGCCCTCCCCGGCGAAGACCACCTGGGCGCCGGCCGCCCGCGCGGCCTTCACCCGGTCCGCGTCGGCGCCCGCGCCGGTCAGCAGGACCGTGGGCACCAGCGGCTCCGTGAACAGGGGCAGCGAGAAGTCCAGGTCCAGGCTCGCGCTCACCACGGCGATGGCCGGCGCGGGCCCCTGCCCGGCCGCCGCCCGCCGCGCGGCGAACGCCTCGCGCGCCCTGGCCGGCCGGTAGCCCTCCTGGCGCACCGTCTCGGCGCCGGCGATCACCGCGTCGGCCAGCCCGCGCAGCACTCCGAAGATCCGCATGTCGGCGTCGCTCGAGAGGGGCTGCGAGCGCCCCTCATGGTGCGCGGCGCCGTCCACCGAGGACACCATGTTGGCGCGCAGCCAGCCGTGGGACGCCTCCGTGCCGGCCGCTGCCGCGGCCGCCGCCTCCGGATAGGCGTACGCCTCCGCCAGCTCGTCCAAGGTCCATTCCCGGTCTTCCATCCACTCCCGGTACCCGTCCGGCGGCGGCGACACCGCTTCGCCGGCGGTTCCTTGGGACGGCGCGTTCACGGACGGCGCGGACTGGGCGGGAGAGGGGAACAGACGTCGCATAGGCCGCAGTGTGGCACGGAGACGGCCGTGTGACATGCCTCGCTCAGCGGTCCGGCGTGTGCCGTGCAGCGACTACGCTGGAGCGCTGTGTCACCTTCCACGCCCTCGTCGCCCTCGCAGTCCGCTCCGATAACCGGCCAGGCCGCCGCCGGTCCCTCGGACGACGCGGCCCCGGCCGCGCTCACCGCGCGCGCCCCGCACGTCCCCGCCGACCGGCTGGTCGCGGAGATGGTGCCGCCGCCCCGCTTCCAGAGCGCGCGCTTCGAGACGTACATCCCGGACCCGGCGCAGCCCAGCCAGGCCGAGGCCGTACAGGTGCTCAGCTCCTTCGCGGCGAGCATCGGGGGCGGCGCGGGCTCCTCGGGGGGCAAGCGGCGCTGGTTCTCGAAGAAGCCCGCCGCGCCCCAGGGCCCGCGCGGCGTCTACCTGGACGGTGGCTACGGCGTCGGCAAGACCCACCTGCTGGCGTCCCTGTGGCACGCCACGCCGGCCGCACCGGAGCTCAAGGCGTTCGGCACCTTCGTGGAGCTGACCAACCTGGTCGGCGCGCTCGGCTTCCAGGAGACGGTGCGCACCCTCAGTGGCCACCGCCTGCTGTGCATCGACGAGTTCGAGCTGGACGACCCCGGCGACACGGTGCTGGTCTCCTCCCTGCTGGCCAAGCTGGTCGAGCACGGCGTGGCACTGGCGGCCACGTCGAACACGCTGCCGGGCAAGCTCGGCGAGGGCCGCTTCGCCGCCGCCGACTTCCTGCGCGAGATCCAGGGCCTGAGCGCCCACTTCCGGCCGCTGCGCATCGATGGCGAGGACTACCGCCACCGCGGGCTGCCCGAGGCGCCGGCGCCGTTCGACGACGAGACCGTCACCCGGGTCGCGTACGCCACGCCCGGCGCCTCGCTCGACGACTTCCCCGGGCTGCTGGACCACCTCTCGAAGGTCCACCCGAGCCGGTACGGCGCGATGTGCGACGACATCCGGGCGGTCTGCCTCACGGACGTACAGGCGGTGCCGGACCAGTCCACGGCGCTGCGCCTCGTAGTGCTGGCCGACCGGCTCTACGACCGCGAGGTGCCGGTGCTGGCGTCCGGCAAGCCGTTCGACGAGCTGTTCAGCGAGGAGATGCTCAAGGGCGGCTACCGCAAGAAGTACTTCCGCGCGATATCCCGGCTGACGGCGCTCGCCCGGGACGCGAAGCAGCTGACGGAGCGCTAGGAGCCGCGACGCGGCCCGGAGACGGGCACGGAGCGATCGAGCCCAGGAGGACCGGCGCACCGTCCGAAGCGGGCCGGAGCGCGGCCTCCGCGCCCTTCAGGGATGGTCCACGACACTCTACGCGCGTGGTTCCCGGCGGCCTTGTGACGTGGTACACACATCCGGTCACATCACCTGTCCGCCAGCAGGGAGTTGCCTCATGTCCGCAACACGACGTCAGATCCTTGCAAGAACCGGTGCGGTGGGGGCGGGAATCGCCTTCTCCGGCGCCGTCTCGGAGATCTTCGCCGGTACCGCCGTGGCCCAGTCGACGGGCCCGGACGGCTACGGACCGCTGGTGCCCGACCCGGACGGCCTGCTCGACCTCCCGAAGGGCTTCCGCTACAAGGTGCTGTCCCGGGAGGGCTCCCCGCTGCTCTCCGGTGAGGGCAAGGTACCGAGCAACTGCGACGGCATGGCGGCCTTCCGGGGCCGCCGGGGCCACACCCACCTGGTGCGCAACCACGAGAACCGCCGCAAGTCCCGCTCCGCCGTGCCCACCGTGCCCGGTATCACCTACGACCCGATGGGCGAGGGCGGCTGCACGGCCATCGAGGTCGACGCGCACAACGAAGTCGTCTCGGAGCGCGTCGCCATAGCCGGTACCTCCACGAACTGCGCGGGCGGCCCCACCCCCTGGAACACCTGGCTGACCTGCGAGGAGACCGAGTTCAAGGCGGGCGAGCAGGGCTACACCAAGGACCACGGCTTCATCTTCGAGGTCGACCCGTACGACCCGCGGCGCACCGGGGCCGTGCCTCTCACGGACATGGGCCGCTTCCAGCACGAGGCGATCGCGGTCGACCCCCGGGACGGCACGGTCTATGAGACCGAGGACGCGTTCGAGAAGCCGTTCGGGCTCTTCTACCGCTTCCACCCGAACAAGCCGCTGGGCGGCACCGGTTCGCTGCGTGCGGGCGGCCGGCTGCAGGCGATGCGCGTACCGGGGGTGAAGGACCTCTCCGCCATCAAGGAGACGGGCGCGACGTTCGACCGCATCGAGTGGGTGGACGTCCCGGACCCGCTCGCCAAGCAGACGCCCATCCGCTTCCAGGACTTCGGTACGAAGGGCATCACGCACGCCCAGAAGCTGGAGGGCTGCTACTGGGGCGGCTCCTGCGTGTACTTCGTGTCCAGCTTCGCGCACCGGGACGAGGGCTCGGCCGGCGACCACTACGGGCAGGTGTGGCGGTACGACCCGAAGCGGCGCCGTCTGACACTGGTGGTCGTCTTCGGCCCGGACAGCGACCTGCAGCTGCCCGGCGAGTCCCCCGACAACATCTGCCTGGCCCCCAGCGGCGGCCTGATGGTGTGCGAGGACGGAGACGGCGCACAGCACGTCTTCGGGCTGACGCGGCAGGGCAGGGTGTACCCGATGGCGCGCGGCCGCCAGAACATCGGGACGCCGGAGAAGCCGGAGTGGGGCGAGTTCGCGGGCGTCACCTTCGCGCCGGACGGGCGCACGATGTACGTGAACTGCTACACGCCGGGGACGACGTTCGCGGTGACGGGACCGTTCTGACCGAGGTCATCGCCCTTCGGGCCCCGAGCGGCCCTTCGAGGGCGAGCGGCCCTTCGAGGCCGAGCGCGCACCGCCTGTATGGGCTCGACTAGCCCGAACAGGCGGTGCGCTGGGCTTCCTGCCACTCGCAGACCGGGCACAGGACGATGCCCGGGGTGCTCTCCGGGTACTCGGTGGGCTCGCGGCACAGGACGCACTCGGCGAGCGGTGCGTCTTCGGGCGCGGGGTGCTGGGTGGCGGGCTGCATGGTCCCGAGCCTACTGCCGCCGCCGCTCAGGTACGCCGGGAGCTGAGCGCGCAGGCCGCCGCGACGGCCGCGGCGGCGATCAGGGCGGCCGCGCCCAGCGGCAGCCAGGGAACGGTCACCGTGCCGTCGGACGAGCCGGTGACCAGGCCGCTGACCGCGGCGTTCGCGGGCGAGGCCGCGGTGACGAGGAGCAGCAGGGCGGCCAGCGCCCCCGTGGGGACCGCCCATCCGGTACTGCGCACCACGGGCCAGTTGGCCAGCGCGCCGGCCGCCGTGCCCAGCAGGACGCAGGAGAGCGCCGTGAGGGCCCCGGCGAGGGCCGCGGGCCCCATCGGTACGGCGGTGCGGTGATCGGCGCTGTGCGGGTCGGAGACCAGCGCGACGAAGCCCGTACCGAGCGCCCCGAGGACCGTCGCGGCCAGCGCCGCGGTCAGGACGGCCGCCAGGTGCGCGCGGCCGGGGCCCGCGGCCGCCGCGGTACAGGCCCGCGCCGCGGGCGGTTCGCCGGTCACGCAGGCCCGCACCAGCCACACGGCCACGGGGAGCAGCGGGGCGGCGGCGTACCCGTACCCGTCGAGCACCGGATCGCCGGCCCGGATGCCGATCGCCACGAAGGCGGCGTACAGGAGAGCGGGCGGCAGCCAGCGGTGCGAGCCGATGAGCAGCGCGACGTGGTAGCGGAGCAGCGGGATCACGGGGTGTCGGTCCTCGGTGCGGTGGAGTGGGCGGGGTCGCCCCGGTGGGTGCCTTCGGGGGCCACGGCGTGGATGTGCCAGCGCGGACGGGCCGTCAGGAGGGCGTGCAGCAGCGGGTCGGAGTACGGGGCGGGGACGGTGAAGCGGATCGTGCCGTCCGGGCCGGGCCCGGTGACGGGTGCGCCCGGGAGGCCGGGCGGCGGGGCGGCACCGGGCGGGCCCTGCGCCTCCACGGTCACGCGCGGGCCCGGGGCGGCGTGCGGCCCCCGGGTGGCGCGCGCCGCGTACGGATGCGCGTCCTGCGGGCGAAGGCCCGCGTCCACGACCCGGTAGCAGGCGTCCGCGGCGCCGGCCAGGCGCGCCGGGTCGTGGTCGACGAACACGACGGTGCCGCCCGCCGCGACGCGCTCGGCCACCGCGCGGTCGAGCGTGCCGCGCGCCGTGCCGTCCAGGCCGGTCCACGCCTCGTCCAGGACGAGCAGTTCGGGCTCGGCGAGCAGCGCCTGCACGACGGCGACCTTCTGGCTGGTGCCCTTGGAGAGCTCGGCGAGCGGCGTACGGGCGTGCTCCGCCGCCCCGAAGCGCTCCAGCCACTCGGTGGCCCGCCGGGCCGGCGCGGCACCGCGCAGCCCGTGGACGCGCCCGAGATGACCGAGGTACTCCAGCGCCGTGAACGACAGCGCCGCGGGGAAGCGCTCCGGTACGTACGCCGCGCGCGGGCGTCCCGTGACGCGGCCCGTACTCGGTGCGTCGATCCCGGCGCACAGACGGAGCAGCGTGGACTTGCCGCTGCCGTTCGTGCCCTCGATGCGCACCAGGGACGCGCGCGGCACTTCGAGGTCGACGTCGCGCAGCACCCAGGGGCCGCGCAGCCCGTAGCGCCGCCCCACCTTGTGCAGCTTCATCCTGCTGGCCGCCTTCGTGCCGGTGTCCGTCTCAGTGCCGGTGTCCGTCTCAGTGCCGGTGTCCGTCTCAACCGGTGTCCGTCGTCTCAGTGCCGGTGTCCGTCTCCACGCCCTCCGCGCGCCGCCTCAGCCGTTCGACGACTGACTGGGCCTCGCCTCACTGGGCCGTACGATCACGAACCCCTCGCCGTCCAGGCGCAGCTGTACGGCCTCGCCCGAGCCGCCGCGGATCATCGACCCGACGCTCTGCGAGCGGTGCAGCGAGGTCTTCAGCTCGGCGCTCCAGCCGACCACCGCGTCGGTGTCCACGAAGACCGGCAGCTGCGGGCTGACGGGGATGACGATCGGGTTGCCCTCGCACATCACGCCGAGCTGGCCGTGCCCGGTGAACACGGAGTTGAAGAGCCCACCGCCGGTCATTCCGGCGCCCTTCACGACCTTTATCTCGTAGGACAGGGTGGAATCGAAGCACAGGATGTTGCGGCCGTTGAGGGTGATGCTGTCCCCGGGGGCGAGGTCGACGATGAAGCAGTTCTGCGCCTCGTGCGCGAACCACACCTCCCCCTGGCCGCGCACGGCCATCAGAGCCAGCCCCTCGCCCGTGACCGCCCGCTTGAGGAACTTGCCCACCCCCTGGCCCTGCTTCTCGAACTGCAGGTTGCCGCGGAAGGCGACCATCGAGCCCTGGCGCGCGTAGCACTCGCCGTCCACCACGTACTTGATCGACTTGGCGTTCTGCAGGGTCATGCCGGGCGCGGTGGCCGCGGTGACCAAGTTCTCGGACGAGAAGAGTTCGCTCTGCATGGTGAGGATGATCGCCCGGAACTCTTCCCTCCGCCAAGGAGGTTCGGGGAACGGCCCGGAGGACCGCCCGAGGGACTGCCCGGAGGACGCCTCGGCCAGGGCTCCGCGCCGGGGATTGTCAGTGGCTGCTGGCAGACTGAAACCGTGAGCAGCACCGAGACCCACAGCACCGGCAATACCGAGACCCACACCCCTGCCGCGCCCGCGCGCCGGGCGGAGACCGACCGCGACGCCGCACCCCAGTTCGTGCTGCCGCTGGTCGTCCGGCTGGAGAAGACCGCACCGCCGGCGCGGACGGACGCGCTGGAGACGGCCGCGCGGGCGGTCCTCGTACTGCTCTCGGACGAGCGCTCGCTGGGCGACGGCGAGTGGGCCGCCGCCGTGCGGGACTGGCAGGACGCCCGGATCCGCAAGGTCGTGCGGCGGGCGCGCGGTGCGGAGTGGCGGCGCGCGGCGGAGCTGCCGGGCATCACGGTCACCGGCGACTCGGCCGAGGTGCGGGTCTTCCCGCCGGTGCCGCTGGACGGCTGGCCCAAGGAGCTGGCCAAGCTCCAGGTCTCGGGTACGGAGCTGGACGACCCGGAGCCGCCGGGCGCGCCCGGCACGGAGGGACCCGTGCTCTGGCTGAGCCCGGAGCTGAAGATGTCGGCGGGCAAGTCGATGGCCCAGGCGGGCCACGGCGCGCAGCTCGCGTGGTGGGAGCTGTCCGGGCCCGAGCGGGCGGCCTGGAAGGCGGCCGGCTTCCCGCTGTCGGTGCGCACGGCGGAGCCGGACCACTGGGCGGCGCTGATACGCAGCGGCCTGCCCGTCGTCCGCGACGCGGGCTTCACGGAGATCACCCCCGGTTCGTGCACGGTGGTCGCCGATCATCCGGGGCTGCGGTAGGCCGCGCGCGGGGCGGATGAGGGAGCGGGGTGAGTGGTGAGGGGGCCGGACTCACACCCCGTGCCAGGTGTGGCGGTTGCGGGCGACGGTGTGGATGCGGTCGGCAGTAGTGGGGGTGAGTACGCCGCCGAGGGCGCCGAGGGCGGTGACCGCCTGGGCTCCGGCCATGAGGCGTACGGCCGCGTCGTCTTCCTTCGCGTTCGCGCTCGCGCTCGCCTCACCGAGGGAGTCCGGACCGGGCTGGTCCGGTAGCTGTTCGATGTGGTGGGGGCCGATGAGGACGAGTACGGGGTGGGCGGGGACCGGGAAGCCGCAGGCGCGGGTCAGGGCGTAGGTCGCGCGCTCGGCGCGCTGCCGGCACCGGCGCACGTACGGCTGCGGGCGGCGGCCGCGCCCCGGGCGCACGTCGGTGGCGTCGGCCCGTACGCGCGCGGCACGTACGTACTCCGTGGCGACGCAGAAGACCCCGCCCGGCCCGATGAGCAGGTGGCTGATCTCGCTGCCGGGCGGCAGCGGCAGGGAGTGCAGCACGTGCCAGCCGCCGCGGCCCAGCCGCTCCAGCTCCGCGCCCACCGCGCACTCCGCGGCGAGCCGGCGCCGCCACTCGTCCTGTACGGGCCGCCGGCCCAGCAGCCGGGCGGCGAACAGCGCGGGGCCGTCGAGGGGGTGCGCGGCGAGGTGGGTGCGGAGCACCTCTCCGGGGCGGTTCGGTGCGAGGTCGTCGTCCGGCGGCAGGAAGAGCCGGTCGGGATCGTTCGACGGCAGGAAGCGCCGGCCGGGGTCGTTCGACGGCAGGAAGCGCCGGTCGGGGTCGTCCGGCGTCGGTTTCACGGACATCACCCCTCGCGCACCCCTCACGGGACTCGCCTCCGGCGGGCGGCCGTCATGGCGCCGGCCCCGCCCCTCCCCCATGGGACCAGGAGCCCGCGGCACGGGCAAGAGCGAGTGAAGGTACGCAGAACGAGCCGGTGAACGTCCACAAAACGGTGGGAACGGACGTCCGGTCGTGGTACATCGTGATGATGCCGATGTCGACGTTGAAGGAAGCGGACCTCGCGGATCCGTCCCGGCTCGAGGCCGCCCTGCGCGCCAACCTCGCGGCCTTCGAACGGCGCGAGATCACCGTGCCCGAGGGCGTGCGCCGCGCCGCGGTGTGCCTCACCGTGCTCCCGTACCGCGACGAGCCGCACGTCCTGGTGATCAAGCGGGCGCCGCGCGGCCGCAACGCCGGGCAGTGGGCGCTTCCCGGCGGCCGCCTGGACGAGGGCGAGTCGGCGGCGGCCGCCGCGCTGCGGGAGCTGGCCGAGGAAACCTCGGTCGACGCCGGCCCCGAGGAGATCGCCGGGTATCTGGACGACTTCCAGACCGACTCCGGGTTCGTCATCACGCCGCTCGTCGTCGTCCCGCGCGGACCCGCGCTGCCGCGGCCGGCCCCGGACGAGGTCCAGTCGGTGCACCACGTACCGCTGCGGCGGCTGCGGGAGCCGGACCTGCCGCGGTGGGTCACGGCTCCGGACGGCGGGCCGCTGCTGCAGATGCCGCTGCGCCCGGGGATGGTGATCCACGCGCCCACCGGGGCGCTGCTGTGGCAGTTCCGGGAGGTGTGCCTGCTCGGCCGCCCGACCCGGGTGGACACGGTGACCCAGCCGGCGTTCACCCGGCGCTGACCAGGCGCCCCCGCGACCGGCGGGGCCCACGGAGCACGTACCGTTTCTTGCGTGTACACCTCACTCCTCGGTTTCACCGTCGTCGCAGCCCTGCTGACCGTCTCCCCCGGTCCGGACTTCGCCGTCGTGCTGCGCACCGCGCTCCGCTCGGGGCGGCGCGCCGCGCTGTGCTCCGCGCTCGGCATCGCGGCGGGCTGCTTCGTATGGGGGCTGGCGGGCGCGGCCGGGCTGACGGCGATGCTGTCGGCGTCCCGGGTCGCGTACGACGGGCTCCGGATCGCGGGCGCCGCGTACCTGATGTGGCTCGGCTTCCAGGCGCTGCGCAGCGCGCACCGCAGTGCGCGGCGCGGCACCACAGAGGCCACGGCGTCCCCCGAGAGCGCCCCGGCGGACGGTCCGGCCGGCCCGGAGGCGCCGCAGACCCCGTGGCGCGCGTTCCGCACCGGGGTGCTGACCAACGTGCTCAATCCGAAGGTCGGCGTGGTGTACATGTCGCTGCTGCCGCAGTTCATCCCGCACGGCGCGCCGGTCGTGGCGACCACCCTGATGCTCGTCGCCGTCCACGCCGTACTGGGCGTCGTCTGGCTCGGCTCCGTCACCCTCGCCGTGCACCGCGCGCGGGCCGTCTTCCGCAGGCCGCGCGTCCGCCGCCGCCTCGAACAGCTCACCGGCACCGTCCTCCTGGGGCTCGGCGCCGCGGTGGCCGCCGAAACGGCGCGCTGACGCGTCACGCGGCACCGGCCCCGCCCGTATGCCGGGCAACGGCCCCGTATGCCGCGCGACGGCCCCGTACGCTGCGCAAAGGCAGGGAAAAGCTCAGATCCGGCTCTGAACCCGGCCCACGGATGGTTCGTCCTCCCCAGAGGGGTGATGAGTACGGAATACGCGGAGTCGGGAGTGGAGGGGGAACCATGGAGCAGCCAGGGCACACCGGCCGCCGGGAGCGGCAGGCGCACCGGCTACGCCTGGGCACCGGTATCGGCTGGCGGCCGGAGATCGCCGAGGGCATCGCCCGGCTGCCCGGCATCGACTGGGTCGAGGTCGTCGCGGAGAACATCTGCCCCGGCCATCTCCCGCCCGCCCTGGAAGCGCTGCGCGCCCGCGGCACGACCGTCGTGCCGCACGGCGTCTCCCTCGGGCTGGGCGGCGCCGAGCGGCCGGACGCGGGGCGGCTGGCCGCGCTGGCCGAGCGCGCCGAAGCGCTCGCCGCGCCGCTCGTCACGGAGCACATCGCCTTCGTAAGGGCCGGCGGCGAGCCGACCGGCGGGCCGCGCATGGAGGCGGGGCACCTGCTGCCCGTACCGCGGACGTACGACGCGCTGGACGTGCTGTGCGAGAACGTACGCATCGCGCAGGACGCGCTGCCGGTACCGCTGGCCCTGGAGAACATCGCGGCGCTGATCAACTGGCCGGGCGAGGAGCTGACCGAGGGGCAGTTCCTCGCCGAGCTCGTCGAGCGGACCGGCGTACGGCTCCTGATCGACGTGGCGAACCTGCACACCAACCACGTCAACCGGGGCGAGGACCCGGCGGCCGCGCTGGCCGCGCTGCCCGTGGAGGCGATCGCGTACGTCCACGTCGCGGGCGGTTTCGAACGGGACGGGGTGTGGCACGACAGCCATGCCCACCCCGTGACGCAGCCGGTCCTGGACGTACTGGCCGAGCTGTGCGCCCGGGTCGGTCCGCCCGGCGTTCTCCTCGAACGCGACGAGAACTTCCCCGCTACGGAGGAGCTCGCCGCCGAACTGGACGCCATACGGGACGTCGTCGAATCGACCGCGGCGCGGCCCGTGGCAGTGCCCCGGGCCAGGCCGCTCTCCGAGGCCCGGCCCGGCGCCCGGACCGGCTCCCTGCCCGCGTCCCGGTCCGACTTCCTCGGCGACACAGCGGCCAAGGAGACCGAAGCCGCCCGCGCCCGCCTCGCCGCCGCGCAGGAGGAGCTGCTCGCGGCCCTGGTGGCGGGCGAGCCGGACCCCGCGGGCTTCGACGGGGAGCGGCTGGCCGTACAGCGGCGCGCGCTGGCCTCCAAGCGCGCCGACGTGATCGCCTCGGTCGCGCCGGAGCTGCCCGGCATACTCGGCGCGGACTACCGCAGCGCCTTCCTGGACTACGCGCAGCACCGGCCGATGCGGGGCGGCTACCGCCGCGACGCGCTGGACTTCGCCGGCCATCTGCTCGCTCTCGGCCTGCCGGCGCACCCCGCCGCACGGCGGGAGCTGACACAGTGGTGGCGCGAGCGCTCGGGCCCCACCCCGCCGCCGGCCCGTCCCGCGGCACGGCTGGCCCGGCTGGCCCGCACGGTGACCGGCCGCCTGCTGCCCCGGACGGGCCACGCGGCGGGCGGCCCGGACGGCCGGAGCGCACCCCCGAGCGTGCCGGCGGGTGCCCCGCGGGTGGAGTATGTCGACAGATCCCGGAGTGGGAGGTAATCACTTTGTCCTTCGCGCAGTTGGTGTACTGGGCCGTCGCCGCTTCCTCAGTGGTGCTCATCGCCGGTACGGTCCACACCCGCCGCGCCACGCCGTCCCCCCGGACCACCCTGCTCGTCGAGGCGGACGCGCACGACCTCTGGGAGAACGCCTTCCTCGCCGGCGGGCCCGGCCGGGTCGCCGACGCGGCGATCGCCGGGATGCACGGCGACGGCCGGCTGGCGATCGGCGGCCCCGGAACGGTCACCGCACGCCGCCCCGCCGTCTCGCACGACCCGGTCGAGTCCGCGGTACTGGAAGCCCTCGCGCGCACGCCCGGCGGCTCGCTGACGCGGCTGCGCCCCACGGTCATGCGCAGCGCGGCCGTCCAGCAGATCGGCGACCGGCTGGCCGACCGCGGCCTGCTGCGCCGCCCGGAGACCGGCCGGCGCTGGCGGCAGCTGGCCCGGCTGCAGATCGGCGCGTGCATGTGCGTCTTCTTCCTCGGCATCTTCCAGTCGGTGACGGGCGCGCTGGACGACGGGGCTCCGCAGTACCCGCAGAACATGCCGTTCGTGCTCAAGGTGACGCCCGCGGTGTTCGCGGGGATCTTCGTCGGCACGCTGTGCCGGAGCGCCGTGCGCCGCCGCATCACGAAGGCCGGCAAGCGGGTCCTCAAGCAGTTCCGCGCGGCGAACAGGGCGGCCGTCGCCGGCCCGGCGGACCGGTCCGCCGCGCTCACCGTGGCCGTGGGCGGCGTGGCGGTGCTGGTGGACCGGGTACTGCGCGACCATCTGCTGGAGGCGCAGCGGGCGGCGGCCGGCACCGCGACGGCCGCCGCGGTGTCCTCGACCGGCCCCGGCGCCGACTGGAGCGCCGCTGGAGACAGCGGCGGGACGTGGTGCGGCTCGGGCAGCTGACAGCGCGCCCAGGCCCGCCTGGCGGCCCCGGAAACCCGCCAACGTACCAACCCCCGCGCCCCATTGAGCGGGGTTCGGCGAACGGGGGACGCGGGCCGGGCAGGGCCGAATAGCGTGCGGTGCCGCACCAGGAGGCACCATGCGAACCGTCACCGGAACCGGTCTCGTCGTCGCCGCACTCGTCGCGACGGCAGCCGCACTGCTCTTCCCCATCCTGTCCTTCGCCGGGCTGTCGGCGGCCGGCACCGACCCCGACGCGGGCACCGTCGCCACCCGCTCCGGCCCGCTCTCCCCGCTCGACCGCGACTTCGTGACCAAGGTACGGCTGGCCGGGCTCTGGGAGCTGCCGGCCGGTCAGCAGGCCCAGGAGCGCGGCACCACGAAGGCCGTACGGACCGCGGGCGACCACCTCGTGACCGGGCACTCCGAACTCGACCGGCACGTACGGGAGGTGGCCGCGCAGCTCGGCGTCGACCTGCCCAACCAGCCCAACGAGCAGCAGCGGGGCTGGCTCTCCGAGCTGGAGGCCGCGCGCGGCGCCGAGTACGACCGGAAGTTCGCCAACATCCTGCGGCTGGCGCACGGCAAGGTCTTCACGGTCGTCGCGCAGGTCCGCGCGACCACCCGCAACTCGCTGGTCCGCGGGCTGGCGGACGACGCCAACGCGACCGTGCTCGACCACATCACCGTGCTCGAACGCACCGGTTTCGTGGACTTCGACGGCATCGCGCGGGACACGCAGGCGTCGAGCTCGCCGACGTCACCGGCCGCACCGCCGCCCGTGGCGCCGGCGCCGTCGGCGCCGCCCGCACCGCCCGCGCCCGCCACCCCGTCCGCGACGTACTCGCTGCCGCCGGCCGCCTCGACGCCCGCGCCGAAGCGCTGACCCGTACGGGGGATCCGCCCCGCGCGCCTCCTCGCGGTCTCTTCCGGGGCATCCCTTCCGACACCGGGGCCCGGTGCTTTACATCATCAAATCCCCGCTCAAGTATCCCTTTTGTCACACACGGTGACGCCATTCGGAGGCGGCACGGTGACCCACGAAGGGACGGCTTGTGAAGGCAGTAGCGTTGTTCGGCGCCATCGGGTCACTGGTTCTGGGCACACTGGCGGCCGCTCCGGCGGACGGCGCGGACACCGGGCCCCGCGCGCCGGCGCCGAAGAAGATCTCATGGGGCCGCTGCGCCCCCGTGGAGCACCTCCCGTCCGGCGTGGAGTGCGGCAAGGTCAGCGTCCCCCTCGACTACACGCACCCCGAAGGCAAGAAGATCGACCTCACGGTCAGCCGTAAGCGCGCCACCGGCCCCGCGCGCGAGCGGCAGGGCGCGCTGCTCTACAACCCGGGCGGCCCCGGCGGCTCCGCGATGCCCTTCCCCATGTACGCCGAGCTGCCCGAGTGGCGCCGCACGGCCCGGGCGTACGACTTCGTCGGCTACGCGCCGCGCGGGGTGGGGCGGTCGGCGCCGCTCTCGTGCGAGGACCCCGAGCAGTCCTCGAAGGCGCCCACGGACAGCCCGGTGCACCCCTCGGAGCGCTTCAAGCAGCAGAAGATCAAGGAGGCGCGGGAGTACGCGGAGGGCTGCGCACGCAGGACCGGGCCCGCGCTGCAGCACTACAACACGCTGAACAACGCGCGTGATCTGGAGATGCTGCGGGCCGCGCTGGGCGAGAAGAAGCTCACCTTCATGGGCGCGTCGTACGGCACGTACCTCGGTGCCGTGTACGCGACGCTCTACCCGGGGCACGTGCGCCGCATGGTCTTCGACAGCGTCGTGAACCCGGCCCCGGACAAGGTCTGGTACCAGAACAACCTCGAACAGAACATCGCCTTCGAGGGCCGCTGGCAGGACTGGCGCACCTGGGTGGCCAAGCACCACAAGACGTACCGCCTCGGCACGACGGCGGACGCGGTGGGGAAGGCGTACTACCGGGCGGCCGCGCAGCTGCGGCGGAAGCCGGCGGGCGGCAAGGTCGGCCCGGCCCAGCTCCAGTCCGCCTTCCTGACCGCGGGGTACAGCGACCACTACTGGCCCATCCGGGCGGCCGCGCTGTCCAAGTACCTCAAGGGCGACCCGAAGCCGCTGATCGCGCAGGCGGCGCCGGACCCGGAGGACGCGGCGTCCAAGGAGAACGGCGACGCGGTCTACTCGGCCGTGGAGTGCAATGACGCGGACTGGCCGCGGGACTGGGCGACGTGGGACCGCGACAACACGATCGTGTCCCAGGTCGCGCCGTTCGAGACCTGGGACAACGCCTGGATGAACCTGCCCTGCGCGTTCTGGCCCCGGCCGGCGCGGACGCTCCAGCAGCGCCCGCTGGACGTCCGTACGGCTCCCGGGGCACTGCCCCCGGTACTGCTGCTCGCGGCGGAGCGGGACGGCGCCACGCCGTACGAGGGGGCGCGGGAGCTGCACCGCAGGCTGGCGGGGTCGACGCTGGTCACCGAGCGCGACGCCGGCACGCACGGGATCGCCTTCAGCGAGAACGACTGCGTGAACAAGTACACCGAGGACTACCTGCTCACCGGGCGGGTCCCGGCACGGGATGCGTTCTGCAAGCCGCACAAGGAGCCCGAGCCCGGCGAGCAGTGAGCCGGACGCGGTGGCCGGCCGGGCCGGCCCGGCCGGTCGGGCGTGGGCCGGTCAGGCCAGCCCGGCCACCAGCTCCGAGACCGGCTTGCGGCGGCCGGTGTAGAACGGCACCTCTTCGCGGACGTGCAGCCGCGCCTCGGAGCCGCGCAGGTGCCGCATGAGGTCGACGATGCGGTACAGCTCGTCCGCCTCGAAGGCGAGGATCCACTCGTAGTCGCCGAGCGAGAAGGACGGCACGGTGTTGGCGCGCACGTCCGGGAAGCCGCGGGCCATCTTGCCGTGGTCCGCGAGCATCCGGCGGCGGTCCTCGTCGGGGAGGAGGTACCAGTCGTACGAGCGCACGAACGGGTAGACGCTCACGTAGTCGCGCGCCTGCTCGTCGGCCAGGAAGGCCGGGATGTGCGACTTGTTGAACTCGGCGGGGCGGTGCAGCGCCATGTTCGACCAGACCGGCTCCAGGGCGCGGCCCAGCTTGGTGCGGCGGAAGAGGTTGTACGCCTCCTGGAGCGCGTCCGAGCTCTCCGAGTGCCACCAGATCATGATGTCGGCGTCGGCGCGGATGCCGGACACGTCGTACGTGCCCCGGACCACCACGTCCTTGGCGGCGAGCTGCTCGAACAGCTCATCGACCTCTTCGGCGTAGCCGCTGCGGTCCTCCGGGAGGGCGGCACGCAGCTTGAACACCGACCAGAGGGTGTAGCGGATGACCTCGTTGAGGTCCTTCGCCTTCTTGCCGGCGTTCGGGGTCTTCTCGGGCGCGGGCCCAGGGGTGGCGTCAGTCATGTCATCCATTCTCACTCGTCGGCCGGAATGCCCGGCGTCAGGGTCGCCGCACCGTGCGGCGTGAGGCCGGCCAGTACCGCGTCGGCGGCCTTCGTGGCGCTCGCGACGCAGGCCGGGATGCCGACGCCCTCGTAGAGCGCGCCGCACACCTGGAGGCCGGCGAGCCGGCCGACGGCCTCGTGGATGCGCGCCACCCGCTCCAGATGGCCGACCGGGTACTGCGGCAGGCCGCTGTCCCACCGGGTGACCGTGGTGTCGACGGGCCGCGCGGCCAGCCCGACCGCCTCCCCCAGGTCGTGCAGCGAGAGGTCCACCAGCTCGGCGTCGTCGCGCGCCAGGTCGGCGGTGTCCCCGTGCCGCCCGATCGAGGTGCGCAGCACGAAGAGGTCCGGGCCGGCCGCGTCGATCCAGCCCCACTTGTTGCTCGCGAACGTGGCCGCCTTGATCTTGTGACCGTCGACCGGCGGCACGAGGAAGCCGCTGCCGGTGAGCTGCCGCTCGACGTCGGCGCGGCGGAAGGCCATGGTGACCAGCGCCATGGAGGCGTACTCGACGTCGTCCAGCTCCGTGGCGGCGGCGGGGCTCTCGTGGCGGAGGATGCGGGCCGCGGCGGGCGCGGGGCAGGCGAGGATGACGGCGTCGGCCTGTTCGATCCGGTCCTCGAGGTGGATCTCCCAGCCGCCGTCGCCGCTCCGCCGTGCCGCGCGCACGGCCGTGTTCAGGCGGATCTCGCCGCCCTTGGCCCGTACCGCGTCGGCGACCGCGCCCGGCAGCGTGCCGATGCCGCCGTCGATGCCCATGAAGACCGGTCCCGCGGCGGCGGGGCCCGTCTGGTGGACGGTGGCGGCCGCGCGCGCCTGAATGGCCCGCACGCCCTCCGTCAGGGAGCGGTGGTTCCTCGCCGCATCGAAGAGCTGCGGTACGGCGGCCCGCATGGAGATGCGGTACGCGTCGCCCGCGTACACCCCGCCCAGCAGCGGCTCCACGAGCCGGTCGACGACCTCCCGGCCCAGCCGCTCGGCGACGTACTCACCGACCGCGACGTCCTCGCCCACCTCGGTGCGCGGCAGCCCGGCGTCCTCCTCGATGCGCGCGAGGCCCGCGTCGGAGAGCACCCCGGAGGCGGCGAGCGGCGCCGGGTCGCCGGGCACGCCCATGACGTGCCCCTTGGGCATCGGGCGCAGGGCGCCGCGGGTCCAGAGGGAGGCGGTCGCGGTGGACGGCGGCTGCAGCCGGTCGCCGAGCCCGACGGCCCGTGCGAGCTCGACCGCCTCGGGGCGCCTGGCGAGCATGGATTCGGCGCCGAGGTCGACCGGTACGCCCGCGACCGCGCCGGCCCTCAGCTTGCCGCCGAGGCGCCCGGACGCCTCCAGTACGGTGACCCGCGCGCCGCCGTCGAGCGCACGGTGCGCGGCTGCCAGACCCGAGATGCCGCCGCCGATCACGACGACGTGGCCGGGCGCGTGGCCCGTACGACCGGGCGCCTGGCCCGTACCGGTGTGCGCTGTGCTCATGTCCCCACTCTCTCAGAGCCCGCGCCCGGCGCCCGGAGGCGGTGGGCGCCCCTTCGGGGCTCCACTATGCTCGCGGCTTCATGGACGGACCGGTGAGCGGAGGCGGGGTGGCGCAATGGTCCCGCGTGACGCGCAGGCCGGGCCCGGGAGCGGGCGGTCGGCCGCCGACCGGGTACTCGCGCTGCTCGGCGCCTTCGACCACGCGCACCGCAGCCTGACCCTGACCGCGCTGGCCCGCCGGGCCGGCCTGCCGCTGGCCACCGCGCACCGGTTCGCCGGCAAGCTGACGGAGTGGGGCGCGCTGGAGCGCCGCGCGGACGGCCGGTACGAGATCGGGCTGCGGCTGTGGGAGATCGCGGTGCTCGCGCGGCGCGGCGTGGGACTGCGGCAGGCCGCGCTGCCCTTCATGGAGGACCTCTACGAAGCGACGCACGAGAACGTCCAACTCGCCGTACGGGACGGCCTGGAGACGGTGTACATCGAGCTGATCTCGGGGCGCTCGGCGGTCGGGGTGCGTACGAGGGTCGGGGCGCGCTGGCCGCTGCACGCGACCGGTGTGGGCCTCGCGCTCCTGGCATACGCGCCGCCCGCCGTGGTCGCGCAGGTGTGTGCCGCGCCGCTGCGCCGGTTCACCGAGCGCACGATCGGCGACCCGGCGCTGCTGCGGTCGGTCCTCGCGGACGTGCGCACGTCCGGAGTGGCGGTCAGCGAGCGGCAGATCACGATGGACGCGGTGTCCGTCGCGGCGCCCGTCCGCGGTCCCGACGGGCGGGCGGTGGCCGCGCTGTCGGTCGTCGTCCCGGTGAGCGAGGGCCGCGCGGCCCTGCTCGCCCCCGCAGTACGCGTCGCCGCGCAGGGCATCGCCCGCAGCCTGCCCGCTCTTTGAACGCCCCTTGCGTACGGGGAACTTTGCACCTCCCCTGCGTACCGGGATGGCGTTGAGCGCTCCTTGCGCATCGGAGGCGCGGCGCGCAACCCCCGTGCACGCATGTTTCCAGCTGCTGGAAAAGCCCCTTGTCCGCCTCTGAGGCCCGCCGCACAGTCTGGTGCGCCCCGGGACCGCCCGGGTCCTGTGCGTCGTCGAGGAGGCCACTCATGCCCGTTCCCACCGCGTTCGCCCGCGACCAGTGGTACGTCGCCGCCTACAGCGGCGAGGTCGGCAGCGAGGCCGGCGGCGAGGAGATCCTCGCCCGTACGGTCTGCGGCGAGCCGCTGGCGCTCTACCGCACGCCCGAGGGCGAGGCCGTCGCGCTCGCCGACCGCTGCGTCCACCGCCGCTACCCGCTCTCCGAAGGCACGCTGGAGGACGGCCGGCTGGTCTGCGGCTACCACGGCTTCACCTACGACCGGGCCGGCACCTGCGTCTCCGTACCGGGCCAGACCCGCGTGCCGCGCACCGCGCGCGTCGCCTCGTACCCCCTCGCCGAACTGGACGGATTCATCTGGGTCTGGATCGGTGACCCGGCGCGCGCGGACGTGACCGCCGTACCGCGCGCCCCCTGGCTCGCCGACCCCGACTGGACGGTCGTCCGCGGCATGGAGCCGCTCAGCGCGCGCTACGGCCTGCTCGTCGACAACCTGCTGGACCTCTCCCACGAGACGTTCCTGCACGGCGGGTACATCGGCACCCCGGAGGTCGCCGCCACCCCGATCACCACCGAGGCCGACGAGGAGCGCGGCATCGTCCGGGTGAGCCGGCACATGGACGACGCCGAGTGCCCGCCCTTCTACGCCGACTCCACGGGCCTGAAGGGCCGCGTCAGCCGCTGGCAGGACATCGAGTACCACGCGCCCTGCCTGTACCTGCTGCACAGCCGTATCGCGCCGGTCGGCTCGGTACCGGGCGCCGACGGCAGCGACCCGGACGCCTTCCACACCGAGATCGCGTACGCCATCACCCCGTCCACCGAGACCACCACGTACGACTTCTGGCTGGTGGCACGGGACTTCGCGCGCGAGGACGAGAAGGTGAGCGCCTTCCTGCACGAGTTCAACCGCACGGTCGTCCTCCAGGACGTGACGGCGCTGGACATCCTGGAGCAGGTCACGGCCGAGGAAGAGGGCCGCCGGGTACAGGAGTTGAGCATCGGCATCGACGCGGGCGGGCTGGCGGCGCGGCGGATACTGGAGCGGATGATCGCGGGGTCGGCGAAGCCGGCGGCGACCGGGGTGCCGGGCGGGGCGCCGGACGGGGTGTCCGGCGGGCCGGAAGCGGTGGCGGCCCGATGAGCGACGCCTCCCCCGCCCCCCTCGACCTCGTCGTCGCGCGCAAGCGGACCGTCGCCGACGGCGTGTGCGAACTGTCGCTGCGCCGCCCGGACGGCGGTCCGCTGCCCGCCTGGTCCCCCGGCGCCCACCTGGACCTGCACCTGACCGCGGAGCTGGCCCGCTCGTACTCGCTGTGCGGGGATCCGGCCGTACGGGCCGAGTGGCGCGTCGCGGTACTGCGCGAGCCCGCGGGCACGGGCGGCTCCGCGTACGTGCACGACCACCTCACGACGGGCGACAAGGTCACCGTCTCCGTACCCCGCAACCACTTCCCCTTCGCACCCCCGTCCGCCCCTCCCGCCCGCTGCCTCTTCCTCGCCGGCGGCATCGGCATCACCCCGCTGCTCCCGATGATCGCCCGCGCGCAGGTGGCCGGGACGGACTGGCGGCTGCTGTACGGCGGCCGGACCCGCGCCTCGATGGCCTACGCCGACCGGCTCGCGGCACACGGGGAGCGCGTCACACTGCGCCCGGAGGACGAGTACGGGCTCCTGGACCTGGCGGGCTTCCTCCGTGACGCGGACCCGGCGACCCACGTGTACGCCTGTGGCCCCGAGGCGCTGCTCACCGCCATCGAGGAACAGTGCAGGGCGGTGGGGCTCCCCGAGGACGCGCTGCACGTGGAGCGCTTCCGCCCGGCCCCCGCCGCCGACGACGACGGCACGGCCTTCGAGGTGGAACTGGCCGACTCGGGGCGCACCGTACGCGTACCGCCCGGCCGTTCGATCCTGGAGGCGGTGGAGGACGCCGGTGTACAGGTGCTCTCCTCCTGCCGCGCCGGCACCTGCGGCACCTGCGAGACGGAGGTCCTGTCCGGCACCCCCGACCACCGCGACCACCTCCTCACGGAAGCCGAACGGTCAGCCGGCGACACCATGCTCATCTGCGTCTCTCGCTCCCACGGCCCCCGCCTGAGACTCGCCCTCTGACCCGCCTCGGCTACCGGGTCATCCCATCGATGACAGCGGCGGCCGCGGGCTCGGTGATCTGCACATGCTCGATCTCGCTGAGGCAATCGGTCGGCTCCCAGCGGAAATCCCGCGTGAATATCTCGTCGTACGTCGTCGATTCCCGGCCGACCAATCGGCGCCGCAGCACGCCCAACGGGCTGCTGTAGTACGAGATCCGGCCGTCGGCCCCCGCATCGAGGGCGTCGAGGGTGCTGGGGGCGAGGGTGAGGAATGGCTCGGCGTGGAGATTGGAGTCCAGATTCCCGTGCGGAATCAGCACGCCGTAGAGGTCGATGAATTCCTCGACGGAATACCCACCACCCCGTCCGAACATGAACAGCAAGGGCTCGTACGGGTCGGGCAGCTCGGGCAGATCGCGTAGGCCGGTCGCGTCCGCACGCAGGGCCGCCCACCGTACGGCGCCTCGGCACACCCGCCGGAGAGAGGGGGTGCCGAGGCGCGACACGTACTCCGCCAGCTCGGCCGCGAGGTCAGGGGGCGGTTCGAAGCCGGGGGCGGCGTGCTCCGTCACGTCGAAGAACGGCCACGCCTCCTCGGCACCGTACGCACGTGCCCAGAGGGCCGCACGGCGCAGGTATTCCCGCATCAGCAGGGCCCGCGACCGCCGGTGGCTGTTCGCCGTGTCCCAGTCGCCGTACCAGTCGACGGTCCGGAGTTCCTCCAGCACACCGCGCGGCAGGCCGGCGCTCATCGGCTGTCAGCTGTTTCCGGTGTTTCCGGTGTTTCCGGTGAGCTTTTCCGTCATCGTTTCGATGAATGCGGCGGCCTCGGCCTCCGTGATCTCCACGTGGTCGATGTCGTTGTGGCCGAGCTCGTAAAGGCGCAGGTACTCGGTGGGCTCCCAGCGGAGATTGCGGGTGAATGCCTCGTCGTGCGTCTCTTCGTCATTGCCGATGACACGGCGGCGCACGATGCCCCGGGGACTGCTGCGCGGATAGCCTTCGCTGATCTTCGCGTAGTACGTGATCCGCCCGCGGCCGTCGAGCGCGTCGAGCGTGGCGGGCGCGAGGGTGAGGAACGGCGTGGCGGAGAGGTTGTTCTCCAGGCTCCCCCGCGGAATCGCCACCCCTTGCAGATCGATGAACTGCTCAATGGCGTAACCGCCGCCGCGCTCGAACATCAGCAGCAGCGGCTCATACATGTCGGGCAGGTCCGGCAATTCCGCCTTGGTCTCCGCGCGCACCGCAGCGAAATGCACGGCGCCCCGGCACGACTTCTGGATGGAGGGCGTGCCGACGTTCCCGCGGATGTATGCGTCGAGCTCGGCCGCGATCTCGGCGTCCAGTTCGACGGACGGGTCCACGTACTCCGCGACGTCGAAGAACGGCCACGCCTCCTCGGCGCCGTACGCACGCGCCCAGAGCGCGGCACGGCGCAGGTACTCGCGCATCAGCAGGGCCCGGGACCTGGCGTGCCCGAGCGACACGCTGAAGTCGTCGTCCCAGGTGATACCGCGAATCCGGTCGAGCACGACGCGCGGTTCTCGTGCGGTCACTTCAGGTTCAGCCCCTTCGAACGCAGCTCCTGTGCGACAGCCTTCACTACGTCGTCGATGTTGGACATGTCTTCCCGCAGCACGACGTCGGGCTCCTTGAGCCCCAGCGAGCCCCAGTGCTTGAAGCCGCCCTTGCGCTCATTCGGTGCCAGTTCGTGCGCCCCGGCGTCCCGAGGTGTCTCGGGCCACCGCCGATAGTACTTGCCGTCGTTCGGGTCCACTTCCCACATGTGCGGGTGCGGCTGCGTGTACGGCATTCCCGCCTGCATGAGCCGGCTTTCCACGTACTCGTGCGCCATCAGGGAACGGAAGCGCAGCATTTCGGCTTCCGAAAGCTCGCCGCGCTGTGCCTTGGGCCAGAGCTCGGCGATATCGTCGGCCGGCTCGAAAAGGCCGTGGCGGACGTCATTGGGTCCGACGGTCACATCGTGCTGGGCCCGGAACAGATGCGTTTTCACCTGCCGCAGTACCGACTCGTGGACACCGGTGTGCTGCGAAATGCTGGGCAGGTCCACGCGGTTCGGCGTCGCGCGGATTTCGTCGTAGACGCGGCCCGCGAACTCCGAGGGCTCGGTCACCCAGTAGGCGCCGCCGGGACCGCCGTGACCGCCCTCGCGCGGCAGGTCCGTATCGCCGGCGTCCGCGCCGTCCGCCGCATCGTCACCCAGGTCACCGGCGTCACCGGCGTCATCGGCCAGGTCACCGGCATCGTCGGCCAAGCCGCCGCTGTCGTCGCCCGCCCTCCCGAGGTCATCGCCCACCGAATCGGCGTCCTTGCCCAGCGCGGACGCGAGGTCGTCGGGGCCGTGGCCGCCGAGGCGGATGGCGCCCGCGTCGTGCGGCACCGGTACCTTGCCGAACAGGTCGGACTGCTCGGCCTTGATCGCGGCGAGCTCGTCCGGGGTGACGCCGGGCAGGCGCTCCTTCTCGTACAGCGCGTGGCCGTCCATCTTGGCCGCGAAGCTGTCCGCCGTGTGGAACTGCAGCTCGAAGACCTGGCCGCTGACCGGGTCCCGCCAGGTGGAGTTGATGCCCTTGTAGCCGGCGGAGTCCCAGGTGTTCTTGAACGTGACGTTCTCGAACCCCTTGGCCTGCAGGTCGTGGATCGCCTGCTGCACACCGTGGGTGTAGTTGTTGGCCGGGACCTCCATCGTGTAGCGGATGGAGTCCTTGATGTCGCCGAGCACCCGGCCGTGGTCCACGCCGATGTCCTCGAGCATGTCCGTGGCGAGCTTGCGCTTGAGGGAGTCCTCGCCCTTGAGGCGGTACTCCAGGCCGATCAGCTTGCCGTCGTCGACCTTGCCCGCGATGCCCTGCATGGACTCGGTGATGCGCGGCTCCGCGTCGGCGGACCGGCGCATGAAGTCGTCGGCGGCGGCGTTCGCCTCGCGGTCCAGGCGCAGACCGTTCTCGCCCGCCCAGGAGCCGTCGGGCAGATTGCCGCGCGGCCCGTCGGGCATGGCCGGACCGAGACCGCCGAGGTCGCCGCCGTGGGGCGGGGGCGGCAGGTGGTCGGACCCGGAGCCGCCGGGCAGGTCGTCCCCGGCACCGCCCGGGACGTGGTCCCCGCCACCGCCGGGCACGTGGTCGCCGCCGCCCGGGGTGTGGTCGCCGCCCGTGGGGCCGTCGCCGTGTCCGCCGCCGGTGGGCGGTTCGTGGCTCGCGGCGGGGCCGTGGCCGAGGTCGTGGGCGGTGCCACCGGGCAGATGGTCACCGGCATTCCCGCCGGGCCCGTGGTCGCCGAGGTGACTGCCGGGCACCTGGTCGCCGAGGTGGGTGCCGGGCGCCTGGTCGACGAGGTGGGCGCCGGGGACGTTGTCGCCCACGTGGGCACCCGCACCGACCAGGACCGGCTGCTGGGCATGGGCCGGAGTCTCGACCCGCGGAGTGTCCGCCGTGGTGCCCGGGCGCACGTCCGGGGAGCCTTCGCGCGGCGCGTTGTCGGCGTGGTCCAGGACGTTGCCGTGCTGGTCGAGGACGTTGCCGTCGCCGTCGAAGTACCGGGCGGGCTCCCCCGGGCCCGTCGGCAGCCTGGTGGCGTTCTCCGGCAGGGCCGGTACGTCGTCGGGCAGCCGCACGTTGCCGTCCGGCAGCCTGGTCGCGCCCTCGGGAACCGCCGCGCCCTCGGGCAGCCGGACGGTGCCGTCGGGCAGCTTGAGCGACCCCTCCGGCAGCTTGATCGCATCAGCGGGCAGAGCAGGTACATCGATCTTCCCGATGCCCTTGATGCTCTTGGCGATGTCGCCGATCTTGGAGAGGCCGGCGCCCGCGCCCTTGGCGACATAGGTCATCGGGTCGATGACCTTGCCCGCCTTGCCGGCCACCGAGAGCGCCTTGGCGACCGCGCCCGCCTTGCCCGCACCGGCCGCCGCGCCGCCCGCACCCCCGGTGAAGATGGTCGTGACGACGTTGAAGGTGACCGCACCCGCCGCCCGCCCCGGGTTCTTGCCCCATTCGTCCCAGGCCACCAGGGCCTTGCCGGTCTCCTTCATCGCGGTGCGCGAATCGCGCAGCCAGGAGGGCAGCTTGTCCTCGGGCAGCGCCCAGAAGGCGGTGCCGACACCGGGGATGGAGGTGATGGCCAGGCCGGTGGCCAGCTGCGCCAGGCCCTTCCAGGCTTGCCCCATCGCGTCCCAGCCGCCAAAACCCACCAGCGTGCCCAGGCCCTTGATGGTGCCCCAGATGCCGTCGACGATCAGGCCGTCCCACACGAAGGACTTCACCCAGTGGCCGACCTCGTACCAGTGGTGCTTCTCCTCCACCGGGTCGCCCCAGGGGAGTTTGGCGTTCTTCATGTCCTCGGCGTTGAAGCCGTACTGGTTCTTCTTGTCCGAGCCGTCCCCGGCCACCATCTGCGTCCCGCCCCACAAGGCGGTGATCTTGTTGTGGCAGGTCCGCTCCGCCGCCCAGAAGGCGGCCACGGTGGCGGTGATGTCATCCCGGATCTGATTGTGCTCGGCGATCAGATCCTCGTCGTAGTCCCCGTCCTCGTCGTCCTTGTGGTCGCGGATGAAGTTCTGCGCCTTGGTCTTCAGCTCCGCGAGCTTGGGGACGAGCGGGCGGATTTCGTCGGCGTAGGCGGACAGGGCGGAGGCGACGGTCTCCAGGCTGTCGGCGAAGCCGTCCGCCCGGTCCTGCACCGGCTTGGTGGTCGCGAAGAGCTGCTCCGCCTCCGGCGCCTTGTAGTACGCCGACAGGCCCTGGAAGTGGGAGTGGACGTCCGAGCCGGTGGTGCGGATGTGCCCGGCATCCGTCTTCAGCGCGGCATGGTCCTTCTCCAGCTGCGCCAGATCACCGGTGTACTGCGGAATCTGGTCCGGCTTCAGCTCGATCTTCATGCCTGCTGTGCCCCCGGCTTGGTCGGATCCACATCCACCGCACCCAGCGCCTTGCGCTGCGCCTCGGCGGCCATCTCCAGATCACCGTTGAGATACGCCGTAGTGGCGTCCACCGCGCCGTTGAGCGACTTGCCCGCCCGCATCGCGATGAACTTCAGGTCGTTGATGGTGTGCTCGGAGAACTGCGACAGCGCCAGTGCCACCAGCCCCCCGGCCGCCTTCTCCCCGCCCTGACCGCCGCCCTCGGCGGTGATCGTGCCCGCGCTGGTCGCCGCGGACTGCAGGTGGTCCCCGTACGCCTTGGTATGCGTCTCGATCTTCCCGGCGAACTCACCGGTCGTCTTCAGCACACCCTGGATGCCCTGCGGATCCAGATCCCAGCCGGCCATGCTCCTACCTCATGCTCCCCGTTACCGCCCGCCACCGGACCCGTGTCCGGACGGATCAGCCGATGTTGTCGACCGCAGCCTTGGCCCGGGACAGCGTGTGCTGCGCGGTGCCGTCGTTCTTCTCCAGCGTCGTCTTCAGCAGCTGGATGATGTTCTTGACCTCCTGCGAGGCACGGTTCCAGCGCAGCTCCTTGCCGTGGTACTCATCCGCCACACCATCGGCCGTGAAGTCCGCCATCGCCGCCTTCACCTGACCGTCGCGCGCCGTGATCACCTGCTCCAGCCGCGCGATCACCGTCTGGATATTGCCCTGCGCATCGCCCGACGCCGCCGTGTCGTACGAACGACGGTCCTGTCCACCAGCCATCACACACTCCCCGTCACACAGAAGTTCAGCGGCCGCCGAAGCGCGCCGCGTCGAAATTGGCCGCCGACATCTGCTGCCGCGCGTTGTCCCCGTGCTCCTGGTCACCGGAGCTGAACGCCGAATCCATCCCCGACTGACCGCCCAGAATCCCCGACAGGGAACTCTGCAGGGCGGCGGCGATCTCGTCCGACCGGGCCTTGAACTGGTCGAAGGCCGCCTTGCCCGAACCGTTGAACTTGCCCTCCAGTGGCGCCGCGGCATCCACCAGCTGCCGGATCAGCGTCCCCAGATCCTCACTCGACCCACGCGACTTCGACTGCAGCGTCGACAGCGTCTGCGCTCCCATGTCGAACTTCATCAGGCTCCCCCTGCCGGGCTGGACGGCTTGCTTGCCGAGACATCTTCGCAACCCAGGGACATCTCTGCCAACACTGGACACAGTGCTGTGACACAGGCGTGACAGCGGCGCGGGCGCCGGGTGGCGCGGGCGGCGGGCCGTAGCCTTTCCGGTGCCGGGCGCGGGTGCGTCCGCGGAGCGAGGAGGGAGCCGGCCATGGCTGAGCGACCGGAGCGACTGGTGGTCGTCGGCGGGGACGCGACGGGGATGTCCGCCGCTTCCCAGGCCCGCAGGCTGCGCAAGCCCGAGGAGCTGGAGATCGTCGCGTTCGAGCGCGGGCACTTCACGTCGTACTCGGCCTGCGGCATTCCGTACTGGGTGGGCGGGGTGGTGGACGAGCGGGACGCGCTGGTCGCGCGGACGGCGGAGCAGCACCGGGCGCGCGACATCGACCTGCGGATGCGGACGGAGGTCACGGAGCTCGACGTCGAGAAGCGGCGGGTCCGTTCGCGGGACGTCGAAACCGGCGCGGAGGAGTGGACGGAGTACGACAAGCTCGTCATCGCGACCGGCGCACGCCCGGTCCGTCCGCCGATTCCCGGCATCGACGCGCCGGGCGTGCACGGCGTGCAGACCCTCGACGACGGGCAGGCGCTGCTGGACACGCTCGCGCGTACAGAAGGGCGGCGCGCGGTCGTGGTCGGCGCCGGGTACATCGGCGTGGAGATGGCCGAGGCGCTGATCCAGCGCGGCTACGAGGTCACGGTCGTCAACCGCGGTTCCGAGCCGATGTCCACGCTGGACCCGGACATGGGCTGCCTGGTGCACGACGCGATGACCGGGCTGGGCATCGAGATGGTCAACGGTGCCGAGGTGACGGAGATCCGCACCGGCGACGACGGCCGGGCCTGCGGGGTGGTGACGCCGGAGCAGGAGTTCCCGGCGGACGTGGTGGTGCTCGGGCTGGGCGTACGGCCGGAGACGACGCTCGCCGAGGCGGCCGGGCTGCCGCTGGGCGCGTCCGGCGGGATCCTCACGGACCTCGCGATGCGGGTGCGCGGGTACGAGGACATCTGGGCGGGCGGCGACTGCGTGGAGGTGCTGGACCTGGTCTCCGGGCGGGACCGGCACATCGCGCTCGGCACGCACGCCAACAAGCACGGCCAGGTCATCGGCTCGGGGGTGGGCGGCGGTTACGCGACCTTCCCCGGGGTGGTCGGCACGGCCGTCAGCAAGGTCTGCGACCTGGAGATCGCGCGGACCGGGCTGCGCGAGAAGGACGCGCGGGCCGTGGGGCTGCAGTACGTGGCCGTCACGATCGAGTCGACGAGCCGGGTGGGGTACTTCCCGAACGCCGCGCCGATGACGGTGAAGATGCTCGCCGAGCGGCTCTCGGGGCGGCTGCTGGGCATGCAGATCGTCGGCCGGGAGGGCGCGGCGAAGCGGGTGGACATCGCGGCGGTGGCGCTGACGGCGAAGATGACGGTCGAACAGATGACGGCGCTGGACCTGGGGTACGCGCCGCCGTTCTCACCGGTGTGGGACCCGGTGCTGGTGGCGGCGCGCAAGGCGGTGCAGGCGGTACGGGCGGACGCCGCGCCGCAGTAGCAGGAGAGGGGCCGGGGCGCCTGCCGTGCGGTGGGCGCCCCGGCACGCCTCAGCGCGCCGTTTGCTCGTGCACGTACTCGACCAGGCGGGTCAGCGCCTCCGGGTCGGTGTTCGGGAGCACGCCGTGGCCGAGGTTGAAGATGTGGCCCTCCAGGCCGGCGGCGGCGTCCAGTACCTCGCGGGCCTTGGTCTCGACCGCCTCGCGCGGGGCGAAGAGCACGGCCGGGTCGATGTTGCCCTGGATCGCCTTGCCGGGGCCGACCCGGCGCGCGGCCTCGTCCAGCGGCACCCGCCAGTCGGCGCCCACGACGTCCGCGCCCGCCTCGCCCATCAGGCCGAGCAGCTCGCCCGTGCCGACGCCGAAGTGGATACGCGGTACGCCGTAGCCCGCGACCGCCTCGAAGACCTTCGCGGAGGCCGGCATGACGGAGCGGCGGTAGTCGGCGGGGGCGAGCGCGCCGACCCAGGAGTCGAAGAGCTGCACGGCGCTGGCGCCGGCCTCGATCTGCACCTTCAGGAAGGCCGCGGTGATCTCGGCGAGGCGGTCCAGCAGGTCGGCCCAGAGCTCCGGGTCGCCGTACATGAGCGCCTTGGTGTGCTCGTGGTTGCGGGACGGGCCGCCCTCGACGAGGTAGCTGGCGAGGGTGAAGGGGGCGCCCGCGAAGCCGATGAGCGGGGTGGAGCCCAGCTCGCCGACGAGCATCCGGACCGCTTCGGAGACGTACGAGACGTCCTCGGGGGTGAGGTCGCGCAGCCGCTCCAGGTCGGCGCGGCTGCGGATCGGCCGCTCGACGACCGGGCCGACGCCGGGCTTGATGTCCAGGTCGATGCCGACGGCCTTCAGGGGGACGACGATGTCGCTGAAGTAGATCGCCGCGTCCACGTTGTGCCGGCGCACCGGCTGCAGCGTGATCTCGGTGACCAGCTCGGGCCGCATGCAGGAGTCGAGCATCGCGATGCCCTCGCGGACCTTGCGGTACTCCGGCAGCGAGCGCCCGGCCTGGCGCATGAACCACACCGGCGTGTGCGGGACCGGCTCCCGGCGGCACGCCTTGAGGAACGCGGAGTCCCGCGTGCTCTCCGGCGCGAAGGAGGCGGTCGGCTGCTGGCCCGTCATCGGGGTCTCCCCTGCTCGGTCGGATGCTCGTGCGGAGTGGAGAGCGTGGGGAACGTCGTCGGCACTCACGCACCGAATCTTCGCACGTGCCGTGGGACACCTCCGAACGGGCGACCCGCCCACCGGGTGTCCTCCGCATATGAACACGGCATTGCGCCTAACCTTCCCAGCATGGCAGCGGCTCAGGAACACCTCGCGGACAGCGCGGACGAGACCCCGATCGCCTTCCGTCAGGCGGTCGAGGCCCTCCATGCGGCCCGGTTGCGATCCGAGATCGAGATCGCGCCGATGCCCGCGCCCAAACGGCTCGCGCCGTTCGCGCACGCGCTGGAGGCAACAGTGGTCGAACGGGACGCGGAGGGCGATACGGACCTGGCCGACGGACGGCTGGTACTGCTGCACGACCCGGCGGGACACGAGGCGTGGCACGGCACCTTCCGGGTGGTGACGCTGGCCCGCGCGGAGCTGGAGCCGGAGCTGGCCACCGATCCGCTCCTGCCGGACGTGTGCTGGTCCTGGCTGACCGGGGCGCTGGAGGCGCGCGGCGTGCCGTACGGCGAACCGAGCGGCACGGTCACGCGCGCGGGCTCGTACTACTTCGGGGGCATCGGCGACCGGCAGCCGGACACCCAGCTCGAACTGCGGGCTTCCTGGACGCCGGCTGAGGGGCCGCACGGGGTGCGGGACATCGGGGCGCACCTGACGGCCTGGTGCGATCTGCTGTGCCAGGTGGCGGGGCTGCCGCCGGCGCCGGTGGAGCCGTCGGGGCGGGGCGGCGTGGTGCCGCTGCCGCAGCGCCGGGGACCGCAGCTGCGCTGACCGCGTTTCTTTCGCCGGGACATTTGTCGGTACAGGGACCTTGAAGCCGCGGGGGGGGCGCCCCCCGGGGGGGGGGGGGGGCGCGGGGGGGCCGGCCGGGGGGCGGGGGGGGGGGCCGCCCCCCCAGATTTCGCCCGGGGCCGGACCCAAAAAAGGGGGAAAAGCAAAAAGGCGGGG
>NZ_JBITXL010000002.1:549962-598678 GCF_044544685.1 Streptomyces sp. NPDC053542
CCGCCGGGGGGGGCCCCGGGGGGGCGGTCCCGGGTTTTTTTGCCCGGTCTTTTTGGGGGTACCGGGCCCTTTCCCGCCGGGGGGCCCCCCCGGGGGGGGGGGGGCCCCCGCGCGGCGTTCATATGCCGTCCTGACCTCGATCACCCATCCGATTTGCCCGAATTGCCCAAACTAAATCGTGATCAAACTCTAAAGTCCGGCCGGATTACTGCCGAAGAGGTCTGTGACCCTTCAAACACGGGAGCACTCCGGCTCACTCCCCTGAAGCCGGCTTCCGTCCCCGCCACTCCCCAGGAGGCCCGGTGTCTGTTCTCCTCGAGCAACCTTCGAGCCTGGTCGCCTACCGCCCGAACAAGCCGACGGCCATGGTCGTCGTGGCCGACCCGCGCGTCCGCTCCACCGTCACCCGCCACCTGTGGGCCCTCGGAGTGCGCGACGTGATCGAGGCATCGTCCATCGCGGAGGCCCGCCCCCGCGTCGGCAACCCGCGCGACATCTGCGTGGCCGACGTCCACCTTCCCGACGGCTCCGGCCTCACCCTGCTGTCCGAGACCCGGGCGGCGGGCTGGCCCAACGGCCTCGCGCTCTCCGCCGCCGACGACATCGGCGCGGTACGCAACGCCCTCGCCGGCGGCGTCAAGGGCTACGTCGTGACCGGCACCCGTACCAACCTCGGCATCCCGGGCCGCCCCGGCGCCGCGCCCATCGGCGCGGGCGCGGCCCGCATGCACCGCCGCCCGCCCGGCGCCCCCGGCCACCCCGGCGGGTACCGCGAGCTCTCGGGGCGCGAGGTGGAGGTCCTGAGACTGGTCGCCGAAGGCCAGTCGAACAAGGCCATCGGCGTCTCGATGGGGCTCTCGGCCCTCACGGTCAAGAGCCACCTCGCCCGCATCGCCCGCAAGCTCGGCACGGGCGACCGGGCCGGCATGGTCGCCGTCGCGCTGCGTACCGGGATCATCCACTGAGTAACCGGACCCCGGGGTCCTCCACCGGCTACCGGGACCACCCATGGAGGCCATCCGGCCGCCCGTCCGCCCCACCCATTGAGCCTTTACATACGCACAGCGTCCGTCGAGGGAACGTTCCCTCGGCGGACGTGGTGCATACACCGATACCCTTGACTGGTGACCGACGCCCAAAAGACCGCAGAAGACTCGACACTGCGAACCCCCGGGGACGCAACGGAAGACCCCCGGCCGGCGCCGGTTCCGCTTCTCGAACCCCGCGAGGGCATCCCGCCCGTGACCGCGACCGACGAGGACCTCGCGCAGGTCGTCGCGGCCTTCGCCGCGGGCAGCGGCCCGGTCGCCGTGGACGCCGAGCGGGCCTCCGGGTACCGCTACGGCCAGCGCGCCTACCTGGTACAGCTGCGCCGTGAAGGGGCCGGCAGCGTCCTGATCGACCCGGTCGCCTGTCCCGATCTGAGCGCGCTGGGCGAGGCCATCGCCGACGCCGAGTGGGTACTGCACGCGGCGACCCAGGACCTGCCCTGCCTGCGCGACATAGGGATGCTCCCCGCCTCGCTCTTCGACACCGAGCTGGCCGGACGGCTGGCCGGCTTCGCCCGCGTCGGCCTCGGCGCGATGGTGGAGAACGTCCTCGGCTACGCGCTGGAGAAGGGCCACTCCGCGGTGGACTGGTCCACCCGCCCGCTGCCCGAGCCCTGGCTCCGGTACGCGGCGCTGGACGTGGAGCTGCTGGTCGACCTGCGGGACGCGCTGGAGGAGGAGCTGGACCGGCAGGGGAAGCTGGACTGGGCCCGGCAGGAGTTCGCGGCGATCGCCGCTGCCCCGCCGGCGCCGCCCCGCAAGGACCCCTGGCGCCGCACGTCCGGCATGCACAAGGTGCGGCGACGGCGGCAGATGGCGGTCGTACGGGAGCTGTGGACGGCCCGCGACCGGGTCGCGCAGAAGCGCGACGTCTCGCCGGGCAAGGTGCTGGGGGACGCGGCGATCGTGGAGGCCGCGCTGAACATCCCGCCGAACACCCACGCACTCGCCGCGCTGCCCGGCTTCGGCCACCGCATGGGCCGCCGGCAGCTGGAGCAGTGGCAGGCGGCGATCGACCGGGCGCGGGCGCTGCCCGAGTCCGAGCTGCCGCAGCCCGGCCAGCCGCTGAACGGTCCCCCGCCGCCGCGTGCCTGGGCCGACAAGGACCCGGCCGCCGCCGCCCGGCTGTCCGCGGCCCGTACGGCGGTGACCGCGCTCGCCGAGGAGCTGCGGCTGCCGCAGGAGAACCTGATCACGCCGGACACGGTGCGCAGGGTGTGCTGGGAGCCGCCGGAGCCGACTTCGTCGGCGGTTTCCGAGGCGCTGGCGGGGTACGGTGCGCGGCCTTGGCAGGTCGAGCTGGTGACTCCCCTGCTGGTGGAGGCGCTGTCCGCCTGAGCGGCGGGATACCGCCCCGGGCCGCGTGCGATGTGCGTACGGCCCGGGGGCGGCTCACCCGTTTCGTCGTGGGGAGCACGGCCTCCGGCCGCGCTGTCCTCAAACGCCGGACGGGCTTGATTCTGTGCTGGTTCAGTCCTTGTCGACGTGCGTGCGGAGCACCTTCTTGTTGGTCGCGTCGATGTCGTACGTCGTCTTGTTCCAGTCGTTGGTGGTGACGACGTCGACGGACCAGATCACCTTGCCCTGGTCGTTGTCGTCCAGCTCGACCGAGCTGACCGTGCCCTTCTTCTTGTCCGTGGCCACCTTGGCCGCGTCCTGGGCGGTGACCGTGGCCTTCTTGAGCCGGGCGGCGAGCTTCTGCTTGTCCTCGCTGTCCGCGTCGGTGTCGGTTCGGGGCTTGGCCGCCTTCCCGGAGACCGCGTCGACGATGACCTCGCTCTTGGCGCCGTCGGAGGTGGCGACCTCGGTCTCCCACTCCGGCTTGCCGTCCATCCCCTTCTTCAGTTCGGCCTTGACCGGCTTGGAGCCGGACACGGCGGCGGTGGCGGCCGACAGCGCCTTGTCGTAGGTGATCTTGGCCTTGGGGATGAGGGCCTTGCGCTCGGCCTGGTCCGCGGTGAGCTTGCCGGTCGCGCCGGGAGAGGCGGTGGCGCCGGCGGACTTGCTCCCGGACGCCGGCGGGGACGACGTACCGCCGTCACCGCCGCTGCTGTTGTCGTCGCCGCACCCGGCGAGCAGCCCGCCCGCCAGGGCGAGGGCACAGACCGCGCCGGCCGCACGGAGCTCCGCCGTACGGTTCCGCCGCGCGAGCATTCCCCTTCGCTTCGTATCCATGGGAGGCAGAGTAGGGGCGATACGTCCCCTTAAGTCCGCGACGCAGCGAAGAGCGGCCGATGCCACCCGGATCGCGCCAAGTCCCGGAACGCCCCCGGAGCATCAGCGGGTGAATGTGACGTTCGCCGCTCCGGCCGAGGGGGCTGGGCAGGTTGGTTACCCGCAAGTAGCATGACGGTGGGCAGCGCGCCATGAGTGCGCCCCGCAGCAGTGCCACCCCGCACCTGGAGGAGAGCCAACGTGCCTCGTACCGCTAGGGACGTCGTCTTCGTCGACGGCGTCCGCACCCCGTTCGGCAAGGCGGGCCCGAAGGGCATCTACCACGAGACCCGCGCCGACGACCTGGTCGTCAAGTGCATCCGGGAGCTGCTGCGCCGCAACCCGGATCTGGATCCGGCCCGCATCGACGAGGTCGCGCTCGCCGCGACGACCCAGATCGGCGACCAGGGCCTGACCCTGGGCCGGACCGCCGGAATTCTGGCCGGTCTGCCGCAGTCCGTACCCGGCTTCTCGATCGACCGGATGTGTGCGGGTGCGATGACCGCCGTGACGTCCATCGCGGGCGGCGTGTCCTTCGGCGCGTACGACATCGCCGTGGCCGGCGGCGTCGAGCACATGGGCCGCCACCCCATGGGCGAGGGCGTCGACCCGAACCCGCGGTTCGTCAGCGAGAAGCTGGTCGACCAGTCCGCCCTCTTCATGGGCATGACGGCGGAGAACCTGCACGACCGCCTGCCGCACATCACCAAGCAGCGCGCCGACGAGTACGCCGTGCGCAGCCAGGAGAAGGCGGCCAAGGCGTACGCGGACGGGAAGATCCAGGCCGACCTGGTGCCCGTCTCGGTCCGCCGCACCAACGCCGAGGCCGGCGAGACCGGTTGGGGCCTGGCCACGGCCGACGAGCCGATGCGTCCGGGCACGACCCTGGAGAGCCTGGCGGGCCTGAAGACCCCGTTCCGCCCGCACGGCCGGGTCACCGCCGGTAACGCGGCCGGCCTGAACGACGGCGCCACCGCCTCGCTGATCGCCGCCGAGGACGTGGCGCGCGAGCTGGGCCTGCCGGTCAAGATGCGCCTGGTGGACTACGCGTTCGCGGGTGTCGAGCCGGAGGTCATGGGCATCGGCCCGGTCCCGGCGACCGAGAAGGCGCTGGCCAAGGCCGGTCTGACGATCGACGACATCGGTCTGTTCGAGATCAATGAGGCATTCGCCGTTCAGGTGCTGTCGCTTCTTGACCACTACGGCATCGCCGACGACGACCCGCGCGTCAACCAGTACGGCGGCGCCATCGCGTTCGGCCACCCGCTGGCCTCCTCCGGTGTGCGTCTGATGACGCAGCTGGCGCGGCAGTTCGAGGAGCAGCCGCACGTCCGCTACGGCATCACCACCATGTGCGTCGGCTTCGGCATGGGTGGCACCGTGATCTGGGAGAACCCGCACTTCGAGGGGAACAAGTGACTACTACCGCAGAGCTTCTGAAGGGCGCGGCCGAGCTCTTCCCCGACGAGGTCGTGACCCAGGCGCACGTGCGCCACCTCGACCTCCCGCAGGGCGCGGGCCGCTTCGCGCTCATCACGCTGGACAACGGCTTCGACCACACCAAGCCGACCACCTTCGGGCCCCAGTCGCTGGCGAACCTCAACGTCGCCATCGACCAGGTCGAGAAGGAGGCCGCGGACGGCGAGATCGTCGGCGTCGGCATCACCGGCAAGCCGTTCATCTTCGCCGTCGGCGCCGACCTCAAGGGCGTCGAGCTGCTGAAGAGGCACGAGGACGCGCTCGCCATCGGCAAGGGCGGCCACGACGTCTTCAAGCGGCTGTCGCAGCTCGCCGTGCCGACCTTCGCGTACTACAACGGCGCGGCCATGGGCGGCGGCGTCGAGGTCGGTCTGCACTGCAGCTACCGGACCGTGTCGAAGGCCGTCCCGGCCTTCTCGCTGCCCGAGGTCTTCCTCGGCCTGGTGCCCGGCTGGGGCGGTTGCGTACTGCTGCCGAACCTGATCGGCGCCGACCGCGCCGTGAGCGTCATCATCGAGAACTCGCTCAACCAGAACAAGCAGCTCAAGGGCCAGCAGATCTACGACCTGGGGATCGCCGACGCGCTCTTCGAGGGCGCGGACTTCCTGGAGCAGTCGCTGATCTGGACCGCGTCCGTCCTCAAGGGCGAGACCGAGGTCGTACGGGCCGAGCTGGACCGCGGCGACGCCTGGGACCAGGCCGTGGCGCGCGGCAAGGCCATCGCCGACGGCAAGGTGCACGGCGCCGCTCCGGCCGCGTACCGCGCGCTGGACATCATCGCCAAGGCCAAGAACGGCGACCTGCGCCAGGGCTTCGACGCCGAGGACCAGGCCCTCGCGGACCTGATCATGGGCGGCGAGCTGCGCAGCGGCATCTACTCGTTCAACCTGGTGCAGAAGCGCGCCAAGCGCCCGGCCGGTGCGCCGGACAAGAAGCTGGCCCGCCCGGTCACCAAGGTCGGCGTGGTGGGCGCCGGCCTGATGGCCTCTCAGCTGGCGCTGCTCTTCGCGCGCCGCCTGGAGGTGCCGGTCGTGCTGACCGACATCGACCAGGCCCGGATCGACAAGGGCGTCGAGTACGTCCACGGCGAGATCGACAAGCTGCTGCTCAAGGGCCGCGTCAACCAGGACAAGGCCAACCGCCTCAAGGGCCTGGTGACCGGCGTCCTGGACAAGGCGGACGGCTTCGCGGACGCGGACTTCATCATCGAGGCCGTGTTCGAGGAGATGGGCGTCAAGCAGCAGGTGTTCGCGGAGGTCGAGGCGGTCGCCCCGGCGCACGCCATCCTGGCCACCAACACCTCCTCGCTCTCCGTCTCGGAGATGGCGTCGAAGCTGAAGCACCCCGAGCGGGTCGTGGGCTTCCACTTCTTCAACCCGGTCGCGATCCTGCCGCTGCTGGAGATCGTGCGCGGCGAGAAGACCGACGACGCGTCGCTGGCCACGGCCTTCTCGGTCGCCAAGTCGCTGAAGAAGACGGCCGTCCTGTGCAAGGACGCCCCGGCGTTCGTCGTGAACCGCATCCTGACCCGCTTCATGGGCGAGATCCAGAACGTCATCGACGAGGGCACCCCGGTCGCCGTCGCCGAGAAGGCCGTCGAGCCGCTCGGCCTGCCGATGTCGCCGCTGGTCCTGCTGGAGCTGGTCGGCCCGGCCATCGGCCTGCACGTCTCGGAGACCCTGAACCGCGCCTTCCCGGACCGCTTCAAGGTCTCGCCGAACCTGAAGGCCGTCGTGGACGCCGGCAAGCGCGGCTTCTACGTGTACGACTCGGGCGCGCCCGAGCTGGACCCGGAGGTCGCGGCCCTCCTCCAGCAGGGCGACACGGTCCTCACCGAGGAGCAGACCCGCGACCGCGTCCTGGACGCCGTCGCGCAGGAGATCGGCCTGATGCTCGACGAGGGTGTCGTCGCCGAGGCGCAGGACATCGACCTGTGCCTGATCACCGGCGCCGGCTGGCCCTTCCACCTGGGCGGCATCACGCCGTACCTGGACCGCGCGGGCGTCTCCGAGCGCGTGAACGGCAAGAAGTTCCTGGCCCCGGGCGTCGCGAGCGTGCCCGCGTAACGCGGCCGCACACGCCCCCACGGGCGAACTGCCCCGGCACCATCCCTCAGTGGTGCCGGGGCAGTTCTTTGTGTGCGGGTGCGACGGCTCGCCGCTCCCCTGGGTGCGTTAGCGAGGCGTTAGCCGTACGGCGGTGGATCACCAGCAGCGGCCGACATTGTTGTTCTCACGCACCGGAACACCACGTCGAGAAGAACCGAGAACGGGGACGAACATGCCGCACCGCACCACCCGCCGCCACGCCCGCAAGGCCGCCGCCGCCATGGTGATCACCATCGCCGCGCTCGGACTCACCGCCTGCCAGCAGGGCGGCACCGACGCCTCGTCCGCCCCCTCCCCCACGACCTCGGCCTCGGCCCCCTCCACGCACGCCACGCAGTCCCCCACGGCCCCGGACAGGACCGCACCGAGCGCCACCGCGGGCACCGCGACGAGTACCGCCACGAAGTCCGGCGCGCGCTGCACGGACCGGATCAACTACGCGGGCGACCCGAGGCCCAACGCCGAGATCAACTCCATCGGCGCGGAGACCGGCCACTGCCCGGCGCCGCAGAAGGGCGGCACGCCGTCGGGCACCCCCAAGAAGCCCGACGTGAGCTGCACGGACCAGGTGAACTACGCGGGCGACCCCCGGCCCAACGCCGAGATCAACACCATCGGCGAGAAGACCGGCTACTGCCCTCCGGTGCGGCAGCGGTGAGCTCGGGGGTGTGACTGCCCGTCACTCGGGCCGGCGGGATGCCATGAGGGCCTCCAGGGCCTCCGTGACCCATTCCTCGGTGGCCTGCTTGGTGAGGCCGAGGGTGGTCAGTACGCCGTCGCCGTCCTCCTGTTCCAGCAGGGCGAGCAGGATGTGCTCGGTGCCGATGTAGTTGTGGCCGAGGCGCAGGGCCTCGCGGAAGGTCAGTTCCAGGGCCTTCTTGGCCGCGGCGTCGAAGGGGATGAGGGCGGGGACGTCGCCGTCGGTGGCCGGCGGCAGGGCGGCGGTGGCGGCCTCGCGCAGGGCCTCGGGCGTGCTGCCCTGGGCGGCGATCGCCTTCATCGCGAGCCCCTCCGGTTCGGCGAGGAGGCCGAGGAGCAGGTGGCCGGTCCGGATCTCGGTGTGGCCGGCCGCCTTGGCCTCGTTCTGGGAGGTGACGACGACGTTGCGGGCGCGCGGCGTGAAGCGGCTGAAGCCCTCGTTCGGGTCGAGGTCCGAGGTCGCCGGGCCCTTCGGGACGAAGCGCTTCTGGGCGGCCTGCTTGGTGACGCCCATGCTCTTGCCGATCTCCGTCCAGGACGCGCCGGAGCGGCGGGCCTGGTCCACGAAGTGGCCGATCAGGTGGTCGGCCACGTCGCCGAGGTGGTCGGCGGCCAGTACCGCGTCGGTGAGCTGGTCGAGGGCGTCGGTGTGCACCTTCTTGATGGCCTCGATCAGGTCGTCGAGGCGTACCGGATGCGTGCTGCGTACGGGTTCCACGGAATCTGCCATGCGTCAACGGTAGGTTGACGATGGTCGGGGCGTCAACCCCAGGTTGTCGATTTGCGGGGAACGATCTCCACGGCGTCCGTGGGGTGCCACGATGAACGCATGACAGTGATGACGACTCTGATCGTCGACGGCGCGAATGTCGTCGGCTCCGTGCCGGACGGCTGGTGGCACGACCGGCGGGGCGCGGCCGAGCGGCTGCGCGACGGCCTCGTGGCGTACGGCGAGAGCGGGCTGCCCGGCCTCGCGGACCCGCCGGTGGAGCTGGTGCTCGTCGTGGAGGGCGCGGCGCGCGGCGTGGCGAGCGTCGCCGGCGTACGGGTCGAGTCGGCCGACGGCAGCGGCGACGACCGCATCGTCGAACTGGTCGCGGCCCGGCCCGAGGGGCAGGCGTGCGTGGTCGTGACGGCCGACCGCGGGCTGCGGGCCCGGGTGGAGGCGCTGGGCGCCCGGGTGGCGGGCCCCCGTTCCGTACGCCCGGCAGGCACCGGCGGCCGCCGGGCGTACGGCAGATGAGGAGCCGTCAGCCGCGGCGGCCCATCCGGCTGTGCGACCGCCCGTACACGAAGTAGAAGGCGAGCCCGACGGCCATCCAGATCGCGAACCGCAGCCAGGTCTCCGCCGTCAGATTGACCATCAGCCACAGGGACGCCAGCACCGACAGGACCGGCACCAGCGGCACCAGCGGGGTACGGAAGGAACGCGGCAGGTCGGGGCGGGTGCGGCGGAGAATCATCACGCCCAGCGCCACCACGACGAAGGCGAACAGCGTGCCGATGTTGACCAGCTCGGCGAGGACGTCGATGGAGGTGAAGCCGGCCACCACGGCGACCACCACGCCGAGCGCGATCGTGGACCGGTAGGGCGTACCGAAGCGCGGGTGGACCGTGGAGAACACCCGCGGCAGCAGTCCGTCGCGGCTCATCGCGAAGAAGACCCGGCTCTGGCCGAGCAGCAGGATCATGCTGACCGAGGTGAGGCCGACGGCCGCGCCGAAGCTGATCAGGCCGGCCCAGAAGGGGTGCCCGATGTCCTTGAAGGCGTCGGCGAGCGGCGCGTCCGTGGACAGCCTGCTGTACTTCTGCATGCCGGTGACGACGATGGACACGGCGACGTAGAGCACCGTACAGATGACCAGCGAGCCGAGGATGCCGCGCGGCACGTCGCGCTGCGGATTGCGGGCCTCCTCGGCGGCGGTGGCGACGATGTCGAAGCCGATGAAGGCGAAGAAGACCACGGCGGCGGCCGCGAAGATGCCCATCGCCCCGAAGTTCGCCGGGGTGAAGCCGAACATCAGCTGGACCAGCGGCGCCTGCCAGCCGCTGCCGCCCTCGCTGGGCACGGAATCCGGTACGAACGGCTGGTAGTTCGAGCCGTTGATGAAGAACGCGCCGACCGCGATGACGATCAGTACGACGGTGACCTTGACGCCCACGACCACCGCGGTCACCCGCGAGGACAGCTTCATGCCCGCGACCAGGATGGCCGTCAGGACGAGCACGAGGATGCAGGCCAGCAGGTCGAACCCGAACTGCCCTTCGTGCGTACCGGAGAGGCCCGCCGGCAGCTGTACGCCCGCGGAGTCCAGCAGCGAGCGGATGTAGCCGGACCAGCCCACCGACACCACCGCACAGGCCAGCGCCAGCTCGAGGACCAGGTCCCAGCCGATGATCCAGGCCGGGAACTCGCCCAGCGAGGCGTAGGAGAAGGTGTACGCGGAGCCGGCGACCGGGACGGTGGAGGCGAACTCGGCGTAGCAGAGGGCGGCCAGCGCGCAGACCACACCGGCGACGATGAAGGAGAGGGCGACCGCCGGGCCCGCCGTCTCCTTGGCGATCTTGCCGGTGAGGACGAAGATCCCGGTGCCGATGATCACCCCGACGCCGAAGACCGTGAGGTCCAGCGCGGACAGTGACTTCTTGAGCGCGTGCTCGGGCTCCTCGGTGTCGCGGATCGACTCCTCGACCGTCTTGGTGCGGAAGAGGCCGCGGCGGCGGCCCTCCTGATCCGGCAACGAACTGCTCATGGGCGAACCTCCGGGCGACCGTCTATGAATCCCCAACTGACCGAGTCTCGGCAATAGCGGGGAAAGGTCACCGACGGCGTGCCCGAAGGCGCCACAGATCACTCGATATGCGGAGGGACCGGCCCGCACCCGGAGGAGTGCGGACCGGTCCCTCCGGCGTCAAACCGGTCAGTCCTGGGCGACCTGGGCCGGCTCGGCGGCCGGCGCGTCCTCGGTGTCCGCGGTGTCCTCGTAACGGCCGTCGATCTTCGCGACCAGGCCGGTGACCTGGCGGGCGATGTCCGGCGCGGTGAGGCCGATCTCCGCCAGGATCTCCTTGCGCGACGCGTGGTCGAGGAACTTCTCGGGGATACCGAAGTCGCGCAGCGGCACGTCCACGCCCGCGTCCCGCAGCGCCTGTGCGACGGCGGAGCCGACGCCGCCGGAGCGGATGTTGTCCTCGACCGTGACCACGACGCGGTGGCGGTCGGCCAGGCCCGGCAGGGCCGCGTCGACCGGCTTGACCCAGCGCGGGTCGACGACGGTCGTGGAGATGCCCTGCTTGTCCAGCAGATCGGCGATCTCCAGGCACATCGGGGCGAGCGCGCCGACGGAGACCAGCAGCACGTCGGGCTTCTTGACGTCCTTCGCCGGTGCGCGCAGCACGTCCATGCCGCCGATCCGGCCCACGGCCTCGACGGCCGGGCCGACCGCGCCCTTGGAGTAGCGCACCACGGTCGGCGCGTCGTCGACCTCGACGGCCTCGCGCAGCTGGGCGCGTACCTGGTCGGCGTCGCGCGGCGCGGCGATCCGCAGGCCGGGGACGACCTGCAGCAGCGACATGTCCCACATGCCGTTGTGCGAGGCACCGTCGGTGCCGGTGACGCCGGAGCGGTCCAGGACGAAGGTGACGCCGCACTTGTGCAGCGCCACGTCCATCAGGACCTGGTCGAAGGCGCGGTTCAGGAACGTCGCGTACAGCGCGAAGACCGGGTGCAGGCCGCCGGTGGCCAGGCCCGCCGCGGAGACCGCGCCGTGCTGCTCGGCGATGCCCACGTCGTAGATCCGCTCGGGGAACGCCTCGGCGAACTTCTTCAGGCCGACCGGCTGCAGCATCGCCGCGGTGATCGCGACGATGTCCTTGCGCTCCCGGCCGAGCTTGACCATCTCCTCGCCGAAGACGGAGGTCCAGTCGGCGCCGGAGGCGGAGACCGGGAGGCCCGTGTCGGGGTGGATCACGCCGATGCCGTGGAAGCGGTCGGCCTCGTCCTGCTCGGCGGGCTCGTAGCCGCGGCCCTTCTCGGTCAGGCAGTGCACGATGACCGGCCCGCCGAAGCGCTTGGCGCGCTGCAGTGCGGACTCCAGCGCCTCCATGTCGTGGCCGTCGATCGGGCCGACGTACTTCAGGCCCAGGTCCTCGAACATGCCCTGCGGGGCGATGAAGTCCTTCAGGCCCTTCTTCGCGCCGTGCAGCGTCTCGTACAGCGGCTTGCCGACGACCGGGGTGCGCTCCAGCAGGTCCTTGCCGCGGGCCAGGAAGCGCTCGTAGCCGTCGGTCGTACGGAGCGTGGCGAGGTGGTTGGCCAGGCCGCCGATGGTCGGCGCGTACGAGCGCTCGTTGTCGTTGACGACGATGACCAGCGGGCGGTCCTTGGCGACCGCGATGTTGTTCAGCGCCTCCCAGGCCATGCCGCCGGTGAGCGCGCCGTCGCCGATCACCGCGACGACGTGGTCGTCCTTGCCGCGCACCTGGTTGGCCTTGGCCAGCCCGTCGGCCCAGCCGAGCACCGTGGAGGCGTGGCTGTTCTCGATGACGTCGTGCTCGGACTCGGCGCGCGAGGGGTAGCCGGACAGGCCGCCCTTGGCACGCAGCTTCGAGAAGTCCTGGCGGCCGGTCAGCAGCTTGTGAACATAGGACTGGTGACCGGTGTCGAAGAGGACCTTGTCCTGGGGCGAGTGGAACACACGGTGCAGGGCGATGGTCAGCTCGACCACGCCGAGGTTCGGGCCGAGGTGTCCGCCGGTCTTGGAGACGGCGTCGACCAGGAACGTCCGGATCTCCGCCGCGAGCTGCTCGAGCTGCTCCGGGCCGAGCCGGTCCAGATCGCGCGGTCCCCTGATACGGGTCAGCAGAGCCACCCGTGCCTCCTTGTGCGTCGAGCTGTTTTCCGGACCTTCGCTACCGGTCCGAGCTGATCGAGCTTGCCGATCAGACGAGTCTAATGTTCCGCGCGCCGCGGCTGTGCCCGGGCCGTGCGAGGAATGTCACGCATATGGCCCCTGCCCGCAGGGAACCGGGCAGGGGCCGTGACGGCGGCCCGCGCGTGTCAGATTTCCGTGGCAGAGCTGTTACGTGCGGCCGGCCGTTTTCTGGGTCCGCCGGGAGACCGAGTCGATCACGACGGCGGCCAGCAGCACCGCGCCCGTGATCATGTACTGGATCTCGCTGGCCATGCCCAGCAGGTTCAGGCCCTGCTGGATGGACTGGATCACCAGCATGCCCAGCAGCGCCGACCAGATCTTGCCGCGGCCGCCGAAGAGGCTGGTGCCGCCGATGACCGCCGCGGCGATCACGTTCATCAGCGTGTTGCCCGCGCCGAGGTTCTTCGTGGCACCGCCCTGCAGGCTGGCGATGAAGAGCCCGCCGAACACGGCCAGCATCCCGGAGATCGCGAAGACCGTGATCCGGACCTTGTCGACATTGATGCCGGCCCGGCGGGCGGCCTCCGCGTTGCCGCCGACCGCGAAGATCTGCCGGCCGTAGCTGGTACGGCGGACCACGAAGTCGGCGACGACCAGGACGGCCAGGAAGACGACGAGGGCGAGCGGCAGGCCGCGCGCGCCGGCCGGCTCGTTGAGCACGTACGCGACGACGAAGGCGATCACCGCGACCACGGCGGTACGCAGGCCCACCTCGCTCAGCGGCCGCGAGGGCAGCCCGGCGGCCTTGCGCCGCTTGGTGTCCAGCAGCAGCGAGCCCGCGTACGCGAGGACCGCGACCAGCGCCAGCCCGTACGCCGCGGCCTTGTCCTCGAAGTAGTAGCCGGTGAGGTAGGCCACCACGCTGTCGTCCGGCGTGTTGATGGAGCCTTCACTGCCCATCAGCCAGATCTGCAGGCCGCTCCAGCCGAGGAAGCCGGCCAGGGTGACCACGAAGGCGGGCACGCCGATCTTGGCGAAGAAGAAGCCGTGCAGCGTGCCGATGAGGAGACCACAGGCGAGGGCGATCAGTACGGACAGCCAGTCGTTCAGGCCGTTGCTGACGCTGAGCACGGCCCAGACCGCGGCGCCGACGCCCGCCACCGAGCCGACCGAGAGGTCGATCTCGCCCAGCAGCAGGACGAAGACGATGCCGACGGCCATGATGCCGAGGCCGGAGGTGTAGACGCCGATGTTGGCGAGGGAGCCGGCCGACAGGAAGCTGCTGGTCTGCAGCTGGAAGATGACCGCGATGACGATCAGGCCGAGGACGACCGGGAGCGAGCCCAGCTCGCCGCCGCGCATCCGCCGGGTGAAGTCGGTCCAGTACCCCTTGAAGCCCTGCTCGCGGACGAGCAGGCGGGGGTCGACGGCCGCGGCCGGGACGGCGCCCTGGTCCGCCGGGGCGCCCGCCGCGCTCTCGCTCTTGGTGAGGTCGCTGCTCATGACGCGCCCTGCTCCTTCTTGACCTGGTCCGTGCGGGCCTTGCGGCGCGTGACGGCGTTGTCCGAGGCGCCGGTGATCGCGGCGATGATCTCTTCGTGGGAGGTGTCCGCGACGGGGAAGACGCCGTTGTTGCGGCCGAGGCGCAGCACCGCGACGCGGTCCGCGACGGCCTGCACGTCGGCCATGTTGTGGCTGATGAGGATGACGCCGTGGCCGCGCTCGCGGAGCCGCTCGACGAGGTCGAGGACCTGCGCGGTCTGCTCGACGCCGAGCGCCGCGGTCGGCTCGTCGAGGATGACGACCTTGGGGTCGCCGATCAGCGCGCGGGCGATGGCGACGACCTGGCGCTGGCCGCCGGAGAGCGCCGCGACGGGGATGCGGACGCTGGGGATGCGGATGGACAGGGTGTCCAGCAGCTCCTTGGCGCGCTTCTCCATGGCTATCTCGTCCAGCACGGAGGCGCGGCGCAGCTCGCTGCCGAGGAAGAGGTTGGCGACGACGTCGAGGTTGTCGCAGAGCGCGAGGTCCTGGTAGACGGTGGCGACGCCGAGCTCCTGGGCGTCGTGCGGCCGGTTGATGCGGACCGGGCGCCCCTCCCACTCGATGGCGCCTTCGTCGATGGGGTGGACCCCGGCGATGGTCTTGACGAGGGTCGACTTGCCGGCGCCGTTGTCGCCGACCAGGGCGACCACCTCACCGGCTTCGATCTCCAGCGTGACGTCCGTCAGCGCCTGGACGGCGCCGAACCGCTTGGAGACCGAGCGCAACGCCAGCACGGGCGCAGCGGACACGTGAATCATCTCCTTCGCCGCCTGTCGGGCGGGAATGGTGCGTACGAGGCTGCCCGGCGGCCCGCGCCTCTCGCGGGCGCGGGCCACGGGCCGGGGCGGGCGCGCACCGTCCGGCGCGGGCCGCCCGAGGGGTTACTTGATGCCGGCTTCCTCGCACGCCTTCTTGTAGTCCGCGGTGCAGAGCTGGCTCGCCTTGTAGACCTTGTCCTTGATGATCGTGTCCTGGATGTCGCCCTTGGTCACGATCTGCGCGTCGTACAGCTTCGCCGGGATGCCCTTGACCTCGCCGCTGAGGCTGTCGACCTTGTCCGGGGTGAGGGAGCCGAGCTTCTCGCCCTTGAGGAGCTTGACCGCGACCTCCGCGGTGGTCTCGGCCTGCGGCTTGATCTGCTTGTAGATGGTGAAAGCCTGCTCGCCCTTCAGGATCCGCTGCAGACCGGCCAGCTCGGCGTCCTGGCCGCCGACCGGGACGTCGACCTTGCGCTGCTTCAGCGCGGTGATGATGCCGCCGGCCATGCCGTCGTTGGCGGAGTAGACGCCCTGGAAGCCGTCCTTTCCGACCGCGTCGATCGCCGAGTTCATCTTCTTGTTGGCCTCGTCCGGCGACCAGTCCGGGATGTCCTGCTCGTAGACGACCTTCTTGACCTGCTTGTCGAGGACCGTGTGCGCGCCCTTCTTGAAGAAGGGGGCGTTCGGGTCGGTCGGCGAGCCGTTGATCATGACAACGTTGGCGTTCTTGGCGTCGCTGCCCAGCGCCTTGACCAGGCCCTCGCCCTGGAGGCGGCCGATCTTCTCGTTGTCGTAGGACACGTATGCCGAAATGTCGCCCTCGGCGAGGCGGTCGTACGCGACGACCTTGACGCCCTTCTTGGCGGCCTGGTTCACCCAGGACTTGGTCGCCTTGAAGTCGACCGCGTCCAGGATGATGACCTTGACGCCCTGCGTGATCAGCGCGTCGAACTGCTTCTTCTGGGTCTCGGTCTCCTGCGCGGCGTTGTTGTACTTCACGACGCAGTCCGAGCAGAGCTCTTCGATCTTCTGCTCGATGAACGGGCGGTCGAAGGTCTCGTAGCGCGTGGTCTTGTTCTCCGGCAGCAAGAGGCCGATGGTCTTCTTGTCACCACCGCTGTCGTCGCCGCTGCCGGCCTTGCCGCAGGCGGCCACGGTCGCGGCCATGGAGACCGCGGTGGTGGCTATGACGACGCGACGCACAAATGCGTTCATGGGGATGGCCCTCCCTGACATGGCCGCGTCCTTGCGGCCGAGGTGCTTGGAGTCAACTCGGCCGCTCGCGGGGCGTCAAGGAGTAAATCCTTAACGAGATGACAACGGTGCCATCCGTTAGCTGTGTGAACTCAGAGTGCGCCCCAGCAGTGCTGGGGCGCCTCTTTCGCTTCAGACAATGGCGGGTCGGGCCGTGCCGGGTCAGGCGATGGCGGGAGCGTCCGCGGCGACCGTGCCGTCCAGCAGCGTGGAGTCCCCCATCTCGCTGAGCACCAGCGCCAGCGCGCCCAGCACCTCGGCCCGGCCGCCCAGCGTGCCCGGTACGACGCCGAGCTGACGCGCCGCACTGGGGATGGCGTACCGCGACACCGACTCGCGGATCGGCGCGAGCACCAGCTCCCCGGCCTCCGCCAGATCGCCGCCGAGCACCACCCGGCTCGGGTTCAGCAGATTGCACAGGTTCGCCACGCCGCTGCCGATGTGCCGGCCGACGTCCGCGATGACCCGGCGGCAGCCCGGGTCGCCGTCGCGCGCCAGCTGGACGACGTCCGGCATGGTGAGATCCGGGCCGTGACTCGGCTGGAGCAGCGGCAGTACGTACCGGGCCGAGGCGAAGGTCTCCAGGCAGCCGCGGTTGCCGCAGCGGCACACCGGGCCCGACTCGTCCAGCGTGATGTGCCCGATCTCGCCCGCCGTGCCGCCCGGGCCGCGGTAGATCTGCCCGCTGATCACCAGCCCGGCGCCGACGCCGGTGGCCACCTTGATGTACGCGAGGTCGGCGGCGCCCCGCCCGGCGCCCCACACCAGCTCGCCGAGCGCGCCGAGGTTGGCGTCGTTGTCGACGTGCACCGGCACGCCGAGCCGCTCCGACAGCTCCTCGCCGGGGTTCGTGCCGGACCAGCCCGGCAGGATCGCGGTCGAGCCGAGCGTCCCGGAGACCACGTCGATCGGGCCCGGCACGCCGAGGCCCACCCCGACGACCTTGGACCGGTCGATGCCGGTGGTCTCCACCAGCCGGCTCACCAGCTGCTCGGCCCGGTCGAAGCCCTCGGCGGCCGAGGCGTCCACGTCGATCGGCTCGGACTCCTCGGCGAGCACTTGGTGCGCGAGGTTGCCGACCGCCACCCGCAGATGGCTGTGGCCGAAGTCGACGCCGACCACGACGCCCGCGTCGCCGGAGAGCGAGACGGAGCGGGCCCGGCGGCCGCCCGCCGAGGTGGGCGTGACCTCCACGGTCCCGCCGTCCTTCAGCTCCCGCACGATGTTGGAGACCGTGGCCGCCGACAGCCCGGTGGTCCGGGCGATCTCCGCCTGGGTGAGCGATCCCGCCATCCGTACGGCACGCACGACCCGTTCAAGATTGGCCCGGTGCAGCGAGGACTGCGACCCCGGAGTCTCCATCGACTCATCCACTCCCGCCTGCCGCGGGCGGCACGACGACCGCCCGCCGGCCGGGCCACACCAATGGGGCCCGGCTTGTCTCCAACATGTGAATCTAAGCTGAGCCGCCCGGGTCCGCTCCCGTCAAGTCCTCGACCGCCGCGGGGCGGATATCCACGCACGACGGCCGACACGGGGCGTGGACACACCCCAGGGCCTCCCGCCGCGGACACCGGCGGGAGGCCCCGGAAAGACCGGCGGTCTGCGGGCTACTTCACCGCCCCCGCGGTCAGCCCCGCGACCACCTGGCGCTGGAAGACGATGTACGCCGCCAGCACCGGCAGCATCGCGATGGTCAGGCCCGCGAACAGCCCCGACCAGTCGCCCTTGTACCCCTGGCTGACGGCCAGCGCGACCAGGCCCTGGGTCAGCACCTTCTTGTCGGGGTCGCCGACGTTGAGGACCGTCGGCAGCAGGTACTGGTTCCACTGCCCCAGGAAGTTGAAGATGCCGACGCTGATCAGGCCGGGCTTGGCCATCGGCAGCATGACCTGGAAGAACGTCCGCGCGTGCGAGGCGCCGTCGATGAGCGCGGCCTCGGCCACCGAGGACGGCAGCGTGCGGAAGAACCCGCTGAGGAAGAAGACGGTGAACGGCAGCGAATAGGCGATGTAGACCAGGATCAGGCCGTGGTACGTGTCCAGCAGCGCCATGTTCTTCATGACGAAGAACAGCGGCACCAGCGCCAGGATCACCGGGAAGCCCATGCCGCCGACGAACAGGAAGTAGATGAAACGGTTCCCGGGGAACTCGAAGCGGGCGAGTACGTACGCGGCCATCGAGCCGAGCAGCATCGTGCCGACCAGCGAGCCGCCCACCACGATCAGCGAGTTGCCGAAGTACTGGGCCATGTTGGCCTTTTCCCAGGCCCGCGCCCAGTTCTCGAAGTGCAGCGCGGAGGGCAGCCCCCACGGCGAGCCGAAGATCTCCGAGTCGTCCTTGAACGAGCTGACCACGGCCCACAGCAGCGGCATGGTGACGAGGACGCCCCAGATCACCAGCACGCCGTGCGAGAAGACGTTCAGGACGCCGCCCTCGCTGCCGCCCTTCCTGCCCCGGCCGGCACCGCGGCCGGCCGGCGCGTGCGGCTCCGGTGCCGCGCCGCCCGCGCCCGTACCGCCGCCCTGCGCGAGGTCCTGCGCGGAGCCCTTCGTGACGCCCTGGAGCTCAGGGGGATCGGTCTGTGCGGTCATCAGAACTCCAGTCGCTCTCGACGGCCCAGCCGCATGACGACGGCCGCGAAGATCAGGGTGACGATGAGCAGCGAGACGCCGATCGCGGTGGCGTAGCCGGCCTGACCGTCACGGAAGGTCTTCTGGTAGACGTACAGCGGCAGTACTTCCGTCGAGTAGTCCGGGCCGCCCGGGCCGACGCTCATGATCTGCACGAACGCGAAGGCCGACACGTCCAGGGCCAGGATTCCCATGTAGATCCAGCCGGTCTGCACGGTGTCCCAGAGCAGCGGCAGGGTGATGCGGAAGAACGTGTTCGCGCGGCCCGCGCCGTCCAGCAGCGCGGCCTCGTAGAAATCCTTCGGAATGGAGCTCATGCCGGCGGAGAAGAGGACCACGTAAAAACCCACGTTGGCCCACACCATGGCGCCCATGACGCACCACAGCGCGAGCTGCGGGTCGCCCAGCCAGTCCGGCTGAACGGAGTCCAGGCCGACCGCGGAGAGCGCCGAATTGAGCGCGCCGCTCTCCGGGTTGTACGCGAACTGGAACAGCAGAGCGACGATCGGCACCGACAGCACCTGCGGGAAGAAATAGAGAATCTTGTACGTGCCCGAGCCGCGCACCCCGCCGATGACCGCCTTTTTCGTGCGGCGGCCACCGACGTTGAGCATGAACGCGAAGAACAGCGCCAGCGAAATCGTCACCACCGGCAGCAGCAGAAGCAGGGTCACACTGTTGCCCACCGCGGACCAGAACACGCCGTCCTGGAAGAGCCGCGCGTAGTTGTCGAACCCGACCATCCCGAAATCGGAACTGAGACCCGTCCAGTCCGTGAAGGAGTAGTAGATCGCCTGCACGAACGGGGAGATCACGAAGACCGCGTAGATGGCCAGCGGAAGGATCAGGAACCCGGCGATGAAACGGTATTTACCGTGCTGCATGACGTACGATCCCGTTCTTGTCCTGCGGCGGCTGCCGCTGGTGACACAGCGAATTCGTCGGTCAGCGCTTGTACTTCTTCACGCTGGGGTCCTTGCGGGTCTCGTCCGCATACTTCTGGATCTTGTTGATGGCCTCGGCCGGCGTCAGCCGGCCGGCCATCATCTCGCCGATGCAGCCGACGCCGATCTTCTCCTTCTGCAGGGCCACGTACCAGTCCTGCAGCCGGGGGTTGAGGACGTTCTTGCCGGCCTTCTCCAGGGCCTGCTGCGCGGACGACAGGCCGGGCGGCAGCGTCAGTCCCTCGGTACCGCCGTTCAGCGAGGTGAGCGAGGAGACCTGCTTCGTGAAGTTCTTGGAGGACTTCTCGCTGAGCATGATGCGCAGCAGTTCCATGCCGCCCTCGGCGTTCTTCGCCTGCTTGGGCACGATGAACGGCTCGCCGCCGGAGGCCCAGAGCGTCCCGAACGGCATCTTGTCGGAGGAGTCCAGGCTGGAGGGGGCGCCCACGGCGAGGTCGAAGTTGCCGGCCGCCTCGATCTGCTTGCTGGACTCGTTCTCCACCCAGGAGCCGTTCGGGATGAACAGCGCCTTGCCCTCGGCCCACGCCTTCTGCGACTGCAGGTGGTCCAGGCCCGGGCTGCCCTTGAGGATGTACCCCTTCTTGTACAGCTCGTAGTACGCCTCGAACGCGGCGCGCACCGCCGGGTCCTTCCACGCGCCCGGCTCCAGGTTGTCGATCCGGCGCAGCACGTCGGCGCCGCCGATCTTCGCGATGAAGGGGTACAGGCTGAACGGCACGTAGTACGGGTACTTGCCGGGATACGTCCAGCCGGCGATGCCCTTCTTCTTCGCCTTCGCGCAGAGCGCGAGCATGTCGTCCCAGGTCTCCGGGTATTCCGCGTCCAGCTTCTTGAGATTGGTCTTGGAGTACCAGACGCCGTAAACGGTGTAGGCGTAGTACAGGGTCCAGATCTCCGAGCCGCCGAACTGGCCCATTTCCACGACGCCGGGGCGCAGCGTGTCGCGTACCTTCTTGCTCGGGTCGTCGACCGAGGGGGCGTCGAGCAGCGGCGTGAGGTCCGTCAGCTGGTCCTTGCCGACCAGGGTGCTGAAGTCCATTTGCTCCGCACCGGAGTTGTCGACCAGGTCGGGCGGGTTGCCGCCGTTGAAGCGGGGCTGCAGCGTGGACTGGATCTTCTGCGTGGAGGCGTGCTTGATCTTTCCCTTGGTCTTGGGATAGGCGGCCGCGTACTGGGCCTCGGCGTCCTTGGCGTATTTGTCGCCGAAGCCGCCGTCGAAGATGACCACGTCCAGAGCCGCGCTCTCATTGACGGCGAGCGGGTTCTTCGCGGACTTGGTGCCCTTGTCGACCTTCTCCCCGCCGCCGCTGTCACCGCCGCTCGCGCACGAGGCGAGCACACTCATCGTCGGGACGGCGAACACTCCGAGCGCCACGGACCGCTTGATCAGATCGCGACGGCTGGTTTCTGAGGTGGATCCCATGCTCAAGTCCTCGCCTTCTTCCAGGACTCAGGCGGTGTACCGGAGCCACCCCGGCACCGCGGGTCAGATGAAGCTGAGTTGTACGGGATGTGCACCGGGCGCGCTAGAGATACGCAGGGAAAACGTGTGATTCCCCGCTGGTCCCCCGGTTCCGGACGGCTCGAAGCGCACAGCCATTCGGACGCCGACAGGTATAGTCCACTTCACGCAAGCGGGGCAAGATCAAAAGCAGCTTTTGCCGCCAGTCTTTCCCGAGTTGAGACCTCCGTGACATGCATGCCGACATGCGCGGATCGGACAGGGTCCATTCCCGCCACCTCTCCCGGCTCCCTTGACACCAAAGGCCGCACGCTTGTTAGTTATCTCTGCACCGCAGATATGACAACGATGTCAAAAGATGCCGGAAGAGTGGAGAAGCTCGCGTGCGGCACAGACACCTGCGTGGGATCAACCGCCCCGTCGCCCTGGCGGCGGCCGCCCTCCTGATCGTGACGGCACAGGGCGCGGCCGTGGCCGCACCCGCCACCCCCCACGCACCACCCGACGCCCCGGCGGAATTCCGCTCCTCGTTCGAGTCCGGCGAGCCGGCGCCGGACTGGCGCGACACCGCCGAAACGGGCCCCGACGGCGCCCCGAAAGCCGCCGGCGTCCACCCGGAGAGCGGCACGGCACCCGGCATGACCAGCCACGTCGACACCGGCCCCACCGACTCCCCCACGGCGAAGAAGAACGCGGGCTTCACGGGCACCCACGCGCTCCGCTACGGCGGCAGCCACACCACCGACGGCCACGGCTACGCGTACAACAAGGTCTTCGACGTCGACGTCCACGTCGATCGCGATACCGCCCTCTCCTACCGGCTCTTCCCCGAAATGGCCGGATCGGCCCGTGACTACCGCGCCACCCAGGTCGCCGTCGATCTCGCCTTCACCGACGGCAGTTACCTCAGCGACCTCGAGCCGGCCGATCAGCACGGCGCTCCGCTGACGCCGCAGGGCCAGGGCGCCGCCAAGACGCTCTACGTCAATCAGTGGAACCACCGGGAGTCACGGATCGGAGCGGTGGCCGCCGGAAAGACGGTCGACCGCATCCTTCTCGCGTACGACGCGCCCCGCGGAAGCGGCGACTTCCGCGGCTGGCTGGACGATGTGACGCTCGCGCCCAAGGCGCCCGAGAAGCGTCTCGCGCACGTCTCCGACTACGCCTCGACCGTCCGCGGCACGCACTCCAGCGGCAGCTTCTCGCGCGGCAACACCTTCCCCGCGACCGCCCTCCCCAACGGCTTCAACTTCTGGACCCCGGTCACCAACGCCGGCTCCCAGGACTGGCTTTACGAATACGCGCGCAAGAACAACGCCGACAACCTCCCCACCCTCCAGGCATTCGCCGCCAGCCACGAACCCAGCCCCTGGATGGGCGACCGGCAGACCTTCCAGGTGATGCCGTCCGCGGCCGCCGGCACCCCCGACGCCTCCCGCACCGCCCGCGCGCTCCCCTTCCACCACTCCCGCGAGACGGCGAAGCCGCACTATTACGGCGTCACCTTCGACAACGGGCTGCAGACCGAGATCGCTCCCACCGACCACACCGCGCTGATGAAGTTCACCTTTCCGGGTGATAACGCGAGCCTGATCTTCGACAACGTCAACAACAAGGGCGGCCTGACGCTCGACACCGGGAACGGCGTGGTCACGGGCTTCTCCGACGTCAAGAGCGGGCTGTCCACGGGGGCCACCCGGCTCTTCGTGTACGCCACGTTCGACGCGCCGGTCACCGCCGGCGGCAAGCTCTCCGGAGGCGGCGGCCCCGACGTCACCGGCTATCTCCGCTTCGAGCCGGGCGCCGACCGCACGGTCACGATGCGCATCGCCACGTCCCTGATCAGCGTCGACCAGGCGAAGGAGAACCTCCGTCAGGAAGTCCCGGAGAGCGCCTCCCTCGCCTCCGTACGGGACCGCGCCCGCGCACAGTGGGACGACATCCTCGGCCGCATCGAGGTCGAGGGCGCGAGCCGCGACCAGCTCACCACCCTCTACTCCAACCTGTACCGGCTGTACCTCTACCCCAACTCCGGCTCGGAGAAGGTGGACGGCAAGGTCCGCTACGCCAGCCCCTTCTCCCCCGCCACCGGCCCGGACACCCCGACCCGCACCGGCTCGAAGATCGTCGACGGCCAGGTGCACGTGAACAACGGCTTCTGGGACACCTACCGGACCACCTGGCCCGCGTACTCCTTCCTCACCCCGAAGCTGGCCGGGCAGCTGGCCGACGGCTTCGTCCAGCAGTACAAGGACGGCGGCTGGATCTCCCGCTGGTCCTCGCCCGGCTACGCGGACCTGATGACCGGCACCAGCTCCGACGTGGCGTTCGCCGACGCGTACGCCAAGGGGGTGCGCTTCGACGCGAAGGCGGCGTACGAGGCGGCGCTGAAGAACGCCACGGTCGCGCCGCCCAGCCCCGGCGTCGGCCGCAAGGGCATGAACACCTCGCCGTTCCTCGGGTACACCTCCACCAAGACCCGCGAGGGCATGTCCTGGGCCCTGGAGGGCTACCTCAACGACTTCGGCATCGCCCGGATGGGCCAGGCGCTCTACAAGAAGACCCACGAGAAGCGCTACAAGGAAGAGTCGGCGTACTTCCTGAACCGCGCGCGGGACTACGTCAAGCTCTTCGACGACAGGGTCGGCTTCTTCCAGGGCAAGGACGAGCAGGGCAACTGGCGGCTCGCGCCGGACAGGTACGACCCGCGCGTCTGGGGTTACGACTACACCGAGACCAACGGCTGGTCCTTCGCCTTCACCGCGCCGCAGGACCTCAAGGGCCTCGCCAACCTCTACGGCGGCCGCGCGGGCCTGGCGAAGAAGCTCGACACGTACTTCGCCACGCCCGAGACCGGTACCAAGGAGTTCGCGGGCAGCTACGGCGGCGTGATCCACGAGATGACCGAGGCCCGCGACACCCGGATGGGCATGTACGGCCACAGCAACCAGCCCTCGCACCACATCGCGTACGCCTACGACGCGGCCGGGCAGCCGCGGAAGACCCAGGAGAAGGTCCGCGAGGTGCTCTCCCGGCTCTACCTCGGCAGCGAGATCGGCCAGGGCTACCCGGGCGACGAGGACAACGGCGAGATGTCCGCCTGGTACGTCTTCAGTGCCCTCGGCTTCTACCCGCTGGTGATGGGGCAGCCCGAGTACGCGATCGGCTCCCCGCTCTTCACGAAGGCCACCGTCCACCTGGAGAACGGCCGTGACCTGGTCATCAACGCTCCGGAGAACAGCGCCCGGAACGTCTACGTGCAGGGCGTGAAGGTCAACGGCAAGCCCTGGACCTCCACGGCGCTCCCGCACTCCGTACTCGCCCGCGGCGGCACCCTGGACTTCGCCATGGGCCCGGAGCCGTCCCGCTGGGGAACCGGCGCGCACGCGGCGCCGACGTCGATCACCAAGGACGACAAGGTGCCGGACCCGGCCGCCGACGTGACGTCCCCGGACGGCTCGGCGCTCTTCGACAACACCTCGGACACGTCGGCGTCCTTCGGGACGGCGGCCGCCGGCCTCACGAAGGCGACCCGCGTCACCTCGTACACGCTGACCTCCTCGGCCAAGGCGGACGCGCCGGCCGGCTGGACGCTGGAGGGCTCCCAGGACGGGCGGCAGTGGACCACCGTGGACCGCCGCTCCGCCGAGTCCTTCGCGTGGGACAAGCAGACCCGCGTCTTCTCGGTCGAGCGGCCGGGCACGTACCGGCACTACCGGCTGGTCCCGGCCGGCCGGGCCACCCTCGCCGAGATCGAACTGATCTCCTGACCGCACCGCACGCCACAGGCCAGGGCCGCACCCCCGCGAACGGTGGTGCGGCCCTGTGCGGCTTCCGGACGGCTCAGAGGAGGATGTGGAGCAGGTCGCTGAGCAGCCCGTGGTGGTGCCGCCACCAGCCCCAGTCGTCCCAGCGGTCGGCCTTCTTGTGCTTGCACTTGCAGTCTTTCGACCACGACGCGACCGTCGGCGCCTTCGGGGCGGCCTGGGCCACGCCCGAGGCCGGGAGGACGACCGCCGTCGCGAGCACCGCGGCCGCGACGGACCGGCCGATGAACCTGCGCATGTGATTCTCCTGTCAGCAGGAAATAAGGACGACGCAAGACGTACCGCGCTCCGCCGCCCTCACCACCACGCGCCGCGTGAGTCCACTCCACCGGTCTATGCGGAAGGGCCGCACCCCGGTGTGTCGGGGTGCGGCCCTTCCTGCCGCTACGGGCTAGCCGGTGATCACTTGCGGATCAGGCTGCGCAGCACGTACTGCATGATGCCGCCGTTGCGGTAGTAGTCGGCCTCGCCGGGGGTGTCGATGCGGACCTTGGCGTCGAACTCGACGTCGCCGGCCTTCACCTTCACGGTCTCCGGGATGCCGCCGTCGTTCAGGGCGGTGATGCCGGTGATGGAGAAGGTCTCCTCGCCGGTCAGGCCCAGGGACTGCGCGGAGGCGCCCTCGGGGAACTGCAGGGGCAGGACGCCCATGCCGATCAGGTTCGAGCGGTGGATGCGCTCGTAGGACTCGGCGATGACGGCCTTGACGCCGAGCAGCGCGGTGCCCTTGGCGGCCCAGTCGCGGGAGGAGCCGGAGCCGTACTCCTTGCCGGCCAGGATGACCAGCGGGATGCCGGCGGCCTGGTAGTTCTGCGAGGCGTCGTAGATGAACGACACCGGGCCGCCGTCCTGGGTGAAGTCGCGGGTGAAGCCGCCCTCGGTGCCCGGCGCGATCTGGTTGCGCAGGCGGATGTTGGCGAACGTGCCGCGGATCATGACCTCGTGGTTACCACGGCGGGAGCCGTAGCTGTTGAAGTCGCGACGCTCGACGCCGTGCTCGGTGAGGTACTTGCCGGCCGGGGTGTCGGCCTTGATCGCACCGGCCGGGGAGATGTGGTCGGTGGTGACCGAGTCGCCCAGCTTGGCCAGGACGCGGGCGCCCGCGATGTCCTCGACCGGGGTGGTCTCCATCGTCATGCCCTCGAAGTACGGGGGCTTGCGGACGTAGGTGGACTGCGGGTCCCACTCGAAGGTGTTGCCGGTCGGGATCGGCAGCGCCTGCCACTGGGCGTCACCCGCGAAGACGTCCTGGTAGGACTTGTTGAACATGTCCTCGCCGATGGCGTTGGCCACGACGTCGTTGACCTCGGCCTCGGTGGGCCAGATGTCCTTGAGGTAGACCGGGTTGCCCTCGGTGTCGTTGCCGATGGCCTCCTCGGTGATGTTCACCTTCATGGAGCCGGCGATGGCGTACGCGACGACCAGCGGCGGGGACGCCAGGTAGTTCATCTTGACGTCGGGGTTGATCCGGCCCTCGAAGTTGCGGTTGCCGGAGAGCACCGAGGTGACGGCGAGGTCGGCCTCGTTGATCGCCTTCGAGATCTCCTCGTCCAGCGGACCGGAGTTGCCGATGCAGGTGGTGCAGCCGTAACCGACCAGGTTGAAGCCCAGCTTGTCCAGGTACGGGGTCAGGCCGGCCTTGTCGAAGTAGTCGGTGACGACCTTCGAGCCCGGGGCCAGGGTGGTCTTGACCCACGGCTTGCGGGTCAGGCCCTTCTCGACCGCCTTCTTGGCCACGAGCGCCGCGGCGACCATGACGTAGGGGTTCGAGGTGTTGGTGCAGGAGGTGATCGCGGCGACGGTGACGGCGCCGTGGTCGATCTCGAAGACCGAGCCGTCGGCGGCGACGACCTGGGTCGGCTTGCTCGGCGCGCCGTTGTGGTCGCGAGCCGGGGCGTCCGAGGCCGGGAAGGACTCCTTGCCGGCCTCCTCGTCGTCGCCGACGTAGTTGCGCACGTCCTGCGCGAACTGCTTCGCGGCCTCGGCGAGGACGATGCGGTCCTGCGGGCGCTTCGGGCCGGCGATCGACGGGACGACCGTGGCGAGGTCCAGCTCCAGCTTCTCGGAGAAGTCCGGCTCGGCGGCCGGGTCCAGCCAGAGGCCCTGCTCCTTGGCGTACGCCTCGACGAGCGCGACCTGCTGCTCGGAGCGGCCGGTGAGCTTGAGGTAGTTCAGGGTCTCGTCGTCGATCGGGAAGATCGCGGCGGTGGAGCCGAACTCCGGCGACATGTTGCCGATGGTGGCGCGGTTCGCGAGCGAGGTGGCGGCGACGCCCTCACCGTAGAACTCGACGAACTTGCCGACGACGCCGTGCTTGCGCAGCATCTCGGTGATGGTGAGGACGAGGTCCGTCGCCGTCGTGCCGGGCTTGAGCTCGCCGGTCAGCTTGAAGCCGACCACGCGCGGGATCAGCATGGAGACCGGCTGGCCGAGCATCGCGGCCTCGGCCTCGATGCCGCCGACGCCCCAGCCCAGGACGCCCAGGCCGTTGACCATCGTGGTGTGCGAGTCGGTGCCGACGAGGGTGTCGGGGTACGCCTGGCCGTTGCGGACCATGACCGTACGGGCCAGGTGCTCGATGTTCACCTGGTGGACGATGCCGGTGCCGGGCGGGACGACCTTGAACTCGTCGAAGGCGGTCTGGCCCCAGCGCAGGAACTGGTAGCGCTCCTTGTTGCGGCCGTACTCCAGCTCGACGTTCTGCGCGAACGCGTCGTTGGTGCCGAACTTGTCGGCGATGACGGAGTGGTCGATGACCAGCTCGGCCGGGGCCAGCGGGTTGATCTTGGCGGGGTCGCCGCCGAGCTCCTTCACGGCCTCACGCATGGTCGCGAGGTCCACCACACACGGCACACCGGTGAAGTCCTGCATGATCACGCGGGCCGGCGTGAACTGGATCTCCTGGTTGGGCTGGGCCTGCGAGTCCCAGTTGCCCAGCGCCCGGATGTGGTCGGCGGTGATGTTCGCGCCGTCCTCGGTGCGGAGCAGGTTCTCCAGCAGGACCTTCAGGCTGTACGGCAGGCGCGCTGCGCCCTCCACCTTGTCCAGCCGGAAGATCTCGTACGACTCGTCGCCCACCTGCAGGGTGCTGCGGGCGTCGAAGCTGTTCGCCGACACGACAGTCTCCTTCATGCATGAATTCGCGCGTACCACCACGATCCTGCCGTCGCCGGCCCCGGCCAATCAGCTAAGGTAAGACTTAGTTAGGGGAGCCTTACTAGCGCGGCAGCGGTACGTCTCTCGGCAGATATCTCGATGTCGAGATAACTCTAGTACATGACCGCCGTGCGGTCATGCTCCGCCCTGCCCGCATGCCCGCTGTGGGCCGCTTCATCCGGCACTGCCAGGGTGAGGCGGCGCAGACGGGCGGGGTCGGCGATGACCTCGTACGCGGTGATCCGATCCCGCTCGACCGTGAGGGTGAGGGCGAGGCACAGCCGTCCGTACGGGGCGACGACGATCCCCACCGCCCCGTCGATCAGCGCCGGCTCCGCGTACTGTGCGCGTCGCCCGAAGACGAGGGTGCCCTCCGCCACGGCCCGCGCCCCGCGGACCTCCGCGGGAGCGCCCGGCGGCAGGGCGGCACGGTCGGCCCGGCGTACGACGTCCGGCGCCAGGACCGCGAGCAGCGCGTCGAGGTCGCCGTCGCGCGAGGCGGCCAGGAAGGCGTCCGCGACCTGCCGCTGCCGGGCGAGCTCGTCGGCGGGGACGTCCGTCGTGCCCCGTACCCGGCGGCGGGCGCGGCTGGCGAGCTTCTTCGCGGCCACCGGGGTGCGGTCCACGAGAGGCGCGATCTCCGCGAACGGCACGGCGAACAGGTCGTGCAGGACGAAGGCGACGCGCTCAACGGGGGCGAGCGTGTCCAGCACCACGAGCAGCGCACGGCCGACCGAGTCGGCCAGCAGCGCCTCGTGCTCCGGCCCCGAGCCGTCCCCCGTACCCGGCGGCACGGGGAGCCCATCGGGCATCCGGTGGCCGAGAAGGTCCTCCCCGCGTGTCGCACGGGCCCGCAGCATGTCCAGGCACACGCGCGAGACCACGGTCCGCAGCCAGCCGCCCAGGTTCTCGATCTCCTCGGCGTCGACGCGGCCGAGCCGCAGCCAGGTCTCCTGGACGGCGTCGTCCGCCTCGTCGGCCGAACCGAGCATCCGGTACGCGACCGCGCGCAGCCGGCCGCGGTGCGCCTCGAAGCGCTCCGCCGGCCCTTCCTGCCCGGTCCGGGCCTCCGCCGGCCGATCGTGTGCATCCATCGGTCACCTTTCCGTGTCGCGCGCCGTCACTGACATGACGTACCGGACACCGCCGAGGTGACACGGAGAGGACACATCATGATCGGCACCCTGACGACAACCGCTGCCGCACCGCCGACGGAGCCCGGCCGGCCGCCGCAGCCGCTACTGCGCGGCGCAGACCTCGGAGACCTCCGGCTGCCCAACCGGGTGGTGATGGCCCCGGTCACGCGGGCGCGCGCGACTGGCGACGGGCTGGTACCGACGGAACTGCACGCCGCCTACTACGCGCAACGGGCCGGCGCGGGCCTGATCATCACCGAGGGGGTCTGGGTCAGCGAGGAGGCGATCGGCTTCGTCCACGTGCCCGGCGTCTACAGCGCGGAACAGGTCGCCGGCTGGCGGCAGGTCACCGATCTTGTGCACGCCCTCGGGGGCCGCATCGTGGCGCAGCTCTGGCACACTGGCGCGGCCTCCCATCCCGACCACCTCGGAGGGCGGCTGCCCGCCGGCCCGTCGGCGGTCGATCCGCGCGAACGGTCCTTCACTCCCAGCGGGTTCAAGCCGACCGTCACCCCCCGGGAGATGACCACTGACGACATTGCCGCCACGGTCGCCGACTTCCGTACCGCCTCGGCGAACGCCCGGCGTGCCGGGTTCGACGGCGTCGAGGTCGGCGCTCTCGGCACCTTCCTGCTCGCGCAGTTCCTTCACCCGCGGCTGAACCGCCGCACCGACGGATACGGCGGCGACCGGGCCGGGCGGCGGCGTCTGCTGCTGGAGACCGTGGACGCGGTCGCCGAGCCGTGGGAGGGACGGCGCGTGGGCGTCCGGCTCTCGCCCTACTGGGCGGACGGCCTGTTCCGGGCGGACGCCGGGACGCTCGCCGACCACGACGCCCTCGTGGCCGAACTCGGCGACCGGCCCCTGGCGTACGTGCACCTGCGGGGGCCGGATCGCGCGGCACCGGACACCGCCCCCGACTTCGCCGCGTTCGCGCGCTACCGGCGGCTGTTCCGGGGCCCATTGATCGTGAACAACGGCTTCGACCGGCGGTCCGGCAACGCCGTCATCGAAGCGGGGATCGCCGATGCCGTCTCGTACGGCACCCACTTCATCGCCAACCCGGACCTCGTCACCCGCTTCGCGCTCCGGCAGAAGCCGGCGGAGGGCGACCCCGCCACGTACTACACGGGCGGCGCCGCCGGATACGTCGACTACCCGATGGGCGGAGCCGACAGGTGGAGGACCTCGTAGCGTTCGGTGGCGTCCTCGTCGGCCGGGACGGCGTGCGTCCAGAGGGTGAAGCGCAGCAGGTGCCAGTGGTGGGGGTCGACGGCGAGGGCCGCCGTGTGGACGTCGGGGCGCCGGGCCAGCGTGCGCAGTGCTTCGGTCTCCCGGGCGATGAGGCGGGAGAGGCCCAGGCCCGTGCCGTCCGGGTCGGGGTCGGGCGGCAGCGGGGTCAGACGGCGGGAGGCGGCGCGCGGGTGTGTCTCGCGCGCTGGGCCCGCCAGGGTCGTCACGCCGGTCCAGTGCCGCACGGGCGGGCGGCCGAAGTCGCGGATGATCCCCTGGAAGCCGCCCCCGCCGAGGAGGAAGTGGCTCATCGCGCCGACGTCCCGCCAGAGGTAGAAGGGCGCGTACTGGTTCACCGGCGAGCCGTCGGCGCCGCGCTCGCGGATCAGATACGCCTTCAGGCCCAGCCCGGCGCGGTCGTCGAGCAGCTGCCCGAAGTCGGCCACCCGCTTGCGGATGACGCCCATGTCGTAATCGGCGGGCAGCGTGATCTCGTACTGCGCCGCGTACATCAGCGGCTCCGGGTGGCGTGCGTGGTCAGCAGCGTGAGCGCGCCGGTGACCGCCTGGTCGAAGGCGTCCGGCGTACCGGCGGCGCGGGCGAGGACGTAGCCGCCCTGGACCACGGCAACCACGGTCGCGGCCGTGGCGGCCGGGTCCAGCGCCGCGTCCAGCTCGCCGCTCTCCTGACCCTCCGCCAGCACCTCCGCGATCCGGCCGCGCAGCCAGTCGAAGGTCTCGTCGACCGGCGCGCGCAGCACCGGGTCGGCCATCACGTCCGGGTCCTGGGTGAGCCGCCCGACCGGGCAGCCCTTGAGGACATCGCGCTCGCGGCGCAGGTAGGCACCGATGCGGTCCACCGCGGTACCGGGCCCGGCGAGCAGCCGCGCCACCTCGGCCCGCATCTCCTCGGCGGTGCGCCGGATGGCGGCCAGCGCGAGGTCGGGCTTGCCGGTGAAGTGGTGGTACATGCTGCCCTGGCCGGCGTGGGCGCGCCGCAGGATCGCCTTGGGGCTCGTACCGACGTAGCCGCGCTCCCACAGCAGTTCGCGGGTGCTTTCGATGAGGCGTTCCGAGGTGCCGGCCGACGGGCCCTTCGGGCCGGTCGGACTGTTCGCAGTGCTCATGAGGGCAGCATACATACCAGTAGGTACAGGGAGTGGGTGCAGAGCGCGCGGAAAGTTTTTTTTACGGATGCCCCGGACCGCATGTCACATCTCGCGGGCCGCTTCCGTCGTAGGGGTGAAGCACGGAAATCCGATGAGAAGCCCTTTACGAGGAGAGCGACATGCAGGCTCGGATGAAGAACCCCGCGATGATCTTTCCCGAGGCCACGGCGGCCGTGCAGCAGCTGCTGAAGGCGGCCGGGTCGGGCGGCGTGCCGCAGACGACGCTGGAGCTGGTGCACCTGCGGGCGAGTCAGATCAACGGGTGCGGTTACTGCGTGGTGGGCGGTGCGCTCAACGCGAAGAAGGCGGGCGAGACCGACGAGCGGCTCTTCGCGGTGGCGGCCTGGCGCGACGCGCCGTTCTTCACCGAGGCCGAACGCGCCGCGCTGGCCCTCGCCGAGGCCGCGACCCGGCTCGCCGACCAGCCGGACCCGGTGCCGGACGAGATCTGGAACGCGGCCGCCGAGCACTTCGACGAGAAGCAGCTGGCGTCGATCGTCCTCATGGTCGGCCTGACCAACCTCTTCAACCGGATCAATGTGACGACCCGGCAGGTGGCGGGGCCGACCTGGTAACGGAGCCGGACCGGGTGTCGGTCAGCCCGTACCGAGCGGCCTGCCCAGGCCCGTACGGACCAGGGAGACGATCTCCTCGTCCGTGAGGCCGAGGGCGCGGGCCTGCTCGATCAGGCCGGCGGCGGCGTCGGTGAGGCGGGCGCGGGCGGGGGCCGCGGCGCCGGTGACCACCGCGCCGCGGCCGCGCCGCAGTTCGATCAGGCCCTCCTCCTTCAGGCGCTGGTAACCGCGGAGGACGGTGTGCACGTTGACGCCGAGGGAGGCGGCGAGGGCGCGGGCGGCGGGGAGCCGCTCCCCGGCGCCCACGGAGCCGTCGGCGATGGCGCCGCGCACGGAGGCGGCGACCTGGTCGCCGAGCGGCACGGCGGAGGTGGGGTCGATACGGACCAGCATCAGGCCGCGCCTCCCGGGCGGTCGGCGCCGCTGTCGGCGCGGCCGTCCGCGCCGCCCTCCGCGGCCTCCGACCGGTCGACCAGGGTGTTCAGGAGTGCTGCCGCGGTGGCGGAGTCGCCGACCGTCACCACGAACTCCTTCCCGCTCGCCAGGCGCAGCGACAGCGCCTCGCCGGAGCGGAGCACGAAGCCGCTGCGGCCGGGCCGCATCCGGTAGCCCCAGCCGCCGAACTCGCGCAGCGGGACGATCTCCCGGCTCCCGGCCTCCCGTATGCGCGCCAGGGGGATGCGCATACGGGGGTACGGGAGGAGGGGCGGGGTCACGGTCAGGCCGTGCCGGTCGGCGGTCACCCGCAGCCCGGCGAGCGCGAGGACCAGCAGCCCGCCGACGAGCAGGCCGGGCGCCGCGCTCCACCCGGCGGCCGGGCCCGCGATCAGGCCCGCGATCAGGCCCGCGAGGAGAAGCGTCAGGCCGATGGCGTACATGACCGGCGAGGAGACGGTGCGGGACCAGCCGGCGACCTCGGAGCCGGCGAGGGGCAGCCGGGGCGCGCCGCCGCGCGTCCCGTCGTCCGGCGGCGGCGTGTCCTTCCCCGCCAGCAGCCGGCCGAGTGCGCCGGCCACCACCCCCACGCCGAGCGCCGCGGCGAGCTGCCAGAGCGGCAGCCGGGTGGCGGCGTGGGCGCCGCCGGCCACCGCGTTGGCGTGCAGCGTGGCGACGAAGGCGTACGCGAGCAGGCCCGCGAGGCCGTAGGCGAGGGCGATGGCGGAACCGGCCGTGCCGAGTACGACATTCGTACGACGCGCGGCACCCGGATGCCGCCCGGCACCCGTACGGCGTCCGGCCGTCGGAGTGAGGACGAGGAGCCCGAATACGGCGCCGAATACGAGGAGCATGCCGAGCGCGGTGGCGAGGAAGCCGCCGGCCGACGAGAAGCCGTCGGCGCGGCCGTCGAAGCGGAAGTGCGTGGCCAGCGTCCCGGGCAGCCGTCCGGCGAGCACTCCGTACGCCGTGGCGACGACGGCGGCGGCCAGCGGGAAGGGGGCCATTGCGACGATCACCCGACGCGCGCCGTGCCCCCTACGGGCGGCCGTCCCGCCGCCCCCGTGTCCCGCGGTAACGCCCCAGCGACCGGCCATGTCCCGGCACCGCCTTCCCCTTGTCCACCCGGCCGCGCCGCCCGTCAGAAGCACCGCCGTACAGCCCATTGTTCGTATAGTAGTAGAACAAGCGACAGTTGAACATCCATCTCATATCTGAGATACCGTTCTCCTCATGGCAGACGACTACCTCGTACGTATCGGCAAGCTCATCCGTGACGCCCGGCAACACCGGGGCTGGACACAGACGCAGCTGGCGGAGGCGCTCGGCACGAGCCAGAGCGCGGTGAACCGCATCGAACGCGGTAATCAGAACATCAGCCTTGAGATGATCGCCCGGATCGGCGAGGCCCTGGACAGTGAAATCGTCTCCCTGGGGTACGCGGGACCCATGCATCTCCGCGTCGTCGGCGGCCGCCGCCTCTCCGGCAGTATCGACGTCAAGACGAGCAAGAACGCCTGCGTGGCGCTGCTCTGCGCGACGCTGCTGAACGCCGGCCGCACCACGCTGCGCCGCGTCGCCCGGATCGAGGAGGTCTACCGCATCCTCGAAGTGCTGGGCTCGATCGGCGTGCGTACGCGCTGGATCAACGACGGCAACGACCTGGAGGTCGTGCCGCCCGCCGAGCTGGACCTCGACTCCATGGACACCGAGGCGGCCCGCCGCACCCGCAGCGTCATCATGTTCCTCGGTCCGCTGCTGCACCGCATGGACCACTTCAAGATCCCGTACGCGGGCGGCTGCGACCTCGGCACCCGTACGGTCACCCCGCACATGACCGCGCTGCGCCACTTCGGCCTGGAGGTCACCGCCACCGAGGGCACGTACCACGCGCACGTCGACCGGGCCGTGGCACCCAAGCGCGCGATCGTACTGACCGAGCGCGGCGACACCGTGACGGAGAACGCGCTGCTCGCCGCCGCCCGGCACGACGGCGTCACGGTCATCCGCAACGCCTCCTCCAACTACATGGTCCAGGACCTGTGCTTCTTCCTGGAGCAGCTGGGCGTACGCGTCGAGGGCATCGGCACCACGACCCTCACCGTGCACGGCGTCGCGCACATCGAGCGGGACGTGGACTACGCGCCGTCGGAGGACCCGGTCGAGGCGATGAGCCTGCTGGCCGCCGCGGTCGTCACCGAGTCCGAACTGACGATCCGCCGGGTCCCCGTCGAATTCCTGGAGATCGAGCTCGCGGTCCTGGAGGAGATGGGCCTCGACCACACCCGCAGCGCGGAGTACACCGCCGACAACGGCCGTACCCGCCTGATCGACCTCACCGTGCGCCCCTCGAAGCTGAGCGCACCGCTCGACAAGATCCACCCCATGCCGTTCCCCGGCCTCAACATCGACAACGTGCCGTTCTTCGCGGCGATCGCGGCCAGCGCCCAGGGCCAGACCCTGATTCACGACTGGGTGTACGACAACCGCGCGATCTACCTGACGGACCTCAACCGCCTCGGCGCGCAGGTCAAGCTGCTCGACCCGCACCGCGTCCTGGTCGACGGCCCGACCCGCTGGCGCTCGGCGGAAATGATGTGCCCGCCGGCCCTGCGCCCCGCCGTCGTCGTCCTCCTGGCGATGATGGCCGCCGAGGGCACGTCCGTACTCCGCAACGTCTACGTCATCAACCGCGGCTACGAAGACCTCGCCGAGCGCCTCAACTCCCTGGGCGCGCAGATCGAGATCTTCCGGGACATCTGACCGGCCTGGGAGAAAAGCCGCCGCGCCTTCTGACCGGTATGGATGCGGGTTGAGCGGACGCGGCGGTCTCCCTGGGCCACCTCCCGATCGTTCCAGGACCGTAGGATCGACGCCCGGTCTGTTCGGTGCGTCCCAGCCCCGGACGCGGTGACGCAGGGCTCCGCAGAGGCGGCTGCGTCGGAGAGAAGGGTGTCCGTAACGGGGCCCGCTGGCGGGGCCATCGGCTAGCTTGGGGCGGAACCGGTGCGACAGCTCCCGCCCGGCGGGCCCGACCGAAGGAAAGACGTGCAGACGACGCCGCTCAACCCCGGAGACCCGGCACAAATCGGCGACTTCGAGCTGTTGGGCCGGATCGGCCAAGGCGGCATGGGGCAGGTGTACCTGGGCGAGTCGCCCGGCGGCGAGCCTGCCGCGGTGAAGGTCATCAAGCCATCGGTCGTCGACTCGACCGCGCGACTGCGATTCGCGCAGGAGATCAGAATTCTGCAGACGGTCTGGGGCGCGCGCATCGCGCAGCTACTCGATGCGGACGCCGACGCGGAGCAGCCCTGGCTCGCCACGGAATACGTCGAGGGGCCGGACTTGGGCCGGCATGTGATGTCGCATGGACCGCTGCCCGCGCTCCTCGTCCTCTCCCTCGGCGCGACGCTCGCCGAGGGTCTGAGTTACGTACACAAACAGGGCCTGCTGCACCGTGACCTGAAGCCTGCGAACATCTTGCTCGGTCCGAATGGCCCCAAGATCATCGACTTCGGTCTCGCCGTTTTCGCCGAGTCGAACGCTTCTCTCACCGCCACCGACATGGTTGTCGGCACCCCGTCCTGCATGCCGCCCGAGCAGGCCAATGGCGTGAAACCCCTGACGAGCGCCGTCGACGTGTACGCGCTCGGAACGGTGCTGCTGTTCGCCGCGACGGGCCACCTGCCGTACTACACGAACAACATTCACGCGCTCTTCCACATGGTGACCGATCCGGCGACCGCGCCCGACCTGACGGGAACGCCGTCCGAGCTCGTCCCACTGCTGACCTCCATGCTCTCCCACCGAGCTCAGGACCGGCCTACGGTCAACGAAGTGGTCAAGCAGTGCCGTGCCCTGGTCGAGGCGCAAGGGCTGAAGCTCGCCCAGGCACGCAGGCGACTCACCACCTATACCGCGACGTCGCCGCAGGATCTCTCGACGCTGCTCCCGGCATCTGTACCGGAGAGCGCCGTCTCTCCTCCTTCCGCCCCGCCCGGTCCAGCCGACGTTCCGCTTCCGGACGAGTCTTCGCCGGCTTCCAGAAGCACGCATGCACCCGCCTCCGCCTCACCGGCCCCGGCATCGCACGCCGAGTCGCCCGCACAGGCCGAGCCGCCGGCCCCGTTCGCCGAGAATGCGCAGGACCACCGAACCGCGCTGCAGCAGAACGCTCAGGACACCCCCCGACGCATTCGTCCCGTCGGCCGGGCCCCGGTCCGTTCCCTGCGCCACTCTGCGCAGGCGCGCCGCACCGCCCAGCAGTTGCGGGAGGTGTACGCGGCGCGGGCCCGGTTCTGAGCGGCACCAAGCACAGTGTGTTCGAGCGCAGGACGCCACGCACAGCTCCCGGACTTCACTCGCGCATCTCCGCCCCGTGCGCCATTGACCTGCGGGTCTGTCCCGGTGAGGGTGGTTCACGCACTTTGCCACTCATGCGGCACAGTAGAGCGGTACAACAGCGTGAGCAGTACGTCGGCGCAAGCCTGGCGGTGACCGCGACAACAGCACAGCATTACGGACAGGGGAGGCAGCGGGTGACCGCCCAGCAGAGCAACAGCGCACCGGTCGGTTCCGGGGAGGAACAGTTTCCGGCGGGCGCGCAGGTGCTCGTGCGCGATGAGGTGTGGCTCGTGCGGAACTCCGTGCGCACCGAGCACGACGGCGCAAAAGTCGATGTCGTGGGCGTGTCCGACTTCGTACGGGACCAGGAGGCGGTGTTCTTCACCGGCCTCGACGACATCGAGCTGATCGACCCCCGTCGCACGAAGCTGGTGCAGGACGAGTCGTCGAACTTCCGGCGCTCCCGTCTCTTCCTGGAGGCGGTCCTGCGCAAGACCGCGCTGCCGCAGTCCGAGCGCCGCCTGGCGCTCGCCGACTCCTTCCTCCTTGATTCCCTCCCCTACCAGCGGCGACCGGCCGAGCTTGCCCTGTCGGGCCGCAACCTGCGACCACGGCTGTTGATCGCGGACGTGGTCGGCCTGGGCAAGACGTTGGAGATCGGACTGACGCTCGCCGAGCTGATCCGCCGGGGCCGTGGTGAGCGGATCCTGGTGGTCACCCCTCAGCACGTCCTGGAGCAGTTCCAGCACGAACTGTGGACGCGCTTCGCCATCCCTCTCGTGCGTCTGGACTCGGTCGGCATCGAGCGGATTCAGCGAGAGATCCCGGCGGGCCGGAACCCATTCACCTACTTCAAGCGGGTGATCGTCTCGATCGACACCTTGAAGAACACCGACCAGTACAAGCATCATCTGGAGCGAATCAACTGGGACGCGGTCGTCATCGACGAGTCGCACAACCTGATCAACCGGGGTTCTCTGCGTAACCAGCTCGCCCAAATTCTCGCCCCACGCACGGATGCCTTGATCCTCGCCTCGGCGACCCCGCACAACGGGGACGCGAAGTCGTTCGCGGAGCTGATCGGTCTTCTCGACCCGGCCGCGATCCGCGATCCGGAGCACTACCGCGCCGAGGACATCGAACACCTCTTCATCCGCCGTACGAAGATCAGCCCCGAGGTCCGCGAGCAGATGAAGGGCCAATGGGCGGACCGTGGCCCCTCCCGGTCAGTGCGATGCATGGCCACGCCCGCCGAAGAGAAGGTCTTCGAAGAGCTGGCAGCGGTGTGGCTGCCCGGCGAGAACGGCACCTCGGTGAGCGGCGTTCCTCTCTTCCCGTACACACTGCTGAAGTCCTTCCTCTCCTCGCACGCGGCTCTCAAAGCGACGGTGGCCGCGCGCATCAAGACACTGGAGAAGAAGGACGAGCCGGCGGCGACCCGCGCCGAACTCGCCGCGCTGCACACGCTTCAGGAACTGGTGACGCCGATGACGGAGGCCGACTCGGCGAAGTTCACGAAGCTCGTCGAGGAGCTGCGCGAGATCGGGGTCGGCCCGAAGTCCGCCACCCGGGTTGTGGTGTTCTCCGAGCGAGTCCAGACCCTGGAGTGGCTACGTTCGGTACTGCCGGCCGCGCTCGGCTTCCGGGGCCGGGCAGCCCAGGAGTCGACCCGGGTGATGCACGGCGGTTTGTCGGACGAGCAGCAGATGCAGTGTGTGGAGGAATTCGGCCTCGCGGACACACCCGTACGCATCCTGCTGACCGGCGATGTGGCGTCCGAGGGCGTCAACTTGCATCGCCAGTGCCATCAGCTCGTCCATTACGACGTCCCGTGGTCTCTGATCCGCATCGAGCAGCGCAACGGCCGTATCGACCGCTACGGCCAGGCCCATGAGCCGCAGTTCCGCGCGCTCATCCTCACCAGCGGAATCGAGGGCGCGAAGGACGACACGGTGGTCGCGGAGCGGCTGTTGGCCCGCGAGGCGGAGGCACACAACAAGCTGGGCTCGGCCGAGGCGGTCACCGGCCTGTACCGTGCGGAGGCCGAGGAAAAGTCGCTCATCCAGGACCTGCTGCGCGGCCGGACGGTGGACGAGTCACTGGACGCACGCCGGGCGGAGGCCGAGGCGGACGCGGTCATGGACGATTTCCTCGCGGACTTCTTCGGCTCCGTGGGAGACGAGGAACCGTCCCCCACGGGAAGTCAGAACGGCGCCTCGGACAGCACCGACAGTCCGCCGCAACCGGGTCCGGTCGGAGCCGCAACGGGCAATGCGGCAGTACCACGCCTGTTCACCTCCACCGCCGAGTTCCTGGACGAGGCGCTGCGCGAGGTGTTCCCCGACCCGACCGCGAGCCTTGATCTGCAACGCGACACCGAGACGGGCCTGCTGTCTTTCCAGCCACCCGCCGACCTGGTACACCGCCTCAAGGCGCTTCCGCTGGACTATGTCCGCGAGCAGCGACTGCGCGAGAGGCTACTGGTCACCTTCAACCGCCGCCTGGCCGACCACTCCCTGAGGCGGGCACGTGAGTCGTCCACGTCCAGCTGGCCGGAGATTTCCCTGCTCACGGATCTGCATCCCGTGGTGGAGTGGCTCACGGACAAGGTTTTGGTGCGTCTCGGCCGTCAGGAGGCATTGATCGTCACAGCGGACGTGCCAGAACCGACGTACCTCATCCAGGGCGTCTACTCCAACGCCCTGGGCCGCCCGACCGTCGTCAAGTGGATGGGCGTGACACGGAGCGGCACGGTGGAGGACGACATGGTCGGTCTCCTGCGACGGTCGGGTGTCGGACCGACGATGGCCAACCCCATGCGCCACAGCGAACCCGCGAGCGTACTGGAGGCCGGTATCCCCGACGCGCTGGCCACGGCCGAGCGGTTCCTCGACCGGCACCGCGACGCCTGGGACGAGCCGCTGCGCAAACCGATCAACGAGTACAAGGTACGGCTGGGAGACTGGGAGCAGCCCACCCTGGCCGGAGAGCGCACGAAGGAGTCTCTCACCTCGCTCGCGGACTCGCTGCTGACCACCGGCCGTCCGCTGATGCGGGTCCTCGCCGTCCTGGTTCCCGACCCGGAGCCGTCCGCGCCGCCGCCCACCGCCTGAGGCGGCGCCTCCACGGCCCGCGGCCTGCCGCAGCACGCCGCACCCCGACCTGCGATTCCCTGAGAAGAGACCGGACATGACGTACGACTCCCTGGTCAACCGAGGAGACTACTTCTCGGCACACTACCTCGCCGAAGTGCTGCCCAAGGACCTGAAGTCGGGCCTGCTGGCTGCCTGGAAACAGCGTGAGGACGAGGCGAAGGCGGAGTCCGAGCGAGCGGCGAAAGCAGCCGGCGACCAGACTTCCGGGGAGCGGTCGGCAGCAGCGGGGCGGGATGCCGCCGCACTGCCCGTCACCCCGCGTGCGGGCCTGCGCGAACTGCGCCGCCAGTACTTCCGGGCCCGGTCTCTCTTTGCCCTCGCCGAGGACGAGGACGGCACGACGGCCGCCAAGGACACCGAGGACGACTCGGCCACGTACGACTCCCCCTCCTGGTGCGAGCGCGTACGTGCCCTGAACGCGGAGGTCCTGCGCGCCCTTGGCTACGATGCCAAGCCGCACACGCTGACGGTCACGCGCGCCGACCAGCCGTACGAGGTACGGGTGGCGCACTCCGAAAAGTGCCTCATCGCGGTCGACTGCGGATGGGCCGCCGAACCGGACGCCGCTCTGGACCCGGAGGGCCCTGGCCGCCTCCTGGAGCCTGTACAGCTGGACGGCCGGAACACCATTCCGACGGGCTCCAAGCTCGCCTCCTTCCTCTTCGCCTGTGAGGACGCGCCCCGTTACGTGCTGCTGCTCGTCGGTGGGGTCGTCGTCCTCGCCGACCGAATGGTGTGGGGTGAGGGCCGCTATCTCGCGGTTTCCCTGGACACGGCCCTGCAGCGCAATGACACCAAAGCGGGTGGCGAACTCGACACCGTAGCCGCCCTCTTCGGTGCGGACTCGCTGCGCACACCGGAGGAGGGCGGCGAGAACCCGCTGTCCGAACTCGTCGGCAAGTCGACCAAGCATGCCGTGGGTGTCTCCAGCGAGCTGCGTGACGGCCTGCGGCTGAGTGTGGAACTCATCGCGAGTGAGGTTTTGGACCGACTGCGCGAGCAGGGCGTACGTCCCGAAGACATCGGCGAACTGCCCGAACTGGGAAAGCAGTTGACCCGTGAGGCGCTCCGCTACCTGTATCGCATCCTGTTCCTCCTCTATGCGGAGGCCCGCCCCGAGCTGGGCATCCTGCCCGCCGACTATCCCGAGTACCAACAGGGCTACGGTCTGGGCCGGCTCGGCGAGCTGATCGCCGAACGCGACCTGGTCGACGAGAAGTCCCGTCGGGGCACCTACCTGTACGAGTCTCTGGACCTCCTCTTCCGCAAGGTGCAAGAGGGCTACCGTTCCCGCCGCACGCACGGCACAACGGTCACGGACGAGGCACGGACCAGCGAGGACGTGGGCCTGCGCTTCGAACCGCTGCACTCCAAACTGTTCGAGCGGGAGTCGATCAGATTGATCGGCAAAGGGGTGATCCCGCACCCTCAGGACGACCTCGACGACCTCGATGTCTTCGACGAGGACGCCGTGGACCGCGACAGCTCCGGCAGAGTCCATGGCGAGCGGGACGGCCGGCTGCTGGACACCCGGCTGCGCAATGCCACCCTCTACAAGGTGCTGCGCCTGCTGATGATCACGCGGGGCAAGAAGGGCGAGCGCGGCGGTTTCATCTCGTACGCCCAGCTCGGCATCAACCAGCTCGGCGCCGTGTACGAGGGCCTGATGTCGTACAGCGGTTTCATCGCGGGCGACGAGGATCTCTACGAGGTCGCGAAAGGCGGCGACCCCAAGGACGGTTCCTGGCTGATCCCCGCGTCGAAGGTCGACGACTATCCGAGCAACGTGTTCGTGCACCGTCGTGACGAGGAGACCGGCGAGGACGTCCGCGTCCGCCACCCCTCCGGTTCGTTCGTCTACCGCCTCTCCGGCCGTGACCGACAGACCTCCGCCTCGTACTACACCCCCGAGTCGCTGACCAAGGTCACCGTGCAGCTGGCTCTTCAGCAGCGCCTGAGTCAGGACACCGAGGCGCGGGAGCTCCTGAACTGGAAGATCTGCGAGCCGGCGCTCGGCTCGGGCGCGTTCCTCAACGAGGCCATCAACCAGGTCGCTGCGGAGTACCTGCGCCGTCGCCAGGACGAGCTGAACACTCCGATCGACACCGAGAAGTACGCGGTCGAGCTCCAGAAGGTCAAGGCGTACATTGCCCTGCACAACTCCTACGGCGTCGACCTCAACGAGACCGCCGTGGAACTGGCGGAGGTGTCGCTGTGGCTGAACACTATGCACCCTGGCATGGAGGCGCCATGGTTCGGCCTGCACCTGCGACGCGGCAATTCGCTGATCGGCGGCCGGCGTGAGGTGTACCCGCCGGAGAAGCTGAAGAAGGCGGCCTGGCTCGGCGCGACACCGGACCCCTTCCCTCTCACGGACGCAGGCCAGGGCCTTCCCGTGACGGTGACGGAGCGCACGACGAGGAGCGGGACGGTCCAGCGAGTCACCGAGAACGCCGTGCACCACTTCCTCCTTCCCGCGAAGGAGTGGGGCGCAGTCGCGGCCGAGAAGGAGGCCAAGGCGCTCGCCCCGGAGGCGACGCGCACGCTTGCCAACTGGCGGAAGATGATCACCCGCACGCCGACGGCCAAGCAGTCGGAGCGGCTTCAGGCCCTGGCGCGCCGGGTCGAGTTCCTGTGGGACTTGGTCGTGCAGCGCCTCGATATCTCCGAACGGGACATCTCACGCCGGATCGACGTGTGGGGCGCGGAAAAGGGGTGGCTGCGGTCGCCGGAGGTGGCGGAGCAGCGGGAAAAGGTCGTCGCCGACCTCACCGCCCCCGACACCCCGTACTGGCGACTGAAGACGCTGATGGACGCGTGGTGCGCGCTGTGGTTCTGGCCGGTGCAGGAAGCCGGGCTGCTGGACGGCACGGCGTCGGTGTACGCGCGAGGTGCCGAGGAGCTCCCGTCCGGTGCCGTGGCAGAAGGGCTGCGGACGGCCGACGACTCCGGTGTCCTCATGTCGTGGCAGACGGAGGACCTGTTCGGCGAGATCACGGGCGGCGGCGAGCTGACGGCGGCCTCGGTGGAACGCCGCCGGACAGGCCGCCGCAAGGAGGCCATCGTGAGTGCGCGGAAGCGGGCGCTGGTGCCGCTGGCAGGTCTGGACGACTGGCTGGAGTTCGCGGAGGCCCTGATCGGCACGGCGGACGTGCCGGACGACTCGCTGGTGGCGGAGTTCGCGTCGCTGGCGGAGCTGGAGGTGTACGAGGACGCGCTGCCGGACCTGATGGGCATGGAGCGTTTCCAGCGTCTTGAGCCGCGGTTCCCCTGGGTCGCCGTCGCGAGGGACATAGCGGAGGCGCAGGGATTCTTCCACTGGGAGCTGGACTTCGCGCAGGTGTTTGCGCGAGGCGGGTATGACTTGCAGGTGGGGAATCCGCCTTGGGTGCGGCCGCGGTGGGAGGAGGACGTGGTCCTCGCCGAACTCGATCCTTGGTTCACGCTGGCGGACAGGCCGAGCGCGGAAGAGTGGCGGCTGCGCAAGGAGGACGTGTTGGCCACCCGAAAGGGCTGCCAACAATTTCTCCTCGACGAGCTGGCCACGCACGCGGGAGCAGTGGCCACGCTTGGCAGCCCCGTTACGTACCCGCTGCTCGTCGGGACCCAGGGCGACCTCTATCGGGCATTCATGACGAAGGTCTGGGGGCACACCGCACCACACGGCAGCGCGGGGATGATCCACCCGGACACGCATTTTGGAGGTGTACGAGAAGGGGCCATCCGAGCTGAGGCGTACCGACACCTTCGGGTGCATGCGCATTTCGTGAATTCGGCCAACTGGGCGTTCGACGACCTTTCCCGTTCCCAGGAATTTGCAATGCACATTTATGGCTCGTCACAGGACCCGAACTTCCTGCACGTCAGCCAATTGCGTGATGTCGAGGCTTTGCCTGAATCGCTGACCCACGATGGACGAGGCGAAGTGCCAGGTATCAAGCACAACGGCTCGTGGGACATCCGACCGCACCGTGATCGAGTGGTACACGTCGACATGGACCTGTTGGTCGGATGGCAGGCCCTTACGGGCTCACCAGGCGGAGCGACACATACCTCCCTACTGTATCCGGTCCTCGTGGGCGAGCAGGGGGCGATCGAGGCACTAGCCAGCTACGGTAGAAACCTGGGTGACTATAGGCCGATGATCACGAGGGGCTTTGACGAATCCGGCGCAAAGAAAGAAGGTCTGATTCGCTGGGGCAACCAAGCCGTCTCGGAGATCACAGATGTCATCCTTCAAGGACCGCACTTCTCATGTGCGGATCCTTTCTACAAGGAGCCGATGATCCCGTGCCGCAACCAGAGGCACTGGAACACCCTTGCGCCGACGGAACTGCCCGCAGCGCATGTGCCCACGAGTAACTATGTGCGAGCCACCGATGAGGCGACGTATCTGGCAGCTCAGGATCCCTGGCTCGAAAATCGGTACACGAACTACTTCCGCCTGGCATGGCGGGTCATGATTCCCTTCAACACAAGTCGCAGCCTGCAAGCTGCCCTCATTCCGCCTGGCCCCGCCCACGTCCATAACGTGCATTCTGCAGCTCTGGACGACAACCGCCTCACCGTCCTCAACGCAGGCTTCTGGGCAGCGCTACCGCTCGACTACCTCCTGCGCATTACTGGTCGCTCGCACCTCCAAGTCGGCGAAGCCCGCAAGATGCCCGCCCCGGAAGCAAATCACCCCCTCGCCTCCGCCCTCCTCCTCCGCACACTCCGCCTCAACGCCCTCACCACTCACTACGCCCCCCTCTGGGCCGAACTCTTCGACCCGCGCTGGGCGGGTTACGAGGACTGGGCCAACCCGCAGTGGCCAGGGCTCAAGCCGCTCGCCGCCGGGCTCACACCGGACTGGACGTACGACACCCCGCTCCGCACCGAGCATGAGCGCCGGGCCGCTCTCGTCGAGCTCGATGCACTCGTCTCCGTCTGGCTCGGCATCACCGCCGACCAGCTCGCCGCGATTTTCAAGTCGCGCTACCCACAGCTGTACGACTACGAGTCGGCCACGTACTTCGACGCCAACGGTCGCAAGATCGCCGCCGACTTCAATACCTACGGCCACGGCCAGACCAAACAGGACTATCTCGATCTCCTCGCCCACCTGGAAGCCCCGGAGGAGGTTCCACCCCCGGACGGTTATCAGGCCCCCTTCTACAAAGCGGACCGAGAAGCCGAGATGCGGGCTGCTCATGCGCACTTCCAGGCGCGGTTGGATGCCGAGATCGCCGCAGGCCGGTGGGTACCGCCCGAGCCGGCGGACCGTGGAGACGAAGCGCCGGTGGATGCCTGACCGTCCACGACGCGTGCGTACGGCACGCCCGCCGCACCTCACTTCGCCCCACGCCTCCCGATAGGTTGCGTCCATGCCCGGACAGCTACTCGAACTGCATGTGGAGAACTTCCGCAGCCTGCGGGACGTGACCATCCCGTTAGGCCCACTGACGGTCCTCGTCGGTGCGAACGGCGTCGGCAAGTCGAATGTTCTCGCCGTCTTCGACCTGCTCGCCGACATCATCCGCACCGACCTCGAACCCGCCCTCGAAAACCAGGGCGGGTTCGACGAGGTCGCGTTCTGGGGCGGGCCCAAGCCGCCGTCGACCCTCCGCATTCGGCTCAAGGCGACCTGGACGACCCACTCCAGCCCGAACGCTCCCGACGAGTACGACCTCAAGGTCCGGCGCTACACGGCCCCCAGCAACAGGGACAAGGGCCGCTACCGGCTCACCCGCAGTGAGAGCTTCCAGTTCAAGCGGACCCGGGGGCGTGGTCGTCGCATCACTGTGTCGGGCGAGCGTGCCACGGTCATCGACACCCGGCCGAGCGCCGACCACGAGGACAGCAGCGAGTTCGGCATTCAGCGGCTCAGCAGCGGTCTGTCCACCCTTCCCAGGCTGGCCAGCGCGGAAGGCGGTTCCGAGGTGGCCCGGGTGGCAGGGCAGCTTTCCTCGTTCCGTGTGTTCGATGTGGATGTATACGCGGCTCGACAGCCCTCCCGGGCTGCCTACGGCGCCTTGTCCTCCAGCGCGGACAACTTGGCCGCCTTCCTGCACCAGCTCCACACCGTAGACGGCGACATCTGGGCACGTCTCGTGGAGGACGCCCGGTCAGTGCTGCCCCAGTTGCACGACATCGAATTCGTCAAGGTCGGTGGACGGGCCGACCAGATCGCCGTCTACCTGCATGAACGCGGTCTCCGGCGTCCCACTCCCCTGGCCGACGCCTCCTACGGAACCGTACGGCTGCTCGGCCTCCTGGCCCTGCTCTACGACCCCGACCCGCCGGCCCTCACCTGTATCGAGGAGATCGATCATGGCCTCCATCCCCAGGCCCTGCAGCTGATCGTCGACCGGCTGCGCGAGGCCAGTGCACTCACGCAGTTCATCGTCGCCACCCACTCCCCCGCGCTCGCCGACCGGCTCGAACCGGAGGAGATCGTCATCTGTGAGCGCGATGACGAGGGAGCCTCGCTCATTCCCGCGATCACCACGGACGAGGTGCGCGCGATCGTCGAGGAGAGCGGTGATCTGCCACTGGGCGACCTGTGGTTCTCCGGCGTGCTGGGAGGCGACCTGACGGGGGATGAGTTGTAGTGGAAGGGAACAGAAGAAGAGGCGCGGCTTCGCCACAGCAGGGGCGCGGGGTCATCGTCCTCGCCGGCGAGGACTCCAACGACTGCCGGATCGTGGCCGAGATCATCAAACAGCACCACCCAGCGCTGGGTGACGCCCGTCTGGTGGAGATCAGCGACAAGACCCGCCTCAAGACGGCCAGCGGCCCCGAACTCACCACCCGCATCCGCACGATCATCGGCAAGGCCAAGGGCCGCGCTCTCCGGGCGAAAGGGCCGTTGGTCGGCCTGGTGATCCACGAGGACCTGGACGGCTTCGCGGACGCCGAGTACGCCCGTATCCGTGCGAAGGTCGCCGGCGCGCTCTCCCGCGAAAGCCCCTGCGACTCGGCACTGGCGCTCGCCGCCTGGGAGTCGGAAGCGTGGCTCTTACTCTTCCCGGAAGCCTTCCCTGCCGTCCGGTCCAACTGGAAGGTGCCCGCGCAGCTGCAAGGCCGTGATACCGGGACTCTCAAAAGTCCGAAGGAAGAGCTGAAGCGCAAGCTCGGCACCCCGGCCTTCCGCGAAAGCGACGGACCAAAGGTGGCCGAGCAGGCTCGCTCGTCGGGCCTGCTGGCATCGGGTCCCACCGGCACCAACCACTCCTACAAAGACTTCGTCGACGAGCTCGGCCGGTGGCCGGCAGCCGCTGTCCCGCGTCCTCGCCGTGGGTGAACCGTGCGGACAGGCTCAGCCGAGCTGCTCGCCGGTGAAGCAGCCGAGTCGGTCGCGCCGGCCCCCTCGTCACGGCAGTCGCGGCAACGGGCGTGCGGTTCGTGCGTGCGGAAGGCACGTTCGCAGCCGTCGCAGGTGGCCAGCGGTGCGGGCCGTGGCGGGTACGGCCCTGTCGCCGTCCCAGCGGAAGCCGTCGGCAGCGGGGGGGCAGGAAGTTGGTCAGCCGGTATGCGAGAAGCCCGGCAGGGTGGCGGATGGGGGCGGCCTGGGCCGGGAGACCAGCGGTGAGCGTGCGGGTGATCTGTTCGGGGGTGGCGGAACGGGCGAGCCAGGTGTCGACGGCAGGCGTGAGCCGTTGGATGTCCCGGGCGGAAAGCAGCAAGCGGGGATCGGCGAGACGCAGGCCGGCCAGCAGACCGGCTGCCGGTCCGGTGTCCGCGGCGCTGCGTGCGGGATCGTCAACTGCCGTTTGCCGCGGTGTCGCGCACCGAGGGGGACGCGGATCGTGTGCCGGCTCGGCGGCGGCTTCCGGCAGGGGGCGGGGCGCGCGGCCGGGCCCGCACTCACTCTTGTCCGTAGCTGCGGGGGCGAGGACAGCGGTTCCCGGATCGGCCTTGCGCGCGCGGGAAGCCCGTACCACCGCTCCCGGGCGGTCGAGGAAGAATGTGCGGGTCGCGATGCGTCCGCCTCCGAGCGGTACCCGGCGACGCACGAGGTAACCGGCTGTCTCCAGTTCCCGCAGCGCTCTGCCGATCGTCAGCTCGCCTTCTCGGAAGCGTGCAGTCAGCGCCTTGACGGTGACCGAGGCGCCGTCCGGCAGGGACTGGATGTGGATGCCGAGGCCGATCGCCGTGGCGGACAGGAGCGGATGCTGGGCGAGGTGGTTGCCGACGACGGTGTAGCGCTCGGTGTGGCGGTGCCGTACGTGAAGGACGCCGGCGCGGGGGCCGTTCGGAGGAGGCACAAGCGGCTCGGGCAACGGGTACGCGGGCAGGGCCGCGTTAGACTGCGGGTCAGCCATCGGGAAGGTCTCTTCTTCCTGGGTGGTCAGGCCCTCGTCGGGATTGCCGTCCTGCCGGGGGCCGTTTTCTGTCTGCTGTTGTGTGCGGCGACCGTACCTCAACCGCCCGGCCGCCTGAGCCGCCTCTCACCCGAACGGGTGGCGGGCCGGACCACTCCCGATCCCGACGGGTTCGGTATGGCCGGTTGTTTCCCTGATGCTTTGAAGAGTGTCGGGGGGGGGGGGGGGGGGGGGGGGGGGGGGGGGGCGGGGCCCCGGCGCCGCCGCGCCCCCCCCCCCCGCCCCCCCGCCCCCCCCCCCCCCCCCCCCCCCGCCCGCGGCAGGGAGGGCCCCGACAAGAA
>NZ_JBITXL010000002.1:598688-876058 GCF_044544685.1 Streptomyces sp. NPDC053542
CGGGCGGGGGGCCCCCCCCCCCCCCGCGCTGCGGGGGGGGGTGGGTGGGGGGTTTTTGCGGGGTTTGTTTGGTGCGGGCGGGGGGGGCCGGGGGGGCCCCCCCCCCCCCCCCCCCCCCCCCCCCCCGCAACTGTCAGGCCCCCTGAACGGCTCGACCGCCCGCCCGGAACTGGCCCGATTCTTTCGGCCTTTTCAGGACAGAACGTAAGGCGGCACTCACGGCCGATCAGCTACTGTACGGACACGTTCGATTCGTGATCGACACGGACATACCGCGGAGGGGCACATCTTGGTCGGCGACGTTCCCGAGCCCTCGCATGACCCCCCGTCGGAAACCTCCTCCGCCGACCAGGCGACGCCTTGGGCGGACGAACCGCGGGTCGAGTTCACGGACACCGGACGCAGCACCGGCATCGAGACCGAAGACATCGGGGAAGCCGGGCGGACGCCCTTCGATCCGGAGCAGATCGAGGTCCACCCCCGTAACCCCACGGTCGACCTCATCATCCAGCGGCTGAAACGTGACCTCATCGACCTTCAACCGGACTTCCAGCGCAAGTCCGGTATCTGGAACGGCCGGGCACAGAGCCGGCTGATCGAGTCGCTTCTGCTGCGTATCGCGCTGCCGACGCTCTACGTAGCGGAAGAAGAAGACGAGTCCTGGTCGGTGGTCGACGGGGTGCAACGGCTCACCACCATCGTCAGATTCGTCAACCCCGCGGCCGCCGGCCTGGAGCCGCTGCGACTGAGCAGCCTGGAATACCTCGACCGTTACAACGGCAGCCGCTTCGAAGACCTGCCCGGCCGGATGCAGACGCGCATCCTGGAGACCGAACTCTCTGTTCTGGTGATCCGGCGCGGCACCCCTGAAGAAGCCAAGTTCAACATCTTCGCGCGGATCAACACAGGCGGCCAGCCACTCACCCGGCAAGAGCTGCGGCACGCCCTGATTCCCGGTCCCGCGCGCGCCTTCCTCGCCAAGCTGGCAGACAACGACTCCTTCCTGAAGGCGACCGGGCACAGCGTCAATCCCGCCCGCATGGCAGAACGCGAACTCTGTCTGCGTTTCCTCGCCTTCACGATGACGGAGCCCGAGCGGTACACCACACAGGACTTCGATGGCTTTCTCCGCCGGACCATGCATGACATCAATGGGCTCACGGACGACGCCCGTGCACGTCTGGAAGCTCATTTCAACTACGCGATGCTGGGGTGCGAACAGATCTTCGGGGATCAAGCCTTCCGCAAGCAGTTCAGCGGGGTCACCCGCCGCTACCCGATCAACAAGGCATTGTTCGAGGTCCAGGCGCTGAACGTGGCGAAATGCACGCCTGAAGAGATCAACGCTTTGCGAGAGCAGGCGTCGACCGTGCGGAAGGCGTTCCACACGCTTATGGACAACCCTACATTCTACGACTCCATCTCCTCCGGCACCGGCGATGCCGACAAGGTCAACTATCGATTCCAGTCCATGAAGGACTTGTTCCGCGAGGTGTTGGAGGCCACGAATGCTTGAGTCGCTCACTCTCACCAACTTCAAAGCGTTCGCTCACCAGGAACTGCGTCTGGCCCCCTTCACGCTGCTGACGGGACTCAATTCCTCCGGCAAGAGCTCGGTGCTCCAGGCATTGGCACTGCTGCGACAGTCGAACGAGTCGGGTGACCTCGCCCCTATCGGGGGCAGCGAGGCCGGACTGCTGCTCAACGAGGAATTGGTGCAGCTCGGTACCGGACAAGATGTCCGCTACGAGTTCTACGACGAGACCGGTCCGCACATCACGCTCGCGCTGCGGGGCGATGGATCAGCCGTGCAGTGGAGCGCGGTTTACGAGCAGGAAGCAGATCACCTCAAACTGCTGCCGGACAAGGAAAGGGAGAGCGGGGCACCGGCCCAACAGCTGCCGACCCTGTTCGGCCCCGGATTCCAGTACCTCAAGGCCGACCGTGTCTCCCCGCAGGTCAGCTACCCGCGCTCGCACCACGCCGTATCCACTCGCGGCTTTCTCGGCGCTCAGGGCGAGCACACCGTGAACTATTTGCGCGCCCACCAGGACGATCCCGTCGAAACCTCCGATCTCCTCGGCCCCGCGGCCGCTTCCGCCACGCTGCTCGGGCAGACCGAGGCGTGGATGCAGAGGCTGTGCCCCGGAGTGAGTCTGGAGGCGGCGGACATCCACGGCACCGACACCGTCCGCCTCAGCTACCGCTTCGGACACGGCGTCGATCGCTCCAACCGTTACCGACCGACCAATGTCGGATTCGGGCTCACCTACGTCCTCCCGATCGTGGTGGCCTGCCTGTCGGCCGAGCCCGGGACGCTGATTCTGCTGGAGAACCCGGAAGCTCACCTGCACCCGCAGGGGCAGACCTGGATGGCATACCTCGCGAGCGCGGCGGCGGCGCGCGGAGCGCAGATCATCATGGAGACGCACAGCGACCACGTACTGAACGGACTGCGGCTTCGCGTGAAGAACGGCCCGCTGAAGACAGAGCAGACCGCTGTGCACTACTTCCGTCGCAATGGGCAGACCTCGGAAGTCGTCAACCCGGTCATCGGGCCCGACGGACGGCTGTCCGACTGGCCGGAGGGTTTCTTCGACGAGTGGGAGAACTCCCTGGACCAGCTGCTCGACTGAGCATATCGAGTCAATGGATGTGTCCCGGGGGGTCGGGGACATCAGCGCGGATCAAGAATGGGGTGGGGCGTGCCGCTGCACGTGTTTCTCAACGAACGGTCCTGTGCGTCCGAGTGCGGGACGGACGAAGTCGCCGAGGGCATGCGCGCCTTTGTAGGTGTGCTCAGAGAGTTGCAGCGATGGCGCGGCATCAGCCTCGCCACGCAGAATCCCTTCGACGAAACGGAACTCGCCCGAGGCTACTACTACGCGCAGTGGCGCAACGATGCCCGCAACAAGGAAGAAGCCCGGTACATCCAGCGGATGCGGGACCGCTGCACGACCTTCACGGCCGCGCTTCACTCGGCGGCGCGCGACCGGGACGACATCTGGCACCGACACGATGGCGTCTACGTCTTCGGCTTGGCTGCTGCCCATTTGGCGGACGGCATCGCCGTCAGCCTGCCGCTCGCCCCGGACTGGGACACGGCCTGGCTGGACTTGCACATCGAGGAACTGTCGGAGGACCCCGAGACCGGGGAGAGCGTCGCCGACGAGTATGCGGAGAAGGTGCGGCACGCCTCCCGTAAGGCACACCTCCGCGAACACGAGAAGTGGGGCCGGCTGGAAGGGCTGGACCGCGTTTCGAGTGGTGCGGAACTGTGGGCGGGACGCGCGGACTTCTTCCCCGACCTCCAGTTCCTCGAACACGTGCAGGACCACCTGGAGAACCTGGACCCGAAGTGGTTCAAAGGCGCCCGCCAGCTGTTACGCCAACTCCAGATGACCGCTGCGGCATGGGATTCCGATGCCTCCCCCGCAGGCCCGCACTGGGAGGCTCCGAACATAAGACCGGAACACGAAAACGCCCGCAGGCACCGGTTCTGGGAGGACTTCGACGGCGAGAGCCGTTGCTTCGAACTTCACGGAAACCTCAACCGGGGCGCCGGACGCATCTACTTCCGGCTCGTCCACGAGGAGAGCAAGATCCGCATCGCTCACATCGGCCAACACCTCTGACACCTACGACTTCAACCCCTCTCCTACCCTCTCCACCAAGGAAGGCACAGGCGACATGGCTGACACCCCCGAGGCCGCGGAGACACAGTCACGCGCCAGCTACCTTCTCGATGGCAGGCGCGTGACCGTCGCGGACCTGCTCGACAGTGGGTTGCTCAAGGAAGGGGAGCAGTTGACTTTCACCCGCCCCCGCGTCGGAGAAGAACACACCGCCACGGTCACGTCCCGAGGCTGGATCCATCTGGCGGACGGGGAAGAGTTCCGTTCCCCCTCCAAGGCAGCCACGGTGGCCGTCGGATACGGGACGTTCGACGGGTGGGAGGCGTGGCAAGCGGACGACGGAAGATTCCTGTCGCAGCTGCGCCAGGAATTGCTGGACCGGGCCGCCTCCGAGGCCGACAGCAAGGAGCCAGGGGACCGTCCGCAGACGTCGGTGTCACCCAGCGAGCGGCACTCCAGGCTGAAGAATGCGCGCGCATCGGCCGAGGCGGGGAGCCCACTGTCTCTGTCGGTGCAGGAACTGCTGGCCTGGTGGGGCGCAACGGGCCGTGGGCTCGTCAACGAACTGATCGAGGCCGAACTTGCCAACCACGGCTTGTTCACGTCGCCGGAGTTCGACAAGGTGCCCCTGTCAGCGACGGTCCAGCTGGTCAAGGCCACCGAGCCGGAAAAGGACACCGGCCTCCCCACCGAAGCGCTGATGACCGGAGCCGTGCCGGCCGGAGCATCTGAAGAGCTGGAGCCACGTGAGGCCGGACTGACCGTCGGTACGCTGCCCTCCGCTTTGGGCGGTGTCATCAGCGTCAAACCGACGGCCACCTTCGAAGAGGTCATCACGCTCATGGTCCTTCATGACTTCTCCCAGCTGCCCGTGCTTGCCGGCTCGCACAATCTTCGTGGTTCCGTATCGTGGAAATCCATAGCCCAGACCCGGCACGCCGACCCCGGCGCCCACCTCTCCCAGGCCGTCAGGGACGCGCGCGAAGTCCGCTACGACCACGACCTGATCGATATCCTTCCCACCCTGGCCGAGCACGACTTCGTGCTCGTCAGGGACCAGCACAACGCCATCGCCGGGATCGTCACCGCCGCCGACGTGGCCCAGGCATACGGCGATCTGGCCGGGCACTTCCTCCTGATCGGCGAGATGGACCGCCGACTGCGACAGGTCATCGCGGGCGCCTTCACCCTGCCCGAGGTCACTCGTCTCTGCGACCCGGCGAATGAGCGCATCACCTCTTTCGGCGACATGGCCGTCGGCGACTATCAGCGAGTGCTGGAGAACCCCGAGTTGTGGGAACAACTCGGATGGCCGCTCGACCGGAAGGTGTTCATCACAAGGCTGGAAGAGATCCGGAAGATCCGCAACAACGTCATGCACTTCAACAGCAGCGATCCCCTGCCAAAGGCGGACGTGGACAAGATCCGCCACCTCAACAAGCTGCTGAGGGAGTACGGGGAGTAGTACGGGGTGACTCTCGGCAGGGGTGGGCTCAGCATTCCTGCTCACGTAGGGAGTTCACTGTGAACGTCATGTGCTGAACGTTCCCCACCCGGTTCCACACGGAATGATTGCCCGTACTCGTAGCACCCCGGCTCCGGTCATGCAGCCATCGCTCCCCCGCGCTCGCCTGCGGTGCCCGGAAGTCTGCGAGGTCTGTCAGGGACCGAGCGGCATGCCGGTTGGCGTCGTCATACTGTCTGCCGAGCGGCACCTTGGCCAGATGGTAGGAGCGGGCGGTCGTGTAGCGGAAGATTCCCCAGGACGGCCCGCCCCTGCCCGAAGGCGGGGTCCGGGCGGCATACGTAGCGGGGTGGACGCCGTAGTCGCCGTAGCGCAGCCGGGGAAGGTACGGGCGTTCAGCGTGCCGGAGCTCTTGCCAGGTCTCCCAGTCCGGACGCGGCTCCTCGTGCGGAACGCCTTCGCGGAAGTCCGCGGGCGGATCGGGGAAGCCGCCCGCCACGACGGCGACGGTTCGCCAAGAGGTGAGCGGCATCAAGGCGTCCACGGCGCGCAGCGCCTCCTTGGCCGCGTCGGGGCGGTCGGGCAGGACAGTACCGAGGTCGAGAAGAAGATCGGCGGAGTGACCGGCGGGCAGCCGGTCGAGCAGTCCGCCGACGCCCGAAGCCGTACGGTCACTCCAGTCGCCCGGCAGCCGTACACGGACACCGAGCCCGTCCTCGCGTCTCCGTGCCACGGCGAAGGCGAGTGTCTGCTGGGCCTCAGGGCGTCCAGGTCCGGTAACGGGCCGCAGGTTGTGATGGGCCCACACCATTCAGGAGCCAGGGCTTCGGCGAGGACCACAGCTTCGGCATCGTCGGCAAATGGCGCATCCAGCCAGGCGATTCCGTAGCGCTGCACGACGGTGACGTTGCCGACATCCTTGCGGACCTCTTCGGCCAGTGGTTTCGGCAGCATGCCGGTGCGAGGAGGCAGTGTCCACAGCGGAATGACCCGACGCTGTATGTCCGGCGTCAGCGTGCGGTAGGCGGCTGTCGCGTGCGGCCGGGTCGGCAGCACAGGGACATACAGCGGTACGGACATGACGTTCCCCCATCGGTCGCTGTCCGTGTGCGGTGCTTTGCTTCAGCGTGAAACCATCCGCAGGGGCTGGAAAGGGCGCGAATCAGCCACGACTCAGTGCAGGATGCAGGCCACTCGGGCGACAGCCTGCCGAGGGCGGTCGGCACGTGCCGGGCCACGGGTGTCCTGGTCCGGCCACACACTGTCCGACCTGCGATATACGGTTGATCCGCACCACACGGGTCGACCGTTGTCACAGGAACGGCCCCGGAGCCACGGACGAAGGGGAGCGTCGTGAAGCCCACTCTGGCCGCCGCGCAACTGCGGGGCAGTCTGACGCAGTACCTCACGACGACTTACGCACTGACCGACGATGACACCCGGCGAGCCCTGGAGCGCTTTCTGGGAGACCCTGATTCGGGCATCTTCCGGGGGCCTTACCTGCGGATCAGGACGCCGTTCCACAAGGCGGACGACGGGTGGGAGCGGCATCTGGACTGGCGACCCGGGTTTACACCGTGGCGGCACCAGGCCAAGGCGTGGCAGCGGCTGAGTACACGAGGCGGCATGGAGGCCGAACCGACACTCGTGACGACCGGCACGGGTTCCGGCAAGACGGAGTCGTTCCTGGTGCCGGTCCTGGACCACTGCCGACGGCAGAAGGCGCTCGGGCAGCGAGGCGTGAAGGCCGTACTGCTGTATCCGATGAACGCGCTCGCCACCGATCAGGCGGGCCGCATCAGCGACTACCTCGCGGCTCCCGACCTCGCTCAGGTGACCGCGGGTCTGTACATCGGCGACCGGCCGGACACCGACTACCGTCGGGTCATGACCCGGCGCGAAGAGATCCGGGTCTCCCCGCCGGACGTACTGATCACCAACTACAAGATGCTGGACCTGCTTCTGCAGCGCGGTGAAGACCGCGTCTTGTGGGACGGCGCCGATATCGCGTACGTGGTGCTGGACGAATTCCACACCTACGACGGTGCGCAGGGCACCGACGTCGCCATGCTGCTGCGTCGGCTGGCGACAGCGGTCGGTGCGTCACAACCCGGCCGGCCGTTGGGGCGGATCTGCCCCGTGGCGACCTCTGCGACGCTCGGTGCGGTGCGTGCCGGCACGTCGACTCGGGGCATCCTCGACGTAGCGGAGCAGGTGTTCGGCATCCCCTTCACCGAAGACGCGGTGATCGGCGAAGAGCGGATGACCGCCGAGCAGTTCACCGGCGAGGTCGACTACACGCTTCCCGAGCCGCCCACGCCTGCAGAGGTCATCGCGGCGTCCGGCGGCCTCGGTGTGGAGGCGAAGCCGGATTTGCTGGACCTGAATGGGCTGGCCGGCCGCCTCCTGGGGCAGCAGGACCTCGACGCGTTCCGGATCGGCCGCATGCTGAAGCGGCACGACTTCACACGGGGCGTGCTCACACTGCTCGATGGCGAACCGCTGGACGAATGGGGGCTCCGGGACCGGCTCGCCCGGTTCGGCTATGCGTGGGGGCGCACCGCCCGGGACAACCCACAACTCGTATTGCAGGCCCTGTCGCGATTCGTTGCGCTGTTGTCAGCGGCCCGGGACCCCGAATCCGACGAGCGGCACCCGCGCCCGCTGCTGCACGTGGAGGCTCATCTTTGGGTCCGGCCGGTGACACGCGTGCTCCGGGGGGTCGGCCGGACACCGGAGTTCCGCTGGTACGAGGACGACCGCGCGCAGGCCCGGCGTGCCGCCTTGGCCGCGGCTCCCTCCTCGGAAGAGGAGGAAGGACCGTCTGGGGGCAGCGCATCCTACGAGGGGGCGAACCGTGCGCAGCCCCTGGCGGGGAGCGACACTGCGGTGCGTCCCGCGCAGGTGCATCTGCCCGCCGTCTACTGCCGCGCCTGCGGACGCTCCGGGTGGGCCGCGCTGTCGCCGGAGAGCGATCCGCAGCAGCTCGTCATGGCCCACGACCGGATCTGGCGGGCCGGCATCGGCCGGGACAAGCGCCGCATCCGCTACTTCATCGCCGCGACCGAGCCGGAGCGCCGGCAGGCACTTGGCGCGCTCACCGGCCGGTCGGTCGCCGGCAGCGGTGTCGATCCGCTCTCCGTTGTGGTGCTCGACGCGGCGCAAGGCACCTATCGTTTGCCGACCTCGGGCGACGACGGAGACCTGGTGGACGCCTCGTTCGCACTGGCGCTGCTCGACAAGAAGACCGCTGACAAGGCAGCGAGAGACGACCGATGCCCGGCCTGTAACACAGACAACACCATCCGGTTCCTCGGCACAGCCCAGGCAGCGCTGGCCTCCGCCGCCGTCACCCAGCTCTTCACCGGCGGAGACATCGCGCTGGTACCGGAAGAGCGCAAGACCCTCCTGTTCAACGACTCCACTCAGGACGCCGCGCACCGGGCGGGTTACGTCGCCAATGCCTCCTACAAGTTCTCACTGAGGTCGCTGCTCGCACACAACCTCGACGAGTCCGGCGCCCCGGCCGCGCTCAACGATCTGATCGGCAATGTGCTGGAATCGGTGGACGATCCCGAAGCGCTGGCCGCCGTCGTACCGCCCGACCTGCACGACGAACCGGGCATCGACCGAGTCCTTTCGGGGCGCGGCACCGGAGACGCACGCACCTGGCGGCTGATCGGTGAACGGCTGGCGTTCGCCACGATCATGGAGTTCGGGCTGCGGTCACGGCTCGGCCGCACCCTGGAGCTGACACGGACGACCGCGGCGGAGGTCGTCGTCGAGGAGCCCGAGCGAGTCACCGGCCTCGCCCGCGATCTGCACCTAGCCCTGCCGGGCCAGCTGACGACGGCGGACGCGCTACCGACTCCCGAGCGCTACCTCGTATACGTGCGGGGGCTCCTGGAGCGGCTGCGGCTGCGCGGTGCGGTGCGACACCGATGGCTGGACCAATGGATGCGGGAGACCGGCGCCAATCGGTTCCTGATCAGCGGTCGGCGGCCCGACGGTATGCCGGCTTTCCCCGAAGGAGTGGCTCCCCCGCGGTTCCTGCTGGACGGACAGAAGGACAGGACCGAGTTCGACGTGGTCACCGGCCGACATGCCTGGTATCAGGACTGGACGCGCCGTTGCCTCGGGCTGGATACCGTCGGAGCCACCGAGTATCTCCGTCGGCTGCTGCCCGTCCTCGCCGACGAAGGCGTGCTCTGCGTGTGGACGGCGAAGGACCGGACCACCCGTGTCTACGGCCTGCAGCCGGGCCATATCCAAGTGCGGCTGCTGGACGACTCGATCGTCAACAAGGCATTCGTGGCGTGCGAAGACTGCGGCTGGCAGCAGGTCGTCCCTCCGGAGCGGCGCACCCGCTGGTACGGCCATCCGTGCCCGCGCTACCGGTGCAAGGGATCGCTGACACCGCCGCAGCCAGGGATGTTCCGCACGCACGCGTCCGGTTCGATGCGTGCGAGCGGAGACTTCACGAGTGCCGGCCTTGGTGGCCTACAGGAACGTGACTACACAAACGACTACTACCGGCGCCTCTACCTGACCGGCGGCACCTTCCGCGTGGTGACAGCCGAGCACACCGGCATGCTGACCCGTGCCCAGCGCGAGCAGGTGGAGCGGACCTTCCGCGCCGGAACGCATTACACCGACCCGAACGTGCTGTCCTGCACCCCCACGCTAGAACTCGGTATCGACATCGGTGACCTGTCTGCCGTCCTGGTCGGTTCTCTGCCGAAAGGGCCCGCGAATTATGTGCAGCAGGCGGGCCGCGCGGGACGCAAGACCGGCAATGCGCTGGTCGTGGCCTTCGGCGGACGCCGCGCCCGGGACCTGTACTACCTGGACCAGCCGCGCGAGATGATCGCCGGCGACATCGTGCCGCCGGGCTGTTACCTGTCGGCAGTGGAGATCCTGCGTCGCCAGTACACCGCCTGGCTGCTCGACCTCGCAGCGCGTGGCGGACTCAGCACCGCCGACGGCGAACAGTTGCCGCCGGTGCCCCGGCTGGCCTCTGCACTCTTCGGCACGACGGGCTGGTGCCAGGACCTCGCCGACGCCGCGCAGACACACGGCGCGGCTCTCGTCGAACAATTCCTGGCCTTGTTTCCTGCGAATAGCACTGCCGAACAACCCCACGACGACTCGGCCGTAAGGGACGAAGACACCGGAGTCTCGATGCATGCTGCCGACGAGCTGCGCGAGTACGCGACCGGCGGCATCGTGCGCACGCTTCAGGAGGCGGAAGAGGACTGGACCGGACGGCAGGAGGAACTGCGGCGCAGGATCGCCACGATCGACAAGGCCGTCGACTCCTTGGCACGTACTGATGACATCCAGGACCGGGAGCGGAGAGAACTGCTCGCCGAGCGCCGCAGCACCGGTGAACTGCTGCGGGACTTGAGCCGGGCCAGCGCGCACGGCACACTCGTCGAGCTGGGTCTCCTGCCGAACTACAGTCTGGCCGACACCACGACCCGGCTGGAGGCCACGCTGTACTGGTCCGAGGCCCCGTCGGACACGGACGATTCCGCCGGGACCGACGACCGCGACGGGGTCGGCGCTCCCAAGGAAGGCACGACGCCCGTTGGCACGCCGCGCGTCCACCGCAGCGAGACCCGTGACTACGAGCGGTCCCGGAAAACGGCCCTCACGGAACTCGCCCCGGGCAACAGCTTCTACGTCAACGGCTACAAGCACGTGGTGCGCGCCCTCGACATCGGCAGTCCGGACCGCCGTGCCTGGTCCGTGTGGCGCCTGTGCCCATCGTGCGGATACACGCGCACGCGCGACGCCCAGACGGAAACCTCCCCCTGCCCGCGCTGCGACGGCCGCGAGATCGCGGACGCGGGCTGCGTCCAGTACGTACTGCAACCGCGGCGGGTCGTCGCCCGCGACAAGCGGGACGATGCGCGGGTCCGCGACGACCGCGACGAACGTGTCCGCAGGCAGTACGCAGTCCTGACCACCGTGGACATCGACCCCGACCACCTGGCGGCCGGTTCCTGGCGACATGCCACGGCGACTTTCGGCGTGGACTTCTCCCGACGGGCCGTCATCAGAACCATGAACCTCGGGCTCGACCGGCAGGACGGCAGCTCCACCGTGCCGCTGGCCGGGGAGGACGTGCGGATCAACCCGTTCTACGTCTGCACGAGCTGCGGTGGCGCCACAGCGGACGGCCGCCCGGTCGTCGACCAGTCCTCACATGCGCTCACCGAGTCGGGGGCTGCCGCCATGAGCGGAAGCGCCCACCATCTGCTCTGGTGTCCCCGGCGACGCACGCTCGGCTCCGGCAACGGCGAGGGGCAGGCAGCCGGCAGGGACATTCCCTTGCTGCTGGCCCACGAGCTGACCACGGAAGCTGTACGGATCCTGCTGCCCGCTTCCGTGACCCGGGCCCGGGAGCGACTCTCCTCCTTCACCGCGGCGCTGTTCGCCGGCATCGCAGCGCGCTACGGCGGTGACCCCGACCACATCGACATTGCCGCCGCCTCCATGCCGGACAGCCCGGACCAGCTCGGCGCGGACTTTCCGCGGCGCTTCCTCGTCGTCTACGACCGGCTGCCGGGCGGCACCGGCTATCTGCACCGGCTGGCGTCCGCGGACGGCTTTCGCGAGGTGCTGCTGAAGGCACGGGAGGTCATCGAGAACTGCCCGTGCCAGCAGAAGGAACTGGACGGTTGCCATCAGTGCCTGCTGCGCAGGGTGCCTCCGTCGGACTATGACCGGGTCTCGCGTCGCGAGGTGCAGTCCATGCTGGACGAGCTCCTGGGCGCCGACGGGGAGCGCTGGCAGACCTCACCGGTGGCGACGACCCGCCACATTCCCCTGGAGCGCCAGGCGGAGAGCGACTTGGAGGTCATGTTCGTCGACACGCTGGAGGAATGGGCCAAGCAACCCGAGTCCCGTGCGGCGGCGGACACCTACACCACCCCGGCGGGCACCCGGGCACTTGATCTGCGGCTGACGACCGGCGACGGCACCACCGTGAGCTGGCGGGTATCGCAGCAGCGCGTTCTCGATGGCACGCGGCCCGACGTGCTCTTCGAACGGCTCGATGTGCCAGGACCACGGCTCGCCGTCTACCTGGACGGGTACCGATACCACGCGAGCCCGGAGCACAACCGTCTCGCCGATGACGCGACGAAACGCGCCCGACTGCGGGCTGACGGTCTGCGGGTGTTCCAGCTCACCTACCACGACGTCAAGGAGTGGCAGCGCCGCGTCCGCGACACAGGCTATGCCGGAGCGGCTCCCGCTGATCCGGTATGGCTGCCGTACGAGCAGACGGCACAGGACCGAGCACGTGGCTACTACGCCCGGACTCGGGGCGGCCTCCCCGGCGAGCTGGCCGAAACCGTATGGGTCAACCCCGCCGACCTGCTGCTCGCCTACCTGCGCTCGCCCGACGCACAGCAATGGCACCACCGTGCCGAGGCCGCCGTGGCCGGGCTCGTCGGGACGCCCGGCCTGCGGGACACACCGGTCGGCCCGGAAGCGGTCGGGCAAGTCGTCGAAGCGGCCCTGCGCAAAGAGAAGCCGGACGGCCCGAAGGGACCGTTGCGTGTCCTTGCCGCGACGGACCGGTCCGGTTGCCGACTCGTACTGGTCGCCGACGTGCGGCACCGACCGCCGGTCTGGACGGGGCTGACCGTTCTGGACGACGGCGCCCAGGCCATCGCGGACGAGGAAACTCATAAGCGGCGTTGGCGGGCGTGGTTGTACTGGAGCAATGTGCTGCAGTTCCTGGAGTACGGCGGCGGGGACAGTGCACAGCTCACCACCACACTGCTGGAGGGCTTCACCGCGGATGTCCTCACCGTGACCGGTGGGGAAGGGTGGCTGTCCGCGTCCCGCATCACAGCGGCCGCTACCGGTGGGCCGCAGCCGGGAGCTGACAGCCTGCCCCCGGTCACCGTGAGTACCGGACTGCCCGCGGTACCGACGAGAACAGCCGGGGCTACGCCGCCCGAAGACCGATCGCAGCGCGACGCCGCCTGGGACGCCGTGCTGGAGTACGTCGATCCGGACGAACCGGGGCTCACCGAACTGGCCCATGCCCTTGCCGGGCTGGGAGTGCCCGCTCCCAAGGACGGCTTCGAGCTCGACACACACGGTTGGCAGGCCGAACTGGCCTGGCCGGACGCCCGGCTCGGCGTGGTCCTGGCACCGCAGGGAACGGCCGAGGAACCCGACCACGAGGCACAGGACCGAGACCGTGCCTTCGCCGCCGCCCGCTGGGATGTTCGGCCGGCGGGCAGCTGGACCCCTGAGGAGATCGCCAGGCGCCTCGGGGTCACCACTGCGCAGCCATCGGATGATGGCCATCCTCACCACGGTCGTGCCGGCAGCGGCACCGGAACGACCGAGCACGAAGAGAACGAGAACCACGACGGGGAGTCGGCATGACGAAAACCAGGGGCGTGACGCTGCGCCTGCTAGACAAGGCGGACAAGGAGATCCTCCGGCTGCCGCGCCCGGTCAAGGGAGCCCTGTTCGACTTCCAGCACAAATTCAAGGACAACCCGCGCACCCCTGGACTCAAACTCAAGCAGCTCAAGGGCGACAGCAGGATCTGGTCCGCGCGTATCAACGATGAGTACCGCGCCCTGCTGCTGCGGCTGGCCGAGGACGACTGGCTCATCGTCTCGGTGAAACATCGCAAGGAGGTCTACGACCGGCTGGCGTACGGGATCAATCACGTCACCGGTGGCATCGAGTACGTCGACCTCCAAGTGGTGGAGGACAGCGTGCTGCGGCGTATCCCGCCCGCGGAACCGTCGTCCGGCGCCCCGGGCCCATCTGCCGGAGCGCCGCCCACCACTCCTCAACCGCTGTTCGCCGCGTGGAGCGATGGGCAGCTGACTGAACTGGGCGTGGCGGAACCGCTGGTGCCGGTGATCCGCACACTCACCACCGAGGAGCAGCTCCTCGGTCTCATCGAGTACGCACCACAGCTCACCGGCGAGGTCCTGCTCGCGCTCTACGACGGCAAACCGTTCGAAGAGGTGCGGGACGAGGTCACCGCACCTGTCGCCGCACCGGACCCGGTCGACACCGAGGACTTCCGGACAGCTGCTGAGCGGCCCGCCACCGTTGTCACGACGTCCGACGACGCGCTCCGTGAGGCTCTGGAAGCGGGCGATTTCGGCCGCTGGAAGGTCTTCCTCCACCCCGCCCAGGCCAAGCTCGTCGAGCGCCGCTACTCCGGCCCCGCCCGGGTCGGCGGAGGCCCGGGCACCGGCAAGACCATCGTCGCTCTGCACCGCGTCCGCCACCTGGTGTCCCAGCTGCCGCCGGGTCACACCAAGCCCGTGCTGCTGACCACGTACAACAAGAACCTTGCCGCCGACCTGCGCTCCCGCCTCCTGGAACTGGGCGGCGAGCAACTGCTGTCCCGCGTGGAGGTGAGTCACGTCGACCAGCTCGCACTGCGCGTCGTACGAGAGGCCGAGCCCGGCAGCCGCAAGCAGACCATCGACGACAGCCACGCCGTGCGGGAATGGCGAACGATGCTGGACGAACTCGGTGAGAGCGACTGGGACGCGGAGTTCCTGCATGACGAGTGGACGCAGGTGATCCTCGGGCAGGCGGTCGGCACCCGCACCGACTACTTCAGAGCCCGTCGGGCCGGGCGCGGGAAGAACATCGGCCGATCCGAGCGAGCTGCCGTCTGGCAGCTCGCCGAGCGCTTCACGCAGCGCCTGGACCGGCTCGGACGGCAGACCTGGGACCAGGTCGCCGAGCGCGCCGCCCGCCTGGAAATAGGACGCGAGCAGCGCATCCGTGGCATCGAGCAGCAGCGGCAGGAAGCCGGTGGGCTGGACAATATCCATTTCCAGGATGGTTCGGGCGGCTGGCTGCGTTATCGGTACCGGCATATCGTGGTCGACGAGGCCCAGGATCTGCGCCCCGCACACTGGAAGATGCTGCGTGCCATGACAGCCCACGACTCGGACGACCTGTTCCTGGTCGGTGACACCCATCAGCGCATTTACAAGAACCAAGTGACCCTCGGCAGCCTCGGCATCAATATCCGCGGCCGCTCCGCGAAGCTCAGTCTCAGCTACCGGACGACGCGGCAGATCCTGCGCTCCGCACTGGAGGTACTGGGAGAGGAAACGTACGACGACCTCAACGGGAGCGCGGAAACCCTCGCCGGGTACCGCTCCGTGCTCAGCGGCGGCACGCCCTGCATGCACCCGTGCGCCGACTGGCGGGCGGAACGTGAGGCGATCGCCGCGCACATCCAGTCCTGGGACGCACGCCCGGAAGAACGGATCGCGCACGAACAGATCGCCATCTGCGTACCCACCAACCGGATGGCGAGTGAACTGGGGAGCACTCTCGCGGAACACGGCATCCGGGCAGTGGAGATCGGCGCCGACGGCGCCAGGGGTGATGCCGGCGTCCACATCGGAACCATGTTCCGATTCAAAGGACTTGAGTACCAGCGCATGATCATCGCCGGCGTCAGTGATGGCCTGGTCCCACGGGAGCAGGTCACCCAGCTGCGCCGGACAGACCCCGTCCGTCATCGCCGAGAACTCCAACGAGCGCGCTCCTTGCTCTTCGTAGCGGCTACCAGGGCGAGGGACAGCCTGGACATCTTCTGGCACGGCAAACCGAGCCCGTTCCTGCGCGGCATGCTGCCCTGAGCTCTTTCATGCGGCTTTCACTGATCAGCGGACGAGAGCTTCCAGCCGCGTCAGTCACCGGCCAGGTCGGGGCATACCTCGCCGGGAGTCCGGCTGTACCGCCCCGCGCCTTCGGCCCGCAGAAGGGCGCGACCCCGCGGCAGATGGAGGAGCTCTCGGCCGCCCTGGTGCGCTGGGCGTACGTCCTCGGGCGCGATCTACCCTCCGACACCAACCTCCGGCTCGGCTCCCGAACCGGCGCTTCCGGTGGCCTGGGCTGGGGCTTCGCGACCCTCGGCGCCCGACTCCTCCCCCGCTTCGGCGTGCTCCTCGACCACCTCGACCTGGACGCCCGGCTGGCCCGCGCCGACCTGGTGGTCACCGCCGAGGGCGCGCTCGACCATCAGACGCCGCGCGGCAAGGCACCGGCCGAAGTGGCCCGGCGCGCCAAGCTGTCCGGACGCCCGGTCCTGGTGCTCGCCGGCACCATCGGCGAGGGCGCGCGCCAGGTCGATGCCGTGGGAGTGTAAGCGTACAGCGCGATCCTGCCCGCTCCCGTGTCGCTGCACGAGGCGCTCGGCAGGGGCGCGGAGTTCCTCACGGACGCCACGGAGCGGGCCCTTCGCATGGTGCTGCTCGGGGCCCGGCTGGCCGCGTGACCGGCGCGACAGAGTCGTAACAGAGCCCTACAGAAAAGAACCCCGGTCTCCGAAACGGAGACCGGGGTTCTTTGTTGAGCGCTGGGCAAGCCTTGCACTTGCATCTCCCCGCAGGAAGCGGGGCGTCTTTCCTTGGACCACCAACGCGTGGGCCGTCACCGGGTGTTCCCGGCGGCGTGCTCAAGATCAACTGTACCGCACGGTCGGCGTCCCGCCCACCGGCTCCCCTGCAATTACCGCTGCGTATCTCTTGACGAGCCCTCTTGTGATGAGGCTGACTGACGCATCAGTCAGATGAGTTCCTCTCAACGAGGAGGGCCCCTGTGGGGAGCGCAGCACCCCCGTACGCCGCGTCCGTCCTGCGGCCCGGCGTGCATGAAGGCAAGGTCGCCCTGGTCACCGGCGGCGGCACCGGCATCGGCCGGGCCACCGCCCTCGAACTCGCCGCGGGCGGGGCGGACGTGGTGGTCTGCGGGCGACGGGCCGAGCCGCTGGCCGCGGTCCGCGAAGAGATCGAGCGGGCGGGCGGCACCTGCCTGGACGCGGTCGCGGACATCCGCGACGAGCAGCAGGTCACCGAGGTCGTGGACCGGGCGCTGGATGCCTACGGGCGGATCGACGTGCTGGTCAACAACGCGGGCGGGCAGTTCACCGCGCCCGCCGAGGACATCAGCGCCAACGGCTGGCGGGCCGTGCACCGGCTCGCCGTGGACGCCGCCTGGAACGTCACCCGCGAGGTCGCGCGGCGGGCGATGATCCCGCAACGGTCGGGCGCGGTGTTCTTCCTCGCGTTCTCGCCGCGGCGCGGCATCCCCGGCATGGTCCACGCCGCCTCGGCCCGCGCCGCCGTGGAGAACCTGGCGGCCGGGCTGAGCCTGGAGTGGAGCCGGTACGGCATCCGCAGCGTGTGCGTCGCGCCCGGCACCATCGCCACCGGCGGCCTCGAAGAGACGTACACCGAGGCGGACCGCGAACGCTGGGCGCAGGCCGTGCCGCTGGGCCGGCTCGGCCGGGCCGAGGACGTCTCGGGCCTGATCTCCTTCCTCGCCTCGCCCGGAGGCGCGTACATCACCGGCACCACCGTCGTCGTCGACGGCGGCGCCGACGCCTGGGGCACCGGGCACCCCGTACCCGCGCAGGCCCCGGCGCCCGCCGGGCCGCCGCGCTCCGAGGAGGCCAACCCATGACGGTGCTCACCGATGAAGAGCAGGTGCGCGATCTGACCGCGCTGTTCGCGCCCCGTGCCGTCGCCGTGGTCGGCGCCAGCAACGACCAGGCCAAGTACGGCAACTGGCTCTCCGTACAGGCGCTGCGGATGCGGGGCCGGCGCGCGGTGTACCTGGTCAGCCGGCGCGGCGAGCCGGTGCTCGGCGAAGCGACGTACCGGACCCTGGCCGAGCTGCCCGAGCCCGTCGACCTTGTCGTCATCGCGGTGCCGGCCGCCGGCTTCGAGGAGGCCGTGACGGACGCGCTCGCGGCGGGCGCGAAGGCGATCGTGGGGATCACGGCCGGGTTCGGCGAACTCGGTGCGGAGGGACGGGCGCGCGAGGCGGCGCTCACGGAACGGGTGCGCGCGGCCGGTGCCGTACTCCTCGGCCCCAACTGCCTCGGCGTCCTGGACAGCACCACCGGCCTGTACCTGGCCTCCAACCCGCTGCCCGCCGGGACCGTCGGCCTGATCTCCCAGAGCGGCAATGTGGCCCTCGAACTGAGCCGTTTCCTCACCGACCGGGGCCTCGGCTTCTCCCGCTTCGCCTCGCTCGGCAACCAGGCCGATCTGGGCGCCGCCGACCTGATCCGCGCGTATGCGGACGACCCCGGTACCGAACTGATCGCGCTGTACTGCGAGGACTTCGGGGACGGGCGCGCCTTCGTGGCCACGGCGGCGGACGCGGTGGCGGCGGGCAAGCCGGTCGTGCTGCTCACCGTGGGCGGCAGCGCCGCCTCCGTACGCGGCGCCAAGTCCCACACCGGCGCGCTGACCACCGACAGCAGCGTGATCGACGCGGCCTGCCGGGCCGCCGGCATCGACCGGGTCACCAGTCCCCGGCAGATGGCCGACCTGCTCACCGCGCTGGCTCGCTTCGGACGTGCCCGGGCGGACCGGGTGGCCATCCTGTCCGACGGCGGCGGGCACGCGGCGGTCGCCTGCGATCTGGCCGAGGCGCAGGGGCTGTCCATACCGGAGTTCGGGCCGGAGCAGGCCGCGGCGCTGCGCGCCTCGCTGCCGCCGTCCGCGGGCGTCGGCAACCCGGTCGACATCGCGGGCGCCGGCGAGCGGGACATCGCGTCGTTCACCCGCACGATGCAGCTGCTGCTCGCCGCCCCGGACACCGACGCGGTGCTGCTGACCGGGTACTTCGGCGGGTACGGCAGCTACGGCGCGCGGCTGGCCGGGGAAGAGCCGGCCACCGCGCGGGAGATGGGCGAGCTGGTCCGCGAGTACGGCAAGCCGGTCGTCGTGCACACGATGTGCCCCGACGGCGCGGCCATCGAGGAGCTGCGCCGCCAGGGCGTGCCGGTCTTCGCGGCCGTCGAGGACGCGGCGCAGTGCCTGGGGATGCTCGCCCGGCACGCCGAACCGGCTGCCCGGCCGGCCCTGCCGGCCGGCGACCGCGGCCGGGCCGTCACCGATGACGGCTACTGGACCGCGCGCGAGCTGGTCCGCGCCGCGGGCGTGGCCTTCCCCGCGGCCCGGCGAGTCAGTACGCCCGGCGAGGCGGCCGAGGCCACGCGGGAGATCGGCGGCGGCCCGTACGTCCTCAAGGCGCTCGGCCTGCTGCACAAGTCCGACGCGGGCGGCGTCGCCCTCGGGCTCGCGGACGCCGGTGCCGTACGGGCCGCGGCGCAGGACATGGCGGACCGGCTGGCCCCGCCCGGCTTCTGCGTCGAGGCCATGGCCGACCTGAGCCGGGGCGTGGAGATCATCGTCGGCGTTCAGCGCGATCCCCGGTTCGGCCCGGTCGTCATGGCCGGGCTCGGCGGCATCACCACCGAGGTGCTGCGCGACATCACCTTCGCGCTGGCCCCGCTCGTACCGGCGCAGGCCAAGGACCTGCTGCTGCGGCTGGGCGCCGCCCGGCTGCTGCACGGCGTGCGCGGCCGCCCCGCCGTCGACCTCGACGCGCTCGCCGAGGCGGTCGCCGCGATCGCCACCCTCGCCGCCGCGCACCCGGAGATCGCCGAGCTGGAGGTCAATCCGCTGCTCGCGACGCCGGACGGCTGCCTCGGCCTGGACGCGCGCATCGTCCTCGCCGGCTGACCACCCCTCGCTTCCCTTCCTTACCTCTGAGGAGACACCGTGCAGTTCGCTCACACCCCGCGCCTGGCCGAGCTGAAGGAACGTGCCGCCGGACTGGCCGCGAAGATCATGCCGTACGAGGAGGAGTGCGAGGCGAACAACGGCCTCGCCCCCGAGGCGCTGGCCGCCATCCGGGACGAGGTGCTGGCCAGCGGGCTGCAGGCGATCAACATGCCGGCCGAGTGGGGCGGCGCCGGGCTGACCGTGCTGGAGCAGGTCGTCGTCCAGGACGAGCTCGGCAAGCTGACCGGCGCGCTCTGGGACACGGTCTGGCGGCCCGCCAACTGCCTGCGCGCCGCCACCCCCGAGCAGCGCGAGCGGTACCTGCTGCCCGGCATCCAGGGCCGCTGCCGGGACGCGGTGGCGATCACCGAGGCGGACGCGGGCTCGGACCCGTCCGGTATCAGGACCACGGCCGTACCGGACGGCGACGGGTACGTGATCAACGGCGAGAAGTGGTTCGTGACGGTCGGCGACGCGGCGGACTTCCTGATCGTACTGGCCAACGTCGCGCCGTCGGGCGCCCCCACGCTCTTCCTGATCGACAAGGACACCCCGGGCGTCTCCGTCAAGCGCACCCCGCGCTACACCCACACCTTCGTCTACGAGCACCCCGAATTCCTCTTCGAGGACGTCCGGGTGGGCGCGGACGCCGTACTCGGCGGGGTGGGCCAGGGGTACGAACTGACCCGCGACTGGTTCACCGAGGAGCGGCTGATGATCGGCGCGCGCACGATCGGCGCGGCCGAGCGGGCGCTGCGGCTGGCCACCGACTGGGCCAAGGAGCGCGTCCAGGGCGGCGAACCGCTGATCAACCGTCAGCTCATCCAGGGGATGCTCGTCGACTCGGTCGTGGACATCACCACCAACCGGGCCTTCACCCACCAGGTGGCCTGGGAGTTCACCGAGGGCGGCGACCGCAAGCTGCTGCACGCGCGGGCCGCGACGGTGAAGCTCGCCGCGTCCGAGGCGTCGGGCCGGGTCGTCGACCGCTGCCAGCAGATCTTCGGCGGCCGCGGCTACATGCGGGACCAGCCGGTCGAGCGGCTCTGGCGCGAGCTGCGCGTGGACCGCATCTGGGAGGGCACCTCGGAGATCCAGCGGCTGGTGATCGCGAACGAGATCAGCAAGCGCGGGCTCGACGGGCTGCTGTCCTTCGCGCCGGCGACGGAGGACTGAGGTGCCCGCCGACGCCCGCACCGAGCCGGCCGGCGAGGTGGCGACGGTACGGGACGGGGACATCGCCGTACTGCCCCTGCGGCGCGAGGCCAAGCTGAACGCCCTCTCCACGGAACTCGTCCCGTGCGGCGCCCACACGTACGCGGCACTGCACCGCACCGACCACAGATGAGAGCCCGGGGGCGGGCCGCGGCGAGGGACCCGCGGCCCGCCCCCTTCCGTCCCCTGAAGGAGTCGCATTGTGACAGCCAGTCCGATCATCGAGACCCGGTCCATCGACTACGTGCCGCTGGCCGAACGGCACGGCAAGGTGTGGCACCTCTTCCCCGTGTGGTTCGCGGGCGACGCCCACCTCGCCACCATCGCGACCGGCGCCATCGGCGTCGCGCTGGGCGGCAACCTCATATGGACCGCGATCGCCGTGGTGCTCGGCGGCGCGTTCGGCACGTTCTTCATGGCCTTCCACTCCACCCAGGGACCGCAGCTCGGGCTGCCCCAAATGGTGCAGTCCCGCCCGCAGTTCGGGTACGTGGGCGCGCTGCTGGTGTGGGTGGTGGCCCTGACGACGTACATCGGGTACACCGCCTTCAACCAGATCCTGATCGCGCAGACGATGCACCACCTGGCCGGCACCCCGGCCGCGGCGAGCTACATCGGGTACGCGGCGCTCGCCATCGTCCTCGCGGTCGTCGGCTACGACGTCATCCACCGCGCCTCCCGCTGGCTCACGTACCTGGTGATCGCGGTGCTGGCGGTCTTCTCGGTCGGCGTCGTGGTCGTCGACCCCTTCTCGCCCGCGCAGCTGGACCTCGGGGGCTTCGTCCTCGCGCCGTTCCTGGTGCAGTTCTTCACCGCGGCCGTGTACCAGATGTCCTGGTCGATCTATGTCTCGGACTACTCGCGGTATCTGCCGCCGACGGTCGGCGTGCGGTCGTCCTTCTGGTGGACGTACCTGGGCGCGTGGATCGGTGGCGCGTGGATGATGCTGATCGGCACGGTCGCCGCGGGGCTGTTCCCGAAGGCCGAGCTGGTCGACTCGGTGATCTCCGCGGGTGACGAGCTGTTCCCCGGCTTCGGCGTGACGCTGCTGCTGGTCTCCGTGGTGCCGCTGATCTCCATCGGCACGCTCAACTTCTACGGCGGGAGCCTGACCCTGCTCTCCAGCATGGACTCGGTACGCAAGATCCGGCCGACGCTCACCAAGCGGATCATGGCCCTGCTGGTGCTCGGCGTACTCTCCACCGCGATCGCGTTCGGCTCCGACAGGTCATTCCTGACCGACTTCGAGCACTTCCTGACCGTACTGGGCTACCTCTTCACCCCCTGGACGGCGATCAACCTGGTCGACTTCTACGTGGTGCGGCGCGGCCACTACTCGATCCGGGAGATCTTCAACCCGCGCGGGATGTACGGGCGGTGGAGCGGGCGCGGACTGCTCGCGTACGGGGTCGGGTTCCTGGCGATGCTGCCGTTCGCGGAGGTCGGGGACCTCCAGGGGCCGGGCGCCGCGTGGGTGGGCGGCGCCGACCTCACCATGCTGATCGGCCTGCCGGTCTCGGCCGGGGTGTACGTGCTGGCCTGCCGGTCGCTGGATCTGACGGCCGAGCGGGCCGCGGTGGCGGCGGCGGACGCGGGACTGGAGGACGGCGCCGCGGCCGGTGCCGGGGCGTCCGACGACGGGTCCGGTGACGGGGCGTTCGGCGGCGGGGCGACCGTCAGCGGTACAGCTCCCGCGCGATGATCGTGCGCTGCACCTCCGTCGCGCCCTCGTAGATGCGCGGCGCGCGCACCTCCCGGTAGAGGTGTTCCAGCAGGTGGCCGCGGCGCAGGGCGCGGGCACCGTGGATCTGTACGGCGGCGTCGACGGCCTCCTGGGCGGTCTCGGTGGCGAGCAGCTTGGCCATGGCGGCGCGCTTGGCGATGCCGGGCGCGCCCGCGTCGTAGGCCGCGGCCGCCGCGTAGACCAGCAGCCGGGCCGCCTCGGTACGGGTGGCGAGGTCGGCGAGGCGGTGCGCGACGGACTGCAGGTCCTTCAGCGGTCCGCCGAACGCCTCGCGGGTGGCGGCGTGTTCCAGAGCGGCGTCCAGCGCCGCCTGGGCCATGCCGACCGCGAAGGCACCGACGCTGGGCCGGAAGAGGTTCAGGGTCCGCATCGCGACGCCGAAGCCGTGGCCCGGCTCGCCCAGGACGTCCGCGCGGGTGACGGGCACGCCGTCGAAGACCAGCGTCCCGATGGGGTGCGGGCTGAGCATGTCCAGGTGCTCGCCGCTCAGTCCCGGCCGGTCGGCGGGGACGAGGAAGGCGGTGACGCCGCGGGCGCCCGGCGCCTCGCCGGTGCGCGCGAAGACGGTCGCGAAGTCGGCCTCGGGCGCGTTGGAGATCCAGCACTTCTCGCCGGTGAGCCGCCAGCCGTTGCCGCTGGTGCCGTCCGGCTCGGCGGCCAGGGTGAGCGCCGCCGCGTCGGAGCCCGCGCCGGGCTCGCTGAGCGCGAAGGCGGCGACCGCGCGCCCGGCGGTGACCTCCGGCAGCCAGCGCGCCCGCTGCTGCTCGGTACCGGACTGCAGTACGGGGTAGGCGCCGAGCCCCTGGAGCGCGAGCGCGGTCTCCGCCTCCGTGCACTCCTGGGCCAGCGACTCCCGCAGCAGGCACAGATCCAGCGCGCGGACGGTGCCGCCGTCGGGGAACAGCCGGCGCAGCAGCCCCCGTTCGCCGAGCGCGGCCACCAGCGGGCGGTTGACCCGGCCGGGCTCGCCCTTCTCGGCGAGCGGGCGCAGATGCGCGGCGGTCAGGGCGCGCAGCTCGGCACACCAGGCCACGTCCTCGGGGTCGAGCGCGAATGCGGTCACGAAGCGGCTCCCTCAACACGGTCTGCTTATCGCGGTCTGTTGACTGCCGTCACGAACACGTTACGCTGGCGAACCGTCCGTACGGCAGTCCCCGGCGGCCCTCGGACACCACGGCTGAGCGTCACGAGGGGGCGCATGCGTCATGGACCTACAGCCATCGGCCCACGCCGACACCTTCGCCCGCGACCATCTCCCACCACCCCAGCAGTGGCCGCACCTCGGCGATCTGGGCTACCCCGACCGGCTCAACTGCGGTACCGAGCTGCTGGACGGCTCGCTGCGCCGGTTCGGCGCGGAGCGGCCCGCCCTGCGCGACGGCGGCGGGACGGTCTGGACGTACGGAGAGCTGCGCGAGCGCGTCAACCGCCTCGCACACGTACTGACCGACGACCTCGGCGTGCGGCCCGGCACGCGCGTACTGCTGCGCGGACCGAACTCCCCCGCGCTCGCCGCCTGCTGGCTGGCGGTGATGAAGGCGGGCGCGGTGGCGGTGACCGTACCGGCCGCGCAGCGCGCCCACGAACTGGCCACGATCTGCGACCTCGCGCGTATCCGCCATGCGGTGTGCGACGTACGGTCGGTGGACGATCTGTCCAAGGCCGCGCTCCCCGGTCTGGCGGTCACCGCGTACGGCGGCGAGGCGCCCGACGACCTGCTGCGCCGGGCCGCCGGCAAGCCCGCCGAGTACCCGGCGGTGGACACCTCCGCCGACGACGTCGCGCTGATCGCCTTCACCTCCGGCACCACCGGACGCCCCAAGGGCTGCATGCACTTCCACCGGGACGTGCTCGCCATCGCCGACACCTTCTCGGCACAGGTGCTGCGCCCCGTGCCGGACGACGTCTTCGCGGGCAGCCCGCCGCTGGGCTTCACCTTCGGCCTCGGCGGCCTGGTGGTCTTCCCGCTGCGGGCCGGGGCCAGCGCGCTGCTCACCGAAGGGGCCGGCCCGCGCGGACTGCTGAGGGACATCGCGGCGCACCGGGTCTCCGTCCTGTTCACCGCGCCCACCGCCTACCGCGCGATGCTGCCCGAACTGGAGGGGTACGACGTCTCGTCGCTGCGCCGCTGCGTCTCGGCGGGCGAGAACCTCCCGGCGGCCACCTGGCACGCCTGGCATGCCGCGACCGGCCTGCGGCTCATCAACGGCATCGGCGCGACGGAGCTGCTGCACATCTTCCTCTCGGCCGCCGACGAGGCCGCCCGTCCCGGGTTCACCGGGGTGCCGGTGCCGGGGTACGAGGCGCGGGTGGTGGACGCGGCGGGCCGGCCGGTGCCGGACGGCGAGCCGGGGCTGCTGGCCGTGCGCGGCCCGACCGGCTGCCGCTACCTCGCCGATCCGCGCCACCTGGAGTACGTACGGGACGGCTGGAACCTCACCGGCGACACCTATGTGCGCGAGCCGGACGGGTACTTCCGGTATGTCGCGCGCGCCGACGACATGATCATCTCGGCCGGGTACAACATCGCCGGGCCCGAGGTCGAGGAGGCGCTGCTGCGGCACCCGGCGGTGACGGAGGCGGCGGTGGTCGGCCGGCCGGACACGGAGCGCGGGCAGGTGGTCGTGGCCCATGTCGTGCTCGGTGCCGGACTCCCCCGTTCGGAGGAGACCGTCGCCGCGCTGCGGGAGTTCACCAAGGCCGAGATCGCGCCGTACAAGTGTCCGCGCGAGATCGTCTTCCACGACGCGCTTCCCCGGACGCCGACCGGCAAACTCCAGCGTTTCCGGCTGCGGGCACCGCTGCAGGGTGCCCCTTTAGAGTGACGGCGTGAGTGACCCTCAGCCGCAGCGCACCCCACGGTCCCTGATCGTCACCTTCTACGGCGCGTACGGACGCGACGCGAAGGGCGAGCCGCTGGGGCCGGTGCCGGTGGCCGCGCTGATCACGCTGCTGGGCGTGGTGGGCGTGGACCCGCCGTCGGTGCGCTCGGCGGTCTCCCGGCTCAAGCGCCGCGAACTGCTGGTGCCCGCGCGCACGGCGTCGGGCGCCGCCGGGTACGCGCTGTCGGCGGCCGCGCGCGAGCTGCTGGCCGACGGCGACCGCCGGATCTACGGGCGGCCCGCGGCCCGCGCGAGCGACGGCTGGGTGCTGGCGGTGTTCTCGGTACCCGAGGAGGAGCGGCACAAGCGGCACCTGCTGCGCTCCCGGCTGGCCCGGCTCGGCTTCGGTACCGCGGCTCCGGGCGTGTGGATCGCCCCGGGCCATCTCTACGAGGAGACCCGGCACGTATTGCGGCGCCTCGGACTCGATCCGTACGTCGATCTCTTCACCGGCGCGCACGCCGGGTTCGCGCCGACGGTGGAGGCGGTGGCGCGCTGGTGGGACCTGCCCGCGATCGCCGGGCGGCACCGGGCGTTCCTCGACGCGCACGAGCCGGTGCTGCGGCACTGGACCCGCCGCCGCGGGACGGTGCCGGAGACGGCGTACCACGACTATCTGCTGGCCCTGGACGCCTGGCGACGCCTGCCGTACGCCGATCCCGGGCTGCCTGCCGCGCTGCTGCCGGAGGACTGGCCCGGCGGCCGCGCGGCGGCGGTCTTCGGCCGGCTGCACCGCCGGCTGCACGCGGCGGGCGCGGAGTTCGTGTACGGCGTGCTGGGTGAGCGGGGCGCGCTGGGTCCCGGGTGAGGGACGGGCCTCCGCATGGGGGGTCCGGCGTGCGCACGGGCGGGGACGGCCGTCAGGGTGGCGGCGCGGTCGCGCGCGGGGCACGTCGTGCGGAGCGGGCGTCGTACGGGCGGGTGTGGTGCGGAGCGAACGTCGTACGGGGCGGGCACGGGGATGCGGCCCCGGAGCGACGGGCGGCGGAGCGCCTCAGCGCATCCGGTGGCGGCTCAGCGCATCCGGTGGTGCCCGGCGGCCATTTCGACCGGGCGGGGGCGGGAGGCGGCCACCGCGGCGACCACGTCACGGAAGGAGCTGCACATCCGGGTGCCGGCCACCGCGGCCAGCTCCCCGAAGCGGCCCACGCCGTAGGTGACGGCGATCGGGGCCATGTGGGCGGTGACGGCCATCCGCATGTCGCCGACGGTGTCACCGACGTAGGCGCTCTCGCGCGGCGAGACGCCGAGCTGCGAGACGGCGCGCAGCGCCATCTCCGGGTGCGGCTTGCCGCGCCGCACCATGTCGTGGCAGATGACCGGGCCGACCAGGTCGCGGATGCCCATCACGTCCAGCAGTGCCTCGGCGCTGCGCGCGACCTTGGAGGTGGCCACGGCCAGTTCGATGCCGTGCGCGCGCAGCGCGGACAGGCCGGCGGAGACGCCGGGGAACAGCAGGCGCGGGCCCTCGCGGAGCACTTCGTGGGCGAAGAGTTCGCGGTAGCGACCCATGGCGGTGAGCACCGCCTCGTCCGTCTCCGGGCGGCCGAGCAGCTGCCCGAAGGCGGCGGGGGCCGGCTTGCCGACCGCGGCCGCGGCCTGCCGGGGCGTCACCCGGCGCCCCTGCTCCGCGACCACCTTGGAGAGCAGCCGGCCAATGGCGGGCAGCGTGTCGGCGAGGGTGCCGTCCAGGTCGAATACGACAGCCCGGATCGGGACCGCACCGCCACCCCGCGGCGCCCCCCCGAAGCCTTCGCCGACGTCCGCTGAATCGCGCATTGCTCGATACCTTCCGATGCGTTGACGGGCCGGGCGGAGTCCAGGACTCCCACCGGCGATGGGGAACTTAAACCGATGCATGTGTGAAGAGTGAAGCGGTTCCGTCGGTGCGCAACACCGCGGGGGCCTGGCGGGGAAGCGTCATAACGGCTTTCATGGAGGGCAACGCGTTTCGTTGCTCGCCTTTGCAGATTTAAAAACCGTCTGCGCTGTTTGTCAATGCGCTGAGCCACACCTCACACACAACGCGTACACGACTGCAACGCGTGTGACGCCCGGGGCGAACGACATCTCGACCGGCACGGCGCAGCGATCAAGGGGGTCGCTCTTCGGCCACGTCGGCTTCGAGGGATCGGCCGGTTACCGCGCCCGCCGCCGTCGGGCCGTACCATATTGAAACCGCATGGTTGGTTTTTCTCGCTACGCTTTCTACCCTTTCGCCGCAGCGAACCACGTGAACCAGGAACCAGGTGAGCCATCGGGCCACAGGGCTCCCGCGTCACCGAGCCCTCGGCTCACCGAGCCCGCGAGCCGGATCGGCTCCACGAGCCCGCGAGCCGGACGAGAGACAGGACGGACACAGTGCCCACGCAGCACCGCGCGATCCAGAGCCGCCAGGCGCTCATCCGCTCGGCCGCCCAGAGCTTCATCGACAAGGGCGTCTCCGCCTCCGGCATGGTCGACATCAGCCGGCGCGCGAGACTGAGCAAAGGCGCGCTCTACTTCCACTTCGAGTCCAAGGAAGAACTGACCCTCGCCGTACGGGACGAGGCCCTCGCCGCGCTGCGCGAGCTGGAGGAACAGCTGCTGCGCGCGCCCGACCCGGTACTGAGCGCCTCCCGCGACTTCGCCGCCGCCCTGCTGGACCGGGTGGACCGGGACGTCGTCGTCCGCGCCGGGCTGCAGATCCGCCCGGAGAGCGACCCCGCGTCCACCGGCACCCTGCTGCACCGGCGGTGGTGCGCGCTGTTCCTGGAGAAGGCCGCCGCCGACCGCTCGGCGGGCCGGCTGCCCCCGGACACCGACCCGCAGCGGCTCGCCCGGGCGCTGACCACGATGGTGGTCGGGCTGCTCGAGCTCGGCCACGCGGACCGTACGTGGTGGAGCCGGGAGGCCGTGACGGACATGTGGCGGCAGCTGGTGCCCACGCCGCGGGCGGTGCCCGCCACCGGCGCGGGACGCCCGCTGCGTTCCGGGCCGCCCGGCGGGCCGCGCGCCGCCGTCCCCCAGCCCGCCCTGCGCGGCGCCGCGGGGCGCGACCCGGCCGCCTTCGCGCCGCGCCGCACGCCGCCCCGCTGAGCTTCGCACGGGCGCGGCGGTCACCGGTGGCCCGGTGGCCGCAGCGCCCGTGTGCCGCCGGGGCCCGTCAGGGCGGGCCCCCACGGCTGCCGCCCGGCCCGCCCCCCGGCGGGCCGCACGGAGTTCACAGTTCGACCAGCACCGCTCCGGTGTGGTCGCCCTGGACGAGTTCGCGCAGCGCCTCCGGGGCCTGGTCCAGGCCGCGCAGCCGGCTGTGCGCGAAGATCAGCGTGCCGTCGCGCAGCCCGCGCCCGAACTCCTCGGTCCACTCCTGCGCGAGGCCCGGGTGGTCGCGTACCGAGAAGCCGCGCAGCGTGACCCGCCGGGTGACCACCAGACCGGCGTCCAGCTCGACCGGCGCCGTGGTCCCGTCCCCCTCCCCCAGCTGCGCCGACAGCGCGCCCACGAGCGCGAACCGGGCGCCGGTGCGGGCCGATTCGAGCGCCGCCGCCAGCTGCTCGCCGCCCACCGTGTCCAGCAGGACGTCGATGCCGTTGGGCGCCGCCCTGCGCAGCTGCGGACCGACCGGACCGGCGCCGCGGAGCACCACCTCGTCGTAGCCCAGCTCCTTCACCAGGTACTCGGCCTTGCTCTCGGAGCCGGTGGAGCCGATGACCCGGCGCGCCCCCAGGCGCCGGGCGAGCTGGCCCGCGAGGCTGCCGACACCGCCGGCCGCGCCGGTGATGAACACCGTGTCGCCGGGCCGCACCTGCGCGATGCGCACCAGGGCGCCCCAGGCGGTCGCGCCCTGCGAGAGATGCGCCGCCGGGTCGGGCAGCGCCTCGGGGTCGATGCGCTGCGCGCGTGCCGCATCCACCAGGGCGTACTCCCGCCAGCCCAGGTCGTGCCGGACGAGGTCGCCGGGCGCGAAGCCGCCGCCGGGCGCCTCGACGACCTCGCCGATCGCCGCGCCCCACAGAGCCCGGCCCGGCACATAGGAGGGCATGGGCAGTTCGGCGGCGGTCATCATCGTGCGCATCACGGCGGTCACGGCCATGAACCGGTTGCGTACCAGGACCGTGCCCGGCACTGGTACCGGGAGCGGGGTGTCGGCCACCGTGAAGTGATCCGGTGTCAGGGCGCCGTCGGCGCGGGCGGCGAGGCGGATCTCGCGGTGGGTGGCGGGGTGGACGGGCGCGGCCATGGGGGGAGGCTCCTGGGATAGAGGGCTGCCGGACGGTTTGCAGGGCCCGTACGCACGCGCCGCGTCCGGACTCGGGGGCCGACCGTTCACGACCGGTGCGACCGGAACGAAGCTTTCCCAAATCTCCACCACAGATCAATACCGTCTGGTTGGATTATTGTTTGCGGCGTCAATAGAATTCGGCCAGATCCGCGGAAGGCGGACGCACCCCAGAGCGAACATGCGGAGGACCGCCGGTGGCCAAGCAGGAACGGGCAGTGCGCACTCGACAGGCCGTCCTCGTGGCGGCCGCCGAGGTCATCGGCGAGCGGGGCTACGAAGCGGCCACCATCGCGGAGATCATCCAGCGGGCCCAGGTCACCAAGGGCGCGCTGTACTTCCACTTCCCGTCCAAGGACGCCCTGGCACGCGCGGTCATCGCGGAACAGACCGAGATGCTGGTGCCGCCGCCGAGTGAGTCGCGAGTGCAGGACGTCATCGACTTCAGTCATCAGGTGGCGCAGGCGCTGCGTGACGACCCGGTGCTGCAGGCCGGCACCCGCATCGCGGTGGAGACGACCTTCAACTCCGAGCCCCTGGTGCCCTACCAGGACTGGATCGACATCGTCACCAGGATGTTCACCGAGGCGCACGAGCGCGGGGAGTTGCTCTCGGCAGTGAACCCGGCGAAGGCCGCGGAGTTCGTGGTGTCCGCGTACATGGGCGTACAGCTCTTCTCCCAGGCCGTCACGAACCGCGCCGACCTGCACGAGCGCGTCACCAACCTCTGGCGGCACATCCTGCCGGGACTGGCTCCGCCGGGAGCCATGAGTCACCTGGACCCCAGCGGCCGGTGGTTGCGGCGCGCCGCCTGACCGACCCCGCACCCCCTCCGACGGCGGCCTCCCGGCCGCCGTTTTTCGTTGCCCCGGGCAACCCGCCGCCCATGCGGCACGGCCGAAACGGCCCTGACTGCATCCATGTACGTCACACGTAACACTTCTAGCCAAAGTTTCACTCTGAGACACTAGAAAACAAACCAGCCGGTTCGTATCTTGGGGCGGCAGGCGCTGAGTACGGGCGCACCCCGCGCCCGCCCAGGGAAGGAACCCGTATGACCGTCGTTCTGACCGTGCCGCCCCCCATGCCCGGCAGACGCACCGCACCAGCGGGGTACGAGGCCGCCCTCACGCCCCTGCGGCCGCTGACCACCACGGTCCCGCGGGAGTACGTCCACCGCAGCGCTGTCACCGAGGTGTTCCTCACCGACTGGCGCGCCGACGGCACGGACGCCTGGACCGTCGACGCCCAATGGCCGCGCGCCCACAGCTTCTACGGCCCCGCGTACGGACTGCACGACCCCGTCATGATGGTGGAGACCGTGCGCCAGGCCGGCCTCCTCCTCAACCACGTCGGCCACGGCGTGCCGCTGGGCCACACCGTGATCTGGGGCAGCGTGCGCTACACCGTCACCCCCGAGGCCCTGAAGGTCACCGGCGCGCCCGCCGAGGTCGAAGTCCGCGTGCGCAACCACGACATCCTGCGCAGAGGCAGCCGGCTGTCCGGCATGCGGCAGACCTTCGACACCTACCGGGACGGCCGGCGCCTGGGACGCGCCGAGTGCACCTTCACCTGCCAGACGCCGGCCGTCTACCGGCGGCTGCGCGGCCCGTACGCCGACCTCGGCCACGCCCTCTCGCGCGCGCTCCCGCCGGCCGAGCCGCTCCCTCCGGCACTGGTCGGCCGGGACCGCGAGGCCGACGTGGTCCTCTCCCCCGCCGACGAGGCCGGCCGCTGGCGGCTGCGCACCGACATCACGCACCCGGTGCTCTTCGACCACCCCGTGGACCACGTGCCCGGCATGCTGCTGGTGGAAGCCGCACGGCAGGCCGCGTACACCGTCGTCGGACCCGGCCGCTGGACGGCCGCCGCGATGGACTGCTCCTTCGCCCGCTACGCCGAACTGGACGCGCCCTGCTGGATACGCGCCCGGGCGCTGGGCCCGGACGCGACCGGCCTGCCCCGCGTGGCGGTACGGGCAGAACACGACGGTGACCCGGTCTTCACCGCCACGGTGACCTGCGCGCCGGTTTCTTGAACCACCGCGCCGCCCGGTCCGTCCGCCGGGCGTCTCAGCTCCCCAGTGACAACCGCTGCTTGGGCGCGTCCGTCCGCCCCGTGGGCGGAATGCGACTGCCTGCCCGGTACGGCGCGGGCCAGGGCGCACCGGGGCCGGAATACCCCTGCTCCGCCGCCGCGTGCAGGGTCCAGTTCGGGTCGTAGAGATGCGGCCGGGCCAGCGCGCACAGGTCCGCGCGCCCCGCCAGAATCAGCGAATTGACGTCGTCCCAGGACGAGATGGCGCCCACCGCGATCACCGGGACGCCCACCGCGTTGCGAATGCGATCGGCGAACGGCGTCTGGTACGAGCGTCCGAAGGCGGGCTGCTCGTCAGGGACCACCTGCCCCGTGGAGACATCGATCGCGTCGGCTCCGTGCGCGGCGAAGGCCCGCGCGATCTCCACCGCGTCCTCGGCGGTGGTGCCGCCCGCCGCCCAGTCGGTGGCGGAGATCCGTACCGTCATGGGCCGCCCGGCCGGCCAGACGGCGCGCACCGCGTCGAAGACCTCCAGCGGGAAACGCAGCCGCGCGGCGAGGTCGCCGCCATAGGCGTCGGTGCGCCGGTTGGTGAGCGGCGAGAGGAAGCCGGAGAGCAGATAGCCGTGTGCGCAGTGCAGTTCGAGCAGGTCGAAACCGGCGCGCGCGGCACGCTCGGCGGCGCGGACGAAGTCCTCGCGCACGCCCGCCAGCTCCTCGGTGGTCAGCGCGTGCGGTATCTGGTTGACGCCCTGCCGGTACGGGAGCGCGGAGGCGGCCACGAGCGGCCAGTTGCCCTCCGGGAGCGGCTGGTCGATGCCCTCCCACATCAGCCGGGTCGAGCCCTTGCGGCCCGAATGGCCGAGCTGGACGCCGATCGCCGTGCCGGGCGCACCGGCGTGCACGAAGTCGGTGACCCGGCGCCAGGCGGCCTCGTGCTCCGGCGCGTACAACCCCGTGCACCCGGGTGTAATGCGGCCCTGCCGGCTCACGCAGACCATCTCCGTCATCACCAGGCCCGCGCCGCCAAGAGCCCGGGCGCCGAGGTGGACGAGGTGGAAGTCGCCCGGCGTGCCGTCGGCGTCGGCGCTGTACATGTCCATCGGCGAGACGACGACACGGTTGCGCAGGGTGAGCCCGCCGAGCCGGAAGGGCGTGAACATCGGCGGCGTGCCGGGCGCCACCCCGGCCTCCTCCTCGACCGCGGCGACGAAGCGGGGATCGCGCAGCCGGAGATTGTCGTGGGTGACCCGGCGGCTCCGAGTGAGCAGGTTGAAGGCGAAACGGCGGGGCGGCTGCTCGACGTACTGCGCGAGGTTCTCGAACCACTCCAGGCTGGCGCGCGCCGCCCGCTGGGTGGACTCGACGACGGGCCGGCGCTCGGCCTCGTACGCGGCGAGCGCCTCGGGGAGTACCGCGTGCTCCTGGAGGCAGGCGGCGAGCGCGAGCGCGTCCTCGACGGCGAGCTTGGTGCCGGAGCCGATGGAGAAGTGCGCGGTGTGCGCGGCGTCGCCGAGCAGCACGATGTTGCCGTGCGACCAGCGCGCGTTGGTGACCGTACGGAAGGCGGTCCAGGCGGAGTTGTTGCCATGCAGCGGGCGGCCGCCCAGCGCGTCCGCGAAGATCTTGGCGCACTGCCCGACGGACTCCTCCACCGGACAGGCGTCCCAGCCCGCCCGCCGCCAGACGTCCTCGTGCGCCTCGACGATGACGGTGCTGGCCCCGACTGGAAGGGGCGGCCCGGAGGGCCTCGTTGAGGGGCGGTGGTCGGGTGACGGGCGGGAGTACGGGTAACCGTGCAGCTGCAGTACCCCGTGCTCGGTCTCCGCGATGTCGAAGCGGAAGGCGTCGAAGGCGAGGTCGGCGGAGAGCCAGATGTAGCGGCAGCGGTGCGTGGTCAGGTGCGGGCGGAAGATCCCGGCGTGCGCGCCGCGCGTGGCGCTGTGCACGCCGTCGGCGGCGATCACCAGATCGTGGTCGCGCGCGAGAACGGCGGCGGGCGGCGCCTCGGTACGGAAGCGCAGCCGTACGCCGAGCGCGCGGCAGCGCTCGTGCAGCAGCTGGAGGAGGCGGCGGCGCCCGATGGCGGCGAAGCCGTGGCCGCCGGAGGTGAGGGTGCGGCCGCGGTGCGCGATGTCGATGGCGTCCCAGCGCACGTACTCGCGGCGCAGCGCCTCGTGGACGACCGGGTCGGCCTGTTCGATGCCGCCCAGCGTCTCGTCCGAGAGGACCACGCCGAAGCCGAAGGTGTCGTCGGGCGCATTGCGCTCCCAGACGGTGACCTCGCGGGCCGGATCCAGGCGCTTGAGCAGGACCGCCGCGTACAGGCCGCCGGGGCCGCCGCCGATGACGGCCACCCGGCCGCCGGGCAGCGCCCCCTCCCCCGGGCTCATTTGCCCTGCCACTTCGGGCTGCGCTTGGCGGTGAACGCCGCGTGGAACTCCGCGTAGTCGGAGCTGTTCATCAGCAGCGCCTGGGTCGCCGCGTCCATCTCGACGGCCGCCGCGAGCGGCATGTCCAGCTCGGCGGTGAGCAGCGCCTTGGTCTGGGCGTGGGCGAGTGCGGGGCCGGCCGCGAGCCGGCGGGCCAGCGCGGCGGCCGTCTCGTGCGCCTTTCCCTCCTCGGCCAGCTCGCTGATCAGCCCGATGCGCTCGGCTTCGGGGGCGCGCACGGCCTCCCCCAGCATCAGCAGCCGGGTGGCGTGCCCGAGGCCGACGACGCGGGGCAGCAGGTAGGCCGCGCCCATGTCGCCGCCGGAGAGCCCGACCTTGGTGAAGAGGAAGGCGAAGCGCGCCGAGGGGTCGGCGACGCGGAAGTCGGCGGCGAGCGCGAGGACGGCGCCGGCCCCCGCGGCCACGCCGTGCACGGCCGCGATGACCGGGAACGGGCATTCCCGCAGCGCCCGTACGACCTGACCGGTCATCCGGTTGAAGTCCAGCAGCTGTCCGGTGTCCATCTCCAGCGTGGCGCCGATGATCTCCTCGACGTCGCCGCCGGAGCAGAAGCCGCGGCCCTCGCCGCCGAGCACCAGGGCGCGTACGGCACGTTCGCGGGAGAGTTCGGCGAGCAGGTCGCGGAGGTCGGCGTAGGCGCCGAAGGTGAGGGAGTTGAGGGTGTCCGGGCGCGCGAGGGTGACGGTGGCGACCCCGTCCTCCCTGGTCACGCGGAGGTGTTCCCATGCGTCGGTGGCGTGCGCGGAACCTGTGAACGGGCTCATGGGCGTCGTGCCCCCTTCAGCCGGAGGGCTGGTGCCTGGCGGTATCCGCCGGTATCCGGCGTTACCCGTTTCGGGAAGTTATCACGCAGTCGTGACCGCCGTCACGAGTACGCGATAAGGCGGCCGCCGGGCCGTTCCGGCATTGCTACGGCCGGTGACGAGCCGTTCGCAGCGGATATTCGTACCGTTATAGGAGGACATCACGCCGAACGTCATGCCCCTGCGAACGGAAACGCACCTTGCCGGAGCCAGCCGTCCCGCCGTCCTGGCGGATCACGCTGCCGCACACCACAGCCGCGGTGCCGATCGCGCGTGCCCTGATCCGGATGGCGTTCACGGACATGCGGGTGGCGACGGACAGCGACACGGCCGAGCTGCTCACCGGCGAGCTGGTGGCCAACGCCGTCGAGCACACCCCCGGCGACAAGCCGATCGAGCTGGTCATCGAGGTGCTGCCGAGCGGCCACCAGCACGTGGAGGTGCACGACAACGATCCGGCGCCGGTGCAGGGGCTGGGCGACGACGCGCCCCCGGAGGTGGATCTGCTGGACGAGGGCGGCCGAGGGCTGCTGCTGATCCGCACCCTCAGCGCGGACTCCGGCTACCGGCCGACCGAGCAGGGGAAGGCGGTGTGGTTCCGGCTTCGGGGGGAGGTGTCGGGGTGAGGGGTGTCCACGGGGGGTGGGGGTGGGACGGGGTTATCCACAGGGGGTGAGGGAGGGCGGTGGGGGTGGGTACGGTCGGGGGAGTGCGGTGGAGGTGGGGGAGGGGCCTTACCGCCGGTGGTTGGGGAGAGGGAGGGGCCCATGCCAGGCGAAGTTCACCCCTTCGGCGTCACTTCCCCCACAGATTTCCGCCCAGCACCCCCCAGCCGCGAATGCCGGCCCCCGTACACCGCGTACACCACCGCACCGACCACCAGAAAGGCACCGAACTGCAGCCAGGTCGCCGGCCCCGTCCCGTAGATCAGGTACAGACAGAACGCGACCCCGAGCAGCGGGCTGACCGGAAAGAACGGCACCCGGAAGCGGCGCGGCAGCTCGGGCCGGGTGCGGCGCAGCCGCATGACGCAGACGTTGACCACGGCCATGACCGCGAGGGTCCCGATGGTGGTCAGATTCATGACCACGTCCAGCGGCACGACAGCGGCCGGGACCGCGAAGACGACCGCGACGATCCAGGTGCCCCGGGCCGGCGTCGACGTCTTCGGCGAGATCCGTTCGAACACCCGCGGGATCAGCCCGTCCCGGGACATCGACATCAGGATGCGGGTCTGGCCGTACATCACCGTGAGGACGACCGACGCGATGGCCACCACCGCGCCGAAGGCGATGATCCCGCCGCCCAGCGCCGAGCCGGTGACCCTGTCGACGATCAGGGAGAGCGCGGCGGGCTTGTCCGCGACGTCGTCGGCGGAGAGCGCGCCGATCGCGGCGAGCGCGACCAAGCAGTACAGCACGGTGACCACGCCGATGCAGATCAGGATCGCGGCGGGGATGTTCCGCCGCGGGTTCTTGACCTCCTCGCCCGCCGTGGTGACCGCGTCGAAGCCGATGTACGAGAAGAACGCCAGCGAGGCGCCGGAGGTGATGCCGGCGACGCCCTGCGCGGCGAACGGCGAGAGGTTGCCGTCCTCGAAGGCGGTGAAGGCGATCACGCAGAAGAGGATCAGTACGCCGATCTTCAGGACGGCCATCGCGGCGGTGGCGCGGGCGCTCTCCCGGATGCCGCGTACGAGGAGCGCGGCGGCGAGCAGCATGACGACGACGGCGGGGACGTTGACGATGCCGCCGTCACCGGGCGGCGCGGACAGCGCGGCGGGCAGCTGCCACCCGACCAGGCTGTCCAGCAGCTCGTTGAGGTACTGGCCCCAGCCCACCGCGACCGCCGAGACCGACACGCCGTACTCCAGCAGCAGGCACCAGCCGACGAGGAAGGCGGTGCGCTCGCCGAGCGTGGCGTACGCGTAGGAGTACGAGCTGCCGGACACCGGAATCGCGCCGCCCAGCTCGGCGAACGAGAACGCGGTGAAGACGCAGGTCAGGGCGGCCAGCACGAAGGAGACGACGACGGCGGGACCGGCCTCGGCGACGGTGTCCGACAGGCCGACGAAGATGCCCGTGCCGACGATCGCGCCGACGCCGAAGCCCACCAGCTGGAAGAGGCCCATGGTGCGCTTGAGGCCGTGGCCTTCGAGATCCGCGCCGGATTCGGCGACGAGCAGGTCGGGGGACTTGATGCGCAGTCCGGACGCGGACATGGGGTGGTTCTCTTCCTGGTGGTGCGACGTGCCCGGCGGGGGTGGGCGGGCACGGAGAAGGGGACGGGCTGGTGAGCCCGTCCCCCTGAGTTCGGTTCAATGGTAACCGAAATGGTGCATGATCGCCCATTGAGGCGTATTTGTATGCACCCTTCTCTGCGTATGCGCTCTTCTCCGCGTATGCGCTCTTCTCCGCGCTCAGCGGCCGAGCGTCGCGACCATGACCGCCTTGATCGTGTGCATCCGGTTCTCCGCCTCGTCAAAGACGACCGAGTGCGCCGACTCGAAGACCGCGTCGGTGACCTCCAGCGACTCCAGGCCGTGCCGGGCGTAGATCTCGCGGCCGACGGCCGTGCCGAGGTCGTGGAAGGCCGGCAGGCAGTGCAGGAACTTCACGTTCTCCTTGCCTGTGGCGCGCAGCACGTCCATCGTCACGGCGTACGGGCTGAGCAGTGCGATCCGCTCGTCCCAGACCTCCTTCGGCTCGCCCATCGACACCCAGATGTCGGTGGCGACGAAGTCCGCGCCGCGCACGCCTTCGGCGACGTCCTCGGTGAGGGTCAGCCGGGCGCCGCTCTTCTCCGCGAGCTGCCGGGCACTGGCGATCACCGACTCCTCGGGCCACAGCTTCTTCGGCGCCACGATGCGTACGTCCATGCCGAGCAGGGCGCCGGTGACCAGGTAGGAGTTGCCCATGTTGTACCGGGCGTCGCCCAGGTACGCGAAGGACAGGTCCGTGAGCTCCCGGCCGGGGCTGTGCTCGATCATGGTGAGCACGTCGGCGAGCATCTGGGTGGGGTGCCACTCGTCGGTCAGGCCGTTGTAGACCGGCACGCCCGCGTGCGCGGCCAGCTCCTCGACGTTCGTCTGGGCGCTGCCCCGGTACTCGATCCCGTCGAACATCCTGCCGAGCACGCGGGCGGTGTCCTTCACCGACTCCTTGTGCCCGATCTGCGAGCCGGAGGGGTCCAGGTACGTGGTGTGGGCGCCCTGGTCGGCGGCCGCGACCTCGAAGGAGCAGCGGGTACGGGTCGAGGTCTTCTCGAAGATCAGGGCGATGTTGCGGCCCCTGAGCCGCTGCTCCTCGGTGCCCGCGCGCTTCGCGGCCTTCAGCTCCGCCGCAAGGTCGATCAGGTGGCGGAACTCCTCGGCGGTGAAGTCCAGCTCCTTGAGGAAATGGCGGCCCGTGAGGTCGATCGCCATGGCAGGCTCCTAGGTCGCGGTGAACGGGATGAATTCTGGAAGTGTATACGACGAGCCGTATCCCTATACAAAGCCGTCCGAGCGCCGGCCGCATACGGGCCACCTCCCGCCGGCCGTATACGGCCACCTCCCGCTCCCCTGCCCTCACTACGCCGGATCGCGCTCCACCGGACAGCTCATGCAGCGCGGCCCACCCCGTCCCCGCCCCAGCTCGCTCCCCGGGATCGTGATCACCTCGATCCCGCGCTTCCGCAGAAACGTGTTGGTCGTGACGTTCCGCTCGTACGCCACGACCACGCCCGGCTCCACCGCCAGCACATTGCAGCCGTCGTCCCACTGCTCGCGCTCCGCCGCGTGCACGTCCTGCGTCGCGGTCAGCACCCGCACGCCGTCCAAACCGAGCGCCGCCGCGATCGCCCGGTGCATGTGCTCCGGCGGGTGATCGGTGACCTTCAGCTCCTGCTCGCTCGCGCCCGGCTCGATCGTGTAAGAGCGCAGCATCCCCAGCCCTGCGTACTGCGTGAACGTATCGCCGTCCACCATCGTCATCACCGTGTCCAGATGCATGAAGGCGCGCCGCTTGGGCATGTCCAGCGCCACGATCGTCTGCGCGGAGCCGGCCGCGAACAGCCCGCGGGCCAGCATCTCCACCGCCTGCGGCGTGGTCCGCTCGCTCATCCCGATCAGCACCGCACCGTTGCCGATCACCAGCACGTCGCCGCCCTCGATCGTCGAGGGGTACGCCGCCTGGCCTTCGGACCACACGTGGAAACGTTCATGCGTGAAGAGCGGGTGGTACCGGTAGATCGCCTCGTAGTGGACCGTCTCGCGCTGCCGCGCGGGCCAGCGCATCGCGTTCACCGACACGCCGTCGTACACCCACGCCGAGGTGTCCCGCGCGAAGAGGTGGTTCGGCAGCGGCGGGAGCAGGAAGTCGTCCAGGTCCATCACATGGAACCGCACCGACGTCGGCTCGGGGTTGCGCTCCAGGAACTCCCGCTTGGTCATCCCGCCGATCAGCGCCTCGACCAGCTCCGCGAGCGGCAGCTCGTCGAACGCCGTCCGGAGGTGATCGGTGGCCAGCGGCCCGTACTCCTTCTCGTCGAAGACCCGGTCCAGCACCAGCGACCGCGCCTCCGGGATGCGCAGGCTCTCCGCCAGCAGGTCCCCGAAGAGGTGTACCTCGACGCCGCGGTCGCGCAGGGTGTCGGCGAAGGCGTCGTGCTCGGCCCGCGCGCGCCGCACCCACAGCACGTCGTCGAAGAGCAGCGCGTCCTTGTTGGACGGGGTGAGCCGCTTCAGCTCCAGGTCGGGACGGTGCAGGATGACCCGGCGGAGGTGACCGACCTCTGAGTCGACATGGAATCCCATCCCTCCATCCTGGCCGGATTCGACGATGATCACTCGGTATCCGGGAAGGTGGGTGCGGCGCGGCCCCTGGGGGCCGGGGCCGCGCCGCGCAGCCCTCGGGCGATCAGCTCAGCCGGCTCTGTACCGGTACCGGCGATCGGCCCACCCGACTCCGTACGCCTTTGTACGCCTCCGTACGCCTCCGTACTGGTCCGGCGCTCAGGCCAGCTGGCTCTGCACCTGCGAGGAGATGATCTCCAGGTGGTCCAGGTCGTCGAGGTCCAGCAGCTGAAGGTAGAAGCGGGAGGCCCCGGCCTCCGCGTACCGGCCGATCTTGTCGACCACCTCGGCCGGCGAACCCGCCAGGCCGTTCGCCTTCAGCTCCGCCACGTCCCGCCCGATGGCCGCGGCGCGGCGCGCCACCTCGGCGTCGTCCTTGCCCACGCAGGCGACCAGCGCGTTGGAGTACACCAGGTCGTCGCCCTTGCGGCCGATCGCCTCGGCCGCCGCCCGCACCCGGCCGAACTGCCGCCGGGTGTCCTCGAGGGAGGCGAAGGGGATGTTGAACTCGTCGGCGTACCGCGCGGCCAGCCGCGGCGTACGCGTCGCGCCGTGCCCGCCGATCAGCACCGGCACCTTGCGCTGCGCGGGCTTCGGCAGCGCCGGGGACTTCTCCAGCTGGTAGTACGTCCCCTCGTACGAGAACTCCTCGCCGACCGGCGTCTCCCACAGCCCCGTGACGATCGCCAGCTGCTCCTCCAGCCGCGCGAACTTCTCCTTGGGGAACGGGATGCCGTACGCCTTGTGCTCCTCCTCGAACCAGCCCGCGCCCAGCCCCAGCTCGACCCGGCCGCCGGACATCTGGTCCACCTGGGCGACCTGGATGGCGAGCACGCCGGGCAGCCGGAACGTGCCGGCGGTCATCAGCGTGCCGAGGCGGATGCGCTGGGTCTCGCGGGCGAGACCGGCGAGGGTGATCCAGGCGTCGGTGGGGCCGGGCAGCCCGTCCACGGCGCCCATCCGCAGGTAGTGATCGGACCGGAAGAACGCGTCGAAGCCGAGGTCCTCGGTGGCCTTGGCGACGGTGAGGAGGGTGTCGTAGCTGGCGCCCTGCTGAGGCTCGGTAAAAATTCGCAGATCCATCCCCCCATCTTCCCCCTCCCCTCCCCCCACCTCCCGCACCACCACCCACTGCCCACGCCCACCAACGGCCGCCCACCAACGCCCAACGACCGACCAGCTACCCACCACCCGACCCTCTCCCCCACGCGAGGTGTCCGGCTGTTCGTCAGGCTAAGTCGCGGTCGTGGGGGCGGTCGCGGACCAGGAGTTGTTTGAGGATGGCGGCGGCGCGGTCGCGGGACTCGTCGGCGGCGTCCATCGCCTCCACGCAGGTCCAGTAGAGTCCGTCCTCCTCCGCGGCGCAGACGACGCTGACCAGTGCCTCGCACACCTCGGCCAGCAGGCCGCACAGGTCCGTCAACGCCACCTTGCTGTCCTGGACTTCGGACAGCTGGGCCGCCCTGGGACCGTACGTTCTCGGGACCGGACACAGCACCGCTGCGCCGGACCGCCCTCCCGCCTCGCCCAGCCTTCGCGCCTTGGCCCGCACCTCGAACGGTCCGGATATCGCCAGGAGGCTGCCGACCGCCTCCGCCAGGGCCTGCGCCTGCCACGCCTCTATGACGATGTCCTGGACCGTCCGTGCCTGGGCCAGACCGTGCCGACTGGCCGCGATGATCCGCACCGCATCCATGCACGACCCCTTCCCTTGCCTCGTCCGCTGCCTTGCGCACACCTGCCACTACCCAGAGTGAACTGGAACCGCCGAAAGCGCTAGAGTAATTCGCAAATCTGTGGACAACTAAGGCGAGTTTGCGAGATCCATCACTCCGGAGAGTGACGGTCGGGTCGATTCGCGGGGAATCGTTCCTCATTGCGCTCGATCTTCGCGGCGAGCGCGGCCGCCGCGTCGATGCCCAGTACGCCGCAGAACTGGAGCAAGTACGCCAGCACATCCGCCACTTCGTCCTCGACCCGCGCCGCGGACGCCGGGTCGGTCATGATCTTGGCGGACTGCTCCGGAGTCAGCCACTGGAAAATCTCGACCAGTTCGGACGCCTCGACGCTGAGCGCCGCGGCGAGGTTCTTCGGCGTGTGGTACTGCTGCCAGTCCCGGGCCGCCGCGAAGTCGGCCAGCCGGCGCTGCAAGGTCTCAAGATCTTCACTCATGCCCCCAGGTGTAGCACCCCGACCTCCGGCAGCCGGGCGGCGGCCGAGGCGTCCGTGACCGTCCCCAGCAGCCGGATGTGGCCGCGCGCCGCCATCCGTACGGCCAGCGCGAACAGCTCGGCCGACTGCCGCCGGTCCAGGCAGCGGTCCAGCCCGTCCACCACCACGGTCAGCACCTGACGGGCCGGCAGCACCTCGGCGACCGGGTCGACGGCCAGCACTCCGGGGCCGGTCAGCAGCACCAGCGCCAACGCGAGATAGCGCAGCTCGCCGTCGCCCAGCCAGTCCACGGGCAGCGCCCCGCGTCCGCCGCCCCGCTCCAGCACGGCCCGCACCGCCGGCACGTCACCCGGTACATCACTCGCTACGCCGCCCGGCCGGCCCGCGTCCTGCCGTACAGCGGCCTCCGCGCGGAGCCCCTGCACCGGGCCCGGACAGCCGGCGCGTACCGCGGCGACGAGCGCCGCGTGGCGGGTGGCGCACTCCCGGCTCGTGCGCTCCAGTACGGCGGCGAGATTGCCGCAGTCCGGCCGCAGCCGTGCGCCTTCGGAGGCGTCCGCCACGCCCGCCCCCGAAGCCCCGGGCCGGCTGCCGCGTGCCACCGCGCGTACTGCCTCGGGGCGTGGGTCGCAGAGGAAGGAGGAGCGCAGGGCGATCAGGGTCTGTTCGGCGGCGGCCAGTACCAGGCGCTGGCCGGCCGTCGTGCCCGCGACGCGCAGCGGCAGCAGTGCGGTGCCCAGCCGGTCGTCGGGGAGCGGCGCGCGGGTGACGGGCGTGGCACCGGCGGTGTGCCACGCGGCCTGCACCGTGCGGCGGCCGGGGTCGGTGAGCGCGGTGGTGAACAGCGTGCGCCCGCCGCCGGTGAGCCGTTCGCCGGCGATCCGCAGCTCGGGCTCCGTCTGCACGGCGACGTCGAGGCGGGTCGGGCCGGCCGGTCCGTCGACCGTGCAGCCGAGCCGGAAGCCGCGCCGTCCCTGGGCGTCCGGCGTGGCCCGGTCCGGCACGCAGGCCGCGGCCCCGCCCGGTACGGCGGCGAGCGCCCGGTCCAGCGGCTCGCCGGCGCCGAGCCGGACGAGCAGCCCGTACGCCTGGAGGGCGCTCGACTTGCCGCTGCCGCTCGGGCCGGCGAACAGTGTGAGGGGGCCGAGCGGGTAGGTCGCGCCGCGGTGCGACTTGAAGGCGGACAGGCGCAACTCGGTGACGAGAGGGCGGGTCGGCCCGCTCGCCTCAGCCGGATGAGGCGGCCCGCTCGCCTCGGCGGCCGCGCTCGGGGCGGCGTCCGCATCCGCATCCGCATCCGCGCCCACGGTCACGGCAGCGGCCACGCCCGCGGTCGCGCTCGCCGGTGTCGCCTCGTCCGTACCGCTCCAGGGGTCCATGCCGGGAACGCTAGAGAGCCGCGCCACCGGAGAACCGTTACGCCGGACGGCCGTTCCTACGAACGGGGGACGCCGGCGCTGTGCCTACGGGCGCGGCGCCGCCCCCGCCCGCGGTTCGTCGACCTCCGTGCCGACCGGGGCGAGCAGGAAGACATTCGTGTCGACGCGGTGCATGCCGCTGCCGATGCCGAAGACGACGCCGCTGGAGAAGTCGAGGATGCGCTTGGCCACGTCCGTGTCGGCGCTGCTCAGGTCGAGCAGCACGGGCACTTGGGCCATGAGGTGCTCGGCGACCTCGCGGGCGTCGGCGAAGGTCTGGACGCGGATGACGATGAACCGCCGGGACGCCTCGCTCGGTTCGTCGTCGGGCAGGGCCCGGTGGTCGGGCCACGAGGGCCACTCGCGGCCGCCGCGCAGCGGGACGACCTCAGCGAGGCCCTCCCACTGTTCGTCGGTGGCGTCGGGGCGGGTCACCGGATCACCTCGCTCGCAAGGGCGCTGGGCAGCTGCGGTATCTGCATCGAGCAATTCTAGGGATATACATACAAACCTGACGGCGCATGACACGCGTGCCGCGCCATCCGTTGCCCCCATCCTGCACCATGACGCCTGGCCAGCGCATACTCTGCGACATTTGTCCGACCCTTGCGGACCGGAAAGGACCGATCCTGAACACCCCCCTCGCGGAAACGCTCTCCGCGGCACTGCTCGTCCTCGTGCTCGTCTGCGCGGTCGTACGGCCGTTCCAGCTACCGGAGGCGGCCGTCGCGGTGCCGGCCGCCGGGGTCGTCCTCGTGACCGGGGCGATCCCGCTGGACCACGCGCGCGAGGAAGCCGAGCGGCTCGGCCCCGTGATCGGCTTCCTCGCGGCCGTACTGGTACTGGCCCGGCTGTGCGCCGACGAAGGGCTCTTCGAGGCGTGCGGCGCCTGGATGGCGCGGGCGGCGGCGGGGAGCCCCCGGCGGCTGCTGGCCGCCGTCTTCGGCCTCGCCTCGGCGATCACCGCGGTACTGAGCCTGGACGCCACCGTCGTGCTGCTCACCCCGGTCGTCTTCGCGACGGCGGCCCGGCTCGGCGCCCGCGCGCGCCCGCATGTGTACGCCTGCACGCATCTCTCGAACACCGCCTCGCTCCTCCTCCCGGTGTCCAACCTCACGAACCTGCTGGCCTTCGCGGCGAGCGGGCTGAGCTTCACGCGCTTCGCGGCGCTGATGGCGCTGCCGTGGCTGGTCGCCATCGGTACCGAGTACGTGGTCTTCCGCCGTTACTTCGCCGCCGATCTGGACGCGGACGCGCCGCCGCCGGAGGCCGCGGAGCCCCCGTCCGTACCCGTGTTCGCGCTGGTCACCGTGGTCTGCACGCTGGCCGGTTTCGTGCTCGCCTCCGCGCTCGGCATCGACCCGGCGTGGGCGGCGGCGGCCGGCGCGCTGGTGCTCGCGGCGCGCACGCTCGCCCGCCGCCGTACGACCGTCCGCGCCGTCCTGGGCTCGCTCTCGCTGCCGTTCCTCGCCTTCGTGCTGTCGCTCGGCATCGTGGTGCGCGCAGTGGTCGACAACGGGCTCGCCGACGCGCTCGGCCGCCTGGTCCCCGACGGCACGTCGCTGCCCGCGCTGCTCGGCGTCGCCGCGCTGGCCGCCGTACTGGCCAACGTCATCAACAACCTGCCCGCGGTACTCGTCCTGATCCCGCTGACCGCGCCGGGCGGCCCCGGCGCGGTGCTCGCCGTCCTGCTCGGCGTCAACATCGGCCCGAACCTCACCTACGCGGGGTCCCTGGCCACGCTCCTGTGGCGGCGCATCCTGCACGCGCACGACACCGACGTCGTGCTCAAGGACTTCACCCGCCTCGGCCTGATCACGGTGCCCGCGGCACTGTCCCTGTCGGTGGTGGCCCTCTGGGGCGCACTGCGCCTCATCGGGGGCTGAGCCCGCGCGCCAGCAGTTCCGCCAGATGCGTCCCCCGCCGTCCGGCCAGGTCGGCGAGCTGGGTGCGGCAGCTGAAGCCGTCGGCGAGGAGCAGGGTGCCGGGTGCCGAGCGGTGTACGGCCGGGAGGAGACCGTGTTCGGCGACGGCGACGGAGACGTCGTGGTGGCCGCGTTCGACGCCGAAGTTGCCGGCCAGGCCGCAGCAGCCGCCGAGGCGTTCGACCTCCGCACCGGCCGCGGCGAGCAGCGCGGCGTCCGGGTCCCAGCCCATGACGGCGTGGTGGTGGCAGTGCGGCTGGGCGACGGCCTTCGTGCCGGTGAGGTCGGGGGGCGACCAATCGGGCGTGGCGGTGAGCACTTCGGCGAGGGTGCGCGTCGCGGCGGCGACCTCGGCCGCCTCGCCCGCCGCGGCCCCGTATGCGCCGTGCCCGCCCAGAAGCTCCGCCGCGTCCGCGCGCAGTACTCCGGTGCAGGACGGTTCGAGGCCGACGACCGGTATGCCCGCGCGTACGTACGGGAGGAGGGCGCGGACGGTGGCGCGCACGCGGGCCCGGGCGGCGTCCAGCTGGCCCGTGGTGATCCAGGTGAGGCCGCAGCACACGGGGCGCTCGGTGACCCTGACGCGGTAGCCCGCGGCTTCCAGTACGGCGACCGCCGCTCGGCCCGTGTCCGGTGCGAAGGCGTCGGTGAAGGTGTCGACGAAGAGGACCACGTCACCGTAAGGCGCCTCGCCGGGCGCCGCACGGTCCGCGAACCAGCGGCGGAAGGTCGTGCTCGCGAAGGCGGGCAGGGACCGCCGGGCGTCGACGCCTGCGCCCCAGGTGAGGAGCGGGTGCAGCAGCCGGGACCGCAGCACCGCGTTCGCCGCCCGTGCCGCGCCCGGTATACGGGCGGTCAGCCGGGTCCAGCGGGGCAGCCACCCCAGCGCGTAGTGGCTGCGGGGGCGCAGGCGGCGGAAGCCGCGCCCGTACCTCTGGTGCAGCGCTTCCGCCTTGTAGGCGGCCATGTCCGTGCCCGTGGGGCAGTCCGAGGAGCAGCCCTTGCAGGCGAGGCAGAGGTCGAGCGCTTCGTGCAGGGCGGGCGAGCGCCAGCCGTCCGGGCCGAGGGCGCCGGAGACGACGTCCTGGAGGACGCGGGCGCGGCCGCGGGTGGAGTCCTTCTCCTCCCGGGTGGCGAGGTAGCTGGGGCACATCACGCCGCCGGTGGCGGTGGTGTCGGCACGGCACTTGCCGACACCGGTGCAGCGGTGCACGGCGCGGGAGAGATCGCCACGGTCGGCGCTGTGGGCGAGGGCCAGGGTGGGGAGTTCGCGGCGGGTCAGGGGGCGGGCGGCCGCGGCGCGCACGGCGTGGTCGACGGGGTCGGGGCGGACGATGACGCCGGGGTTGAGGAGGTCGTCGGGGTCGAAGAGGGCCTTGACCCGCGTGAAGAGCGCGAGGGCCGCGGGTGAGTACATGAGCGGCAGGAGTTCGCCGCGGGCGCGGCCGTCGCCGTGTTCGCCGGAGAGGGAGCCGCCGTGCCGGGCGACGAGGCGGGCGGCCGCGAAGAGGAAGTCGCGCATGACCTTCGTGCCGCCGGGGGCGTCGAGCGGGAAGTCGATGCGGAGGTGGAGGCAGCCGTCCCCGAAGTGGCCGTAGGGGACGCCGGTGAGGTGGTGGTCGGCGAGGAGTTCCTCGAACTCACGGAGGTACGAGCCCAGTTGGTCGGGCGGTACGGCGGCGTCCTCCCAGCCGGCGTGGGCCGGCGCGCCGTCGGGGGTGCGGGCGGCGAGCCCGGCGCCGTCCTCGCGGATCCGCCACAGCGCCGCGGCCTCGGCGGGGTCGGAGACGGTACGGGAGTCCAGTGCGCCGGCGTCCCGTACGAGCCGGGCCGCGGCGTCCACCAGGTACGGCACGCTCTCGCCGACGAGTTCGACGAGGAGCCAGCCCTCGCCGCGCGGGAGGGCGGGGACGGCCGAGCGGCCCCTGCGGGCGGTGACCGTGCGGACGATGCGGGCGTCGAGGCCCTCGCAGGCGACCGGCGTGTGCTTCAGGAGCGCCGGTACGGCGTCGGCGGCGTCCGCCATCGTGGGGTAGCCGAGAACGGTGAGGACGCGGTGCGGGGCGTCGCGGACGAGCCGCAGCCGGGCGCCCAGGGTGAGCCCCAGGGTGCCTTCGCTGCCGACCAGGGCCCGGGCCACGTCGAAGCCGCGCTCGGGCAGGAGGTGTTCGAGGGCGTAACCGGAGACCTGGCGGGGGAAGCGTCCCAACTCGGTGCGTACAACGGCGAGTTCTCTGCTGATGGTACGGCGGAGACCGTCCAGGAGTGCCGAATCCGGCGTCGGCTGCGGTACGTCACCCAGCCGCAGCCGCTCCCCCGCCCCCGTCAGCACGTCCAGCCCGAGCACGTTGTCGCTCGTCCGGCCGTACCCCAGCGCCCGTGACCCGCAGGCGTTGTTGCCGATCATGCCGCCGAGGGTGGCGCGGTTGTGGGTGGAGGGGTCGGGGCCGAAGCGCAGGCCGTACGGGGCGGCCTCGCGTTGCAGCTGAGCCTGTACGACGCCCGGTTCGACCAGTGCCGTCCGCGCCTCGGGGTCGATCTCCAGGACGCGGTCGAGATGGCGGCTCGCATCGATGACGACGCCCGGGCCGACCGCGTTCCCGGCGATGGACGTGCCCGCGCCGCGCATCGTGACCGGCACCCGGTGCTCGGCGCACACCTCCCGTACGGCGGCGATCTCGTCCGTGTGCCGCGGGGTGACCACGGCCAGCGGGCTGATGCGGTACAGCGAGGCGTCGGAGGCGTAGAGGGAGCGGGCGAGGCCGGAGGCGTCGGCCCCGGTCACGCCGGCGCGGCGCAGCTCCGCGACGAGCCCGGCACCGGTCACGCTGCCGGTCTCGCCACCGGTCTCACTGCTGGGCCGGGACTTCGGCGACGGGCGCATGACACTCCTTGTCCGACGATTCCGAGGCGGATGCGGGGGCGCGGCGCCGCCTCCGCAGGGCGATGAGGACGACGCAGAGCAGGCTGAGCGCGGACATCCCGACGATGTAGGTGACCATCAGCCAGGGACTGCCGCCGCCCGCCTGGAGGAGCGCGGTGAGGATCAGCGGGGTGCAGCCGCTCGCGAAGACGCCGGAGACCTGGTAGACGCAGGAGACGCCGCTGTAGCGGACGTTGGCGGGGAACAGGTCGGCGTACAGGGCGGCCTGCGGCCCGTACATCGCTCCGTAGAAGAGGCCGAGCGTGACGACGAGGGTGCCGCCGATGACGAGGACGGAGCCGGTGTCGAAGAGCGCGAAGGCGGGGACGGCGGAGGCGCCGAAGAGGGCGGCGCCCAGGCCGAAGGTGCGCAGCAGCCCGAAGCGGTCGGAGAGCGCGCCCCACAGCGGGATCATGGGCACGCAGACGGCGGCGGCCGCCATGACGCCGATGAGGGCGTGGGTGCGGGGCACGTGCAGTTCGGTGGTGGTGTACGCGATGGCGAAGACGCCCCAGGTGTTGAAGGCGATGCCCTCGGCCATGCGGGTGCCCATGCCCAGCAACAGATTGACCTTGGAGGTGCGGAGCAGTTCGACGAGGGGGATGCGGGCCCGGGTGTGCTGGTCGCGTACGGAGCGGAAGGCGGGCGTCTCGTAGACCTGGAGGCGGATGTAGAGGCCGATGAGGACGAGGACGGCGCTGAGCAGGAAGGCGATGCGCCAGCCCCAGGCGAGGAACTGCTCGCTGTCCAGGACGGAGGAGAGCAGCGCGAAGACGCCGGTGCCGAGCATGAGGCCGGCGGGGACGCCGATCTGGGGCCAGCTGCCGTAGTAGCCCTTGCGGCCTTCCGGGGCGTGTTCGACGGACATCAGGACCGCGCCGCCCCATTCGCCGCCGATGCCGATCCCTTGGAGGATGCGGAGGACGACGAGCAGGACCGGGGCCCAGATGCCGATGGTGTCGTAGGTGGGCAGGACGCCGATGAGGCAGGTGCCGGCGCCCATGATGAACATCGTGGTGATCAGGGCGGTCTTGCGCCCTACGCGGTCGCCGAAGTGGCCGAAGACGATGCCGCCGAGGGGGCGCGCCACGAAGCCGATGGCGAAGGTCGCGAAGGCGATCAGGGTGCCGACGAGGCTGTCGAACTTCGGGAAGAAGAGCTTGTCGAAGACGATGCCCGCGGCGGTTCCGTAGAGAAAGAAGTCGTACCACTCAATGGTGGTGCCGATGGCGCCGGCCAGCGCGATTCTGCCGATCGGACTGGCCTGTTGCTGCTCGGGGGCGGTGTGTTGCACGGCTGCGCTCCCTTCACCAGTTGCGGAGCGACTCGCGGAAGATCCGGCCGGCCGCGTCGGTGGTGAGCGGGCGCGGTACGACGGAGAGCTGGCGCGACTGCTTCATCGTGCCGGCGACCAGGGTGTCCAGGTCGGACTCGGTGTAGCCGAAGGCGGCGATGCCGTGGGGCATGCCGATGTCGTGCTGGAGTTCGCGCAGGACGCGGGGCAGCGCCTCGGCGCCCTCGTCGGGGTCGACGGGCCGGCCGCCGATCAGCTCGGCCGCGCGCAGGTGGCGTTGCGGGTCCGCCGGGTAGGTGAAGCGGAAGGCGGCCATGGCGGTGGACGCGACGGCCTGGCCGTGCGGGACCATCGGCATGTCCGGGTAGCCCTCGGCACGGTAGTTCTCGACGGCGCCGGCGATGGGGTACGCGTTGGCGTGCGGGATGTGCGTACCGGCGTTGCCGAAGCCCATGCCGGTGACGGCGGAGGCGTACGCCATGCCGTACCGCGCGGACAGGTCGTTGCCGTTCATGACGGCGCGGCGCAGATGCTTGCCGACCAGTTCCATGGCCTTCTCGCACCAGACGTCGCTGATCGGGTTGGCGCCGCAGAACGCGGCGCGGGCGGCGGCGTCGGGGAAGGCGGGGCGGGCGTCGAAGGCGAGCGCGGTGTAGCTCTCGGCGGCGTGGGTGAGGACGTCCATGCCGCTGGCGGCGGTGACGGCGGGCGGTACCGACAGGGTGGTGAGCGGGTCGACGACGGCGAGCGCGGGGCGCAGCCGGGGGTGGCTGATGCCGGCCTTCAGGCGCAGGTCGAGGAGGTCGACGACGCAGATGGTGGTGGCCTCGGAGCCGGTGCCGGCGGTGGTGGGGACGGCTATGAGGGGCTTGACGGGGAGTTCGGGGACCTTGCCGCCGCCGATGGGCGGGGCGATGTAGTCCATGAGCGTGCCGGGCTGGGTGGTGAGGAGGTTGACGGCCTTGGCGGTGTCCATGGCGGAGCCGCCGCCGACCGCGACGTAGCCGTCCCAGTCGCCGGCGCGGGCGAAGGCGACGGCTTCCTCGATGCTCGCGTCGGTGGGCTCGACGGCGACGCCGTCGAAGATGTCGCAGCCCAGGCCCGCGGCCTTGATCGCATGGGCTACGCGGTCGGGTACGTCGCTCGCGGCGACGCCCGGGTCGGTGATGACCAGGGCGTTGGTGACGCCGAGGGCGCGCAGGTCCTGGCCGGTCTCGGCGAGGGCGCCGAGGCCGAACTTCAGGGGCGGCGCGGCCCAGGTGAAGACGGTCTCGGTGGGGTGCTCGAAGTGCGGCATGAAGTCTCCTGGCGTGCATAAGGGAGCCGGTCGGGCGGAGCGTGAGGGAGGTCCGCGGGCCTGGCGTCCGGAGCCTGGGAAGATCTTTGGAAGGCCATCCACATTGTGGAGCTGCCGCCAAGCTAGGGCGGCAGGTGCCCGCCGTCAATGGGCGTGCACGGCTCGGTAGGCTGCCGCGGGTGAGTGAGCGACGCGCCAAGGCACCCGACACCCCGGCCGGAACCCAGGCCATCGGCCGCGCGATGGCCGTGCTGCGGCTGTTCATAGAGGCCGAGGGCGACGTCCAGGTGACCGAGATCGTGCAGCGCCTCGGCCTCACGCCCGGCACCGCGCACCGCGTCGTCGGCGCGCTGGCCGCCGAGGGCTTCCTCAGCCGCAATCCCGCGACGGAGGGGTACTACCTGGGCAGTACGGCCATCCTGCTCGGCCAGGCGGCGCAGCGGGCGCTCGGCGCCGACCGCGCCATGCCGCTGCTGAAGCAGCTCAACGAGGAGACGAACGAGTCGGTCAACCTCGTCGTGCGGGACGGCGGCGAGTCGGTGGTGGTGATGCGCGTCCAGTCCACGTTGCCGCTCCGCTTCGAGCAGCACCCGGGGGCGCGCTTCCCGCTGTACTCCACGGCCTCGGGCAAGGCGATGATGGCCTTCGCCGAGGACGCCGAGGACTATCTGGCCGCCCTGCCCGAGCGGCTGCCCGCGGTGACCCCGCACACCGTGACGACGCCCGCGGAGTTCGCGCGGGAGCTGGCGCGCACCCGGGAGCGTGGCTACAGCGTCGACAACGAGGAGAACGTGGAGGGCGTGCGCTGCATCGGGGCGCCGGTACTCGGTGCCCAGGGATACGCGCACGCCGCCGTCGTCGTCCAGGTCCCCTCCGTGCGCCTCCCCGACGCGCGCATCGGTGAACTCGCTCCCCGCCTCAAGGAAATCGCGGAGCAGGTGGCGCAGGTCGTGCCCTCGGAGCGGACGATGCAGCCGGCGCGGTACGCACTGGAAGGCGACGACGCGTAGGACCCGTGCCGGGCATGTGCCCGTCGCGGGGAGGGTATGGACAGGCTGTTGTCATGGCGCTGTCATGGACGCTTAACGTTCGTTGACATGGACGTTTGATGTGACCCGCCATCAGTGCGCCTGCCCGCGCGCCGGCCGCTCTCCCCCACCGCCCGAGGAGTCCGATGAGATCGTTGAGATCGAGAACGCGCCTCGCCACCGGCGTCATAGCCACGGCGGCGGCCGCTCTGGTCGCCGCCGCCCTGCCCGCCACCGCCATCGCCCAGCCCGCCCCCGACCGCACCGAAGCCGTCCGCAGCGCCGACGCCGCGCTCGCCGCGCACGCCACCCAACTCGCCGTCACCGCCGGCCAGGACACCTCCGTACGCGACGTCGTCATCGACTCCGACGGCAGCCGGCACGTCCGCTACGACCGCACCTTCGGCGGTATCCCCGTACTCGGCGGCGACCTGGTCGTCCACCTCTCCCCCGACGGCAGTTACGAGGGCGCCTCCCGGGCCACCCGCAGCGACCTCGCCGTCCCCACCGTCAAGCCCCTGATCAGCGCGGAGAAGGCCGCGGGGCTGGGCACCGAGGCGCTGCGCGCCGCCAACTCCGGTACCGCGCTGAGCAAGGTCACCGCCAAGCCGCTGCTGGTCATCGACGCACTGCACGGCGCGCCGCAGCTCGCCTGGCGCACCACCGCCGCCGGCCGGGACGGCCGGGGCAACCCCGCGGCGCACGTCGTGCTCACCAACGCCCGTACCGGCAAGGCGATCGACTCCTGGGACCGGCTGAAGACCGTGACCGGCGACGGCAAGTCGCTGTACGGCGGGACCGTGCCGCTGGAGACCACCCAGTCCGGCAGCAGCTACCAGCTCAAGGACGCCACGCGCGGCGGGACCTACACCGGCGACGCGCAGAACAAGACGGACTCCTGCATCCTCGGCATCTGCTGGGGCCGCGCCCCCGCAGCCCTCTTCACCGACGCGGACAACCACTGGGGCAGCGGCACCACCGCCGACCGCGCCTCGGCCGCGGTGGACGCCCAGTACGGCACGGACACCACCTGGGACTACTACAAGAACGTGCACGGCAGGAACGGCATCGCCGGGGACGGCAAGGGCTCGTACAACCGCGTGCACTACGGCAGCGGCTACAACAACGCCTTCTGGGACGACAACTGCTTCTGCATGACGTACGGGGACGGCGACGGCAAGGTCTTCGGGCCGCTGGTCGCGCTCGACGTGGCCGGGCACGAGATGTCGCACGGGGTCACCGCCGCGACCGCGAACCTCACGTACAGCGGTGAGTCCGGGGGCCTGAACGAGGCGACGTCCGACATCTTCGGGACGCTCGTGGAGTTCTACGCGAAGAACGCGAGCGACCCCGGCGACTACCTCATCGGCGAGAAGATCGTCCGGCCGGACTTCGGGCAGGCGGCGCTGCGCTACATGGACAAGCCGTCCAAGGACACGAAGTCGGCGGACTGCTGGAACTCCAAGGTGAAGGACCTCGACGTGCACTACTCGTCCGGGGTCGCCAACCACTTCGCGTACCTGCTCGCCGAGGGCAGCGGCCAGAAGGTCATCGGCGGCGTCACGCACAACTCCCCCACCTGCAACGGCAGTACGGTGCAGGGCATCGGCAAGGACAAGCTCGGCAAGATCTGGTACCGGGCGCTGACGGTCTACATGACGTCCGGGACCAACTACGCCGCGGCCCGCACGGCCACGCTGAACGCGGCGAAGGACCTGTACGGCGCGGACAGCGCCGAGCAGAAGGCGGTGGCGGCGGCCTGGTCGGCGGTCTCCGTCGGCTGACGCACCGTCACGCATGAACGGCCGTACCGGCCGGGTGGCCGAGCCGCCCGGCCGGTACGGTCGCGGGCCCGGCCGGTACGGTTGCCGACCATGGCCGAAAGCACCCTGTGGACCCTCTCGATCGCCGCGGTCACCGGCGGCACCGCCGTACTGGCCAGCTGGGTCACCAGCCGCGGCAGCACCCGGGCGGCCCGCATCCAGGCCGAGACCGCCGCCGACTCCCAGCGCCGCGAACGCCTCCGGGAGAGCCGCCGCACCGCCTACCTGGACCTGATCGAACAGACGCACATCATGGGCGAGTTGTTCTGGGAGGTCTCGGACGTGCTGCGGCAGCCGGACGCCGACGGGAGCACGGCGGCTCTGCAGCAGCTCAGCGAGCGTCAGGTGGCGGAGTACGCCAAGATCCGCCGCTGTGTGCGGGTCGTGGAGCTGGAGGGGCCGCTGACCGCGGCCGCCGCGGCGCTCCGGGTGCAGAAGTCGACGGGCGACTTCCACGCCGCGATCCAGCAGGCGCTGGCGGCCGGACCGGGCGGGGCGGACTGGGCCGCCGCCGAGGCGCGGTTCGACGCCGCGTACTCCCCCTTCTGGGCCGCGCTGGAAGCGTTCGTGGACACCGCGCGCGACGCCCACCAGGGGAAATGACCCCGGGATGTCAGCGGCGGTGTACCTGGGAGGGCAGCTTGCCGTAACGGGCCCGGTAGGCGGCGGCGAAGCGGCCCAGGTGCGTGAAGCCCCAGCGGCCCGCGACCTCGGTGACCGAGACGGCCGGACCGGCGCTGACCAGCTCGCGGTGGGCGCACTCCAGCCGCAGCCGGCGCAGATAGGCCATCGGCGTGGTCTCCAGGTGCTGCCGGAAGCCGGCCTGCAGGGAGCGCGGCGCGACGCCGGCGAGCCGCGCCAGCTCCAGCACGGTGAAGGGGTGCGCGGGGTCGGCCTGCATGGCGTCCACGGCGCGCTTGACCGGGCGCGGGCAGGTGCGGGCGGCCGGGTCGGCCAGCTCCTCGCGGTACTGGTGCGGGGTGGCGTACAGCATCGTGGTGAGCAGCGCGTCCGCCAGGCCGGTGACCACCGCGGGATGGGCCAGAAGGCCGGTCGGCGCGGTCAGTTCGCCGGCGAGGCTGCGGGCCAGCGAGACGAGGGTGAGCCCCCGGCCGTGGTACGGGTCCAGGCCGCCGGGGAAGTGCAGCGGGCGCACGGAGTGTTCGAGGTGCTCCTCCAGCGCGCTCTCCACCGCCTGCCGGTCGAAGCTCAGGGCCAGCACCTCGGCCGCGGCGTCCAGTTCGCCGGTGAGGGCGCCGGTCGGCTCGAAGACCGGGACCCGGCCGTCGGTGGCGGTGGCCCGGAACACCTCGCCACGGTGGGACTGCACCGCCTGTCCGCTGCGCACCACGTTGATGTGGTACGCGACGCCCAGTCCCTCGCTCCTGCTGAGGACGTCGGCGCCGTAGGTCAGGGTGGCGAGGGTGACGGGGCCCAGCGGCAGCGTGCTCATGGCGAAGGCGAAGTCGGCGGGGTCGGTGAGGGGGTTCAGCACCACCGGGTAGGAGAGTGTGTCGGCGATCCAGGCGCGGGCGTGCTCGACGTCGGCGGTGCGGAAGGTCCGCAGGCCGCACTGGGCCCGCCGTGCTCTGCCGCCGCCGCGCTCCCCCGGCATCGCCGCCCCGTCCCTCGGATTCACGCTCCCCGGCGGCGTGAGCAGCCGACTGCGCTTGGTGTCCTTATGCTACGCAAAATGGATATCGGCGGGCCCCGCACGGGCATTGACTGTCTGAATGGAGGCATTTCCGATGCCGCGCCTCGAGACGGACGCGTCAGAACCGACCACGCCTCGACTGCCGCACTGCCCGGCGTCCGAGCACGAGTGGCTGCTGACCCGTGCGCTGCTGGATCTGGCCTCGCCCGAGGACCGGGAGCCGGCCGCGCACGCCGCGTCCCTGATCAAGTACGTACGGCTGCTGGGCGGTGAGCCGGTCCCGGACGCGGTGACCGTGCTGGCCGGGCGGCCGCCGGTCACCGCCGCTTCGGGCCCCCGGGCCGAGCGGCTGCGGGAGCTGGAGGAGCAGCTGGGCGAGGGCCCGGTACGGGACACCCTGGCCGGTGCGGCGGCGGACGAGATACCGCTGGAGGGCCCGGCGGCCGCCCGCTGGCCGCGGTTCGCGGCGCGGGCACGGGAGTGGGGAGTCCTCCTGGTCCGCACGGTGCCGCTGGCCGATGTGGCGCACGGGGAAGGTTCCGGCGCCGCGCGGCCGGGCGCGCCGCTGGGCGCGCTGGTGCTGTACTGCGACGTGGCCACTCCCTGGCCGGGTGACCGGTCGGCGCCGGTGCCGGCGCTCGCCGGCGCCGCGGCGCTGCACCTGCGGCACCGGCGCACCCGTGACCACGCCCGGCAGCTGGAGCAGGCGCTGCACAGCCGGATCGTCATCGAGCAGGCCAAGGGGATGCTCGCCGAGCGGTTCGGCTGCCCGGTGGACGGGGCGTTCGCGGAGCTGCGCCGGTACGCGCGTGCGCACCAGCGCAGCCTCCACGACCTGGCACGCTCCGTCGTGGACGGCACGGCACCGCCGCCGTTCCGCAAGGAAGCGCGCTGAGGAAGCGCCCGACCGGACCGGCTAGCGGTCCTCCTTGAGCAGGTCGGCGCACTTCTCGCCGATCATCATGGTGGTGATGCACGGGTTGACCGTGACCAGCTCCGGCATGACCGAGCCGTCCGCGACGCGCAGTCCCTGGATGCCCTTGACGCGCAGCCGGGCGTCCAGCGGCGCCATGGCGTCGTCGTCGGCGCCCATCTTCACCGTGCAGGCCGGGTGGTAGACGGTGTTGTGGGTCTTGGTGATGTAGTCCAGCAGCTCGTCGTCGGTGCGCACGTCCGGGCCCGGGGCCAGCTCGGCGCCCGCCCAGTCCGCCAGCGCCGGCTGCGCGGCGATCTCGCGGGCGAGGCGCAGCCCGTACGTCATCACCCGTACGTCGTGCTCGTGGGTGAAGTAGCGCGGGTCGACCTTCGGCTTGTCGCGGAAGTCGCGGGTGCGCAGCCGGACCGTGCCGCGGGAGCGGGCGCGGGTGACGTTCGGGGTGAGGCAGAAGGCGTTCTCGGAGGTCGGGTAGCCGTGCCGCGCGGTGTTCATGTCGAAGGGCACGGAGCCGTAGTGGAACATCAGGTCCGGGCGGTCCAGTCCCTCTTCGGTGTCGGCGAAGATGCCGATCTCCCACCACTGGTTGGAGCTGGTCACCATGGGCTGCTTGGCGTCCCACATGATGACGCCCTCGGGGTGGTCCTGGAGGTTCTCACCGACGCCGGGCGAGTCGACGAGCACGTCCACGCCGTTCTCGCGCAGATGGGCCGCCGGGCCGATGCCGGAGAGCATCAGCAGCTTGGGGGTGTCGATGGCGCCGCAGGAGACGATGACCTCGCGGCGGGCGCGGACGGTACGCGTGTGGATGAGGTCGGGGTCGAGGTACGTCGCGCCGGTGCAGCGGCGGTGCTCGTCGATCAGCAGCTGCTTGGCGCGGACGCCGGTGCGCACCTCGAGGTTGGGGCGGCGGCCGAGGATCGGGTGGAGGTAGGCGACGGAGGAGGACTGCCGGATGTTGTTCTCGTCGGAGTTGATCTGGAACCAGTTGGCGCCGCGTATGACGGTCCTGCCGGTGTTGAACGGGGTGGTGGGGATGCCCTGTTCGGCGCAGGCGGCGAGCAGCGCGGAGCCGCAGGGGTCGGCGCCCTTGATGGTGCGCAAGGTGACGGGGCCGGAGCGGCCGTGGTGGTCGCCGGGCGCGTCGTTGGACTCCAGGCGCTGGTAGAGCGGGAAGGTGTCCTTCGCGCCCCAGCCGGTACAGCCCGCCGCCTCCCAGCCGTCGAGGTCCTCGGCGGGGGCCCAGAACGCGATACAGGAGTTGTGCGAGGAACAGCCGCCGAGGACGCGGGCGCGGGCGTGCCGCATGAAGCTGTTGCCGCTCTCCTGGGGCTCGACCGGGTAGTCCCAGTCGTATCCGGACTCCAGGAGGCCCATCCAGCGCTCCAGGCGCAGCACGTTGTCGTCACCGACGTCGGAGGGGCCGGCCTCCAGGACGCACACCGTCACCGAGGGGTCCTCGCTGAGGCGGGCGGCCACGACGTTGCCCGCGGTGCCGCCGCCGACGATGACATAGTCGAACTCTTCAGTGGACATGGGTGGGAGTGCTCCTTGTGGTGTCGGGTTCGGCTTCCTTGTGCGCCGCGTGTTCGGCGAGCACGCCCGTGCGGTGGCGCTGGATGAACCAGTAGTAGGCGAAGCCGCCCAGGGCGACGGCGCCGACGAAGAGGACGGCGCCCCAGCGCAGGTACCAGTGGTGCGGCGGGGCCGCGTTGTAGACGGCGTCACGGGGCCAGGCGAGGTTGATCATCATGCCGGCGCCCCAGAGGACGGCGAGGATGTTCACCGGGAGGCCCCAGCGGCCGAGGGTGAAGCGGCCGGGGGCCGGCTGCCAGCGGCCGCGCAGCCGGGCGATCAGCATCGGCACGGTGACCAGCAGATAGGCGCCGTAGATCATGATGATGCCGATGCTGGTGACGACGGAGAAGATCTGTGGCTGGCGGATGTTGATCAGCAGGACGCCCAGCGAGAGCACGCCGACGATCACGGCCGGCAGGACCGGTGTCTGGAAGCGCGGGCTGACCCGGGCGAGCAGCGAGGCGGCGGGCAGGTTGTTGTCGCGCGACATGGCGAAGGCCAGCCGGATGGCGGCGGTGTGCACGGCCAGCGCGCAGACGGTGACGGCGATCAGGACGCACCACAGCATCGCCTTGCCGACGGTGTCGCCGAGCACGTCCAGGACGATGTACTGCAGTCCGTCGGTGGACAGGCCCTCGCCGTTCAGGCTGCCGACGCTCATCAGGGCGAGCAGCAGGATCAGGCCGCCGAGCACGAAGGAGGCGAGCAGGGCGCGGAGGATGGCGCGGGGCGCGTTGCGGGAGGGGTCCAGGGACTCCTCGCCGAGCGAGGCAGCGGTGTCGAAGCCGTACATGACGTAGGCGGAGGCGAGCGAGGCGGTGAGGAAGGCGCCGAGGTAGCCGAAGCTCTGGCCGTTGCCCGTGTGGTGGGTCTCCATCACCACGTCCGGCCCGCGCACGACGTGCACGGCGAAGAGCACGATCAGCACGACGGTGGCGATCAGCTCGATGAAGACGCCCGCGGTGTTGATGCGGGCCATCAGCTTCACGCCGAAGGCGTTGACGAGGGTGGTGAAGAGGATGAGTACGCCGGCGAGGACGACGCCGTTGGTGGCGATGTCGTACCGGCCCGTGCCGTCGCCGACGAACTGGAAGGCGGACGAGATCTGCGGCAGCGTCAGCTGGTACGCGAGGGCCACGGCGGAGAGCGAGACGATCGAGGCGACCAGCATCATCCAGCCGGCCAGCCAGCCGATGTGCGGATTGCCCAGCCGTTTCGCCCAGTTGTAGACCGAGCCCGCGACGGGGTGGCGGGCGGCCAGCTCGGCGAAGGACAGCGCGATCATCAGCTGGCCCACGAAGACCATCGGCCAGGACCACCAGTAGGCGGGACCGCCGTGCCCGTAGCCGAAGTAGAAGAGCTGGAAGGTGCCGGTGAGGATGGAGATGTAACTGATGCCGGCGGCGAAGGTGTGGAAGTTGCCGAGGGTCCGCTTGAGTTCGGGGCGGTAGCCGAACTCCGCGAGGCCGTCGTCGTCCTGTGCTGGTGGTGCGTCGTGCGGTGGTCTTTCTGCTCGGGAATCCGTCAAGAGCATGTCTCCTCAGTCGAACCGGTCGGTCAGTCGAACCAGTGGAGTGCCTTCGGGGCGGTGTTGCGCCAGACGTGCTTGGCCTCGCGGTATTCGGCGAGGCCGGTGGGGCCGAGCTCGCGGCCGGTCCCGGACTGCTTGAAGCCGCCCCACTCGGCCTGCGGCAGGTAGGGGTGGAAGTCGTTGATCCATACGGTGCCGAGCCGCAGCCGGGCGGCGACCCGTTCGGCGCGTGCCGCATCGGTGGTCCACACCGCGCCGGCCAGCCCGTAGACGGTGTCGTTGGCGAGCCGTACCGCCTCGTCCTCGTCGGTGAAGCGCTCGACGGTGAGGACCGGGCCGAAGGACTCCTCGCGCACCACCGACATGCCGGCGGTGCACTCGTCCAGGACGGTCGGCAGGTAGTGGAAGCCGTCCGCGAGGGCCGGGTCGTCGGGGCGGGCGCCGCCGCAGCGCAGCACGGCGCCCTCGGCGAGCCCGGCGGCGACGTACGCCTCGACCTTCTCCCGGTGTGCCGCGGAGATCAGCGGGCCGGTACGGGCCTCCGGGTCGAAGGGCCCGCCGAGCCGGATCTCCCGCGCCCGGCGCACCACCTCGTCGACGAAACGATCATGCAGGAAGTCCTCGACCAGCAGCCGGGCGCCCGCCGAGCAGACCTGCCCGGAGTGCAGGAAGATCGCGGTCAGGGCGTAGTCGACGGCCGTCTCGAAGTCGGCGTCGGCGAAGACGATGTTGGGGTTCTTGCCGCCGAGTTCGAGGGCGACGTTCTTGACCGTGGCGGCAGCGGTGGCCGCGATCCGCTTTCCGGTGGCCAGGCCACCGGTGAAGGAGACCAGGTCCACGTCCGGGTGCTCGGTGAGCGGGGCGCCCGCCTCCGGCCCGGTGCCGAGGACGAGGTTGGCCACGCCGTCCGGCAGCCCGGCCTCGGCGAGCAGCTTCATCAGATGGATCGCGGTGTGCGGGGTGAGCTCGCTGGGCTTGAGCACGAAGGTGTTGCCGGCGGCGAGGGCCGGGGCGACCTTCCAGGCGGTCTGCAGCAGCGGGTAGTTCCACGGCGTGATCAGCGCGCAGACGCCCACCGGCTCGTGGACCACACGGCTCTCGATCGTCGCGTCGCCCGCGTCGACGGTCCGGCCCGCGTCCCCCTCCTCGGTGATCAGCCGCCCGAAGTACCGGAAGCAGGCCGCGATGTCGTCCATGTCGAGCTCGCTCTCCACCAGCCGTTTGCCGGTGTCGAGCGACTCGGCGCGGGCGAGCGCCGCCTTGTCCCGCTCCAGGAGGTCGGCGACCCGCAGCAGCTTGGCGCCGCGCCGGGCCGCGGTGGTGTGCGGCCAGGGGCCGGTGTCGAAGGCGCGCCGGGCGGCGGCCACCGCCCGGCGCGCGTCCTCGGGACCGCCCTCGTCGACCACCGCGACGAGGCTCTGGTCGGCGGGGCAGCGGATCTCCCGGGTGCCCCCGGCGGCGGCCGCCTGCCACCGCCCGTCGATGAACAGCTCAGGCACCCGGGGCCTCCAGCTGCTCGGTGACCCACTGGTGGAAGGCGCCGATGTGGTGCTCGCTCGGCACGAGCACGCCTCCGTCCCGGTACGCGCGGGAGTCCATGGCCGGCTGCGTTCGCTCGCACGCCTCGAAGTCCTGCTGGTTGACGCGGTGGAACAGCTCGACGGAGGAGGAGATGTCGGCGCCGGACTCGACGACCTCGGGGAGGTAGAGCCAGTCGCACTCCACGACCGTGCGGTCGGCGGCCATCGGGAACATCCGGTGGACGATGACGTGGTCGGGCACGAGGTTGACGAAGACCTGCGGCCGGACCGTGATCGCGTAGTACCGGCGGTCCTGGTCCTCCGCGATCTCCGGGAGCCGGCCGAAGCCACCCTTGCCGTCGACCGTGAAGCCCTCGGCCTCCGGCGCGAACTCCGCGCCGTGCCCGACGTAGTACTGGGCGGCGAACCCGTCAGCGAACTCCGGGAGGACGTCGGTGAGTTCGGGGTGGATGGTGGCGCAGTGGTAGCACTCCATGAAGTTCTCGATGATGAGCTTCCAGTTGGCCGCCACGTCGTAGGTGATGCGCTTGCCCAGGGCCAGGCCCTCGGTGCGGTACCGCTCGATGGAGGCGGCGTCGCCGAGCCGCTCGACGGCCGCGCCGATCACCGTGTCCTCAAAGGACGGCGGCTCGTCGGCCAGGCAGACCCAGGCGTAGCCGAGCCACTCCCGCAGCGGGACGGTGACCAGGCCGCGTTCGGTGCGGTCGATGTCCGGCATCGACGTCAGGTTGGGCGCGGCGATCAGCTTGCCGTCGAAGTCGTAGGTCCAGGCGTGGTAGGGGCACTGGAGGTTGCGGCGGTTCTCGCCGGACTCCTCGGTGCACAGGCGGGCGCCGCGGTGCCGGCAGATGTTCAGGAAGGCCCGCAGTTCGCCCTTGCGGTTGCGGGTGATCAGGACGTTCTCGCGGCCGACCTGCACGGTGCGGAAGGCGCCGGGCTTCTCCAGGTCGGCGCTGCGCACGGCGCAGAACCACAGCCGCTCGAAGATCTTCTCCTGCTCCTGCCGGAAGGTCTCCGGGTCGGTGTAGGAGGTGCCGGGCAGGGTGGTGATCAGGCTGGATGCGGCGGTGGGGGCGAGTTCGGGCGTGGTCGTCATGTGCGTCTCCTCAAGCCGACTACTTCTCAAGCGCTACTTGCGGATGCGGGTCATGCTCGGGTCGAACAGCGGTTCCTCGGCGACGGTCGCGGCGACCTTCCGGCCGAAGTACTCCACGTGCACGGCGGTGCCGGGGACGGCGGCGGAGGCCGGCAGCCAGGCGTACGCGACGCAGCGGCCGATGCTGTAGCCGTAGGAGGCGGAGGTGACGTAGCCGGCGGGCGCGCCGTTCACGTAGACCGGCTCCTTGCCGAGGACCACGGCGGCCGGGTCGTCGAGGGTGAGGCAGGTCAGCTTGCGGCGGGCGGTCTCCTCGCTGCGGCCCTCCAGTGCGGCGCGGCCGAGGAAGTCGCCCTTGGCGCGGCGGACGGCGAAGCCGACGCCCGCCTCGTACGGGTCGTGCTCGGTGGTCATGTCGTGGCCCCAGGAGCGGTAGCCCTTCTCCAGCCGCAGGCTGTTGAAGGCGGACCGCCCTGCCGCGATCACGCCGTGCTCCTGGCCGGCCTCCCACAGCGTGTCCCACAGGCGCAGGCCCAGGTCGGCGGTGGTGTACAGCTCCCAGCCCAGCTCGCCCACGTAGCTCAGCCGCATGGCCGTGACGGGGACGTGGCCGAGGTGGGTCTGCTTGGCCTTGAAGTAGCCGAAGCCCTTGTGCGAGAAGTCGTCGCGGGTGAGCGGCTGGACCAGGTCGCGGGCGAGCGGGCCCCAGACGCCGATGCAGCAGGTCCCGGAGGTGATGTCCTGGATGTGGACGCCCGCGGGTGCGTGCCGCAGCAGCCAGTCCAGGTCGGAGCCGCTGTTGGCGCCGATCTGGAAGCGGTCGGGCGCGAGCCGGGCCACGGTGAGGTCGGAGCGGACGCCGCCCGTCTCGTCCAGGAGCAGCGTGTAGGTGACCGCGCCGGGCTTCTTGTCCAGCTGGTTGGTGGTCATGCGCTGGAGGAAGGCGAGCGCGCCGGGCCCGGTGACCTCCAGCCGGCGCAGCGGCGTCATGTCGTACAGCGCGACCTTCTCGCGCGTGACCTTGGCCTCGGCGGCGGCGATCGGCGACCAGTACCGCGCCGACCAGGCGTCCCGCTCGGGCAGTTCGAGGCCCTCGGCGAGCGGGGCGTTGGCCTCGTACCAGTGGGGGCGCTCCCAGCCGCCGCCCTCCAGGAAGAACGCGCCCAGCTCCTGCTGGCGGGCGTAGAAGGGGCTGACCCGCAGGGGGCGGGGCTGCTCCATGGGCTGGAGCGGGTGCAGGACGTCGTAGACCTCGACGAAGTTCTGGGCGCCGCGGTCCTCGATGTACGCGGGCGAGCGCTGCGCGTCCTCGAAGCGGTACAGGTCGCACTCGTGAATGTCGATGTCGGGACGGCCGTCGGTCATCCACTGGGCGACGGCGCGCGCCACGCCCGCGGAGTGGGTGACCCAGACCGCCTCGGCGAGCCAGAATCCGCGCACCTCGCGGGATTCGCCGAGGACGGGCATGCCGTCGGGGGTGAAGGAGAAGACGCCGTTGAAGCCCTCCTCGACGCGGGATTCGCCGAGGGCGGGGAGCAGCTCGATGCTGTCCTGCCAGCTCGGCGCGAAGTCCTCCTCGGTGAAGGGCAGCGAGGACGGCATGATCGGCGCGTCGTCGAAGGCGGGCACCGCGGCGGGGTCGACGGGCATCGGGCGGTGCGCGTAGGAGCCGATGCCGATGCGGTCGGTGTGTTCGCGGTAGTACAGATCGCGGTCCTGGAAGCGCAGGATCGGCTTGCTCGCCTCGGTACGCGGGTCGTTGACGCCGTCGAGCTCCGGCAGCGGCGCGGTCTTGGCGTACTGGTGCGCCAGCGGCAGCAGCGGCACGTCGACGCCGGCCATTTTGCCGATCACCGGGCCCCAGAAGCCGGCCGCGGAGACGACGTGGTCGGCCGGGAAGGTGCCGCGGTCGGTGACGACGCCGGTGACCCGGCCGTTCTCCTGCTCGATGCCGGTGACGGTGTGCCGGTCCAGGAAGCGGGCGCCGCGGGACTCGGCGCGGGTGATCTGGGCGCGACAGGCGAGGAGGGCGCGGGCCAGGCCGTCGTCGGGGGTGTGGAGCCCGCCGAGGACCTTGTCCTCGTCCAGCATCGGCCAGTACTTCTTGCACTCGGCCGGGGTGATCAGTTCGGCGCGTACGCCCCAGGAGGCGGCGAGTCCGGCCTTGCGGTGCAGGTCGGCCCAGCGCTCGGGGGTGGTGGCGAGCTCCAGTCCGCCGAGCGGGTTGAAGCAGGGAAGGCCGTCCACCTCGAGGGAGTTGAACTTCTCGACCGTGTAAGCGGCGAACTCGGTCATGGTCTTGGACGGGCCGGTCTGGAAGACCAGTCCGGGGGCGTGCGAGGTGGAGCCGCCGGGGGCCGGGAGCGGGCCCTGTTCGAGGACGGTGACGTCGCGCCAGCCGCGCGCGGTCAGTTCGTCGGCGAGCGAGCAGCCGACGATGCCGGCGCCGATCACGACCACGCGGGCGTCGGTGGCGGGTGTGCGGGACATGCCCCTCCTTCGGGTCAGGCAGGACGTACGGGGAGTGGCGTCCCTCAGAGGACGACCACGGAGCGCAGGACGCGGCCGCCGCGCATGGTGTCGAAGGCGGTCTCCACCTCGTCCAGGGAGATCCGCTCGGTGACGAAGCTTTCGAGGTCGAGCAGTCCGTACAGGTACTGGTCGATCAGGTCGGGGAAGTCGCGGCTGGGCAGGCAGTCGCCGTACCAGGAGGACTTGAGGGCGCCGCCGCGCGAGAAGATGTCGCTGAGCGGGATCTCGACGTTCATGCCGGGCTCGGGCACGCCCACCTGGACCAGGGTGCCGGCGAGGTCGCGCATGTAGAACGCCTGCTTGTACGTCTCCGGGCGGCCCACCGCGTCGATCGCGATGTCCACGCCGACGCCGCCCGTCAGGGCGCGCACCGCCTCGACCGGGTCCGCACCGCGGGAGTTGATGATGTGGGTGGCGCCGAACTTCTCGGCCTGGTCGAGCTTTCTGTCGTCGACGTCGATGGCGATGACCTTGCGCGCGCCGTTGAGGCAGGCGCCCGCGATGGCGGCGTTGCCGACGCCGCCGCAGCCGATGACCGCGACCGTGTTGCCGCGACGCACGCCTCCGGTGTTCACGGCCGCGCCGTAGCCGGCCATCACGCCGCAGCCGATCAGGCTCGCGGCCTCGGGGCGGGCCGCCGGGTCGACCTTGACCGCCTGTGCGGCGGCGACCAGGGTCTTCTCGGCGAAGGCGCCGATGCCGAGCGCCGGGGTGAGCGGGGTGCCGTCGAGCAGCGTCATCGGCTGAGCCGCGTTGCGCGAGTCGAAGCAGTACCAGGGGCGGCCGCGGCGACAGGAGCGGCAGGTGCCGCAGGGCGCGCGCCAGGCGAGCACCACGTAGTCGCCGGGCAGCAGGTCGGTGACGCCGTCCCCCACGGCCTCGACCACCCCGGCCGCCTCGTGTCCGAGCAGGAACGGGAAGTCGTCGTTCACGGCGCCTTCCCGGTAGTGCAGGTCCGTGTGGCAGACCCCGCACGCCTGTACGGAGACGAGCGCTTCCCCCGGGCCCGGGTCCGGCACCAGAATCGGCTGCACCTCCACCGGTGCGCCCTTTTTCGTCGCGACCACAGCACGGACTTCGTGTGGCATGCCCCTACCCCTCAGTGTTGCGCACTGCACGACTCGTTGCGCGATGAGAGACATACTGGGAACGCCTTCTCGGCGGCGTCAAGGGGTGGGAGTTAACCGTTGGTAAAAGCCCGCGCACCGTCGGCACGCATGACTGCGGGGCCGGTGGACACCGGCCCCGCATCACTCCTGCGCACGGTCGGACCGTCTATGCGACGGCGGACCTCACACCCCGTATCCCATCCGCCGGGACAATTCCTGGGCCGCCTGGACCGTGCGCTTGGCGACCTCCGGGATGCGCTCGGGCTCCAGCCGGTACGCGGGCGCCGAGACGCTGATCGCGCCGATCACCTGGCCGTCGTGCGCGCGCACCGGCGCGGCCACCGCGTGCAGCCCCAGCTCCAGCTCCTCCATCGCCACCGCGAAGCCGTTGCGCACCACCTCGGCGAGCTGTTCGCGCAGCTCGGCGACGGAGGTGACCGTGCGGTCGGTGAGCCGCGGCAGCTTACGGGCCAGCGCCGCGTCCTGCACCGGGCCCGGCTGGAACGCCAGCAGCGCCTTGCCGCTGGAGGTCGCGTGCAGCGGGGTGCGGCGGCCGAGCCAGTTCTGCGCGGTGACGGAGGCCGGGCCGCGGGCCTGCATGATGTTGACCGCGGCGCCGTTGTCCAGCACCGCGATGTTGGCCGTCTCGCCCAGCTCGTCGGCGAGCAGCCGGCACATCGGCGCGCCCTCCTGCGAGATGTCCAGCCGGACCGCGGCGGCCCCGGCCAGCCGCAGCACCCCGGCGCCGAGGTAGTACTTGCCGCGCTCCTGCTCCTGGGCGACCAGCCCGCGGTTCTCCAGCACGCCGAGCAGCCGGAAGGCCGTCGACTTGTGCACATCGAGCTCGTCGGCGACCTCGGTCACCCCTGCCTCACCGTGCCGGGCGAGGATCTCCAGCACCGTGACCGCACGGTCCACCGACTGCACGGAACTCCCCGATCCGCGGGGCGACTTCTGCGCTGACCTGGCCTCCGACGTGTCCTTCGCGTTGTCCGACATCCGATCTCACCACCTGGCGCGACCCGATGCGGGCCGGCTTCTGAAGGGAGGCGCTTGACGCGCGGGCTCCCGGCTTGGATTCTGTTGCGCAGAGCGCTTCGCCGTGCGCATCGCGGAACTTAACTATACCGAACAGTAAGAGGGGGGCCCTGTGATTCCCATCTGCCACCTCGACGACCTGCCCGCAGGCGAGTCGGTACGTATCGACACCGCACCTCCCATCGCGGTCTTCAATGCCGATGGCGAGATCTACGCCATCGACGACACCTGCACCCACCAGGACGCCTCCCTCGCCGACGGCTGGCTGGAAGGCTGCCTGGTCGAATGCCCGCTGCACGCCGCGTCGTTCGATCTGCGCACCGGCATGCCGACCTGTCTGCCCGCCCGCCGGGCCGTCCGCACCCACCCCGTCACCGTGGAGAACGGCATGATCTACGTGCACCACGCCGCCGAGGAAGGCACCGCCGCATGAGGACGGTCACCGTCGTCGGAGCCTCGCTGGCGGGACTGTACGCCGCGAGAGCGCTGCGCTCCCAGGGGTTCGACGGACGGCTGGTGATCGTCGGGGACGAGCACCACCGCCCGTACGACCGGCCGCCGCTGTCCAAGGACTTCCTCCGGGGCACGATCGGGCAGGACGCCCTCGCGCTGGCGGACGCCGAGGAGGTCGCGGAGCTCGACGCTGAGTGGCTGCTCGGGACGCGCGCCGCCGGGCTGGCCGCCGACGGCCGGTCGGTGGTCCTGGAGGGCGGCCGGACCCTCGCCACGGACGGGGTGGTCATCGCCACCGGCGCCACTCCGCGCCGGCTGCCGGGGCCCGAGCTCGCCGGGGTGCACACCCTGCGCGACCTCGACGACGCCCAGGGGCTCCGCGACGACCTGGCCGGCGGACCGGTGCGGGTCGTGGTGATCGGCGGCGGCTTCATCGGCGCCGAGGTCGCCTCCTCGTGCGCCGCGCTCGGCCACGAGGTCACGGTCGTCGAGGCCGCGCCGCTGCCGCTGCTGCCGCAGCTCGGCGAGGAGATGGCCGGGGTCTGCGCGGCGCTGCACGGGGATCACGGGGTCAATCTGGTCACCGGTACGGGCGTCGCGGCGCTGCAAGGCGATCCGGGCGGGCGGGTCACCGGCGTCGAGCTGGCCGACGGGCGGGTGCTGCCCGCCGACACCGTCGTCGTCGGCATCGGCGTCCGCCCGAACACCGACTGGCTGGCCGGCTCCGGGCTGGCCCTGGAGGACGGGGTGGTCACCGACGCCGGGTGCGTGACCACGCTCCCCCATGTCGTTGCGGTCGGCGACGTGGCCCGGGTCGACGGCTCCCGTACCGAGCACTGGAACAGCGCGACCGAACAGGCCGCCACCGCCGTCCACAACCTCCTCGCGGGCGAGACCCTCCTGGCACACCGCACCGTGCCGTACTTCTGGTCCGACCAGTACGGCGTCCGCATCCAGTTCGCCGGACGGCGGCTGCCCACCGACACCGTGCGGGTCCTCGACGGCTCCCCCGAGGACCGCAGCTTCCTCGCCGCGTACGAGCGCGACGGCCGCACCACCGCGGTGCTCGCCCTCAACCGCCCGCGCCCCTTCATGAAGGCGCGCCGCGAGCTGATGCGGGCCACCCAGCCGGTCGCCGGCTGACTCACTCCGCGTGCCGCGGCCACAGCAGGTGGCCGCGGCACTCCCATGACCGTCCAAATGCCGCTTGTATACCGGCACTTGGCGCCCCTTTTACCTCCGGCCCGGTCAGCCGCATCCGACCCCCACGCCCCTGTTGACGTACGACATCCGGCTGTCACATGCTCGATACATAGGTGCTCGATACACGTGACCCTGGGTGTCCGGCCGCTGACGCCTGCCGTTTTGCGGCCGCCCCCCAACGCACCGAGCCCGGGGTCGGATTCGGAGGAGCAGCATGTGCGGAATCGCCGGATGGGTTTCCTACCAGCGTGACCTGCGGTCCGAACAGGACACCGTCGACGCCATGACGCAGACCATGTCCTGCCGCGGTCCGGACGACGCCGGGACCTGGATCCAGGGCCCGGCGGCCCTCGGCCACCGCCGGCTCGCCATCATCGACCTGCCGGGCGGCCGCCAGCCGATGACCGTCGACACTCCCGACGGGCCGGTCGCGATGGTCTACTCCGGAGAGGCGTACAACTTCTCCGAACTGCGCAAGGAACTGGCCGCGCGCGGCCACCGCTTCACCACCGACTCCGACACCGAGGTCGTCCTGCACGGCTACCTGGAGTGGGGCGAGGCCGTCGCCGAACGCCTCAACGGCATGTACGCCTTCGCCATCTGGGACAGCCGCGAGCAGAAGCTCGTGATGATCCGCGACCGGATGGGCATCAAGCCCTTCTACTACTTCGCCACCGACGACGGCGTGCTCTTCGGCTCCGAGCCCAAGGCCATCCTCGCCAATCCGCACGTCACCCCCACCGTGACGCTGGACGGCCTGCGCGAGCTGTTCGCCTTCGTCAAGACGCCGGGGCACGCCGTGTACGAGGGCATGCGCGAGGTCGAGCCCGGCACCGTGGTCACGCTCACCAAGAACGGGCTGCGCACCCGCGTCTACTGGACGCTGGAGACCCGGCAGCACACCGACGACAAGGACACCTCGATCGCGCACGTCCGCTCGCTGCTGGACGACATCGTGCGCCGCCAACTCGTCGCCGACGTGCCCCGCTGCACCCTGCTCTCCGGCGGCCTGGACTCCTCCGCGATGACCGCGCTTGCCGCCCAGCAGCTGGCCGCCGAGGACAGGACGGTCCGCAGCTTCGCCGTCGACTTCGTCGGCCAGACCGAGAACTTCACCCCGGACGCGCTCCGCGACACCCCCGACACCCCCTTCGTGCACGACGTGGCGCGCGCCTCGAAGACCGAGCACCAGGACATCGTCCTCGACTCGGACCAGCTCGCCGACCCCGAAGTACGCTCCAAGATGATCCGGGCCCGGGACATGCCGATGGGCCTCGGCGACATGGACGCCTCGCTGTACCTGCTGTTCAAGGCGATCCGCGAGCACTCGACGGTGGCGCTGTCCGGCGAGTCGGCGGACGAGGTCTTCGGCGGCTACAAGCAGTTCTTCGACCCGGCGGCGCGGGAGGCGGACACCTTCCCCTGGCTGGTGCAGTTCGCCGAACACTTCGGCGACGACGGCAACATCCTCACCGAGGGCGTCACCAAGGCGATGGACCTGGGCAGTTACATCCAGGACAGCTACCGGAGCGCCATCGCGGACGTGCGGCGGCTCGACGGCGAGAGCGACTTCGAGTACCGCATGCGGCAGATCTGCTATCTGCACCTGACCCGGTTCGTCCGCGTCCTGCTGGACCGCAAGGACCGGGCCAGCATGGCCGTCGGCCTGGAGGTGCGGGTGCCGTTCTGCGACCACCGGCTCGTGGAGTACGTCTACAACACCCCCTGGAGCCTGAAGTCGTTCGACGGCCGGGAGAAGAGCCTGCTGCGCGAGGCCACCGCCGACGTGCTGCCCAGGTCGGTGTACGACCGGGTGAAGAGCCCGTACCCCTCCACGCAGGACCCGAAGTACGCCGTCGCGCTCCAGGGGCACATCAAGGATCTGCTCGCCAAGCCCTCGCACCCGGTCTTCGACCTGGTCAGCCGGGACTGGCTGCAGCGCGCGGTCAAGGTGGACGTCCCGCAGATCACCCAGGCGTCCCGGCGCGGCCTCGAACGCACCCTGGACCTGGCCCTCTGGATGGACATGTACTCGCCCACCATTACACTTTCTTGACCTGATCGAGGCAGGTCGATGACGACAGACGGGTGGACGGTGGCGTGGCGGTCGGCGAGGAGACGGCGCTGAGCGCGGTCGGTGAAGAGGCCGCGCTGGAACTGGTCGTGACCCTGCACCGGCTGCTGCGCAGCCTGGGCAGGGCCGTCCCCGGCCGCCGCGTCCCGCCCACCCAGCTCATCGTCCTCGCCCTGCTCACCCAGCTCGGCCCGTCCCGCATCGGCGTACTGGCCGACCGCATCCCCTGCTCGCAGCCGACGGCCACGGCCGCGGTGGCGAGCCTGGAGTCGGCGGGACTGGTCCGCAGGGAGGCGGACCCCACCGACGGGCGCGCGGCACGCGTGGTCATCACCGAGACCGGCGTCCGCACCCTGAACGACGTGGCACAGAGCGAGGCCGAGGCGCTCGCCGGGCGCCTCGGCACGCTGCCCCCGGAGGACGTCCGCCGGGTACTGGAGGCGGGCGCCCTGCTGCGGCGGCTGGCGGAGCCGGACCGGATCGTGCCCGGCGGGCCGCCCCCGGGTGTGTCCGACGGACCGGCCTAATATCCCTTCGGCGGACTGCCCGAATCGGCCTGCTGCACGCGGGAGATGTCGCCGTACTGCGCCTTGATGTAATTCACGGCCGCCGCGCAATTCGCCACCGGGTCATTGATGTCCCATGCCGTACCGGGCTGATGGTGCGCCCGGAACGTTCCCATGGTTGTCTGGAAAAGCCCCCGGGACGGCTCGCCCGCCACCGCGTTGGCGTCCCATCCATTGAATGCGTTCGGGTCGAATCCGGATTCCCTGCGGGCGATCGTCCACAGCCCCGCGTACCAGTATTCGGGTGATCCCGTGACGCGCAGGCACGCGCGGATCCACCCGGCCGGCCCTGTCGCCTCGACCCGCTCCCGGGCCTCGGCGCGCTTCCTGGCCGCTGCCCGGCGACGCTCTTCCAGCGCCGCGCTCCGCGCCTCTGAGCTGGCCCGGGAGGCCCGGGCCGCGGCCTCGAAGCGCTGCTCCGTCAGCCCCGCCGCGACGAACGTGGCGGCCTGCCCCTCCAGCCCGGCCGGTGAGACCCGGACCTTCCGGCCGGCCGCGGCAGGCGCCCGGTGGCCCGCCGTTGCCGCGGCCGGCCGGGCGTCACCGCCATAAAGCGCGGCTTCTTCCGTGTGCGTCCCGGCCTCACCGGGACGCATATCCGCCATTCCGCTGATCACGATTGCCGCTGGAATTATCAGGACGAGGACAGAGGAAAGGGCGGTGGCTGCAGTCCTGGCCACGTGCATGGGAAATCATCGCCTTCCCGTCGAGCCGCCGGCTCACTTGGAGGCGTCCTATCAGCCGGAATCAAGACCCGCCGAGCACCCGCCCGAGACCGGCGGTCCGAGCGGAATGACGATATCTTCGAAGTTTTGCGCTACGAGTCGGGGCCCGGGCGGTGGGCGGGGCCGGACGGGGCTATCGTGGCTCCATGTCCGCCCCTGAGCTGATCCGTATCGTCTCCCGCTCCTCCCCCATGGCCCTGGCCCAGGTGGAGCGCGTCCGTACCGAACTCGCCGCGCTGCACCCGGGCATCGCCACCGAGGTCGTCCCGGTGACCACCACCGGAGACCGCTGGATGGGTGACCTCTCCGCGGTCGAGGGCAAGGGCGCGTTCACCAAGGAGGTGGACGCGGCGCTGCTGTCCGGCGAGGCGGACCTCGCGGTGCACTGCGTCAAGGACATCCCGGCCGACCGGCCGCTGCCGGCCGGCACGACGTTCGCCGCGTTCCTCAAGCGCGACGACGTACGGGACGCCCTGATCCACCCCGGCGGCCTCACCCTGGACGAGCTGCCCCCCGGTACCCGCATCGGCACCTCCTCCGTACGCCGCCGCGCCCAGCTCGCCGCCTCGCATCCGCATCTGGAGACGGTGCCGATGCGCGGCAACGCCAACCGGCGGATGGAGAAGCTGCACGCCGGGGACGCCGACGCGCTGCTCCTCGCGGTGTCCGGGCTGCACCGCATCGACCGCCCCGACGTGATCACCGAGGTGCTGTCCGTCGACACGATGTGCCCGCCGATCGGCGCCGGCGTACTCGCCCTGCAGTGCCGCGAGGACGACACCGAGACCATCGACGCGGTCTCCGGGCTCGGCGACCCGGACACGCACCGGGAGACGCAGGCCGAGCGGATGTTCCTGCACGTGCTCCAGGGGCACTGCAACTCCCCCATCGCCGGGTACGCCAGGTCGGAACGCGGCGGCGAGCTGTCGCTCCGGGCCTGCGTGTTCACCCCCGACGGCAAGACGATCCTCAACGCCCACGAGTGGGCGGGCCGGCTGGACCCCGCCACCCTGGGCACCTCGGTTGCCGTCGCGCTGCTCCGCCAGGGCGCCCGCGAACTGATCGACGGTATTCCGCACTGACGCGCCGCTGCCGGGCGGCGCGTGCTGCCCGGTACGCCTCTCGCCGCCGCGTCGTCAGGGGCGCAGTCCGCCGTCGACGACCGCCTCGGCCGTGTCACGCAGCTTGGCACGGTGGTAGCGCGCGTACCCGCGCAGCAGCTCGAACGCCTCTCCGGTCGGGATCCGGCGCTCGGCCGCGAGCATGCCCTTGGCCTGTTCGATGACGACCCTGCTGTCGAGCGCGTGCTGCAGCTGCTCCGCCACCCGGCGCTGGCGGTCCCGGTCGGCGGCCACCGTGAGGTAGGCGACGGCCATGTCGATCAGCACCCGTACGCAGGCGAGGTCGGTGGCGGACCAGGGCCGCGGCGCGGTGTGGTAGAGGCCCAACGTCCCGAGCGCCTCCCCGTTGGAGTGCAGCGGCAGGCCGGCCGTCGCCGCCACGCCCAGTCCGAGCACCCGCTCGCCGTAGCCGGGCCACCGCGCCGCGTCCCGCGCCAGGTCGGGAACGGTGACCGGCCGTACGGTACGCAGCGCTTCGAGGCACGGTCCGCAGCGCTCCTGTGCCTGGACGGCGGCCAGTTCGGCCGCCATTCCGTCCAGTACGCCGGCGGGGTGCAGCTCCCCTTCCCGTACGAGGAAGACCCCGCTACTCCGTACGGCGAGCGCGGCGGCGGAACGCTGCGCGAGGTCCTGCAGCAGGTCGCCGGCGGGGGGGGTGGTCGCCAGGACAGCCGAGAACCCCGATACTTCGGCGAAAGCCCGTTCCTGATCCGTCATCGCCTCGGACCTGCCTTTCCTCGTGACGTCCCGCCCTCTCTCCGAAATTAGGCGGCGGGTCGCCCGGCGAGAACCCTCAAACGGTCCGGGCGGCACCCCTCAAACGGGCCGGATTTCAGTCACCGGGCAGCAGCCCGGCGCGGGTGGCCGCGACCACCGCCTCCAGCTGGCTGTGGGCGCCCAGTTTCATCAGCACGTTCTTCACGTGGCCACGGGCGGTGTGCCGGCTGATGACGAGGCGTTCGGCGATCGCCCGGGGGCTCAGTCCCTCCCCCAGCAGCCGCAGCACTTCCCGTTCGCGTGCCGTCAGGCGGGCCGGCGCCGCCTCCTCCTGCCCGTTCCGGCCGCCGTCGGCCGGGCCGAGCAGTGCCGCCAGCGCCGCGCTCTCGACCAGCAGGGGCCCGCCGGCCGGTGCCCGCACCGCGGCGAGGATGTCGGACAGCGCGCTGGCCTTGGAGAGGAACCCGGCGGCACCGGCCGCCGTGGCCGCGGCGAGCACCGCGGGATCGGTGTCCCCGGTGAGGATGAGCACGCGGATCTCGGGATGGGCCGCCTTGAGCGCGGCGGTCCCTTCGATGCCGTCGGCGCCCGGGAGGTGAATGTCCATCAGGACGGTGTCCACGCCCGCGGCGGCGAGCGGCAGCGCGGCCTCGACCGTGCCGACCGCGCCCACGCACTCCAGGTCCGGCTGGGCGGCGATGGCCAGCTCCAGCGCGTCGGCGAGCGCCCGCTGGTCCTCGACCACCAGCACCTTGGTCATCGTGGCCACCCCACCCTGTCGACCGGATCCAGCCTAGTCCGGCGGCGCCGTCCGCGCGGGGCGCCGCCGGGGCTGCGGACCGCGCACTCCGGCGGGCCGGAATCCCGTCCCCGTCTGGCAGCGGGCCGGCTTTCGGAGGACAGTGGGGCACCCAGGGCTGCTCCGCCCCGAGCACCAGCGGACGACAGCTACCAGGAGGTCGTCCCACGTGACCACCTACTCTTTCAGGCTCTTCATCGCCGGGCAGACCGTCCGGTCCCAGGAAGCCGTGGCCAACCTGCGTCTGCTGTGTGACAGCCGGCTGCGCCATCAGTACGACCTCCAGATAGTGGATGCCATCCAGCGGCCCGAACTGGCGGAGGAAGGACGGATCCTGGCCACGCCCACGGTGATCAGGCTCAGCCCGTCACCGCAGCGGCGGGTCATCGGTGACCTCTCCGACCATCACCGCACCGCCCTCGCCCTGGGCCTGCCGGACGCCAGTTCCCACTCCGAGGAGGTACGGCCATGACATCGGGCAACGGACCGGTCTCACGGGTGGCCACCGCCATCAACGGCTTCGACCAGGTCGCGCTGGGCGGGCTGCCCGCGGGCCGGTGCACGCTCGTCACCGGCACGGCCGGCAGCGGCAAGACACTGTTCGCCACCGAGTTCCTCGCCCGGGGGATACAGGTCCACGACGAGCCGGGGGTGTTCGTCACCTTCGAAGAACCGCCGGCGGACATCCGGCGCAACGCGCTCTCGCTGGGGCTCACGATCGCGGAGTGGGAGCGGGCCGGGAAATGGGCCTTCGTCGACGCCTCCGCCACGAGCACGGAGGAGGGGGCCATCATCGGCGCGTACGACTTCCACGCGCTGGCGGCCAGGATCGGCCACGCCGTCCACGCGATCGGCGCCAAGCGGGTTTCGATGGACTCGCTGGGCACGGTCTTCCTGCGCTTCCCCGGCCAGGCCACCGTCCGGCAGGAGCTGCTGCGCGTGGCGGAGTCCCTGGAGTCGCTCGGCGTCACCTCGGTGATCACCACGGAGCGGGAGACGGAGTACGGCAGCATCTCCCGGTTCGGCGTGGAGGAGTTCGCCCTGAACAACGTCATCGTGCTGCGCAACAACCTGGTCCAGGAACGCCGGCGCCGCACCCTGGAGATCGTCAAGCTCCGCGGCGGCCCGCACCGTACCGGCGAATGGCTGTTCACCATCGACCCGCGGGACGGCATCGTCATCGTCCCCCTGGCGTTCCTCGCGCCGCACGAGGGCGCCGTGGTCCGCGACCGGGTCTCCACCGGCCTCCCGGATCTGGACGAGATGTGCGGCGGCGGGGTCTACCGCGATGCGATGATCCTGCTCACCGGCCCGACGGGGGTCGGCAAGACGCTGACCGCGCTGCGGTTCGTCGCCGCCGGCGTGGAGGCGGGCGAGCGCTGCCTGCTGTACACCTTCGACGAGACCCGCCAGCAGTTGAACCGCAACGCGTCGGGCTGGGGCCTGGACCTGTCCGCCATGGAGGCGACCGGCCTGCTGCAAGTGGTGTCCGAGTACCCCGAGACCTCGTCGCTGGAGGACCACTTCATCCTGGTGCGGCGGGTGGTGGAGGAGTTCCGGCCCGCGCGGCTGGTCATCGACACCCTCTCCGCGCTGGAACGCATCGCCACTCCGAGGGCGCTGCTGGACTTCTTCGTCGCGCTGGGCGCGGTGCTGCGGCCCCGTGCCATCACCGCCCTGCTCACTTCCCTGCCCGCCGACCGCACGCCCTCCCACACCGGCCTGGGCATCGCCGCACGGATCGACAGCCTCACCGATGTGTCGGTCCTGCTGCGCTACGTGGAGACGGCCGGCCGGGCGCGCCGGGCGATCGCGGTGCTGCAGACCCGCGGCTCGGCCCACGACCACCGCATCCGCGAAGTCACCGTCGACAGTGCGGGTTTGCGCATCGGTGACCCGCTGCACGGCGTCTCCTCCGTACTGGCCGGATACGGCGGGCCCGTGTTCACTGCCGACCCGCACGGCGCGGCCGACGGTCGTGCACCGGCCCCACGGGTGGACCCCGATGGCTGACGACACTTCTCCGCGCCCCGGCGGCGCGGCCGCGGACGGGAATCACGGCGCCGGCCCCGACGACATCCGGGAGGTGATCGTCTCGGCGACGGCGGACGGCATCCTGGCGGTCGACGCGAACGGGCGCATCCTGTTCTGCAACCCGGCCGCCGAGGAGCTGTTCGACCGGTCCGCCGACGAACTGGTCGGCAGGGAGTTCGGCTTCCCCCTCGTCGTCGGGGAGACCACCATCGACCTGATGCTCCCGGACAGACGAGTGCGGGTGGTGGAGATGCGGGTCACCACCGCCCTGCTGGAGTCCGAGACGCTGCACGTCGCGGCGCTGCGCGACATCACCCGGCGGCGGCAGGCCCAGCGCGCGCTCGAAGCGGCGCTGGAGCGGCAGAACGTGATCGTGGCGGTGGCCGCCCACCAGCTGCACAACCCGCTGACCGCCGTCGCCGTGCTCGTCGACACGCTGCGCGACCGCCGGGCGGAGCTCTCGGAGCAGACGCGGACCGAGGCCATGAACCGGATCGCCGAACGCATCGCCCACCTCCAGGCGCTGGTGCGCAAGCTGCTCACCGCGGCGCGCATCGATGCCGGCGCCCCGCACGCCGTTCCCGAGGACATCCACGTACTGCCGTTCCTGATCGAGCGGCTGGGCGATGTCACGGAGGAGGCCGAGGCGGTACGGCTGTCGTGCTCGCCCCGGCTGGTCGCGCGGGTGGACCGGCTGGCCTTCTCGGAGATGCTCACCAACTGTCTGGAGAACGCCATCACCCACGGCCGCCCGCCGGTCGTCACCCGGGCGGTGGCCCGGAGCCACCGGTGGCTGGAGATCTCGGTGTGCGACCACGGCGACGGGGTGCCGGCCGACTTCGTACCGCGGCTGTTCGAGCGGTTCAGCCAGGGTCCCGGCAGGGACCGGCGCGGTGACGGCGCGGGGCTGGGCCTGTGGGTGGTCCGCAATCTGGCCCGGGCCAATGGGGGCGACGTCTCGTACGAGCCGGCTCCGCACGGCGGTGCGTGCTTCCGGCTGCGGCTGCCCCGCGCACCGGACCGGTGAGCCGTCCCGCACCGCGGACGGACCGGGCCCTCGTCCGGGCGCTACCTGCCGAGCCCCACGCGGCTCGGCCCGCCGGGCGCCGGCACCTGGCCGGCGACCGCGCTCGTCAGGATGCGGTGCACCAGGCGGGCGCCGGTGCGGGCCGTGCGGTGGTCCAGGTCCAGGTCCGGATTGAGCTCCGCGACGTCGCAGACGGCCAGCTGTCCGCTCGCCGCCACCTTGGCGCAGACGTGTTCCACGACCTCCAGCGGCACCCCGTAAGCGGCCGGCGCGCTGACGCCGGGCGCCACGGCGGCGGGCAGGACGTCCAGGTCGATGCTGAGGTGCACGAGATCGCAGCTCGCGAGGAAGTCGTCCACGAAAGCGTCTACGCGATGGATGTTCAGGAGGCCGCAGCCGGTGTCGGGGAGGTAGCGCACGCCGAGCCGGTCGGCGGTGCGGTACAGCCGCTCGGTGTTGCTCGGCGCGCTCACCCCGAGCACCCAGTAGTTCAGTTCCCGGCCCGCGGCCTCCTCGTCCCCGGCCATCTGCAGGAACGGCGTGCCGGAGCTGGGGCGGTCGTCGTCGCGCAGGTCGAAGTGCGCGTCGAGGTTGAGGACGCCGAGCCGGGCGCCGGAGCGCAGCGCGCGGCTGCCGGCGAGGCCGAGGTAACTGCCGTACGCCACCTCGTGTCCGCCGCCCAGCACGGTCACCGGACGGCCCCGGTCCAGGAGCTCGGTGACGGCGCGGCCCAGGCGCCGCTGGCCGGCCGCGAGGTCGCCGTCGCCGACCTCGATGTCCCCGGCGTCCAGCGCGCGCAGCGGCACCTGGAGCGCCATCGGGGCAAGCGCGCGGCGCAGCTCTCCGGGGCCGTCGGCCGCACCCGGCCGCCCCTTGTTGCGCCGCACGCCCTCATCGCTCCGGAAGCCGACGAAGGCGGCGTCCCAGTCCCGGTCCGGGCCGGCGGCCGAGTACGCGGCGTGCGCGGAGTGCTCCGAGTACGGCGTCACCGCGTGGTGCCAGCGCAGGTGCTCGGCGCCGGGGCCGTCGTCGCGGCCGGTCCAGGGCTCGGCGGGCGCGTCCACGGTCATGGCCTGCTGCAGGGTGCTCGTCACGGTTCCTCAGCTCCTCGGTGTTCCGCAGCCATCACACCCGGGCAGCGGCTCGTGGGCCAGGGCGGACGCCCCGGTTCCTCGGATCCGAGACCCACTAGGATTCCGGTTCCGTCCGCGTCACCCGCGCGGAGCGGGTGACCACAAGTGCGAGGGACGGTGAACGGCTTGGCCGGGGAGGCTGCTGACCTCGCGCGGCGGTACAAGGCGCAGGCGCCGCGGGGCGCTCCCGCGTATCAGCGCGTGAAGGACCTCGTCACCGAAGAGATCATGAGCGGCCGGTGGCGGGAGGGCGACGCACTCCCGTCGGAGAGCCAGTTCGTGGACTCGCTGGGGCTGTCCCGGATGACGGTGAACCGCGCGCTGCGGGAGCTGGCGGGGCAGGGGCTGATCCGCCGGGTGATGGGCGTGGGCAGCTTCGTGGCGCTGCACAAGGGCAGTTCCGCGCTGGTCGAGGTGCACAACATCGCCGACGAGGTGCGCCGCCGCGGACACCGGTACCGCGCCGAGGTGCTGTACGTACGGGAGGAGACCGCCGACCCCGAGGTCGCCGCGCAGTTCGGCCCCGGCGCCGGGCGCCGGGTCTTCCGGTCGCGGGTGGTGCACTTCGAGGACGACGTGGCGATCCAGCTGGAGGACCGGTACGTCCACCCGGACTTCGCGCCCGGCTACCTGGAGCAGGACTTCACCCGGCGTACCCCGTTCACCTTCCTGTCCGAGGTGGCGCCGCTGGGCAAGGGCGAGCACGTGGTGGAGGCGGTGCTGCCGTCGGCGGAGGAGTGCGCCGTCCTCGGCGTGCCCGAGTCCGAGCCGTGCCTGCTGATCCACCGGCGTACCTGGTCGGGCGAGGCCCTGGTCAGCATCGCGCGGCTGCTGCACCCGGGGTCCCGGTACCGGCTGCAGGGCACGTTCGACAACCGCTGAGCCCGTTCTTACGGGCTGGGCGCGCGGCTCTTAGGGCGTGGGCGCGCGGCTCTTACGGCGTGGGCGCGCGCCCCGAGACCGCGTGCGTGAGCCGGGCCGCGCCCCTGCGCAGCAGATCGCGTACGTACGCCTCGTCGCGCGGCCGGTGGTGGCGGTACCAGGTGCTGCTCAGGGCCGCTACGGGCCGCCCGTGGTGGTCGAACGCCGCCACCCCGACCGACCGGAAGCCCGCCGAGACCAGCTCGGTCTCCTCCGACCAGCCGCGCGCCCGGTCCCGGGCCAGCAGCTCCCGCAGCTCGCTCAGCGACCGCGGGCCCTTGCCGGTACGGGTGATCAGGTCGCCGGGGCGCGGGAAGAGCGCCTTGAGCTGCGCCTCGCCGACGTGCGCGAGGAGCGCCCGGCCGCTGGCCGTGAGGTGCGCCGGGAGCCGGACGCCGACCTCGGTGACCAGCGGCACTGCGGCCTCGGCGCCCGGGCGCCCGGCGGCGGGCTGCTCCTTGAGCAGGTACACGGTCTCGGCACCGTGCAGCACCCCGAGGTGGACGGGCTGCGCGAGGCGGGTCGCGAGGGTGCGCAGGATCGGGCGCGCGAGCCGTTCCAGCGGTTCGTGCCGGAGGTAGGCGGAGCCGATCTCGAAGGCGGCAACGCCCAGCCCGTACGCCTGCTCGTCCGGGAGGTAGGTGACGAAGCCGCGCCCGGCCAGCACGGTGAGGATGTGGTACGCCGACGAGCGCGGGATGCCGAGCTCGCGGGCGAGCGCCGCGACCCGCACCGGGCCCGAGCGCCCCGCGAGGTGGGTGAGGATGTCCAGCGCCCGCCCGACGGCCGGCGAGGTGCTGGACGCGGACGTCGCCGTTCCGGGCATTCCGGATTCCCGCCGCTCCGTCATCCGTCCGTCTCCCGGAACACCTCTTGACGGTCCTGTCTATACAGGCATATACATGCGGCGCCTGTGTTCAAGTGTGAAGCGACGACAGCCGCTCCCACCAGGCAACGGCCCGTGTCGCACGTCAGGGACGGGCGTGCTGTTCCCGAAGGAGAGGGCATCTTTTGAGCACCGAAAAAGCCACACTGCAGCGGGGTCTCCGGTCCCGCCACATCCGTTTCATCGCCCTCGGCTCCGCCATCGGGACCGGGCTGTTCTACGGATCCTCCGAGGCCATTCAGGCGGGCGGCCCCGCCGTGCTGCTGGCGTATCTGATCGGCGGCGCGGCCGTCTTCCTGGTCCTGCGCTCCCTCGGCGAGATGGCGGTGAACCATCCCTGCGCGGGTTCCTTCGGCGAGTACGCCACCCGGTATCTCGGCCGGTTCGCGGGATTCTCGACCGGCTGGACCTATGCCTTCGAAATGGTCATCGTCTGTATCGCCGACGTCACCGCGCTCGGCGTCTACATGGGATTCTGGTTCCCCGACGTGCCGCGCTGGATCTGGGTGCTGGCCGCCATCGGCATCATCGGCGTACTGAATCTCTTCAGCGTCAAGGTCTTCGGTGAGCTGGAGTTCTGGCTCTCGCTGGTGAAGATCGTCGCCATCTGCGCGATGATCGTGGGCGGGCTCGCCATCATCGTCTTCGGTCTCGGCGGCGGAGAAATGCACGTCGGGGTCTCCAACCTCTGGAGCCACGGCGGATTCTTCGCGCACGGCACCGAGGGCCTCATCATGTCCTTCGCCGTCGTGATGTTCGCCTTCGGCGGCACCGAGGTCATCGGCGTCACGGCCGGCGAGGCGGAGAACCCGGAGAAGACCATTCCGAGCGCGGTGAACTCCATTCCGCTGCGCATCGTCTTCTTCTACGTGCTGACGCTCGCCGTCCTCATGTCGCTCAATTCCTGGCAGGACATCGGCTCGGACGGCAGCCCGTTCGTGCAGATCTTCGCGGGTCTCGGCATCAAGTCCGCGGCCGCCGTACTGAACGTCGTCGTCATCGTGGCCGCGCTCTCCGCGATCAACAGCGACATCTTCGCCGCGGGCCGCATCATGTACGGCATGGCCGAGCGCGGCCAGGCCCCGGCCGTCATGCGCCGCCTTTCGCGCAATGGCGTGCCGACGATGACCGTCGCCATCATGATCGGCGCGCTGCTGCTCGGCGTGGTGCTGAACTACACGATGCCCGAGAACATCTTCCTCATCATTTCGTCGATCGCCACCTTCGCGACCGTCTGGGTTTGGCTGATGATTCTCGCGAGCCAGTACGCGGCCCGGCGGAAGATGTCGGAGAAGGAGACGGCCGAACTCGCCTACAAGGTCCCGTTCTGGCCGTACGGACAGATCATCGCCATGGTCTTCATGGCCGCGGTGATGGTGCTGCTCGCGTTCTCCGCGGACACCCGGGTCGCGCTGATCGTGGGGGCCGTCTGGCTGGCCCTGCTGTCGGTGGTGCATTTCGTCTGGCTCCGTCCGCGTAACGGCACCGCCGCCGTGACCGATTCCCCCCGGGAAACGCCGGCCGAAGCCCCCGTACCGGCACGGGACTGAACATCCCGAAAGGGTCCCGACAAGGGCCCTTCAGAGCCTGGGAACGGGCTCTGAAGGGCCCTTTCGCGGGTTCTGAAGAGCCCTTATGCGGACCCGGAAAAGCGCCGGGCGGGGCCGTCGACGTCATTGGCGATGGCCCCGCCCGGCGGGAACGGTTACGCGGAGGGGTGCTCGCGCATCGGGATACGCACGCCCCGCTCGTCGGCAACCGTGTCGGCGATGTCGTAACCGGCGTCCACGTGCCGGATGACACCCATGCCCGGGTCGTTCGTCAGTACACGGCGGACCTTCTCCCCGGCCAGCTTCGTACCGTCCGCGACGGAGACCTGGCCCGCGTGGATGGAGCGGCCCATGCCGACGCCGCCACCGTGGTGCAGGGACACCCAGGACGCACCCGAGGCGACGTTGACCATGGCGTTCAGCAGCGGCCAGTCCGCGATCGCGTCCGAGCCGTCGAGCATGGCCTCGGTCTCCCGGTAGGGGGAAGCGACGGAACCGCAGTCGAGATGGTCGCGGCCGATCGCCAGCGGCGCCTGCAGCTCGCCGGACGCCACCATGTCGTTGAAGCGCTCACCGGCCTTGTCGCGCTCGCCGTAGCCCAGCCAGCAGATACGCGCGGGCAGGCCCTGGAAGTGGACGCGCTCGCCGGCCATCTTGATCCAGCGGTGCAGCGACTCGTTCTCCGGGAACAGATCCAGGATCGCCTTGTCCGTCTTCGCGATGTCCTGGGGATCTCCGGACAGCGCCGCCCAGCGGAACGGCCCCTTGCCCTCACAGAACAGCGGACGGATGTAGGCCGGCACGAAACCGGGGAACGCGAACGCCCGGTCGTAACCGGCCAGCTGGGCCTCACCGCGGATGGAGTTGCCGTAGTCGAACACCTCCGCCCCGGCATCCATGAAGCCGACCATCGCCTCCACGTGGCGAGCCATCGACTCGCGGGCGCGGGTGGTGAACCCGGCCGGGTCCTTCGCCGCCGCATCCGCCATGTCCTCGAACGCCACCCCCACCGGCAGGTAGGACAGCGGGTCGTGCGCCGAGGTCTGGTCGGTGACGATGTCGATCGGCGCGCCCTCGGCGAGCATCTGCGGCAGCAGCTCGGCCGCGTTGCCCAGCAGGCCGATGGAGAGCGGCTTGCGTTGATCGCGGGCCTCGGTGGCCAGCTGCAGCGCGTGCGCCAGATTGTCGGCCTTCACATCCAGGTAGCGGTGCTCGATGCGCCGCTCGATGGCGCGCGGGTCGCAGTCGATGCAGATCGCCACGCCGTCGTTCATCGTCACCGCCAGCGGCTGCGCGCCGCCCATGCCGCCCAGCCCCGCGGTCAGCGTGATCGTCCCGGCCAGGGTGCCGCCGAACTTCTTCGCCGCCACCGCCGCGAAGGTCTCGTACGTGCCCTGCAGGATGCCCTGGGTGCCGATGTAGATCCACGACCCGGCCGTCATCTGGCCGTACATCGTCAGCCCCAGCTGCTCCAGCCGCCGGAACTCCTCCCAGTTCGCCCAGTCCCCCACCAGGTTCGAGTTGGCGATCAGCACGCGCGGGGCCCACTCGTGGGTCTGCATGACGCCCACCGGACGGCCCGACTGCACCAGCATCGTCTCGTCCTGCTTCAGCGTCCGCAGCGTGCGCTGCATCGCATCGAACGAGCGCCAGTCCCGCGCGGCCTTGCCCGTGCCGCCGTAGACCACCAGCTTGTCCGGGTGCTCGGCCACCTCCGGGTCCAGGTTGTTCTGGAGCATCCGCAGGGCGGCCTCCTGCTGCCAGCCGAGAGCGGAGAGTTCGGTGCCGCGGGCCGCGCGGACGGGGCGTGCGCCTGTCATGGTGTTGTCCTTTCGGAGTGTGGAGTGGCCGGGCGTCAGCGGAGCCGGCCGGCGACCGACTCGGCGGCGCGCAGGGCCTCGCCCGAGGCCACGTACTGCACGGCCGCCTCGATCTCGGGGGCGAGGTAACGGTCGGTGCCGGGGCCCTGCACGTCGGTGCGGAGGCCCGCGACGACGGCGGCGGTGGCCGGGGCGGGGGTGAGCGGGGCGCGGAGGTCCAGGGCGCGGGCCGCGGTGAGGATCTCGATCGCGAGGACGCGGGTGAGGCCGTCGATCGCCTTGCGCAGCTTGCGTGCCGCAGCCCAGCCCATGGAGACATGGTCCTCCTGCATGGCGGAGGACGGGATGGAGTCGACGGAGGCGGGCGCCGCGAGGCGCTTGAGCTCGGAGACGATCGCGGCCTGGGTGTACTGGGCGATCATGTGGCCGGAGTCGACGCCGGGGTCGTCGGCGAGGAACGCGTTGAGGCCGTGGTTGCGGGCCACGTCCAGGAAGCGGTCGGTGCGGCGCTCCGCGATCGAGGCGACGTCGGCGACGGTGATCGCGAGGAAGTCCAGGACGGCGGCGACGGGGGCGCCGTGGAAGTTGCCGTTGGACTCGACGCGGCCGTCGAGGGTGACGACGGGGTTGTCGACGGCGGCGGCGAGCTCGCGCGAGGCCACCAGCTCGGCGTGGCCGAGGGTGTCCCGGGCGGTGCCGTGCACCTGGGGCGAGCAGCGCAGCGAGTACGCGTCCTGGACGCGGGTGCACTCCGGGCCGCGGTGGCTGGCGACGATCGCGGAGTCGGCGAGGACGGCGCGCAGGTTGGCGGCGCTGTCGGCCTGGCCGGGGTGCGGGCGCAGGGCCTGGAGGTCGGCGGCGAAGACGGCGTCCGTGCCGAGCTGGCCCTCGACGCTCATGGCGGCGCTGATGTCCGCGGTGGCCAGCAGGCGGCGCAGGTCGTGGGCGGCCAGGACGAGCGTGCCGAGCATGCCGTCGGTGCCGTTGATGAGGGCGAGGCCCTCCTTCTCGTGCAGGGTGACCGGCTCGATGCCGGCGGCGGCGAGCGCCTCGGCGGCCGGGCGCAGCTCGCCGTCGGCGTCACGGACCTCGCCCTCGCCCATGACGGCGAGCGCGCAGTGGGCGAGCGGGGCGAGGTCGCCGGAGCAGCCGAGCGAGCCGTACTCGCGGACGACCGGGGTGATGCCGGCGTTGAGCAGCGCGGCGTACGCCTCGGCGGTCTCCAGGCGGACGCCGGTACGGCCGGTGGCGAGGGTGGACAGGCGCAGCAGCATGAGCGCGCGGATCACCTCGCGCTCGACCTCGGGGCCGGAGCCGGCGGCGTGCGAGCGGACCAGGCTGCGCTGGAGCTGGGCGCGGAGTTCGGTGGGGATGTGCCGGGTGGCGAGGGCGCCGAAGCCGGTCGAGACACCGTAGTGCGGGGTCACGTCGTCGGCCAGGGCCTCGATGACCTTGCGGCTGCGGGAGATTTCTTCCTGCGCCGCAGGGGAAAGCGTGACGGGGGCGCCGTGGCGGGCGACGGCCACCACATCGTCGGCGGAAAGCGCGCCGACGTCGATAACAACAGTAGACATGCCTCAATGAAGCACCAGGTCAGACCCTCTGTTCCATGCCCGCAACCTGCTTTGTGTCTGGTATCCCAGACACCTGGTGGGCGCCCCGTCAGGGAGCGCCCTTCAGGGGCGCGGGGAACTGCGCGAGCAACCACAGCGGCGCGGCACGGCGCCACGGACGCAAGCCCCCGCGGCGGGAGCCCCCGTCCACCCGCGGCTACCCTCGCCGCATGGCAATCGTCCCCGCAGCCGCCCAGGTCCTGGCGATCCTCCGCTACCTCGCCGGCCAGCTCGGCCCCGTACCCGCCGCGGCGATCAGCCGGGACGTCGGCCTGCCCCGCTCGACGACGTACCACCTCCTCGACACGCTCGCCCAGGACGGCTTCGTGGTGCACCTGCCGGACGAGCGCCGGTACGGCCTCGGCGTCAGCGCCTTCGAACTCGCCTCCGGGTACAGCCGTCAGGCCCCCTTCCAGCGGCTGGCCCGCGCACCGCTCACCGCGCTGGTCGACCGCACGGGCCACAGCGCGCACCTCGCGGTGCTGCACGGCCGCGAGGTCATCTACGTCATCGAGGAGCGGGCGCCGGGGCGGGCGCCCCTGGTGACGGAGGTCGGCGTGCGGCTGCCCGCGCACCTGACGGCCAGCGGCCGGGCCATGCTCGCGCGGCTGCCGGGCCCCCAGGTCCGCGCGCTGTTCCCGGACGTGTCCGCGTTCGTCGTCCGGCACGGCATCGGCCCCGGCTCGCTCTCCGCGCTGCGCCACCTGCTGGTGGAGGTGCGGCGGCGCGGGTACGCCACGGAGGAGGGCGAGGTCACCCCGGGCTTCTCCTCGGTCGCCGCGCCGGTGCTCGACCACAGTGCGCACCCGGTCGCGGGGGTCGCGGTGACCTATCCGGCCACCGAGGTGCCGGCGGACCAGCAGGCGGCCATCGCCGAGCAGGTGGCCCGTACCGCCCGGGATCTGACGCTGCGGATCGGCGGGACGCTGCCCGTACCGTGAGAGCCGTGTCTCACGGGTGCATCCGCGCACCCTTGACGATCTTGTCGACGGCGTTCTTCGGCCCGTACACGGCCAGGCCCACCAGATCGAGCTGATCCCGGCCGACCGCCCGTACGGCGGCCCGGTTGTCCCGGTCGTTGCCGGTCGCGAAGAGGTCCGAGGTGAACACCGAGAGGGCGACGCCCCGGCTCAGCGCACGGCCGTGCGCGGCGGTCAGCGTCTCCTTCGTCCCCTCGAAGACCAGCACGGGCTGGCGGAACATCCGCAGGTAGTCATTGCCGTCGGCGTCCGCGTACGGCTCCCCGATCACGTCGGGGATCTCGGTACCGAGACCGCTGACGAGGAAGGCGGTGACGTTCAGCCGCTGCCAGGTCTCCAGGTCCTCGCGGAGCAGCACGGCGATCTTGGTGTCGAAGCGGACGGGTGCGGACGCGTCCGCGGAGGTGGCGGTCAGGCCGGTGTTCGGTGTTTCCATATCGTGGATTGTTCCGGCCCCTCCCGGGTCCGGTCTTGTACGTTCTTTGCATGGTCCGCCGCCCGCAGCCACAGGCCCCGCCACAGGTCAGGGCCTGGCGCCCGGCGGTGACGGGCATCGCCGAGGTCTACCACGCACACCTGACCGGCCACGCCTATCCCCTGCACACGCACGGCGCGTGGACGCTGCTCCTCGTGGACGACGGCATGGTGCGCTACGACCTGGACCGGCACGAACACGGCGCCCTGCGCACCGGCGTCACGCTGCTGCCGCCGCACGTGCCGCACAACGGCTCGCCGGCCACGCCGGAAGGCTTCCGCAAGCGCGTGCTCTACCTGGAACCGGAGACGGCGGGCCTCGGCGAGGAGTACATCGGGCTCGCGGTCGACGCGCCCGTACTGGAGGACGCCACGCTGCGCGACCGGGTCCACCGGCTGCACGACGCCCTCGTGCTGCCCGGCGAGGAGCTGGAGTCCGAGAGCCGGCTCGCATTCATCGCCGAGCGGCTGCGGCTCCACCTGGAGCGGCGCGGCGGTCCCGCCGCACCGGCCGCGGCTCCCGGACTCGCCCATGAGCTGCGCGACCTGCTCGACGCGCGGCTCGCCGAGGGGCTGACCCTGCGGGAGGCGTCCGGCCTGCTGCACGCCCATCCGACGCATCTCGTACGGGCGTTCAGCCGGGAGTTCGCGATCAGTCCGCACCAGTACCTCACGGCGCGCCGCGTCGACACCGCCCGGCGGTTGCTGCTCGACGGGATGGCGCCGCGGGACGCCGCGGCCGCCGCCGGCTTCCACGACCAGCCGCACCTCACCCGGCACTTCAAACGCGTCCTCGGCGTTCCGCCGGGGCGCTTCACAGGCCGGTGCCCGGCTCCAGCGCCGTCACGCTGAACTCGCCGCCGCATACCCGCAGTTCGGACGTACGGAGCGTCATCGCGTCCTTCGAGCCGGGCGGGTAGGTCTGCAGGAGGTACGGGCTCTTCCAGCACGGCTTGTCGTTCAGGCCGTCCTGGATGGTGTGCAGTACGGCGTACGCGCTGCCGCCCGGCTTCAGGGTGACGGCCCTGCCCGCCGCGCCCTCGCGGGTGGCGGGGCGGCCGATCATCTGGCCGTCGCGCTGGATCAGCGAGACGCCGGGGTAGCCGCGCAGCGTGCAGGTGCTCTTGCCGTTGTTGGTGAACACCAGCGGGTAGCGGATGTTGCCCGCGCCGACGTCGGCGCGGCCCAGCCGCAGGCCCATCTCCTCCGCGGTACAGCGGTCGGACGAGGTGTCGGCGGACGCGGAGGCGGCGGTACGCGCCGAGGCCGTACGCACAGCCGTACCCTTCGGGGCCTGGCCGGAGGGAGGCTGGGAGCCGGCCTCGGACGACGACGAACCGGAGGCGGCCGAGGAGGAATCCGCAGCCGACCCCGAGGCCGATCCCGAATCGGACGCGGCGGACGGCGCGGCCGGGGCTCCGGACTTCACGCCGGAACCGTCGTCCTGGCAGGCGGTGAGCGCGAGGGCGGCCGCGGCGGCGATCAGCGTGGCGGTGGCGGCCTTGCGGCCGCGGCGCGGACGGGTGTGGTGCGACATGGAATTCCCCTTACCGGGTCGGTACGTACGGTCCCTTCGGTAACCGCACCAACTACCTTGCCGAGTCCCACTGATGACCCACTAACACACCACTAACGCGCCATTCACGCAGGCGCTCGGCCCGTTTCGTACAGGGGGGTCAGCCCGCTTCGTACTCGTACAGCCGCGCCAGCAGCCCGTCCAGCTCCTTCACCGTAACGCCGTCCACCAGCCGGCCGTCCTCGACCTTGACGGTCGCCTGCGGTATCAGCAGCCCGTCCGGGACCAGCCGCGCCCCCATCATCGTGAGGGTCTCGCGCAGCCACGCCTGCGCACGGTCGCCGCCCAGCGCGGACGGGGACGCGCTCACCAGCGCCACCGGCTTCTCGTACAGCTGCCCGCCGCCGACCAACCACTCCAGGGCGTTCTTGAGCACACCGGAGGTGCCGTTCGCGTACTCGGGCGTCGCGATCAGCACCCCGCCCGCGGCCCCGGCCCGCTCCCGCAGCTCCACGACCTCCGGCGGCAGCGCCCCGCTCTCCTCCACGTCCTGCCGGAAGAACGGCAGCCGCCCCAGATCCGGCCCGACCCGCACCTCATGCGGCGGCACACACCGCTCCACCGCGGTCCGCAACACCGCACCGTTCAGTGACCGCTTCCGCAAACTGCCGCACAGCGCAAGGACATCCATCCGGCCAACTTACCCGGCAGTGCCGGGCATCCGGCTTGCCGCGGTATGAAGCCGCAGGTCAGCGAGCCTTCTCCGCCGGCACCAGAATCGCCACGCACTCCACATGGTGCGTCATCGGGAACAGGTCGAATGCCTGGAGGCGCTTGGGGACGTAGCCTGCCGCGGCGAAGTAGGAGAGGTCGCGGGCGAGGGCGGCCGGGTCGCAGGCCACGTAGGCGATGCGGCGGGGGGTGAGGGAGGCGAGGTGTTCGACCGTCTTGCGGCCGGCGCCGGCGCGGGGCGGGTCGAGGACGACGAGGTCGACGTCGGTGATGCCGGTGCGGGGGAGGATCTGGTCGACCTTGCCGTGTTCGATGCGGACGCGGTCGACGTCGGCGAGGTTGTGGCGGGCGTCCTCGACCGCGCGCTTGCCGGACTCGATGCCGAGGACGGCACCCTTGTCGCCGACGCGGTCGGCCAGTGCGCCGGCGAAGAGGCCGACGCCGCAGTACAGGTCGAGGGCCATGTCGCCCTTCTTGGGCATCAGGCCGCGCATGACCGACTCGACCAGGAGGTCGGCGGCCTGCGGGTGGACCTGCCAGAAGCCGCCGTTGCCGACGCGCCAGGTGCGCTCGGCGGCGCGTTCGCGGACGAAGGGGCGGCCGTGGACGCGGTGGACCCCGCCGTCCTTCTCGCCGACGCGCATGACGGAGACCGGCTTGTCCAGTTCCACGATGGGGAGGCGGCCGCCGGGCTTCGGGGTGAGGATGACCTGGCGGTCGTGGGAGCCGGTGGCGGCGATGGCCTCGACCGTGGCGATCTGGGGCCACTCGCGCTTCTCGATGCCCAGCTCGGAGACTCCCGGGGCCGCGATCATGCAGTGGTCGATCGGCTGGACGTCGTGGGAGCGGTGCTTGCGGAGGCCCGCGTGGCCCTCGTCGTCGATGGCGTACTGGACGCGGGTGCGCCAGGCCGGTACCTCGCCGGCGGGGACCTTGTCGCCGGGCGCGGGCACGACCGTGCCGTCCCAGCCGGCCTCCTCGGGGGTCAGGCCCGCGAGGCGCTGCAGCTGCTCGGCGATGACCTCGCCCTTGAGGCGGCGCTGGGCGCCGGGCTTCGCGTGCTGCCAGTCGCAGCCGCCGCAGCGGCCGGGGCCGGAGAAGGGGCAGGGGGCCTCGACCCGGTCCTTGGAGGGGGAGAGGATCTCGACGGCGTCGGTGCGGAGGTAGCGGGCGCCCTCGTCACCGTCGGTGACTCGGGCGATGACGCGCTCGCCGGGGAGGGCGTGGCGTACGAAGAGGACCTGGCCCTCGTCCGTACGGGCGATGCAGTGGCCGCCGTGGGCCACGGGCCCGACCTCGACCTCGTACTCCTCGCCGACCAGGGACTTCTTCGGTTCTTCCGGCATGGCGAGTGAGCTCCAAAAAACGAGGGGTGGTGCGGCGGGACAACAGCCTTCAAGTCTACGTCCCGCCGTACCACCCCATTGACCACCAGGTGATCAGCAGAGCGCGGCCGCTACTTCTTCGTGGCCGCCTTCTCCTTCTTCGGTGCGGCGACCGGGCCGCGGCGGACCGAGCCCGGCGCGTTCCACTCGGCGCGCTTGCGGGCGCGGACCTTGGCGGCCTCGGAGGAGTCCAGTTGCCAGGGGACGGAGGTGACCATGACGCCCGGGGTGAAGAGCAGCCGGCCCTTCAGGCGCAGCGCGGACTGGTTGTGGAGCAGGTGCTCGTACCAGTGGCCGACGACGTACTCCGGGATGAAGACGGAGACCGCGTCGCGCGGGCTCTCCTTGCGCAGCGACTTCACGTACTCGATGAAGGGACGGGTGATCTCCCGGTATGGGGAGGCCAGGACCTTCAGGGGGACCTCGATGCCGCGGCGCTCCCACTCCGCGCGCAGCGCCTTGGTCTCCGCCGGGTCGACGTCCACGCTGACGGCTTCGAGGGTGTCCGAGCGCATCAGCTTGGCGTAGTTCAGGGCCCGCAGGGTCGGCTTGTGGACCTTGGAGACCAGCACGATGGAGTGCACGCGGGAGGGGCGGGCGACCTCGTCGTCGGGCGAGTCCGCGGCGGCGATCTCGTCGGCGACCCGGTCGTAGTGCTTACGGATCGCGGTCATCGTGACGTAGAAGATGACCATGCCGAGCAGGGCGACCCAGGCGCCGTGGCTGAACTTCGTCAGCAGGACGACGACCAGCACCAGGCCGGTGAAGGTGGCGCCGAAGGCGTTGATCGCGCGCGAGCGGTGCATCCGGCGGCGCTTGGCCGGGTCGTTCTCCGTGGTCAGGTGGCGGTTCCAGTGCCGGACCATGCCGATCTGGCTGAGCGTGAAGGAGACGAAGACGCCCACGATGTACAGCTGGATCAGCCGGGTGGAGTCGGCGCCGTAGATGTAGACGAGTATCACCGCGGCGCCGGCGAGCAGCACGATGCCGTTGGAGAACGCGAGGCGGTCGCCGCGGGTGTGCAGCTGGCGCGGCAGGTAACGGTCCTGCGCGAGGATCGAACCGAGCAGCGGGAAGCCGTTGTACGCGGTGTTCGCGGCGAGGAAGAGGACCAGCGCGGTGGCGGCGGCCAGGATGATGAACGGCAGCGTGCCGTCTCCGAAGACCGCGGCCGCGACCTGCGAGATCACCGGGTTCTGGGTGTAGCCCGCGCCGACCGGCTGACCGTTGTGCAGCAGGTCGGTGGCCGGCTTCTCGGCCATCTTCACGCCGGTCGTCATGGCCAGCACGATGATGCCGCAGAACATGGTGACGGCCAGGCCGCCCATCAGCGCCAGCGTCGTGGCGGCGTTCTTGGACTTGGGCTTGCGGAAGGCGGGCACGCCGTTGGAGATCGCCTCGACGCCGGTGAGCGCCGCACAGCCGGAGGAGAACGCGCGCAGCAGGAGGAAGACCAGCGCGAAGCCCGCGAGGCCGCCCTGCTCGGCGTGGATGGTGTAGTCGGCGGTGGGGGCCTTCATGGAGTCGCCCAGGACCAGGCCGCGGAAGGCGCCCCAGAGGATCATGCCGAAGACGCCGAGGACGAAGATGTACGTCGGGATGGCGAAGAGCTTGCCCGACTCCTTCACGCCCCGCAGGTTCATCAGGGTGAGCAGGACGATCATGGCGATGGCGCAGAACGTCTTGTGCTCGACCACGAAGGGGATCGCCGAGCCCAGGTTCTCCACTCCGGAGGAGATGGAGACGGCGACGGTGAGGACGTAGTCGACCAACAGCGCACTGGCCACGGTGAGGCCGGCCTTGGGGCCGAGGTTGGTGTTGGCGACCTCGTAGTCGCCGCCGCCGCTCGGGTAGGCGTGCACGTTCTGCCGGTACGACGCCACGACCGTGAACATCAGCACGACGACCGCGACGGCGATCCAGGGGCTGAAGTGGTACGCCGACACGCCTGCCACGGACAGGACGAGCAGCACCTCCCCCGGCGCGTACGCCACGGAGGAGAGAGGGTCGGAGGCGAAGACGGGGAGTGCGATGCGCTTCGGGAGAAGGGTCTCTCCCAGCTTGTCGCTGCGCAGTGCGCGCCCGATCAAGATGCGTTTGGGCACGTCGGTCAGTTTGGACACGCAGAGGATGCTAAGCCTTCGTCAAGGCCGTCGCCCACCCGCCACCCGTGGGGGCAATGCACCTGCCGGGGATGCCGCCCGACTGGTCCGCACGGCCGTCCGGGGGCTCCGCAGGGGGTACGGAATCCGTTGTTCGGCGGTACCGGAAGGCGGGTCGCGGAGCCGTCCCGGCTCACCCGAACGGCGGAACTGCCTGCCCGGAGCGGGGTGTCCACACCCTCACCCCCGTCGAGGGTGGGGACAACCGATCCGCTGCGGACGGCCCGGCGGGCGCGCAGACCCCTGATGCTGCGCCGCCCGCCGTGCACCCGCCGGTGCGCCCCGATGGTGGCATTCGCCACGGCCTCGGCACATTGCCGGTTCCCGGCAATCTTTACGCGATTTTGATGGCTCACCGACCGGCACTTGCCCCGTCGGACGGCCCGCAGGAGGCCGGTGCGGACCGGACGTCCGGGGGAACTACAGCGGCCGGTCCGGCCAGCCCAGTACGCGCGCGCCCATCGCCGCCGTCTCCAGCGTGTAGCGCTGCAGCCCGTCGGCCGGGTCGTAGCCGGTCAGCTCCTTGATGCGGGCCAGCCGGTAGGACAGGGTGCGCACGCTGACCTGGAGCCGGCGGGCGGCCTCGGCGTTGACGTACGCCGTCGCCGCGCACGCCCAGATCGTCTCCAGCAGCGGCCGCGCGCCGCCGCGCCCCTCGGTCAGCGGCCCCAGCACGCTGCGCACCAGGTCGGCCATGGCGGCCCGGTCGCGCAGCAGGACGGGGAAGACCAGCAGGTCGGCCGCGTGCAGCACGGGCTCGGCCAGCTCCAGCTGGGCCGCCAGCTCCAGCGCGCCCAGTGCCTCTTCGTACGAGGTGACCACGCCGCCCGCGCCGGCGTGCGGCCGGCCGAGCGCGACCCGCCGCGCGGCGTGCCCGCCGGGCCCGTCGGCGCGCGCGTACTTCGCGAAGGCGTCCAGGGCGCCGTCCCGGCCGCCCGCCGCCACGCACACCAGCCGCCCGCCCTTGGTGGCGATCAGCACGTCGCGGTCGCCGAAGCGGGTCAGCAGCTCGCGCTCCACGCGCCGGGCCACCGGGTGCAGGTCGTCGAAGCGCTCCGGGCCCTCCGCGACGCCCACCGCGTGCTCCCCCGCCAGCCGCAGTCCGAAGCGCTCGGCGCGCTCGGCGAGCCGGCCGAGGTCGCTGCGCCCGTAAAGAAGGTCGTCGACGAATTCGCGGCGGGCGGCCTCCTCCTGCCGGACCGCGAGCCGCTGCGCCCGCTCGTGGCCCTCGCCGAGCGCGGCGACGGCCGCCTCGACGGCCGCGAGCAGCGCGTCTCCGGTACGGGCCCGCTCGCCGGCCCCCGCGGCCCGCGCCACTCCGGGCAGCGAGCCCCACAGTCTGCGGGTCTCCCCCAGATAGCGGCCCACCAGCTCGCGCAGGCTCAGGCCCTCCTCCGCGGACCGCTCCCCCCGCTCGCGCAGGACGTCCAGCTCCTCGCGGCGGAGCAGCCGCCCGGTGCTGGACACCTCCGCGAGGAGGCCGGCGTACTCGCCGAGGCCGTGCGGTTCCGCTGCGCCGCGCTCCACCTGTCGTGCTCCCTGCCACCGCTCGTCCCGGCACCCGAGGGCGACCGGTTCCGGGGCCTTGATTGCCGACTCCCGGACAGCAGGACGCTATCAATCCTGCCGGGTTCCGGCAGATCCGCTCTGCCGGGACCCGGCGGGGCCCGGACGGCGGCCGAGCAGCTCGCCCAGCCCCTCACGGGTGGCGGCGATGACCACGCGGTCCTGGGGCCGCAGGACGTAGCCGGGCGGCAGGTCGCGGACCAGCCGGGCGGGCTCCCAGCGCTGCCCGCCGGGGCCCGGCATGGTCTCCGGGTCCTCAGCGGGGTCCGGGGAGGCCCCGATGTTGACGGCCACCAGCCGCAGCCGCCCGGCCCGGAACACCTGGTCGGCCCGGCGGCCCACCAGCTCGGTCTGGCCGCGCACGTCGACGTGGGCGACGAGCAGCAGCCGGCGCTCGACGGGGACGGCGCCGAGGATCTGGCGGCCCATCATGGCGCCGGCGAAGGCGGGCGCGGCCAGGAAGGAGACGCTGCGGCTGCGGGTGACGGCGGTGGGGTGGGCGGCGCGCAGGGTGCGGTAGACGGCCGTGGCGAACCGGTCGTCGAAGAGCCGCAGCGTCACCCGGAGCTGCGGCTTGACCGACCTGGCGTACAGCGAAGCCTCCAGGTTCGTGCCGTCCTCGCTGGTCAGCGCGAGGAGCGTACGGGCGCGGGCGATCCCGGCCGCCTCCAGCACGCCGTCCTCGGTGGCGTCGCCGAGGACGGTCGGCACCCGCAGCCGGCGGGCCAGCGGGATGCCGCGCGCTTCGGGGTCCTCCTCCACGCAGACGACCGGGACGCCCAGCTCGCGCAGCCGGGCCAGGACGCGGGTGCCGACCTTGCCGAGGCCGAGGAGGACGACGTGCCCGGAGAGGCCGCGCGGCGGGCGGCGCAGCGAGGCGGCGTTGCGGAAGGTGCCGAGCGCTTCGAAGGCGGCGGCGACCAGGACCGGCAGCAGCAGGAGACCGGTGAGGCCGGACAGCAGCTGCAGCACCTTGCGGGCCGGGCCCTCGTTGATCGCGGGCTCGTTGATCGCGAACAGGTCGAGGAGGGAGAGGTACGCCGCGTGCAGCGGGTCGTCGCCGGTGGCCAGCGTCGAGACGACGGCCAGGGTCAGTACGGCGCCGACGAGGCCCGCTATCGACCAGCGCAGCCGCCGCGAGAAGAGCGAGCCGAGCGGCGCCCCGCGCCCCACGAGGCGGCGGGCCGACGGCCGGCGGCCGCGGTAGGAGACGGTCTCCAGCTCGATCGTGGCGCGCCCGGCGGCGGCCGCGGCGGTGGCGTCGTCGGGCAGCAGCGTCGGCCCGTCGTCGTCGGCCGCGCGCCGGTGGGCATTGCGGCCGCCGTGCCGGGAGCGGCCGCCCGGCGGGGGCGGCGCGGGCTCCGGCGCCGGGCCGCCTTCGTGCGCCGTGTCGTCCGATGCCGAGGGGGAGAGCAGGGCGAGGGTGGCGAGGCTGCGGCCGGCGGCGCGGGGCGGTGACGGCGCGCCCGGGGTGTGCTCCACGGCCCGCAGCAGCAGCCCGTCGACCTCGATGACCTTGCTGGTGCCGGCCACGGCGGTGGCGGTGAGCGCGGGCGCGACCGTGTCGGCGTCGGAGAGGACGGTGGTGGAGGCGTCGATGTCGGAGCTGTCGGACCAGACCACGGCGGCCGCCTGGTCCAGCAGTTCCTCCAGGTGCTGGCCGAGGCGGCGGTTGTAGAGGCGGATGACCAGCCGGAGCCGGGGGTTCATCCGGCGGGCGCGCAGCGCGGCGTGGATGTTGGTCTCGTCGTCGTCGTAGACCAGGGCCAGCGCGCCGGCCTCCTCGACGCCCGCTTCGGTGAGCGTCTCGTCGTCGGGCTCCGGCGCTTCCAGTACGCGTACCGGCCCGGCCTCCTCCGTGTCGTCCGGCGCGGCCGGGCCGTCCGCGGGTCTCGTCCCGTCCGGGGCGTTCGTGCGGCCCACCGCGGCCGTCATCCGGCCGAGGAACGCGCCGGCCCGGCCCAGGCCGCCGCGGGCCGGCTGCGGGACGCGGGGCCCGCGTGGGTCGCGTACGGAGGGGACGACGAGGGTGACCCGCTCGCGGTACACCTCCCGCAGTTCGACGGCGAGCCGGTGGGCCAGGGAGTCGTCGCCGCACACCACCATGTGCGGGACGGGCGGGGTCGGTTGGGACTGCTGCGGCACGGGTGACAGTGAGGACACGTCGCCCAGCATGCCTCCCGAAGATCACGAAGGCACGGCACGGCCCGGCCTCCGGGAGCCCCGCGGCGGCCCCGGGAGCCTCCGCAGCCCCTGCCGGATTTCCCGTGCGCAGTTCTCGTGCCGGCTGACACGATTTCTTGCTGTATTCGCACTGAATTCCCGCGGACTCGGCCGATGCACTCTGTCCGAATGCCCGCTTGATAAGGCCGGCGCCGGGCCCGGATGCTGCAGGCGATGCCTTGCGGCACATCGGCGCAGCAGACGAAAGGGCGGAGAGTCATGCCCGGCACGCTCAAGGACCAGAAATTCGACGCGCTCTTCGAGATGTTCGACAGGGAAGGCCAGGGACATCTCACCCGTGAGCGGTTCTTCCGTTTCGCCGAGGGAATAGCGGGACTGACCCCGCGGGGCGACAACGAGAACGCGGCGGCGGTCCGTGCTGCCTTCGAGAAGTGGTGGAAGCTCCTGGTGCCCTCCGGTGGATCCGGCCCGGACACGCGGCTCGACCGGCAGGAATTCATCAGCCGTATGCGGTCCCTCGTCTCGTCGCGGGCGAATCTCGACGACGCGGTACTGGCCATCGCCGACGCCTTGATGCGCGCGCTGGACAGGAACAAGAACGGCACGCTGAGCCTGGACGAGTACCGGCGCATTTACACCCACGTCGGCGTGGACACCGCACAATGCGAGGACACGTTCCGCCGGCTCGACCGGGACGGCGACGGCAGGATCAGGCACGAAGAATGGCGGGAGGCGCTCCGCGAGTTCTTTCTGAGCGACGACGCGGACGCGCCGGGAAACCAGTTGCTGGGGCCGCTGCGCCCGTCCACCGGCTGACATGCCCGGGCGCGGCGGGGAATCCGGCACGGCGTACCGGGATCTGCTGCACCACGATCCCGTCCGGCAGGCGGACGACATGCTCGCCCGCGCGCTCGGCCACTGCCTGCGGCACCAGCGGGAGGACGGCGGCTGGCGGTCGCCGCCCGACCCGCGCGTCACGGAGACCGCCCTGGCGTGCCTGGCCCTGTCCCGGGAGGCCACCCCGGCGGCCCGGCACGCGGTCCGCCGGGCGCGCCAGTGGCTGCGCACCGCGCGCCCCCAGACGCACCATCCGCTCGCCCAGTACACGGAGACCCTGCTGGCCGGCCTGGCCTGCGGTACGGGTGACGGGCACGGCCTCGGCACGGAGGCGTTCACCGGCCCGGTCTTCGCGCCCCGGCTCCGGCTGCTGGCCGTCCTGCGGGCGTGCGCGGAGCGGGTGGCGCCGGACGGGGCCGGGCACGAGCCGGTCACGGCGGACGGCCTGCGGGCGCTCCGCGCCGGGCTGCGCACGGCGGTGGACGGCGCGGCCCGGTCCCGGCTGAAGTCGTGGGCGCTGGTGGACCTGCTGGCCGAGCACGCGCTCGTCGAGCGGTACTTCGGTGCCGCGCAGGACGCGGAGGCGGCCGCGCGGCGCCTCGCGGACCTCCAGGCGCCGGACGGCTCGTTCTACGGGAACGTGCTGAGCACGTCCCTCGCCCTGCTGGCGCTGCACGCGGTCGTCCCGGCCGGCACCGCGCGGTACCGGGCCCGCGGCTACCTGCTCACGGCGCAGCACCCGGACGGCACCTGGCGCTTCCTGACCACCGATGTGTGGGACACCCAGCTGACGGTACGGGCGTTCCGCGGCGAGCCGGACTTCGATGTGCAGGGCCTCCCCCGCGCGCTGGACTTCCTCCGCGCGGCCCAGCGGCCCGACGGGGGCTGGCCGTGCCGGCAGGGGCTGGAGTCCGACAACGACACCACCGCCGCGGTACTCCTCGCCCTCGCCGGCCTCCCTGAGGCGGCGGACGCGGCGCGCGGCGCGCTCCGCCACCTCGCCGAGCAGCAGAGCCGGGCGGGGCTGTGGTCCACCTGGCAGGCGGCGGGCGACCCGCCGGCCCCCGACGTGGTCGCCCACGCCGTCACCGCCCTGGACCGCTACCGCGGCCGGCACCGCGTCCCCACCGGCGCGGCCCGCCGCTGGCTCCTCGCGTACGCCGGGCGCGCCGGGGCCACCGGCGACGGCTGGGCCGCGAGCTGGTACCGCGGCGCCCCCTACGCGGTGTGCGAGATCGCGCCCGCGCTGCCGCCCGGACACCGCGCGGTCCGCGCCGAGCTGACCCGCCTGGCCGCGAGCCGGCGGCCGGACGGCGGCTGGGCCCACGGCCCGGACACCGGCAGCCTGCCGTCGGCCACCGGGCTGGCGCTGGCGGCGCTCTACGGGGCTGCCGGGCCGGGCAACGGGACGCGAGCGGTCGGCCCCGGCGGCGGGACGCGGGCGGCCCTCGCGTATCTGGCCGCGGCGCAGCGGGCGGACGGCAGCTGGCCGGGGCGCCCGGAGATGTACGGCCCCCGCCCGCTGCTGAGCCACTCCCCCGCCCAGACCCTGGCCTTCACGGTCCTGGGCCTCACGGCCGCCCGGCGCGCGCTGCGCGGCCCCCGGCGAGGAGAGTGGTGACCGGCCCCGCTGGAAGGAGTACCGCAGTGACCGACCCCACCGGACCGCCGGCCGCGGACTACCCCGCGCCGCCCTGGAAGGCGCGCGGCGTGCTGTGGACGTCCGTCCTCACCGCGCGCGAGGCACTCGAACTGCCCGCCGACCTCAGCCCCGTCGGCGGCCGCCGCACGCTCCTCGTAGTGCTCGTGCGCTACCTGGAGGGCCCGCTGCGGTACGACGAATTCGCCGTCGGCTCCCTGGCCCGCCGGGGCCACCGCGTGGGGCTGTTCTGCCACCGCATCTGGGTGGACTCGGCGGCGTCGCTGCGCGGCGGGCGGCGGCTGTGGGGCATCCCGAAGGAGCTCGCCCGCTTCTCGTGGGACGCGCAGACCGTCCGCATCCGCGACGACAACGGGCCGGTCGCGGCCCTCCGCCTGGGCCCGCACGGCCGGGCGCGCGTCCCGGTCCTGCGCGCCCCCAGCAGCGGGTTCGGCCGGATCGGCGGCGAACGGACATTCCTGTGCGGGCAGGTCTCGGGGCGCCTCGGCCGGGGCCGGCTCGGCGTCCTGGACTGGCACCCGCCCCTGCCCGACCTCGCGTCCCCCGCACCCCGCTGTACGTTCTCCGTCTCCTCCGCCCGCTTCGTCTTCCCGCCGGGAACGCGCCTCGGACCGAGCAGCCCCTGAAGGGCAGCACTCCCTCCCTCCGACGGGCCGGTTACGGTGGTGTCGCACATCAGCGGGGGCAACTCCCCCGTTGCCGCATAAGCTCGTGACCGGGCGGTACCGGGGCCAGGGCGCCCCGGGCGGGCCGGTACGCCGGAAAGAAAGTTGTGAGCAGGGTGTTGAGGCAGGCCAGCGGGCCTACGAGGAGTGCGGGGTAAGCGGACGATGCACATCGTCATCATGGGCTGCGGGCGCGTCGGATCCGCGCTCGCACAGACCCTGGAGAACCAGGGGCACACGATCGCCGTGGTCGACCAGGACCCCACCGCCTTCCGGCGGCTGGGCTCCTCCTTCGGCGGCCGCCGGGTGACCGGTGTCGGCTTCGACCAGGACACCCTGCGCGAGGCGGGGATCGAGGAGGCCGGCGCGTTCGCCGCGGTCAGCAGCGGCGACAACTCCAACATCATCGCCGCCCGGGTGGCCCGCGAGATGTTCGGCGTGGAGAACGTCGCGGCCCGCATCTACGACCCGCGCCGCGCCGAGGTCTACCAGCGCCTGGGCATCCCGACCGTGGCCACCGTCCGCTGGACGGCGGACCAGATGCTGCGCCGGCTGCTCCCCTCGGGCGCCGAGCCGCTGTGGCGGGACCCCAGCGGCGGCGTGCAGCTCGCCGAGGTGCACACCGACGCGTCCTGGGTCGGCCACAAGGTCAGCCGTCTCCAGGAGGAGACCGGCGTACGGGTGGCCTTCCTCACCCGGCTGGGCGAGGCGATACTGCCGACCTCGCAGACCGTCCTGCAGGAAGGCGATCTGGTGCACGTGATGATGCGCACCGACGAGGTGGAGAAGGTCGAGGCGGCGTTCGCCGAGGGCCCCGAGGAGGCAGGCGCATGAGGGTCGCGATCGCTGGTGCCGGAGCCGTCGGGCGTTCCATCGCGGGCGAGCTCCTGGAGAACGGCCATGAGGTCCTGCTGATCGACAAGGCGCCCACCGCCATCTCGGTGGAGCGGGTGCCGCAGGCGGAGTGGCTGCTGGCCGACGCCTGCGAGATCACCTCGCTGGACGAGGCGGCGCTGCAGCGGTGCAACGTCGTCATCGCGGCGACCGGTGACGACAAGGTCAACCTCGTCGTCTCGCTGCTGGCCAAGACCGAGTACGGCGTGCCGCGCGTGGTGGCCCGCGTCAACAACCCCAAGAACGAGTGGCTCTTCAACGAGGCGTGGGGTGTCGACGTGGCGGTCTCCACGCCGCGGCTGATGTCCGCGCTGGTGGAGGAGGCGGTGAGCGTCGGCGACCTCGTACGGCTGCTGCGCTTCAGCCACGGCGACGCCAACCTCGTCGAGCTGACGCTGCCCCCGGAGGCGGCGCTGGCCGGTACTCAGGTGGGCGACGTGGAGTGGCCCGAGGACACCTCGCTGGTGACGATCATCCGCGGGACCCGGGTGCTCACGCCCAACAAGGAGGACGCGCTGGAGGCCGGTGACGAGCTGCTGTTCGTCGCGGCGCAGGCGCGGGAGGAGCAGCTGGAGGACCTGCTTTCCGTCAGGAAGCCGACGGAGTAGGCGCTACGGACGTACGAGGGGCCCGGAACCGGTGCGGTTCCGGGCCCCTCGCCGTACGCGGACTACACGCCGGACGCGTCGGCCTCGGCCTTCTCCTTGGCCTCCATCTCCGCGATCACGTCGATCGGGGCGGGGGCCTTCGCCAGGAAGATCCAAGTCAGGTAGACGCAGAGCAGGAACGGCGGGATGCCGAGCGCGACCTTGACCCAGCCGAGCTGAGTGGCGTCTCCCCACCAGTACAGCGGGAAGAGGATCGCGGACTTGGCGAGCAGGATGAAGCCCCAGGCGTAGGTGGACTTGGTGTACGCCTTGAAGCGGCCGGGATTGCGCGTCCGCCAGGAGAGGTTCTCGCGCAGTATCGGGCCGAGCAGCACGCCGATGAGCGGGAACCTGAAGAGCGCCGAGAGCACGTACACGACCGCGAGACCCAGCGTGTACAGCATGCCCGGCAGGTAGAAGTTCTTGGCGTCGCCGGACATCATCGCGAAGACCGCGCCGATGGCCACGCCGAAGACGCCGCTGAAGGCGTGCTTGAGGGTTTCCCTGCGGGCGAGCCGGACCAGGGCCAGCAGGACGGTCAGGCCCAGCGCGATGATCGCGGCGGTGTGGATGTCCCGCTTGATCGTGTAGATCAGCACGAAGACCAGGCCGGGGACCGTCGTGTCCACCATGCCCCAGAAGCCGCCGAACGCCTCCAGGATGGCCTTCTCGGCGGCCGCCTTGCCGGCTTTTCCGTGCCCGTCGGCGGGCGCTTCCTCGTTGCTCGTGGTCGTCTTCTCGAACGACGTCACCGGCTACTCCTGTCCGAGCGGTCGGAGTTCGTACTTCGGATTGAACAGCACCCGGCGTCCGTGGCTCATGGAAATCCGGCCGGAGGCGATGAGCTTACGGCCCGGCTCGATACCGGTGATGGCGCGTCGGCCGAGCCAGACCACGTCCAGCGCCGCCGAGCCGTCGAACAGCTCCGCCTCCAGCGCCGGCACCCCGGCCCGGGGACGCAGCGTGACGTGCCGCAGCGTACCCGTGACCTTCACGATCTGACGGTCGTCGCAGTCGCAGATGCGCGTACAGCCCGCGTTCTGCGCGTCCTGCTGCAGCTCGGCGGACTGCAGCTCCTCCTCGGAGGAGGACAGCCTGTCGAGCAGCCGGCGGAAACGTCCGGCCGGCTTGTCGGAACGGGTCCCAGCACTCATACAGCCAGCGTACCGGCCGTCTCGCCCCGGGATCACGGGCCGGACCCCGCGAACACGGACCGCTGCGGACGGCCGACACCGCGTACCGATCACCGCATACGGATCACTGTTCGAAGCGGTAGCCCATGCCCGGCTCGGTGACGAAGTGCCGGGGGTGGGACGGATCGGCCTCCAGCTTGCGGCGCAGCTGGGCCATGTAGACCCGCAGATAGTTGGACTCCGTGCCGTACGAGGGGCCCCAGACCTCCTGGAGCAGCTGTTTCTGGCTGACCAGGCGGCCCGTGTTGCGGACCAGCACCTCCAGGAGGTGCCACTCGGTGGGGGTGAGGCGGACGTCGCGGCCGCCGCGGTTGACCTTCTTGGCGGCCAGGTCGACGGTGAAGCCCTCGGTCTCGACCAGGACGGCGGCGTCGGCGGGCCCGGTGGGCTCGGCGCGGCGCACGGCGGCCCGCAGCCGGGCCAGCAGCTCGTCCATGCCGAACGGCTTGGTGACGTAGTCGTCGGCGCCCGCGTCCAGCGCCTCGACCTTCTCGTCGGAGGTCTGCCGGGCGGAGAGCACCAGGATCGGCACCCGGGTCCAGCCGCGCAGCCCCCGGATCACGTCCACGCCGTCCATGTCGGGCAGGCCGAGGTCGAGGACGACCACGTCGGGGTGGCGGGCGGCGGCGAGCCGGAGCGCGGTGGCGCCGTCGGGCGCGGCGTCCACCTCGTACTTGCGCGCCTTGAGGTTGATCACGAGGGCGCGGACGATCTGCGGCTCGTCGTCGACCACGAGCACCCGGTTCATCGGGCCTGCCTTTCCCGCGGACGGCACGCGGGCCGCCGCAGTCGGTGTACGGGGAGCGGGCGCGGTCATGTCGTCGCCCGGGCGGGGAGACCGGGGCCGACCGGCGGGTGGCCGGCCGCGGCGCGCAGGGTCAGGACCATGGTCAGACCGCCTCCCGGGGTGTCCTCGGCGGCGAGGGTGCCGCCCATGGCCTCGGCGAAGCCGCGGGAGACCGCGAGGCCGAGGCCGACCCCGGCGCCCCGCGGGGCGTCGCCGTAACGCTGGAACGGCTCGAAGATGCGGTCCTTGGCGGCGTCGGGGACGCCGGGGCCGCGGTCCACCACGCGTACGTCCACGCGCTCGCCCAGCGCGCTGGCGGCGACCGTGACGGGCGCGCCGTCCGGGCTGTACTTCACGGCGTTCTCGACGAGGTTGGCGACGCAGCGCTCCAGCAGCCCGGGATCGACGGCCACGAAGGGCAGCGCCTCGGGTATGTCCAGGCAGACGCTGCCTTCGGGGACGCCGCCGAGCGCCATCGGGACGACCTCGTCCAGGTCGGTGTCGCGGATCAGCGGGGTGACCGTGCCGGTCTGCAGCCGGGACATGTCCAGGAGGTTCCCCACCAGGTGGTCCAGCCGGTCGGCGCCGTCCTCGATGCCGGCCAGCAGCTCGGCCTCGTCCTCCTCGGACCAGGCCACGTCGTCGGAGCGGAGCGAGGTGACGGCGGCCTTGATGCCGGCGAGGGGGGTGCGCAGGTCGTGGCTGACGGCGGCGAGCAGGGCGGTGCGGATGCGGTTGCCCTCGGCCAGCTCGCGGGCCCGCGCCGCCTCGCCGACCAGCCGCTGGCGGTCCAGTACGACGGCGGCCTGGGCGGCGAAGGCGGCGAGCACCCGGCGGTCCTCGGCGGGCAGCTTGCGGCCGGTGAGCGCGAGGGCCATGTGGTCGCTGACGGGCATGTCCACGTCCGCGTCCTCGGGGCGGCGCGGGGCCATGGCCTCGCCGACGCTGCCCGCGCAGGTCCACGGCTCGACGTCGCTCTCGCGTTCGAGGAGGGCGACGGCGTCCATGGCGAAGGTCTCGCGCACGCGTTCCAGCAGCGCGTTCAGCGTGGTCTCGCCGCGCAGCACGCTGCCGGCCAGGAAGGACAGGATCTCCGCCTCGGCGCGCAGCCGGGCGGCCTGGTGCGTACGGCGGGCCGCCAGGTCCACCACGGAGGCGACGGCCACCCCGACCGCGAAGAAGATCGCGATGGCGACGATGTTCTCGGGGTCGGCGATGGTGATGCTGTGGGTGGGCGGCGTGAAGTAGAAGTTCAGCAGGACCGAGCCGACGGCGGCGGAGGCGAGCGCGGCCAGCAGCCCGCCGAGCAGCGCGGCCGCCACCGTCAGGAACAGGAAGAGCAGCACATCGTTGGCGAGCCCCGGACCGCTCTCGAGGCTGTACAGGAACAGCGTGAGCAGTACCGGGCCGAGCACGCCGGTGAGCCAGCCGGCCAGCACGCGGGAGCGGCTGAGCCGGGCGCCGCGCGCGACCGGCAGGCCGCGCCCCTTGGCGACCTCGTCGTGGGTGACGATGTGGACGTCCAGGTCGGGCCCCGAGTCGCGGGCGACGGTCGCCCCCACCCCGGGCCCGAAGACGTACTGCCACGCCTTGCGGCGGCTGGAGCCCAGCACGATCTGGGTGGCGTTCACCCCGCGCGCGAACTCCAGCAGGGCGCTGGGCACGTCGTCGCCGATCACGTGGTGGAAGCTGCCGCCCAGGTCCTCGACCAGGGTGCGCTGGACGGCCAGCTCCTTGGGCGAGGCACCGGTGAGCCCGTCGCTGCGCGCGATGTAGACGGCCAGTACCTCGCTGCCGGAGCCCTTGGCGGCCATCCTTGCCGCACGGCGCAGCAGCGTCTTGCCCTCGGGGCCGCCGGTGAGGCCGACGACGATGCGCTCACGGGCCTGCCAGGTGGAGCGGATGGAGTGCTCGGCGCGGTACTGCTGGAGGTACTCGTCGACCCGGTCGGCGACCCACAGCAGCGCCAGCTCGCGGAGCGCGGTGAGGTTGCCGGGGCGGAAGTAGTTCGACAGCGCGGCGTCGACCTTGTCGGAGGCGTAGATGTTGCCGTGCGCCATGCGGCGGCGCAGCGCCTGGGGCGACATGTCGACAAGCTCTATCTGGTCGGCGCGGCGGACCACCTCGTCGGGGACGGTCTCACGCTGCCGGACGCCCGTTATCGCCTCCACCACGTCACCGAGTGACTCCAGGTGCTGGATGTTGACGGTGGAGATCACGTCGATGCCCGCTTCGAGCAGTTCCTCGACGTCCTGCCAGCGCTTGGCGTTCCGGGAGCCGGGGACGTTGGTGTGCGCCAGCTCGTCGACCAGCGCGACGGCGGGCCGGCGGGCCAGTACCGCGTCCACGTCCATCTCCGTGAACACCGTGCCCCGGTGGCTCAGCTCCCGGCGCCCCAGCTCCTCCAGGCCGTGCAGCAGTACTTCCGTACGCGGCCGGTCGTGGTGCTCCACGAACGCGACGACGACGTCCGTGCCGCGCTCCAGGCGCCGGTGCGCCTCGGAGAGCATCGAGTACGTCTTGCCGACGCCCGGCGCCGCGCCGAGATAGATGCGAAGCTTGCCGCGTCCCATGGCCTCATTGTCTTACCTGCGAGCCGCCCTCCACGGGGCCGTTTCCGCTGCCGACACTACCCACCGGCAACCCGCCACAGGCCCGCTGCGGCGGCCGGGAGCCCAGGTCTTGACGCGACTCTGATGGGCCGGACGGGTGAGGGGGTGTCGCCCGGCCGGACGGCGGGGTGTCGGTGACGTGACGGGCCGGTGGGGCGGCGGGGTTGTCAGTGCCGCCCAGTACTGTGTTGAGAAGGGGACCCCAATACGCCCCCATGGGGGCAACAAGGGGCGAAACGGTACGGCGTACGCGGCCCCCGGCCCCCGCCACCCGCCCCGACCCGCAGCCCACACCCCTGCGGCCCGCGACGCCCCATGGCCCACACCCTTGCGGCCCGCAGCGCCCCACCGTACGGGGCGTCGCGGGCCGCAAGGGTGCGTACGGGCGCGGTCAGCGGATCTCGGTGATCTCCGGGCCGCGCTCCAGGCGCTCCACGCCGCCGCCGAAGCGGGACTGCGAGGCGTCGTCCTGCTGGACGCCCTCGGGCACCATCTGCGCGTCGTCGGGGAGCTTGAGGACGATCGGGTCGCGGGGCGCCATCGGGCCCTCGCCGCGCACCACGACCGTGTCCCGGAAGATCTGCTCCAGCAGCCCGGCGGCCTGCGGCTGCACCGCGCCCTGGCCGGAGATCACGCCGCGCAGGAACCACCGCGGGCCGTCCACGCCGACGAACCGCACGACCTGTACGCCGTTCGTCCCGTCCGGCAGCTGCACCGGCACCTGGGCGCGCAGCTCCCAGCCCAGCGGGCCGTCGACCGTGTCGATGACGCCGCCCTGCTGGGTGATGCCGGCGGCGATCTCCTCGCGGACCTCGGCCCAGATGCCCTCGTTCTTGGGCGCCGCGAACGCCTGCAGCTGCACGGCGCTGTCCTGCAGCACGATGGTCGCGGCGACGATCGCGTCCCCGGCGACCTCGACCCGCAGCTCCATGCCCTCGACGCCCGGCACGAAGAGGCCGCCCAGGTCCACCCGGCCCTCGCCCGGATTGCCGACCTCGGAGACGTCCCAGGGGCCGTCGGGGCGCGGGGCCGGCGGGAGGCTCACGCCGTAGCCCTCGTCGTCCGCGTCGGACCGGTCCGACGACGTCGCCTCCTCGGCAGGATCGACCGCCTCGACCGCGTCGTCAGGAGCCTCGTTCTTCTTGCGACGTCCGAACACGTCACTGTCCTTCCCGGTCGGCACCGACCGATGCGTATCCATTCCCGCCCGCGCCGCCCACCGCCGCGTGACCGCCGGTGGAACCGAATCCCCCCTCGGCCCGCGACGAGCCGGGAAGCTCCGCCACCTCCTGGAAGCGCACCTTCTCGACCTGCTGGACGACCAGTTGGGCGATCCGGTCGAACCTCTCGAAACGCACGGACTCGCGCGGATCCAGATTGACCACGATCACCTTGATCTCCCCACGGTACCCGGCATCCACCGTCCCCGGGGCATTCACGAGCGCCACACCGCAGCGGGCCGCGAGGCCCGACCGCGGGTGTACGAACGCGGCGTACCCCTCGGGCAGCGCGATGGCCACCCCCGTGGGGAGCACCGCACGCTCCCCCGGGGCCAGTTCGGCCGCCTCGGTGGTGACGAGGTCGGCCCCGGCGTCGCCCGGGTGCCCGTATGCGGGCAGCGGAACCTCCGGATCCACCCGCCGGATCCGTACGTCCACCGGAGTCCGTACCTGCTGTGCCTGGTGGGCCACGTCTGCCTGGTGGGCCATGTCTGCCTGATGGGCCACGTCTGCCTGATGGGTCACGGGTTCACCTCGAAAGCGCGAGCGCGGCGCAGCTGGTCGGGGTCGGCCATCGCGGCCTGGATCTCCTCGGGCCGGCCGTTGTCGATGAAGTGCTCGACCTTCACCTCGATGAAGACGGCCTGGGCGCGGACCGCCACCGGGCCGTCCGGGCCGCCGATCCGGCCCTCGGCGCGGGAGTAGATCTTCCTGCCGTGTACGGCGGTGACCTCGGCGTCCAGGTGCAGGACCGTGCCGACCGGTACGGGGCGCAGGAAGTCGGTCTCCAGCCGTCCGGTCACCGCGATGGCGTGCAGCATCCAGTTGAGCGAGCCGAGCGTCTCGTCCAGGGCCGTGGCCAGTACGCCGCCGTGCGCGAGGCCGGGGGCGCCCTGGTGGGCCTCCTTGACGGTGAACTCCGCGCTGACGCGCACTCCCTCGCCGGCCCGCGCCTCCAGGTGCAGGCCGTGCGGCTGTTCGCCGCCGCACCCGAAACATCGGTCGTAGTGCGCGCCGAGCAGTTCGCCGGGCGCGGGGGCTTCGGGGTGCCGCACCGGTGCGGTGGCGTCCGCGGGCGGCGTCAACTGCGTCGACGGTCTGTTGGCTGCACTCACAGGTGGAGACCCTACCCGCGCGCGCGGAGCACGCGCGCGCACGTGCCAAGCTGGACCCATGCAGTCGTACGAAGAACGTCTCACCGCTCCCCGCTCCTGGTGGGTGATCGCCGTCGCCGTCGGCGTCGCCTGTGCCCTGATGCTGCTGCCGCTCGGGACGCTGCCGATGCTGGGCGGGCTGGTGGGCGGCGCGGCGCTGGCCGCGGTCCTGGTGAGCTCGTACGGCTCCGCGCGGATCCGGGTCGTCGCCGGGTCGCTGATCGCGGGGGACGCGAAGATCCCGGCGGCCGCGCTGGGTGAGGCGGAGGTGCTGGACGCGGCGGAGGCGCGGGCCTGGCGCACGTACAAGGCCGATACCCGCGCGTTCATGCTGATGCGCAGTTACATCCCGACGGCGGTGCGGGTCGAGGTGACGGATCCGGCGGATCCGACGCCGTACGTGTACTTGTCGACGCGGCACCCGGAGGAGCTGTCGGCGGCGCTGGCGGCGATCCGCGCCTGAGAGCGGACCGGGGGTCCGCGTCTGAGGGGCGGGCCAGGGCTTCAGCGGCGTTCCGGCGGGCCGGCGGAACCCGGGGGTATCAGGCGCTCCGGTCGGGCTTGTGACGGCCGGTGAGGCCGGTTCTCGCACGGTCCGGGACGGGCTTGACGCGGTCCGTGAGCCGCTTGCGCAGGTCGTGCACGGGAGCCGGGGCCGGGTCCGGGAGCGCGTCCCAGGGGACCTGGCGGCGGCGCAGGTCCTGCCGGATCCTGGCTGCCAGCTTGGCGGTGTCCCGGCGGTTCATGAACGCGCCGACCGCGGCGCCGATCATGAACGGCGTCAGGTTCGGCAGGTTGCGCATCGTGCGCTTCATGATCTGCTGGCGCAGCTCGCGCTTCATCTGGCCGCCGAGCGCGAGGTTCAGCGAGGCGGGCTTGGCGACGTCCACGCCGCGCTCCTGGGTCCAGGACTGGACGTAGGCCAGGCTGCGGGCCCGGAGGCCGCCCTGCGGGCGCACGCCGTACACCTCGTGCAGCTCGGCGATGAGCTTGATCTCGACCGAGGCGACGCCGATGACCTCGGCGGCGAGCTCGGCCGGCATCGCGGGCGGCACCGGCAGCATGGCCGCCGCGCCCACTCCCGCACCGACGGTGGCGGTGCCCTTGGTGGCTCCCGCGACGAGCTTGTCGGCCAGTTGCTCCGGCGTCAGGCCGGGGAACTGGCGGCGCAGCGTGGCCAGGTCGCGGACCGGGATCCGCGGGGCGTTCTCGATGATCCGGTCGGCGGTCCAGGAGAGTCCCGACCGCGCGCCGGCACCACCTTTGCGTGCGCCGTTGCCCACTCTGGCCGCGAGCGTGGCCGCGCGGCCACGCTCCCTCAGCGCTCCGTTGTGCCGCTCCGCGGGGAGGGCGGCCTGGTCGGCGGGCACGGGCGCGGTTTCCTCGCGTGTTCGTGCGCCGGCCGCCGGACCGGTCTCACCCTGCTTGCCTCTACGGAACGGTCTCACTGAGCTTCACCTCACGCTGTCGTCCCGGTGGCCATGGCCGGTTGCTGCGCCTGTCCGGGAAGCCGTCGCCTTCCCGGCCGGGTGCGGTGCGCGCGCCACGGCCTCGGCCCGCCCTCAGGCCGCGCAGTCGCGGCAGATGGGCTGGCCGTTCTTGTCCTCCGCCGCCAGCTGGCTGCGGTGGTGGACCAGGAAGCAGCTCATGCACGTGAACTCGTCCTGCTGCTTGGGCAGGACCCGCACGGCGAGCTCTTCGTTGGACAGGTCGGCGCCGGGCAGCTCCAGGCCCTCGGCCTGCTCGAACTCGTCGACGTCGACGGCCGAGGCGGACTTGTCGTTCCGCCGCGACTTCAGTTCCTCGATGCTGTCCTCGTTGAGGTCGTCATCGGTCTTGCGTGGTGTGTCGTAATCCGTAGCCATGGTCGCTCTCCCCCTCTGGGTGTCTGCGGTGTCTCAGCGCTCGTAACGCGTGAGAGGCCGGACTTGTGCCCGACCTGAGGCGGAGATTTTGCCTCACATCAAGGTCTGTTACTCAATCGACACCCAACCGCACCCCTGAAGAGGTGATCGGTTTGGATGGCGATAGGACCGTACACGGTCCTAAAGTCGCACCTCGCGCTTGCCATCCCGTGTACTTCCCGTGATCGGACCCCCGGGAAACCCGGATTTTCCCGGCCTTCCGAGGGGCTTGGCGATCACGGAGAGTAGATGGCCCGGAATTCGTGCCTGTGAGCGATCACACACGTCCGGGCCAACGAACGGACCGGTCGAATTCCGCGCAAAGCGAACTCGGGGCGAAGGATGACCGGACACCCGCCACCGCGTCAAGCCGGACCCGCGGGCGCCCTGGCCGGAACACTCACACCGGGAGCACCACCCGCATGTCCAGGCCACCGCCCTCACGCGGCACCGCGGTGATCGTGCCGTCGTGCGCCCGGACGACGGACCGCACGATGGACAGGCCGAGGCCCACGCCCTTGTCGCTGCCCGTGCGCTCCGTACGCAGCCTCCGGAAGGGCTCGAAGATGTTCTCCACCTCATAGGCGGGGACCACCGGGCCCGTGTTGGAGACCACCAGCACCGCCCATCCGGGCTGCGCCTCCGTGGTCACCTCCACCCATCCGTCGCTGGGAGTGTTGTACCGCACGGCGTTCTGTACGAGGTTCAGCGCGATGCGCTCCAGGAGGACGCCGCTGCCCTGGACGAAGACCTGCTTGCGTACGCCGCGCAGCTCCACGCCCTTGGTCTGGGCCTCGCCGCGGACCTGTTCGATGGCCTGCGAGGCGACCTCGGAGAGGTCGACCGGCTTCCGGTCCACGATCTTGTTCTCGCTGCGGGCGAGCAGCAGCAGGCCCTCCACCAGCTGTTCGCTGCGCTCGTTGGTGGCCAGCAGGGTCTTGCCCAACTGGGCCAGCTCCGGTGACGCCTCCGGGTCGGCGAGCTGTACTTCGAGGAGCGTGCGGTTGATCGCCAGGGGCGTCCGCAGCTCGTGCGAGGCGTTCGCCACGAAGCGCTGCTGCGACTCGAACGCGCGGTCCAGCCGGTCGAGCATCTCGTCGAACGTGTCGGCGAGCTCCTTCAGCTCGTCGTCCGGGCCGCCCAGCTCGATCCGCCGGTGCAGGTCGGAGCCGGCCACCCGCTGCGCGGTCCGCGTGATGCGGCCGAGCGGCGACAGGACGCGGCCCGCCATCGCGTACCCGAAGGCGAACGCGACGATGGTCAGCCCGACCAGCGCCATCAGGGAGCGGTTCAGGAGGTTGTTCAGGGCCACCGCGCGCTGCTGCGAGATGCAGGTGTTGATGGCGGAGTTCAGCTGGTCGACGTTGTTGGTGGCCGCTCCGGGGCAGCGGTCGGTGACGATCCGGAAGTCCGAACCGATGATCTTGAAGGGCAGCTGGTTGCCGTCCTGCAGCGCGTTGGCGGCGAGCATGTAGATGATCGCGAGCAGCACGATGCCGGCCATCAGGAACATGCCGCCGTACAGCAGCGTGAGCCTTATGCGGATGGTCGGGCGGAGCCAGGGGAACGGGCGGACCGGTGGTTTCGGGTCCCAGGTGGGCTTGGGCGGCGCGGGCGGCGTCTGAGGGGCCGCTGGTGTCGTGGCCATGCTCGTCAGATCCGGTAGCCGGAGCCCGGTACGGTCACGATCACCGCGGGCTCACCGAGCTTGCGGCGCAGCGTCATGACGGTCACCCGGACCACGTTGGTGAACGGGTCGGTGTTCTCGTCCCACGCCTTCTCCAGCAGCTGCTCGGCCGAGACGACCGTGCCCTCGCTGCGCATCAGGACCTCCAGCACCGCGAACTCCTTGGGCGCGAGCTGGACCTCCTTGCCGTCGCGGAAGACCTCGCGGCGGTTCGGGTCGAGCTTGATGCCCGCCCGTTCCAGTACGGGAGGCAGCGCGACCGTCGTACGCCGCCCCAGCGCCCGTACGCGCGCGGTCAGCTCCGTGAACGCGAAGGGCTTGGGCAGATAGTCGTCCGCGCCGATCTCCAGGCCCTCGACGCGGTCGCTGACGTCGCCGGAGGCGGTCAGCATCAGTACGCGGGTGGGCATCCCCAGTTCGACGATCCTGCGGCAGACGTCGTCGCCGTGGACCAGCGGGAGGTCGCGGTCCAGCACGACGACGTCGTAGTCGTTGACCGCGATACGCTCCAGCGCGGCCGCGCCGTCGTACACCACGTCGACCGCCATGGCCTCCCGGCGCAGTCCGGTGGCCACCGCATCGGCGAGCAGCTGCTCGTCCTCGACGACGAGTACACGCACGTCGCTAGTCCTTCCTCACGGCCCCGCCGAACAGGGCGCACACAAATTTCGAGCACATCCATCCTGCCCCGAAGAGCCGTAAACCGGCTGTAAGAGCAGGTGCGGGCCCCGATGGCGAGGACGCGGGCACCCGATCGCCAGGATTCACCACGCGTCTGAGGTTTCCGTGAGGTTCCGCTTGGGGAGGACGATTGCACACTCGCGATCACGCCCTGCACGACGCCGTACCGTGACCGGCCGGCAGCCCGCAGGGACCACGCCGTGATCTCCCTCTGCCACACCCCCGTGGACGAGGGGCCCACACCCGTCGGCACACCCCCGTGCCACCGACCCACGACGAGGGGGCGCACCATGGACGCGTTCACCGCAGGCATTCTGCAGCGCATAAAGAACACCGAAGCCGACCTGGACCGGGCCCGCGAAACGGGCGACGACTTCCTCGCCGATGTCGAGCAGGCCGAGCTGGAGGACCTGCAGCGGCTGGCCTCTGAGCACGGTGTGGAGGTCGGCGCGCCCAGCGCCTGATTCCGCCCGCCCACGACGAGGGGCGCCCCGGCACCGAGGGGACGGTGCCAGGGCGCTTTGTCGTATCCGGACGCCCGCTCACGCCTGGACGCCCGGTCGTACCTGGACGCCTGTACGGGCCGTACGGCGGCGTGCGCGACGCCCGGCGCCCCGGGGGCCGGATCAGTCGTGCCAGGCGCCCAGATCCTCCAGCAGGGGCTGCAGCGCCTCGAAAACGGCCGGGGACCCGGCGACGGTCAGCTCGTGCGAGGCCGGCTCGCCGGGACGGCCGGCGGTGCGCGCGCCGGCCTCGCGGGCGATCAGCTCGCCCGCCGCGAAGTCCCAGGGGTTCAGCCCGCGCTCGTAGTAGGCGTCCAGCCGGCCGCAGGCCACGTCGCACAGGTCGATCGCGGCCGAGCCGCCCCGCCGGATGTCGCGCACCTTCGGGAGCAGCGAGCCCAGCACCGCCGCCTGCGCGGCGCGCCGCTCGGCGACGTACCCGAAGCCGGTGCCGACCAGGGCCTGGGAGAGCGGCGGCGCGGGGCGCACCCGGATCGGCGCGTTGTTCAGGAAGGCGCCGCCGCCGAGGACGGCGTGGCTGGTCTCGCCGCGCATCGGTGCCGCGACCACGCCGACGACCGTCTCGCCGTCCTTCTGGGCGGCGATGGACACGGCCCAAGAGGGCTGGCCGTAGAGGTAGTTGACGGTGCCGTCGATCGGGTCGATCACCCAGCGCACCCCGCTGGAGCCCTCGGCGCTGGCGCCCTCCTCGCCGAGGAAGCCGTCCTCGGGGCGGCGCTCGGAGAGGAAGCCGGTGATCAGCTTCTCGGAGGCGATGTCCATGTCGGTGACGACGTCGATGGGGCTGGACTTCGTGGCGGCCACGCCGAGGTCGGCGGGGCGGCCGTCGCGCAGCAGCTCACCGGCCCGGCGGGCGGCCTCCAGGGCCAGCGCGAGAAGTTCGTCCTTCAGCTCACCGCTGTTCAGCGGGGCGTCCTTCAGAGGGTCGGACACGGTGCTCCTTGTTCGTACGGAAGGCCCCGCGGGTGCTGCGTACGGCAGGTCCGCGGGCCGCCGCGGGGCGGGCGCCCGCGGACCGGGCAGCCGGGCCGCACGCCGTCGGGCGGCCCGGGACGGGCATCAGGCCCCCGCCGACGGGCCGCTCCAGTCGGCGCCCGCGGCGGCGGGCCGGGGGGAGCGGGCCGGGCAGCAGCCGACCGGGCAGAGGTCGTGGCTCGCCCCGAGGGCGCCCAGGGCGCAGCGCTCCGGGGAGCGGCCGCGCTCGGCCGCCGCGCGCTCCAGCAGCAGATCGCGGACGGCCGCGGCGAACCGCGGGTCGGCGCCGACGGTGGCCGAGCGGACCACCGGCAGGCCCAGCTCCGCGGCCTTGGCCGTGGCCTCCGTGTCGAGGTCGTACTTGACCTCCATGTGGTCCGAGACGAAGCCGATGGGGGCCATCACGACGGCCGGGACGCCCTGCGTGTGCAGCGTCTCCAGGTGGTCGCAGATGTCGGGCTCCAGCCACGGGATGTGCGGGGCGCCGCTGCGCGACTGGTAGACGAGCCGCCAGGGGTGGGCCGTGCCCGTCTCGTCGCGCACCGCGTCGGCGATCACCTGGGCCACGTCGAGGTGCTGCGCGACATACGCGCCGCCCTCGCCGCCCTCGGTGTGCTCCTCCGGGCGCCCCGAGGTGTCGGCGGCGGCGGTGGGGATGGAGTGCGTGGTGAACGCGATGTGGGCGCCCGCGCGGACGTCCTCGGGCAGCTCGGCGAGCGAGGCCAGCACGCCGTCGACCATGGGGCGGACGAAACCGGGGTGGTTGAAGTAATGCCGCAACTTGTCGACCCGAGGCAGCTCCAGGCCCTCGGCCTCCAGGGTGGCCAGCGCGTCCGCCAGGTTCTCCCGGTACTGCCGGCAGCCCGAGTACGAGGCGTACGCACTCGTGGCCAGCACCGCGATGCGGCGGTGGCCGTCGCGGACCATCTCGCGCAGGGTGTCGGTCAGATACGGCGCCCAGTTGCGGTTGCCCCAGTACACCGGCAGGTCCAGGCCGTGCTCGGCGAAGTCCTTGCGCAGCGCGTCCAGCAGCTCGCGGTTCTGCGCGTTGATCGGGCTCACGCCGCCGAACAGGAAGTAGTGCTGTCCCACCTCCTTGAGGCGCTCACGGGGGATGCCGCGGCCGCGCGTCACGTTCTCCAGGAACGGGACCACGTCGTCCGGGCCTTCGGGACCGCCGAAGGAGAGGAGGAGCAGGGCGTCGTAGGGAGCAGGCACTGGCTGTTCGGGCATGTCCCGATCCTCCCACCCGCCACTGACAGCCGGAAAACCGGAGGCGCCGTCGGAGTGCCACCCGTAAGCTGTATCGCTGCAGTACGTTCCTTACTGCCGTCCTGACCCGGCTCACCGCGGTTCCCGCGGATCCTCACTCGGCGGAGCGCCCCCTTGCCCAGTCCCTACCGCGCCCTGTTCGCCCGGCCCGGCACGAAGTCCTTTACCGCCGCCGGGTTCCTGGGGCGAATGCCGCTCTCCATGACCGGCATCGGCATCGTCACGATGGTCTCCCAGCTCACCGGCCGGTACGGCCTGGCGGGCGCGCTCTCCGCGACCGTCGCGCTCTCCGCCGCCGTGCTCGGGCCGCAGATCTCCCGGCTGGTGGACCGGCACGGCCAGCGCAAGGTGCTGCGCCCGGCGACCCTCGTCACGCTGGCCGCGCTCGCCGCCCTGCTGACGGCGGCCCAGCAGCGCTGGCCCGACTGGACGCTCTTCGTCTTCGCGGCCTGCGCGGGCTGCGTGCCCAGTGTCGGCGCGATGGTGCGCTCCCGGTGGGCGGAGGTGCACAGCGGCTCCCCCGAGATGCTGCACACCGCGTACTCCTGGGAGTCGATCGTCGACGAGTTCTGCTTCATCGTCGGCCCGATCCTCGCCATCGGGCTCTCCACGTCGTGGTTCCCCGAGGCCGGGCCGCTGCTGGCCGCCGTCTTCCTGGCGGCGGGCGTCTTCTGGCTGACCGCGCAGCGCGCGACCGAACCCGTACCGCACCCGCGCGAGCACCACACCAAGGGCTCCGCGCTGCGCTCCCGGGGCCTGCAGGTCCTCGTCGTCACCTTCATGGCCACCGGCGCCATCTTCGGGGCGATCGACGTGGTCACGGTGGCCTTCGCGGAGGCCGAGGGCCACAAGGGCGCGGCCAGCCTCGTCCTGGCCGTCTACGCGATGGGGTCCTGCACGGCGGGCGCGGTCTTCGGGATGCTGCGCCCCTCGGGGCCGGCCGCGCGGCGCTGGGTACTGGGCGTGCTCGCCATGGCCGTGAGTATGATCCCGCTCCAACTGGTCGGGAACCTGCCGTTTCTGGCCGTGGCGCTCTTCGTCGCGGGGCTGACCATCGCACCGACGATGGTGACCACCATGGCCCTGGTCGAACAGCACGTACCGCGCGCGCAACTGACCGAGGGCATGACCTGGACGAGCACCGGGCTCGCGGTCGGGGTGGCGCTCGGCTCGTCGGCCGCCGGCTGGGTGGTGGACGCGGCCGGGGCCCGTACGGGGTACGTCGTGCCGGTCGCGGCCGGAGCGCTCGCGGCCGCGGTCGCGTTCCTCGGATACCGCCGGCTGCGGCCGGCGGCGACGCGGGCGGGGGCACCCTCGCCCCGGGTGACGGGAGGGCTGGGCGCACATGACAGTGACCGGAACGACTCGGGAGAGCGTGTGGCGTAACTGGGCGGGGAACGTCCAGGCGCGCCCCGTACGGAGCGTGGCACCGGCCTCCACGGAGGAGCTGGCGGCGGCCGTGCGGCAGGCCGCCTCCGAGGGGCTGCCCGTGAAGGCGGCCGGCACCGGCCACTCCTTCACGCCCGCGGCGGCCACCGAAGGGCTCCTCATACGGCCCGAACGCCTCACCGGCATACGGAAGGTGGACCGCGCCGCCGGCACCGTCACCGTGGCCGCGGGCACGCCCCTGAAGGACATGAACGCGGCACTGTCCGCGCACGGCCTGTCGCTGGCCAACATGGGCGACATCATGGAGCAGACCGTCTCGGGCGCCACCAGCACCGGTACGCACGGCACCGGCCGGGACTCCGCCTCGCTCTCCGCGCAGATCGTGGGCCTGGAGCTGGTCACCGCCGACGGCTCCGTACTGCGCTGCTCCGCACAGGAGAACGCGGACGTCTTCGCGGCGGCCCGGCTCGGCCTGGGCGCGCTCGGCGTCCTCACGGAGCTGACCTTCGCCGTCGAACCGGAGTTCCTGCTCACCGCCCGTGAAGAGCCCATGCCGTTCGACCGGGTGACCGCGGACTTCGATGCGCTCGTCGCGGAGAACGAGCACTTCGAGTTCTACTGGTTCCCGCACACCGGGAACTGCAACACCAAGCGCAACAACCGGAGCCAGGGCCCCGCGGCACCGAACGGCGCCGTCAGCGCCTGGGTCGAGGACGAGCTGCTCTCCAACGGGGTCTTCCAGGTGGCCTGCGCGGTCGGCAAGGCGCTGCCCGCCACCATCCCCGGCATCGCCAAGCTCTCCAGCCGCGCGCTGTCCGCCCGTACGTACACCGACATCCCGTACAAGGTGTTCACCAGCCCGCGCCGGGTGCGCTTCGTGGAGATGGAGTACGCCGTCCCCCGGGAGGCGGCGGTCGCGGCACTGCAGGAGCTGCGCGCACTGGTCGAGCGCTCCGGATTCCGGATCAGCTTCCCCGTAGAGGTGCGCACCGCACCCGGGGACGACATCCCGCTCTCCACGGCCTCCGGACGGGACACCGCCTACATAGCGATGCACATGTACCGGGGCACGCCCCACGAGGCGTACTTCACGGCCGCCGAGCGCATCATGACCGCGCACGGCGGCCGGCCCCATTGGGGGAAGCTGCACACCCGGGACGCGGCGTACCTCGCCGCTGCTTACCCGCGCTTCGGCGAGTTCACCGCGCTGCGGGACCGGCTGGACCCGCAGCGGGTGTTCGGCAACGCGTACCTGCGGCGGGTGCTCGGGAACTGACGCGGGGCGCGCCCCGGGCCCGGGCTCAGGAGGAGCCGGGGGCCGGGGTCTGTCCGGCGTCCTGGGCGCCGTCCGCGCCGCTCCCGGTGTCCGGGCTGCTGCTCGCGCCGTCGTCCGGGCCGTCGGTCGGCGTGGGCGTCGGGTCCGCGGACTCGTCGCCGTCGCTCGGCGACGGGCTGGGCGCGGTGGACTCGTCGTCCGAGCCGCTTCCCGTGTCGCTGCCGCTGTCCGCCCCCGAGTCCGCGCCGGAGCCGCTGTCCGCACTGCCGTCCGTGGCGTCCGGCTGCGGGGTCGGCCCCTCGGTGGCACCGCGGTCCGTGTCCTCACTGGACGTGCTCGGCTGCGGCGTCGGCGTCGTCGGAGCGCTGTCGCCGCCGCCGGAGCGGAAGAAGTTGCTGACCGACGTGCCGCTGCCGCCCGCGGCGTCGTGCCCGGTGGCCAGCTCGAAGGCGGTGACCCCGGCCATCGCGAGCAGGAAGACCGCGAGCGCGGCGAGCCAGGTGCGGCGCCGGCCGCGCAGCCGGGTGCCGTACAGCGTCCGGGACTCCTCTTCCGGGGCTTCGTCGGGGGTCTCCGCCACAGAGGCGCCGCCGGGCGGCTCCGCCACCGTACGCAGCGCCATCGTGCGCGTGTCCTGCTGCGGCACCGGCCGGGTCGCGTCCTCCGCACCGGGCGGGACGAGGACCTGCGTCTCGTCGGCCGCGGACGACGCGGTCAGTACCTGGGTCTCGTCAGCCGTGGGCGGGGCGGTGAGGAGCTGCGTCTCGTCGAGCGCGGGCGTACGGGGCAGGGTCCGGGTCGCGTCGGCGTTCGTGGCCGCCGCCACGGAGGTGATCTCGTCCTCCGTACCGCCGCGGTCGAACGTCGGGAGCACCATCGTCACGCCCGCCGAGGGCGCGGACCTGACGCGTGCCGCCCCGCGCGCACCCGTAGCGGGGGCCGTCGCCCGGCTGCCGAGCTCCTGGCGGCGGCGCGGCCGGGGCCGCGTGCTGACCGTCGCCTCCTTGACCTGTTCGCCGGTGCGCCGGAAGAGGTGCTGGAAGATCGACCCGCCGGTGGTGGCGACCACGCTGACCACGCCGGCGCCGATGACCGTCCCGTAGACGCCGAGCCGCCCGGCCAGGTATGCGGCGACCGCCGCCGCGAGCGCGCTGCCCGCCACCTGGGCGACGCTCAGGTCGATCCGTTTACCCCTTCCGGTCGGCTTTGCCTTGCTATCGGTTCTGTCGTCCATCCTCGGCCCTTGAGCGACACTTCGATCCGTCTTGCACAGAGAAGGGACATTTAGGCGGACTGGATAGTTCCATTTCTGGCGGTTTTGTGAACCAGGTCACATGATTCCGTGAGACCGGCCATTCGATCGCATAAGTAGAGAGGTCGACAAGGCGACCGAACTCCGCTGGACAGGGAAAACTTGGCGGCGCGGCGCACCGCTCCGGTGGTCCGAATGGAGTACTGTTGCGAATCCTGGCCCCGGTTTCCCGTCCGGCTGCCCGGACCCACGGGAGGGGCCCGCAAGGCGGCTCTCGCCCCGGGGCGCCGCCACTCGGCACGGGGTGCTGGTACACAGGGCAACCGGTACGGTCACCGGAGGTTGCAAACTGGTTACCGTGTCATAACGGCGTTTCAGGGCCACAGCCTGACACGCCGGGCAACTCGGCAATGTTGTGGCAGGCTGCACCCGGGCAGGCCACACTCGACTAGCGGAAGCAGCGACGCACGTGACGTCGGCAGGCACCACCCGGGAGGTCCCCATGCCCGAACTGCGTGTCGTGGCCGTCTCGAACGACGGCACACGGCTGGTGCTCAAGGCTGCGGACAGCACCGAGTACACGCTGCCGATCGACGAGCGGCTGCGTGCCGCGGTGCGCAATGACCGCGCACGCCTGGGCCAGATCGAGATCGAGGTGGAGAGCCACCTCCGGCCACGCGACATCCAGGCCCGTATAAGGGCCGGCGCCTCCGCCGAGGAGGTCGCGCAGCTCGCCGGCATCTCCGTGGACCGAGTGCGCCGCTTCGAGGGCCCGGTGCTCGCGGAGCGCGCGTTCATGGCCGAGCGCGCCCGGAAGACACCCGTACGCCGGCCCGGCGAGAACAGCGGGCCGCAGCTGGGCGAGGCGGTGGCCGAGCGGCTGCTGCTGCGCGGCGCCGACAAGGACAGCGTGCAGTGGGACTCCTGGCGCCGGGACGACGGCACCTGGGAGGTACTGCTCGTCTACCGCGTCGCGGCCGAGCCGCACTCCGCGAGCTGGACGTACGACCCGCCCCGGCGGCTCGTCCAGGCCGTGGACGACGAGGCGCGGGCGCTGATCGGCGAGACCGACGACACCCCGGAGCCGAGCTTCCCGTTCGTGCCGCGGATCGCCCGGCTGCCCCGGGACCGGCCGCTGGACCGGTCCCTGGACCGTCCGCAGCCCGCGGAGCGCCCCTCGGAGCGGCCCGCGCCGCCGGCCGCCGAGGAGGACGTGCCCGCGGCCTCGGCCGCCGTCGAGGAGACCGAGGAGCGGGACCCGCGCGACTCGCTGACCAGCCTGCTGGAGGCGGTGCCGAGCTTCCGGGGCGACCTGATCGTCCCCGAGCCGAAGACGCCGCCGGACGACGAGCCGGCCACGGAGGCCGAGGTCGAGGAGGAGCCCGCTGCTCCGGCGGCGAGCGCGGGCGCCGGCTCCGCGTACGCCGACGTGCTGATGCCGCGCGCCGTCGCGGGACACCGCGACCGGCTCACGGGTACGACCGACCGCCAGGCCGAAGCGGACGGCGTCCGCCCCGGCCGCCGCGCCGCGGTGCCCAGCTGGGACGAGATCGTCTTCGGCACGCGCCGCAAGAAGCCGGACGCCTGACAGCGGAGCGACCGGCCCAAGGCACATTTGACCTTGGGCTGCCCGCGTGCGGAAACGGTACTGCGGGCGGCACTCCGGGCAGGCGACCGAGAGGGAAACGGTCCTGCGAGCGGTACTGCGAGTGGACGGCCGGGAGAGAAACGGTCCTGCGAGCGGTACTGCGAGTGAACGGCCGGGAGAGAAACGGTCCTGCGGGCGGTCCCGGCCCACGCGTAACCGGTCCGGGGCGTAGGCCAGACCCGCGCCGCAGGACGGTGCCGCGCGGTAGGGCGGCCTCGGCGGGTGCGATCACCTCGTACTGCTCGTACTCCTCGTACTGCTCGCACCCGCCCTCGTATCGCACCCCCCGGTCGCGTATCGCCCCGGCCCCGTACCGCCCCCCGTTCGCCCTCTCAGCCCGCCTCGGGCCCCGTGGCCACCGGCCGGGACGTGTCGCCCGACCACTCGCTCCAGGAGCCGACGTACAGGGCCGCCGGAACGCCCGCCACGGCCAGCGCCAGCACCTCGTGCGCGGCGGAGACGCCCGAGCCGCAGTAGACCCCGACCTCGGCGCCCGGCACGGCCCCAAGGGCGCTGAAGCGCTCGGCCAGTTCGGCGGCCGGCCGGAACGTGCCGTCGGAGGCGACGTTCTCGACCGTCGGGGCGGAGCGCGCACCGGGGATGTGGCCGGCGACCGGGTCGATCGGCTCGACCTCGCCCCGGTAACGCTCCGCCGCCCGCGCGTCCAGGAGTACCCCGCGCCGGGCCAGCGCGGCCGCCTCGTCGGCGGTCAGCACCGGCACCGCGCCGGGCGCCGCCGCGAAGTCGCCGGGCTTCGGAGCGGGCTCCTCGTCGGTCAACTCGCCGCCCGCCGCCCGCCAGGCCGCCAGGCCGCCGTCCAGGGCGCGTACGTCCTCGTGCCCGGCCCAGCGCAGCAGCCACCAGGCGCGGGCCGCCGCCCAGCCCTGACCGCCGTCGTACACGACCACCGCGCGGTCCCGCGAGACGCCCGCCGCGCGCATGGCCGCGGCGAAGTCCTCCGGGTCCGGCAGCGGATGGCGGCCCCCGGAGCCCGCGGGCCCGGCCAAATCGGCGTCGAGGTCGACGTAGACGGCACCGGGCAGATGACCGGTCGCGTACTCGGCGTGCCCGGACGGGCCGCCCTGCTGCCAGCGGACATCGAGGAGCACCGGCGGCGTCCCGCCCGCCAGCTCGCTCGCCAGTTCGGTAGCGGAGATGATGGCATTCATGCCCCCATCTTTGCGCAGCCACGACCGGCCCACGCCGCCTCCGGGGCAAGTCGCCAGCAAGTGCGTGGACCAGTTCCTCAGCTCATCACTACGTAGTCGAGGGGCCCCTCACACAGGACGGTGACATCGGCAGAAACGACACTGCGTCATCAGATCGGGCACTCTCCCGCGCGGCCGCACAACGGGTCGCGCGACCGGCGGCGCGGCCGCCCCGCGCCGCCCACGGCGGGATGCGAGCATCTGCACGGCACAGCCCGTACTCGTACGGTTCCCACCCCTGATGGTCCGAGGAGCAAGCGACGATGACGACCGAGGCAGCGAGCCGGCGGACGCCCGGCACCCCTTGCTGGGTGAGTCTCATGGTGCACGACCTGCCCGCCACGCAGGACTTCTACAGTGCGCTGTTCGGCTGGGAGTTCCGTCCGGGGCCGCAGCAACTCGGCCCCTACGTAAGGGCGCTGTCGGCCGGCCGGGAGGTGGCCGGTATGGGGGTGCTGCCCCCCGAACGGCAGCTCGCCATCGCCTGGACGCCCTATCTGGCGAGCGACGACGCGGACGCCGTCACCGAGCGCATCCGCGCCTGCGGCGGCACGGTCGGCGTCGGCCCGCTGGACGCCGACCACGCGGGGCGGATGGCACTCGCCTCGGACCCGCAGGGCGCGGTGTTCGGGATCTGGCAGGGGCACACCATGAAGGGCACGGCGGTGGTCGGCGAGCCGGGCACCCTGGCATGGAACGAACTGGTGACCCCGGAGGCCACCCCGGCCGGCAGATTCTACGAACACGTCTTCGGTTTCGAGACGGAGGCGGCGGGCCGCCCCGGAGGGGACGACCTGACGCTGTGCCTCAAAGGGCGCCCGGTGGCGAGCATCCACGGGGCGGGCGACGCGCTGCCCCGGGAGCGGGGGCCGCACTGGACGACGTACTTCGCGGTCTCCGACACGGACGCGGCAGCCCGCCGGGTCACGGAACTGGGCGGCCAGGTGACCGCCGCCCCCCGGAACTCGCCCCACGGACGCCTGGCAACGGTCACCGACCCGGAGGGCGCGCAGTTCATGGTGGTCCAGCGACCGACGAAGTGACCACGAAGGGGCGCCGGCACCTCACCCGGCGCCCAGCCGGCACCTACCCCGGCCCACACCCGACCGGCGGCTCACTCCCCCGCGCCGACCGGCAGCACGTCCGGTGAAAGCGCATCGACGCGCGCCGACGCGACAGTCTGGCGCCGCCTGAGCTGCCGCCGACAGAACACCTCGCCACCCGACTCGCCCCCGGCTGCGTACACGCCTCCCACGGCCACCTGGCCACCCTCAAGGCCCATCTGCCCGCCAACGTGCGGGCGTCAGTCGTGGCGCGAGCCCCACACCAGCACAGCGCCTCACCCTGAAGCACCTCTACGCAGTCGGCCAGTCCGACCAGCCGCCGGGAGCCGGAGAAGAGCCTGCTGCGGGAAATCGGTGGTGATCCCAAAGGCGAAAACACCCAGCCCCAACTCGCCCACCACGCGGACCGATTGCTCGACCTGGCCGGACGTCAGCAACTGCGCCCCGTCGGCGACGACGCAGTCACCCCGGGCCACCCCGCATATGCGACTTTCCTCCCCTATCGATGGCCAGTCGCATCCCAGATTGTCAGCGGAGCGACAGGCTGCTCTGACCCGCACCCTCTTGGCCTTCTATAAGAATTCCCTGGCCAGCGGGGCGATTCTTATGAGGTAGCCTCGGAGGGATTTTCCGGAGACTGACACAGTCGGTCACTGGCAGGATTTTGGAGGGGTGGTGGATTTTCCGGAAATGGATCAAGATTTCAGCCTCGACATCCCACTCGAGACAGGTTTCCGTATTGAGCTGAATGGCAACTTCTACCCCCTCTCTTTCCGCTCGACATCAAACAGAAATCCAGGGACCACAGGGGCGTCCACTTACCCCCGGGCCACGGCGACACTGTTGACCCAGACAGCAAGGAAGTTGAGTTCTACGGAACCTCAGGAGGACACCAACGATGACTTGCTTGCAAGCCATGTCAGCTGAATTGATATCGAGTGCTTCCAGCTATCCCGATCGCACTTCCCTCCTCGCGGAACGCGAAACCCGAATGAAAAGACTTGTCCGCCAGGACATTTCTCTCTTGCGCGCGCTGGCCTTTGCAGCCTGCATCGCACTGATATGTACAAGTGTCTACTCTGCCCCGAAGTACATCGTCTCAGGTAAAGCCCTGTATGTGATTTCGGCAGTTGTGCTCTTGATCGCAGTGTGCGGCGGATGCGGGGCAATCCTCAACCGCATGCGAGTGGAAAATCAGCGTAGGTGGGAGGCTATCCAGAGCTGGGTTGCGCTAGCGCACACAGACGAGGGACGGGCACTACCTAAAGGCAATATGACACCGGAGTTGGCTCTTTCATACGACAGAGCGGTCGGCAACGTGGTTATTCAACCTGGTGTTTCTGGTAGTACGGAAGCGCCGATGCAGTACGGCTGGGGAAATAGCCCGAAGGCGCGAACTATTTTTAGCGCCGTCCTCTTTCTGCTCGGCTCGATTGCATTCATTTTTGCCGTGCTTGGGAGCATCGGTGGAATTAGCCCTCAATCTGTTGGGCTTGCTGGTTCCAGCCTCATCTTCACGTTGGCGATGCGCGCAGTTTTCAGGAGGGTCCCGAACCATGCTAAGTGGTGTTTCGACCAGCACCAGGAGGCGATCGCTGTAGCAGATCGCGAGCGTGAGAGGCGAGTATCTGAAGGAGGGGCTTCGTGACTGGCGCCGAACATCAGGAAACCCATACGAGGCAGCAGCGCCGTAGCCGTTTGCTTTCATCCGAGCCGGGCATATCCGTGCAGCGGAACCGCGATGAGATGGTTCTGCGCCTGGGATTGATTTTCGCGGCGGCTGGGCTGCTGTTCATCATCGCGTACCTTGTCCTGCGCTTCGCGGTCCATGTAGAGGGCATTGGGCTCGGCATCTTGCCACTGGTCGGGGTGGGGTCCCTGGCGTATGGACTCCTGCCGGTGACTGCCTTGTTGTCCAAGCGGGCGCGGGCACAGAAACAGCTGCGCGCACTGGCCGCCAGGACTGGGCGTCAGCTTGCTGTGCCGGGCGCTGAAGAATTGCATCCGGTGACCTATTCCGGCCCTTCGCCGGAGGCAGGCGGGTTCGCGCTTGGTGCGATTGGGCTCTCCAGCGAGGGTATGCAGCTGATTGGCAGCGAGGGCGTGGTTCTCAGCGCGGCCCCAGGTGAGATCTTGGGTGCTGTCTACCTTCCGGCCCGGAAGATGTGGCAGCCACGCGGGATGGAGATCCACCTCAGCCAAGAGCGGGTACTTGAGGTCCGTACATTTCGGCAGGCGGTGCTGGGCTCGGCGTTGTCGCAGAGTGGTGTGAAGGTTCTGGAGTCAGGTGCTGGCCAAACTCCGCGGCAGGACTGACGCAAAGTCCGGACGGCGATTGTTTCCGTATGTGAGTGAGGGAGTGGGGCGTGACCACGAGATCGAAGCTCCGTTGGGGCGGGTGACCTGGTAAGTCGCCCTGAGCCAGCTGAGCTTCGATGAATCGTCAGGCTTCCGCGTCGTGGAATGCGTGTCGGAAGTACACGCGATGTTGCGGCGGTGCGGCCAGGACCTCGACGGCCTCGCGAATGTAGGGCAGGCGGTCGCGGTCCCGGCGCCGAAGCCGGTGACGACTTGGGCAACCTGCAGCCGAGCGCACCAGCCGGCATCCGTGCCCTCTATCTCCATAGCCCACAGATCACGACGGGCGCAGCCGCCTAACCGAGCATGGGTGCCGGCTCAGGTACACGTATACGGCCTCAGTCAGTGGTGACCGGCAGGACATCGGGTGACAGTGCCGCCGCATGAGCCGTGGCGCTCGTCATTCGCTTGCGGTGATGGCGTCGGCACAGGACCTCGTAGCCGACTTCCTCCGCGGGGGTGGAGACATCGCCGACCACCACCTGTTCGCCCTCGACCACCATCTCGCCGCCCACCGTGCGGGCGTTGTGCGTGGCCCGGGCGCCGCACCAGCACATCGCCTCCACCTGCAGCGCTTCTATCCGGTCCGCCAATTCGATCAGCCGTTGGGAGCCGGGGAAGAGCTTCGTGCGGAAGTCTGTGGTGATGCCGAAGGCGAAGACGTCCAGGGCGAGATCGTCCACGATCCGCGCCAGTTGGTCGATCTGTTCGGGTGCGAGGAACTGGGCCTCGTCCACGATGACGTAATCGACCCTGCCGCCGTGGGTCATCTGCTCCACGAGGTACCCGTAGAGGTCCATCCCCGGGGCTGCCTCCACCGCGTCCGTCACCAATCCCAGACGCGACGACAGCTTTCCCTCCCCCGCGCGGTCATCGCGGGTGAAGATCACGCCTTGCAACCCCCGAGCCGAACGATTGTGCCCAATCTGTAGGGCCAAAGTGGACTTTCCGCAGTCCATCGTGCCGCTGAAGAACACCAGTTCAGCCATGGGGGGTTCAAGTTGCCTTTCGGGCGCGTCGGGGCCTGCCGACGCCAATCGGGTCGTAGAAGAGGAGAGGGGGAGGGGGGAGGGGGAAGTCCGGGTGCCGTACCGTTTCCTCCACCACTTCCCCCATGGGGGAGTGCGGAACCCCTGCTCAACACAGTAACGGGTGCCACTGACAGCGCAGTCGGCGCTCGTCAAGGCAGTCGGCGCTCGTCAGGGCGGGATGCCGGCCGGCTCGTGTCCGGTGCGGTGGGCTCTGGAGGAAGTGCGTCAGGTGCGGACTTCCAGGAGGGGGACGAGTTGTTCGACGGGGGTCATGGAGCCGTGCATGCCTACCATGGCTGATTCGCGGGGTTCGTTCTGGCTCGCGATGATCACCATGTCGGCGTGTGCGGCGGCCACCACGTCGCCGATTCTGCCCCGTACCCGGTCGTCGACGTGCGGCCCGAACCATCCGGCGGCGATCGCCTCCTCGCGGCCGGCCACCCACATCTGGTCGCCGACCACCTCGCGCCAGACCGCGAGCACGTCGTCGGCCGCGCCCGGATGCGCGTACACATGGCGGCAGCGGCCCTCGCCGCCCAGCAGCCGTACGCCCGCGCTCAGTTCCCAGTCCTCGTCGAAGTCGACGCGGGACTCCGGGTCGAAGGGGATGTCGATCATGCCGTGGTCGGCGGTGATGTAGAGGGCCGAGCGGGGCGGGAGCTGTTCGGCTAGGCGCTCGGCGAGCCGGTCGACGTACATCAGCTGACCGCGCCAGGCGTCGGAGTCGACGCCGTAGCGGTGGCCCTTGCCGTCGACCTCCGCGTAGTACGTGTAGACGAGCGAGCGGTCGCCGGCGGCCAGCTGTTCGGCGGCGAGGTCCATGCGGTCCTCGCCGGAGAGCCGGCCGTGGAACGTTCCGCCGCTGAGCGCGATCTCGGTGAGCGGGGTGCGCTCGAAGTTCGGCGCGGAGACCTGGCAGGTGTGGATGCCCGCCGCGTGCGCCTGCTGGAAGACCGTGGGGTACGGCTGCCAGGTGTACGGGTCCGTCCACGGCTGCCAGCGCAGCTGGTTCATCAGCGCGCCGCTGTCCGGGTCCTGGACCGTGTACCCGGCCAGGCCGTGCGCGCCGGGCGGCAGACCCGTGCCGACCGAGGCCAGGGACGTGGCCGTGGTGGAGGGGAAACAGGCCGTCATGGGCCGCCCGGTGCCGTTCATGGACGTACCGAGCAGCGAGGTCAGGAAGGGCGCCTCGTCCGGGTGGGCGCGCAGCAGCTCCCAGCCCAGGCCGTCGATCAGGAAGACGCAGGCGCGGTCGGCGGGCGTCAGCTCCAGGCTCGTCGGTCTCGCGTGCGTCAGGCCCTGGCCGGCGGTGATGGCGGGCAGGAGATCGGCGAGCGCGCCCGTGCCGTACTGGGGCACCGGCGCGGTGGCGAGGTCCAGGGGCTCGGGCCAGGCGGACGCCGGGTCCACGGCGAAACCCGCCATCAGCGGGCGGCCGAGGCGGCGGTGGCTTCGGAGAGCGCCTGGGCGAAGGCGAGCGTCTGCCGGACGGTGTCCGGGCCGTCGCCGGCCTCGCTGACCCGCAGCGAGAGGTCGTCGGCGGTGGAGGAACCGGTGTAGCCGTGGTCGGCCTCGCAGTTCGGGTCGCCGCAGCTGGCGGGCTCCAGGTCGAGCCGGGCGACGGCGCCCCAGCCGATGGTCAGCACGACCTCGCGGGGCAGCTGCCCCGGGGTATAGGACTCGGGGTTGGCGACGACGCGGCTGAGCACGACGGAGGAGATCCGGCCGAGCTTCACCGACTCGGTGGAGGTGGTGGCGTACGGCGTGGGCGACGTGGCGTCCGCGGCCTGCTCGTCGGTGTGGCTGACGATGAAGCGGGTGCCGGTGAGGACCAGCACCGTGACGTGGCGCCGCACTTCGTTCGCGTCGAAGGTGGTCTCCTGGTGGACCAGGTACGACACCACCGGCTCGCCGCCCACGGCGGCCTGCACCGCCTCGGCCACGAGTGCCGGGTAATAGCCGCTGCGCTCGATCGCCGCGCGCAGCCCCTGGGTCGTCGTACCGGTCTTAGCCATGCCGTCCATCCTACGGGGCGCCGGGGCCGCCACGGGCCGCAGGCGGCGGGCCGGGGGTCAGTACACCGGGAGGCGGCGGGGGCCGAGGTCGGTGGTGGCCGGGGGCCGGGCGAGGCGTACGGAGGCGCCGAGGACGGCGAGGCCCTGGGGAGCGACGACGACCGGTTCCAGGTCGATGCCGACGACCTCGGGGTGGTCGTCGACGAGCCGGGAGACGCGCAGCAGCAGTTCTTCCAGCGCGGCGCTGTCCACGGGCTGCGAGCCGCGCCACCCGAAGAGCAGCGGCGCGCTCCGGATGGAGCGGATCTGCTCGGCGACGTCCCGGTCGGTGGCGGGGATGAGGCGGTGTGCCATGTCGCCGAGGAGCTGGGAGGGGGCGCCGGCCAGGCCGAAGGAGAGGACGGCGCCGGCCGCCGGGTCGATGGAGGCGCGGATCACCGTGTCCACGCCGCGCGGCACCATCGCCTGCACCACCGGGCGCAGCTCCTCGGGCTTCCCGAGGAAGTCGGTCAGCTCTTCGTAGGCGCGGCGCAGGGCGCGTTCTCCGGGGAGGTCGAGGCGCACGCCCCCGAGGTCGGCGCGGTGCCTCAGGTGCGGTGCGGTGGTCTTCAGGGCGACGGGGTAGCCCAGGGCCTCGGCGGCGCGTACGGCGGTGTCCGGGTCGGGTGCGGGGAGCGCGGCGCGGACGCGGATGCCGTAGCGGCCGAGCAGCGCCGCGGCCTCGTCGGGCGGCAGCGCCACGGAGCGGTGCGGCTCGGTGTCGGCGGTGAGCTCGTCGAGGAGCCGCTCGATGTCGGCGCCGGCTGCGGCTTCCTGGATGTCCTCGTACTCGGGGACCTTGCCCGGTACGGCGGACTCGCGGCGCCAGGCCGCGTACCGGACGGCCTCGGCGAGGGCGCGTACGGCCCGCTCGGCGGCGGGGTAGGCGGGGATGCGGGGCGGGGCGGCGGGGCGCGCCTCCGGGGCTTCTGAGGCGTCCTCGGCGGCTTCCGGCCGGTCCGTGGTCCCCGGCTCCGCCGGCTCCCCGTGCTCCCCCTGCTCCCCCGTCGCCGCTGTCGCCGTCGTCCCGGTCGTCCCCGAGAGCTCCCCCGCCAGCTCTTCCATGGCCAGGTGGACGACGGTGACGGGCTTGGCGGGGCCCTCGGCGGCGGCCTCGCGCAGGGCCCGGGCCAGGGCGGCGATCTCCTCGGGGTCCGCGCTGCTGCCCTCGGCGACCCAGGGGATGGCGGTGAGGACGACCGCGTCGATGCGGTCGTTGGCCAGTGCCCGGGCCAGCGCCGCGCGGAAGTCGGCGGTCGTGGCGGCGAAGGGCAGCACATGGGGGCGCTGCGGGCGCAGCCCTTCGGTGAGGCACGCGTCGTAGGCGAGGAGGGCGAGCGCTTCGGAGTTGCCGAGGATCGCCACCCGGGGGCCTGCGGGCAGCGGCTGGGAGGCGAGCAGCAGCCCTGCGTCGATCAGCTCGGTGACCGTGCCGACCCGGATGACGCCGGCCTGCCGCATGAGCGCGGAGACGGTGGAGTCGGGGATGCGGGTGGTGGGGACGGTGTGGCCGAGCGGGACGGTGCCGCTGTGCCGGGCGCCCTTGACGACCACGACGGGCTTGGCGGCGGCGGTGCGGCGGGCGAGCCGGGTGAACTTGCGGGGGTTGCCGATCGACTCCAGGTACAGCAGCGCGACATCGGTGTCGGGGTCCTCGTACCAGTACTGGAGCAGGTCGTTGCCGGAGACGTCGGCGCGGTTGCCGGCCGATACGAAGGTGGAGACGCCGGCGATCGCGCCGTCCCCGGGGCCGCGCTCCTGGAGGGCGGCCAGCAGTCCGATGCCGATCGCGCCGGACTGGGTGAACAGGCCGACCCGGCCGGCGCCGGGCAGCCGGGGCGAGAGGGAGGCGTTGAGGCGGACGGCGGGCGCGGTGTTGATCAGTCCGAAGGCGTTCGGGCCGACCAGCCGCATGCCGTACGAGCGGGCCTGGCGCAGGAGTGCGCGCTGCTTCTCGCGTCCTTCGGGGCCGGCCTCCGCGTAACCGGAGGTGAGGATGACGAGCCCCTGTACGCCGTGCTCGCCGCAGTCGCGCACGACATCGGGGACGTGCGCGGCGGGCACGGCGACGACGGCGAGGTCGACGGGGCCGGGGATCTCGCGGAGCGAGCGGTAGGCCGGTACGCCCTCCGGGTCCAGCGTGCTGCCCCCTTCGGGGAAGGCGTGGTTGACGGCGTACGTGTGGCCGGTGAAGCCGGAGTCGAGGATGTTGCGGAGGGCGGCGCGGCCGACGCCTCCGGGGGCGCGCCCCGTACCGATGACGGCGACCGACCCGGGGGCCAGCAGCCGCTGTACGGAGCGGGCCTCGGCGCGGTGCTCGCGGCCGCGCATGACGGCCACGGACTGTTCGGTGGGCTCCAGGTCGAATTCGAGGCGTACGACGCCGTCTTCGAAGGTGCGCTTCTGGGTGTACCCGGCGTCCGTGAACACCTTGATCATCTTGGTGTTGGCGGGCAGTACCTCGGCGGCGAAGCGCCGGATGCCGCGCTCGCGGGCGACCGCGGCGGCGTGCTCCATGAGCGCGGAGGCCACGCCGCGGCCCTGGTGCGCGTCCTGCACGAGGAAGGCGACCTCGGCCTGGTCGGCGTCGGGGCCGGTGGCGGGCCGGCCGTCGGCGTTGATGCGGTCGTACCGGACGGTGGCGATCATCTCGCCGCCCACGAAGGCGGCGAGCCCGACCCGGTCCACGTAGTCGTGGTGGGTGAAGCGGTGCACGTCGCGGTCGGAGAGCCGGGGGTAGGGCGCGAAGAACCGGTAGTACTTCGACTCGTCGGAGACCTGCTCGTAGAAGGAGACCAGGCGCTGCGCGTCGTCCGGGGTGATGGGGCGGATCCGGGCGGTGCCGCCGTCACGCAGCACCACGTCGGCTTCCCAGTGGGCGGGGTAGGCGGCGGCATCCGACGGCGTCTCCATGCGGACAGCGTACGACCGTGTGCGTATCCGGGGGCGGCCGAAGTGCCCGGAAGCGTCCCGGATGCGACCGTACGTACCCCGGAGCGGGACCGTGCGTACGACCGGGTCTCAGCATGCGTACAGCCTGGGCGTGAAGCAGGCTTGGACTTCTAGGATCCGAGCCCTCACGGGGGCTGGGCACACCGGACCACCGGTGCCCCCGTGAGAGACTGGTCTAGACAACTTTCCCTACCCGAAGGGCAACACCATGGCTGAGCGCCGCGTCAATGTCGGATGGGCCGAGGGTCTGCACGCCCGCCCCGCCTCGATCTTCGTCCGTGCGGCCACCGCTTCCGGCGTCCCGGTCACGATCGCCAAGGGCGACGGCAACCCCGTGAACGCCGCCTCGATGCTCGCGGTCCTGGGCCTGGGCGCCCAGGGCGGCGAGGAGATCGTGCTGGCTTCGGACGCCGATGGCGCCGACGCCGCGCTGGACCGCCTTGCGAAGCTCGTCTCCGAGGGCCTCGAGGAGCTCCCGGAGACCGTCTGACCCTTCGGGCAGGCCGGCGGCCGCACACCGCCCGGTTCCGCCGTCACGGCCCCGCCACGGTGACCCTCTTACGGGTCACCGTGGCGGGGCCGTTCGCATTGCCGTGGGAAGAATTCCCGGCTTTCCGTCCGGCCGGGACACACAAAAGACATTCGGGCGGGCGCAAAAAGAATTCGCGCACGACGAAGCAGGGGTGTGGAATTCCCCAGGAGTTGTATACGGCAGCGCTGTTAATTCCGTACGCGCGCCGTGTTTACGGGCTGTTTCGCTTCCCTCACCGCGGGTGCGGGACGGCGCAGCCGGTGGGCGGGCAGCGCGTGCTCCACGTGCGCGGCGGTCAGTGCGCGGGCGCGCTCCGAGTCGCCGCGCGCCACCGCGTCCACGATCGCGCCGTGCTCCTGCCAGGACCGGTCCGCATCGCCCGGCGACGGCTGGTCCAGGTCGATCGCGTACACCCAGTCGATCTTGCGGCGCACTTGGGTGAGCAGCGCCGTCATGCTCGGGCTGCCGGACGCCTGGGCGAGCGTCTCGTGGAACCAGCCGTCCAGTTGCCGCAGGTCGGCGGCGTTGCCGTGGCGGGCTCTCGCGCGCCCCAGGCGGACCAGGCCGCGCAGTACCTTCAGGTGGGCGGCGGAGCGGCGGGCCGCGGCGCGGGCGGCCCCGAGGGGCTCCAGGAGGAGGCGGATGTCCAGGAGGTCGGCGGCCTCCTGCTCGGTCGGCTCGGCGACGCACGCGCCCGCGTGGCGCCGGGTGGTGACGAAGCCCTCGGACTCCAGTGTGCGCAGCGCTTCCCTCACGGGGACGCGGGAGACGCCGTACCGGGACGCGAGCAGTTCCTCGATCAGCCGGGAGCCGGGCGGGAACGTTCCGGAGACGATGTCGTCGCGAATCGCCGTGCAGACCGCATGCGCCGAAATATTCCCTCGCATCGTCCGATGCCTCCGCCGTAATCCTCTGGAAACGCCGTCCGGGCGGCGCCTTTTCCGTGACTCTATGACACCGGACCGGCATTTCCGATGGCCGTCACGAATTCATGGATATTTTTTGGCCAAAGGACGGGAGTTCCGGGGAGCCGGGGACGGGAGCGCATACGGAGACGCCGAAGCCCCGGCCGGGGGCCGGGGCTTCGGGCGGTACGCGGAGAGCGCCGTACGTTGCTCAGACGTTGACGCCGTGCGCGCGCAGGTACGCGACCGGGTCGATGTCCGAGCCGTAGTCCGGGCCGGTGCGCGCCTCGAAGTGCAGGTGCGGGCCGGTGGTGTTGCCGGTGTTGCCCGACAGCCCGATCTGCTGGTTCGCGGAGACCTTCTGGCCGACCGAGACGCCGATGGACGACAGGTGGCCGTACTGGGTGTACGTGCCGTCCTCCATCTTCAGGACGATGTTGTTGCCGTAGGCGCCGCCCCAGCCGGCCTCGACGACGGTGCCCGCGCCGACGGCGTGGACGGCGGTGCCGGAGGCGGCGTGGAAGTCGATGCCGGAGTGGCTGCCGGAGGACCACAGGCCGCTGGACGCCTTGTACGGCGTGGAGACGTAGCTGCCGGCGATCGGCGCGACGAAGCCGCTGGGGCTGAGGGCGGTACGGGCGTCGGAGCGCGAGGCGCGCTTCTCCGCCGCCTTCTTCTTGGCCGCGGCCTTCTTCTCGGCGGCCTCGGCGGCGGCCTTGCGCTGGGCCTCCTGGGCCTTCTTCTTGGCGGCCTCGGCGCTCTTGACGGCGGCTTCCTCGACCTGCGCACGGGCGGCGGCGACCTCGGCGGCCTCCTCCTGCGCGTCGGCCTGCGCGACGATGTTGTCGGCGACCCGGTCACCGGTGTCGGCGATCGCGCGGGTCAGGCCGGTGTCGGTGGCGGCGGCCGGGTCCTCGTTCGCGGCCAGCGCCGGGGAGGCGATGGAGACGACGACGCCGGTCGCCGCGGCTATGCCGGCGATGTTGCGGGTGGTCCGGGCAGCACGGCCGGGGCGGCGGTGCTTGCCGGTGGCACGGGTGAACGCCATGACCGGCGTACTCCTTTCCTTCCTTCTCGCCTACCGGGTTAGCTGACGGGTTCGGAGCAGGAAGGTCTCCTACGGCGGCCTCCGCAGAGGACGCCGATTCACCCCAAGGGGACATGTGGGTCCCCGGCTCCCCTGGCTCGCGCCGTACGGGGACTCGGCGATGACTGCCCGGCGGCCGCGGGCGCGGCGCACTTCTGACGAACAGCCGGACCGACGCTAAAGGGGACATCTCGCGATCAGCAAACAGAATCGGGGGTTTGTGCCGGACGCCACACGCCACGGAGGCAACCACCTACAGCATTCCGGACAAAAGCGAAGATCCCGGGCCGCTTTAGCGACCCGGGATCCCTTATGTCCTGCTATGCGAGCGGTGTTGGCACGGTTCACGTCACCCTGTGACGGCACCGGTACGACGCGTTCCGCCCCGTCCCTTCGCCGTACCACGCAGGCGAATTCACGACCGCTATCGCCCCGGCCGGCGCCGGTCCGGGACCGCCGCCGGCCCGCTCCGCATCAGCCCGTGACGACCGACACCTCGCCGATGCCCAGCTTCCGCACCGGCTCGGCGATCTGCGCGGCGTCGCCCACCAGGACCGTGACGAGCCGGTCCACCGGGAAGGCGTTGACCGCGGCGGCGGTCGCCTCGACCGTCCCGGTCTCGGCCATGCGCCGGTACAGCTCCGCCTGGAAGTCGTCGGGGAGGTGCTGCTCGACCTGGTCGGCGAGCGTCCCGGCGACGGCGGCTGCCGTCTCGTACTTCAGCGGCGCCACGCCGACCAGATTCTGCACCGCCACATCGCGCTCGGCGTCGGTCAGGCCCTCGGCGGCCAGCGTCCGCAGCACCTTCCACAGGTCCTCCAGCGCCGGACCCGTGGACTCCGTGTCCACCGAACCGCTGATGGCGAGCATCGCCGCACCCGTGCCTTCAGGGGTGGAGCGCAGCACCTGCCCGAAGGCCCGTACCCCGTAGGTGTAGCCCTTCTCCTCGCGCAGCACACGGTCCAGGCGGGAGGTGAGCGTGCCGCCCAGGCAGTACGTGCCGAGCACCTGGGCAGGCCAGACGCGGTCGTGCCGGTCGGCGCCGATGCGGCCGATCAGCAGCTGCGTCTGGACGGCGCCGGGGCGGTCGACGATGATCACGCGGCCGGTGTCGTCCGCGACGATGGGCGAGGCCGCGACCGGCTCGGCGGCGGAGCCGGTCCACGCGCCGAGGGTGTCCTCCAGCGCCGCGTCCAGGTCCACCCCGGTGAAGTCACCGACGACGACGGCGGTGGCCGTGGCGGGCCGTACGTGCGCCTCGTAGAAGGCGCGGACCGCGGCGGCGTCGATGCGCGCCACCGTCTCCTCGGTGCCCTGGCGCGGCCGGGACATCCGGGAGGTGGCCGGGAACAGCTCCTTGGAGAGGGCCATCGCGGCGCGCCGGGCCGGGTTGGCCAGCTCGTGCGGGATCTCGTCCAGGCGGTTGCGCACCAGGCGCTCGATCTCGCTGTCCGGGAAGGCCGGGGCGCGCAGGGCGTCGGCGAGCAGGCCGAGCCCCTTGACGAGACGGGAGGCCGGGACCTCGAGGGAGACACGGAGACCGGGGTGGTCCGCGTGCGCGTCCAGCGTGGCGCCGCAGCGCTCCAGCTCGGCGGCGAACTCCTCGGCGTCGTGCTTGTCGGTGCCCTCGGAGAGCGCCCGCGCCATGATCGTGGCGACGCCGTCCAGGCCCTCGGGCTCGGCGTCCAGCGGCGCGACGAGGTTGATCTCGACGGCCACGACCTGCTGGCCCGGGCGGTCGGCGCGCAGCACCGTCAGGCCGTTGCCGAGCGCGCCGCGCACCGGGGCCGGGAACGCCCACGGCTTCGGCTGCCCGGCCTGCGGCTGCGGGTGGAAGGTCATGGTCGGGGTCACGGCGTCGGTCACTGGGCCGCCTCCTCGGTCTTGGTCTCGGTGTCGTTCTGGACGGCGGCAGCGGCGGCCTCCGGCTCGCCGGCGGCCGCGGCCGCCTCGGCCTCGGCGGGCCGGGTCGGCTCGTAGACCAGCACCGCGCGGTTGTCGGGGCGCAGCCGGGCCGCGGCGACCGCCTTGACCTCCTCCGGGGTGATGTCCAGAAGGCGCTGTACGGCGTTCAGCGCGAGCTGCGGGTCGCCGAACAGCACCGCGTACCGGGCCAGTTCGTCCGCGCGCCCGGCGACCGTCTCCAGGCGGTCCAGCCACTCGCGCTCCAACTGGGCCTGCGCGCGCTCCATCTCCTCGGCGGTCGGGCCCTCCTCGGCGAAGCGCTTCAGCTCCTCGTCGACGGCCCGCTCGATGGCGGCCACCTCCACGCCGGCCGAGGTCTTCGCGTCCAGCCAGCCCAGCGAGGGCGCGCCCGCCAGGCGCAGCAGGCCGAAGCCCGCCGCGACGGCGCTGCGGTCGCGGCGCACCAGGCGGTTGTAGAGCCGGGAGGACTCGCCGCCGCCCAGGATCGTCAACGCGACGTCCGCGGCATCAGCCTCACGGGTGCCGTCGTGCGGCAGCCGGTACGCCGCCATGAGGGCGCGCGAGGGCACCTCCTCGTGCACGACCTCGCGCAGCTCCTTGCCCATGATCTCGGGCAGCGAGCCGTCCCGCGGGGGCTGCTTGCCGTCGTGGCCGGGGATGGACCCGAAGTACTTCTCCACCCAGGCGAGCGTCTGCTCGGGGTCGATGTCGCCCACGATGGACAGCACGGCGTTGTTGGGCGCGTAGTACGTGCGGAAGAAGTTCCGCGCGTCCTCCAGGGAGGCGGCGTCCAGGTCGGCCATGGACCCGATGGGCGTGTGGTGGTACGGGTGGCCCTCGGGGTAGGCCATCGCCGTCAGCTTCTCGAACGCGGTCCCGTACGGCACGTTGTCGTACCGCTGGCGGCGCTCGTTCTTCACCACGTCGCGCTGGTTCTCCAGCGACTCCTCGTCCAGTGCGGCCAGCAGCGAACCCATCCGGTCCGCCTCCAGCCACAGGGCGAGCTCCAGCTGGTGCGCCGGCATGGTCTCGAAGTAGTTCGTGCGCTCGAAGCTCGTGGTGCCGTTGAGCGAGCCGCCGGCGCCCTGCACCAGCTCGAAGTGACCGTTGCCCTTGACCTGCGCGGACCCTTGGAACATCAGGTGCTCGAAGAGGTGCGCGAGGCCCGTGCGGCCCTTCACCTCGTGGCGGGAGCCGACGTCGTACCACAGGCAGACCGCCGCGACGGGGGTCAGGTGGTCCTCCGAGAGCACCACGCGCAGGCCATTGGCCAGCCGGTGCTCGGTCGCTGTCAGGCCGCCGGAGCCGGCTTGTTCTGTGGCCGTGTGACCCATGGGCATGTACGTCCCTTCGATCCGCTTGCGAGGAAGTTCTGTCACTGTATGCAAGCGCGCCGACATCTGGCGAAGTTCCCGTCCGGCACCCCCGCCGGAAGGAGATTCCCCGGATCCGGGCGCTCCGCACCTGCGTTCCGCTCTGGTGTTCGCCGCCGCTCGCGCGGCTTCCGGGCCCCGCGCGGCCCTTGTGCGCGGGGCTCAGGAGGCGGGGCACGGCCGGTGCGCAGGGGCGCTACGGACGGGTCGCGGTCGGCGATGTCAGTGCGGCGGTCCACAATGGTCCGCGACAGGTTCGGCCGTTGAGCGCGACGGAGCACGGCAGATCCCGGCAGACTCAGCCGTCGGGCCTGCCCCGGCAGGGGGCGCGAGCACCGCGCCGACCTGCCCGGTCCAGCAGACGCCGTAGCCGTAAGCGAAGCAGAGTTCGAGCGAAGGAGCCGCAGCCGCGATGGCCCGCCGCAGCACGAAGACCCCGCCGTCAGGGGGCACACCGGAGCCCCAGGACTTCGAGGAGCGGATCCTCGACATCGACGTCGTCGATGAGATGCAGGGTTCCTTCCTGGAGTACGCGTATTCGGTCATCTACTCGCGCGCCCTGCCCGACGCACGCGACGGCCTCAAGCCCGTACACCGCCGCATCCTGTACCAAATGAACGAGATGGGCCTGCGCCCCGACCGCGGATACGTGAAGTGCGCCCGCGTCGTCGGCGAGGTCATGGGTAAGCTCCACCCGCACGGCGACGCGTCGATCTACGACGCGCTGGTGCGCATGGCGCAGCCGTTCTCCATGCGGCTGCCGCTGGTCGACGGCCACGGCAACTTCGGTTCGCTGGGGAACGACGACCCGCCGGCGGCCATGCGGTACACCGAGTGCCGGATGGACTCCGCGACGTCGCTGATGACGGAGTCCATCGACGAGGACACCGTCGACTTCCAACCGAACTACGACGGCCAGGAGCAGGAGCCCGTCGCCCTCCCGGCGGCCTACCCGAACCTCCTGGTCAACGGCGCCTCCGGCATCGCGGTGGGCATGGCGACGAACATGCCGCCGCACAACCTCGGCGAGGTCATCGCCGCCGCCCGGCACCTCATCAAGCACCCGAACGCCGACCTCGACACGCTGATGCGGTACGTCCCGGGTCCCGACCTGCCCACGGGCGGCCGCATCGTCGGCCTCTCCGGCGTCCGGGACGCGTACGAGAAGGGCCGCGGCAGCTTCAAGATCCGCGCCACCGTCTCGGTCGAGAACGTCACGGCGCGCCGCAAGGGCCTGGTCGTCACCGAACTGCCCTTCACGGTCGGCCCCGAGAAGGTCATCTCCAAGATCAAGGACCTGGTCGGCTCGAAGAAGCTGCAGGGCATCGCGGACGTCAAGGACCTCACCGACCGCGAGCACGGCCTCCGCCTGGTCATCGAGATCAAGAACGGCTTCAACCCCGAAGCCGTCCTGGAGACGCTGTACAAGCTCACTCCCATGGAGGAGTCCTTCGGCATCAACAACGTCGCGCTGGTCGACGGCCAGCCGCTGACGCTGGGCCTGAAGGAGCTGCTGGAGGTCTACGTCGACCACCGCTTCACCGTGGTGCGCCGGCGCAGCGAGTTCCGCCGCGGCAAGAAGCGCGACCGCCTGCACCTCGTCGAGGGCCTGCTCACCGCGCTGGTCGACATCGACGAGGTCATCCGCCTCATCCGCTCCAGCGAGAACAGCGCGGAGGCCAAGCAGCGGCTGATCGAGCGCTTCGGGCTGAGCGACATCCAGACGCAGTACATCCTCGACACCCCGCTGCGCCGCCTCACCAAGTTCGACCGCATCGAGCTGGAGTCCGAGCGCGACACCCTGCGCGCCGACATCGAGAAGCTGACCAAGATCCTCGATTCCGACGCCGAGCTGCGCAAGCTGGTCTCCTCCGAACTGGCCTCGGTCGCCAAGAAGTACGGCAGCGAGCGCCGCACGGTCCTGCTGGAGTCCTCCGGCGCTGCCGCGGCCGCCGCGGTGCCGCTGGAGGTCGCCGACGACCCCTGCCGCGTCCTGCTGTCCTCCACGGGGCTGCTGGCGCGTACGGCGGGCGGCGAGGGCACCTTCGACACCGACGCCAAGCGCGCCAAGCACGACGTCATCGTCTCCGCCGTCCCGGCCACGGCGCGCGCCGAGGTCGGCGCCGTCACCTCCGCCGGGCGGCTGCTGCGGCTGTCGGTCATCGACCTGCCGCAGTTGCCGGAGACGGCTGCCACCCCCAGCCTGTCCGGGGGCGCGAAGATCTCCGAGTTCCTCACCCTCGACGACGGCGAGGAGCTGGTCTGCCTGACCACCCTCGACGAATCCTCACCCGGCCTCGCCCTCGGTACGGAACAGGGCGTGGTCAAGAGAGTGGTGCCGGACTACCCGGCCAACAAGGAGGAGTTGGAGGTCATCTCCCTCAAGGACGGTGACCGCGTCGTCGGCGCCGTCGAGCTGCGCACCGGCGAGGAGGACCTGGTCTTCATCAGCGACGAGGCCCAGCTGCTCCGTTACCCGGCCGCGCAGGTACGTCCGCAGGGCCGCGCCGCCGGCGGTATGGCCGGCATGAAGCTCGCCGCCGGCGCGAAGGTCATCTCCTTCACCGCCGTCGACCCGGCCGCCGACGCGGTGGTCTTCACCGTCTCCGGCTCGCACGGCACGCTGGACGACTCCATCAGTACCGCCAAGCTCACTCCCTTCGATCAGTATCCGCGCAAGGGCCGGGCGACCGGCGGCGTCCGCTGCCAGCGCTTCCTGAAGGGCGAGGACCATCTCACCCTGGCCTGGGCCGGCGCCGCCCCGGCCCGCGCCGCGGACGCCAAGGGCAGCCCGGTCCCCCTCCCGGAGCCGGACCCGCGCCGCGACGGCTCGGGGGTCCCGCTCACCAAGCGGGTGGCCACGGTGGCGGGGCCTGTGTAGGGACGTTCACCGGGGTGGGGCGCCCTCCAGCAGGGGCCCCACCTCCGCTCTGGCCCGGGTTTCGGCGCCGTGCGGTACTTCGGTGGCGCGCGGTGCTTCGGTGGCGTGCGGCGCCGGGGCCGGGCGGGCTTGTGATGTGCGGCGCCGGGCCCGGCGCTCGGCGTTCCTGGCTCGGTTCGGCGCTTACACCTCCGCCGCGAATGCCTCGTCCTCCTCCGTCGCGTCCGGCTCCTCGTCGGACGCGGTCGACGGTACGTAGCGCAGCACTCCCCACATCGTGTGCGGGTCGGTCTCCTCGGGCGCGGTGTCGCGGCAGGCGTCCAGTTCCTTCCGCAGCGCCGGCGCGTCGATACCGGACCCGATGAGCACGAGCTGCGTCAGCCGCTCCTCCCCCTCGGCCCACGCCCCGGGGTAGAACCGCAGGAACCCACCCACCGCGTGCACGGTGAACTTCTGCCCGCTCCCCGCCACTCCGAAGTGCACGAAGCCCTTGATGCGGTACAGCCCGGCAGGCCGCGCGTCGAGGAACTCCATCAGCCGCCGCGGGTGCATCGGCTCGGCCGAGGTGAACTCCACAGTGTCGTAGGCCGAGTGCAGGTGCCGCCGATGGTGGCCGTGCCCGTCACAGCACTCGCGCTCGTCGCCGCCGGCACTGCCCTCGTGTGCCGCGCACTCCTCATGTGCCGCGCACTCCTCCTGTTCGGCCTCCTCCCTGAGCAGGTCCTCGAACGACAGCTGCCCCTCCGACACGCCTTCCCGGGGCCGGCGCTCGAAGAGCAGCTCCGGATCGACGCGCCCGTACGCCGCGGGCACCACGGGCGTACCCGGCGCCAGCTCGCCGAGGGTGCCCAGCAGCTCCTCCCGCCGGGCGTCGCCGATCCGGTCGGCCTTGTTGAGCACCACCAGGTCCGCGATGCCCAGGTGCCGGTCCAGCTCCGGGTGGCGGGCGCGCGTGCCCTCGAACTCCGCCGCGTCGACCACCTCGACCAGCCCGCCGTACACGATCCGGTCGCTCTCGCTCGCCAGGATCATCCGGATCAACTCTTGCGGCTCGGCCAGGCCACTGGCTTCGATGACGATGACGTCGATGTGGGAGGACGGGCGCGCCAGCCGCTCCAGATACGTGTCCAGCTCGCTCGTGTCGACCGCGCAGCACAGGCACCCGTTCCCCAGCGACACCATCGAGTCGACCTGGCCCGCGACCAGCATCGCGTCGATCTCGATCGCCCCGAAGTCGTTGACGACCGCGCCGATCCGGGTGCCGCCGCTCCGGCTCAGCAGGTGATTGAGCAGGGTCGTCTTGCCGGACCCGAGGAAGCCGGCGAGCACGACGACCGGGATCTGCCGCGGCACGGAACCCCCGGCGGTCGGAACCGGGTCCGGGCCGGGGCGGGAGCTCGGGGCCGGGCCGGGGCCGGAGCTCGGGACCGGGCCCGCCGCCTCTCGGACGGTCTCCTGGTCCCGGGCATCCCGGGCACGGGTGGCCGCGGCCGGAGTGGCCGGGCCGGGAGCGGCCGCGTGCTGCGTACTGGTCAAGGGGGCGCCTCCAGCGTGTCCGGTCGGTCCGCGTACGCCTGCCGGCCTCGGCCGCGGCGTACGTCGATCGAGCGTGGCGGGCACGGACCCGGCAGGCAGCGGCCGCTACGGAGCGCCCTGCTGTCCGGAGGATCTGGACGATCTTCAGGCCCGTCGCCCGCTCCAGGATATGGGCGCCCCGTCCGGCTCCCCGGCCAGGCCGGGCTCCCCCGGATGCACGGCAAGCACCGGCTCGGTCTCCCGGGCGGCCGGCAGGCCGGCCGCGTCCGGTCGGCCGACGGCGGAGAACATGCGAAGCGCTCCGGCGAGGACAGGCCATTGCCGCCCCGCTGCCCGTCGCCGTCGCGGGGATCAGGTTAGGCTCACCTATGTGAGTACCTGCGCAACCGCTTCCCGCACGGCGGCCGAACCCCTGGCCGGCACGGCGGCCACCGCCCGGACCTGGCTGCTCGTCGAGCAGAGCGGCCCCTGGGGTGCCCAAGCACTCACCGACAGCCATCTCGACCCGGCCGTCGGCCGCGCCCTGGAGGCCGCCGCCGCGGACACCGGCGTACGCGTCGCCCTGATCCGCCGTCCCGGCCGGCACGCCGACCGAGGGGCGAACACGCCGCGCCGGGTCTTCGTCGCGCACACCGCCCCCGGCCGCTCCTGGATCCGCACGGCGCGGATCGCCGACCCCGGCACGCTCCTCCAGCTGGACTTCGCGGCGCTGGGCGCGGGCGCGCACGGCGGTCTCTGGGAGCCGTACACGGGCCGGCCGCCGGTCCTCGTGTGCACCAACGGCAAGCGCGACCGCTGCTGTGCCGTGCTGGGCCGGCCGCTCGCCGCGGAGCTGGCGGCGGACGGCATGGAGGCGTGGGAGGTCACGCACATCGGTGGTCATCGCTTCTCCCCCACCCTCTTCGTGCTGCCGTACGGATACGCATACGGCCGGGCAGAAGCGCCGCTGGTCAAGGACGCCGTCGTCGCGGCGCGCGAAGGCCGGGTGGTCACCGACCACTGCCGCGGCCGCTCCACCTGGGACCGCCCGGCGCAGGCCGCCGACCTGGCGGTCCGCGATCTGATCGGCGAGGACCGCGCCGACGCCCTCGACGTCACCGGGACCGAGGACCGCTCCTCCGGCGGGGGAACGCCGCCCTCCTGGACCCTCACGCTCGCCCACGCCGACGGCCGCGCCTGGCGCGTCACCGTCGAGCAGCGCTCCGGCGACACCGCCGCCCCGGCCAGCTGCGGCGCCTCGGCCATCCCTCCCGCGCTCATGTCCGTCACAGACATCACTGCCCTCACCCCCGCCATCACCGTCTCGTGATCGTCACGTTCTGTGACCGCGTCTGAAGATTAGAGCGATTCCGCCCGGCCGTGGCGGGCCTGTGGATAACTTTCGGTGAGGACGTCGGCGAGCGCGGGACCGGCGATTACCCGAGCCACCGCCACCCCGCTTACTGTTCGTTCGTATGGGCGACAACGGCGAGGAGAGGGCGAGCGGGCCCGGCGCGGTCGGTGAGCCGCGCGACGGCGGCCGGCCCCGGCTGCGGCTGCGCTGGCCGCGCCGCGTGTTCGCGCAGGTCCTGCTCGTGCAGCTGGCCATCGCCGCCGGCGTGACCGCGCTGGCGACCGGCCTCTTCCTCGCGCCGCTCAGCGCCCAGCTGGACGACCAGGCCATGCGCCGCGCCCTGGCCATCGCGCAGACCACCGCCGCCCAGCCGCGCCTGGACGACGAACTGAAGGCGTCCCGCCCCTCCCCCGGCGGCCCGGTCCAGGCGGCAGCCGAGCGGATCCGACGGGCCACCGGCGCCGAGTACATCGTGATCATGGACAGGCGCGGCGTGCGCTGGTCGCACACCGACCCCGACGAGATCGGCCGGCACGTCTCCACCGACCCCAGCGCCGCCCTCCACGGCCGGGAGGTCATGCAGATCGACGAGGGCACGCTCGGCCGCTCGGCACGGGGCAAGGTCCCGCTGCGGGACGACCGCGGCGGCATCGTCGGCGCCGTCTCGGTCGGCATCGCGTACGAGAGCGTGCAGCAACGGCTGCTGTCGACCGTGCCCGACCTGCTGGCCTACGCGGGCGGGGCGCTCGCCGTGGGCGCGCTGGCCGCGTACCTCGTCGCGCGCCGGCTCCAGCGCCGCACCCACGACCTGGCCTTCTCCGACATCTCCGCGCTGCTCGCCGAGCGGGAGGCCATGCTGCACGGGATCCGCGAGGGGTTCGTCGCACTGGACCGGCACGGGCGCATCCGGCTGCTGAACGACGAGGCGCAGCGGCTGCTCGACCTGCGTGCGGAGGACACCGGCCGCCCCCTGGACACCGTGCTGCCGCCGGGCCGCACGACAGACGTGCTGGCGGGCCGGGCCTCCGGCTCCGACCTGCTCACCGTCAGCGGACAGCGGGTCCTGGTGGCCAACCGGATGCCGACCGACGACGGCGGCGCCGTGGTCACCCTGCGGGACCGTACGGAACTGGAGCGGCTGGGCCGTGAGCTGGACGGTACGCGGGGGCTGATCGACGCGCTGCGCGCCCAGGACCACGAGCACGCCAACCGGCTGCACACGCTCCTCGGGCTGCTGGAACTGGGGCTGTACGAGGAAGCGGTGGAGTTCGTGACGCACGCGGTCGGCGTGCACCGGGCGACCGCCGAGCAGGTCACCGAGCGCGTGCACGACCCGTTGCTGGCGGCGCTGCTGGTGGGGAAGGCGACCGTCGCCGCCGAGCGCGGCGTCTCGCTGAGCATCGCGCCGGCGACCCGGCTGCCGGACCGGGTGGTCGACCCGCACGGTCTCGTCACGGTGGTCGGCAATCTGGTCGACAACGCGCTGGACGCGGCGGCCGGCGGGCGGGACGGGCAGGTCGAGGTGGAGGTGCGCGCCGAGGGCCGCACGGCGACCGTGCGGGTCAGCGACAACGGCCCCGGCGTGCCGCCCGAGCGGCGCCAGGAGATCTTCACGGAGGGCTGGACGACGAAGGAACCGCCGGCCCATGGGCAGCGCGGTATCGGGCTGGTCCTCGTGCGGCGGCTGGCCGAGCGCTACGGGGGCAGCGCGGAGGTGGACGACCGGCCGGGCGGCGGCGCACGGTTCACCGTGACGCTCCCCGACGCGCTCGCGGACGCCCTGCCCGAGACGCATGGCTCCGCTGTAAGCGGGGAATCGCTGCCGGATCGTCTCGGAGGTGCCCGATGATCGACGTACTCGTCGTCGACGACGACGTCCGGGTGGCCGGGATCAACGCGGCGTACGTCGCGAAGATCGCCGGTTTCCGGGTCGTCGCGCAGGCGCACACCGCCGCCGAGGCGCTGGCCGTGTTGGAGAGCACGGCCGTCGACCTCGTCCTGCTGGACCACTACCTCCCGGACGAGACGGGCCTGCAGCTCGTGGCCCGGCTGCGGCAGCGCGGCCTGCACACAGACGTGATCATGGTGACGGCGGCGCGCGACGTCGCCACCGTACGGGCCGCGATGCGGCACGGCGCGCTCCAGTACTTGGTGAAGCCCTTCACGTTCGCCGGGCTGCGTTCGAAGCTGGAGGGGTACGCGGCGTTGCGTCGCACCTTCGAGGACGGCGGGCAGGCCGAGCAGTCCGAGGTGGACCGGATCTTCGGGGCGCTGGGTGGAGCCAACGCCGGTCCGGCCGAGCTGCCCAAGGGGCACTCCACGGCGACGGCCGACCGCGTACGGTCCGTCCTGCGCTCCGCCGAGACGCCGTTGTCGGCACAGGAGGTGGCCCTGCGGGCCGGCCTCAGCCGGCAGACCGCACAGCGGTACCTGAAGCTCCTGGAGCGGGCCGGCCGGGTCAAGCTGACGCTTCGGTACGGCGAGACGGGCCGGCCGGAGCACCGGTACGACTGGGTCTGAGCCGGCCGGGCCCGCTACGCCGCCTGTGCGGCCCTCACGCCGCCCCCGCGCCCGTCAGCGCCCGTACCTCGGTCTCCGCGTGCCGGGCAGCCGCGTCCGGGGCTTCAGGAGAGGTGACCGTACCGAGCCAGCCGAACAGGAAGCCCAGCGGGATGGAGACGAGGCCGGGGTTCTCCAGGGGGAAGAGCTGGAAGTCCAGGCCGGGGAAGACCGCCGCGGGACTCCCGGAGACGACCGGTGAGAGCGCCACGAGGACGAGCGCGGGGAGCAGCCCTCCGTAGACGGACCAGACGGCGCCCCGGGTGGTGAAGCGGCGCCAGAAGAGGGAGAAGAGCAGGACGGGGAGGTTGGCGGAGGCGGCGACCGCGAAGGCGAGGCCCACCAGGAAGGCGACGTTGAGGTCCTGGGCGAGCAGGGCGAGGCCGATGGCCAGCGCCCCGACGCAGACCGCCGCGGCCCGCGCGACGGCGACTTCCCTGGAGGCGGGGCGCCCGCCGCGCCGGAACGCGCCGTACAGGTCGTGCGCGACCGAGGCCGAGGAGGCGAGGGTGATGCCCGCGACGACGGCCAGGATCGTGGCGAAGGCGACCGCCGCGACCACGGCGAAAAGGATCGTTCCGCCAGTGGACTCGGGGCCGCCTCCCAGGACGAGGGCGAGCAGCGGTACGGCGGTGTTGCCGGCCGGGTTGGCGGCCCGTACCGCGTCGGTCCCGAGGACGGCCGCCGCTCCGAAGCCGAGCACGATCGTCATCAGGTAGAAGCCGCCGATGAGCCCGATGGACCACACCACGGAGCGGCGGGCGGCGCGGGCGGTGGGCACGGTGTAGAAGCGCGACAGGATGTGCGGCAGGCCCGCCGTCCCGAGGACCAGCGCCAGCCCGAGGCTCAGGAAGTCCAGCCGGGCGGTCCAGCTGCCGCCGTACTTGAGGCCCGGGGCCAGGAAGTCCGCGCCGTGGCCGCTCCGTTGCGCCGCGGTGGAGAGCAGCGCGCCGAGGTCACCGTGGAAGCGGAGCAGCACGAGGAGGGTCAGGGCGATGGCGCCGCCCATGAGGAGCACGGCCTTGATGATCTGGATCCAGGTCGTGGCCCGCATGCCGCCGCAGATGACGTAGAAGACCATCAGGGCGCCGACGCCGACGACCGTCCACGTACGGGCCGCTTGGCCCGTCCCGCCGAGCAGGAGGGCGACCAGGCTGCCCGCGCCGACCATCTGGGCGACGAGGTAGAGCACGGAGACGGTGACGGACGAGACGCCCGCGGCGATCCGGACGGGGCGGCGGCGCATACGGGCGGCGACCACGTCGGCGAGGGTGAAGCGGCCGCAGTTGCGCACCAGTTCGGCGACGAGGAAGAGCACGAGGAGCCAGGCGACGAGGAAGCCCACGGAGTACAGCAGGCCGTCGTACCCGAAGAGGGCGATGAGGCCGGAGATGCCGAGGAAGGACGCCGCCGACATGTAGTCACCGGCGATGGCGAAACCGTTCTCCAGGGGCGAGAAGAGCCTGCCCCCGGCGTAGAACTCCTCTGCCGAACCGTGCCGTCGGCGGCCGGCCCAGGCCGTGACCGCGAGGGTCGCGGCCACGAAGGCGCTGAAGAGGACGAGGGCCAGGATCTGGTGGTCATCGGTCGCCACGGAGGCGGCGAGGGCGGACGGGCGGCCGGTCAACGTACGTTGCCCCCTGTCATCTCCTGGGTCTCCCAGCGCAGGTCGAGCGCGGCCCGGTCCCGGCGCAGGCGGGCGTGGCGGGCGTATGCCCAGGTGAGGACGAAGGTCGTGACGAACTGTCCCAGTCCGGCGAGCATGGCGACGTTGAGCGGGCCCATCACCTGCCGGGCCATCAGGCGTGGGGCGGTGACGGCCGCGATGACGTACGCGAGGTACCAGGTCAGGAAGAGGGCCGTGGCGGGCACGACGAAGCTGCGGTAGCGGCGGCGCACTTCCTGGAAGGCGGCGCTGCGCTGGACGGTGAGATACACATCGGCGTGCGCCGGCTCCCCGGGCGCACCGGGGGCGTCCGCGCGCTGCGCAGGGAGGCTCGGCCAGGACAGGTCGGGGCCGTCCTCCGCCGCGGCGTCGGCCGTCCCGCGCTCCGTACCGTCCGCATCCGCCCGCTGCGCCGGCACACCGCCGTCGTCCCGTCCGGCCGCCCCCTGATCACCCCGTCCGGAGGCGGGGGTGTCGTACCAGGGGTCGTCGAGCCGTACGGCTCCGGCCGGGCGGCCGTCGCGCTTCTCCACCGGGCATCTCCTTGTTCCGCGGCCTGACTGGCCGTGCGCCCAAGGATGGACAGACGCGGCTGTTCCCGGACATCCATTGCGAATTCCTTCACCCCATCAGGTGACGGACCAACCGGGAGGAGTGGGTGCCGGCGACGCAGCACGGAGACGCGCGGAGGGCCGTCCACCCAGGGGGTGGACGGCCCTCGTACGACAGCGCGGATCAGGTGTCGATGCGCGAGCGGTCCAGGGACGCGGCGGAGTCGGTGATGAACCCCTTGCGCGGCGCGACCTCATTGCCCATGAGCAGGTCGAACGCCTTCTCGGCGGCCTCGAGGTCGCTGATGTTGATCCTGCGCAGGGTGCGGTGGCGCGGGTCCATCGTGGTCTCGGCGAGCTGGTCGGCGTCCATCTCGCCCAGGCCCTTGTAGCGCTGGATGCTGTCCTTGAAACGGACGTTCTTGCGCTGGAGTTCCAGCAGGGTCTGCCGCAGTTCGTTGTCCGAGTACGTGTAGATGTACTTGTCCTGGCCCTTCTTGGGGTTGATCAGCTCCACACGGTGCAGCGGCGGCACGGCGGAGAAGACCCGGCCCTGTTCGATCATCGGGCGCATGTACCGCTGGAAGAGCGTGAGCAGCAGCGTACGGATGTGCGCGCCGTCGACATCGGCGTCGGCGAGGAAGATGACCTTGCCGTAGCGGGCCGCGTCGATGTCGAAGGTGCGGCCCGAACCGGCCCCTATGACCTGGATGATCGCGCCGCACTCGGCGTTCTTCAGCATGTCCGAGACGGAGGACTTCTGAACGTTCAGGATCTTTCCGCGGATCGGCAGCAGCGCCTGGAACTCGGAATTGCGCGCGAGCTTGGCCGTACCGAGCGCCGAGTCGCCCTCGACGATGAACAGCTCGCTGCGGTCCACGTTGTCGCTGCGGCAGTCGGCGAGCTTCGCGGGCAGCGAGGAGGACTCCAGCGCGGTCTTCCTGCGCTGCGCCTCCTTGTGCTGCCGGGCGGCGATGCGCGTACGGGCGGCCGCGACGGCCTTCTCCAGCACGGCGCGGGCCTGCGCCTTCGCGTCGCGCTTGGTGGAGGTCAGGAACGCCTTCAGCTCCTTGGCCACCACGTTGGCGACGATGCGGTTGGCCGCCGACGTACCGAGTACTTCCTTGGTCTGGCCCTCGAACTGGGGCTCGGCCAGCCTTACGGTGACGACCGCCGTGAGCCCTTCGAGGGCGTCATCCTTGACGATGTCGTCCTCGGCGACGCGCAGCAGCTTGGCGGAGCGCAGCACTTCATTGACCGTCCTGGTCACGGAGCGTTCGAAGCCGCTGACGTGGGTGCCGCCCTTCGGGGTGGCGATGATGTTCACGAACGACTTGATGGTCGTGTCGTACCCGGTGCCCCAGCGCAGCGCGATGTCCACGCCCAGCTCGCGGGTGACCTCGGTGGGCGTCATGTGCCCGCGGTCGTCCAGGACCGGCACCGTCTCCTTGAAGGTGCCCTGCCCCGAGAGACGCAGCACGTCACAGACGGCCTTGTCCTGGGCCAGGTACTCGCAGAACTCGCTGATGCCGCCGTCGTAGTGGAAGGTCTCCTCGCTCGGGCCCTCGCTCTCGATGCCGCGCTCGTCCCGTACGACCAGCGTGAGGCCGGGCACGAGGAACGCGGTCTGGCGGGCGCGGGCGTGCAGCGTCTCCAGGGAGAGCTTGGCGTCCTTCAGGAAGATCTGGCGGTCCGCCCAGTAGCGCACCCGGGTGCCCGTGCGGGTCTTCGGGATGCGCTTGCCCTTGACGAGGCCGCCGGTGGGGTCGAAGGGGGCGTCGGGGCCCGACTCGGTGAAGATGCCGGGGACGCCGCGCCGGAAGCTGATGGAGTGGGTCTTGGAGTTGCGGTCGACCTCGACGTCCAGGCGGGCGGAGAGGGCGTTGACCACGGAGGCGCCGACGCCGTGCAGGCCGCCGGAGGCCGCGTAGGAGCCGCCGCCGAACTTGCCGCCGGCGTGCAGCTTGGTCATGACGACCTCGACGCCGCTGAGGCCGGTTTTGGGCTCGACATCGACGGGGATGCCGCGGCCGTTGTCCCGGACCTCCACGGAGCCGTCCTCGTGCAGGACGACCTCGATGCGGTCGCAGTAGCCGCCCAGCGCCTCGTCGACGGAATTGTCGATGATTTCCCACAGGCAGTGCATCAGGCCACGGCTGTCGGTGGACCCGATGTACATGCCGGGGCGCTTGCGGACGGCCTCCAGGCCCTCCAGGACGAGCAGATGCCGCGCGGTGTAGTTGGATCCGTCCCGGTCTGCCCCGGTCAGCACGGCGGTGGACGGCACGGACATCTCGGCGGTCACGCGGTTCGCTCCTCGCTGAATTTCTGGTGGTCCGCATTCCGCGGACCCTGTATGTGGCGGTGTCGCCGGTCAGAGGGTACCGAGGCCCGGTAGAGCCGATGTGACGCCACCCGTAAGCGGGCCCATGCTAGTAGAGTTTCGCTCATACGTTCTATTCCTCGTGTGGGTGACGTGAACATCACGTTCCCTTCGAGGCATGAACCATTTAGGCTCCGGGCACGTCCTCATCAACGACCGGCAACCCAGCCGGGAGGACAGGCCCGACCGACACTTGAATCAGACCACCACGCAATACGGCTCATTCGCCGCCACCCGGCAGCACCCGGCCACCTCGGAAAAAAAATTTCGAGGAAAAGCCACGAGCGGGAACGTTTTCGGCCTGGTTGGATGTTGACCCTGGTACGACAGCTCGTCGAGCTAGAGAAGAGGCGACGTGACTACTGTTCTGACCCCCGCGAGCCCGCTGACGGCCGCTGACCGCTGCGACCGCTGCGGCGCACAGGCATACCTGCGCGTCGTCCTGATGTCCGGCGGCGAACTGCTCTTCTGCGCTCACCACGGGCGCAAGTTCGAGCCAGAACTCAAGAAGATCGCCGCGGAGATACAGGACGAGACGGAGCGGCTGACCGCCTCTCCGGCGTCTGCGTCCGATGAGGAACGCTGACACATCGCACCGACGACGAGCGAGTAGCGGCTACGAGCCGTGCGCGGGCGGTTTCACCCGGTACCCACCGGGGAGACCGCCCGCACTCGTACTCGCATCGGTGTCCTACGGCGTCCGGCCTTCGTGATCCGTCACGAGGACCGGAACGCCCCGTCCGGCACTGCCCCTGATCCCTGACCCGACAGGCCCTCTCAGAGGGCTTCCTGGGGCGCTGTGCGGCTCCTGGGCCGCTCCCCCGCCCCCGGGGCCCAGCCGCCCGCCGCGGCCGCTCTCAGCCGCCCTGGGCCATCACCGCCTGCTTGGCGGCCGAGACCCGCGTGTAGACACCCGGCTTTCCCGGCTCCCCGCAGCCGGTCCCCCACGAGACCAGCCCGACCAGCCGTCCGTTCGCCACGAGCGGTCCGCCGCTGTCCCCCTGGCAGGCGTCGTGCCCGCCCTGCTGCGTGCCGGCGCAGAGCATCGAGGCGCCGTCGTACGTGCCGTCCACGCTCTTCGGGTACGCGCGCTTGCAGGCCGAGTCCTGCATGACCTGCACCCGTGCCGCGCGCAGCACCGAGGAATACGTACCGTTGCCGGTCGTGTCGCCCCAGCCGTAGACCGAGGCGCCCGTGCCCGGCTGGTACGAGCGGTCGCCCAGGCCCGCCATCGGCAGCGCGTAAGTGCTCGGGATCATGCCGCGCAGCTTCACGATGGCGAAGTCTCCCGCGTTCGTCGTGGCGTCGTACCCGGGGTTGATCCAGACCTTGCTCGTCGCCATCTCCCTGCCCGCACGGCTGCGCAGGTCGGTGCGCCCGACGATCACCCGCAGGTCCTTGACCTGGTCCGGGGACGCGCCCAGCACGTCCTTGCCCATACAGTGCGCCGCCGTGAGCACCGTCGAGGGCCCCACGAGCACGCCCCCGCAGAACTGCCCGGAGCGTTCGTTCCCGAAGCGTTCGCGGCTCGCCAGTGCGACGACCCAGGGGCTGGAGGAGCTCTGCACCTGGCGTCCCCCGACGATGACGCTGTCGGCGGCAGCCGGCCCCGGCACTCCGAGTGCGGCGACGGCCGGCGCGAGGGCGGCGAGAACCGTGGTGACAGCGCGGGTGCGGATGCCCATACCGACTCCTGACTCTGGGGGAGCATTCGTACACCCACAGTGAGTCAGTCCGCCGAGTGCCGCACCCCGGACACGCCGGAGCCCGGTCACTCCCCGAGCGGAGTGACCGGGCTCCTATGCCCGCTGACCTGGGACGTCAGTCCAGGTAGTCGCGCAGCACCTGAGAACGCGAGGGGTGCCGCAGCTTGGACATCGTCTTGGACTCGATCTGGCGGATACGCTCGCGCGTGACGCCGTAGACCTTGCCGATCTCGTCCAGCGTCTTGGGCTGGCCGTCGGTGAGGCCGAAGCGCATCGAAACGACGCCCGCCTCGCGCTCGGAGAGCGTGTCAAGGACCGAGTGGAGCTGTTCCTGCAGAAGAGTGAAGCTGACCGCGTCGGCCGGCACGACGGCCTCGGAGTCCTCGATGAGGTCACCGAACTCGCTGTCACCGTCCTCACCCAGCGGGGTGTGCAGCGAGATGGGCTCGCGGCCGTACTTCTGGACCTCGATGACCTTCTCGGGGGTCATGTCGAGCTCCTTGGCCAGCTCCTCCGGAGTGGGCTCGCGGCCCAGGTCCTGGAGCATCTGGCGCTGCACACGGGCGAGCTTGTTGATGACCTCGACCATGTGGACAGGGATACGGATCGTACGGGCCTGGTCGGCCATGGCGCGGGTGATCGCCTGGCGGATCCACCACGTCGCGTACGTGGAGAACTTGTACCCCTTGGTGTAGTCGAACTTCTCGACCGCACGGATCAGACCGAGGTTGCCCTCCTGGATCAGGTCCAGGAAGAGCATGCCGCGGCCGGTGTAGCGCTTGGCCAGCGAAACCACGAGGCGGAGGTTGGCCTCCAGCAGGTGGTTCTTGGCGCGGCGGCCGTCCTCGGCGATGATCTCCAGCTCACGCTTGAGCTTCGGCGCGAGCTTGTCGGAGTTCGCCAGCTTGTCCTCGGCGAACAGGCCGGCCTCGATGCGCTTCGCGAGCTCGACCTCCTGCTCGGCGTTGAGCAGCGGGACCTTGCCGATCTGCTTGAGGTAGTCCTTGACCGGGTCGGCGGTGGCGCCGGCCGCGGCGACCTGCTGCGCGGGGGCGTCGTCCTCGTCCTCGTCGGAGAGCACGAAGCCCGCGGCCTCGGTGCCCTCGGCCGCCTCGGGCGCGTCACCCTTGCCCGGCGCCGCCGGGGTCTCCTCGACGGTGTCCTCTTCGAGGATCTCGTCGACGGCGTCCTTCTTGGTCTTCTTGGCCGTGGTCTTCTTGGCGGCCGTCTTCTTGGCCGTGGCCTTCTTCGCGGTGGCCTTCTTGGCCGCCGCCTTCTTCACCGGCGAGGGCTCCGCCTCGGCACCCGGGCCGTCCGACACCGGGGAGACGGCCGCGGCCGCCGCCGCGGTGGGCTTCTTCACCGCGGCGGCCTTGGCCGCGACGGTCTTGGTGGCGGTGCGCTTCGCCGGACTCTTCGCTGCGACGCTCTTGCGGGTGCGCTTGGGCGCCTCTGCGGCACTGACCATCAGCGTCACACCCTCCTCGTCGAGGATCTGGTTGAGGCTGCGCAGAACGTTCTTCCACTGGGTTGGCGGAATCTGGTCAGCCTCGAAGGCCCGACGCACGTCATCGCCGGCGATCTGCCCATCAGCCTTTCCCCGCTCGATGAGCGCCATCACAGACTCGGACTCGGCGATCTCCGGCGGGAGCGTACGGGATGTGCTGGCCGACACGAACAACCTCTCGGAACGATGGAAACGGCTTCCGGCCCCGTCCACTGTGGACCGGAGCCGACGACCGTCGACGGGGGTGGGCCGACGGCGCAAGGGCAACCAGGGAGTTGGGACAGCGCCGCAAGCGGCCGCCGTATTCCCTCCTCGGCTATCACCTCTTAAGTCATCGCGCTTCCCCGCAGAGCGTTACGCCCAATCCGCGTGGCCCGAGTCACACCCCATAACGACACATTTTGATCGATGTGGGGGCGTACTGGAGAGAAGGAGGCGAGAAAGGAGCCTCGGCGGCCACGAGGGACCGGGCCGGGCAGGCGGCCGCCCCGCACGAAGACGTGCGGCTCGGCGACCGCCCCACTGGCTCGTACGGCCCGCCGGCACGTACGGGGTCCTCTTTCTTGCGTTCGCTGCGGTGCTTCTTGCGTTCGCTGCGTTGCTTCCTCTTGCTGGTGTTCGCTGCGTTGCCCAGTCGCGGTCATCGCCACGCCTGCCGCATGCGCTGCCTCGATCGCGTCGACTGCGTGGGTGCGTTCCTCGGTGTGTGCGTACGGACGCATCGGTGCGCGCGTCCGCGTGCGTACGGTGTCCGCGCCGCCTCGCCGCCCTTGTCGCGGGGCGGGTGCGCCGTCACCGGGAGACGGCCGGTCGCGCAGAGGTGCGGCGTACGGTTTCTTCAGGGCGGGACACCTCGGAGCGATCCGGGTCCCGGGGGGTGTCAGTGCTCGCGGGGCGCGGGCACCACACGGTCCGCCGCACCGCTTCCGACCGGCCCGCCGGCCTCACCGTCGGTCGCGAGGAGCTGGCGCATCGCGACCTCGGCACCTGCCGCGTCGCCCGCGCCGATCGCGTCGACGATCTTCATGTGCTGGCCGACGGACGTCTCGACGGGGTGCTCGCAGCCGAGGGCCGAGCCGCCGGAGACCTGGAGCGCCGCGGAGACGATGCCGGAGAGGTGCTCCAGCATGCGGTTGCCGGTGAGCTGGAGGAGCAGCGAGTGGAACTCGGCGTCCGCGCGGGCGAAGGTCAGCGAGTCGCCCTGGGCCGCGGAGTGGCCCATGATCTCGGCCATGTCGGCGAGGCGCTGCTGGACGTCCTCGCGGCCGTGGCCCGCGGCGAGGCGCGCGGCGAGGGGCTCGATGGTCCAGCGCAGCTCGCACAGCTCGCGGCGCTGGTCGTCGCGCTGGGGGCCGTACGCCCGCCACTCGATGATGTCGGGGTCGAGGAGGTTCCAGTCGCTGACCGGGCGGACCCGGGTGCCGACGTTCGGGCGCGCGCTGACCAGGCCCTTGGCCTCCAGGACGCGCAGCGATTCGCGGACGACGGTGCGGGAGACCTCGAAGCGCTGGCCGATCTCCTCGGGGACGAGCGGACGGTCGGCCCCGAGGTCACCGGAGACGATCATCTGGCCGAGCTGCTGGACGAGTTGGCCGTGCAGGCCGCGGCCGCGGCTGCCGGCGGCGCGGCGGCCGACCCGGCCCAGCTCGCTTTCGTGGCCGTCCCACACGGGAGCCACGCGGTCGGTGCGCTCGCCGCCGACGGCGTCGGCGTAGGGGTAGCGGTCGAGCTCGCCCGGGCCGGTCAGGCCGGTGTCGGCGGGGCGAGTCGCGGTCATCATGGTGTGCGCAAGGGTACTCACGCATCCTTTGTCGGCGACGTGCCGGAGCGCCTTGAGGTCTTTGGTGAAAAGCACACGAAAGGGTGATCGCCCATCACCCTACAATTGACGCTTTATCGGAAGGAAGCAGACGCGTCGCGCGGAGTCCTGGACAGTTCGCGCTGTACGGGGTGCGGGAAGTGCCGGTGCCTCGTGAGTACCGCCGGCCGCCGTGCTGCTCTTTCCCGCCGCTCACCTCGTCTTTCGCTGCTCCCTCACCCGCACCATGGGCAGTCCCTTCCTTCTGTCTTCCGCCCCTTCTTCCTGTGGCATTGCCCGTCCGCTCAACGTGCCCTCCTGCGCAGGGCGGTCAGGGTGTAGGCGCAGAGCAGGGCCGCGAGCGACAGCGTGAGCGCGCCGGCCACCGGGTGCGCCGCCAGCCGCCAGGCGGCGTCGGTCAGCCGGTCGACACCGGTGGGCCAGTCGACCAGGGCCGTCGTCCGTACCCGCGCGGGGAAGCCGACCATCGAACGCGCAGCCGGATCGCTCAACACTCCCTGCATCAGCGGCACCACGGCGACAGGCACCGCCAGTACCGTCGCCAGCCCCAGCGCCGTCGACCGGAAGATCCCGGCCGCCAGCAGACCGGCCCAGGCCGACGCGACGAGCAGCGCGCCCCAACCGAGCGACAGCAGCGGCCAGTCGGCTACCGCGGGCAACGCTTCGACGCCGAAGGCGTAGCCCACGAGCACGCCGTCGAGGACGAGCGAGGTCAGCGCCAGCATGGCCGCGATCACCGCGCTGACCAGCAACTTGGCGCCCAGCAACCGCAGCCGGCGGGGCACGGAGCCCTGCTCGGGCGCGAGCGCCGGGTAGCGGAACTCCTGACCGAAGGCGAGCGCGCCGATCAGCCCGGCCCCCACCGCGGCGGGCGGGAACGGCAGCCGGTCCGGCCAGCCCATCAGTACGCGGGTCGCCGGCGTGCCGCCGGTGCGGGCCAGGACGCACGCCAGAATCAGCGAGATCGCCAGTACGAGAACGCCCACGACGATTCCCGTACGGTCACTGGCCGTTCGGCGCAGCTCATAGCGGACCGGCCAGACGGGCCCCGGTGCGGACAGTCGCGGCAGCGGCAGCTGAGCCGCCGGCACCTTGCCGCGCGGGGACGGGGAGGTGCGCGGCGCACGAGGGGCCGCGAGGGGGATCGCCGTGCCGTGGGGCGGGGTGCCGGTCGGGCCGACCGCGGCCGCACCGCTGCCCCCGGGGGCAGCGGGCACGGGCGTGAGTTCGAGGGTGGACGCGAGGGTGCCGTCGGGGTCCTTCGTGAGCGAATCGGCGCCCTTCGTGAGCGGAACACGCCGGGAGGACGAGGGCACGGTGGCCGTCCGGCCTGCCGCCGGGAGGCCGTCGGCCCCGTCCGCACTTCCCGTGCCGAGCGGGCCGGAGACCACGGCGCAGTGCCCTCCGGCGTCCTTGCGCACCGGCTCGCCGGCATGCACGCGCTCTTCACCGGCGCCGCGTGCGTCGGTGTGCTCGCCTTCCCGGGCCGCGGCGTGCGGCTCGTCCGGTTCTCCGTGCGCCGCGACGGCGTACCGGGCGTCGTCCTTCTCGGTGTCCGCCTCGGCCTTGGCCGGCTCCGCGGCCACCACCGGGCCATGACCGGCCGTCAGCCGCGCCGATGGCCGGCCGTCGGCCCGGTTGAGCGGCACGGCCGGCCGGGCGTCCCCCGTCTCGTCCGCGAGCTGGTGCACCAGGATCCCGTGCCGGAACGCCGTGTCGCCCACCAGGGCACAGCTGCTCCCGTACACGGCGAGGCGATTGCCGCTCTCCCGTACGACCTCCAGCGGCTGTTCCGCGCGCGGGTCCACCGCGGGGTCGGCGCGCTGCCACTCGTCCACCAGGAGCGCCGCCAGCCGGTCGGCGTGCGGCGACCGCACGCTGACCCGGGGCCGCAGCCGGGTGTGCGTGAAGTCCCCGGCCTCCTGGTCGGCGAGCAGCCGGCCGTCCTCGATCGTGACGATCCGGTCGCCCAGCCGGGCGGCCGCCTTGGGGTCGGCGGCCGTGACGAGCACGCTGCCGCCGCGCTCGGCGAAGCCCCGCAGCAGCCCGTACAGCCAGGCCGTCTCGCGCGGGGAGAGACCGTCGTCCGGCTCGTCGAGGAGCAGCGTGTGCGGGTCGCCGAGCAGCGCGGCTGCCATGCCCAGCCGGCGGTCCATGCCGCGCGAGAACTCGCCCAGGCGCTGCTCCGCCAGGCCGCTGAGGCCGACGGCCTCCAGGACGTCCTCGGCGCGGCCCGGGGAGACGCCGGCCGCGGCGGTGAGCATCCGCAGGTGCGAGCGGGCCGTACGGGCGGGGTGGCCGGGTACGTCGCCGAGCAGCACGCCCAGTTCCCGCGCCGGGTTCGGCAGGCGGTGCAGGGGGCGGCCGCGGAAGAGCGTGATGCCCCGCCCGCGCTCCAGCCGCAGCATCAGGCGCAGGGCCGTCGTCTTGCCCGCGCCCCGGGCGCCGAGGAGGACGGTGACCGCGCCGGGCGGCGCCTCGAAGGTCAGGTCGTCCACGGCCGGCGGCAGGCCGCGCCGGGCTTCGCTGGTCAGTCCGACGGCCTGGATCATCGCGCGCCTCGCCGAGTGGTGGCGCGGGGGGCGCCGAGCGCGCGGCAGGGCGTGGCGGCGCGGGCGGTTGCGACGGCGGGGGCGTGGGCAGTTGCGAGTGCTGCGGGGACTGAAGGACTCACCTCGCCAAGGTAACCCGCAATGTCCTATTTGCCGGTAATGCCGAGTCCTCCGCGCCGCTCGTGTCCTCGCCGTGCGGGAACGCCGCTCGCCCGGAGCGGGCGGGAGCCCGGAGTCACACCTCGGGCCGGAGCATCGGCGGGTTCAGCAGGGTCGCGCCGCCTGCCCTGAACAGCTGGGCCGGGCGGCCTCCCTGACGGGTCGTCGTGCCACCGGTCGGGACGAGGAACCCGGGCGTCCCGGTCACCTTGCGGTGGAAGTTCCGCGGGTCCAGTGCCACGCCCCAGACCGCCTCGTACACCCGGCGCAGCTCCCCCACCGTGAACTCCGGCGGGCAGAAAGCGGTGGCGAGCGAGGAATACTCGATCTTGGAGCGGGCCCGCTCCACGCCGTCCCCGAGGATGCGCGCATGGTCGAAGGCCAGGGAGGCGGCCGGCTCGCCGTCACGGGCGAGGCCGTTGTCCTGCCCGAGGAGCGTCTCGACCGGGGCCCAGCGCGCACTGTGCGCGTCGCCGCCCGCGCGCGGCGCCGGCAGGTCGGGGGCGAGCACCAGGTGGGCCACGCTGACCACCCGCATCCGCGGGTCCCGCTTGGGGTCTCCGTACGTCGCGAGCTGTTCGAGATGGGCGCCGGGGAAGAGCTGCGGGCCCGCCGGACCGTGGGCGTGCAGACCGGTCTCCTCGGCGAGCTCCCTGGCCGCCGCGGTCTCCAGGTCCTCGTCGGCCCGCACGAACCCACCGGGCAGGGCCCACCGCCCCGGGAACGGTGGCTCACCGCGGCGCACGGCCAGCGCGCACAACGCGTGCCTGCGCACGGTGAGCACGACCAGGTCGACGGTGACGGCGAACGGCGGGAAGGCCGACGGGTCGTAGGGAGGCATGCCGCGATCATAGTCGTCCGCCTGACGATAAACAGGCCGTACGCTGCTTCACGCCCCCAGTTGCAGACCATCCGCCGCCTCCTCCACCATTCCCAGGCCACGGCCGCTGACATGTACCGCGAAAGGCCGCTCCGCGACGGTCAGACCGGTGAGGTGCAGGGCGCCCAGGGGTGTGCTTGCGACGGGCCGCACGGAGAGCGTGCCGCCGGGGACATCGGGGCGGATGCCCGCGAGCGCGACCAGGGCGTGCACCGCGCCGGCCGCCGCCACCGCCGCCGGGCGGCAGGCCGTGGGATGTGCCACAGGAGCACCGTCCCCCGTGCGCTGCTGACCCGAGTACATCTCCGGGAGGCGGTACCCGAAGCTCTCCGCGGCGTCCAGCAGTCCTCGGATCAAGGAGGTCGCCGCCGCTTCGTGGCCGGCGGCGGCCAGGGCCGAGGCGGCGACGGCGGTGTCCTGCACGCGGACCGCGCCGCTGCGGTGGCCGAAGGGGTTGTAGCCGTCCTCCTTGCCGCCGAGGCCGCGCAGGCCCCAGCCGGTGTCCAGGGCAGGGCTGTTGAGCAGTCGCGCCACCTGATCCGCGCGGGTGCTGTCGAGCAGTCCGGGCGCGAAGGTGCCGGCACCGAGCAGGCCGGTGTCGAGGAGGTGCGCCGCACCGGCGACGAGGCGCGTGAGCGGCCGGCCGTCGGGAGCGCACAGGGCCGCGGGGCGGCCGCCGCCCGCGTCGTCGATCCAGAACCCGTCGCGGAAGCGCCGGCGCAGCACGGCGGCCCCTTCGCGGAGCGCGTCGCCCCCGGGGCGGTTGCAGGCGTCGAGGAGGTCGGCGCCCAGCAGCGCGGCGCGGTGGGCGTGGGCCTGCGTCTCGCAGCGGTACGGGCCGGTCGGGGCCGGGTCCGGTACGCAGCCGCCGCCGGCCGGGGCCCCGGCGGCCTGCTCCGTCGTACGGCGCAGCCAGGTGAGGCACCGTTCGGCGGCGGGCAGCAGGCGTTCCACTTCGGGTGTCGGCAGGCCCCACCGGCGGGCTTCGGCGAGGACCGCGGGGAACAGCAGGGTCGCCTCGATGCCCGTGCAGCTCGGTGGCGAATGGGGGCCCGCGTCGCGCAGCGGGCCGGGAATTCGTCCGAATTCCGGTCCTGGGTCGGCGTGCTGGGTGCGGGCGAGGACGCGGAGGGTGCTGGCCGCGAGTCCGGTGCCCAGCGGGAGGAGCATGCGGGCGGCGGACAGGGACTCGGCCGGTGCCAGGCCGCAGCGCCAGGGGACGCCGGCGGCGAGGCAGGCGTCGGCGGGCACCGCGTGATCCCGGATCAGAAGGCCGCCGAGATCGTCGAGAGCGGCGGCGAGCAACGTACTGGCTCGCGGGTCCTCGCACTGGAGCCGGGCCGCGGACCAGGGGCGCGGCGGGCGGCCGGCGTGCGATCCCGTGGCGGGGACGCCGCTGCCGCGGGAGCCGGGTCTCGCCGGTGCGGTCGTGCCGCTGCGGATGCGGAGCTCGATGGTGTGGTGCGCGCCCGGTGGCAGGTGCAGTCCCCAGCGCAGCAGCCCGGCCGCCGCGAGCGCGTCGTCGGGCGGCGGGTCCGCGGTCACCGTCGCGTGGACCGTGTCGGTGGCCCAGCGGAGGCCGGCGTCGTGGACGGAGGCGGGCAGATCGGGCCCGGGGAGTCCGCCGGCGACGGCGCCCAGCTCGGCGAGGTCGGTGGCGAAGGTGATTTCGAGAGGGAGCCGCAGCGCCCGGCGGGTGTGGTTGTGCAGGGTGATGCGCTCGGTGCCGTCGGCGGTCCGGAGGCGCTCGACCAGGAGGCCGGGATCGGGTCCGGGGTCGTGCGGCGTGCGGAGCGTGCCGGTGAAGCGGGCGCGGTCGGCGGCGAGCGGTCTGGCCTGCACGGTCAGCGGCTGAGCGCCGGCCACCCGCAGGACACAGCGGGCGAGCACGCGTCTGCCGGAGCGGTAGAAGCCCTCCATGCCCCGGCCGGTGAGCTGGCCGTCGGCGGCGGATGAGATCGCGAGCGCGGGCAGCGCGACGCAGATCAGGGCCGCGTGGACCGGCTGCGGCTCGGGAGGCCGGGCTGCGGGCGCGGCGCGGTGCCGTGCGGGGGCCGGGTGGGCTTGCGGAGTGGTGGGGAACATGCCTGCCATGGGGAGTGCTCCCTGACGTGATGGGGATTCCGTACGGTCTGCGCCACATAGGGGAACGCCGCGCACGATGCGCAGGTAACGCCGGAATGTCAGCAGGGGTGGGCTCATCGGGGGCTCCGGTCGTCCCGGCGGCCGCCCGTGGGGCCCGTACGCGGGTGCGGCCGCCCCGTGCGCCGACGTGCCGCCGGGCGGGTGCGCGCACGCGGGCCTGCGGGCCGGTCGGCACGAGGGCGGCGGCTCGGCACCCGGCCGGCACGGGATGGCTCCGTGGCGCTCTCGGCCCGGACTTCGGCCGGGAGCGGGGGCGCTTCGGCGGAGGTCGCGGGGGTCGCGGAGCTCGCCGCCGGGCTGGGCGTGGAGCGGAGGCAGTCGCGGAGCTTTTCCGGGTCGAGACCCTCGTTGAGGCCGCGGTGGAGGAGCTGCGCGAAGAGGTAGTCGGGGTCGAGGGTGAGGGCACGGCACAGGGCCACGCGGGCGGACGCGGCGTCACCGCTCGCCCAGGCGACCCAGCCGGCCAGCGTGAGCGGCGCGGCGGCGTGGCTTTCGTACGCCCCGGGACAGCGGCGGGCCAGTGCGCGCCACAGCCGCAGCGCCGGTGCGGCGTCGGGGCCCTCCAGCCACGCGGCGGCGCGGTCGCGGGTGAGCCGGTCCTGGAGGCCGAGGATCAGCTCGGCGGCCTCGCCGTTGCCGAGGAGCGCGTCGTCGCAGGCGTCCTTGGCACGGTGGCTGCCGGAGGGCGGGTCGCTCCGGAAGGTGTGGAGCGTGCGGGTCAGGAGGGCGCAGGTCTCCTCGCGGACCGCACCGGGGTCCTGGCCGGAGAGCATGCGCGGGACGAGGGCGGCCGCCGCCGCGTCGAGGGCCCTGATCTGGTCGTCGGCGCGGGGCCCGGTGAGCGGGGCCAGCCGGGCCTCCATTTCCTTGAGCGATCCGCGGACCTGGACGCCGGCGTAGGCGGCGGCCGCCGCCATGACCGACGTGCCGGGCAGCGCGAGCGGGATGCCGTCGGGCGGGCAGCAGCGCTCGTCCGGGCAGACATAGGACCAGTAGCGTCCGTTGGAGAGGCACAGGGCTTCCATGACGGGGACGTCCCGGCTGCCGCACGCCGTGCGCAGCCGCTGGGCGAGCGGCCTGAGCCGGTCCCGCACCTCCCGCCCGGTTTCGGCGGCCGAGGGGTCCTGGCAGAGGAAGACGATGATGCCGTGGGGCGGTGTGCCGCGCTCGCGGCCCGAGGTGATCAGACAGTCGGCGAGCTGGTCGGCGATGTCGGGCCACTGGGCGGTGTCGGCGGGGATGCCGAGCCGGACGCGGCCGCCGAAGCGTCCCCGCTCGCCGTGGAGGGTGACGAGGACGATGCTGTCGTCGGGGTAGAAGCCGAGCAAGTACGGCAGGGCATCCGCCAGTTCGGCAGGGCTGCGCAGGGTGACCTGGGCTTCGGGGGTCTTCGAGGACGTGGACGACGGGTGCTCTGCCGGGTTCACCGGCTCGATGTGCGGGTTCATGGCTCGAAGATCCCGCGGCCCGGCCGGCCGCCGCGACCCCTGTGGATATCTCCCGGGTGACGAAGGTTTTACACAATCCGCGGCGGGCGGCCGGCCGGGGCGGCGTGCGCGTTCCGCGCCGGCGTCCGGCCGTGCAGGTCGCGGGCGGTTTCCGCCTCCTGCGGGGTACCAGGGACGCTCTGGGAAGCGGCACCGGAGGGCTTCGTCAAATGCCTTGACAACAGGGCGAATTGGGCGGCGGCGAACTGCGCGGCGACCTGTTCACGAGGTATACGGGTGATTAGATTGCCTGCGTGAATCGATCGACAAATACTTCCGGAACCGACCGTAGTGCACTCATCGCGGCATCGGTCACCGTTGTTCTCTGGGCTTCGGCGTTCGTCTCCATTCGCGCCTCGGCCGACTACTTCAGTCCAGGGGCGCTCGCGCTCGGCCGGCTCGTGACCGGTTCTGTCGCTTTGGTCTGTGTATTGCTGGTCAAACGGGGCGGTTTACCGCCACGTAAGGCATGGCCGGGTATTGCGGCATCCGGGGTGCTCTGGTTCGGCGTCTACATGGTGGTCCTGAACTGGGGAGAGCAGAAAGTCGACGCCGGCACCGCGTCCATGGTCGTCAACGTCGGACCCATGGTGATCGCGCTGCTGGGCGGCTGGCTGCTGAAGGAGGGCTTCCCGCCCCTGCTGCTGCTCGGCATGGCGGTGTCGTTCGTGGGCGCGGTCGTGGTGGGCTTCTCCACGTCCGGCGAGGGCTCGTCCTCCGTACTGGGCGTGCTGCTCTGCCTGCTGGCGGCGGTGGCCTACGGGGCCGGGGTGGTGTCGCAGAAACCCGCCCTGCGGCATGCGACGCCGATGCAGACCACGACGTTCGGCTGCCTCATCGGTACGGTCGCCTGCCTCCCGTTCAGCGGGCAGCTGGTCTCGCAGCTGTCCGAGGCGCCGCTCTCGGCGACCCTCAACGTCGTCTACCTGGGGCTCTTCCCGACCGCCCTGGCCTTCAGCACCTGGGCCTACGCGCTGTCCCGGACGACCGCGGGCAAGATGGGGGCGACCACCTACGCGGTGCCCGCCGTGGTCGTTCTCATCTCCTGGATCTTCCTGCGGGAAGTGCCGGGCTGGCTCACCCTCCTCGGCGGCGCCATCTGCCTCGCCGGGGTCGCGGTCTCCCGGAGGCGCGGCATCCGCGCGCCACAGGCGTCACCGGCCCCCGCTGCCGAGCCGTCGGCCACGGCCGATGCCGGCTCCACGGCCGATGCCGCTCCCCCGGCCGATTCGGGAACACCCGCGGCCGAGACGAGGCACTGACCACCGGAGCCGCGCTCCACAGGAGGAGCCGGACCGGCGCCGCGCTCCACACGAGGAGCCGGACCGGCGCCGCGCTCCACACGAGGCGCCGGACCGGAGCCGCGCTCCACACGAGGGGCCGGTGGAAGCCGCGCTCCCTATGAGGGGCCGGCGGGAGTACGTACTCCCGCCGGCCCCTCCGTCCATGTGGCGGCCGCGCAACGGCCCTTCGTGAGCACGCGACTCACAGCACGGGACTCACAGCGCGGGCCTCACAACACGAACGTGGTCTCGTTCCTGGCCAGGAGATAGCCGAGCTGCACCCGGGTGTGCGCCCCGAGTTCCTGCTTCATGGCCGCGATGTGCCCCTGCAGCGACCTCTCGCTGATACCGAGCCGCCGCGCGATCCGCTTGTCCGAGTACCCCCCGATGAGCAGCCTGCTGATCGACTCGCGGAGCGACGGAATGACTTCGCCGGCCGCCTTCGCCGCGTGCAGCGGAACGAACGGGAATTCTTTCGCGCGGTCCCAGGAACGCTCGAAAGTGTCCTTGAGGAAACGCACGACCGCCGGCTCCCGGATCGCTATTGCGTGCGTGCGGCTCTCATTCGCGGAGATGAAAGCGACGGTGTCGTCGACGACGATAAGGCGGTCGAAGAATTCGGCCAGCGTGCGGACCCGCACACCATAATCGGAGACCGCCCGCACATACTTCTTGGTCGCTTCGTCGAAACGCGTGGTGTGCTGATACAGCGTGCGCATCGCCACCCCCGCCTCGATATGGCGCCGCACGGCTTCCAGTGCCTTTTCCAGAACCGGGCCCGGTCGTGGCCCGTCCGGCTGTGCGGTGAGGATTTCCCTGCGGGCTCCGGCCAGCGCCTCGTTGATCGCCACCTCTATGGCATCGAGGCCGTCGAGGTGGCAAATACCGGATTCCACGGGAGCCGCCGGCGCCTCCTGAGGGCCGCCGATGCCGTCGATCGGCCGGCCGACGGTGAGTCTGGACAGCTCGTCCAACTGTTCGGCCATGCGCCGGAGCGTGCTCTCGGCCCCTTCAGAAAGGGGCCCTAATCGCGCAAAATCCTGTCCGTTTTGCTCCACTTGGGCATCTTTCGCGTTGGTCATACGCTATCCCCCCATGCCGGGCTGTACGCCCGTTAGATGCATGTAAGTCCCCTCGGTTTCCCGAAGTTCGGAAACCCGAACCATCTTAGATCTTCTACTCCGGTCCGGGACAAGGAAGATTGAAAGCAGGCGACCACGGGGGGCGCGTTCGCCGCCATCAGGGCACTCCCTCCCCCTTTGCCGTCCCATTCCCTGAATGGATCATGCACTCTTCACAGGAGAGGTTCCGAGAACATGCGGGAAAATTCTTTCTCAAGGGCCCACACGACCCGTCGCTCGCTCCTCACTCTTCGTATCGGGTTCGTCGCGGTAGCGGGTTTTCTGGCAGTCATGCCCGGCACCGGTCCGGCGGACACCGCGGTCTCCGCGCAGCCCTCGGGTGACGTCCGGCTCGACGATGTCGGCTGGAATGCGGCCGGTTCCCGGTCGACCTCCTGAGAGCGCGCTCCACCCCCCACCAGGTACGAGAGATCGGTTCCTCACTGTGACTTCTTCGCCATGGTTTCTGCGCGGTACGGCCGGGGCCCGGCAGGCCGCCCGCGTGTACTGCTTCCCCCACGCCGGCGGCAATCCACGCGCCTTTCTCGGCTGGCAGCAGGACCTGGGAGAGGACGCGGAAGTGGTCGCGGTCTGCCCGCCGGGGCGGGGGCCCCGGTACCGGGAGACGGCCCTCACCACCGTTCCGGAACTCGCCGACGGAGCGGCGGCGGCGATCGCCGCGACCGCCGACCGGCCCTTCGTCCTCTTCGGGCACAGCTTCGGCGCGGTACTCGCCTTCGAGGTCGCGCGGCGCATCGGCGGCCTGCCGGACTTCCGGCACCTGATCGCCTCCGGGTGCTCCGCTCCCGAGCTGCTGCCCTCCCGGCGCATCGTGGAGACCGCGCGGCTGGAGGGACGCGAATTCACCGAGGCCGTCGGCTTCTTCGGCGGCCTGCCACCGGAGGTCGTGGCCGACGAGGCGCTCCAGGAACTGCTGCTCCCGCATCTGCGGTCGGACTTCCGCATGGTCGCGGAGTACGCCTACCTCCCGGCACCACCGCTGGACGTGCCCGTCACCCTGATCAATGGGAGCGACGACCCGCACGTCACGGAGGCCGGCCTCGCCCCCTGGGGGCGCGAGTGCGCCGGCGGACTCGCCCAACACTGGGCCGACGGCGGCCACTTCTACTTCGACGGCAACCCGGGCGCCGTCACCGATCTGTTGCGATCGCTCGTTCGAGGGACAGGGGCACCTGGCGCGAACGCGCCGGTTGATGAGCACGTTGAGCTTATCTGACAGTGCTTTACACCCACGTTCCGAGCGCCACAGAGGAGATCCCGGAATGAACCCGTCCACCGCAGCACAGCACCGCCGCGCCGTCGTGTTCCAGCAGCTCCACGAGGGGCCGGAGCCCTTCGTCGTGCCCAACCCGTGGGACGCGGGGACCGCCCGCATCCTGACCGGGCTGGGGTTCGCCGCGCTGGCCACCACCGGCGCCGGCCTGGCGCACGCCATGGGCCTGCCCGACGGCGCCGCCCCCATCGGCCGGACCGAGATCCTGGACAACGCGGCGGCGATCGTCGCCGCGACCCCGCTGCCGGTCTCCGCCGACCTGGAGAGCGGCTTCGGCGACAGCCCGGAGGAGGTCGCCGAGACCATCCGGCGCGCCGCCGCGGCGGGGCTGGTCGGCGGGTCGGTCGAGGACTCCACGGGCCGGGCCGAGGACCCCGTACGCCCGCTGGAGGAGGCGGTGGAGCGCGTGTCGGCGGCCGTCGCCGCGGCCAAGGAGCTCGACTTCCCCTTCATGGTGACCGCCCGCGCGGAGAACTTCTTCCAGGGCCGGCCCGATCTGGACGACACCATCCGCCGGCTGCAGGCGTACGAGGCCGCGGGCGCCGATGTGCTCTACGCCCCGGCCCTGCCGGACGCGGACGCCATCCGCGCGGTGTGCTCCGCCGTCTCGGCGCCCGTCAACGTCCTGATGGGCTCGCCCGCGCTGCGGCTGTCCGTCAGCGAGCTGGGCGCCCTGGGCGTACGGCGGATCAGCGTCGGCTCGGCGCTCTCCCGGGCCTCGCTCGGCGCCGTCGTCCGCGCGGCCCAGGAAATCCGTGACCACGGCACCTTCGGCTTCGGGGCGGACGCCGTCCCGTATGCCGAGGCCAACGCGATGATGGCGCCGGAGCAGCCGGCCGGCCCGGAGAGTGATCCCACACCGTGAACACCGCACCGGCATACCTGTCCGCTCCCCGCTACATCCTGGGAGAGACCGAGACCGACCACACGACGATCGCCAACCTCACCGCGCGCGCCCGCGAGTTCGGCATGCCGCCGAAGGCCGCGCTGTGGGGGTGGGGCACGGTCCGGCGCACGGCGAAGAGCCTGGAGTCCCTGGCCGTGGAGAGCGGCGCGGCGGCGCTGGCCGCCGCCGGGGTCGAGCCGGGGTCCGTCGACGGCCTCATCATGTGCTCGACCAGGTTCCCCGGCGGGCCTCGCACCCACGGCAGGTTCGTGGAGGCGGTGATGTCCGGCATCGGGCTGGCCGACGCCGCCTTCACCGGCATCACCCTGAACCGCTGCACCAATCTGCTGGTCGGCCTGCGCATGGCACAGGCGTTCGTGGCCGCGGGCCACCACCGCAGGGTGCTGGTCCTCTCCACCGACCGGATCACCGACGAATCCGTACGGATGGAGAACTTCGCCCTCTTCAGCGACGGCGCGGCGGCCTGCGTGGTCGGCGCCGAGCCGCACGGTACGGACGCCTACGAGATGGTCGCCGGCGCCTCGGCGCAGGACCCGACGGCGCTGGACTGGTCGAACGAGATCAGCTCGGACCTCGCCCGCGCGGTCAACGAGCGGGTGCTCACGGCGGCCGGCATGAAGGCCGGTGACGTCGACGGCGTACTGCACCTCAATCTGTACAAGCCGCTCGTCGTCATGAAGGAACGCCAAGCGGGCTTCGCCGCCGAGCAGTTGTACCTCGACAACATCACCCGGGTCGGCCACTGCTTCGCCGCCGATCCGCTGATCAACCTGGTGGACCGGGGCGCGGCCGGAGGGCTGCGGGACGGCGGCCACTACCTGCTCGCGGCGAGCGTGCCCGGCGTCCGCGTCGGCGTCCTGCTGCGCAAGCTGTCCGCCGGCCCCGCACCGGCAGCCGCCACCGCCGCCACCACCTCCAGGGAGCTCTGATGAACGCGCACACCGGATTCCCGCTTCCGGACCTGACCACGTCCCTGCCCCGCGCCCCCTTCCTGTTCGGCCCCAAGGCCGTCGAGGAGGCCACGGCCGTCCTCGACGGCGCGCCGGCCGGCGTCTTCCGGCAGCTGCTCGGCGACCAGGAGAGCGAGACCACGCTGCTCGTCGCCCGGCACGTCCTCGAAGCGTTCCTCGGCAACGCCGCCGCGACCGCCGACGCCGCAGGCCCCGCCACCACGGACGCCACGGCGCCGCAGGCCACCGATGCCGACGCCGCGCACGCCGCGGACCCCGAGGGCGCCACGGCGCCGCAGGCCACCGATGCCGACGCGCTCGCCGCGTACGTCCAGGAGGCGCGCGCCGCTCTCGTACCGTCCCTCACCAAGCTCCGCGAGGCCGGTCCCGAGACGCACCGCCTCGTTCTGCGCCAGCGGGCTCCCCTGGCGCTGCTCGGCGGCTGCTGGCTGGACACCGTGTCGCAGGCCGCCACCCAGCCCTCCGTGATCGTCAACCGCCTGTTCGGCCAGTACTTCCTCCTGCGGGGCTCCGGCACGCCGCAGCGCGGCCTGCTCGCGCGGCGCCGACGGACCCTGGACGACCTGGGTGTCCATCTGCCCGGCATCGAGGCGGCCGACTTCCTCCAGCAGGCCGGCGCCCGCCCGCTGACCGCCCTGCACGCCGCGTTCTTCCTCGCGCTCTCCCGGCTTCCCGCGTCCTTCCTGCCCGAAGTGGTGGGCGTGCACTACGCGATGAGCGCGCTGGGCGTCGACGACGTACTGCTGGGGACCGAGCCGCTCCTCCCGGAGGCGGCGGCCCGTACGGTCCTCGCCGAGTACCTCACGCTCACCGAGCAGTCGCCGACCGGCGCCGAGGACCGGCGGCGGACGCGCACCGCGATCGAGCTGGTACTGCGGCTGGAGCGGGAGCAGAGCGCCCTGCTCACCGAGCTGGCCGACTGGCACGACGGGCTGTCCCTGGACGCCAGGGTGGCGCAGATCGTGGCCCGGCACGCGCCGTTCGCGGGCAAGCAGCACCGCGGCGTACGGATGGGCGGCCGGCGGCTCTCGGAGTGGCTCGGCGACGAACAGCTCGACCTCGCCGAGTTCGTGGCGGTCTTCCGGGAGGCCCGGCAGACGCGGACCGGCGCCGACGGGGTCTGCCGGTTCCTGCAGTCGATCAAGTTCGGCGGGCCGATGTTCGGGATCTTCGACGAGGAGGAGGCCGCCACGTTCACGGCGTGGACGGAGGCCATCGCCGCGGGCGAGCCGGCGGACCTCGACTTCCGGCCGAACACCGCCGGTGACGAGCGGGCCGCGACGTGGACCGAAGCGCTGCGGAGCGCCGCGCCGGCCGATGTGGTGGCGGCAGAGCCGGAGCGCGGCCTGGACGACCGGGAGCTGTTCCACCGCATCGTCAACGTCGAGCAGTACCCGCACATCCTGCCGGTGGCCCGGGACCGCGCCGAGGCCGGTCTCGCCGACGCGGAGCTGCTCTTCACCCACGGGGGCGGCGGAAAGCTCACCAACGCCGAGTACTTCGACTACTCCCCCGAAGCGCTCATGGAGCGCGTCGAGCGGATCTACTGGGACAAGCTGGTGAATCCGTACCGCCCGCTGACGGAGATACCCGACCGCGACGAGGTGGTCTTCGGGCAGTCCACGTTCGCGCTGGGCAGCCTGATCGACGGCAGCTGGGCGCACCGCATCGGCAACCTCGGCCGGGACCACCGGCAGAGCGACCACATGCTCTTCGCCATCTACGCCGACGAGATGGGCCGCGGGGACCTCGCCAAGAACCACATCACGCTCATCCACCAGGTGCTGGCGAGCATGGACATCCATCTGCCGCACATCCGGCAGCAGGAGTTCCTGGACCAGGGCGACCTGCCGGACGGGCTCTACGGGTTCTCCATCCACCAGGTGTGCCTGTCGCTCTTCCCCGACACGCTCTACAACGAGATCCTCGGCTACAACCTGGGCATCGAGATGTTCGGGCTGGGCGAGATGCGCCTGCACGAGATCCAGAAGCTGCGCCGGCACAACTTCGACGTGTCCTACGAAGAGGCGCATCTCTCGATCGACAACTTCTCCGCGGGCCACGCCCGCCAGTCGGCCGACATCATCGTCTCCTACCTCGACGACGTCCGGCGCGCCTCCGGCGAGGAAGCCGTCCAGCGGGAGTGGCGCCGCATCTGGCGCGGCTACGCCTCCTTCGCGTACTTCGTCGAACACCAGCTGGTCAAGCAGGTCACCGAGCAACAGGCAGCGGCGCCTGCCTCCGCCGCCCGGCCCGACGACGCCGACCTGGTCATCTGACGCCTCCCGCGCGCCCAGCGCACCTCCGCGCCCAGCGCCCCTCCTCGCCACGGAGACCTCGCCTTGCAGCAGATCACGAGCTTCGACCCGGAAATACTGCAGCTTCCCTTCTACGAAGACCGGCACCGCCGGCTCGCCGAGGCCCTCGGCACCTGGTGCGACGCCCGTACGGACCTGTGGGACGAAGTCCGGCAGGAGGACCCGGAGAAGGCCGGGCTGCGCCTGGTACGGCAGCTGGGCGAGGACGGCTGGCTCGCCTTCCTGGACCCGGAGTCCGGCACGGAGGGCCTGCCCGGCGACCACCGCGCCCTCTGCCTGACGCGCGAGGCGCTCGCGTACGCCGAGGACCTGGCGGACTTCGCGTTCTCCATCCAGGCGCTGTCGGCCACCCCCGTCATCCGCTTCGGCAGCGACGCGCAGAAACGGCACTACCTGCCGCGGATGGCCACGGGCTCGCTCGTGGGCGCCTTCGCGGTCTCCGAGGAGGAGGCGGGCTCGGACGTCGCCGCGGTCGCCCTGCGGGCCGACCGCGACCCGGACGGCGGCTATGTACTGAACGGCCGCAAGGCATGGATCGCCAACGGCAGCATCGCCGACGTGTACGTGGTCATCGCGCGCACCGGCGGCGCCCCGGGAGCGCTGGGCCTGACGGCGTTCCTGGTCCCCGCCGGCACCCCCGGCGTACGGGTCGGCCGGCGCCTGGACGCGCTCGCGCCCCGCTCCTTCGCGCACCTCGACTTCGAGGACTGCCGGGTGCCGGCGGATGCCGTACTGGGCAAGCCCGGCAAGGGTTTCGTCATCGCGATGGACCTGCTGGAGCGCTTCCGGATGACGGTCGGCGCGGCCGCGCTCGGCTTCGCCCGGCGGGCCGCCGACACGGCCCTGGCCCGTGCCCGTACGCGCTCCGTGGGCGGCGCCAAACTCATCGACCTCCAGCTGACGCAGGCGTCGCTGGCGGACATGGACGTCCAGCTCAACGCGGCGGCGCTGCTGGTGGCGCGGGCCGCCTGGGAGGCCGACCGCGGCAGCCGCCGCTTCGCGCGGCACTCCAGCATCGCCAAGCTGTACGCCACCGAAGAGGCGCAGCGCATCGTCGACACCGCCGTCCAGTTGCTGGGCGCGTCCGGAGTGGTCAAGGACAGCGTCACCGAGCGGCTGTACCGGCAGATCCGCGCCCTGCGGATCTACGAGGGCACGTCGGAGGTCATGCGGCTGACCATCGCCGGCACGCTCGACACCCGCCGCGCGGCCCGGGCGGCGCGCGACGTCTGACCGGCTGCTTACCCCCCCCCCACCGTTCCACCGAGCAAGGAGTGCCACGGGTGACCACCCCCATCGAAGCGGTCCGGCTGCCGGATCCCTACGCCTACTACGCGCAGTTGACGGCCGAGCGTCCCTTCGCCTTCGACCCGGCCGTGGGCTCCTGGGTGGCGAGCGACGCCGCCGCCGTGCGCGCCGTGCTGACCTCGAGCGCGCTGCGCGTCCGGCCCGCTGCCGAGCCGGTGCCCGCCGGCATCACCGGTACCCCCGCCGGTGAGGTCTTCGGGTCCCTGGTGCGGATGACCGACGGCACCCTCCAGCGGCGGCTGAAGGAGGTGATCGCCGACGCGCTGGGCCGGGTCGACACCGCGCACGCCGCAGCGCTGGCCGGTGAGCGCACCCGCGCGTACCTGAAGGACGGCCGGCCGCCCTTCGAAGAGCTGATGTTCGCCGTGCCCGCGCAGGTCGTGGCGGCGCTGTGCGGGCTGGACGAGGGCGCGGACGCCGAAGCGGCCCGGCTCGTCGGGGACTTCGTCCAGTGCATCCCCGCCTCGGCCACGCCGGAGCAGCAGCGCGCCGCGGCGCTGGCGGCCGGCCGGCTCCAGGAGCTGCTGGGCCCCGGCATCGAGCGCGGCGCCGAGGGCACGGGCCTCCTCGCCGAGCTGGTACGGGCCGCGCGCTGCGCCGACTGGCCGGAGACGGCGCCGCTGCTGGCCAACGCGGTCGGCTTCCTCTCCCAGACGTACGACGCCACGGCCGGCCTGATCGGCAACACCCTGCTGGCGCTGGCCCGTGAGGGGCAGCGGCCGACGGCCCCGGACGCCTTCGTCCGGGAGGTCGTGCGGCACGACGCGCCGGTCCAGAACACCCGCAGGTTCGCCGCCGAGCCGTTCCGGTACGGCGATGCCGAGGTGGCGCCGGGCGAGCAGGTGCTGGTGGTGCTGGCCGCCGCCAACCGCGACCCGGCGGCCAATCCCGACCCGCACGCCTTCCTGCCCGGCCGCGCCGACCCCGTGGTCTTCACCTTCGGCGCGGCCGCCCACCGCTGTCCCGGGGAGGACCTGGCTACCGCCGTGACCTGCGGGGTCGTCGGCGAGCTGCTCGCCGCCGGCTTCGACCCGGACGGGCTGCCGGCCGAGGTGGCGTACCGCCCGCTGGCCAACGCCCGTATCCCGGTCCTGTGAGCGCCGGGCTGCCCCGCCGACCTACCGCCCACCCCTCAAAAGAAAGCACCCGCCTGATGCCGGACATGCCACGCCTGTGGATGCGTCACGAATCCCGCGCCAGTGAGCGCCGGGCGCCGCTCGTGCCCGAGGACGCCGCGAAGCTGGTGGACCAGGGTGTCGAGATCACCGTCGAGGAGTCGCCGCGGCGCGCCTTCCCGCTCGCCGACTACACGGCCGCCGGCTGCCGCACCGCGCCCGCGGGCAGCTGGCCCGAGGCGCCCGCGGACCACTACGTCCTCGGGCTGAAGGAGCTGCCCGTCACACCGCACGAACTGCGGCACCGGCACATCTACTTCGGCCACGCCTACAAGGGACAGGCGGGCGCCCGGGAGCTGCTCGGCCGGTTCACGGCGGGCGGCGGCGCGCTGCTGGACCTGGAGTACCTCACGGACGACGACGGGCGCCGGCTCGCGGCGTTCGGGTACTGGGCCGGTTACGTCGGTGCCGCGCTGGCCGTACTGCACCACCGGGGCCGGCTGGAGACGCCGCTGCGCCCGACGGACCGCCCCGGGCTGGACGCCCTGTTGGGGGCCGGTTCCGGCGGGACCGCGCTGGTGATCGGTGCCCTGGGGCGCAGCGGCCGCGGCGCGTGCGACGCGCTGGAGGCCGCGGGCATCACCCCGACCCGGTGGGACGTGGCGGAGACCCGCGCGCTGGACCGTGCGGCGCTGCTCGGCCACGACATCGTGGTCAACACCGTGCTGACGACGCGGCCCGTGCCGCCCTTCGTGACCCCGGCGGACCTCGACGACCCCGGCCGCCGCACGGCGGTGATCTCGGACGTCACCTGCGACGTGACCTCGGAGTGCAACGTCCTGCCCATCTACGACGAGGTCACCGACTGGGACCGGCCGGTCCGGCGGCTGCGGGACGGCGACCGGCCCGCCGACCTGATCGCCATCGACAACCTGCCCTCGCTGCTGCCCGCCGAGGCCGGCCGGGCCTTCTCGGCGGAGCTCGCGCCCCAGCTGGCGCGGCTGTCCGACACCGACCCGGCCTGGGCACGCGCGCTGCGCACCTTCGAGGCCGCGGCACGCGCCGACCACAAGGAGAGCACCCATGTCCGCTAGCCGGCCGACCCCCGGCCGTACCGAGGCCGTCCCCGCGAGCGGCACCGTCCACTGGATCGGCACCGGCCTGTCCACCGGCCGCAGCGGCCTCGGCGCGCTGTGCGACCGGGCCGCCCGGGTGGTGCTGTGGGACCGTACCGCCGACCGCGCGGCCGCCCGGCTGGCCGCCCTCGGCCTGACCGGCCGGGCCGAGGTGCGCGCCCTGGACACCGGGGCCCTGGAGGCCGCGGTGGGCGCGGGCGACGTGGTCGTCTCGATGCTGCCCGCCACCGAGCACCCGCGGCTGCTGCGGCTGGCGCGGGACCGCCGGGCGCACTTCGCCTGTACCAGCTATGTCTCCGAGGCCGTCGCCGAGCAGGCGGCGGAGGCGGCCGAGGCGGGCCTCGTGGTCCTGACCGAGGCCGGACTGGACCCGGGCATCGACCACTTGATGGCCCACCGGCTGGTCGGGCGGGCCCGGGAGGCGGTCGGCGACACGGCCGAGTCGGTGGACTTCACGTCGTACTGCGGCGGCATACCGGCCGTCCCCAACGACTTCCGCTACCGGTTCAGCTGGGCGCCCTACGGAGTGCTGGCCGCGCTCGGCTCGCCCGCCCGCTACGTGTCCGAGGGCGCGGAGCGCACCGCCGCGCGCCCCTGGGAGGCCACCCGCGTCCACCGCCTGGACGGCGCGGAGTTCGAGGTCTACCCGAACCGCGACAGCCTGCCCTTCATCGCCCAGTACGGCATCCCGGACGGCTGGCGGCTGCGCACGTTCGTCCGCGGCACGCTGCGCAACGCGGGCTGGCGCGACGCCTGGGAAGAGGTCTTCCGCACCGTCAGCGCCGGGGACGAGTCCCGGACCAGGGCGCTGGCCAAGGAGCTGGCCGACCGCTACCCCACCACGGAGACCGACCGCGACCGGGTCGTGCTCTCGGTCGCGCTCGACGTCCGGACGGCGGACGGCGCGGGCTGGCAGGGCTCCTGCCTGATGGACCTGACCGGCAACGAGACCGAGAGCGCCATGGCCCGGTGCGTGTCCCTGCCGCTCGCCTTCGGCATCACGCGGCTGCTGGACGGCGCGCTGCCGGCCGGCCTGAACCGGGCCACCGAGTCCGCGGAGGAGGCCGGCCGCTGGCTGGACTTCCTCGGCGCCGACGGACTGCGCATCACCTTCGACGAGACGACAACGACACAACGGGGAGACGGAGCATGACCGACACGAGACCGGACGGGAGAGCACCCGAAGCCTTCGTCCTCACCGGCGCCTTCTGGGTGGTGTGCCGCAACCCGCGCTACCTCCAGGAGCTGTCGGCGCGGGGCCTGAAGGTACTGCTCATCACTCCCGAGAGCTACCGCGATGTCGCGCTGACCTGCATGAAGGACCCGGACCACCCGGCCTCCCTCATCGACGACATCGCCTTCGTGGACGGCTCGCTCGACCAGGAGGGCTCGTTCATACCCGGCTTCATCGCCCGGGCCCGGGACTGGCGGCAGGAGTACACCGTCGTCGGCGCGTACGCGGTCGGCGAGACGCTGGTGGAGCCGACCGGGCTGCTCGGTGACGCGCTCGGCCTGCCCGGGCCCGGGCTGCGCGCGACACGGGCCTGCCGCAGCAAGTACCTCCAGCGCTGGTACCTGGACGAGTTCGGCCCGGCCTCGCTGGTCGTGCCGCCCGGCGAGCGCGAGGAGACGGCCCTGGACGGCCTGGCGTACCCGGTGGTGGCCAAGCCCGCGACCCGCCACTCCAGTTCGGGGGTGGTCACCGTCGCGGACGCCGCCGAGCTCCGGGACCGGCTCGCGGACTACCCCGCGTACGAAACCGTGCTGGTCGAGCAGCAGATCCAGGGGCAGGAGTACTCGGTGGAGAGCCTGGTGCAGGACGGCGAGGTGATCTTCGCGTCCGTCACCAGGAAGGAGACCACCGAGTCGCACGCCCGCTCGTTCGTGGAGCTCTCGCACTCCGTGCCCAACGCCCGCACGGAGGAGGACGAGGCGCTGCTGAGCGCCAACAGGCGGCTGCTCTCCACCCTGGACTTCCGCGACGGCATCGCGCACGCGGAGTGGCGCCTCGGCGCCGACGGCCGCCCGTACTTGATGGAGATCGCGGCCCGCACCCCGGGCGACGGCCTGCTCGCGCTCTATCAGCTCGCCACCGGGCAGCCGCTGGAGCCGGAGATCATCCGGATCGCCCTGGGCGAGCCGGCCGCCTATCCCGCACCGCGCCGCTGGGCCCGCCAGGTCTACCTGGACCACGAGCCCGGCACGCTGGAGGACGTCAGGGTCGACTGGCCGGGCGTCGCGCCGGTGTGGGTGGGCGACGGCGGGATGTGGCCGGAGCTCGCGCCGGGCGGCCCGGACGCGCCCCCGACGCTGCGCGCGGTCCTGGTGCTCAAGGACAAGGGCGCCCGGCTGGCCCCGCTGACCAGCTCCGACGACCGGGCGGTGACCTTCCTCATCGACGCGCCGACCCCGGGTGAACTGGACGAGCTGGAGCGCCGGGTGCGCGCCGCGGTGACCCTGACGGTACGGACGGCGGCCGGTCATGGCTCCTGAGACCCGGGCCGGGGAACGGGCCACGGTGTGGGCCACGTTCCGCGAGGCGCCGCTCGCCGTGAAGACCGTGCTCGCCGGGGTGCTGGTCAACCGCCTCAGCGGCTTCCTCAACATCTTCCTGGTGCTGTTCCTGACCGCGAAGGGCTACTCCGACGGCCACACCGTCATCGCCCTCGGCGTCTACGGGGCGGGCGCCGTCGTCGGCTCGCTGATCGGCGGCACCCTGGCGGACCGGATGGGCGTACGCAACGCCACGGTGGTCTCCATGGGCAGCACGAGCGTGCTGACCGCCGCCCTGCTGTACCTGCCCGACTTCACCGCGCTCCTGGTCGCGATCGCGCTGGTCAGCCTCGGCGCGCAGCTCTTCCGGCCGGCGTCGGCGACGCTGCTGGCGGAGCTGACGTCCGAGCACCGGCAGGTCATGATCTTCGCGATGTACCGGTTCGGGCTCAACGTGGGGGCGACGGCCGCGCCGCTGGTCGGCTACGGCCTCTACAACGCGGGCGGGCACGAGTACGACCTGCTGTTCTGGGGCGAGGCCGCGATCGCCCTGCTGTACGCGGCCTTCGCCTGGGCGACGCTGCCCGCCCGGGCCCCGCGTGCCCCGGTGCCCTCGGCGGCCGGGCCGAAGGGCGGCTATCTGGCCGTGCTACGGGACCGGCGGTACCTGCTGTACCTCGTCGCGGCCTTCTGCCACTCCGCCGTCTACATGCAGTACCTCTCGACGCTGCCGCTGTACATGAAGGACGCGGGGCTCGCGCTCTTCTGGTACACCTTCGCGGTCTCGCTCAACGGCTTCATCGTCATCGCCTTCGAGCTGCTGATCACCAAGCTCTCCCAGGAGTGGCCGCTGAAGCTGACGGTCGGGCTGGGCTTCGCCCTCGTGGGCGCCGGGGTGGCCTTCTACGGGCTGCCGATCGGACCGGCCGCCGTCGTCGTCGGCACGCTCATCTGGTCGCTAGGCGAGATCATCGGCGGCCCCGCGGTCTTCGCCTATCCCGCGAAGGCGGGCCCGGAGCGGCTGCGGTCCCGGTACATCGGCAGCTTCCAGTTCATGTTCGGCCTGGGCACGGCCGTGGGCCCGATGCTCGGCAGCTGGCTCTTCCTGCAGCTCGGCGGGCTGGTCTGGCCGGCGGTCGCCGTCGGCTCGCTGCTCGCCACGGTGTTCGGCCTGATCGCCGTGCGCCGGCAGCCGGCGGCGGAGGCGGCGGCGGCGGCCGAGGCGCCCGAGGCGGCTCCGGTCACCACGGACCCGGTGAAGGTCGACTCGCCGGTCTGACCCCGCACTTCCCCCTGTGACACGGACGCACCCCGTCCGTCCGGTCACGCACGACCCCCCACCTGCCCGATATCACGCCACATCACACCTCATATCCGGCACGACTCGGCCGGCAGACCGCCGGCATCCGCCTGAAGGAGAGATCTCATGGGGCACGCGAAAAACCGGGCCGATTCCGCGCAGTACCACTGCGTAGGAGTGGGCGTGGGACCGGCCAACCTGAGCCTGGCGTCCCTGCTGCACGGCCGCCCGGAGGTGCGCAACCTCTTCCTCGACCGGAAGGCGTCCTTCGGCTGGCACGACGACCAGCAGATACCCGGCACCACCCTGCAGGTGTCGATGTTCAAGGACCTCGTCAGCCTCTCCGATCCGAAGAGTCCGTTCTCCTTCCTGTCCTACCTGCACGACCAGGGACGGGTGTACCACTTCCTCAACGCGCAGTTCGACGACGTGCCGCGGCTGGAGTTCCGCAACTACCTGGCCTGGGCCAGCCGGCGCAACGAGAACGTCGTCTTCGGCGAGACGGTCCAGGAGGTCGACTTCGACGGCGTCTTCACCGTCCGCACCGACCGCCGCGCCGTGACCGCCGAGAACATCGTCGTCGGCGTGGGCAGCCGGCCGTGGGTCCCGCCGCAGGGCCGCGACCTGCTCGGCCCCACGCAGTTCCACGTCAACGACTACATGAACGCCGCCAAGGGCCTGAAGGACAAGCGGGTCGTGGTGGTGGGCGGCGGCCAGTCCGGCGCCGAGGCGTTCCTGGACCTGATCTCGCGCCCGGACGGCGAACTGCCGCGCCGCGTCTCGTGGATCTCCCGGCGCCGCAACTACTTCCCGATCGACGACTCGCCCTTCACCAACGACTACTACATGCCGTCCCACTCCGACTACTTCTACGGCCTGCCGCCGGAGGCCCGCCAGGCGTTCAACGCCCAGCACATCCTCTCCAGCGACGGCATCTCCGAGTCGACGCTGCGCGACATCTACCAGCGGATCTACGTCCACCGCTTCGTCCAGGGCAACCCCGACCTGGTCGGGCTGCACCCCAACCGCGAGGTCATCGACGTGAGCGCGGCGGACGCGGGCGGCTGGGACATCGGCGTCCGGCACAACGACGAGCCCGGCGCCACCGAGCACTTCGAGGCGGACGTCGTCGTCTGGGCCACCGGCTTCCGGCCCGCGCGGATGGACTTCCTCGCCCCGATCGCCGGCCGGCTGGAGCGGCACGGCGACGAGCTGAGCATCGACGAGGACTTCGCGGTGCGCTGGGACGGCCCGGCCGACCGCAACATCTTCGTCCAGAACGCCGCCCGCGGTCAGCGCGGCCTCGCCGACCCCAACCTCAGCCTGAACGCCTGGCGCAGCCAGCGCATCGCCGACCGGCTGAGCGGGGTGCGCAGCGACGAGCAGCTGGCGTCGTTCATCGAGTGGTCGTCCAAGGCCGGCGCCAAGGTCCTGTGGGGCGCGTGATGGCGCGTACCGACACCGACTTCGCCGTGGTCGGCGGCGGCGTACTCGGCTGCCTGATCACCCGGGAGATCCTCGCGCGCACTCCGGACGCCTCCGTGGTCCTGCTGGAGCGGGACGCGGTCGGCAGCGGCGCCAGCCGCCGTTCGGCCGGCCTGCACTTCCCCCGCGGCTCCTCGGAGCGGGTCCGCGCGATGGCCGCGTACAGCCAGGACCACTACGCCGCGCTCAAGGCCGCCCGGCCCGAACTGCCGGTGTATGCGCTGGAGATGACGGTCATCGCCGACGCGGCGCAGGAGGCGCGGCTGCGCGAGACCTATCTGCCCGAGGCGAAGCTCCGGCCCGTCGCGGAGGTGGCCGGCGGGATCGCCCGGGTGCCCGAGGGCAAGGCCGCGTGGGAGGGCGACGGCTGCCAGTACGCGGACGTGCACGCGCTCACCCAGCTGCTCGCCCGTGACCTGCGGCGGACCGCGGAGTTCCGCGAGGGCGTCGCGGTCACCGGCCTGAGCGCGGGGCCCGGCGCGGTGGAGCTGGCCCTGGGCACCGGATCCACCCTGACCGCCGGCCATGTCGTCCTGGCCCCCGGCCCCTGGCTCGCGGCCCCCGCCTGGCGGGACCTCGTCGCACCGCTGGGCGCCCGGGTGAAGAAGATCGTGGCCCTGCACATCGAGGTACCGCCCGTCCCCGGCGACCGGGCGGTGGTCTTCCAGGACGAGGACGCCTTCCTGCTGCCCTACCACAAGCGCGGGCACTGGCTGTTCAGCTACACCTGCCAGGAGTGGGACGTCGACCCGGACACCCTGGCCACCGGCGTCTCCGCCGCGGACAGGCGCGAGGCGCTGGACGTACTCGCCCGGTACGCCCCCCAGTTGGCGGACCGCTGTGTGTCCGGCCGCGTCTTCTGCGACGCCTACGGCCCTGACATGCAGCCGCTGATCCGCCCGCTCACCGACGACGGCCGGGTGGTCTTCGCGGGCGCCGCCAACGGCTCCGGCTACCGGCTCGCCCCCGCCATCGCGGCCGAGACCGCCGGCCTGCTCCCCCTTCCCTCCCAGCGACTTCCCCACCGGCGAAAGGACGCGGCGTGATCATCAACACGTACGACGACACGGCCCTCCACGAGGCGTTCGGCATCGACATGAGCGACATCGAGGGCCTGGGTGTGGGCGCGGGCTGGGGGCGGGTCGCACCCGGCCGCAGCTCGGACAGCCACCAGCACGACGAGACCGAGTTCTTCGTGATCGTCGCGGGACGCGGCGAGTTCATCGTCGACGGGCGGCGCCACCCGGCCGCGCCCGGCACGGTGGCCCTCTTCGAGCCCTTCGAGTCCCATGTCCTGGAGAACACCGGCGACACCGACGTGGTCTTCCTGACGCAGTACTGGCGCGACCCGTCCCGCGCCCTGGCCTCGGCCGGGAACGCGGAGCGCACCGCCTTCGGCGAGCGGCCGGTCTTCGTCTTCTCCACCCCGCCCACGCCCAACGGCGACCTGCACCTCGGGCACCTCTCGGGCCCGTACCTCGGTGCCGACGCCTACGTCCGCCACCAGCGGATGAACGGCACCAGGGCGTGGCACCTGACGGGCAGCGACGACTACCAGAGCTACGTGGTGGGCGCGGCGCGCGCCGAGGACCGCGAGCCGGCGGAGACCGCAGCGCACTACAGCGCGGAGATCGCCCGGACGCTGGCCCTGATGGACATCGTCCCCGACCAGTTCACCGTCACCGACGACGACCCGAGCTACCGCCCCGGGCTGCAGGACTTCTTCTCCCGCGTGGTCTCCTCGGGCACGGTGCGGGTCACCGAGACGGACGCCCTGTTCGACGCGGAGAGCGGGCAGTACCTGTACGAGGTGGACGTCAAGGGCGGCTGCCCGGCGTGCGGTTCGGGCACCAGCGGCAACATCTGCGAGGAGTGCGGCGAGCCCAACACCGTCACCGACCTGGTCGACCCGGCCTCCGCACGCTCGGCCGCGACGCCGCGCAGCGCCCCGGTCGCCCGCTGGTCGCTGCCGCTGCACACCTTCCGCGAGCAGATCGCCGAGCACCACCGCCTGGGCCGCGTCCCGGCCCGGCTGCGCGAGCTGAGCGACCGGCTCTTCCGCCGTCCGAGCCTGGACATCCCCGTCAGCCACCCCTCCGACTGGGGCGTCCCGCCGGCCGAGCAGGACGTGACCGGGCAGGTCATCTGGGTCTGGCCGGAGATGTCGTACGGCTTCCTGCACGGCATCCAGTCGCTCGGCGCGCGGCTGGGCGAGCAGTGGCGGGCCGCCGAGCCGCAGCAGGACTGGAAGGTCGTCCATTTCTTCGGCTACGACAACAGCTTCTACCACTCGGTGCTCTACCCGGCCCTGTACCGGCTGGCCCACCCCGGCTGGAAGCCCGACATCGACTACCACGTCAACGAGTTCTACCTGCTGGAGGGCAGCAAGTTCTCCACCAGCCGGCGGCACGCCATCTGGGGCAAGGAGATCCTCGGCCCGGACTCCGTCGACGCCGTCCGGTACTTCCTCGCGGCCACCCGCCCCGAGGGCCGGCGCACCAACTTCCAGCGCGCGGCGTACGAGACGACGCTCGACGAGACCCTGATCGGCACCTGGCAGGGCTGGCTGAACGACCTCGGGACGCGGATCGGCAAGCGGTACGAAGGCCGGGCACCGGACGCCGGTACCTGGACGCCGGAGCACTCCGCCTTCCTCGCCCGGCTCGGCGCCCGGCTCGCCGCGGTCACCGGCAGCCTCGGCTCCGAGGGCTTCTCGCTCAACCAGGCGGCCGCCGAGCTCGACGGCATCGTCACGGACACCCTGCGCTTCTCCCGCCAGGAGGCCGTCCTCGCGGAGACCGCGGGCTGGGAGAGCGAAGCGCGTACCGCCATCGCCCTCGAACTGGCCGCGGCCCGCCTCCTCGCGCACGCCGCGGCGCCCGTCATGCCCCGCTTCGCGGCCCGGCTCGCCGAGGCGCTCGGCCTGCCCGAGCCGGCCGTGTGGCCGCGCACCGTGGAGCTGGTCCCCCCGGAGAACGAGATCCGCCTCGCCGACGCCGTCTTCTTCCGGCCGACCGCCGCCGCGCCCCGCCGCGTCCACACCGGCCCGCAGCTGGTGCCGTGGCTGACCTCGCTGGTCGGCGCGGCGCTGCAGCTCCCCGCGGACGCGGTGGCGAGCGACAGCAACCTCAGCCAGCTCGGCACCAGTTCGCTGCAGGCCGTGACGTTGCAGTACCAGATCCTGGAGGCGCTCGACGTGGACGTCACCGTCGAGGAACTGCTCGGCAGCACCGACATCAACGGCCTGGCCGCGCTGATCGAGGAGCGCGCCGACGAGGCGGCCGTCACCGCGCTGACCGAGGAGGGCGCCCGATGAACTACCGCGACGTCCTGCGCGAGATCGACAGCCGGGGCCTGTCCGTCTCCCTCTCCGGCAACGACCTGCGGCTCCAAGGCGGCCGCGAACGGATGGACCCCGACTTCATCGCGCTCGTCAAGAGCATGAAGGAGGAGCTGGTCGCGCATCTGGCGGAGGAGGAGCGGCACGGTCCGGGCTTCCCGCTGACCCCGCTGCAGCGGGCCTACTTCCTGGGCCGCAGCGGCATCTTCGAGATCGGCGACATCTCCAGCCACGTCTACCACGAGTTCGAGGGCGTGTGGGACGTGGACCGGCTGGAGTCGGCCCTCGAAGCGGTCGTGGACGCGCACAGCGCGCTGCGCTCCCGCTTCGTCTCGGACGACCGGCAGGTCACCGAGTTCCGCCAGCACCGGCCGCGGATCAGCCGCCTCGACCTGCGCGGCGAGAGCCCGGAGGAACAGGAGCGGATCCGCGCCGCGCTGCGCGAGGAACGCTCCCACCGCGTCCTCGCCGCCGACCAGGTACCGCTGATCGCCGCGGACGTGACGGTCCTCGCCGACGACCGCATGGTGCTGCACGTCAGCCACGACGGGCTGGTCATGGACGGGATCAGCATGTTCCTGTTCTTCCGCGCCTGGTGGCGGGAGTACCGGGACGGCCCCGACGCCGGCGCGCCGGGCGAGCTGCCGTACGAGGAGTACGTGGCGGCCCTGCAGGCCGGGCGGGAGAAGGCGCCGGCCCGCCGCTCGCGCGAGTACTGGCTGGCGCGCGTCGACGACCTCGCGCCCCACCCGGACCTGCCGCTCGCCACCAGCCCCTCGGCGCTGACCGCCACCCGCTTCTCGCAGCGCCAGGTGCGCCTGGACGAGCGGGCCTGGACGGCGCTGAAGGAGCGGGCCGCGTTCGCCGGGCTGACGCCGTCGGCCCTGCTGCTCGCCGCGTACGCCGAAACGCTCTCCGTCTGGGGCGCGGGGCCGCGCTTCACCCTCACCACCACCGTGGCCAACCGGCCGCCGATCCACCCGCGCGTCTTCGAGGCCATCGGGAACTTCTCGGACACGATCCTGGTCGAGGCGGAGGTCGACCGCTCCCGCACCTTCGAGGAGCGGGCCCGCGCGCTGCAGGCCCGGCTCCGCAGCGACCTGGACCACCGGCACTTCTCCGGCAGTGAGGTCATGCAGGAACTGGCGCGCCGGCGCGGCGGCGTGACGGGCGCCCGGATGCCCTTCACGTTCAACAGCGCCATCGGGCACGTCAACGGCGAGGTCGACGGCTCCGCGCTGGAGCTGTTCGGGCCGGAGGTCTTCAGCGTCAGCCAGACCCCGCAGGTGTGGCTGAACGCCTTCGCGATGGAGCAGCACGGCGGCCTCGTCGTGCAGCTCGACGGGATCGACGAGCTGTTCCCCGAGGGCCTGCTGGACGACGTCGCCCAGGGGTACGGCACGCTGCTCGACACGCTGGCGGACGAGGCCGCGTGGCAGCGCCACACCTTCGACCTGCTGCCCGCCGCCCAGCGCGAGCGGCGCCGTGCGGCCAACGACACCGCCGTACCGCTGCCGGAGGAGCTGCTGGGCGACGCCTTCGCCGCCCAGGCCCGGCGCACGCCGGACGCCCCCGCGATCCTCACCTCGGACAGGGAGATCGGCTACGGCGAACTCCTGGGCCGCGCGGCCGCGGCGGCACAGTGGCTGCGGGAGCGGGGCGTCGGCAGGGACGAGCTGGTCGGGCTGGTGATGGGCCGCGGGCCCGAGCAGATCGTCGGCATCCTCGCCACCGTCCTCGCCGGGGCCGCCTACCTGCCCGTCGACGGCGCCCTGCCCGCCGAGCGGCAGCGCTACATGCTGCGCGACGGCAAGGTCCGCCAGGTACTCACCAACCTCGACTGGCAGGACCCGGACGGGGAACGGGACGTCCTGCGCCTGGACGTGACGGTGCCTCAGAGGGCGACGGCCGTCGAGCCGCCCGCCCGGCTGCCCGGCTCCTCCCCCGACGACCTCGCGTACGTGCTCTACACCTCCGGTACGACCGGCGCGCCCAAGGGCGTCATGGTCAGCCACCGCAACGTCGCGAACGTCGTCGCCGACTGCCACAAGCGCTTCGACATCACCCCGGACGACCGGTTCTTCGCGATCAGCGCGTTCAACTTCGACCTGTCGGTGTGGGACGTCTTCGGAGCGCTGTCCGCCGGGGCGGCGCTGGTGATGCCCGACCGGGACCGGGCGGTCGACCCCGCGCACTGGCTCGACCTGTGCCGGAGCGCCGGGGTGACCGTGTGGAACTCCGTACCGGCCATCGTCTCGATGCTGCACGACCAGGCCGTCGCCGACGAGGTGGTACCGCCCGCGCTGCGCCTGGTGATGATGAGCGGCGACCGCATCCCGCCGGCGCTGCCGGCCGCGCTGCGCGCCCTCAAGCCCGGCCTCGACGTCGTCTCGCTCGGCGGCCCGACCGAGACGACGATCTGGAACATCCTGCACCGGGTCGGCCCGGAGGAGGACGGCAGCCGGTCCATCCCGTACGGCCGGCCGAACGCCAACAACCGCGCGTACGTCCTGGACCGGGACGGGCTGGACGCGCCCGACTGGGTGACCGGCGAGATCTGCGCGGCGGGCACCGGGCTGGCGCGGGGCTACTGGGGCGACGAGGAGCGCACCGCCGAGCGGTTCGGGCACGACCCGCGGCGCAACGAACGCCTCTACCGCACCGGTGACCTGGGCCGGTATCTGCCCGACGGCAATATCGCGATCCTCGGCCGCAGCGACTTCCAGATCAAGGTCAACGGCTACCGCATCGAGGCCGGCGAGGTCGAGACGCGGCTGGTCGCCCTGGACGCCGTGGCCAAGGCCGTGGTCGCGAGCGCGCCCGGCGCGCGGGGCGACCGCCTGGTGGCCCATCTCGTACCGAGCGGGGACGCCCGGCCCACCGAGGCCGAGCTGCGCGAAGCGCTCCGCCGCGACCTGCCCGACTACATGGTCCCCACGGCGGTCATCTGGCACGACGATCTGCCGCTCACCAGGAACGGCAAGGTGGACCGGGGGAAGCTCGCCGAGACCGCCGTCGAGGAAGCGGCGCCCGCGGAGGCCCCGCGCGGCGGCGGCGAGCCCACGACGGACACCGAGAAGGCGCTGGTGGAGATCTGGTCCACGGTGCTGCGCGGCGCCCGGGTCGGCGTCCACGACAGCCTGCGGGCGCTCGGCGGCGACTCCATCGCGGCGGCCCGCATCCTCACCGCCGTACGCAAGCGGTTCGGCGTCACCATCCCGCTCGACATGCTGGCCGACCTGGACACCGTCGCCGCGATGGCCACGGCCCTGGCACCGGAGGAGGAGCAGACACGGTGACCGACCACTCGTTCATCCAGCACCTCGTCACCACCCCGCCGCTCGGCGGCCGGATCTCCGTCTCCCGCCTGGACGGCACGGAGACCCTCGGCCTGCCGGAGCTGTACGAGCGGGCCGGCCGGCTGGCGCGCCGGCTGCGGGCGCGGGGCATCGGCCCCGGCGACCGGATCGGCATCCTGGCCGCCAACAGCCTGGAATGGGTACTGCTGGACCTCGCGGCGCTGCTCCTGAAGGCGGAGACCGCCGGACTGGAGCCCGGCAAGTTCACGCCCTCGGTGGAGCTGATGGCGCGGTACGGCATCACGCTGCTCTTCACCGACCAGCCCACGGACGCCCCAAACGCCGTGCCGATCGGCGAGGTCCGGGCGCTCGCCGAGGAGCCGGCGGGCCCGGACGAGGACACCGCTCTGCCGGCGGTCCACTGGGCACCGCGGGACGTGACCACGATCAAGTTCACGTCCGGCAGCACCGGCACGCCCAAGGGGCTCGGCGCGACCGTCGGCAGCATCGACAGCTCGCTGGCCGCGGTGCAGGAGATCTTCGAACACAAGCCGGGGGACGACCTGTTCGTCTTCCTGCCGCTCTCCCTGCTCCAGCAGCGCTACTGGGTCTACTCGGCGCTGGTGCACGGCCACGATGTCACCATCAGCACGTACGAGGCGGCCTTCGCGGCGCTGCGCCGCGTCCGGCCCACCGTCGTCATGGGCGTGCCGGCCTTCTACGAGACGGCCAAGCGCCAGATCGAGGGCCGCGTGCGCCGCTCCAAGGGCGACCAGACGGTCCAGGAAGCGGCCCGCCACCTCTTCGGCGACCGGATCCGCTACCTGTGGACCGGCTCCGCGCCTGCCGACGCGGCGATGCTCCGCTTCTTCCACGACGCCGGGCTGCCCATCTATGAGGGCTACGGCCTCAACGAAACCTGCATCGTCACCAAGAACCACCCCGGCGCCCACCGCGCCGGCAGCGTCGGCAAGGTCCTGCGCGGCAAGGAAGTCCTGGTGGACGAGGACGGCGTCATCCGCGTGCGCAGCGACCACCCGGTCAACTACCGTTACGCGTATGCCGAACCGGGTGCTTCCGAGCGGATGTTCGCCCCGGACGGCACTGTACGGACCGGCGACCTCGGCCACCTCGACGAGGACGGCTTCCTCTTCATCCGCGGCCGCGCCGACGACGTCATCGTCCTGGACAACGGGAAGAAGATCGTCGTCCGGCCGATCGAGGAGCACATGAGGACCAGCCCGGCGATCGCCGAGTGCGTCCTGTTCTGCCCCGCGCAGACCGACCTGGTCGCCGTCGTCTCCCCGGCCACCGTGCCCGCCGACCGGGACGCCATCGAGGCCCAGCTCGCCCTGACCAACGCGGCGCGCACCGCGGACGAGCGGATCAGCCGGGTCGTGATCGCCGACGCGCCCTTCAGCATCGACAACGGCCTGCTCACGTCCCAGTACAAGCCCAAGCGCAAGCAGATCCTCGCCACTTACCACGCCGGTATCCACGACAGTAAGGAAGGCATCCATGCGGCCTGACATCGAGAGCGCGGCCAGGGAGTCCCTCTCCGCGGTACTGGACCCCGAGGTCGCTCCCGACGACCTCGACCTCGACGCGGACATGGCCGGCAGCTACGGCCTGACCTCGCTCAACAAGGTCCTCTTCCTGACCGAGGTGTGCGAGGCGACCGACGTCGACCTCGCGAACTTCACCGAGCACGACCTCGCCGAGATGCGCACCCTGCGCAGCGTCGCCGAGTCCCTGTCCCGACTGACGAAGAAGGTGGCCTGAACCATGGCCTGGAACGAAGACGCCGCGGTGGTCCTGGAGAACGAGCACGTCCTGCTGCGGCCGGTCACCGAAGCCGACCGCGAGGCCGTGCGGGCCGTCGCGATGGACCCCGACATCTGGAAGTACTTCGTCTCCGCCGTCGAGACCGACGCGGACTTCGAGAAGTTCTTCGACACCTGCCTCGCCGACCAGGCCGCCGGCCGCCGCGTCGTCCACATCATCACCGACAAGTCCACCGGCCGGGTCGCCGGCAGCATGAGCTACGGCAACCTGGCCGAGGCCGACCGGCGGCTGGAGATCGGCTGGTCCTGGCTGGGCCGCGACTTCCGGGGCCAGGGCATCAACCGCTGGGCGAAGTACCTGCTCCTGGAGCACGCCTTCGAGCAGCTGGGCGCCGAGCGCGTGGAGTTCAAGACCGACATCCTCAACACGCAGGCGCGCCGCGGGCTGCGCAACATCGGCGCCGTGGAGGAAGGCACCCTGCGCAGCTACAACTTCATGCCCGGCGGGCGCCGCCGCGACGCGATCTTCTACAGCGTCCTGCGCGCCGAATGGCCCCGCGTGAAGAACGAGCTCGCCACCAAGCCCAAGGTCGCGCAGCTGGACGCCGTCGGATGACGCCGGGCGCGGGCATTCCCCTCCTCCGCGCGTCCGGCGGCCCGTTCGCCGCCGGGCGGGCCCATGGTGAGGCCCTCGCCGGTCCGTTGCGTGCCTTCCTCGACGACTCGCTCGCCCGGCTGAACAAGGTCATGCCGGAGCCGGTCACCCTGGACGGGCTGCTGCCGTCGATCGCCGCCTACCGGGCGGCGGTCGCGGCGGCCACGCCCGAACTGGCCGAGGAGGTCGCGGGGCTCGCGGCCGGCGCCGGGATCACGCCGGACGAGGCATGGCTGCTCCAGCTGCGCCGGGAGATCATGGGCTACCGCAAGGTGCCCACGGCGGGCGACTGCACGACCTACGCCCGCACCGGCGCGGCCGGCCCCGTCCTCGCGCAGACCGTCGACCTCAACGGCAATCTGGACGACTACATCGGCGTCCTGGAGGTCGCGCGTACCGGGTCGCCGCGCCGCTCGCTCGTGCTCAGCTTCGGTGGCCTGCTCGGCTACCTGGGGCTGAACAGCGACGGCCTCGCGGTCGGGCTCAACCTGGTGCTGGGCGGCGACTGGCACCCCGGAGTACCGCCCTACCTCGCCATCCGGCACCTGCTGGACACGGCACGGGACGTCCCCCAGGCCCTGGAGATCCTGCGCGGCCTGCCCCTGGCGAGCTCCCGGACGCTGGTCCTGTGCGACCGGGAACGGGTCGCCGTGGTGGAGATCCTCGGCGACGAGCTGCGGGTCACCGAGGGGGCGGAGACGGCACACACCAACCACTTCCTGCACCCGGACTTCGTACCGTTCGACGAGATCAACGTCTTCGCCCGCAACTCGTCCGTGCGCCGGCTGAAGGCGGCCACCGCCGGGCTCGCCGAACTGCCTCCGGGGTGCGGCGCCGAGGACCACTTCGGACTGCTGTCGCAGCCGCCGGTCTGCGTACCGGACCGGGGTGACATCCGGGGCGAACGCACCGTGGCCGCGGTGGTGATGCTGCCGTCCCGGGGCGAGCTCCATGTCCGGCCGGGCGATCCGTCGCTGTCCGCCACGCAGGTCTTCAGGCTGTAGCGGTGGACGTCTGGGTGGTGGACCTGGACGGCGGGGGTGCCCTGGAAGCTGGGCCCACGGAGGAGGAGAGGCGGCGGGCCGCGGCCCTTACGGACGCGGCCTCGGCCCGCCGCTTCCTCCGCTCCCGGCTGGCGGTGCGCGACCTGCTGGGCCGGCGGCTGGGGGTGTCCCCGGCGCGGCTGCGCGTCGCGTACACGCCGTCCGGCAAGCCGTATCTGCCGGACCACCCCGAGCAGCACATCAGCTGGTCGCGGTCCGGCCGGCTGCTGCTGGCCGGCGCGGACGACGCCGGGCCCGTGGGCGTGGACATCGAGCGGCTGCGGCCCGTCCCCGCGGCGCTGGACGTGCTCGCCTCGGTGTACCCGGCCCTGCCGGTCACCGCCGACCCCGCGGCGTTCCTTCCCGCGTGGACGCTGCTGGAGGCGGCCGTGAAGGCGACCGGACGCGGCCTGGCCAGCGGCGCGGCGGAGGTGGCCCTCGCGCTCGGCCCCGGGGACGCGGTCACCCTGCGCGGCATCTCGGGACACGGACCGGGCACCTGGCACGGCCGCACGGAACTGCTGCCGGCGCGCGACGGGCTGCCGGCGGCCGTGACGGCGGTCGTCACCCGGATCGGAGAGGAGGAGAGAGGAGCGCGGCACCCGGCAGTGTCCGGTCGAAACGGCTCCGCCGGCACCCGGCCGGCCCTCGGGGGCTGAGCTGCCGGTTCGCCGGTTGTCAGTGCTATGCGCTTGCATGGACGCATGGACGACACGAACGACGGAACCCTGCGGGAGGCGGCCGACGCGGTGCTGGCCCGCCTCGTCGGCGCCCCGGCGGGCACGGCCCGGCTGCGCGAGGACCAGTGGCGGGCGATCGAGGCGCTGGTCGCCGAGCACCGCCGGGCGCTGGTGGTGCAGCGCACGGGCTGGGGGAAGTCGGCCGTGTACTTCGTCGCGACCGCCCTGCTGCGGCAGCGCGGCAGCGGCCCGACAGTGATCGTCTCGCCGCTGCTGGCGCTGATGCGGAACCAGGTCGAGGCGGCCGCGCGGGCGGGCATCCGCGCGCGCACGATCAATTCCTCGAACACCGAGGAGTGGGACACCGTCCAGGCCGAGGTGGCGGCCGGCGAGGTGGACGTGCTGCTGGTCAGCCCGGAGCGGCTGAACAACCCGGACTTCCGCGACCAGGTGCTGCCCAAGCTCGCCGCGGCGACCGGCCTGCTGGTGGTGGACGAGGCGCACTGCATCTCGGACTGGGGCCACGACTTCCGGCCCGACTACCGCCGGCTGCGCACGATGCTCGCCGACCTGCCGCCGGGCGTGCCCGTACTGGCCACGACGGCGACGGCCAACGCCCGGGTGACGGCCGACGTCGCCGAGCAGCTCGGCACCGGCGGCGGCACGGACGCGCTGGTCCTGCGGGGCCCGCTGGACCGGGAGAGCCTGAGCCTCGGCGTCCTCCGGCTGCCCGACGCGGCCCACCGCATGGCCTGGCTCGCCGAGCATCTGAACGATCTCCCGGGCTCCGGGATCATCTACACCCTCACGGTGGCCGCCGCCGAGGAGGTCACGGCCTTCCTGCGGCAGTGCGGGCACACGGTCGCGTCGTACACGGGCAAGACCGAGAACGCCGACCGCCAGCAGGCCGAGGAGGACCTGCTCGGCAACCGCGTCAAGGCGCTGGTCGCCACCTCCGCGCTCGGCATGGGCTTCGACAAGCCCGACCTCGGCTTCGTCGTCCACCTCGGCTCGCCCTCCTCCCCCATCGCCTACTACCAGCAGGTGGGCCGTGCAGGCCGCGGCGTGGAGCACGCCGAGGTGCTGCTGCTGCCCGGCCGGGAGGACGAGGCGATCTGGGCGTACTTCGCCTCCATCGCCTTCCCGCCCGAGGAGCTCGTGCGCCGGACGATCGACGTGCTCGCCGGTGCGGACCGGCCGCTGTCGCTGCCCGCGCTGGAGCCGCTGGTGGAGCTGCGCCGCTCCCGCCTGGAGACGATGCTCAAGGTCCTCGACGTGGACGGCGCGGTCCGGCGGGTGAAGGGCGGCTGGACCGCCACGGGGCAGCCGTGGACGTACGACGCGGAGCGGTACGCCTGGGTGGCGAAGCAGCGCGAGGCCGAGCAGCAGGCGATGCGCGAGTACGCCACGACGGACGGCTGCCGGATGGAGTTCCTGCAGCGGCAGCTGGACGACGAGGGCGCGGCGCCGTGCGGCCGCTGCGACAACTGCGCGGGGCCGCGCTTCACCGCCGAGGTCTCCCCGGCCGCGCTGGACGCGGCGCGCGGCGAGCTCGGCCGCGCGGGCGTCGTCGTGGAGCCGCGCCGGATGTGGCCGACGGGGCTCCCGGCGATCGGCGTCGACCTGAAGGGCCGCATTCCCGCAGGTGAACAGGCGTCGGCGGGGCGGGCCCTCGGCCGGCTCTCGGACATCGGCTGGGGCAACCGGCTGCGCCCGCTCCTGACGCCGCAGGCCCCGGACGGCCCCGTGCCCGCCGATGTGCTCGACGCCGTGGTCGGGGTGCTGGCCGACTGGGCGAAGGGGCCGGGCGGCTGGGCGAGCGGCGATCCGGAGGCGCCCGCCCGGCCGGTGGGCGTCGTCACCATGGCGTCCCGCACCCGCCCGCAGCTGGTCCAGTCCCTCGGCGCCCGGGTCGCCGAGATCGGCAGGATGCCGCTGCTGGGGTCGATCGCGTACGCGGCGGGCGCCGACGAGACGCATCTGCCGCGGTCGAACAGCGCGCAGCGGCTGCGTGCCCTGAACGGGGCGTTGACCGTACCGCCGCAGCTCGCCGAGGCGCTGCGGGCCGCGGACGGTCCGGTGCTTCTCGTGGACGACTCGACCGAGACCGGCTGGACGCTCGCGGTGGCCGCGCGGCTGCTGCGCCGGGCGGGGGCGGGAGGTGTGCTGCCGCTGGTGCTGGCGGTACAGAGCTGATCGCGGGGCGAGGGGGGAGCTGACGCCGGGGCGGGGGCTACCGCCGGGGCGAACGGCCGGCGGGGCGGGCGGCCGGCGGGCTTTTCGCGGGCGCGCGCGTCGTGGGGTGTTCAACGGGCCGTACGGAGCCCGGAGTCGGGTGCGCGCCGGGGCGGGCTGAGCGGGAGGGTGTTTCCGCTGGTCCGCACCGTGCGGAGCGGACCCGTGCGGCGGGACGCGCTTCGGCGGGCGGCTGAGCGGGAAGGAAAAAGAACGACGCACCCATCGATTCCGGAACGCCGCGGCGACTTGCTCATTGCCGCAAGCGTGTACGACCGCGAGAATCGTAGTGCTTCCCCATTCCAGCCGTCCGCGGCTCAGCAGGGATGTCGTGGCGCGACGCTGCGCCCGGCCGTCCCGGCTTCCGCCGCGTCGACGAAGGGAGGACCGTGACCTTCGGCATCACTCCGCCCCTGACCACGTCCCAGCCCTCCGCCACCGCGTCGGCCGCCAGGCTGAGCCGGATGCTGGAGCCCGCCGAGTGGGCCTCGGCGGGAATTCCCCTGCTGCGCAGCCCTCGTGAGGTCGTCACCGACCTCCACGACCGGCATCTGCCCGGCCCGTCCACCGCTGTCGTCGCGGTGCTCGATCCGGAGGAACGGGTGACGGCCAGCGCGTCCTTCGTGCTGCGTACGGACGCGCCCGACGGCTGGGACTTCCGCAACGCACTGCTGGCGCAGCTGCGCCGGGTGACCCCGCACGATCTGCGGCTGCGCACACCGGTACGGACGGCCGTGCTGCTGTACTGCCGCGACGGCGGTCCGCTGTGGACGGAGGCGGACGGCGCGTGGATGTGGGGGCTGCGCGACGCCTGCACCCTGCACGGGCTGCGCTGCGGCGCGTACATCACGCTGACGCGCGACGGCTGGCAGGTGCTCGGGGAAGGCCGCGGCGGACGCCGGCCGTACACCGGCGCGCGCCCGGAACGTCCTCAGCTCTCGGACGCGGCCCGCGAACCGCACAACGGCGCCATGGCCGCGGGACCACCACGCCGTACAGGCGGCGGAGCACCGGAGGCCCGCCGACGCACTGCGGCCCGCTGACCGGCACGGAAACACGGCCGTACGGCGGCATGGCGGTACAGCAGTACGGCGGTACGGCGGTGCAGCTGTACGGCGGTACGAAGCGTGCCCGGCGGCCCGAGTGGCCGGACGGGCGCGGTACGGAGCGAGCCCGGCGGCCGTGACGGCCGGTCCGGGCCCCTCCGAGCCGGCTCGCTTACGCGGACGCCCCGATGAGGGCGTTGATCCGCTGCGGGTCGCCGCAGACGATCAGCAGGGCGCCGGCCCGGGCCATGGCGGCGGGCAGGGCCTTGGCGACGGTCTCGTCCGAGCCGCCGTTGACCGCGACGACCACCACGGGGCGGCCCTCGGCGCGCTCGGCGCCGGCATCCGCGTAGAAGACGTCGTCCCCGGCGTCGTGCTGCGCCCAGTAGGACGCCTCGCCGAAGGACAGCTCGTGCGCGGCCCAGGGGTGCTGCTCGCCGGTGGTGAGGACCAGCACCTCGCTCGGCGCACGGCCGGAGTCCAGGAGCAGGTCGACGGCCTCGTCGGCGGCGTCCACGGCGCCGTTGGCCGGCGCGGGGATCAGCTGCAGCTGCGCTTCGGAGGCGGTGGCTCCGGAGGCAGCGGCTTTGCCGGCACCGGCCGCCGCGGACGGCTTGGGAGCCGTGCGCTGCGCGGGCGGGGCGGGGGCCGGTCCGCGGGACGGGCCGGGCTTGCCGGGTCGGGCGCTGGCCGCGGGGGCGCCGCGCGGAGGCGCGGGACGGGGACCGGGACCAGGTACGGGACGAGGGGTCGGCGCGGTACGGCCGGCGGCCGGAGTTGCGCGGGGACCCGGGACACTCTCGTGAATCTGAGGCTCCTCGGGGATGAGAGGCATGAAGTGATGTCTATCAAACGTAGGTACGGGACATGTCAGCGGGTACCGGATTCACATCCGTACCGCTCAGAAGTCGAAGCCGAGTTGGCCACCGGCCTCCAGAGCGGCTGATTCTGGGGTGAGGCGCACCTTCTTCAGGTGCTGCCAGCGGGGCAGCGCGTCCATGTAGGACCACGACACCCGGTGGTGCGGGGTCGGGCCCCACTCCTCGAGGGCCGCACGGTGCACCGGCGAGGGGTAGCCGGCGTTCTCCGCGAAGCCGAAGTGCTCGTGTTCCAGGCCCAGTTCGGCCATCATCGCGTCGCGCCGCACCTTCGCTATCACCGAGGCGGCGGCGACGGCGACGCAGGACTGGTCGCCCTTGATGACCGTACGGACCCTCCAAGGGGCACCGAGGTAGTCGTGCTTGCCGTCGAGGATGACCGCGTCGGGCCGGACCGGAAGGGCTTCCAGCGCGCGGACGGCGGCCAGCCGGAGGGCGGCGGTCATGCCCAGTTCGTCGATCTCCTCGGGGCTTGCGTGGCCGAGGGCGTGACAGGTGACCCAGTCGCTGAGCACGGCGGCGAGTTCGTCGCGGCGCTTGGGGGTCAGCAGCTTGGAGTCGGTGAGTCCGGCGGGCGGGCGGCGCAGTCCGGTCACGGCGGCGCAGACGCTCACCGGGCCGGCCCAGGCTCCGCGCCCGACCTCGTCCACTCCTGCGATGATCTTGGCGCCCGTCGTGGCGCGCAGCGATCGCTCGACGGTGTGAGTAGGGGGCTCGTAGGGCATGGCGCCAGACAGAGTACGCCCCCGCCCACCACCGCCTCGCACCGCGGGTCCCCCACGCGCAATTCGCCCCACCCGCCCGGTGTTGTCACCCCCCGAAACGGGCCGCGGAACACGACGCGAAACCCGGCCCGACTCACCGTCCGGCGCACGGCCCGACTCCCCGACCGGCGCACGGTCCGGCTCATCCTCGGACGCACCGCCCGACTCGACCTCGGGCGCACCGCCCGGAGCGCGATCCGACCCAGCGTCCGGAGCACGATCCGGCTCACCGTCCGGAAGGTGACGCGCGTGGCCCCCTCCGAGCCGCACCCTCTGAGACTTGGTGCTACGCATGCTCCCGACCTTCACCGAGCACCCCGACGCTTCCAGCCCCCGGCAACACCCCGCAGGGCCCCATACCAAGGCTACGCCGCACCCACCCCAGCCCGAGAAGCCCTGACCAACGCCACACGTCCCCGCCGACACGCCTCAAGCGACGCTTTCGAGCCGACGGACAACCTCAGCCGACCCGCCCAGGCGACTCCGGACCTACCTCAGGCCGCCCCGCCCGGCAGCCAGGACGGGAGGGCCTCCGTGCCGGACAGCCATTCCTCCGGCGGTGCGCCCTCCGGGCCGGCCGCGACGATCGCGCCGACGATCGCGCACGTGGTGTCCACATCACCGCCCGCCCGGGCGGTGGTCCAGAACGCCTGCTCGTAGCTGCCCAGGTTGCGCGCGGCGGCCCACAGCGTGAACGGCACGGTGTCATGGGCGGTGGTCCGCCGACCGCAGCCGAGCACCGCGGCGACCGTGCTCGCGTCGGCGTAGTCGAGCATGTCGCGGGCGCGCCGCAGCCCCGCCTGGACCGCGCTGCGCGGGATCAGCTCCATGACGCCGTCCAGCAGCGCTTCCGGGCCGGTGACCCGGTCCGGCGCGGCGACCAGCGCGGCCGCGGCCGCCACCGCCATCGCCCCGACGACCGCCTCACGGTGCTGGTGCGTGACGTACGCCGAGATCTCCGCCTGGTGCGTGGCCTGCTCGGGATCGTCGGCGTACCAGGCACCCAGCGGGGCGATGCGCATGGCGGCGCCGTTCCCCCACGAGCCCTGCCCCTTGAAGAGCGCCGAGGCCAGCTCGCGCCAGTCCTGCCCCTCCCGCACCTGGCGGAGCAGCCGGTCCACGGCGGGACCGTACGCGCGGTCGACGTCGTGGTGCTCCGCGAAGGAGCGGGCGAGCGCGTCCTGGTCGATACGGCCGTGCTCGGTCAGTACGGCCAGCACGGAAGCGGCCATCTCGGTGTCGTCGGTCCACCGCCAGGGCGCCGGCGGCAGGGCGCGGCTCTTGAGCGCGGGGTAATGGGCGGGCACGAAGAACTGGGATCCCAGGGCGTCGCCCACGGCAAGCCCCCGCAGGCTCTCCAGGGCCCGCGCGAAGCGCTGTGCGTCACTGTCACGGTGATCGGCGGTCATCGGTTGCACTCTAACCGGTGCTCCCGTAGGACTGCGGTGTACACCAGCTCTCGAACGGCCGGTCAAGGCGGTACCGCCCGTCCGGACCGAGCAGCAGAGTGCGGTGATCGGCATTGTGGGGATTGGACAGCGATTCAAATTCGGCAACGGTCCAGTGGAACCACCTCATACAGAACAAGCGCATGGTCAGCCCGTGCGTGACGATCAGAACGTTCGGCGGATGGTCGGGCGCCTCGAAGCTGCGCCACAGGCTCTCAAGGAACGCGCCCACCCGGTCGTAGACGTCCGCCCCCGACTCCCCCTGGGCAAAGCGGTAGAAGAAGTGGCCGTAGGCGTCGCGGTACGCCTTCTGAAGCCGCACGTCGTCCCGGTCCTGCCAGTTCCCCCAGTCCTGCTCGCGCAGGCGCGGCTCCTCGCGGACCCGGACCCGCTCCTTGTCCAGGCCGAGCGCCTGGAACGTCTGGTGCGTGCGGCGGTACGGAGAGACGTACGCGGATATCCGCTCGTCCCCGAAGACCGCCCGCAGCTGCGCACCAGCCTCCTCGGCCTGCTTGACGCCGCGCTCCGTCAGGCCCAGCGCGTGGTCGGGCTCCCGCTCGTACACCGTGTCATCGATATTTCCCTGGGACTCTCCATGCCTGATGAGGACGATGCGTCGGGGGCGTGCCATGCCGCCAGCCTAAAACGAGGCGCCGCCCCACGCCCGGGGCGCTCCCGGCCCCCGGACCCGCAGCCCTGGAAGACCTGCAACCTCTGGAAGACCTGAGTGAACATCGGTGACCTCCCCCGCGGCCGCACCAGCGACCGGTCGTAACGTAATGCGACAGTTGTTGCGTTACGCTGACGATGATGGCACGATCACCCACCTAACGCAAGTGGAGTAGCATTTGCCTGTGGACAACGAGCAGAGCGCGCAGGCCGCGCAGCCGCAGACCACAGCCGGCACCGGCGCCGCCCGCCCGGGCACCCGCCGGCCCGGCGGCCGTACCGCACGCACGCGGGCGGCCGTCCGCGACGCCGTCCTGACCGGCCTCACCGAGCACGGCTACTCCGGCCTGACCGTCGAGTACGTCGCCGAGCACTCCGGCGTGCACAAGACGACGCTCTACCGCCGCTGGGGCGGTGTCGACGGGCTGGTCGCCGACACCCTCGACCTGGCCGGCGAGGACGGCTGGGCACCGCCCGACACCGGTTCGCTCGACGGTGATCTGCGCGCGCTCGCGCTGGAGGTCGTGCACTCCTTCGCCGACCCCGCGGCCGCCGCGCCCAGCTCGGCGGTGATCGCCGCCGCCTTCCAGTCCGAGCCGGCCGCGCAGGCGCTGCGTGCGTACTACGCCGAACGGTTCGCGCGCTGCGAGGTGGTCGTGGACCGCGCCGTCGCGCGCGGCGAGCTGCCCGGGCCGCGGTCGGCCCTCGACGGCGGAGCGCTGGTACGCGCGGTAGCGGCCCCGCTGTTCTTCCGTCTGTTCATCACCCGCGAGGGCCTGGACGAGCCGGATGCCGACCAGGCCGTCGCCATCGCCCTGGCGGCAGCACACGCAGGAACGTTCACGAGGGACACCTGACCGCGAGCGGCGCCCCCCTTATCCTCGTGGGTCGTCACGCTCACGCCCTTGGGGCGTCACACCGTCCACGAAGGCTCAAGATCGACCACATCGCCGGTGACGCCCATGATGTCGGCGGCCGTCTGGGCCCGCAGGGCCAGCCGTTCGAGCCGTTCCGGACGGTACTTGCCGCGTTCGGCCGCCGACTGCCACATCGAGAGGACCAGGAACTCCTCCCCCGGGGCGCGCCCCAGCATGCCGCGCAGCATCCCGGGGGAGCCCGCCATCGCGGGGTTCCAGATCTTCTCCTGCATCAGCTTGTAGTGGTCGACCCGGTCGGCCCTGACCTGGCAGTACGCCAGCCGCAGCACATCGGCGTCCTCGAAGACGGGGCGGAAGCCGACCTTCACGTCCAGCTCGTGTTCGAAGAGGCGGGTCTGGCCGTTCTTGTACGTGCCGGCCTGCGCGGCGGCCAGGCGGTCGTGCGATCTCGCCATGAACGAGTCGTAGAACGCCCTGCTCTCCCAGAAGGCCACGAGATGCGCGACGCCGGGGCGGGTCCGGCTCCAGCCGCCGCCCTGCCCCCGGAAGCCCGGCTCCCCGGGCAGCCCCGCCCATTTGCGCTGCCCCCGTTCGAACCCCCCGCGGTCCACAACAGTGCAGCGAATCCATTTGACCAGCACCGCGCCATCGTACGGCCCCTGGTGCCCCTTGCGTCACTGCGCGTCACAGTACGCACACCTCAACTCGTGCGCGGTACAGGGCGGATGAGGGCGGGCACACACCGCATGTCAGACCCGCGTGGCAGCATGGGTGATTCACGGGAAGCGCCCGGCCACGGTGCTCCGGGGCCGAAGAAGGGAAGTCTGGTGAGCAGTCTCAACAAGGGGATCGACAAGGCCGAGGTCACGCTGAAATGGGACCCGAGCCCCCAGGGCGAGCCCGCCAACGACCTCGACATCATCGCGGCGACGTACACCACGGACGCGCTGTACGGCGAGCCCGCGTACCTCGTGCACTTCGACAGCCGCTCCCCCGACGGCACCATCACCCTGAAGCGGGACAGCAAGACCGGCCAGGGATTCGGCGACGACGAGGCGATGACGCTGGAGTTCTCGCGGCTGGCGGAGCGGTACGGCCGGGTGGTGGTGGGCGTCGTCATCCAGCAGCGGGGCGGGCGCCGGACGTTCGGCGACATACCGCACACCCTGGTGCGCGTCCTGGAGGGCTACGACGAGCTGGCGAAGGACGACTTCGCCCGCTTCCCGGACGCCACGGCCGCGGTGGTCGCGGAGTTCGTCCGGGACGGCGACGGGAAGTGGCAGCTCATCAGCGGCGTCCGCGGCTTCGACACCGACCCCGACGAGTTCGCGTCGGCGATGGGACGGCGGCCCGCCGCCGGCTGACCGCCACGGCTCGGCCGCGGCGCAGGACGGGACCGGAAGCCCACCGGGCGCGAGGCCGGCAGTCAACGCGCGAGGGCGGTGGAGGCGGAATCCCGCCTCCACCGCCCTCAGCGGTTCATGCACGCCCCGAGGGGCGCTGCGTCAGCTGCCCCGAGGGGCGCGCTGTCAGCTGCAGCCGCTCGTGGAGCCGCAGCCCTCGCAGAGGTAGCAGCTGCCGGCGCGCTGCATCTTCGTGCCGCAGGAGAAGCACAGCGGGGCGTCGGCGTTGATGCCCAGCTGCATCTCGACCAGCTCCGCGTTGGTGTGCGCCTGCTTCGGGGCCGGCGCCGCGGTCTCCTCGACGACCTCCTCGGTGGAGGCCGGCGCGGACTGCTGGGTCAGCGGGGCCGACTGGGCCAGGCCCTGGATGTCGAGCTCGTCCTCGGCCGGCTCGTACGAACCGGTCTCCAGGTGACGCTGGCGCTCCTCGACGGAGTGGATGCCGAGCGCCGAGCGGGTCTCGAAGGGCAGGAAGTCCAGCGCCAGGCGGCGGAAGATGTAGTCGACGATCGACTGCGCCATCCGCACGTCCGGGTCGTCCGTCATGCCGGCCGGCTCGAAGCGCATGTTGGTGAACTTCGAGACGTAGGTCTCCAGCGGCACGCCGTACTGGAGGCCGACCGAGACGGCGATCGAGAAGGCGTCCATCATGCCCGCGAGGGTCGAGCCCTGCTTGGACATCTTCAGGAAGACCTCGCCCAGGCCGTCGTCCGGGTAGGAGTTGGCCGTCATGTAACCCTCGGCGCCGCCGACGGTGAAGGAGGTGGTGATGCCGGGACGGCCCTTCGGAAGACGCTTGCGGACCGGGCGGTACTCGACGACCTTCTTCTCGGCGACCGGCTCGGCCTTCTTCTCCTCCTCCTTCTTCTTGGCGGAGAGCGGCTGGCCGACCTTGCAGTTGTCGCGGTAGATCGCGAGCGCCTTCAGGCCGAGCTTCCAGCCCTGGAAGTAGACGTCCTCGATCTCCTCGACCGTGGCGGACTCGGGGACGTTGACCGTCTTGGAGATCGCGCCTGAGAGGAACGGCTGGGCGGCGGCCATCATGCGGACGTGGCCCATCGGGGAGATGGAGCGCTCGCCCATGGCGCAGTCGAAGACCTCGTAGTGCTCGGGCTTCAGGGCCGGGGCGTCGACCACGTTGCCGTGCTCGGCGATGTGGGCGACGATCGCCTCGACCTGCTCGGGCTGGTAGCCCAGGCGCTTCAGCGCCTTCGGGACCGTGTTGTTCACGATCTGCATCGAGCCGCCGCCGACGAGCTTCTTGAACTTGACCAGGGCCAGGTCCGGCTCGACGCCCGTGGTGTCGCAGTCCATCATCAGGCCGATGGTGCCGGTGGGGGCCAGCACCGAAGCCTGCGCGTTGCGGAAGCCGTTCTTCTCGCCGAGGCGGATGACGTCCTGCCACGCCTCGGTGGCCGCGGCCCACACCGGGGTGTCCAGGTCGTCCATGCGCGTGGCGGCACCGTTGGCGTCCGCGTGCTGCTTCATGACGCGCTTGTGGGCGTCGGCGTTGCGGGCGTAACCGTCGTACGGACCGACGACCGAGGCCAGCTCGGCGGAGCGCTTGTACGAGGTACCGGTCATCAGGGAGGTGATGGCACCGGCGAGCGCGCGGCCGCCGTCGGAGTCGTACGCGTGGCCCGTGGCCATGAGCAGGGCGCCGAGGTTGGCGTAACCGATGCCCAGCTGGCGGAAGGCGCGGGTGGTCTCACCGATCTTCTCGGTCGGGAAGTCCGCGAAGCAGATGGAGATGTCCATCGCGGTGATGACCAGCTCGACGACCTTGGCGAAGCGCTCGGCGTCGAACGACTGGTTGCCCTTGTCGTCGTCGCGCAGGAACTTCATGAGGTTGAGCGAGGCCAGGTTGCACGAGGAGTTGTCCAGGTGCATGTACTCGCTGCACGGGTTCGAGGCGGTGATCCGGCCCGACTCCGGCGAGGTGTGCCAGTGGTTGATGGTGTCGTCGTACTGGATGCCGGGGTCGGCGCAGGCCCAGGCGGCCTCGGCCATCTTGCGGAACAGGCCCTTGGCGTCGACCTCCTCGATGACCTCGCCGTTCAGCCGGCCGCGCAGGCCGAACTTCGAACCGGACTCCACGGCCTTCATGAACTCGTCGTTCACGCGGACCGAGTTGTTGGCGTTCTGGTACTGGACGGAGGCGATGTCGTCGCCGCCCAGGTCCATGTCGAAGCCCGCGTCGCGCAGCGCGCGGATCTTCTCTTCCTCGGAGACCTTGGTCTCGATGAACGCCTCGACGTCCGGGTGGTCCACGTCCAGGACGACCATCTTGGCGGCGCGGCGGGTGGCGCCGCCCGACTTGATGGTGCCGGCGGACGCGTCGGCGCCGCGCATGAAGGAGACCGGGCCGGAAGCGTTGCCGCCGGAGGAGAGCAGCTCCTTGGAGGAGCGGATGCGGGAGAGGTTCAGGCCGGCGCCGGAGCCGCCCTTGAAGATCATCCCCTCTTCCTTGTACCAGTCCAGGATCGACTCCATGGAGTCGTCGACGGAGAGGATGAAGCAGGCGCTGACCTGCTGCGGCTGCTTGGTGCCGACGTTGAACCAGACCGGCGAGTTGAAGCTGAAGACCTGGTGGAGCAGCGCGTACGCCACCTCGTGTTCAAAGATCTCCGCGTCGGCCGGGGAGGCGAAGTAACCGTTCTCCTCACCGGACTTCCGGTACGTCTTCACCACGCGGTCGATGAGCTGCTTGAGGCTCTTCTCGCGCTCCGGGGAGCCGACCGCGCCACGGAAGTACTTGCTTGTGACGATGTTGACCGCGTTCACCGACCAGAAGTCGGGGAACTCGACGCCACGCTGCTCGAAATTGACCGAGCCGTCGCGCCAATTGGTCATGACGACGTCACGGCTCTCCCACGCCACCTCGTCGTACGGATGCACGCCGGGGGTGGTGTGGATGCGCTCGATACGCAGACCCTTGCTCGCCTTGCTGCCCTTTCGGGAGCCTCGCGCCGGGCCGCTCGTCGTCTCTGTCATGCCGCCTCCCTGTACAGGCGTAAACGCCCTGATGTGCACACTTCTTCCCGTGGCACGGTGTATGTCTTGCTGCGCCGGGGCTCCTGCTCAGCCCCGGCGAGGTCTTGGTCGCGCGCCGAGCTCAGTCGGCGGCGGGGGCGGGCGCGGGGACCGCCGAATCCTCGGCCTCCCCGCAGTTCCCGCAGTGCTGCGCGGGCGGCCGCTGCTCCCGCAGCTCCGCGATGGCCGCCTCAAAATCTTCGAGCGAGTCGAACGCCCGGTACACGCTCGCGAAGCGCAGGTACGCCACCAGGTCCAGCTCCTGGAGCGGGCCCAGTATGGCGAGCCCGACGTCATGCGTGGACAGCTCGGCGCTGCCGGTCGCGCGCACCGCTTCCTCGACCCGCTGGCCGAGCTTGGCGAGCGCGTCCTCGCTGACCGGCCGGCCCTGGCACGCCTTGCGCACCCCGGCGATGACCTTGTCGCGGCTGAAGGGCTCGGTGACCCCGCTCCGCTTGATCACCGTGAGTGACGCCGTCTCGATCGTGGTGAACCGCCGGGAGCAGTCGGGGCACTGCCGGCGGCGGCGGATCGAGGTGCCGTCGTCGGTGGTGCGGCTGTCCACCACCCGGCTGTCGGGGTGCCTGCAGAAGGGGCAGTGCATGGCTTGCCCTCCTCACCCTCGAAAACGGACGCACGCCAACCGATCCGGCGTACGGCTGATAGCCCGGACAGGGCCCGAACGGGGGCCTCCGGAGCGACCACAAGCATAGGCGATCCACGGGCCGAAGAAGACCATGGACCACAACGTCTGGTGGCTGTCGCCCATCCAAGCACTACATGTGGTGCCGGGCGAGAAAATGCACGCACCGCGTGTCGCGGCGGCGCAGCAGCCACGAGACTACGTGAGACCCCCCGGTGGCCGCCGCGGAGGGGCGGCAATGACAGACTTGGGCAGGTCACGACGGACGCGCCATGATCGTCGCGGAACCGCAGCCGGAACGGAGACCCGCCGCCGGGGATTGCCGGCGGGAACGGTACCGTAATGCCCGTTATCGCCTTTCGGTCGCTCGCGGCCATACACCCAATGCCCTGATCAGGTCAGCTAATCTGCGGTTTTTCACTCGAACGTGTGTTTGGCGCAACCTTTCGAAAGCAACTACCGTTGGCTAACTAGGGAGATACATTCCGAGAGGGGCAGCCGACGTGACCACCACCGCAGACAGCGCGATCATTGCCGCACAAAGCCACTCCCAGGGCCGCTTCGAGCCGACGCAGAAACCGCCGATGGACGACGCCACGGTGAGCCCGGAGGGCCAGAAGCCGGCACGCTCGCTGCCCGGGCGCCCTCCAGGAATCCGCGCGGACAGCTCGGGCCTCACCGACCGGCAGCGACGGGTCATCGAGGTCATCCGGGACTCCGTCCAGCGGCGCGGCTATCCGCCGTCCATGCGCGAGATCGGCCAGGCGGTGGGCCTCTCGAGCACGTCGTCGGTGGCACACCAGCTGATGGCCCTGGAGCGCAAGGGCTTCCTCCGCCGCGACCCGCACCGCCCCCGCGCGTACGAGGTCCGCGGCTCGGACCAGCCCGCCTCGGCCCCGGCGGACACCACGGGCAAGCCCGCGGCGTCGTACGTCCCGCTGGTGGGCCGGATCGCCGCCGGTGGCCCGATCCTCGCGGAGGAGTCCGTCGAGGACGTCTTCCCCCTCCCCCGGCAGCTGGTGGGCGACGGCGAGCTGTTCGTGCTCAAGGTCGTCGGTGACTCCATGGTCGAGGCCGCGATCTGCGACGGCGACTGGGTCACGGTCCGCCGCCAGCCGGTCGCGGAGAACGGCGACATCGTCGCCGCGATGCTCGACGGCGAGGCCACGGTGAAGCGCTTCAAGCGCGAGGACGGCCACGTCTGGCTGCTCCCGCACAACGCCGCGTACCAGCCCATCCCCGGCGACGAGGCGACCATCCTCGGCAAGGTGGTGGCGGTGCTCCGCCGGGTCTGAGTGACCACGGCCGGCCCGGCGGCGCCCGCACGGAGCCACCGCTCCCGAGGAGCCGACCGCGGCCATGACGCTACGGGCCTCGTATGCCGATCGGTATACGAGGCCCGCGCACGTGTGCGGTGCCGAAGCCCAGGCCCGCGCAGGGGCCCGCGGCGGCCCGCCACAGGGGCCGGTGCGGCGCTACTGCGCGTCCGCCGTCTCCGGCTCCTCGGCGGCCTTCTCCCCCGCCGCAGCGGCCCCCTCAGCGGCCTTCTCGGCCGCCTGGGCGGCCGCGTTGATGGCGGCCAGGGAGCGGCGGACCTGATTGCGGTCGGTGGTGTACCAGAAGCCGGGCATCGAGGCGCGCAGGAACGAGCCGTACCGCGCCCGCTCGACCCGGGGGTCCAGGCAGGCGACCACGCCGCGGTCCCCGGAGGCGCGGATCAGGCGGCCCGCGCCCTGGGCCATGAGCAGCGCCGCATGCGTCGCCGCGACCGCCATGAAGCCATTGCCCCCGGCCTCCTCCACGGCCTTCTGGCGGGCGCTCATCAGCGGATCGTCGGGGCGCGGGAACGGCACCCGGTCCATGACCACCAGCTGGCAGCTCGCTCCCGGCACGTCCACGCCCTGCCACAGCGAGAGCGTCCCGAACAGGCACGTACGCGGATCCGCCGCGAAGGCCCGGATCAGCTCGCCGAGCGTCTCCTCGCCCTGCAGCAGGATCGGCACGTCCAGCCGGCCGCGCAGCTCCTCGGCGGCCGCCTGCGCGGCCCGCATCGAGGAGAACAGCCCGAGCGTGCGCCCGCCGGCCGCCTCCACCAGCTCCGCCAGCTCGTCCAGCATGTCCGTGCGGGTGCCCTCGCGCCCCGGCTGGTTCAGATGCTTGGCGACGTACAGAATGCCCTGCTTCGCGTAGTCGAACGGCGAGCCGACGTCGAGGCCCTTCCAGGGCGGCGCGTCCTCCCCCTGCGTGCCCTCGGGGGCCAGCCCCAGCGAGGCCGCCACGCCGTTGAAGTCGCCGCCGAGCTTGAGGGTCGCCGAGGTCAGCACGACCGAGCGGTCCTCGAAGAGCTTCTCGCGCAGCAGTCCGGACACCGACAGCGGGGCGACGCGCAGCGAGGCACCGAAGCGGTCGTGGCGCTCGTACCAGACCACGTCGTACTCGGAGCCGTTCGCGATCCGCTCGGCCACCGCGTGCACGTTCTCCACGGAGGCCAGCGCCTGCTTGCGCACCGCGTCCTCGTCCTGGACGGACTTGTCGCGGGTCGATCCGAGCGCGGAGATCACCGTACGGGCGGCGTCGCGCAGCGCCATCAGGCAGTACCCCAGGTCCTCCGGGATCTCCTCCAGACGGCCCGGCAGCGCCAGCTCCATCAGCCGCTCGAAGGTCTCGGAGGCGGTCTGCAGCTGGTCGGCGGCCTTCTCGTTCACGAGCTTGGCGGCGCGGCGCACCGCGCGGTTGACCTGGCCCGGAGTGAGCTCCCCCGTGGCCACGCCGGTGACCCGGGAGACCAGCTCGTGGGCCTCGTCGATGATCAGCACCTCGTGCTGCGGCAGGACCGGCGCGCCCTCGATGGCGTCGATCGCGAGCAGCGCGTGGTTCGTGACGACCACGTCGGCGAGCTTCGCCCGCTCCCGGGCGGCTTCCGCGAAGCACTCCGCGCCGTACGCGCACTTCGATGCGCCCAGGCACTCCCGGGAGGACACCGAGACCTGGCCCCAGGCCCGGTCGGAGACGCCCGGGGTGAGCGCGTCCCGGTCGCCGGTCTCCGTCTCGTCCGCCCAGTCCCGCAGCCGCAGCAGGTCCTTGCCGAGCTTGCTCGTCGCCGTGGCCTGCTCGAAGGGGTCGAACAGGCCCTCCTCCTCTTCCTGCGGCACGCCCTCATGGAGGCGGTGCAGGCAGAGATAGTTCGACCGGCCCTTGAGCGTGGCGAACTGCGGCTTGCGGCGCAGCAGCGGGTGCAGCGCGTCGACCGTACGCGGCAGGTCACGCTCGACCAGCTGCCGCTGCAGCGCGAGGGTCGCGGTGGCGATCACCACGCGCTCGCCGTGGGCCAGGGCCGGGACCAGATAGCCGATCGACTTTCCGGTGCCGGTGCCGGCCTGGGCGAGCAGGTGGGTGCCGTCGTCGACGGCCTCGGCGACCGCCTCGGCCATGGCGACCTGGCCGGGGCGCTCGGTGCCGCCGACGGCGGCCACGGCGGCATGGAGCAGTTCGGGGAGGGAGGGCTTCGTCATAGCGTTGCCACCCTACGCGGGCCCACTGACACCACGCCGCGTCCCGGCCGGTCCGCGGCCGTCGCACGGGCGCGTCAGGGGGCGTGCAGCGGATTCGGGATCATGCCGTGCACGGCGGCGTGCGGGCGGTCCGGGCGATCACGGTAGCCGTCCATGTGGAGACGGTTGCGGTTGAGGCAGAGGCGCTCGATCTGCGGGGTGAGCAGGTCGAACATCGTGTGGCGCTCCTTGAGCTGCGGGAAGCGCTCGTGGTGGCGCAGGATCTCGGCCCGGACGAGTGACCAGAAGTCGCCCTCGGGGACGCCCAGTTGATCTTCGCAGAGCGGCGCCAGATAGCGGAACACGCCGACGAACAGCCCGGAATGGATGAACTGGGTCAAGAAGGCGGGCGGTTCGGTGAGCAGGATCTCGCGGACGTCCCCGGGCATGGCGGCCAGCTCCAGGAGCGGGCCGTCGGTCGTATTGACGTCGTCGACGAAGTCCTTGACCGCGAGGCGGGTGGGCACGTCGTGCGCGTCGAAGCAGACGATGGCGTTCTCGCCGTGCGGGGAGAAGACGGTGCCGTACTGGTAGAGGAAGTGCAGCAGCGGCGGCAGCAGGGCGGCGAAGAGGTGGCGCAGCCAGGTGTGCGGCGCGAGCCCGGAGCGGTGGACCAGCTCGGCGGTCAGCGCCCGGCCGTGCGGGTCGGTCTGCAGGAGCGAGGCGAGGGTGCGGGCGCGCTCGCCGGGGTCGAGCAGCGGGGCGAGCGGCTCGCGCCAGATGCAGCCGAGCAGCTCCTTGTACTGGTACGGGACGCCGGGGATGCGGTCGTACAGGGGGTGTTCGACGGTGACGGACGCAGTCTCGCCCAGGAGGATCACGCGGGTCTCGTCGCGGAGGTACGGGTCGGCGTCGCGCAGGCCCTGGACCCAGGCGGTGACGGCGGGGGCCGCGAGGGTGCGCTCGGTGGGCAGGCCGCGCCAGACGAGGGTGTTGAGGACGGACAGCGGGAGCTTGACCGTGCGGGCGTGCGGGCGGCTGGTGTTGAGGAAGGTGCGGATCGACTGCTGCGGCAGCCGGAGGTCGTTGTCAGTGGTGAGTGGGACGATGAATTTGTCGGCGATCTGGGGGGCGTAGAGCGGGGCGATGGTCTCGTCCCACTGCCAGGGGTGGACGGGGAGGTAGAGGTAGTCGGCGGGGTCGAGGCCCTGGTCGGTGAGGGTGCGGGCGAAGGTCTCGCGGAGTTCGGGGGTGAGTTCTTCGGAGTAGAGGCGGTCGGGGGTGGCCAGCGGGCCGGTGCCGCGGTAGCGGGCGAGGTCGCGGTGGGCGGCGATCCAGGGCAGCCGGCAGGGGGTGCGGGCTTCGGGGGCCCAGCGCGCGGCGTCGGCGGCGGAGAAGCCGAGCCGTCCCTTGTTGGCGATCAGCCAGGGGTGGCCGGTCTGGTGGCCTTCGAGAGCCGGGTAGTCGAGGTCGGCCAGCTCGGCGGCGGTGAGGGCGGCCGCGTCCAGCCGGGTGTCGGCGGCGAGCGTGGCGGTCAGCTCGCGGATGAGGTGGCCGGTGGTGTCGCCATGCAGGCCCAGGACGGTGTCGTGGGCGTGGAAGAGGAAATGCAGGGGGTCGCCGGTGGGCGTGACGGAGTCCGGGTCGACGCGCCAGTGCCCGTATGCGCCGCGGCGGGCGTGGAAGCGGTAGGTGACGTCGGGGGTGAGGGGAAGGCGGTAGCGCGGGGTGCCGCAGGGGGCGGTGCCGTCCGGCTCGGGGGTAATGACCTCCTCGTACGCCAGCTCGGCGAGGGTCTTGGCGAGGAGGCGACGGGCGGCGCGGCGCCAGGCTGCGCCGTCCGGGCCGCAGGGGGGCGTGGGGCCCGGGCCGGCCGGAGCGGCGGCGCCGGCCGGGCCGCTCGGGTCGGCGGGGCCGTCGGTATGGGCGGGCTGGGGGGAGGCGGAGGGTGGCAAGGCTGGCTCCTCGGGGCTCGGGGTGCGCGGCATAAGGGAATGAGCAGCGGATTGTCGAGGGGAAGGGAGTGGAGGGGAGGAGGGGATACGGGGCGGGCGTGACCGGGGCGGGCCGGGGTCCGGGGCCGGTGGCGGATCACAGGACGGTGCGCAGGGCGCGGTCGCGGATCATCAAGGCGGCGCGCTTGTCGGGCAGATCGGTCTCCGCGGCGAAGCGGAAGCCGGCGCTGAGGAAGGCGGCGACGGAGGGGGTGTTGCGCAGGTCCGGCTCGGCGACGACCCGGCCGCACTGGGGGCGGTGGTCCAGGACGAGGTCGGCGGTGGCCCGCAGGAGGGTGCTGCCGAGGCCCCGGCCGCGGTCGGCGACGCCGCCGATGAGGAGGTGGACGCCGGTGTCGTGCGGGCGGGCCGGGTAGTAGCGGGCGAGCGGGTCGAGGTCGGCGCGGTAGATCTCCCAGTAGCTCATGGGGACACCGGCCAGCACTCCCAGGCAGGGCACGCTGCGGCCGTCGCCGTCGAGCTGGGCCCGCAGATGCGCTTCGGTGGTCTCCGGCGGCCCGGCCAGCTCCCAGAAGGCGGCCACGGCCGGGTCGTTCATCCAGCCGGCGACCAGCGCGAGGTCGCGCTCCAGCCGGACGGGGACGAGCTGGAACGGCCCGGCCGGCGTCTCGGCGGGCCCCCAGCCGGCGAGGGCGTCGAGGAGCGGGCCGGCCGCCGGGTCACCGGGGCGCAGCCGCGGCACGGTGTCCTCGGCGCCGAGGACGGTCAGTTCGGCCGGCAGCCGGAGGTCGAGCGTGTCACGGAGAGCGTCGACCGGGGCAGGAGCTTCGACGGAGGCAGGAGCGGGGGCAGAGGCGGGAGCTGGGCCGGGAGCCGGGGCGGCGGCGCTTCCCTGGGGAGCGGGGGCCAGGGAGGCCGGTGGTTCGCTGGGGGGCACGGCGGAGTGCTCCTCTCGTGGGCTCAAGGGGGCACGGGTCGGTGGCCGCGTGGCTCACGGGTTGAGGGGGTTGGGGAGAGTGACGTAGACGGACTGGGTGTCGACCGGGCCGACGAGCTCGTCCAGGCCGTGCAGCCGGGTGAGGAGGTTGGCCTTGCACCGCAGGGTCCGGGCGCCGAGGAGGCGTTCGGGGAGCGGCGAGCGGTGGGCGGCGGGCTCGGCGGCGGCGCCGGTCAGGAACCGCCGGAAGGCGGCGAGGAGTACGTCCTCGTCCGCGAGCCCCTGCGCGCCGAACGCGCCGATCAGGCCGAGGACGTTGTTGATGCCGAGGTAGTAGGCGAAGCGCTCGTCGGTGACGTCGTCGGGCACGAACGTGTCGCTCTCGACGCCGATGCCGGGCAGCCGCCGGTCCAGCTCCGCGCGCCGGGACTCGCGGAAGTAGTAGCCCTGGTTGTCGCGGTACCGGCCGCCGCACGGCCAGCCGTCCGCGTCGATCAGTACGAGGGTGTTCTGCTGGTGGGCCTCCAGCGCGACGCCCGCGGTGCCGTCGAGCCACAGGACGGGGCGGACGACGGCGTGGAGGTACCGCAGGAACCACTCGGCGGCGACCGCTCCGGCGGGCCGGCCGGTGCGCGCCGTCAGCGTGCCGATGAGGTCGGCGAGGCGGGAGCGCAGGCCCTCGTGGCCCGGCCACGGCCGGGGCGAGGTGAGCCCGGCGACGCACACGGCGTCGTCGTCCGGCCCGAAGGGGTTGTGCCGGAAGACGACGTCGAGGCCGCGGACCGGCTCGCCGTCGGTGCCCGTGACGGCGAGCCAGGCCGGGTCGCGGACGATGTCGAAGCCCGGGTGGGCGGCGCGCCACTGTGCGGCGAGGCCGCTGCGGAGGAGGCGGTGGACCTCGACGCCGCGCTGCAGCTCCTTGCGGAGGTTCTCCCGGCGCGAGTTGGTGATCCGAAGCCCGAGGGAGAGCTTGAGCATGGCGTCCGCGCCGGGGCAGTGGACCGTCCGTACGGAGGAGGTGGGGTGCCAGTGCGCGCCGTGCGGGCCGAGGTCGTGCAGCAGGCCGGCGTCCAGGAGCGCGGCCACCTCGGGGCGGTGCCGCACCTCGCGGGCCTGCCACGGGTGCAGCGGCAACGGGACGGTGTCGGCGGGCAGTTCGAGACCTTCACCCGCGAGATCGGCGGCGAGCCGGCCGGGCGGTACGGTGCGGCCGCGCGCGGTCCACGCCGAGTCCGCGGCCAGTACGGAGCGGTGCACGGCCAGCCAGTGCAGGGGGAAGGAGCCGCGCAGCTCCGGGGAGTACGCGCGCAGGTCCCCCTCGGACAGGCCCTCGCGGCTCTTCGGTGTGGGGTGCAGCGGGTGCCCCAGGATCAGGGACTGCTCGCCTTCGAGGAAGCGGTCGCCGTGCGGGCCGTCGGGACGGGCCCGCCGGTCGGCGAGGATGGCGGCGGTGCAGCGTACGGAGTCGGCCACGCGGCCGATCAGCTCGGCGGCGCCCTCGGGCGATGATCCTTCGGCGGCCCCGCCTTCAGTCCCTTCCGCAGCCGGCTCCGTGGCGCCCTCCTCGGCCCGCTCGGCGAACGCCGCCTCGCGGCGCAGCAGGGCGGCCAGGGTGACGGCGTCCACGGGCGGCGCGCCCACCGGAGCCTGCTCCAGTACGGGCAGGCCGAAGCGGTGGCAGCCGGTGGCCGACCAGTAGCGGATGGGGACGCGCAGGGCAGTGCCGAGCGCGTCGAGCGGGAGCCGGAGATGGGCGCCGGGCGGGCGCCGCGTGCCGCTCTCCCGGACCCAGCAGCGCAGCAGGTTCTCGACACCCGCCGCGTCCGCGGCCGCCGCCGGGTCGGGGTGCTCCAACGGGTCGGGGCACTTCGCCGGATCGAGGTCGGCGTCCTGGTCCGTACCGAGCGGCTGCCGCATGTCCCGCATCGCCGCCCCCACGTCGAAGGCGATCCCGAGGGCCGTCCGGGAACCGAGTGTCCCCGGCTCGCACACATGGCCGATGCGACGCGCCTGGCGGGGGACGCTGGGCTCGTCGGCCGGCTCCGCCGTCCCGGACAGATCTGGCTGTTCGGGCTGTTCGGGCGGCTCGGACGCCCGGGACGGCCCGGACAGCTGTGGCGCTTCGGACGCCGGCGCGCTCTCCGCACCGTCCTCCGTGCCGCCCTCCGACGGCGCGGCAGGTGCCCCGTGCTCCGGAGAGCCGCCCTCGCCGGACTTCTCCACCGGCGAGGCGCTCGCGCGCGCTCCGTCGGCCGGGGGCTCCGCCGCGCGCGGGGCGTCCGGGGCGGGGCCGTTCGTCGCAGGGCCAAGGCGTTCGGTCATGGGGTGGTGCCTCGCATGGTGGGGAGGGGCGAACCCGTCGGTCCGGGGGTGGGGCCGACCGCCGCCGCGATGGCGTCGGCGAGGCGGTCGAGTACGGCGTCGGCCTGTTCATCGGTGAGGGTGAGCGGCGGGAGCAGGCGTACGACGGCGGAGCCGCGGCCGCCGAGCTCCACGATCAGCCCGCGGTCCAGACACCGCTGCTGGACCTCGGCGGCCAGCCGGGAGCCGGGCGGCGGGGCGCCGTCCGGTCCCGTGGTCCCTTCCGGGTCGACCAGTTCGATGCCGAGCATCAGGCCGCGGCCGCGGACGTCGCCGATGCAGTCGTGGTGCGCGGCCAGGCCGCGCAACCGGGCGAGCATCCGTGCGCCCAGCTCGGCCGCGTGTGCGGCGAGGCCGTTCTCGCGTACGTACGCGAGCGTCGCGGCGCCGGCCGCCATCGCGAGCTGGTTGCCGCGGAAGGTGCCGGCGTGCGTACCGGGGCGCCAGGTGTCCAGCTCCTCGCGGTACACGATCACCGCGAGCGGCAGGCTGCCGCCGATGGCCTTGGAGAGGACGAGGACGTCCGGGACGATGCCACTGTGGTCGATCGCCCAGAAGGCGCCGGTGCGGCCGACGCCCGTCTGCACCTCGTCGACGACGAGCGGGACGTCGTGCGCGGCGGTGAGCTCGCGCATCCGGCGCAGCCAGCTGTCGGGCGCGGGGATCACCCCGCCCTCGCCCTGGACGGGCTCCAGGATCATGCCGGCCGGGCGCGGCACCCCGCTCTTGGGGTCGGCGAGGACGTTCTCCGCCCAGCGCGCGGCCAGTTCCGCGCCGCGCTCGGCGGCGTGCGCGCCCGCGCTCACGGCCCCCTGCGCGTCGCCGCCTCCGTCTTCGCCCCCGCCGGTCCCGCCGCCGGTCCCGCCGCCGGTCCCGAACGGGCAGCGATAGGCGTACGGATACGGCAGCCGGGTCACGGAGGTGTCCCGCGCGCCCCCGGAAGCGGCGAGCGCCCCCGCCGTCATGCCGTGATACGCGCCGGTGAACGCCATCAGGCCGTCGCGTCCGGTCGCTGTCCGTACGAGGGTCAGCGCGGCCTCGACGGCGTCCGTGCCGGCCGGGCCGCAGAACTGCACCTTCCCGTGCTCGGCAAGCTCCCGCGGCAGGGTGGCGAACAGCTCGGTGGTGAAGGCGTCCTTGACGGGGGTGGCGAGATCCAGCACGTGCAGGGGCGCACCGGAGTCCAGGACGGCGCGAATCGCTTCGAGCACAACGGGGTGGTTGTGCCCGAGGGCGAGCGTGCCGGCGCCGGAGAGGCAGTCGAGATAGCGGCGGCCGTCCGCGCCCTCGATCGTCAGCCCGCGGGCGCGGACCGGGACGATGGGCAGCGAACGCGCATACGTGCGCGCGGCGGATTCGCGGAGCGACTGCCTCCGCAGGATCTGCTCACGGTCCAGCGGCGGTGCCATCGGCGGAGGCTGGGTCAGGGCCACGGCGGTGTTGTCCTCCTGCTGTTCCACGGGCTCCCAGCGCGCTCGTCGGCGCCGGTCACCGGCTCTGTGGGCCGCCCCGTGAACACGGACCGGCCGTCCCCCGTACGTACCAACGACGTCACGAGCACCGGATCACGGCCTGGGCAAAGATCCTTGGCGGCCGGAACCGCGGACCCGCCCGGTGCCGTCCCCCACGGCACCGGCATAGTGGGGCTCTGCATTCCGGACCGGCCACCTGAACCAGCGGATCGGTCCGAACAAGTCCATACCGATCGCCAACAGCCGCCGGACGGTCGCGAATGCGCTCGCCGGACGATCGTTGCAGCGGTCGACGAACACACCCAGGGGGAATCCAGTCATGCGATCCATCCGCCCGTCCGCCGCCCGGCCGCGTGCCGGACGCCGCACCACGCGTGGCATCGCCGCGGCCGCGCTGGCCGGCGCGCTGGCGCTGACCGCCACCGCCTGCGGCCCCTCGGACGACAGCGCCGGCTCGCAGCCGGACCAGTCGGCCGTGGACCAGCCGGGCGGCGGCAAGCTGAAGATCCCCCAGGAGCTGCAGGACAAGCTCAAGGACCTCGGCGTGAACCTGGACGACTGGAAGCACGGCGAGTGGAAGAACTGGGACAAGAAGAAGTGGCTGCGGGAGGCCGGCCAGTTCGTGAACCCCTACATCAAGGGGCTGTGGGACCCGGATCGGATGAAGGACGCGGAGCAGCCCGACAATCCGGTCCAGCCGGAGGACATCTCCGGTGACCAGGGCGTCACCGACCCCGAGCCGGCGCCCGTGCGGGCGCAGCCGGTGACCGCGCCGTACAGCACCAACGCACCCGGCGTCGGCAAGGTCTTCTTCGACAGCCCCGAGGGCTCGATGGTCTGCTCGGGCGCGGTGGTCGAGGACCCGGCGCACCCGGGCAAGTCGAACCTGGTGTGGACGGCGGGGCACTGCGTGCACGCCGGCAAGAGCGGTGGCTGGTACCGCAACATCGCCTTCGTGCCCTCGTACAACGACGGCGGCAGGTCCGCCGCCGAGCTGCAGGGCGCGACGAAGGAGCAGCTGGCCCCGAAGGGCGTGTTCTGGGCCGACGCGGCGCAGACCTCGCAGCAGTGGATCGACGGCGGCGCGAAGACCGGCGGCCAGGGCGCGCCGTACGACTTCGCCGTGCTGCACGTGAAGCCGGAGGCGGGCAACACCAAGTCGCTGGAGGAGACGGTCGGGACGGCCTACCCGGTGCAGTTCAACGCACCGGCCGTGCCGAAGATCGCGTCGATGACCGCGCAGGGCTACCCGGCCGCCAAGCCGTTCGACGGCCAGACGCTGCAGCAGTGCCCGGCGAAGCCCGGCCGGCTCTCCCTGGACACCGCGCAGCCCACGATGTACCGCATCGGCTGCACGATGACGGCCGGTTCGTCCGGCGGACCGTGGTTCACCAAGGACCAGCAGGGCCGGACGGCGCTGGTGTCCAACACCTCGATCGGGCCGGTGACGGCCGACTGGCTGGCCGGGCCGCACCTGGGCGCGGAGGCCAAGGGCGTGTACGAGGGCGTCAGCGAGAAGTTCGCGAACCAGTAGGCCGGCACGGCGCACCCGTGGCGGACATGCGTGAGGGCCCGCTCCCCTGACGGGGAGCGGGCCCTCGGTGCATACGTGGCGCGGCTCAGCTGCCCGCGGCCGCCGGTACGTACGGCTGCAGCTCCGCCGCCAGCTCCTCATGGACGCGGGCCTTGAGGACCGTGCCCTCCGCGGTGTGCTCCTCGGAGATCACCTCGCCCTCGGCGTGCGTCCGCGAGACCAGCTGGCCGTGGGTGTACGGGACCAGCGCCTCGATCTCGACGCTGGGCCGCGGCAGCTCCTCGTCGATCAGGGCGAGCAGCTCCTCGATGCCCTGGCCCGTACGGGCCGAGACCAGCATGGCGTGCTTCTCCTGGCGCAGCAGGCGCTGCAGCACGAGCGGGTCGGCCGCGTCCGCCTTGTTGACCACCACGATCTCCGGCACGTCGGTCGCGCCGACGTCCCGGATCACCTCACGGACGGCCGCCAGCTGCTCCTCGGGCACCGGGTGCGAGCCGTCGACCACGTGCAGGATGAGGTCGGAGTCGCCGACCTCCTCCATCGTGGAGCGGAACGCCTCGACGAGGTGGTGCGGGAGGTGCCGGACGAAGCCGACCGTGTCGGCCAGGGTGTAGAGCCGCCCGCCGGGCGTCTCGGCGCGCCGGACGGTCGGGTCCAGGGTGGCGAACAGGGCGTTCTCCACCAGGACACCGGCGCCGGTGAGGCGGTTGAGCAGCGAGGACTTGCCCGCGTTCGTGTACCCCGCGATGGCTACCGAGGGGACCTTGTTCCGCCGGCGTTCCTGGCGCTTGATGTCGCGCCCGGTCTTCATCTCCGCGATCTCCCGGCGCATCTTCGCCATCTTCTCGCGGATCCGCCGCCGGTCCGTCTCGATCTTGGTCTCACCGGGACCACGGGTGGCCATGCCGCCGCCCGCCGAACCGGAGCCACCGCCACCCATCTGCCGGGACAGCGACTGACCCCAGCCGCGCAGCCGGGGGAGCATGTACTGCATCTGTGCCAGCGCGACCTGCGCCTTGCCCTCTCGGGACTTGGCGTGCTGGGCGAAGATGTCGAGGATCAGGGCGGTCCGGTCGACCACCTTGACCTTGACGACGTCCTCCAGGTGGATCAGCTGGCCGGGGCTCAGCTCACCGTCGCAGACGACGGTGTCGGCGCCGGACTCCAGCACGATGTCGCGCAGCTCCTGGGCCTTGCCCGAGCCGATGTACGTCGCCGGGTCCGGCTTGTCACGGCGCTGGATCACACCGTCCAGCACCAGCGCGCCCGCGGTCTCGGCGAGCGCCGCCAGCTCCGCGAGGGAGTTCTCCGCGTCGAGGACCGTCCCGGAGGTCCATACGCCCACCAGCACCACGCGCTCCAGGCGCAGCTGCCGGTACTCGACCTCGGTGACGTCCTCGAGCTCGGTGGAGAGGCCCGCCACACGGCGCAGGGCCGCGCGCTCGGAACGGTCGTACTGGTCGCCGTCACGCGCCCCGTCGATCTCGTGGCTCCAGGCGACGTCCTCTTCCATCAGGGCGTCGGCCCGAAGGCTCTCGTGGAGGCGCTGTCGGTCCTGCTGAGGAAGGGAAGAAGAGGAGGTCATTTGATCCTTTGTGTCGTTGGGACGTCCCGGGAACGGGCCTGCCGGGCCCAGGGACTCTCGCTCGTGACAACGTCCGGACGCCCCGGGAGATTCCCGGCGGTCCCGGCGTCGGCCCGTCGATGGTCGCACGGCCGGTGACGCCCGTCACGCGAGTTTTCCTGCCTGGCCATTGTCCCTGGTGAGCGCGGCGGGGGTGGGCCCGGGGTCAGGATGAGTGGCCTTTCGGGCCGGGTTTCGCCGGCTCCTTCTTGACGTGCCAGTCCGGATGGCCGGGCATCGGCGGCGTACGGGTGTCGTACAGCCAGGCGTGCAGGAAGCCCGAGAGGTCCTTGCCATGGATGCGGGAGGCCAGCGCCACGAAGTCGGCGGTGCCGGCCACACCGTCGCGGTGCTGCTCGTACCAGGCGCGCTCCAGGCGGTCGAAGTCCGCTGCACCGATCCGCTCGCGCAGCGCATACAGGACGAGCGCGCTGCCGTCGTAGACCACCGGCCGGAAGATGCCGATCTTCTGGCCCTTCTCCGGGGGCTTGGGGGCCGCCGGGGGCCCGCCGTCCGCGCGCCAGCCGTCGGACTCCTGGTAGGCGCGCTTCATGCGGTCCTTCATGGCCGCCTTGCCCTTGCTGGCGCGGTCCGCGTAGAGCGCTTCGTACCAGGTGGCGTGCGCCTCGTTCAGCCAGAGGTCGGACCAGGTGCGCGGGCTGACGCTGTCGCCGAACCACTGGTGTGCCAGCTCGTGCACCATCAGTGACTCCACGTACCAGGCCGGGATCCGGTCCATGGTGAAGAGGTGCTTCTCGAAGAGGGAGAGCGTCTGCGTCTCCAGTTCGAAGCCGGTCGTGGCATCGGCCAGCAGCACCCCGTACGTCTCGAAGGGGTACTGGCCCACCTGGCGCTCCAGCCAGGCGATCTGCCCGGGCGTCTTGGCGAGCCAGGGCTCCAGCTTCTTGCGCTCGGCGGCCGGTACGACGTCCCGCAGGGGCAGTCCGTGCGGGCCCTGGCGCCGGACGACGGCGGACTTCCCCAGGGAGACCTGGACCAGCTCGGTGGCCATCGGGTGCAGCGAGCGGTACGTCCAGGTGGTCGCGGGGCCGCGGGCGCTGCGCCCCAGGGGCAGACCGTTGGCCACGGCGGTGACGCCACGGGGCGCGGTGATCCGGAAGGTGAAGTCGGCCTTGTCGGAGGGGTGGTCGTTGCCGGGGAAGACGCGGTGCGCGGCGTCCGCCTGGTTGGCCATGGCCAGCCCGTCGCCCGTACGGATCCAGCCGCCGTCCTTGCCGCCCTTGGGGTTGCTGGTGTGCCGCACCACGATCCGCATGGTCTGGCCCGGTTCGACGGCGCGTGCCGGGGTGACCACGAGGTCCTCGTCGTGCGTGGCATACCGCGCGGGCACGCCGTTGACCTGCACGGACCGTACGGAGCCGCGGGCGAAGTCGAGGTTGACGCGGTCCAGGTGGCCGGTGGCCCGGGCGGTGATCGTGGTGACGGCCTCCAGCGGGGCGTCGTTGCGCCCGGAGTACGTCATGGCGAGGTCGTACGCGCCGACGTCGTAGCCGGGGTTGCCGAGGTGCGGGTAGACGCGGTCGCCGAGCCCCAGGGGGCCGGGCTCCGGCGCGCCCGCCGCCAGGAGGGCGCCGACGGCCAGGACCACCGGGACGGCGCGGTGGTGGGCCTTGAGGCGGCGCGGAGCTGAGGGGCGCGGCAGGTCCGGCACCCGGCGAGCGGGGGACGCGGTACGGCGGGACGTAAAGGGCATGCGTTACCGCTACCAGCACCGCCGCCCCCGTGAACGGCGGCACGGCAGGGCGGCACCCGAATGAGCGGTTCCGGTCGCTTTTCGGGCGCGTCGCCGTACGCCGCGTCCCGGGGGCGGCCCTCGGGACGCGCGTGCTTCAGAGGCGGATGGTCGCGGCCGGATGGCTGCGGCCCGCGCGCAGCACATCGAAGACGCCCGGCACCTGGCGCATCGCCCGCATCAGGGACGGCAGTTCGGCGGCGTCCGTGAGGCGCAGCGTGTACGTGTGCCGTACCCGCTGCTCGCGGGGCGGCTCCACGTCGGCGGAGACGACGGCGGCGCCCTGCGCGGCGATGGCCTCGGTGAGATCGGCCAGCAGTCGGGGCCTGCTGAACGCCTCGGCGAGCAGCGTGACGCGGCAGCCCTGGTCCGGCGCGGCCGAGCGCTGCCAGTGCACCCCTACGGGCGCCCGCCCGGCCGCCGCCATCCGGGCCACGGCCGGGCACAGGGCGCGGTGCACGGTCACGATGCCGCCCCGTACGGCGAAGCCGGTGACCTTGTCGGGCGGCACGGGGGTGCAGCAGCCGGCCAGCCGGACCGTCGCGTCGGGGAGGTCGGCGACGGCGGGGACGGGCGGGCGGGGGCGGCGCGCTTCGGGGGCCTCGTCGTCGTCCCCGGGGCCGGCGCCGCCCGCCTCCAGGGCGGGGCTCCGCTCGGTGACCTCTTCGGCGGGATTCCCGGCGTCGTGCGTCCCCTCGCGTGCGGTGCCGCTCCCGGGGGGCTCCGCGGTCCCGACCGTATCGGCGTCCGCTTCCCGTTCCGCGCGTTCCGCGCCCGGATGGGCGGTGAGCCAGCGGGAGATGGCGAGCCGGGCCGCGGGAGTGCGCGCGTACTCCAGCCACTGCGGGGAGGGTCCTGCCGCGGAGTCCGGGGCCATGAGGAGGTGCAGGCTGTCACCGTCACGGAGGATCGTCGAGAGGGTCGCCAGGCGGCCGTTCACGCGCGCGCCGATGCAACAGTGCGCCCCGGCTCCGTGCAGCGCGTACGCGGCGTCCACACAGCTCGCGCCCGCGGGCAGCCGGATCGCGCCGCGGTCGCCCGAGGAGTCCGCCGCCGTCTCGCGCGCCGTGTCCGCTCCCCCGCCGAAGCCGCCGTCCGCGCGGAAGACCGTGATCTCCCGGTCCTCGGCCAGGTCGTCCCGGAGCGAGGTCCAGAACGTGTCCGGGTCGGGGGCGACCCGCTGCCACTCCAGGAGCCGTGAGAGCCAGCCGGGACGGGTCGGGTCCACCCGCTCCCCGTCGGGCGCCTCAGCGGCCTCCTGCGGGCCGTACGGGCCGCCCTCGGCGGGGACGTGCGGGTCGCCCAGCGCGATCACCCCGGCCTCGGCCACCCGGTGCATCCGGTGGGTGCGGATAAGCGTTTCGGCAATCTCGCCGTGCTCGCTCGTCACGGCGGTGTGCAGGGACTGGTACAGGTTGAACTTGGGCGCCGCGATGAAGTCCTTGAACTCCGAGACGACCGGCGTGAAGCACGTGTGCAGCTCGCCCAGTACGGCGTAACAGTCCGCGTCCTCGGAGACCAGCACCAGCACCCGGCCCAGGTCCGCGCCGGTCAGCTCGCCGCGCCCTATCCGCACCCGGTGCACCGAGACGAAGTGCCGCGGCCGGACGAGGACTTCGGCGTCGATGCCCGCGTCGTGCAGGACCGCGCGCATCCGCTCGGCGACGGCCGCGAGCGGGTCGGGGCGCTCGGCGTGCTGCCGCACGAGGGTGCGGGTCGCGGCGTACTCCTCCGGATGCAGGATCGCGAAGACCAGGTCCTCCAGCTCGGTCTTGAGCGCCTGGACACCGAGGCGCTCGGCGAGCGGGATCAGCACGTCACGGGTGACCTTGGCGATCCTGGCCTGCTTCTCGGGGCGCATCACACCGAGGGTGCGCATGTTGTGCAGCCGGTCGGCGAGCTTGATCGTCATCACCCGGACGTCGTTGCCCGTGGCCAGCAGCATCTTGCGGAAGGTCTCCGGCTCGGCCGCCGCGCCGTAGTCGACCTTCTCCAGCTTGGTGACGCCGTCGACCAGGAAGCGCACCTCCTCGCCGAACTCCGCGCCCACCTGATCGAGCGTCACCTCCGTGTCCTCGACCGTGTCGTGGAGCAGGGAGGCGGTCAACGACGTGGTCTCCGCGCCCAGTTCGGCGAGGATCAGCGTCACGGCGAGGGGGTGCGTGATGTACGGCTCGCCGCTCTTGCGCATCTGCCCCCGGTGCGAGGACTCGGCGAGCGCGTACGCCTTGCTGAGGACCGCCAGGTCGGCGTCCGGATGATGGGCGCGGTGGACCTTGGCGACGTGCTCCAGGGCGTCGGGCAGGCCGTCGCGCGGCATGGGGCCCAGCAGCGCCGCGCGGCTGAACCGGCGCAGACCTCTCAGCTCCAGACGGGGGCGGCCGCGTTTGCGGGCCGGAACCCCTGCCGGGTGAAGCTCTGCGGGCGCACCGCTGGGTTCAGTGGCCTCTGCGCTCATGGGGCACCTCCGGCAGCATCGACCGGCGGCCGGACGCGATCAGACGGTGACGGCGGTGTCCGGGCCGGTGCTTGATGCTACCGAGCCCATCACGCACCGCTCACCGCCTCTCGCCCAGAGTGAAACGGATCACCCATTCGAGCGAAACTTCGGCGGTACCCCGTTACCGTACGAAGGCCGCTCCCGGGCGGCCCCGGACGCGGTCTCAGGCGCCGGCCGCGGCCAGCCAGGCGGGGTCGATCGTGCCCTCGGCGACGATCACCGCGGGGCCCGTCATCTCGACCGTGCCGTCCGGCAGCTCGGTGATCACGAGCCGGCCGCCGGGGACGTCGACGGTGTACGAGACGGGGCTGCCCGTGATCGCGGGGTCGTCGCCGTCCCGGCGGGCGGCGGCGACGGCGACCGCACAGGCGCCCGTGCCGCAGGAGCGGGTCTCGCCGGAGCCGCGCTCGTGGACCCGCATCGCGACATGGCGCGGGCCGCGGTCGACGACGAACTCGACGTTGACTCCGTCCGGGTACACGGCGGCGGGGCTGAACGGCGGAGCGCTGAGCAGGTCACCGGCGTGGTCGAGGTCCTCGACGAAGGCGACGGCGTGCGGATTGCCCATGTTCACGTTGCGCGCGGGCCAGCTGCGGCCGCCGACCGCGACCGTGACCTGCTCCTCGGGGAGCTCGGCGCGGCCCATGGTGACGGTGACCTCGCCCGTCCCGGGGCCCGCGGCGTCCTTGGCGAGGTGCACGCGGCGCACGCCGGCCCGGGTGGCGATGGCCAGATCACCGGGCTCGACCAGCCCGGCGTGCTCGAGATAGCGCGCGAACACCCGGACGCCGTTGCCGCACATCTCGGCGATGGAGCCGTCGCCGTTGCGGTAGTCCATGAACCACTCGGCCTCGTCGGCCATGGCACGCGCCTCGGGATGCGCCGCGGACCGTACGACGTGCAGCACGCCGTCGCCGCCGATGCCGGCCCGGCGGTCGCAGAGCCGCGCGACCAGGGACGCGGGCAGCTCCAGCCGCCCGTCCGGGTCGGGGACGATCACGAAGTCGTTCTCGGTGCCGTGGCCCTTGAGGAAGGCGATGCGCTCGTTGCTCACCCTTGAATCGTACGGGGCACCGCCGACAGCGGCCGCATCCGGGCGCGCGGCGTACGGATGCGGAGCGTGCCGTGTACGGAACGGGGGGCCGCATACACGGGAGCGGGCGCGCCGCGTACGGAGGCGGCGGCGGCCGCTCAGCGCAGCCGGGCCACGCGCCAGATCGCGAGGGCCGCGAGCACCAGGACGACCGCGGCGTACACGGCCACCACCCGCCAGTCCGTGCGCCGGCCCGAACCGCGGGCCGCCAGGCCCGGCCAGGTGTGGCCGACCCGGCGGGCGGCCATCATGCCCCAGCCGGCCGCGCAGCAGCACAGCAGCAGCCCGAGCATCGCGAAGACGGCGCCGCCGTCCCCGCCGAATTCGAACGCCAGCGGAAAGGCGAACATCAGTGAGCCGACGGCGGCGAGCCCCACGATGGGGGCGAGCTGCCACACGCGGAGGCGGCGCGGCGGCCGCAGCTCCCGGAAGGACGCGGCGTCCTCGGCCGGACGGTCGTCCTCCGGCTGCGCGTCGGGCCCGTCGGAACCGTCCAGCGCGGACGCGTCCTCCAGGCCCGCGTCGCCGGTCGGCACGTCGTCGGCGGTCAGCCGGTCGTCGGCCGTCAGTCGGTCGTCGTCGGCCCTCAGCCGGTCCTCGTCGGCTCCGGGACGCTCCGCGCCGGCGAGCAGGTCGTCGTCCGGGAACAGGTCCTCGTCCGGGGGCGGGGCGTCCTGGGCGGAGTGGCCCTCGGCGGCGGCCCTGCCGCCGCGCTGCGGGCCGGTGCCGGCGGCCGGTCCGGCGTCGTCGAGCGCCGGCGCCCGGCCCGGTCCGTGACCGGTCATCGGTTCCCCTCCGCCGCGCTGTTCACGCGGTGCTTCCGGCTGCTGCGCTCTGCTGCGAGGGCGGGCCTCCATCGCCAATGCCCTCCCAGTTCCAGACGCCACGGCTCGGTCGATGGTCGATAATGACACGCCCTCAGGGGGCCCGATGACGGCCGGAGCGTCCCGATGCCAGGACGTGATCAGGCTGTGACCGGTCGTTCGAGCAACGCCAGCGCGCGCTCCGGAAGTTCCGCGCGGACCTCGGCGGCGCCGCTGAGCCAGTGGACCCGCGGGTCCCGCCGGAACCACGAGTCCTGGCGGCGCGCGAAGCGTTTGGTGGCGCGCACGGTCTCGGCCCGCGCCTCGTCCTCGGTGCACTCCCCCGCGAGGTACGCCAGCACCTGCTGGTACCCGAGCGCGCGGGAGGCCGTACGCCCTTCGCGCAGGCCCTGCGCCTCCAGCGCGCGTACCTCGGCCACGAGCCCCGCCTCCCACATGCGGTCCACTCGTACGGCGATCCGCTCGTCCAGTTCGGGGCGGGCCACGTCGACGCCGATCTGGACGGTGTCGGCGTAGACCTCGCGCTGGTCACCGGGGCCGGGCAGGTTGGCCGTGAAGGGGCGCCCGGTGATCTCGATGACCTCCAGGGCGCGGACGATGCGGCGCCCGTTGCTCGCCAGGATCGCGCGCGCCGCCTCGGGGTCGGCGGCCGCCAGCCGGGCGTGCAGTACGCCGCTGCCCTCCTGGTCCAGCTCGGCCTCCAGCCGGGCGCGCACCTCGGGGTCGGTGCCGGGGAACTCCAGGTTGTCCAGCGCGCCGCGCACGTAGAGGCCGGAGCCGCCCACCAGGACGGCGGTGCGCCCCTGGGCGAGCAGCCGGTCGATCTCGGCACGGGCCAGCCGCTGGTACTCCGCGACGCTCGCCGCCTGGGTGACGTCCCAGATGTCCAGGAGGTGGTGCGGCACGCCGCCCCGCTCTTCCCGGGTGAGCTTGGCGGTGCCGATGTCCATGCCCCGGTAGAGCTGCATGGAGTCGGCGTTGACGACCTCGCCGCCGAAGCGCTGGGCGAGGGCGACGCCCAGATCGGACTTGCCGGCCGCGGTGGGGCCGACGACGGCGATGACCCGCGGTGCGGGAACTGCTTTGTTCACCGCGCCAGTCTGTCAAACCGCGCGGGCGGTTTCGAACGAGGCACCGTGCGGCCCGCTCTCCGGAGGGCCGCACGCCACGAGAGCGCAGGCGGGGTTTAGCCCGCAAGAGTAGGGTAAAGCCCAGGTATGGGCGTTTTGGAACCATGCGTCCTCCGACCAAGGAAGGTGGCTCATGGGCCTGCTGGACAATCTGAAGGCCAAGGCCGGCCTCCTGAAGGACAAGGCCGGTGACTTCGCGCACCAGCACGAGCACAAGATCGATCAGGGTCTGGACAAGGCCGGGAGGGCGGCCGACGCCAGGACGAAGGGCAAGTACCACGGCCAGATCGGCACCGGCACGGCCAAGGCGAAGGAAGCGCTGCGCCGGATGTCGGAGCAGCAGGGCAAGCACACCCGCGGCACGGGCGGCGGAACCTCCGGGGGCCACGGGACGGAGAGGCGCCCGGGCGACCCGATGTGAGGCGGGCGGGCCCACAGACCGGTGGCCGGGGATCCGAGTGGTCCCCGGCCATCGTCGTCCGCCGGAATCGCGCTGTGGGCCCGTGGCGGGCCGGTCAGGACCAGGCGGCCACGAAGTACCCGACCCCGTACGGCGCCTCCTCGTGGAGCAGCTCGCCGCCCAGTCCGGCCCCTTCCGCGGCCCCTGCGAGGACCTGCCAGGAGGCGCGGCCGGAGACCTTGAGGGACTGCGCGGGCTCCTCGTCCAGCGCGCCCAGTGCGGCGGCGTCCGCGTCGCCCAGCATGCGGGCCAGTTCCGCGTCGAACGCCTCGGCGCGCTCGTCGTAGTAGCCGGGCGCCTTGACCGTACGGCAGGCGCTGCCGTCGCCCATCACGAGCAGGGCCACGCGCTCGGCCGACGCCGCGAGCTGGCGTCCGGCGCCGAGGCACTTCTCCGGTTCGAGCGGTTCGCCCACCCCGAGGGCGGTCACGGGAACGCCGCTCCAGTCCGCGCGCTCCAGGAGCCACGCTCCGACGGCCAGGGAGGGCGGCAGCTGCCTGCCCTCGGCGGCGCCTTCGCCGTCCGGTGCGCCGAGTCGTACGGAGAGGTCCACGCCGAATCCGGCGAAGGATCCCGGGGTCCCCTCCTTGAACGCCCCGCGGCCCTCGGGCGCGGCGGGGCCGACGACGACCAGCCGGTCGGCCCGCGCGGCCGCGAGCACGCCGACCGCATCCGTACAGGCGGCCCGCAGGCCGTCCAGTTCGTCCGCGGCGCCGCCGGCGACCTCGGGGACGAGCAGCGGCGGACAGGGACACAGAGCAGCAGCTACGAGCATGGTCCGCAGCGTATCCCCGCCGCTGAGGGGCGCCCGTCCGCGGCCCCGTGTCCGGCACGCGTGGGCGGTGCGGGAACGGGGCCGGAGCGGGGGCTCAGGAGGTCGGGCAGCAGCCGCCCGCCGGCTCCGCCGGAGCGGGCGCCGGGGCGCCGATCGTCGGCAGGCCGAGCATGACCCCGGCGGGCTGCGCCGGGGCGGCGTTGCGGCGCTCCCAGGCGTCGCCCGAGCGGGTCCGGCGGACCGCGACGGCCTCGCCCTCGGCGAGCAGGTGGTGCGGGGCCGCGTACGTGATCTCGACCGTCACCATGTCGCCGGGGCGCACCTCGGTGGCCGGCTTGGTGAAGTGCACGAGGCGGTTGTCGGGCGCGCGCCCCGAGAGGCGGTGCGTGGCGCCGTCCTTGCGGCCCTCGCCCTCGGCGACCATGACCTCGACGGTGCGGCCGACCTGCTTCTTGTTCTCCTCCCAGGAGATCTCCTCCTGGAGGGCGACCAGCCGCTCGTAGCGGGCCTGGACGACCTCCTTGGGGATCTGCCCCTCCATGGTCGCGGCCGGCGTACCGGGGCGCTTGGAGTACTGGAAGGTGAACGCCTGCGCGAAGCGGGACTCGCGCACGGTGTGCAGCGTCTGTTCGAAGTCCTCCTCGGTCTCGCCGGGGAAGCCCACGATGATGTCGGTGGAGATGGCCGCGTCCGGCATGGCCGCGCGGACCTTCTCGATGATCCCGAGGAAGCGCTCCTGGCGGTAGGAGCGGCGCATGGCCTTCAGGACGGTGTCCGAGCCGGACTGCAGCGGCATGTGGAGCTGCGGCATGACGTTCGGCGTCTCGGCCATGGCGGCGATCACGTCGTCCGTGAAGTCGCGGGGGTGCGGGGAGGTGAAGCGGACCCGCTCCAGGCCCTCGATCTTCCCGCAGGCGCGCAGCAGCTTGGAGAACGCCTCGCGGTCGCCGATGTCGGAGCCGTAGGCGTTGACGTTCTGGCCGAGCAGGGTGATCTCGGAGACGCCCTCGGAGACCAGGGTCTCGATCTCGGCGAGGATGTCGCCGGGCCGGCGGTCCTTCTCCTTGCCGCGCAGCGCGGGGACGATGCAGAAGGTGCAGGTGTTGTTGCAGCCGACGGAGATGGAGACCCAGGCCGCGTACGCGCTCTCGCGGCGGGTGGGCAGCGTGGAGGGGAACGCCTCCAGGGACTCGGCGATCTCGACCTGCGCCTCTTCCTGGACGCGGGCGCGCTCCAGGAGGACCGGCAGCTTGCCGATGTTGTGCGTACCGAAGACGACGTCCACCCAGGGCGCCTTCTTCACGATGGTGTCGCGGTCCTTCTGGGCGAGGCAGCCGCCGACGGCGATCTGCATACCGGGCCGCGATGCCTTCTTCGGGGCGAGCTGGCCGAGGTTGCCGTAGAGCTTGTTGTCGGCGTTCTCGCGGACCGCACAGGTGTTGAAGACGACGACGTCCGCGCCGTCGGCACCCTCGGGCGCCGGCACGTACCCGGCGTCCTCCAGCAGGCCGGCCAGCCGCTCGGAGTCATGGACGTTCATCTGGCACCCGTGGGTGCGCACCTCGTATGTCTTCGCACTCATCTCAATCGACCAGGGTACGTGCTCCCGAAGGCCGTCCGCCCCCTCCGGGGGTATCCCGGAAGGGGCGGACGGCCAAGGGGCGGGCTCAGCGGGTCAGGGGCGCTGGGCGGGCTTCAGTTCGATGTCGTGGTGGACGTCGCCCCGGGAGGGGTCCACCGCCAGGAAGCGCGCCGTCGGGGCGTGCGCCGAGCCGGAGGCGATCACGGTGTAGCCGCCGGGCTCCAGGCCCGTGATGCGGTACCGGCCGCCGGTCGCCCGGACGCCCGCGCGGCGCTTGCCGCGGTCGCTGACGACCGTGATCCACGCCTCGCAGCCGCCGGGGTGGTCCGGGCAGTGCAGGGAGCCGCTGACGGTGCACGTGCGGGCCGGGGAGGCGGGACGGGCGGCGGAGGCCGCGGTACGTCCGCGGGGCACGGCAGCGGGCGCCTGAGCGGCTGTGGCGGCCTGCCGCGGCACGGCGGTGCCCGCCGTGGCCGCGGGGGCTGCCGGGACCTGCCTCGCGCCCGGACCGCCGTCGTGCCGGGTGTGCGCCAGCCAGGCGGCCAGGGCCGCCTGGGTGCGGCGGTCCAGCGTGGACATGCCGTCCTTCGGTGCCGCGCCGTCCTTCGGTGCCGCGCCGTCCTTCGGTGCCGCGGCGGGCGTCGTGGCCAGCTCCGGTTCCGCGGTGGCGGCCGTGACGGTCAGGCCGCGGTCCTCGGCGTAACCGGCCAGCGCCTCGTCCAGCGCGGCCAGCTCCCGCAGCGCCAGGTGGAGGCGGTCGGCGCGGGGCCCGGCCGGTGCGCGCAGCACGTCCTCCAGTTCCCGGACGAGCGGGCTGACGCGTACCCAGGTGCCGCCGGGCTCCCCCGTGGCGAAGCGCCGGTCGAGGGCGTGCAGGGACTCCACGAAGGTGGCGGTGATCCGCTCGACGCGCCGGCTCAGCTCCGGGGCGAGATCGATGTCGATGTCGGCGGCGGCGGCGAGGGAGCGGGCGTGACCGGTGACGGCGGTGAGCAGCGCGAGGCGGTTCTCGGCGCCGCGGCCGCGGACGCCGACGGGCATCCGCACCAGCGGCCGGGCCACGCCCCGTACCTGGTACAGCGCCGCGTCCACACCACGGGCGGCGCCGCGCAGCCGTACCGGGGCCGCGGGGTCCTGCCAGCGCTCGGCTACCTGGGAGAGCAGGTGTTCCAGCGCCGAGACGTAGCCGCGCTCGGCCTCCTGGGCGATCTTGCGGGTGGAGACGGGGAAGATCAGCGCGGCGCAGGCGGTGGCGATGACGATGCCGAGCCCGTTGTCGAGCAGCCGCTCGCTGAGCAGCTTCTCCATGCCCGTGTACGGGGTGGACAGGCCGTAGAGCTGGACCAGGGCGGTGACCAGTCCGGCGACCCAGTAGGCGTACTGGCGCTGCATGCCCCACGAGCCGACGGTCAGTCCGGCCACGATGACGGCGAGCGTCCAGTAGATGTGCCCGGGGCCGATCAGGCGGAGCAGCACGACACCGACGACGGCGCCGACGATGGTGCCCGCCATGCGGTGGCCGAGCTTGCGCAGCCTCTCGTGGGTGGTGTTGGTGCCGAACAGCGTGATCATCACGCCGACCAGGCCCCAGTAGAAGCGCTGCGGGTTGATGGCGTCGGTGATGGGGCACACGATGGCGGCGGCGAGCCCGGCGTGCACGGGGGCGCGCAGGTACGGGACCACCCGCCGCCAGCCCTTCTCGCTCTGGGCGGCGATGACCCGGCGGGCGACCGCCCCGGTGCCGGCCGGGCGGTTCTGCTCCAGCGCGACGGTGGGCTGGAAGGGCACCTTGGCGCGGGCGGTCGGCGCGTTCCAGCCGAGGTCGAGCCAGTGGGCGAGGGAGTCGGCGAGCGAGTCCAGGAGGTGGCCGACCCGGCGGGCCAGCGCGGCGGCCTCGGCCTCTTCGGAGCCCGCGTCAGCGGCCTCCAGTACGGCCGTGGCCTGCTGCTGGATGAGCTGCGCCGCCGGGCGCAGCGCGTCGGCCCGGCCGAGCGGGGTGTCCCGGGTGATGACCAGGCCGACGACCATGGCCTCCCGGAGATGCGCCGGCGCCTGGAGGCGGGTGAGCTGCTGGACGCACTGGCCGATGCCCTTCAGGGCCAGCTCGGCGTCGAAGAGGTGGCGGTGGAGCAGCTCGGCGGTGTCGGGGTCGGCGGCGACCTCGGGCTGCGCGAGGCGGCCGTCGATGGTGACCGTGGTGACGTTCAGCCGGCGCAGGCTGCGCCGCATCCGCTTGACGGCGACCTCGTGGTCGGCGTCGGGGTCCAGCGCGTCGGTGGCGGCGTCGGCGACGCGCCGGGCCTCGACGACGAAGGCGCGCTGCGTCCGAAGGAGGTCCTCACGGGGCATCGGGTAGCACAGCAGGAGGCGCGTCAGGAGGATGGCGACGGCGGACGTCAGGGCGACGAGGAACATCTCGCCACAGAGGTGCAGCGGGACGTTCGCCATCATGCCGACCATGAAGGCGTTGAAGAGCAGCATGCCGCCCAGCAGCGCGAGGGTGCCGAACCGGGCGAGGAAGAACGTCACGGCGAGCGCGGCCACCATGATGGTGAGTTCGAGCACCCGGTACTGATGCAGCCAGGCGGCGAGCGGCAGCGCCGCGGAGAACGGGAACGGCATCCACACGATGGCCTTGGTCAGCCGCTGCCAGGTGTTCTCGGCGACGGCGAACGCGCTCATCAGGCCCATCATGCCGCCGGCCATCATGCCCAGCATGGCGGGCAGGCCGAGCGCCACGGACATCCCGTAGCCGGTCGCGAGCCCGGTGACCATGGCGACCAGCGTCCGCCACCCGGCCTGCAGCTGGCCGAGTCCGGGGTCGGCGGCGAGCACCCAGTCCCACCAGCGTCTCGGCCCGCCGACGCGCCGGGGTGCCACGGCGCTGTCGCGGGCCGGATCGCGGCCGGTACGGCCGTCGGTGATGTCCGGGATATCGGTGGCTGGCGTGGTCAACTGACCTCCGGTTCGATGGCGTGCAGCACGGTCGTTACGGCATCCCGGGCGGCGCCCACGGCGCGCTCCGGTTCGTCGGCGTTCGAGCGCAGCCCTTCGAGGAGCGCCGCGGCCATCCGTTGCCGCGCGCGCTCCAGCAGCTCCCGGCCGGCGGGCGTCAGCGAGGTCTCGATGCAGCGCCGGTCGTGCGCGCTGCGCTCGCGCTGGACGAGTCCGCGCTCCTCCAGCTCCTGGAGGACCACGGTGACCCGGGGCTGCGCGATGCCGGCGCGCGCGGCGAGTCCGGTGACCCGCAGCGGGCCGTCCGCCAGGGCGTCCAGGAGCGAGACGTGCGTGCGCGGCAGGCCGAACTCACCGAGCCGGAAGAGTGCCTGGGAGAGCCTGCCGATGCCCCGGAGGAGCCCGCGAGCGGCGTTCTCGATGCGCTGTTCATCGGACGTCGACGATGAATGCATATAGCAATTATATAACAGGGATATACATCCGGCGCTCCGGGGTGCCGCACACCGCACCAGGGCCGATCGCCGTCGGCCCCTCCCTTTCGGGGGCCGCGACTGGCAGGATTCCGGCCATGGTCCACAGCCTTCCCCTGCCCTGCGGCCGCCGGGCCCTGCAGATGGCGGTCGCCGCGGCGGCCGCCGCCGGGCTGCTGCTGTGGTTCCTGCTGCCGGGCGGGCCGCAGGCGCCGGGCGGCCGGGTGACGCTGGCCACGGGGGTGCCGACCGGGGTGTACGCGCGCTACGGGGAGCTGCTGAAGCAGGACCTCGCGCACGACCTCCCGGACCTCGACGTCACCCTGTCCCGCAGCGAGGGCTCCGTCGACAACATCCGCAGACTCGTCTCGGGGCGCGCCGAGTTCACCATCGCGGCGGCCGACGCGGTCGCCACGTACCAGGTGGCCGGCGGGCGCGGCGCCACCGGGCTGCGCGCGTGCGCCCGGCTCTACGACGACTACATGCAGCTGGTCGTCCCCAAGGGGTCCAAGGTCCGCTCGACGCGCGACCTGAAGGGGCTGCGCGTCGGGGTCGGCGCCGACGGCTCCGGAGTACAGCTGATCACCCGCCGGCTGATGCGCGCGGCGAAGCTGGACTTCGACCGGGACATCCGCGCGGAACGGGTCGGCATCGACACGATGCCGCGGCTGCTGGAGAGCGGGAAGCTCGACGCGTTCTTCTGGTCCGGCGGGCTGCCCACCACGGCCGTGAAGCGGCTGGCCGACCGCTTCCCCGTCCGGCTGGTACAACTCGGCGACCTGGTGAAACCGCTGCACGAGCAGGGCAGGGGCAGCCGCTACTACCGGGCCGCCGTGATGCCGGCGGACGCGTATCCGGAAGCGCAGGACGACCGGGCCGTGAAGACCATCGCGGTGGCGAACCTGCTGGTGACCACCGACCGCGAGGACCCGGACCTGACCAGGGCCGTGACGCGGACGGTGATAGACAGCCGCGACCGCATCGGCCGCGAGGTGCACGACGCGCAGAAGGTGGACCTGCGCACCGCCGTCTTCACCGATCCCCTGCCCTTGCACGAGGGGGCACGGCGGTACTACGTCTCGGCCAAGCCGTAGGGGCCCGTGAAGGCCCCTCGTGGGGCCCTCAGGGGGCCGCCGGCACATCCTGGTGCGGGCGGTCGCGCGGGACCGTGACAGTGACGCACAGGCCGCGTGGCGCGTTCGGGGCGTAGGAGATGTCCGCGCCGCCCGCGGCGAGCATGGCGCGGGTGATGGACAGCCCCAGGCCGGACCCGGAGACGTTCTGGTGGCGGCCGCTGCGCCAGAAGCGGTCACCGATCCGTTCCAGTTCCTCCTCCGTGAGGCCGGGGCCGTGGTCGGCGACGGTGATCCGGACCCGCTCGCCCTCGGGGGCCGCGGCGACCGTGACCTCCTCGCCGGCCGGGGTGAACTTCAGCGCGTTGTCGACGACCGCGTCCAGGGCGCTGGAGAGCGCCACCGGGTCCGCCCAGCCCGTGACCGCGCCGTGCCCCTCGTAGCGCAGCGTCACGCCCTTGTCGTCGGCGAGCGGCCGCCAGGCGTCGGCCCGTTCGGCGGCGAGCGCCGCGACATCGGTGAGCTGCAGGTCGGCCGGTGTGTGCTCGGCCAGCGCCAGGTCCAGCAGCCCGTCCAGCACCCGGGCCAGACGCTTGCCCTCCGTACGCACGGAGGCGATCTCCTCGTTGCCCTCGGGCAGTTCGAGCGCGAGCAGTTCGATGCGCAGGAGGAGGGCGGAGAGCGGATTGCGGAGCTGGTGGGAGGCGTCGGCGACGAAGGCGCGCTGCTGCTCCAGTACGTCCTCGACGTTGTCCGCCATCTCGTTGAACGACCGGGCCAGCCGGCGGAGTTCGGGCGGGCCGGAACCGGCGACCACCCGGGACTTCATCCGTCCGGTGGCGATGTCGTGGGTGGCCGCGTCCAGTGTCCGTACGGGCAGCAGCACCCACCCCGTGAGCCGGAACGCGGCGCCGACCGCGACCAGCATGGCCAGCGCCTCCCCCGCCACCAGCCACAGCCAGCCGTGCAGGATCCGCGAACGCAGCTGCTGCGTGGGCGAGTCGGTGAAGACCACCGCCACGACGTCGCCGTCCCGGATGACCGGCGAGGCGACCGGCAGCCGGCGGTCGTCCCAGGGCCACGCCTGGTGCGGGTCGTGGCTGCGCCGCCCGGCGAGCGCCTCATCGAAAGCCTGCCGTCCCTCCCCCTCGCTCGGTACCCGCCACCGCGCGGGTGCGGCAGCCATGGGGGAACGATCGCGGTAGAAGACACCGGCACGGATGCCGTAGAGATCGTGGTACCGCTGGAGCTCGGTACGGAGCGTGCTGAGCCGTTCGTCCTCGGCGGGGGCCCGGCCGTCGGCGCCGGGCCGGGCGGTGACGAACTGCGCCAGCGAGGCGAAGCGCGCCGCGTCGTCGATCCGGTCCACCACCACCCGCTGTTGCTCGCCCGCCGCCTGGCTGCCGGCCAGCGGGAAGCCGAGCGCGAGCAGCACACCGGCCAGCAGCACGATGAGGAGCGGGAGGAGGCGGGTGCGCACGGTGCCGGACGGCCGTCAGGAAGCCGGGGGCGCGGGAGTGGGCGCCACGAGCCGGTAACCGACGCCGCGCACCGTCTCGATCAGCGCGGGCATCCGCAGCTTGGAACGGAGCGAGGCGACGTGCACCTCCAGGGTGCGCCCGGTACCTTCCCAGCTCGTCCGCCACACCTCGCTGATGATCTGCTCCCGGCGGAAGACCACTCCGGGGCGCTGCGCAAGAAGGGCGAGGAGGTCGAACTCCTTACGGGTCAGCGGGACCGCGCCCCCGTTGACCGAGACCTGGCGGGTGGCCAGTTCGATGGTGACGGCACCGATGCGCAGCAGGTGCTCGCCGCCCCCGTCCTCGGCCGCCTGCTCCCCGGGACCGTGCACGGTGCGCCGGCTCACCGCGTGGATACGGGCCAGCAGCTCCCCGGTGTCGTACGGCTTGACCACGTAGTCGTCCGCGCCGAGGTTCAGGCCGTGGATGCGCGAGCGGACGTCGGAGCGCGCGGTCACCATGATCACCGGGGTGCTCGTGAGCTTCCGTATCCGGCCGCAGACCTCGAATCCGTCCTGGTCGGGCAGGCCCAGGTCGAGCAGTACCACCGCGAAGGACTCCGCCGCGTCCGGTACGAGCGCGTGCAGCGCCTCCTCACCGCTGCGGGCGTGCACCACCTCGAAGCCGTGTTTGGCGAGCACGGCGGAGAGCGCCGCGGCGACATGGTTGTCGTCCTCCACCAGCAGCAGCCGCATCGGCCCTCCCCCTCTCCTCGCTCGCGTCGCAGGCCATCAGGGCATCTACCGCGATCGACGGCGGACCCGTCAAGGGGCAGCAGGTCCGGTGAGGACATCTGTTACCCAGCCGGTACCGGCCCGTACGCAACGGACCATTGCCCTCCGCAAACCGGCCGCCGGGCGCGTCCACGCACCGTGCGCCCCGTTCACCCAGAGTGTCGCTTTGCAGCCGGATCGTTATGCTCAATTTCCGCTCAGATGTACTGACGCTGATCGCACTGCGTCACTACTGTCCTCTCAACCGAGGAGGACGGAGCTACCCGCCGATGAGCGAAGTATCGGTGACCAAGGACCCCGGGGGCCCCGCCCCGGCGGTGGACGATCTGGTCGTGCTGACAGGGGTCAACAAGCATTTCGGCGCGCTGCACGTGCTCCAGGACATCGATCTGACGATCAAGCGCGGCGAGGTCGTCGTCGTGATCGGTCCGTCCGGGTCCGGCAAGTCGACACTGTGCCGCACGATCAACCGCCTGGAGACCGTCGACTCCGGAAGCATCACCATCGACGGCAAGCCGCTGCCCCAGGAGGGCCGGGAGCTGGCGCGGCTCCGTGCCGACGTCGGCATGGTCTTCCAGTCCTTCAACCTCTTCGCACACAAGACGGTGCTGGAGAACGTGACCCTGGGCCAGCTGAAGGTCCGCAAGGCGGACAAGAAGGCGGCCGAGGAGAAGGCCCGTGCGCTGCTGGACCGGGTCGGCGTGGGCAGCCAGGCGGACAAGTACCCCGCACAGCTCTCCGGCGGCCAGCAGCAGCGCGTGGCGATCGCCCGGGCGCTGGCGATGGACCCGAAGGTGATGCTCTTCGACGAGCCCACCTCGGCGCTGGACCCGGAGATGATCAACGAGGTGCTGGAGGTCATGCAGCAGCTCGCCCGGGACGGCATGACCATGGTCGTCGTCACGCACGAGATGGGTTTCGCACGCTCGGCGGCGAACCGCGTCGTCTTCATGGCGGACGGCAGGATCGTCGAAGAGGCCGAGCCGACGCAGTTCTTCAACAACCCGCGCAGCGACCGTGCGAAGGACTTCCTTTCCAAGATCCTGCACCACTGACCGCAGTGGCCCCGATGACTGCCCACACCTGCTGAACCGAAGGAACTTCACCATGAGGATGCGTAAGACGGCCGCTGCGGCCACGGTGGTGCTCGCGCTGACCGCGACGGCGACGGCGTGCGGCGGCAAGTCCGGTACGGCCGGTGACAAGCCCAAGGGCGAGCAGGTCTTCAGCGGCGACTACAAGGTCGCCAAGGACGTGAAGATCGACTCGCCGACGCTGAAGAAGGCGCAGCAGCGGGGCAAGATCATCATCGGCGCGAAGGCGGACCAGCCGTTCCTCGGCTTCCAGGACTCCGACGGCAAGCGGACCGGTTTCGACATCGAGATCGCCAAGATGGTCGCCGCCGACCTCGGCTTCTCCGCCAAGCAGATCGAGTTCAAGACGGTCGACTCCAACGTCCGCGAGACCTCGATCTCCAAGGGCCAGGTCGACTACTACGTCGGCACGTACACGATCAACGACGAGCGCAAGAAGCAGGTCGGCTTCGCCGGCCCGTACATGACCGCCGGCGCCGACCTCCTCGTGCGCAAGGACGAGAAGACGATCACCGGACCGGACAAGGTCAAGGGCAAGAAGGTCTGCTCGATCGTCGGCTCCACCCCGCTCCAGGAGATCAAGAAGGCGAAGTACGGCGCCGAGACCACCGAGCTCGGCAAGTACTCCGACTGCGTCAAGTCGCTGCTGGACGGCCAGGTCGACGCCGTCACCACCGACGACGCGATCCTCAAGGGCTACGCCGCCGAGCGCCCGAGCAAGCTGAAGGTCGTCGGCAAGCCGTTCACCGAGGAGCCCTACGGCGTCGGCATGAACAAGGACGACAAGGCGCTGCGCGAGGCCATCTCCAAGGCCATCGAAGCGCACATCAAGAACGGCGACTACAAGAAGGCGTACGAAGGCACGCTGGGCAAGTCCGGCTCCTCGTACGAAGAGCCCAAGACGCCGCTGCCCCGTTACTGACGCGCCCCGCGCTCCCTACGTCAACGGCCTCGCCGACCGCCCCGTACGCCCGCCGCGGTGGGTGTACGGGGCGCGGTCCCGCGCGCCCGTCCGCCGCCTCCTTCTGACCGCAACCGCGGAGACCCCATGAACGTACTCCTCGATCACCTACCAGAGTTCCGCGACGGCTTCCTGGGGACCATCGCGCTCACCGCGGCCAGCGCGGCGCTCGCGCTCGTTCTGGGCATCCTCATGGCCGGCTTCCGCGTCTCCCCCGTACCGCCACTGCGGGCCTTCGGCACCGCCTGGGTGACCCTGCTGCGCAACACGCCGCTGACGCTGCTGTTCCTGGTCGCGTTCTTCGTCGTACCGCTGATCCTCTTCCCCGGCATCAGCCCCTTCGTGCTCGCCACGCTCGCGCTGGGCTTCTACACCTCGTCCTTCGTGTGCGAGGCGGTGCGCTCGGGCATCGGCACCGTGCCGCTGGGCCAGGCCGAAGCGGCCCGCAGCATCGGCATGACCTTCATGCAGACCCTGCGCATGATCGTCCTGCCGCAGGCCACCCGTACCGTCATCCCGCCGCTGAGCAGCATCTTCATCGCGCTGACGAAGAACTCCGCGATCGCCGGCGCGTTCAGCAACACCGAGCTGTTCAACGTCTCGAAGCTGCTGAGCGACAAGGGCTTCGCGATCGGGTGGATCTTCCTGTGGATCGCCCTCGCCTACCTCGTGATCACCTTCACCATCAGCGGCATCTTCCGGCTGCTGGAGCGCCGCCTGGAGGTGGCCCGATGACCGCCAGTGTTCTCTACGACGCTCCCGGGCCCAAGGCCAAGGTGCGCAACCGCGTCTACGCCGCCGCCGGCTCGCTCGCCATCCTCGGGCTGCTCGTCTTCGTCGTGCTCCGCCTGGACGCCAAGGGGCAGCTCAACCCCGAGCTGTGGGACATCCTCAACTACGCGAACGTCCGCACCAACATCCTCAACGGTGTCCTGACCACCCTCCAGGTCTTCGCGGTGGCCGCGGTCCTGTCGCTGGTCCTCGGCGTCCTGCTCGCCGTCGGCCGCCTCTCCGACCACAAGACGATCCGCTGGCTGACCACCGGCTTCATCGAGCTCTTCCGCGCCATCCCGCTGCTGATCACCATCTACGCCCTGTGGGTGCTCTTCCTCAGCTACCAGTCCGAGCTGGGCTTCACCGGTGAGGGCACCCAGTTCTGGGCGCTGGTGATCGGCCTGACGGTCTACAACGGCTCGGTACAGGCCGAGGTCCTCCGGGCGGGCATCAACTCCGTCCCCAAGGGCCAGCGCGAGGCCGCGTACGCGATCGGCATGCGCAAGACCCAGGTCATGACCACGATCCTGATGCCGCAGGCGATCCGGGCCATGCTGCCGACGATCATCAGCCAGCTCGTGGTGACGCTGAAGGACACCTCGCTGGGCTTCGTCATCACCTACGAGGAGCTGCTGTACACGCTGCGCCTGATGGCACAGAACACCACCATCAACGAGCAGGACACCTACCTGCCCCTGATCGTGGCCGGCGGCGTCATCTACGTCGCCATGTGCCTCGCGCTCTCCTCGCTCGCCACCTGGATCGAGCGGCGCGGCCGCCGCGCCAAGACCGGCATCGCGGTCGCCGAGGCGGGCCAGGCGCTGACGGCGGGCGACGCGATGGGCGCCATCGACGGGGCGACGACGCCGGGTCCGGTGGAGAAGACGAAGGAATAGGGCCTGCACAGAACGCCCGATTCGTCTACTGCCTATCAGCAGTGAGGACCTGACGGGCCGACAAGTGACAGAGGCAGCGGCGCCGGGCGCCGCTGCCTCTGTCACTTGACGCGGCACGCCCGCACTAGGTTGCATACGCTGTGTGATCGCGCACCGGGCCCCAACTGCCAGTTCCTGTACGTCCCGTAAGAAGCTCCAGGTCCGGGGAGGGGCTTCGTGGACCCGGTGATCGTGGCCGGGGCCGGCCCGGTCGGCCTTTCCCTCGCCGTCGCCCTCGCGCGGCTCGGCGTCCCATCCGTCGTACTGGACGAGACCGACGGCCGCGAGGAGGTCCGGCTCGCCCGTACCGCCGTACTGCGGCCCGACACCGCCGCCTTCCTCACCCGGCTCGGCTGCGGCGAGACGCTGGGCGCCGAGGGCACCCGCTGGGCGGCCTGGCGCACGGTGCAGCGCCGGCGGCTGCTGGACCGGGTGGAATTCACGGTTGCGGGGACCGGGGCGGTCCCGGCGCAGTGGGACGAGCCGGCCGGCGGGCGCGACCGGGCCGACGACGACTGGGGCCACGAGGGCGGCGCGGAGAGCGGCAGTGGCGGGCCCGGCCAGGGTGCGGCGGCCGCGCGCGGGAAGGCGATCACGGCGCGCACGCTGGACAGCGCGGCGCACGACGACGGCACGCACGCCTTCCCGTCACCCATACACGTGCCCCAACACGCCCTCGCGCGCGCCCTCCGCGACGCCCTCGACCGCGAACCACTCGTACAGGTCGTCCCCGACAGCCGCGTCATCGAGCTGACCCAGGACCCCGACGGCGTCGGCGTACACACCCGCGGCTCCAACGGCACATGGTGGCGCGGGAGTTACCTCATCGGCTGCGACGGCCCGCGGTCGACCGTGCGCAAGCTGCTGGACATCCGCTTCCCCGGCCGTACCGCCGTCGAACGGCACGCCGTCGCCGCCCTGCGCACCGAACTCCCCTGGCCCGGCGAGGCCCTGCTGCACCGCGCGCCCCCGCGCCGCGGCGCCGCCGGAACGGGCCGGGCCGGGACCATCGGCGGGCCCGCCGGAGAGGTGACGGCCCGCCCCCTTCCGGACGGCGTCTGGCGGCTGGACTGGCTGCTGCCACCGGGCCGCGACCTGGTCACCCCGGACGCGCTGGTGGCACGCATCCGGGACACGCTGGCGGGCTGGGCCGCCGGTACGGACACGGGCCGGGGCGGCAGAGGCGGAGCCGGGACGGACGAAGGGGCCGGCTCGCTCGTGCCGCCCTACGAACTGCTCGACACCGGGGTCCACGCTGTCCACCACCGGCTCGCGCGGCGCTGGCGCTCCGGGCGGGCGTTCCTCGCCGGGGACGCCGCCCACCTGCTCGGCGCGCTGGGCACACAGGGCCTGGACGAGGGGCTGCGGGACGTCGAGAACCTCGCCTGGAAGCTGGCGCTGGCCTGGCACCACGGCGCCTCCGACACGCTGCTGGACAGCTATCAGGCGGAGCGCAGGACCGCCGTCGCCGCCCGCCTGCGCGCCGCGGACCAGGCATTGCCGTTGCTGCGTGACGGCGGCGCCCGGGGGCGGCTGCGGGGTGTGGTCACGGCGGCCGGGCGCGGGCGGACGTCGCTGCTGACGGACGGGCACCTGGGGCGCGGGCCGCTGGGCGCGCCTCCGGTGTACGACCGGTCGCCGCTGGCGCCCGCCACGCCGCTGGCCGGCGCGGTCCGGGTGGGTACCGAGCCGGGCGGGCCGGTCGCGGACGTCGCAGTGACGGCGCCCGACGGCTCGGCCGTACGGCTGCGGGACCGGCTGGGGCACGGCCTGCTGGTCGTCCTGGTCGCGCCGGGCACGGGGGTGTGGGACCGCCGGCACTGGATGTCGGCGGGCCTGATGCCGCAGCTGGCCGACGCGGTGGCGGCGCTGCCGCTGACCGCGGAGATCCTGGTCGCGGAGTACTACCCGGGCGCCGCCGCCCACAACGTCCTCCTCGTCCGCCCCGACGGCCACCTCGTCACGGCCCTCGCCGGCGTCCGCCCGGCCGAACTCCAGGCGTGTGTGCGGGCGTTGTGCGGGGGTGAGGGGGAGAGTCCGGCGTCCGAGTCGGGGGTCGGGTCCGGGGCTGGTACGGGTACCTAGTTCGGGGCCGAGTCCAGGGCCGGGACGTGGGTGGGACCGGGGCTGGGGCCGGGACCGTGGGCGGGACCGGGGCTGGGGCCGGGGCTGGGGCCGGGGCTGGGGCCGGGGTCGGGGCGGGGCCGGGACCTGGATTCCGGCCCGGTGAACGGTGATCGTCACGGATCGGCTGAATCATTGGCCATGGTGATCAATTGCGTCCGTCTCGCGGTTGACCGTCGCCCGAACCGCGTGCTTCACTCCGGAGCGTGACAGACACCGACTCGCACTTCTGGCGGAGGGTCCATCTGGACCTGGTCCGCTACGCGGGCTGCGTGTGTCGCCCGTCCCGCTGACCGGCTCCTGATCCGGACCCGGTCACCGATCCCCCTTCCTCTTTGCGCGGCGTGCGTGCCTCTGGGCATGCGCGCCCGGCGTTGCCCTCCGTACGTGCGCGGCTGTGCTCGGGCCTGCGTGTGGTGGCTGCGCCGGGACCTGCGTGTACGCGCCCGGGCCACTGAGCCGACGGGCTTCTCGCGCTCGTCGCGCTCGTCGTGCTCCTCGGGCCGACGCCCACGCCGTACGCCGCGCGTTCCCTTGTGATCACTCAGGACGGTTCCCCTATGACCGACGCACCCGCCACCGCGACCGCCGTACGCGTCCCCGCCCCACCGCCCCCCGCCGACGGCCCGGGCCCCACCGCCTCCGAACTGCTCGACTTCGTCCGCCGGACGGCCGCAGACGCGGACCTCATCGCCTCACTCCCGCTCGACCCCGAGGGCCGTACCTGGATCCGGCTGGACGGGCCGGGCGGCAGCGAGGCATGGCTCATCGGCTGGCCGCCCGGAACGGGCACCGGCTGGCACGACCACGGCGGTTCGCGCGGCGCCTTCGCCGCCGCGGCAGGCGAACTGACCGAACAGTCCCTCGCCGTCCAACTCCCCACCGAGGGCTGGAAGACGCTCGAACTCGCGGCGGACGTGGACCGCGAGCGACGGCTGAGCGACGGCCGCGGCCGGGCGTTCGGCCCCCACCACGTGCACGAGGTGTTCAACGCCTCGCCGTCCGCCCACGCCGTGTCCGTACACGCCTACTACCCGCCGCTCCCCCTGATGCGGCGCTACAGCCGCAGCGGCGCCGTACTGCGGCTCGAGGAGATCGAGCGTCCGGAGGAGTGGGCATGAGCGCGATCGACGACCTGCTGGCGCAGGCCCGTGCGGAACTGGACCGGGTGGAGCCGCACGAGGCCGCGGCCATCCAGCGGGCCGGCGGGCTGCTGGTGGACATCCGTTACGCGGCGCTGCGCGAGCGGGACGGCAGGATCCCGGGCGCGCTGATCGTGGAACGCAACGAACTGGAATGGCGGCTCGACCCGACCGGCGACCACCGCGCCCCCGAGGCCACGAGCCACGACCTCCGCACCGTCGTGATCTGCAACGAGGGCTACGCCTCCAGCCTCGCCGCCGTCTCCCTCCGCCGGCTCGGACTGCACCGCGCGACGGACCTGGCGGGGGGCTTCCAGGGATGGCGGGCGGCGGGGCTGCCGGTCAGTCCGCCTGACGCATAGCCCGGGGGTCGGCGCGCCTGGGGCATAGCCCCGGGGTCGGCGCGTCTGACGCCTAGCCCCGCCGGTCGGCGCACCTGACGCACAGCCTCGGGGGGCCTCCCCCCCCGCCCCCACCCCACCCCTCCTCCTCCAAAACCCGGCGCATGCAGGCCCGCCCCGCCCCCACGCCGAGCACGGAGAGCACGAAGAGCGCGGACAGCCCGGCGTCGTCCGTCTCAGTCCCCGGGCTCAGTCCCCGGGCTCAGTCCCCCGGTACGTAGTCGTCGAGCAGGCCCGGGTCGTCGGTGCCCTCTGCTTCCAGGGCTTGGCGGACGACACGGAGGGACAGGCCCTCCGGGTAGCCCTTGCGGGCGAGCATGCCCGCGAGGCGGCGCAGGCGCTTGTCGCGGTCCAGCCCCCGCGTGGACCGCAGCTTGCGGTCGACCAGTTCTCGGGCGGTCTGCTCCTCCTGCTCCGGATCGAGCTGCCCTACGGCCTCGTCGATCAGCGACGACTCCACGCCCTTCGTGCGCAGCTCCCGGGCGAGCGCGCGGCGGGCCAGGCCGCGGCTGTGGTGCCGGGACTCCACCCATGCATCGGCGAAGGCCGCGTCGTTGATCAGCCCGGCCTCCTCGAACCGGGAGAGCACCTCCTCGGCCGCCTCGTCGGGGATGCCCCGCTTCTGCAGCGCGTCCGCGAGCTGCTTCTTCGTGCGTGGGTTTCCGGTGAGCAGGCGCAGGCATATCGCCCGCGCCTGCTCCTCGGGTGTGCGCGGCGGCCCGTCCCCGGCCCTCGACGAGGCCGGGCCACCGCTGTCCGGGATGCCGCCATCGGCGACGGGCGCGGCGTCGTGCTCGCCGCTGTCGGGCCAGTGCGTTCGGCGGGTCACGGCGGGGGACTAGCTCTTGGCCGCTGCGGCCTTGGCTGCCTTGGCGCCCTTGGCCGCGGGGGCCGGGACGGCCTTGGCGGGCTCGGCCGGGGTGCCGGCCGCGTCCGCGCCGGGCTCCGCCGGCAGGTCCTCGGGCTTCACACCGATGCCCAGCTTCTCCTTGATCTTCTTCTCGACCTCGTTGGCCAGGTCGGGGTTGTCCTTGAGGAAGTTGCGGGCGTTCTCCTTGCCCTGGCCGAGCTGGTCGCCCTCGTACGTGTACCAGGCGCCGGACTTGCGGATGAAGCCGTGCTCCACGCCCATGTCGATCAGGCCGCCCTCGCGGCTGATGCCCTGGCCGTAGAGGATGTCGAACTCCGCCTGCTTGAAGGGCGGGGCGACCTTGTTCTTCACGACCTTGCAGCGGGTCCGGTTGCCGACCGCGTCCGTGCCGTCCTTGAGGGTCTCGATACGGCGGATGTCGATGCGCACCGAGGCGTAGAACTTCAGGGCGCGGCCACCGGTCGTGGTCTCCGGCGAGCCGAACATCACGCCGATCTTCTCGCGGAGCTGGTTGATGAAGATCGCGGTGGTCTTCGACTGGTTGAGCGCGCTGGTGATCTTCCGCAGCGCCTGGCTCATCAGCCGGGCCTGGAGGCCGACGTGGGAATCGCCCATCTCGCCCTCGATCTCGGCCCGCGGCACCAGGGCGGCGACGGAGTCGATCACGATGAGGTCCAGCGCGCCGGAGCGCACCAGCATGTCGACGATCTCCAGGGCCTGCTCGCCGTTGTCCGGCTGGGAGAGGATCAGGGCGTCGGTGTCGACGCCGAGCTTCTTGGCGTACTCGGGGTCGAGGGCGTGCTCGGCGTCCACGAAGGCCACCTGGCCGCCGGCCTTCTGCGCGTTCGCCACGGCGTGCAGGGTCAGGGTCGTCTTACCGGAGGACTCCGGGCCGTAGACCTCGACCACACGGCCGCGCGGGATGCCACCGACGCCGAGGGCCACGTCGAGCGCGGTCGACCCCGTCGGGATGACCTCGATGGGCTCGTTCGGCCGGTCCCCCATGCGCATCACTGCGCCCTTGCCGAATTGCCGTTCAATCTGTGCGAGCGCGGCGTCCAGCGCCTTCTCGCGGTCAGTGCCTGCCATGGGTTCCACCCGGTTCGCTTGAGTCGATCGCTTCACGTCCATGACGCTAACGCCTGCCACTGACAATGCGCCCGGACCCGGCCTCGACCTGTGGATAACTTCCAGGGAACCCCCAGAAAATAGGGGCCGTAGCCCTCATAAGAATGGATGTTCGATTTTGGTGTCAAGCGCACCACGCCGCGCCCGAGCCCCGGTCCGGGCCTCGGAACCGCTCAGTCGTCGGCGGGCCCGTCGTCCTCCCGGCGCCGGTCGGTGCCGGGCTCCCCGTCCGCTCCCCGGCCCCGCTCTCCCGGCCGGTCCTCGTCCCCGGACCGCCGGCGTTCGTCCAGCGGCGCCTCCGTCGGCTCCGCGCGGAGGACGTGCCGCACCTTGGCCAGGAGGGAGGCGCCCCGTCTGCGGTGGCCGCGGCCCAGCACCCGCGGGTCGTCGGTGACCTCGTACCGCTTGACGTACGCGCCGAGGAAGCCCTGCAGCGTCGCCGTCGCGGGGATGGCGATCAGCGCGCCGACCGCGCCCAGCAGTGCCGTGCCGGCGACGACCGACCCGAAGGCGACCGCCGGGTGGATGTCCACGGTCCGCGCGGTGATCCGCGGCTGCAGGAGGTAGTTCTCCAGCTGCTGGTAGACGACCACGAAGCCGAGCACCCAGACCGCGTACCAGGGGTTCACCGTGAAGGCGATCAGCATCGGCAGGGCGCCCGCGAGGTACGTGCCGATCGTCGGGATGAACTGCGAGACCAGGCCGACCCACATGGCCAGCGCGGGCGCGTACGGCACGCCGAGGATCTCCAGCAGGACGTAGTGCGCGATGCCGGAGATCAGGGCCATCAGGCCGCGGGAGTACAGGTAGCCGCCGGTCTTGGCGACCGCGAGCTCCCAGGCGCGCAGCACCTCGGCCTGCCGGGTGGGCGGCAGTACGGAGCACAGCGCGCGGCGCAGCCGGGGGCCGTCGGCCGCGAAGTAGAAGGAGAACAGCGCCACGGTGAGGAGGTTGAACAGCGAGCCCAGGACGGTCGCGGAGACGGCGAGGACGTTGTTGGCGCTGTCCTGGACGTACTTCTGCAGCCAGTCGGATCTCAGGAGGTTGTTCTGCACCTCCACGCGCGAGAGGTGGGTGTGGAAGGTCTCGTTCGTCCAGCTGATCACCGAGTCGAGGTACTGCGGGAACTCGCCGACCATGGTGGCGATCTGTCCCGCCAGCATGGAGCCGAGCAGGGTCATGAAGCCCACCCCGGCGACCAGGACGGCGAGGAAGACCAGCCCGGTGGCCGCCCCGCGCCGCACGCCGCGCGCCGCCATCCAGTCGACCGCCGGCTCGACGGCCAGCGCCAGGAAGAACGCGATGAGGATGTTCAGCAGCAGCGAGATGAGCTGATGGAACGCCCAGCTCGCCAGCTGGAAACAGGCCAGCAGGGCGAGTGCCAGCACCATCGCGCGCGGCAGCCAGCGCGGCATCCGCGCAGCGGCGCGCGGTTCGTTCGGTCGTCGGTCGTCGGGGCCGGTGGGCTTCGGAGTCGCGGACACGGCTCAAGTCTCGCGTACGGGTCGGACAACGCGGGCCCTGACCCGCGTCACGCCGGGTCGGCGCGGAGCGGGATCCGGGTGGTGCGGTGCGGTCAGCGCTTCTCGTACGGCACGTCCATGACGGCGCAGACCACGCGCCACACCTCCTTGGCGCTCCAGCCCGCGTCGAGCGCCTCGTGGACGGTCCGGCCGCCCAGCTGGGACATCACGTAGTCGCGCGCGAAGGAGTCGGCGTACGCCGCGCCGAAATGATCCGCCATCCGCTGCCAGAAGTCCGTCAACCGCATGAGCCCAGTATCCCGCCCTGAGAGTGCAGCCGTGCGCGAGCCGCTGACCGGCCGCGGGTTCCGTCCTACCGTCGGGCCATGGACGGAACCGCAAGCCCACCGACGACCCCTCTGGCGCGCGCCGAGCGCTTCATCTGGCTCACCGCGCGGGTCCTGGAACAGCGCCGCTTCGAACATCACTTCCTGGGCGGCAGCGCGGACGCCGTCGAGACCGCGCTCGACGCCTACCGCAACGACGACAACGGGTACGGGCACGCCCTGGAGCCGGACCTGCGCGGTCCGGTGAGCCAGCCGCTGCACACCGCGCACGCCCTCGCGGTACTGGACGCCATCGGGCGCTGCGAGGGCCGCCGGGTGGAACAGGTCTGCCGCTACCTGACGCAGATCTCCACCCCCGAAGGTGCCCTGCCCGCCCTGCACCCTTCGTTGCGCGGCTATCCGGCGGCGCCCTGGATCCCGGTGGTGGACGATCCGCCGAGCGATCTGCTGGCGACCGGCCCGGTGGTCGGGCTGCTGCACCGGAACGAGGTGTGGCACGCCTGGCTGTTCCGGGCGACGGACTACTGCTGGCAGGCGGTGGAATCCCTGGAGAAGACGCACCCGTACGGCGCGGAGGCCGCACTGGGGTTCCTGGCGGGCGTGCCGGACCGGGCGCGCGCCGCGGCCGCCGCCGAGCGGCTGGGCAGGCTCGTACGGGAGCAGGGGCTGGTCGTCGTGGAGCCCGAGCGGGCGCACGAGATCCCGGTGGCGGAGGGGTACGCGCCCGGGGAGCACCACTTCGCGTACGACTACGCGCCCACGCCGGCGTCCCCGGCGCGCGGCTGGTTCACGGACGCGGAGATGGACCGGGCACTGGACCACCTCGCCGCCCTCCAGGAGGAGGACGGCGGCTGGCCGGTGAACTGGCGGGCGTGGGCGCCGAGCACCACGTTGGAGTGCCGCCCGATGGTGACCCTCAAGGCCCTGCGGACGCTGCGCGCCTACGGGCGCGACATCGGGTGATCCGCCCCCGAGGGCGAGCGGCCGGGGAGCGGCGTCCCTGAAGGCGGTTCCGGAGCGCTGTCCTGGGCGCTGTCTCTGAGGAGCAGCGCGCACAGGGCCAGGGTGGTGCCCCGTGGGGAGGCCAGGTCGATGCCGGTGAGTTCGGCGATGCGGGCGAGGCGGTTGTCGACGGTGTTCGGGTGCAGCCCGAGTGCCCGTGCGGTCGCGCGGCGGTCCTGGCGCGTCTCCAGGTGGGCGCGCAGGGTGTCGGTGAGTTCGGGGCGGCCGTCGAGCGGGTCGAGGAGGGCGGCGATCATCGGGCTGCTCTCGTCGCGGCGCGAGAGGTGGAACTCGAGCAGCACGTCGGCGAGCCGGTGGAGCTCCGGGGGCCGTCCGGAGGCGTGCGCGATGCGGATCACCTCGGAGGCCGTACGCGCGGCGTACGGGACGCCCTCGGGGCTCTCGGACCGTGCGGCGGCACAGCGCACCGGGCCGCCGTACGCGCGGGCCAGCCGCCGGGCGAGGCCGTCCTCGGGCTCCGGTGCGCCCGGTACGAGCGCGTGGCCGCCCGCGGCGTCCAGGCTGAGGAGTACGTCGGTGCCGAATTCGCGTTCCAGGGCGGTCTGCAGGCGCCGCAGGCCGCGGCGGACCGCGATCGGCGCGGGCGCGGGACCGCCGGCCGGCGGGAGGCGCAGCGCGAGGACCGTGACGGGGCCGTCCAGGCCCCGTTCCGCCAGCGCGTCCCGGTCGGCGGCGGGCGCGCCGTCGATCAGGGCACGCGCGAGTGTGCGCCGTTCCTCGCGCCGTTCGGCGTCCAGCGCGGCGCGTTCGTCGAGGTAGGTCTCGGCGACCGCCCCCATGACGCCGTCCTGGTTGCGGAGGAGGAAGTCGGCCAGCTCGGTGAGGGCGGCCTCCTCACCGGGACGGGCCTCCTCGCGCAGCGTCCGCCAGAGGGCGTAGGTGCCCAGCGCGTGGGTGCGCAGCAACAGGTGCAGCGGCAGCCCCTCCTCCGCGCGCTGCGCCGCGCGCTGCCTGAAGAGGGCATGGTCGCCGCGGCGGCCGCCCTCGCCGCGGGCTCGCCGCATGAAGAGGCGCAGCCCGTGCCGTGCGGTGGCCGCGATCTCGACGTCCTTCATGTCGTCGGGCAGCTCGGCGTATCCGGGGAGATGTGCGAACACGTCTCCGGACATCTCGCGGGCCAGTTCGTTGACCCGTGTCTCGCAGCGCAGGGCCAGGTCACGGGCTGCCTCGGACAGCGGCACGCGCGCCTCCTTCCTCCGGGTGCGGTCCCGCGCCGCCCCCGGAGGAGCGGCGGAAATTGTGACGCGTCACAGTACCGGCGCCGGGGCGGTGTGACGGCGCCGGATGTCGTCAGGGCCGGACGCGGCTCAGACTCGGTGGCCCGGCCGCGAAAGGCCCGCGGCGTACCGGCCGGCATCCGTCCCTCGTAAGGAGCCGTTTCTATGACGCAGCACAGCCTCGACGACTATCTCGCCTACGTGGACCGTGTCTGGCAGGGCCAGGACACCCTGCTCGCCCACCTCTCCAGGGCGTACACGGGGGACGCTCTGGTGCGCATCGGCGAGCGGACCGGGTTCCTGCCCGCGTTCGCCAACGTGGCGGTGTTCGACACCGGGTCGGACGGACTGGTGCTGGTGGATTCCGGGGACGTCCGCACGGCCGGGCAACTGCACACGGCGGTGACGGCTTTCGGCGCGGCAACGGACGACGCACCGCGTAAAGAAGTGCGCAGCATCGTCTACACGCACGGGCACGTGGACCACGTCTTCGGGGTCGGCCCGTTCGACGAGGACGCGCGGGCGCGGGGCGTGGCCGCTCCCGAGGTGGTGGCACATGAGGCGGTGGCCGCGCGCTTCGACCGCTATACGGAGACGGCGGGCTACAACTCCTGGATCAACCGGCGGCAGTTCGGGGTGCCGGCGCTCAACTGGCCGACCCGCTACCGCTACCCGGACACCACTTACCGGGACCGGCTCACGCTGCACTACGGGGACCTGACGTTCGAGCTCTTCCATGCGCGCGGCGAGACGGACGACGCCACCTACGTGTGGATTCCGGAGCTGAAGACGCTGTGCACGGGTGACCTGTTCATCTGGAACTCGCCGAACGCCGGCAACCCCCAGAAGGTGCAGCGTTACCCGGAGGACTGGGCGCGTGCGCTGCGCGCGATGGCGGAGCTGGGTGCCGAGGTACTGCTCCCCGGGCACGGCGTGCCGATCGTCGGCGCGTCCCGGGTCGCGCAGGCCCTCGGGGACAGCGCCGAGCTGCTGGAGTCGCTGTGCACCCAGACGCGCGAGCTGATGAACGCCGGGCTGCGCCTGGACGAGGTGCTGCACGGCGTCAAGGTCCCGGCCGAGCTGCTGGCGAAGCCGTACCTCCATCCCGCTTACGACGAGCCGGAGTTCGTGGTGCGCAACCTGTGGCGACTGTGGGGCGGCTGGTACGACCAGAATCCGGCGCACCTCAAGCCCGCGCCCGAAGCGGAGCTGGCCGCCGAGCTGGCGGAGGCGGCGGGCGGCGCCGTCGTACTGGCGCACCGGGCGGCCGACCTGCTGGGCCGCGGGGAGCTGCGGCTGGCCTCGCACCTGGCGGAGACCGCGGCGCTGGCGGCGCCGGAGGACCGCGAGGTGGCCCGGGTCCGCGCGGAGGTGTACGCGAAGCGGGCCGCCGCCGAGTCCTCCACGATGGCCCGGGGCGTCTTCCGGTGGGCGGCTGCGGAGTCGGCGGCCGTCGTCGAGGGGTCCGACCTCACCACGGAGCTGACGCGCAGCGAGAGCGGCCGTCGGCGGGCGGCGGGCCGCATCTCGGTCGGCGTCGTGGCGGACGAGGACGGCTGCGCGTGCGGCTCCGCGGCGGACAGCGGGACGGCGCCCGAGGCCGTTCGGTGACGGCCGCCGCCGAGTCCGCGCCGGCCGTCGCAGCGGGCGCGTCCGCCGCCGTACGGGGTCCTGCCTGGCGCACGACATGGCTGCTGCTGGCCTTCATGCTGGTGAACTTCGCGGACAAGACGGTCATGGGCCTGGCCGCGAACCCGGTGATGCACGATCTCGGGCTCACCCGGGAGCAGTTCGGCACGGCGTCCTCGGCGTTCTTCGCGCTCTTCAGCCTGGCGGCGCTGGCCGGTTCGTTCCTCACCCGCACCGTGCGCACCTCCGTACTGCTCCTGGGCATGGCGCTCCTGTGGTCGGCCGCGCAGCTGCCCATGCTGATCGGCGCGGCCGGCTTCGGAGTGCTGGTGGTCACGCGCGTCCTGTTGGGTGCGGCGGAGGGGCCGGCGTCCCCGGTGGCGCTGCACCACCTGTACGGCTGGTTCGAACAGAAGGACCGCACGCTGCCGACCGCGGTGCTGCTGGCCGGTGCGGCGGCCGGGGTGGCGATCGCGGCGCCCACTCTGGGCGTGGTCATCGACCACTGGGGCTGGCGCTGGGCCTTCGGGGTCGTCGGCCTCGTCGGGCTCCTCTGGGCGGCGGTGTGGCTGCGCTACGGGAAGGAGGGGCCGCTGGCGCCTCCGGTGGGCGGGCGGCGCACACCGGAGCGTGTTTCCTCGGGCGCGGCCCCCGTGGCCGGGGTCCCGTACCGGAAGCTGCTGCTGTCGGGGACCTGGCTGGCCGCGGCGCTGGGCTCCTTCGCCGCGTACTGGACGCTGTCGGCCGGGCTGACCTGGTCGGCGGACTACTTCCAGGAGGTGGGCGGGCTCTCGTTGCGCGGCGCGAGCCTGCTGATCATGCTGTCCGCGCTGTCCAAGGGGGCCGCGATGCTGGCCCACGGGGCGCTCGTCCAGCGGTCGGTCAAGCGGGAAGCGGCCGGGCTGCCGCCGCGCCTCGCCTGGCCTTCCGGCGTGAAGACCGGCCTGATGATGGTCCTCACGGGCGTGGCCATGGTGGGGTTCGCCGCGACGGACGTGCTGTGGCTGAAGATCGTCCTGCTGCTCGGGCCGATGGCCGTCACCGACGTCATCCTCACGGTCGCGGCGACCGCGGTCTCCCGGATCTCCCCCGCCGACCGGCGCGGCGTCACCCTGGGCGCGCTGACGTGCGTGTTCGCCCTGGCGGGCGTGCTGGCGCCGCTCGTCATGGGGCGCATCGTGGACGCGGGCACAACCGTCGCCTCCGGGTACTTCGGCGCGTACGTGCTGATGGCCGGACTGGTGACGGCGGCCGGGGTGGCGGTCACGCTCTTCCTGCGCCCGGAAGGGGACGCGCGCCGGCTGGGCACGGAGTAGAGCGCCGGCGAGGGCGGGCGTACGGGCTGCGCGGCGGGGCGGGCGTACCGGCGAAGGTGCGCCCGCCCTCGCCGTCTCAGCCGCCGAGCGCCCGCCCTCGCCGTCTCAGCCGCCGAGCGCCCGTACCCCCGCCGTGACCACCACGGCGGCCGCGACCACCAACAGGAACGGCGCGCGCAGTACTAGGGCGAGGGCCGCCGCGCCGACACCGGCCACCCTGGCATCCAGCACGAGGTGGTGCCCCTCGCTGAGGGTCTGCTGCGCGGTGAGGGCGGCCAGCAGGGCCACCGGAAGCAGCGCGGCGAGCCGCTTCACGAGAGGCCGCTCCAGAAGGCCGGCGGGCACCAGCAGGCCCGCGTACTTCAGCAGGTAGCAGCCGACGGCGGTGGCGCCGATCGCGATCCAGGTGTTCACCGGCTCTCCTCCTGTGCGCGCGCTGTCCTACGGGAGCGGGCGCCCTGCGCCAGCAGTACGGCGGGGGCGGCCAGCGCGGAGACCAGCACCGGCACCCCCGCGGGCAGTACCGGCAGGGTGACCAGCATCAGGACCACCGCGAGGCCCGCCACGGCGCGCTCCGCGGTGGTCTTCAGCATGGGCGCGAGCAGCGCCAGGAAGACGGCGGGCCCGGCCGCGTCCAGACCCCAGGCGGCGGTGTCCCCGAGCGCTTCGGCGCCCAGCGCGCCGGCCAGCGTGGTGAGGTTCCACAGGACGTAGAGCGTCAGTCCGGTGACGGTGAAGCCGAGGCGGGCGCTGCGCCGGTCGGGCTGGGCGAGCGTCACGGCGGACGTCTCGTCGATGACCCAGTGCGCGGCGAGCGGCTTCAGCAGCGCCCGATAGCCGAGCAGCCCGGACAGCCGCAGCCCGTAGAAGGCGTTGCGGGCGCCCAGGAAGAAGGCGCCGGCCGCGGCGGCGAACGGGTTGCCGCCCGCGCCCAGCGCGCCGACCAGCGCGAACTGCGAGGCGCCGGTGAACACGAGGAGGCTGAGCAGGCAGCTCTGCAGCACGCTCAGGCCCGCGCCCGCCGAGGTGACGCCGAAGGCGAAGCCGGAGAGGCCGACGGCGACGCCGACGCCGAGCGCGTCCCTGATGACGGCGGCGTCGGACTTGCGCGGCGCCGCGCCCGGGGGCGCGGCGGCCGTTCCGCCCGGTATCCCGGGCGGTGCGGTGTCTTCGATCTGTTCTGTCACGCGCCTCACGCTAGGCAGGAACCGCCCGGCGGTCTTGTACGTTCTTGCACGCCGCCGGCTGTCCCCGGGAAGGCGGCGTCGTCTACGAGGTGCCGCGCTCGCGCCGGTACGCACCCGGCGGTACGCCGACGATCCTCGTGAAGTGCCGGTTCAGATGCGGCTGGTCCGTGAAGCCGACGGCCACCGCCGCCTCGGCGGGCGTGCTGCCGCGGTCCAGGAGGTGCCGGGCGCGGCGCACCCGCGCATCGGTGAGCCAGGCGTGCGGCGGCATTCCGTAGGCCCTCTTGAAGGCGCGCAGCAGCGCGAAGGGGCTGGTGCCCAGCTGTGCGGCGAGCTGCTCCAGCGACGGCGGGTCCGTCAGCCGCTCCTGCAGGATCTCCCGCGCCCGCGCCGCCCCGGCCGCACCCGCCGCACGGGGCGTAAGGCCCGGCAGCGGCCCTCCGTACCTGCGCAGCAGCCGGGCCACGGCGATCCTCAGCAGGCTGTCGGCGGCCAGCGCGTTGCCGTCCTCCGCCGCCCGGTGCACCTCGTGGATGAGCCGGGAGGTGCGGGGATCGTCGACGACGGACTCGGTGAAGCCGGGCGTGCCGCGGAGTGCGGTGGTCTCGGCGGCGATCTCCGCGATCAGGGCGGCGGACGGGTAGAGCGTGGAGTACGACCACCCCTCGTCGACGCCTGCCCGCGCCGAGTGCGGCACCTCGGGGTTGATCATGACGACGCTGCCGTGGCCCGCCCGTACGGTTCCCCCGGGCAGCCCGACCTCCTCGATCCCGCCGCTGACCGCGCCCAGCACGAAGCCCTCATGGCTGTGGCGCGGGAAGGCGTGCCGGACGTAGCGGGCCCGGAGCAGATCGAGTCCGGGCAGCCCGGCGTACCGCCAGTGCCGCGCCCACTCGCCCCCGTTCCTCCCCATGCCTCCATTCTGCGCCGGGCGCGCCGTCGCTGACCTGCGCGTCCGCCCTGCGGAACGGCCGTCGGCGGCCGATTGTCAGTGGTCCGAGGCACGATGGGGTCATGGCGAGGACCGCGCTCGATTCGTTCTCCCCCGCGACCAGAAGCTGGTTCACGGGGGCCTTCCACGCGCCCACCGCCGCGCAGGACGGCGCCTGGCGGGTCATCGGCGAGGGCTCCGACGTGCTGGTCGTCGCGCCGACCGGCTCCGGCAAGACCCTCGCGGCCTTCCTGGCCTCCCTGGACTCCCTCGCGAGCACCCCGCCGCCCGCCGAGCCCAAGAAGCGCTGCCGGGTGCTGTACGTCTCCCCGCTCAAGGCCCTCGCGGTCGACGTCGAGCGCAATCTGCGCTCCCCGCTGACCGGCATCCGCCAGGAGTCCGTCCGGCTCGGCCTGCCGGAGCCCGACATCCGGGTGGGCATCCGCTCCGGCGACACCCCCGCCGCCGAGCGCCGCTCCCTCGCGAACCGCCCGCCGGACATCCTGATCACCACCCCCGAGTCGCTGTTCCTGATGCTGACCTCCCAGGCGCGGGATGCCCTGGCGGGCGTGGAGACGGTGATCCTGGACGAGGTGCACGCCGTCGCGGGGACGAAGCGCGGCGCGCATCTGGCGCTGTCCCTGGAGCGCCTGGACGAGCTGCTGCCCCGCCCGGCCCGCCGCATCGGACTCTCGGCGACGGTCCGGCCCGTGGAGGAGGTCGCGCGCTACCTGTCGCCGCGCCGCCGGGTGGAGATCGTGCAGCCGCCCTCGGGGAAGGAGTTCGACCTCTCGGTAGTGGTGCCGGTCGAGGACCTGGGGGAGCTGGGCGGCTCGCCCGTGAAGGAGACCGGTCCCGTCGGGGACTCCGGCGGTGACAAGCCGTCCATCTGGCCGCACGTCGAGGAGCGCATCGCCGACCTCGTACAGGCGCATCGTTCAACGATCGTCTTCGCGAACTCGCGCCGCCTCGCGGAGCGCCTGTGCAACCGCCTGAACGAGATCGCGTACGAGCGTGCCACGGGCGAGCCGATGCCCGAGGACCACTCCCCCGCCGAACTGATGGCCCAGTCCGGCGGTGCGAAGGGCGCGCCTCCGGTGCTGGCCAGGGCGCACCACGGCTCGGTGTCCAAGGAGCAGCGCGCCCAGGTCGAGGAGGACCTGAAGGCGGGCCGGCTGCCGGCCGTGGTGGCCACCTCCAGCCTGGAGCTGGGCATCGACATGGGCGCGGTGGACCTGGTCGTCCAGGTGGAGTCGCCGCCGTCGGTCGCGTCCGGGCTGCAGCGGGTGGGCCGCGCCGGCCATCAGGTGGGCGCGGTGTCCACGGGTGTGGTCTTCCCGAAGTACCGCGGCGACCTGGTGCAGGCGGCGGTGGTCACGGAGCGGATGCGCGCGGGCGCCATCGAGGCGCTGCGGGTCCCGGCCAACCCCCTGGACGTGCTGGCGCAGCAGCTGGTCGCGATGGTCTCGATGGACGCCTGGGACGTCGAGGAGCTGCTGGCGGTGGTGCGGCGGGCCGCGCCGTTCGCGGCGCTCCCGGAGTCGGCGTACAGCGGCGTGCTGGACATGCTGGCGGGCCGGTATCCCTCCGACGCGTTCGCCGAGCTGCGGCCGCGCATCGTGTGGGACCGGGTCGCGAACACCGTCACGGGCCGGCCCGGTGCCCAGCGGCTCGCCGTCACCTCGGGCGGCACGATCCCCGACCGCGGCCTCTTCGGGGTCTTCCTGGCGGGCGCCGACCCCAAGAAGGGCGGCGGCCGCGTCGGGGAGCTGGACGAGGAGATGGTGTACGAGTCGCGGGTCGGCGACGTCTTCACGCTCGGCACGACCTCCTGGCGCATCGAGGACATCACCCGGGACCGGGTGCTGGTCTCCCCCGCCCCCGGAGTGCCCGGCCGGCTGCCCTTCTGGAAGGGCGACCAGCTCGGCCGTCCCCTGGAGCTGGGCCGGGCGCTCGGCGCGTACCTCCGCGAGATCGGCGCGCTGGCCCCGGAGGCGGCCCGGGCCCGGCTGTCGGCCGCCGGGCTGGACGACTGGGCCGCGGGCAACGTCCTGAGTTACCTCGCCGAGCAGCGCGAGGCGTGCGGCCACGTCCCCGACGACCGCACGATCGTCGTCGAGCGCTTCCGGGACGAGCTGGGCGACTGGCGAGTGGTGGTGCACTCGCCGTTCGGCGCGCAGGTGCACGCCCCCTGGGCGCTGGCCCTGGGCGCCCGGCTGACCGAGCGGTACGGCATGGACGCGCAGGTGATGCACGCCGACGACGGCATCGTCCTGCGGCTGCCGGACGCGGACCTGATGGGCCTGGACCTGCTGGACACCGATCCGGACGCGGCGGGCGCGGAGTTCGACCCCGACCAGTCGCCGGTGGGCGCCGCCGATGTCGTGTTCGACAAGGGCGAGGTCGACCAGGTCGTCACCGACCAGGTGGGCGGCTCGGCGCTGTTCGCCGCACGCTTCCGGGAGTGCGCGGCACGCGCCCTGCTGCTGCCGCGGCGCAATCCCGGCAAGCGCACGCCCCTGTGGCAGCAGCGCCAGCGCGCCGCGCAACTGCTCCAGGTGGCGAGCGAGTTCGGGTCCTTCCCGATCGTCCTCGAAGCCATCCGCGAGTGTTTGCAGGACGTGTTCGACGTCCCCGGCCTGGCCGAGCTGATGGGGGACATCGAGTCGCGCCGCGTCCGGCTCGTGGAGGTGACCACCCAGGAGCCCTCGCCGTTCGCCCGGTCGCTGCTCTTCGGGTACGTGGCGCAGTTCCTGTACGAGGGCGACTCCCCCCTGGCCGAGCGCCGCGCCGCGGCCCTCTCGCTCGACTCCCGGCTGCTCGCCGAGCTGCTGGGCCAGGCCGACCTGCGCGAGCTGCTGGACCCGGAGGTCCTCGCCGACCTGGAGCGCGAGCTGCAGTGGCTTACCGACGACCGCAAGGTCAAGGACGCCGAGGGCGTCGCCGACCTGCTGCGGCTGCTCGGGCCGCTGACCGACGCCGAACTGGCCGAGCGCGGCGCGGATCCCGCGTGGGCTGCGGAGCTGGGCGCGGCCCGGCGCGCCATCCGGGTGCGGGTGGCGGGCGCCGAGCACTGGGCCGCGATCGAGGACGCCGGGCGGCTGCGCGACGCCCTCGGTACGGCGCTGCCCGTGGGCGTCCCGGAGTCCTTCATGGAGCCGGTCAAGGACCCGCTCGGCGACCTGCTGTCCCGCTATGCGCGCACGCACGGCCCGTTCACCTCCGAGCAGGCCGCCGCCCGCTTCGGCCTCGGCACGGCCGTCACCGACGGGGCGCTGCACCGCCTCGCGGCCGCCGGCCGGGTCGTCCAGGGCGAGTTCGCGCCGTCCGGGGTGCACCAGGAGTGGTGCGACGCGCAGGTGCTGCGGCGGCTGCGGCGGCGGTCGCTGGCCGCGCTGCGGCACGAGCTGGAGCCGGTGCCGCCGCCCGCGCTGGCCGCCTTCCTGCCGCAGTGGCAGAGCGTCGGCGGCCAGGGGCTGCGCGGCATCGACGGACTGATGCGCGCCGTCGAGCAGTTGCAGGGCGCGCCGGTGCCCGCCTCGGCCCTGGAGCGGCTCGTCCTGCCGTCCCGGGTGTCGGGCTACTCCCCCGCCCTGCTGGACGAGCTGACCTCCACGGGCGAGGTCCTGTGGGCGGGCGCCGGCGCGCTGCCCGGGAAGGACGGCTGGATCGCCCTGTATCCGGCCGACACCGCGCCGCTTCTGCTGCCGCAGCCGCACCCCTTCGAGGTGACGCCGCTCCACCAGTCCGTACTGGACGCCCTCGCGCCCGGGTACGGCCTGTTCTTCCGTCAGCTCGCCGACCAGGTGCGCGCCACGACGCATCCGGAGGTCACCGATCCCCAACTGGCCGACGCCGTCTGGGACCTGGCCTGGTCCGGGCGGCTGACCAACGACACCCTGGCGCCGCTCCGCTCGCTGCTCGGCTCGGGCCGGACGGCCGGGGCCACCGCGCACCGCGCCCGCCGCGCCACCCCGCGCGGCCGGTACGGCGGCCTCACCGCCGCCACCGGCCGGACGGGCCGCCCCACCGCGTCCCGCTCCGGGCCGCCCACGGTGGCCGGACGCTGGTCGCTGCTGCCCGTACTGGAGCCGGACCCCACCCACCGGGCACACGCGCTGGCCCACACGCTCCTGGACCGGCACGGGATCGTCACCCGGGGCGCGGTGGCGGCCGAGGGTGTCGAAGGCGGCTTCTCCGCGGCGTACCGGGTGCTGTCCGCCTTCGAGGAGACCGGCCAGGCCCGCCGCGGGTACGTCGTCGAGGGGCTGGGCGCTGCCCAGTTCGCGATGGACGGCGCGGTGGACCGGCTGCGCGCGGTCAGTACGAGCCGGGACCGTACGGCCGAGGAGACCGCGCCCGGCGGCTCCTGGCAGCCGGCGGGACCGGCCCGCGGCGGCGGCACGCCGCGGGCGGTCGTCCTGGCCGCCGCGGACCCGGCCAACGCGTACGGCGCCGCACTGCCCTGGCCGGAGCCGCCGGAGGGCTCGTCCCACAAGCCGGGGCGCAAAGCGGGCTCGCTGGTCGTCGTGGTCGACGGCGAGCTGGCGGTCTACATGGAGCGCGGCGGCAAGACCCTGCTGGCCTGGCAGGCCGGTGACGAGAGCGGCGGGGCCCGGGTGCGGCTCGCCTTCGAAGCGCTCGCGGCCGCGGTGCGGAACGGCTTCGTGGGCGCGCTCACCATCGAGCGCATCAACGGCTCCTCGGCGCTCACCTCGCCGCTGGCCGCCGAACTGGAGGCCGCGGGCTTCCACGCGACACCGAGGGGGCTGCGGCTGCGGATATGAGGGCGCGGCGAGCCGGGGAGGGGCAGAAGTGACGCGGCTCGCGCTTCCCGTGCGCCACGCACGACATACTCTCGCGCCCCGTGCCCCGTGCCCCGTGCGCCGCGCACGGCATGCTCTCGCGCCGCCCCGTGCGCCGCGCACGGCATGATGGAGCCATGCCCGAAGGCGACACCGTCTGGCGGGCCGCCGCCGAGCTGCACGAGGCACTGGCCGGGCGGCGGCTGACCCGTACCGACCTGCGCGTACCGAAACTGGCCACGACCGACCTCGCCGGGCGCTCCGTCCAGGAGGTACTGCCGCGCGGCAAGCACCTCCTCACCCGCGTCGACGGCGGCCTGACGCTCCACTCGCACCTGCGGATGGACGGTGCCTGGCGGGTGTACGGCGCGGGCGAGCGCTGGCGCGGCGGTCCCGACCACCAGATCCGCGCCGTGCTGGCCACGGCGGAGAGCACCGCTGTCGGCTACCGCCTGCCCGTACTGGAGCTGCTGCGCACCGCCGACGAGGACAGCGTCGTCGGCCATCTCGGCCCGGACCTGCTCGGCCCGGACTGGGACCCGGACGAGGCGCTGCGGCGGCTGCTGGCCGACCCGGACCGGGCGCTCGGCGAGGCGCTGCTGGACCAGCGCAATCTGGCCGGGATCGGGAACGTCTTCAAGTGCGAGCTGTGCTTCCTGCTGCGCGCTTCGCCCTGGCTGCCGGTGGGCGCGCTGCCACGCCCCGACCGGGCGGTCTCGCTGGCGAAGCGGCTGCTGGAGGCGAACAAACGGCGGCTCGCCCGTACGACCACGCCCAGCGCGCGCCCGGACCGCCGCCTGTGGGTGTACGGCCGCGCCGGCCGCCCCTGTCTGCGCTGCGAGACGCCGATCCTGGTCGCGGACCAGGCCCCGGGGCCACAGGCCCGCGTCACGTACTGGTGCCCGCGCTGCCAGCCCGATCCCCCTACGGACGCGATGTCCTGACGCAAGGACTCCGATGGCGCAAGGGCTCCCTGACGCAAGAGACGGCTGGACGCCTCTCAGGACCGAACGCGTCTCAGGACCGGAGGCCCTTCAGGGCCGGACGCCCCTCGGGCCGGAAGCGGGACGCTTCACGAGCGTCCCCACCGCCCGTGCCGCCACGCCCTCGTGAGCCGCGCCGTGAGAGCGGAGTCGTTCGGGGCACCCACGCAGCCGCCGCGCGTGTGCCAGCCCGCCGCGCCGACGCGCCCCCCACCTCGGCGCGCCCGACGCGGTACGCAGTGCACCGGCAGCAGGCTCAGACCCCAGCCGCCCGCGGCCATCGCACCTTCCACGACCCCCGCTCCCTCGGGCCAGAAGAGCAGTCGCAGCACGGCCCACCACCACAGCACCCCGAAGAGCACCGCGGCGGCCCAGCGGCCCGGCACCTGGCGGAGCATTACCACCGCACCGCCCACCGGGCCGCGGCCCGGCGCCCCCACCCTGCCGCGGCCCGGTGTCCCGGGCGGTCCGGCGCCCGCGCCCCGGACCGGGTGCCGGGAGAAGAAGCCGCGCCATGCCATGACTGCCTCCTCCGGTCGACGGTAGTCGGCCATGGCCCTCCGGCGGGAGGGCGCACCGGGGCACGAACGGCGCGTTCCGCAACGCACGACACGCGCTCGGACGGAACCGTTCCCGACCGGTCCGACCCGGCTCCGGAGTCTGTCACCGGCTGTCCGGCAGCGGTCAGCCACCGGCACTACGGGTCGGAAGCGATCGGGGCCACCGGAAAGCACCTTTTCAGGTCGCCCTCAGGCAGTCATCAGGCCGCAGCAGGGCCCGTCGGACCGCCCTCGGGCCCCGTCAGGCCGCCTCGGCCTGGAACATCCAGTGGTGCTTCTCCAGATCGGCGGTGAGCCCGATCAGGAGGTCCTGGGTGACGGGGTCGGGCTTGTCGGTGGCGATGATGCGTTCCCGCATCCGCTCGATGACGGCGCCGAGCGCCCGTACGAGGGTGCCCACGGCGTCGTTGTCCTTGATCCAGCCGGCGTCGACGGCGTCGATCCCGCTCGTCTTGGCGACCGTTTCCGCGCGGCCGTCGGGGTTCACACCGAGTGCGGAGGCCCGCTCGGCCACCGTGTCGGCGTGGCCGCGCGCGCTGGCGACGACATCGTCGAGCTGGAGGTGGACGGACCGGAAGCGCGGGCCGACGACGTTCCAGTGGACCTGCTTGGCGAGCAGCGACAGGTCGACCAGATCCACCAGCGCGCCCTGAAGCGCGTCGCCGACCGTCTTGCGGTCGCTCTCGGACAGCGTGCTGTTGACGACAGGCATGCATTACTCCCGTTTCAAAGCGAGTGGTCCGTTTTGGCCATCGTACAAACGATGCCTCATGACCAGAAAAGCCGCAGTTCGGACGGGAGTCTCCGTACTGCCCCACGGCAACACGAAAACCCCGGCGGGCGAGTGCCCACCAGGGTTTTCTTCATGCCTGAAACCGTGCGGTCAGGCCGCTACGACATCCACGGCCTCCGCCGGAGCCTTGATCGTCACGCGCTCTTCGGGAACGCCCGTCAGCGAAGTGACGGACACGGCGTTGAACGTGGGACGCACCGGCGTCGGCACCGGCTCGCTCGCGGCCGCGGACCGGGCCAGCTCCGCGAGCGCCAGCTCATCGCTGACCTCCCGCATGAGCTCGGACATCCGTACGTCCAGCGCATCGCAGATCGCCGAGAGCAGTTCGGAGGAAGCCTCCTTCTGCCCCCTCTCCACCTCGGACAAATAGCCGAGAGACACCCGGGCGGAGGAGGAGACCTCGCGCAGGGTGCGGCCTTGACGCTGACGCTGTCGGCGCAGCACGTCACCCAGCAGGCGACGGAGCAGAATCATCGCTGGCTCCCTCCTCGGACCTCGGATCCGGATCCTTCTCGCCCCACCGTACCGCCTCGGGCCTCAGCCGTGCCGGGAGCGAGTTCGTGTTCACTCAGGGCTGTAAACATCAGATACCCCCGTGATGTTCCGTATCCTTTGCCCGCGCATTTTCTGTCAGTTCGCTCAACAGCAGATCCACTACTGCGGTGACGCTGTCCCGACGGATCCGGTCTCGATCGCCGTCCAGCGCCAGTCGGCGCGCTTTTCCCTCACCGCCGGGTCCCGCGACCGCGACGTAGACCGTGCCGACCGGCTGCCCGTCCTGGGGGTCGGGGCCGGCGACCCCTGTTGTGGCAATACCCCAGTCGGCGCCGAGCACGCGTCGGACACCCTGTGCCATTTGCCGGGCGACATCCGCGTCCACCGCACCACGGGTGGCCAGAAGCGCGCCGTCCACACCCAGTACGAGGCTCTTCAGTTCGGTCGCGTACGCCGTGACCGAGCCCCGGAAGCACCGGGAGGCACCAGGAACCGCGGTGAGCGCGCCCGCGACCAGGCCGCCGGTCAGCGATTCGGCCACGGCCAGCGTCTGCCCGCGCTCCGTCAACGCCGCCAGCGCCCGCCCAGCGCCCTCTTCGGCGCTGGAGGCAGCAGAAGGCGCGACAGGTGCCGCAAGGCCGTCAGCGCGCGCCCCAGAGCTTTCCTGGGCCTCGTGCGCAGCCTCCGTACCGCCACTCACCGCGTCGGCCCCTGACCGGAGCCCTCACCGGACCTCGCCCGGAGGGCCTCCCGCGACTTGGCCAGCCCGGCCCGGCGCAGGACGACGGCCTGCTTCACGTAGTCCAGGCCCGTGACGACGGTCAGCACCACGGCCACCGCCATCACCCACCAGCGCAGCGTGGCCAGCGGACCGGTCAGCACGAGAACGTACATCCCGACCGCGGTCCCCTGGGCGAGCGTCTTCATCTTGCCGCCGCGGCTGGCCGGGATGACACCGTGCCTGATCACCCAGAAGCGCAGCAGCGTGATGCCGAGCTCCCGGAAGAGGATCACTCCGGTGACCCACCAGGGCAGGTCGCCCAGGATCGACAGGCAGATCAGTGCGGCGCCCATGATCGCCTTGTCCGCTATCGGGTCGGCGATCTTCCCGAAGTCGGTGACCAGGTCGTAGGCGCGCGCCAGATGTCCGTCGAAGAGATCGGTGATCATGGCGATGGCGAAGGAGGCCCAGGCGAACGAGCGCCAGGCCGGGTCGTACCCGCCGCCGTGCATCAGGAGCAGCACGAAGACCGGTACCAGGACCAGCCGCAGCATCGTGAGGATGTTGGCGATGTTCCACAGCCCGGCCTGCCGCCGGACGGTCTTCGGCCGTCCGGCCCCGCCGGCGGCGGAAGCACCTGCGGCGGAAGCCGGGACTCCGGTCATCTGCCCGCCTCCTCGGGACACCCGGCGCCGTGCTCCGCGCCGAGCGGCAGCGGCTCGGCCACGAGGTCCACGCCCTCGGTCGCCACCACCTTTGCTTCGACCATACGACCTGGGGCCAGGTCCTGGCCGGTCGTGAGGAGGGTGACGCCGTCGGTCTCCGGGGCCTGGTGCGCCGCGCGGCCGACCACGCCGTCCTCGTCGTCGACCCGGTCCACCAGCACGGAGAGGGTCTCGCCCAGGCGCTCCTCGGCGCGCTGCGCGGTCAGCTCCTCGGCCAGCCGGGAGAGGTGGGCCAGGCGCTCGGCCACCACGTCGGGGTCGAGCTTGTTCTCGTAGCCGGCCGCCTCGGTGCCGTCCTCGTCGGAGTACCCGAAGACGCCGATGGCGTCGAGTCTCGCCTCGCTGATGAAGCGTTCCAGCTCGGCGAAGTCCTCCTCGGTCTCCCCGGGGAAGCCGACGATGAAGTTGGAGCGGGCACCGGCCTGCGGCGCCTTCGTACGGATCTGCGCGAGCAGGTCCAGGAAGCGCTCGGTGTCCCCGAAGCGGCGCATGGCGCGCAGCACACCGGGGGCCGAGTGCTGGAAGGACAGGTCGAAGTACGGGGCGACCTTGTCGGTGCCGGTCAGGACGTCGATCAGCCCGGGCCGCATCTCGGCGGGCTGGAGGTAGCTGACGCGGATGCGCTCGATGCCGTCGACCGCGGCCAGCTCCGGCAGCAGCGTCTCCAGGAGGCGGATGTCGCCGAGGTCCTTGCCGTACGAGGTGTTGTTCTCGGAGACCAGCATGATCTCCTTCACGCCCTGCTCGGCCAGCCAGCGGGTCTCCCCCAGCACGTCCGAGGGGCGGCGCGAGATGAAGGAGCCGCGGAAGGACGGGATGGCGCAGAAGGAGCAGCGGCGGTCGCAGCCGGAGGCGAGCTTCACCGAGGCCACGGGGTTGTTCCCCAGGCGGCGGCGGAGCGGGGCGCGCGGCCCGGAGGCGGGCGCCACGCCTTCGGGCAGGTCCGTGGGGGCCGAGGCGAGTGCGTCACCGTGGCCGGGGAGTGCGACCCCGGCGCCCTGGCGCTCGGCGGGGCTGATCGGCAGCAGCTTGCGCCGGTCGCGCGGGGCGTGCGCCTCGACGTTTCCGCCGCTCAGGATGGTCTGGAGGCGGCCGGAGATGTCGGTGTAGTCGTCGAACCCGAGCACGCCGTCGGCCTCGGGCAGCGCCTCGGCCAACTCCTTGCCGTATCGCTCGGCCATGCAGCCCACGGCCACCACGGCCTGGGTGCGGCCGTGGTCCTTCAGATCATTGGCTTCCAGCAGGGCATCGACGGAGTCCTTCTTGGCGGCCTCGACGAAACCACAGGTGTTGACGACGGCGACATCGGCTTCGGCGGCTTCCTCGACGAGCTCCCAGCCGTCCGCTGCCAGGCGGCCTGCGAGCTCCTCCGAGTCCACCTCGTTACGGGCGCAGCCAAGAGTGACAAGGGCGACGGTACGGCGTTCGGGCATGGCGCCCAGCCTACTTCGTCCCGGACGTCCCCATGTCTGGGAGGGTTCCCCGCACCGTCCGGCGCCCGGACACACGGCCGCCCGCCGCCTCTCCTGGAGGGGCGGCGGGCGTTTCCCCGGCGTTTTCCCGGAAGGCGGCGGGCGTACGCTCAGCCGGCCTGCGGGTCACCCGGGGTGTAGCTCAGGCGCTCCACGGAGCCCTTGTCGCCGATCTCCTTGACCTCCTTGCCGTTGACGTACAGCTGTACGGCTCCGGCGTTACCGAGGACGAGATCGATCCGCTTCTTGTCGGTGAAGGTCTTGGACTCGCCCTTGCGGAGCAGGCCGTCCTCCAGGAGCTTGCCGTTGGCGTCCTTGGCGGAGATCCAGCTCTGCCCGTCGCGTGCGGTGATCTTGATGGTCACCTTGTCCTTCGGCAGGCCGGCGATGGCGCTGTCGGAGGGCTCGGGCTTGGGGTCGGCGGGCTTGGTCTTGGTCGGGGACGGCTTGACGGTCGGGCTCTCGCCGACGTGGCCGTCGGCGACGGATGCCTCCTGGCCCTTGCCGCCGTCGCTGAACAGCGTGAAACCGACGAAACCGATCACGGCGACGATCGCGGCGACCATGGCGGCCGTCCAGTTCGGACGCCGCCGCTCGGGACGGATGCGCTCCGCTTCGAAGAGCGGCGCCGCCGGGGTCGGCGCGGGCCGGCCGCCGTGCTCGGCATCGAACTGGGCGATCAACGGAGCCGGATCCAGCCCCACGGCACGTGCGAGTGTTCGAATGTGACCACGGGCGTACACGTCCCCGCCACAGCGCGAGAAATCTTCCTGCTCGATCGCGTGCACGATGGGGATGCGCACCCGCGTGGTCGTACTGATCTCGTCGACGGTCAGTCCGGCGTCGACGCGGGCCTGCTGGAGGACACGACCGACGGAAGGCCGGTCGTCTTCAGGGGAGTTGCCGATGGACACGGGGGCGCCTTTCGAGCGTGTAGCCACCTGCTGGATGTTCAGTCTAGGGGTGTACCGAAAGGGTCGGGCAAGCGGGAGGACGGACTTTGTACGCCATCGGAAGGCCCCCCGGTGCGCACCGAGAGCCCGACGGTCGCGCGTCGTACCGTCTCTTCCTTCAACTTGACGTATCGGCAGAAGAAACGGTTGCTTGCGATCTCTTTCGAGTGACCTGTCAGTGAGCCTCCCCCCGAATCACCGCAAGCACTCCTTCCAGATCCTCCGGCTTCACCAGAACATCGCGCGCCTTGGAACCCTCGCTGGGCCCCACGATGTCCCTCGACTCCATCAGGTCCATCAGCCGTCCGGCCTTCGCGAACCCCACCCGCAGCTTGCGCTGCAGCATCGACGTGGACCCGAATTGCGTGGAGACGACCAGCTCGGCGGCCTGGCACAGCAGGTCCAGGTCGTCGCCGATGTCCTCGTCGATCTCCTTCTTCTTGCTCTGCCCGACCGTGACGTCGTCGCGGAAGACCGGGGCCATCTGCTCCTTGCAGTGCTTGACCACCGCCGCGACCTCCGCCTCCTGCACGAAGGCGCCCTGCATACGGGTCGGCTTGCTCGCCCCCATCGGCAGGAACAGGCTGTCACCCTTTCCGATGAGCTTCTCCGCGCCCGGCTGGTCCAGGATGACCCGGCTGTCGGCCAGCGAGGACGTCGCGAAGGCGAGCCGCGAGGGCACGTTCGCCTTGATCAGGCCCGTGACCACGTCGACCGACGGGCGCTGCGTCGCCAGCACCAGGTGGATGCCGGCCGCGCGCGCCAGCTGGGTGATCCGGACGATGGAGTCCTCCACGTCCCGCGGCGCGACCATCATCAGGTCCGCCAGCTCGTCCACGATCACCAGCAGGTACGGATACGGCGACAGCTCGCGCTCGCTGCCTTCGGGGGCCTGCGCCTTGCCGCTGCGCACCGCCTCATTGAAGTCGTCGATGTGGCGGTACCCGTAGGCCGCGAGGTCGTCGTAACGGAGGTCCATCTCGCGCACCACCCACTGCAGCGCCTCGGCGGCCCGCTTGGGGTTGGTGATGATGGGCGTGATCAGGTGCGGGATGCCTTCGTACGCGGTCAGCTCGACCCGCTTGGGGTCGATCAGCACCATCCGTACGTCCTCCGGCGTGGCCCTGGCCATGACCGAGGTGATCAGACAGTTGATGCAGGAGGACTTACCCGAGCCGGTGGCGCCCGCGACCAGGACGTGCGGCATCTTCGCCAGGTTCGCCGAGACGTAGCCGCCCTCGACGTCCTTGCCGAGCCCGACCACCATCGGGTGGTCGTCGCCCACCGCGGCCGCCGAGCGCAGCACGTCCCCGAGGTTGACCATCTCGCGGTCGCTGTTGGGGATCTCGATGCCGACCGCCGACTTGCCCGGGATCGGATTGATGATCCGCACGTCCGGGCTGGCCACCGCGTACGCGATGTTCTTCGCCAGCGCGGTGATCTTCTCGACCTTCACGCCCGGACCGAGCTCGATCTCGTACCGGGTGACCGTCGGACCGCGGGTGAAGCCGGTGACCGCGGCGTCCACCTTGAACTCCTGGAAGACCTTGGTCAGCGACTCCACCACGGCGTCGTTGGCCGCGCTGCGGGTCTTGCCCGGCCCGCCGCGCTCCATCAGGTCCAGCGAGGGCAGCGCGTACGTGATGTCGCCGGCCAGCTGGAGCTGCTCGGCGCGCGGCGGCAGGTCGGAGACGGGCTCCGGAGCGCGCTTGGTGAAGTCCGGAACGCTCGGCGAGGACGGCTCGGGCGCCGGATCGGGCTCGGCGCCGCGCGCGGGCGGCACAGCGCTCTGCGGGCCCTTGGCCGTACCGCTGTCCTCGTGGTCGCCGCGGTCGCCCTTGATGCCGCTGCTGATGTCGGCCACCAGGGCCGAGGGCTGGATGCCGTGCAGCACCGCGCCGTCCAGGTTGGCGGCGTACCCGGCGGCCACGTCCACCGCGTCCTTGGAGCGCGCGGGCTCCCACTCGGCGGCCGGCTCCGCGACCGGCTCGGCGGCCGTACGGCGCGGTTTCCGGCGCTTGGCGAGCGCGGCCTCCTCCGCGGCCTCGGGGGACGCCGCAAGCTCCTCGGAGCGGCTCCTGCGGCCCTTGCGGGCCGGCTGCTCGCGCGGCTCGTCGGCGAAGGCGTCCGCGTCCGGCTCGTACGTCTCCAACAGGCCCAGCCGGACGCCGAGCGCCTTGAAGCGCCGCGGGATGGCCGTGACCGGGGTCGCGGTGACCACCAGCAGGCCGAAGACGGTCACCAGCACCAGCAGCGCCACCGACAGGGTCTGCCCGACCATGAAGAGCAGCGGCTTGGACACCACCCAGCCGAGGTACCCGCCGGCGTCCCGCACCCCCGCCACGTCGTCCTGGTCCGGCGAGCCGCAGGCGATCGCGACCTGCCCGAGCACGCCGACCACCAGCGCCGACAGCCCGATGACGATCCGCCCGTTCGCCTCCGGCTGTTCGGGGCGGAAGAAGACCCGGGCGGCGATGCCGCCCACCAGTATCGGTACGAGCAGGTCCAGCCGGCCGAACGCGCCGGTCACCAGCAGCTCGACGACGTCGCCGACCGGGCCGTTCAGATTGGCCCAGGTGCCCGCCGCGATCACCAGCCCGAGGCCCAGCAGCGCCAGCGCCAGGCCGTCCTTGCGGTGGGCCGGGTCGAGGTTCTTCGCGCTGCGCCCCATGCCGCGGAAGAGCCAGCCGACGGTGTGCGCGAGGCCCAGCCAGAGGGCGCGCACCGCGCGGTAGACGCCCCCGGTCGGCGACGGCGCGGGCTTCTTCGCCACCGCCTTCTTCGCGGGGGCCTTCTTCGCGGTCGCGGCCTTCTTGGGCGGTGCCTTCTTCGCCGGTGCCTTCTTGGCGGCGGGCGGCTTGGCCGCGGTCTTCTTGGCGGCGCCCCCGGGGCGCCCGGCGCGCTGCTTCGAGGGGCCCGCCGTGCTCTGGGAACCCTTGCCGGACGTACGTGAGGCCATGGTGACGAGGTTACAGGCGACGGCCCGGGGTGACACGGGCGCTCGGGCCTTCACCCGTTCGTGTCGTAACCAACGCGCCATATGGGCGGTTGGCCCGTCCCGGGCCCAACACCCGGGGCAGCGCCGGGAGCTGCTGCCGGGTCAGCTCCGCGGCGGGACGGCGCCGGCGTCGTACGCCCGGCGCCGCGCCGTCAGTTCTGCGAGGGCACGGACGGCGTGTCGCTGTTGCCCGCGCCCGGCTCCAGGGCGTCCAGCGCGCGGCGCAGCCCGGTCAGCTTCCGCTCCAGATGCGCGGCCGTCGCCACGGCGGCGGCGTCCGCCGACTCGTCCAGCTGTTTGGACAGCGCCTCGGCCTGCTCCTCGACGGCCGCCAGCCGCGCGGAGAGCTCGGCGAGCAGCCCCGCCGCCTCCTTGGCGTCCTCGTCGTCGGCCGACTGACCGCCCTCCAGCTGCAGCCGCAGCAGCGACGCCTGCTCCCGCAGCTTGACGTTCTTCATGTACAGCTCGACGAAGACCGAGACCTTGGCGCGCAGCACCCACGGGTCGAACGGCTTGGAGATGTAGTCCACCGCACCGGCCGCGTAGCCGCGGAAGGTGTGGTGCGGGCCGTGGTTGATCGCCGTGAGGAAGATGATCGGGATGTCGCGCGTCCGCTCGCGGCGCTTGATGTGCGCCGCGGTCTCGAACCCGTCCATCCCCGGCATCTGCACATCGAGCAGAATCACCGCGAAATCGTCGGTGAGCAGCGCCTTGAGCGCTTCCTCCCCGGACGATGCCCGCACCAGCGTCTGATCGAGCGCAGAGAGGATCGCCTCCAGCGCCAGCAGATTCTCCGGCCGGTCATCGACCAGGAGGATCTTGGCCTTCTGCACCATGGCCCGTCCTCCTCGCCCCGGCACTCCACCGGACGCCGCCCCAGGGGACGGCTCCGTCATGCCGCCCGTACTTGTGCCGGTCATGGTAGCCGCACCCCGCCTGTCGCCACACCCTGTCACCGCTATGTCACCGTGCACGTAGCAGAAACGCAGCGGGAGACCAGAAGGTTCCCCGAATACCGTGCTCCCACACGTGCACGACCACAGCGAGTCAGCATATGGGCCGAGGGGCGGCCTCTCCGTGCACGCCCCGTCACTCCGAGCGCATCCATTGCTGCATGACCGAGAGCAGATGATCGGTGTCCACCGGCTTCGTCACATAGTCCGAAGCCCCGGATTCGATGCTCTTCTCCCGGTCGCCCTTCATGGCCTTGGCGGTCAGGGCGATGATCGGCAGGCCCGCGAACTGCGGCATCCGGCGGATCGCCGCGGTCGTGGCGTACCCGTCCATCTCCGGCATCATGATGTCCATCAGCACCACTGTCACATCGTCGTGCTGCTCCAGCACCTCGATGCCCTCGCGGCCGTTCTCCGCGTACAGCACCGACAGCCCGTGCTGCTCGAGGACGCTGGTGAGCGCGAAGACGTTGCGGATGTCATCGTCGACGATCAGCACCTTCTCGCCGTGGAAGCCGCCGCTCTCGGAGGACGGCGCCACGAGGTCCTGTCCGCTGCCCAGCCACGGCTCGTCCGCGGACTGCGGCGGCTGCGCGACGGTCGGTCCGCCGGGCAGCGCGGGCCGCGGCGCCGCGCCCGAAAGGCCGCGTCGGCGACGGCGGTTGAGGCCCGAGACCGCGGCGTCCGGAGTGATCGGCTCCGCCTCGGCCTCGCGGTTCGCCGCCTCCTGCTCGGCGATCTCCGCGTCGTGCGCCTCCGCGTCCATCGCGAAGCCGCCCGCGACCAGCTGCGGGTAGCCCTGCGGCGGCAGCCCGCCCGAGTTGTACGGGAGGTACAGCGTGAACGTCGAGCCGCGGCCCGGCTCACTGGCCGCGTGGATCTCGCCGCCCAGGAGCCGCGCGATCTCGCGGCTGATGGACAGGCCCAGGCCCGTACCGCCGTACTTCCGGCTCGTCGTGCCGTCCGCCTGCTTGAACGCCTCGAAGATCACCCGCATCTTGCTGGACGCGATGCCGATACCGGTGTCCGTCACCGAGAAGGCGATCATGTCGGCGTCCGCGTCGCGCAGCGCGCCGTGCTCCAGGAGCTGTTCGCGGATGGCCATGGGGACGTCCGCGCCGGCCGGCCTGATGACCAGCTCCACCGCTCCGGAGTCGGTGAACTTCACCGCATTGGAGAGCAGGTTGCGCAGCACCTGAAGGAGGCGCTGTTCATCGGTGTGCAGCGTCGCGGGCAGCTCCGGGGAGACCCGTACCGAGAAGTCCAGGCCCTTCTCCGCGGTCAGCGGCCGGAACGTCGCCTCGACGTAGTCCACCAGCTGCACCAGCGCGATCCTGGTCGGGCTGACGTCCATCTTGCCCGCCTCGACCTTCGACAGGTCCAGGATGTCGTTGATCAGCTGGAGCAGGTCCGAGCCCGCGCCGTGGATCGTTTCGGCGAACTCCACCTGCTTCGGCGAGAGATTGCCCTCGGCGTTGTCGGCCAGCAACTTGGCGAGAATCAGCAGGGAGTTGAGCGGCGTACGCAGCTCGTGCGACATGTTCGCGAGGAACTCGCTCTTGTACCGCATCGAGACCGCGAGCTGCTCGGCGCGCTCCTCCAGGACCTGCCGCGCCTCCTCGATCTCGGTGTTCTTCACCTCGATGTCGCGGTTCTGCTTGCGCAGCTGCTCCGCCTTCTCCTCCAGCTCGGAGTTGGACAGCTCCAGCGCGCGCTGCCGGCTCTCCAGCTCCGCCGAGCGCTCCTTGAGCTGCTCGGTCAGCTCCTGGGACTGGCTCAGCAGGATCTCGGTCTTGGTGTTGACCGAGATCGTGTTGACGCTGGTCGCGATCATTTCCGCGATCTGGCTGAGGAAGTCCTTCTGGATCTGCGTGAACGGCTGGAACGACGCCAGCTCGATGACGCCCAGCACCTTGTCCTCGAAGAGCACCGGCAGCACGATCACGTTGGCCGGCGGCGCCTCGCCCAGTCCGGAGGAGATCTTCAGGTATCCCGCCGGCACGTTCTCCACCAGGATGGTGCGCTTCTCCTCCGCCGCGGTGCCGATGAGCGTCTCACCGGGCCGGAACGTCGTCGGCATCTCACTCATCGAATAGCCGTACGAGCCCGTCAGCCGCAGTTCGTACTCGCCCGCCTCGCCGCCGTCCGCGCCGATCTCCTGGTTGTCGTCGGCCGACGTCGCGAGGAAGAACGCGCCGTGCTGCGCGGAGACCGCGGGCGACAGCTCGCTCATGATGAGCTTCGCGACGTCCTTGAGGTCGCGGCGGCCCTGCATCAGACCGGAGATCCGGGCGAGGTTGCCCTTCAGCCAGTCCTGCTCCTCGTTGGCGAGCGTGGTCTCGCGGAGCGTGGCGATCATCGTGTTGACGTTGTCCTGGAGCTCCAGGATCTCGCCGGCCGCGTCCACGTCGATGCGGACGTTGTGGTCGCCGAGGGTCACCGCCGCGGCGACGGCGGCGATCGCACGCACCTGACGGGTGAGGTTCCCCGCCATCTCGTTCACCGATTCGGTCAGGTCCTTCCAGGTACCGGCCACGCCGCGCACCTGCGCCTGACCGCCCAGCTGGCCGTCCGTACCCACCTCGCGGGCCACCCGGGTGACCTGCTCGGCGAAGGACGACAGCTGGTCGACCATCGTGTTGATCGTCGTCTTCAGCTCCAGGATCTCGCCCCGGGCGTCGATGTCGATCTTCTTGGTCAGATCACCCTTCGCGATGGCCGTCGTGACCATCGCGATGTTCCGCACCTGTCCGGTCAGGTTGGACGCCATGGAGTTCACCGACTCCGTGAGGTCCTTCCACGTACCGGCGACGCCCGGCACCCGCGCCTGGCCGCCCAGGATGCCGTCGGTGCCCACCTCACGGGCGACTCGTGTCACCTCGTCGGCGAACGAAGACAGCGTCGTCACCATCGTGTTGACGGTGTCGGCCAGGGTCGCGACCTCGCCGCGCGCCTCGACGGTGACCTTCTTGGTCAGGTCGCCGTTGGCCACCGCGGTCGCGACCTGGGAGATGTTCCGCACCTGGCTGGTCAGGTTGTTGGCCATCAGGTTGACGTTGTCGCTGAGGTCCTTCCAGATGCCGGTGACGTCGCGCACCCGGGCCTGACCGCCCAGCTGGCCCTCCGTACCCACCTCACGGGCGACCCGGGTCACCTGCTCGGCGAAGTCGGAGAGCTGGTCGACCATGGTGTTCACGGTCGTGACCAGTTCGAGGATCTCGCCCTTGGCGTCAACGGTGATCTTCTTGGACAGGTCGCCGCGGGCCACCGCGGTCGTCACCTCGGCGATGTTGCGCACCTGAGAAGTCAGGTTGTTCGCCATGCCGTTCACGGACTGGGTGAGGTCCTTCCAGGTGCCGGAGACACCCTGCACCTCGGCCTGGCCGCCGAGGATGCCCTCGGTACCCACCTCGCGGGCCACCCGCGTCACCTGCTCGGCGAAGGAGGACAGCTGGTCCACCATCGTGTTCAGGGTGTTCTTCAGCTCCAGGATCTCGCCGCGGGCGTCCACGTCGATCTTCTGGGAGAGGTCACCGCGGGCCACCGCGGTCGCGACCTGGGCGATGTTCCGGACCTGAGCGGTCAGGTTGCCCGCCATGCCGTTCACCGAATCGGTCAGGTCGCGCCACACACCGGCCACGCCCGGCACCTGCGCCTGACCGCCCAGGCGACCGTCCGTACCCACCTCGCGGGCGACTCTCGTCACCTGCTCCGCGAACGCCGAGAGCTGGTCGACCATCGTGTTGATGGTGTTCTTCAGCTCGAGGATCTCGCCGCGCGCATCGACGTCGATCTTCTGGGAGAGGTCACCCCGGGCGACCGCCGTCGTCACCTGTGCGATCTGCCGCACCTGGGACGTGAGGTTCCCCGCCATGAAGTTGACGGAGTCGGTCAGTTCCTTCCACGTACCGCTCACACCCGGAACCTGGGCCTGGCCGCCCAGCCGGCCCTCCGTACCCACGTCCCTGGCCATCCGTGTGACCTGGTCCGCGAACGAGGACAGCTGGTCCACCATCGTGTTCACGGTGTTCTTCAGCTGGAGCATCTCGCCGGAGACGTCGACCGTGACCTTCTGCGACAGATCACCGTTGGCCACCGCCGTCGTGACCTGCGCGATGTTCCGGACCTGGCCGGTGAGGTTCCGGAAGGCCGTGTTCACCGAGTCGGTGAGGTCCTTCCACGTACCGGCGGCACCCGGCACCTGCGCCTGGCCGCCCAGCTCACCCTCGACACCGATCTCCCGGGCCACCCTCGTGACCTCGGCTCCGAAGGAGGACAGCTGGTCCACCATCGTGTTCACGGTGTTCTTCAGCTCCAGCATCTCGCCGGAGACGTCGACCGTGACCTTCTGCGACAGATCACCGTTGGCCACCGCCGTCGTGACCTGCGCGATGTCCCGCACCTGACCGGTGAGGTTGCGGAACGCGTTGTTCACCGAGTCGGTGAGGTCCTTCCACGTACCGGCCGCGCCCGGCACCTGCGCCTGACCGCCCAGCTGGCCCTCGGCGCCGACCTCGTTCGCCACCCGCGTCACTTCGTCAGCGAACGTGCGCAGCGTCTCGGTCATCGTGTTGATCGTGTCGGCCAGCTGCGCGACCTCGCCGCGCGCGCTCACCGTGACCTTCTGGGACAGGTCGCCATTGGCGACCGCCGTCGTCACCTGCGCGATCCCGCGCACCTGGGCCGTGAGGTTGCCGGCCATCAGGTTGACCGAATCGGTCAGGTCCTTCCAGACGCCCGCGACGCCCGGCACCCCGGCCTGGCCGCCCAGCTCGCCCTCCGTACCGACCTCCCGGGCCACCCTCGTGACCTCGGAGGCGAAGGACGAGAGCTGGTCCACCATCGTGTTGACGGTGTTCTTCAGCTCGAGCATCTCGCCCGCGACGTGGACCGTGACCTTTCGGGAGAGGTCACCCTTGGCCACCGCTGTCGTGACGAGAGCAATGTCACGCACCTGGGCGGTGAGCCGTGAGGCCATCGTGTTGACCGAATCCGTGAGGTCCTTCCACGAACCGGACATTCCGCGCACCCGGGCCTGACCGCCGAGCTTGCCCTCCGTACCGACCTCACTGGCGACCCTGGTCACCTCGTCGGTGAACGCCGACAGCTGGTCCACCAGCCCGTTCACCGTGCGGCCGACCTTCAGGAACTCGCCCCGCAAGGGGTGCGCCGTCGTCCCGTCACTGCTCCGTGTCCGCAGGTCCATCCGCTGCTCGAGGTCGCCCTCGGACACCGCGGACAGCACCCGGCCGACCTCGGAGACCGGCCGTACGAGGTCGTCCACGAGCGCGTTGGACGCGTCGATCGCGGCCGCCCAGGAGCCCTCGCAGGCCCCCACTTCCAGCCGCTCTGTGAGCTTTCCCTCACGTCCTACGACCCTCCGCACCCGGGCCAGCTCGCCCGTGAGGTGCAGATTGCGGTCGGCGACCTCGTTGAAGACGGCCGCCACCTCCGCCATGATCCCGTCGCCGGAGACGGTCAGCCGCTTGCGGAAGTTCCCGTCCCGCATCGACACGAGAGCGGACAGCAGGCGGTTCAGCGCCGCCGTGTCCACCTCGGTCGTCCCGTTGTTGCGGGAGCGTCCGCCTTTCGCGCGCGTGCTTGCACCCCGCGCCGCTCCGCCAGACTCCACCGTGTCCCTCCCGCAGGGTCGACCGTTCTACCCGGGCCTTCTCTTGAAGCCTTCCCAGTGTTTCACCATGGCCCAACCAGGCCATAACAGTTCGGCAGCATCGCATACCGTCCGTGGCGAGCCCGGGGCGGGAAACACACGTGACCGGCATCCATGCGGGCGTCGAAGGTAAGTACCCTGGGCTCCGGCTGTCCACCCGCACGGCCGGTGCGGTGGCGCGAGCACGACGGGCATTCGGAGGGGCGCCGCGAATATGGGGGAGCAGATCACCGACACACGCATGAGGAGACCAGTGATCACCGCGCGGGCCGCTGCCACCTTCGAGCCGGTAGGGCGCTCGGTCGCCACGGCCCGGGCTTTCGTGCGCGACACCCTCCAGGGCTGGGGCCACGGCGACATCATCGACGACGCCGTCGTCCTCACCAGCGAGCTGGTCACCAACGCCGTCGTGCACGCCGGCACCGCCGCCGACGTGCTCTGCCTCCGCACCGACACCGGCGTCCGGATCGAGGTCGGCGACCGCTATCCGGAGCGCGAGGTGCCCGTCCAGAGCTCCGGCCAGGCGCTCGCCCACCCCGACCGCGAGGGCGGCCGCGGACTGCTCCTGTGCGGCGCCCTGGCCACCCGCTGGGGCGTGGAGTACACCCCGTCCCAGAAGCACGTCTGGTTCCAGCTCGACCTGCCCGAGCGCCCCGCCGGCACCCGCTCCGCCGGCCCCGCGCTCCCCATAGACGCCCTCCCCGTCGCCGAGCACCGGGTCCGCGTCGCCGTCGTCCAGATCGACCGCGGCGGCTGCATCAGCTCCTGGAACGAGGACGCGCAGGAACTCTTCGCCTATGCGCCCGAACAGGTGATCGGCAAGCCCCTCACCGACTTCGCGGCCTGGCCGCACACCCCCGGTACGGGCACCGGAATCGCCGAGGCCCTCCAGCTCTCCCGCTGGGAGGGCAGCTACGGCATAAGGGGCGCCGACGGCCGCGTCGTCCCCGTGTACGCCTCGCACCTCCGGGTGCGCGACGCCGACGGCGAGCCCTCCACGGTCTGCCTCCTCGTCCGCGACCACGAGCGCGCCGTCCTCCAGAGCCCGCCGCGCACCCCTGCGGACTCCTCCGCCCAGCAGTCCGAGGGCCACGGCCCCGCCGACCCGTTCGAAGTCTTCATCGGCTCCCCCGCCCCCGATGACCTCGACGGCCTCCTGCAGCGCACGGTCGAACGCGCCCGCGACATGCTCGACGGCGACGCCGCGTACCTCCTCCTGGCCACCGACGACGAGACCGAGCTGGAGGTACGCGCCTCCACGGGGCTCCCCTCCGCCCGTCAGCGCTTCGCACGCGTCCCTGTGGAGGCCGGCAGCGGCCGCTACGGCTCGGCCCGCATGCCGGCCGTCCACGAGGACCTGACGGCCGTACAGGGGGCCGTTCCGCTGCTCTCCGGCACGGGCATGCGCTCGGTCGTCACGGTCCCGCTCAAGGTCGAGGGCCGGCTCACCGGCTCCCTCGGCGTCGCGGCCGAGTCCCCCGGCCGGTACACCAACGAAGAGGCGCTGCGCCTGCAGTTCGCCGCCGACCGCATCGCACTCGCGGTCGAACGCGCCCGCCTCACCGAGCTCGAACGGCTCCGCCGCGGCTCCCTGTCCTTCCTCGTCGAGGCGTCCGACCTGCTCGCCGGCACCCTGGACCGCAATCAGACGCTGGCCCTCATGGCCCAGATGACGGTCCCCACGCTCGCCACCTGGTGTGCCGTGTACACCGTCGCCGACCAGGCGTCCGAGCCCGAGCTGTCCTTCGTGCTGCACGAGGACGAGGACCGCATCGACGGCCTCAAGACGCTGCTGCAGAAGGTCCCGCCGCCGGAGCCGGTGCCCACCCCCGGGGCCCGCGTATGGAGCGCCCCCGGAGACGCGGCCCACGACGCCGCCCTGCGCACCTCGTTGCGCAGCCTCGGACTGGGCGCCTCCGCGCGCCCGTCCAGCGGCCCCGGTGCCACGCTGGCCACCGCCTCGGCCGTCGGCGGCGAGACCGTCGTGCTGCCGCTCGTCGCCCGTAACCGCGTCATCGGCATGCTCACCCTCGGCAAGCCCACCGAGGAGCACTTCCGCCAGGAGATCCTGGAACTCGCCGAGGACCTCTCCCGAAGGGCGGCGCTCGCCCTGGACAACGCGCGCCTGTACTCGGAGCGCACGGCCATCAGCCAGTCCCTCCAGCGCAGCCTGCTGCCGCCCGAACTGCCCGACGTCCCCGGCGTCGAGGTCGAGGTCATCTACCGCGCGGCGGGCGAGGGCAACGAGGTCGGCGGCGACTTCTACGACCTCTTCCCCATCCGCGACGGCGCGTACGGCTTCGCCATCGGCGACGTCTGCGGTACGGGCCCGGAGGCCGCGGCCGTCACGGGCCTCGCGCGCCACGCGCTGCGGCTGCTCGCCCGCGAGGGCTTCGGCGGCCCCGCGGTCCTGGAGCGCCTGAACGCCGCGATCCTCGACGAGGGCGCCCGCAGCCGCTTCCTCACGCTCCTCTACGGCGAACTGTGGCCCCAGCGCGACGGCAGCGCCGTACTGAAGGTCGTCTGCGCGGGCCATCCGCTGCCCCTGCGGCTGCGCCAGGACGGCACGGTCGAACCCGCCGCCGAACCGCAGCCGCTGCTGGGCGTCATGGAGGACCTGGAGCTGTACGCCCAGACCGTGACCCTCGACCCCGGCGACGTCCTGCTCTGCGTCACCGACGGCGTCACGGAGCGCCGCGAGGGCACGCGCATGCTCGGCGACGACGGCCTCGCCGACGTCCTGACGACCTGTACGGGACTCACGGCCGGCGCGGTCGCCGCGCGCATCCTGCGCGCCGTGGAGCGCTTCGCCGCCGAGCCCGCCTCGGACGACATGGCCATCCTCGCCATGCGGGTGCCGGAGGCCGTCCATGACGGCCTGATGGCATAGGAAAACAGGCCCTGGGGTGCTCCCCAGGGCCTGTTCAGTGACCGTGGCCCGAAATGCAAAACACCCCCGCTGATAGCGGGGGTGTTTATTTTCTGAGCCCCAATACGGAATCGAACCGTAGACCTTCTCCTTACCATGGAGACGCTCTGCCGACTGAGCTATTGGGGCCTGTCGCGCTCTCGCTGCGACGGGAATAACTATACCTGATCTCAGCGGCTGCTCGAACCACCTGTCGAGCAGCCTCGACATCCCGCCTCTCGCAAATCGGAATTACCCGACAGGCGGTCAGAACGCCGGCTGGAGAAGCCCGCCGAGCGCATTGCACGCGCTCACGACGCGGTGCAATTCCCGCCGCGTCAGCGCCCCCGCGGCGGGCAGCGCCAGCGTCTCGTCGCAGGCCCGCTCCGTCTGCGGCAGCAGCAGGTCCCGTCGGTACTCGGGCATGCGGTACACGGGCACCGGCACGGGCACCCGGCAGGCCACGCCCTTGGCCCGCAGCGTGCGCGCGAAGGCGTCGCGGTCCGGCCGGCCGTTGCCCGGGACGCGCACCACGTACTGCTCGTACGTATGCGGCGCGCGCTCCGTGGGCGTCACGACGCCGCGCAGGCGTCCGTCGTAGTACGTCGCGTACGCCCGCCGCCGCTCGGCCTCGCCGGGTGCCGCGCCGGGCTCCTCGGCGCCATGCACCAGCAGCCCGTGGCGTGCTCCCAGCTCCTGCAGCCTGGCCATGTCGGCCAGCTGTCCGAAGCGGTGCACGGCGATGACGGCGGCGGTCCTGGAGGTCAGCACGTCGGCCACGGCGGCCGGATCGATGCAGTAGGTGTCCGGGTCGATGTCGGCGAAGACCGGCGCGGCTCCGGCGCGCACGACGGCCTCGGTGACCTCGGCGTTGCCGAACGCCGGCACCACGACCTCGTCGCCGATGCCGATACCGGCCGACTCAAGCGTTCCACTTGTCCCCATGCCTCCGGATGCTGGCGGCCGAACGTGAACGGCAGGTGACGCGCCGCACTGCAACCGCCGAACAAAAAAGCTCCGGTCCCTGAACCAGAAGGTTCAGGGACCGGAGCTGAAGAATTGTTCGGCGGCGTCCTACTCTCCCACAGGGTCCCCCCTGCAGTACCATCGGCGCTGAAAGGCTTAGCTTCCGGGTTCGAAATGTAACCGGGCGTTTCCCTAACGCTATGACCACCGAAACACTATGAAGATAACAACTCCAGCCGGATTGGCGAGTTCGTTACTTCAGAACAAACACAGTGGACGCGAGCAACTGAGGACAAGCCCTCGGCCTATTAGTACCAGTCAACTCCACCCGTTACCGGGCTTCCATATCTGGCCTATCAACCCAGTCGTCTACTGGGAGCCTTACCCTCTCAAGGAGGTGGGAGTACTCATCTTGAAGCAGGCTTCCCGCTTAGATGCTTTCAGCGGTTATCCCTCCCGAACGTAGCCAACCAGCCATGCCCTTGGCAGGACAACTGGCACACCAGAGGTTCGTCCGTCCCGGTCCTCTCGTACTAGGGACAGCCCTTCTCAATACTCCTACGCGCACAGCGGATAGGGACCGAACTGTCTCACGACGTTCTAAACCCAGCTCGCGTACCGCTTTAATGGGCGAACAGCCCAACCCTTG
>NZ_JBITXL010000003.1:0-267262 GCF_044544685.1 Streptomyces sp. NPDC053542
TTCCCCACTGCTGCCTCCCGTAGGAGTCTGGGCCGTGTCTCAGTCCCAGTGTGGCCGGTCGCCCTCTCAGGCCGGCTACCCGTCGTCGCCTTGGTAGGCCATTACCCCACCAACAAGCTGATAGGCCGCGGGCTCATCCTGCACCGCCGGAGCTTTCCACACACAGACCATGCGGTCGTGTGTCGTATCCGGTATTAGACCCCGTTTCCAGGGCTTGTCCCAGAGTGCAGGGCAGATTGCCCACGTGTTACTCACCCGTTCGCCACTAATCCACCACCGAAGCGGCTTCATCGTTCGACTTGCATGTGTTAAGCACGCCGCCAGCGTTCGTCCTGAGCCAGGATCAAACTCTCCGTGAATGTTTACCGGTAATCCGGTTGAACACCACGAGAGCGGAACGAGCGGACGGAATAGGTCCGGTCGTTCACAGCGTCCTCGCTGTGTTTTTCAAAGGAACCTCGTCCCAGCTGATGCTGGAGACGGGGTATCAACATATCTGGCGTTGACTTTTGGCACGCTGTTGAGTTCTCAAGGAACGGACGCTTCCTTTGTACTCACCCGAGAGACTCTCTCAGGCTTTCCTCCGGGCGCTTCCCTTCGGTCTTGCGTTTCCGACTCTATCAGATCCTTGCGGGCCCGATTTTCGCCGGTGCGTTTCGGCCTTTCGGCTTCTTCGCGGTTCCAACCTTACCAGATCCGATTTCGTTCCCGCTTCTCAGAAGCTGTGGTCCGAATTTCTTTCCGGTGGCCTTTGGAGTGGCCTTGCCTTTCGGCTGATCCGACTTTATCAGATTTCTCTGAGCCGGATTTCCGCCCCCCTTTCGGAGGACGACGCCCAGGGTCTCGGGACGCGTAGGCGTTCCCGGTTCCCCTCAGGCGGAGCCGTAAACGTACTGGAGCGGGGCTCCTGGATGCAAATCCGGGCGCCCCGCTCCACACGTACATCCGACGGGCCGTCAGGCGGCGCGTCGGAACGGCCGTCGGACCAGTCGTCAGACCGGCCGTCAGACCTCCACGACGACCGGCAGGATCATCGGCCGGCGACGGTAGTTGTCCGACACCCACTTGCCCACGCAGCGGCGCACGAGCTGCTGCACCTGGTGCGGCTCCATGACGCCGTCCTGCGCCGACTTCGCCAGCGCTTCGTCGATCTTCGGCAGGACGCCGTTGAAGTCGGCGTCGTCGATGCCGGAGCCGCGGGCCTGGATGTGCGGCCCGCCGGTGATCTTGCCCGTGGTGCTGTCGACCACGACGAAGACGGAGATGATGCCCTCGTCACCGAGGATGCGGCGGTCCTTCAGGGCGCTCTCCGTGACATCGCCGACCGAGAGGCCGTCGACGTACACGTATCCCGCCTGGACCTTGCCGGTGATCCGCGCGACGCCGCCGACCAGGTCGACGACCACGCCGTCCTCGGCGATGACGATGTGGTCCTTGGGCACGCCCGTGAGCGCGCCCAGCTCGGCGTTGGCCCGCAGATGGCGCCATTCGCCGTGCACCGGCATCAGGTTCTTCGGCTTGCAGATGTTGTAGAAGTACAGCAGCTCGCCGGCCGAGGCGTGGCCCGAGACGTGCACCTTGGCATTGCCCTTGTGGACAACGTGGGCACCCCATCGGGTGAGCCCGTTGATCACGCGGTAGACCGCGTTCTCGTTGCCCGGGATGAGCGAGGACGCCAGGATCACCGTGTCACCGGGAACGATGCGGATCTGGTGATCACGGTTGGCCATCCGGGACAGGGCCGCCATCGGCTCGCCCTGCGAGCCCGTGCAGACCAGCACGATCTCGTCGTCCGGGAGGTCGTCGAGGGTCTTGACGTCGACGACGAGGCCCGCGGGGACGTTCAGGTAACCCAGCTCACGGGCGATGCCCATGTTCCGGACCATCGAACGGCCCACGAAGGCGACGCGGCGCCCGTACTCGTGCGCCGCGTCGCAGATCTGCTGGATGCGGTGCACGTGGCTGGCGAAGCTCGCCACGATGATGCGCTTCTGGGCGGTCGCGAAGACCTGGCGCAGCACGTTGGAGATGTCCCGCTCGGGCGGGACGAACCCGGGGACCTCGGCGTTCGTGGAGTCCGAGAGGAGGAGGTCGATGCCCTCCTCGCCGAGCCGGGCGAACGCGGGGAGGTCGGTGAGCCGACGGTCCAGCGGGAGCTGGTCCATCTTGAAGTCACCGGTGTGGACGACCATGCCCGCGGGGGTGCGGATGGCGACCGCGAGGGCGTCCGGGATGGAGTGGTTGACGGCGACGAACTCGCAGTCGAAGGGGCCGAGGCGCTCGCGGTCGCCCTCGACGACCTCCAGCGTGTACGGCCGGATGCGGTGCTCCTGGAGCTTGGCCTCGATCAGGGCGAGGGTCAGCTTGGAGCCGATCAGGGGGATGTCGGGCTTCTCGCGGAGCAGGAACGGGACCGCGCCGATGTGGTCCTCGTGGCCGTGCGTGAGCACGATGCCCTCGATGTCGTCGAGGCGGTCCCTGATCGATGAGAAGTCCGGCAGGATCAGGTCGATTCCGGGCTGCTCCTCCTCGGGGAAGAGCACTCCGCAGTCGACGATCAGCAGCCGGCCGTCGAATTCGAAGACGGTCATGTTGCGGCCGATCTCGCCCAGGCCGCCCAGGGGCGTGACGCGCAGGCCGCCCTCGGGGAGCTTCGGCGGCGCGCCGAGTTCGGGATGCGGATGACTCAAAAGACTCTCCTCACCACACACGCCACGGGCCCTTGAGGCACGTGGCGCGCATGACATTCGTGCACTTGCTGTTGTGGCTGTGGTGTTTGTTCTCAGCTGTGACGACCATCTGGTCGCGCGAGCCGTATTCAGTTGTGAAGTCCGGTGTTAAAGGTGTACCCCGCCGGCGGCGAGATCGACCTTGAGCTGGTCTGTCTCCTCGGGCGAGAGGTCGACCAGGGGCAGCCGCAGCGGCCCGCCGGGCAGGCCCTGGAGGCTGAGCGCCGCCTTGGTCGTGATGACGCCCTGGGTACGGAACATGCCGGTGAAGACCGGCAGCAGCTTCTGGTGGATCTCCTTCGCCTTCGTGACGTCGCCGGTCACGTGGGCTTCCAGGAGGGCGCGCAGCTCGGGCGTCACGACGTGGCCGACGACGGAGACGAAGCCGACGGCACCGACCGAGAGCAGCGGGAGGTTCAGCATGTCGTCGCCGCTGTACCAGGCGAGGCCGGAGCGGGCGATGGCCCAGCTCGCACGGCCGAGGTCGCCCTTGGCGTCCTTGTTGGCGACGATGCGCGGGTGCTCGGCCAGCCGGACCATGGTCTCGGTGTTGATCGGCACACCGCTGCGGCCGGGGATGTCGTAGAGCATGACCGGCAGGTCGGTGGCGTCGGCAATCGCGGCGAAGTGCCGGAAGAGACCTTCCTGCGGCGGCTTGCTGTAGTACGGCGTGACGGCGAGGAGGCCGTGTGCGCCGGCGGCCTGGGCGGCGCGGGCCAGCTCCAGGCTGTGGTGGGTGTCGTTCGTGCCGGCTCCGGCGACGACGAAGGCGCGATCCCCCACCGCTTCGACCACGGCCCGTACCAGCTGGGCTTTCTCCGCATCGCTGGTGGTCGGGGACTCACCGGTGGTGCCGTTGACGACGAGGCCGTCATTGCCGGCGTCCACCAGGTGGGCGGCGAGCTGCTGCGCGCCGTCGAGGTCGAGAGCGCCATCCGCCGTGAAAGGCGTGACCATGGCGGTCAGTACCCGCCCGAAGGGGGTCTGCGGTGTGGAAGTCGGAGCCATGGGTCCCACGCTACTCGTAGCTCACCGCAGGTTGCTCCCCTGGGGAGGCCGGGATGTGGACCCGGCACTGCCTGCTCGGGGGTTCAGGCAGTGCCGGATCCGTGACTTCAGCGTAGAGGAATGTCTCAAAACGCCGCAATACGGACACCTTCCGGCGTGACCCTCCGTCGGGGCGTGGAGATCTCCCTCGCGCGCCTTACGGAGCGACCCGTCCGTTCGCGTTGAAGGCGGCGTACGTGAGGGGCATGAGCTTGGCCCAGTGGGCCTCCATCTGCTCGCCGACCATCTCGATCTCGCGCTGCGGGAAGGACGGCACCTTCGCCAGCTCGTGCTGCGTACGCAGGCCGAGGAAGTGCATCAGGGAGCGAGCGTTGCAGGTGGCGTACATGGAGGAGAAGAGGCCCACGGGCAGGACCGAACGGGCGACCTCGCGGGCGACGCCGGCCGCCAGCATCTCCTGGTACGCCGCGTACGCCTGGCGGTAGGAGTCCTCCATCGTCCGGGTGGCCAGCTCGTGCTGCTCCTCGGTGCCCTGGACGAACTCGTACTTGCCCGGGCGGCCCTGCTGGACGAGCTTGCGGTCGGTCGCGGGGACGTAGAAGACCGGCTCCAGCTGGCGGTACCGGCCGGACTCCTCGTTGTACGACCAGCCCACGCGGTGCCGCATGAACTCGCGGAACACGAAGATCGGGGCGCTGATGAAGAAGGTCATGCTGTTGTGCTCGAACGGGCTGCCGTGCCGGTCGCGCATCAGGTAGTTGATCAGGCCCTTGGAGCGCTCGGGGTCCTTCTGCAGCTCCTCCAGGGACTGCTCACCTGCGGTGGAGACCCGCGCGGCCCACAGGACGTCGCTGTCGCCGGCGGCGTGCTTGACCAGCTCGACCGTCACCTCGCTCCGGAATGCGGGGGCGGCGCTCTCGGCGCTCTCGGCGGGGGTGTGGGACACCGGCGGTCCTTTCGTCATACATCGTGCTGCGGTGGGCACCCGTCCGTCTGCCGGGGCGCGCGCACCGCTCATCGCTGGGGCGCGCCCAGCCTACGGCCCGGCACTGACAACCCCGGATATGCGGTGGGATGCGACGCGATGCGACAAAAAGGACCCCCCGGTGCGCACTGCGCGCCCACCGATTGATATTTTTCACAGAAGTCACGGAAAACAGGCACGCATCGGGTGCCAGTGACGTCTAACCATGTGACACTGCCCACCTCGAGGTTCCTAGGAGAGCCCGCTCATGTTCCGCCGGCGAGAGCCCGTCCCGTTCGCCTTTGTCGCCGAGGCAGACCGGTTCCGCAGCAATGTCACGCCCCCGCCGCGCCAGCGAGCGAGCCGTTCCCAGATCTTCGGCCGCACGCTGCTGGGTCTCACCGTAGTCGCCGGTCTGACCGGCTCCCTGCTGTTCGGCGTGCCCGCCCTGCAGCAGGACACGGTCGGCGGGCCGAATTCCACCCATCAGTCCGAGGCCGCGCACGGCCGCTGAGCCGGCTGCGCGTTGCGCCGTTCGGGCGGGCGGCCCGGCGGACCGGCACAGGATTGGTTCCGGCCGTCCTGCTGCCGCTAGCCTCACCGGTCACAGCTTTCGACCGTGTGCCCGTGCGTAACACGGGCCGTGAGTGAGGACCCGCCGTGCCCCTGCCCTTCCTGACGGCCGACCGCGACCTCGACGGGGACGCCGGAGACCCGGTACCCCTTCCGCACGACGAGCGTGATCACTGGCGCCGTCCCTACCGCCCAGGACCGTGGCGGGTGGGGGCGGCGGCGGTGTTTCTGCTGCTCGCCTCCTTCGTCCTGCTCTCCGCACTGATCATCGGGCTGGCCGGGGCGACGGTCGGTGCCGTGGTGTGCGTGGCGGTGGCCGTCGTGATCATCGCGTGCGCGCTGCGGCTGCTGCGGATCGGCGTCTGGGTGAGCGCGGCGGGGCTGCGCCAGGTACACCTCGTACGGACGACGACGCTCCCGTGGAGCGCCGTCACCTCGGTCCGTACGGTGCAGCAGCCGGTCCGCTGGCTGGGCCTGCCGCGGACGGTCCAGGGCCAGGCGCTGCTGATGGCCGGCCCGGGCGACGGCGAGCCGCGCGCCCTCTTCACCGACCACAACGGCGACTTCCTGTCCCGGCCGGGGGCGTTCAACCGGGCGGCGGACACGGTGGCCGCGTGGGCGGCGGATTACAGCGGCTGAGGGCCGCGCCCCCGTGTCAGGCGGCCCGTACGGGTTTGCCCTCGTGCAGCGCGATCGCCCGCTGCATCGCCTTCCGCGCGCGCGGGGTGTCCCGCGCGTCGTGGTAGGCGATCGCCAGGCGGAACCACGCCCGCCAGTCCTCCGGTGCGGCCTCGGCCTCGGCCCGCCGGCGTTCGAAGACCTCGTCGGCGGCGTCCCGGTCCACGCGGCCGCTCGGCGTCCGCTTCAGCTCGTCGACGGGCAGCCCGCCCTCGGCCTCCAGCTCCTTCGCCAGCAGCCCGGCCTTCCGGGCGAACTGGGTGGTGTGCCAGAGGAACCACGCCCCGATCAGCGGCAGGACGAGAACCGCGATCCCGAAGGCGACGGTGACCGGGGTGCCCTGCTGGATGAGCAGGACACCCCGCTCGCCGACCAGGACGAAGTAGACGACCAGGACCGCCGCGAGGACGAAGTAAGTGATCTTTGCGCGCACTGTACGTACTGCCCTATTGCCGGCTGACCGTCAGGCCAGATCGAGGAAGTTCTCCAGGCCCATGGTGAGCCCCGGAGTGTCCACCACGCGCCGCGCGCCGAGCAGGATGCCCGGCATGAAGCTGGAGTGGTGCAGGGAGTCGTGCCGGATGGTGAGGGTCTCGCCCTCGCCGCCGAGCAGCACCTCCTGGTGGGCCAGCAGGCCGCGCAGCCGTACGGAGTGCACGGGCACGCCCGCCACGTCCGCGCCGCGGGCGCCGTCCAGCGCGGTCGCGGTGGCGTCCGGCGCCGGGGCGCAGCCGGCCTTCTCGCGCGCGTCGGCGATGAGCTGAGCGGTGCGCGCAGCGGTACCGGACGGCGCGTCGGCCTTGTTCGGGTGGTGCAGCTCGACGACCTCGACGGATTCGAAGAAGCGGGCCGCCTGCTGGGCGAACTGCATGGTGAGCACCGCGCCGATCGAGAAGTTCGGCGCGATGAGCACGCCGACCTGCGGCGACGCGTTCAGCCAGGAGCCCAGCTGCGCGAGGCGCTCGTCGCTCCAGCCGGTGGTGCCGACCACCCCGTGGATGCCGTGCCGCACGCAGAATTCGAGGTTCTCCATGACGGCGTCCGGGTTGGTCAGCTCGACCGCGACCTGGGCGCCGGCCTCGACCAGCGTCTCCAGCTTGTCGCCGCGGCCCAGCGCGGCCACCAGCTCCATGTCCTCGGCGGCCTCGACCGCCTTGACGGCCTCGGAGCCGATCCGGCCCTTGGCACCGATCACAGCCACGCGCAGCTTGCTCATCGTCCTTGCTTCCTTCACGGTTTGTGGCGCGGTCCGGGGACCGCCGGATGCGATCAGGCGACCGCTTCGTGCAGCCGGGCGGTCTGCCGGTCCTTCATCGGTCCGATGACGGACAGCGAAGGACGCCGCCCCAGTACATCGCGCGCGACCTCGCGGACGTCGTCCGGGGTCACGGCCGCCATCCGGGCGAGCATGTCGTCCACCGACATCTGGTCGCCCCAGCACAGCTCGCTCTTGCCGATGCGGTTCATCAGCGCGCCGGTGTCCTCCAGGCCGAGGACCGTGGAACCGCGCAGCTGCCCGATGGCCCGCTCGACCTCCTCGTCGGTCAGGCCGTGCTCGGCGACCTCGTTCAGCTGGTCCCGGCAGATCTTCAGCACGTCGTGCACCTGGCTCGGGCGGCAGCCGGCGTAGACGCCGAAGAGTCCGCAGTCCGCGTAGCCCGAGGTGTAGGAGTACACGCTGTAGGCCAGTCCGCGCTTCTCCCGTACCTCCTGGAAGAGGCGGGAGCTCATGCCGCCGCCGAGCGCGGTGTTCAGTACGCCCATGGCCCAGCGGCGGTCGTCGGTGCGCGGAATGCCGGGCATGCCGAGGATGACGTGCGCCTGCTCGGCCGGGCGGCCGAGCACCTCCACGCGGCCCGCCGTGCGGATCGCCTTCGTGCCGCCGCGCGGGGCCATCGGTACCGCGTCCGTACGGTCCAGCGCGCCGGCCCGCTCGAAGGCGCGGCGGACCTGGCGGACGACCTTGGCGTGGTCGACGTTGCCGGCCGCGGTGACGACCAGGCGGGTCGGGTCGTAGTGCTTCTTGTAGAAGCGGCGTATCCGGCTCGAATTCAGGGCGTTGACCGTGTCGACCGTGCCCAGCACGGGGCGGCCCAGCGGGCTGTCCCCGAGCATCGTGTGCGCGAAGAGATCGTGCACGCAGTCACCCGGATCGTCGTCCGTCATGGCGATCTCTTCGAGGATCGCGCCGCGCTCCACGTCCACGTCGTCCTCGCGGATCAGCGAGCCGGTGAGCATGTCGCAGACGACATCGATGGCCAGCGGCAGGTCGGCGTCGAGCACCCGTGCGTAGTAGCAGGTGTACTCCTTCGCGGTGAAGGCGTTCATCTCGCCGCCGACCGCGTCGATCGCGGCGGAGATGTCCAGGGCGCTGCGCCGCTCCGTGCCCTTGAAGAGCAGGTGTTCCAGGTAGTGCGTGGCGCCGTTCAGGGCCGGTGTCTCGTCTCGGGAGCCGACGTTCGCCCAGATCCCGAAGGTCACCGACCGTACGGACGGCAGGGTCTCGGTGACGACGCGCAGGCCGCCGGGGAGGACGGTCCGGCGGACGGTGCCCGCGCCGCCCTCGCCCTTGAGAAGCGTTTGGGTACGGGCGACGGCCCGCCCCTCCGAAGAGGTGCGGGCCGTCGTCCGGGAAGTACGGGACGTCACTTGGCGGCGTCGTCCTTCTTCTCCTCGTCGCCTTCCTCGCCCTCGATCACGGGGATCAGGGAGAGCTTGCCGCGCTGGTCGATCTCGGCGATCTCGACCTGCACCTTGGCGCCGACCGCGAGCACGTCCTCGACGTTCTCCACGCGCTTGCCGCCGGCGAGCTTGCGGATCTGCGAGATGTGCAGCAGACCGTCCTTGCCCGGGAGCAGCGAGACGAACGCACCGAAGGTGGTGGTCTTCACGACCGTGCCCAGGTAACGCTCGCCGACCTCCGGCATGGTCGGGTTGGCGATGCCGTTGATCGTCGTACGGGCGGCCTCGGCGGCCGGGCCGTCGGCGGCACCGATGTAGATGGTGCCGTCGTCCTCGATCGTGATGTCGGCGCCGGTGTCCTCCTGGATCTGGTTGATCATCTTGCCCTTGGGGCCGATGACCTCACCGATCTTGTCCACCGGGATCTTGACGGTGATGATCCGCGGCGCGTTCGGGGACATCTCGTCCGGAACGTCGATCGCCTCGTTCATCACGTCCAGGATGTGCAGACGCGCGTCGCGGGCCTGCTTCAGCGCGGCGGCCAGGACCGAGGCGGGGATGCCGTCGAGCTTGGTGTCGAGCTGCAGCGCGGTCACGAACTGCTTGGTACCCGCGACCTTGAAGTCCATGTCACCGAACGCGTCCTCCGCACCGAGGATGTCGGTGAGGGTGACGTAGTGCGTCTCGCCGTCGATCTCCTGCGAGATCAGACCCATGGCGATACCGGCGACCGGGGCCTTCAGCGGCACACCGGCGTTCAGCAGCGACATCGTCGAGGCGCAGACGGAGCCCATGGAGGTCGAACCGTTGGAGCCGAGGGCCTCGGACACCTGACGGATCGCGTAGGGGAACTCCTCGCGGGTCGGCAGCACGGGCACGAGCGCACGCTCGGCCAGCGCGCCGTGGCCGATCTCGCGGCGCTTCGGCGAGCCCACGCGGCCGGTCTCACCGGTCGAGTAGGGCGGGAAGTTGTAGTTGTGCATGTAGCGCTTGCGCGTCACCGGCGACAGCGTGTCCAGCTGCTGCTCCATGCGGAGCATGTTCAGCGTGGTGACACCCAGGATCTGGGTCTCGCCGCGCTCGAACAGCGCGGAGCCGTGCACGCGCGGGATGGCCTCGACCTCGGCGGCCAGCGTGCGGATGTCGGTGACACCGCGGCCGTCGATGCGCTTCTTCTCCTTGATGACGCGCTCGCGGACCAGGGTCTTGGTCAGCGAACGGTACGCGGCGGAGATCTCCTTCTCGCGGCCCTCGAACTGCGGGAGCAGCTTCTCGGCGGCGAGCGCCTTGACGCGGTCCAGCTCGGCCTCGCGCTCCTGCTTGCCGCCGATGGTCAGCGCCTGGGCCAGCTCGCTCTTGACGGCGGCGGTCAGGGCCTCGAGGACGTCGTCCTGGTAGTCCAGGAAGATCGGGAACTCGCCGGTGGGCTTGGCGGCCTTGGCGGCGAGGTCCGACTGGGCCTTGCACAGCACCTTGATGAAGGGCTTCGCGGCCTCCAGACCGGCGGCCACGACCTCCTCGGTCGGGGCCTCGGCGCCGCCCTTGATCAGCTGGATGGTCTTCTCGGTGGCCTCGGCCTCGACCATCATGATCGCGACGTCACCGTCGGGCAGCACGCGGCCCGCGACGACCATGTCGAAGACGGCGTCCTCGAGCTCGGTGTGCGTCGGGAAGGCGACCCACTGGCCGTTGATCAGCGCGACACGGGTGCCGCCGATCGGGCCGGAGAAGGGCAGGCCGGCCAGCTGCGTGGAGCAGGAGGCGGCGTTGATCGCGACCACGTCGTACAGGTGGTCGGGGTTGAGCGCCATGATCGTCTCGACGATCTGGATCTCGTTGCGCAGGCCCTTCTTGAAGGAGGGGCGCAGCGGCCGGTCGATCAGGCGGCAGGTGAGGATCGCGTCCTCGGAGGGCCGGCCCTCACGACGGAAAAACGAACCGGGAATCTTCCCGGCCGCGTACATCCGCTCCTCGACGTCCACGGTCAGCGGGAAGAAGTCCAGCTGGTCCTTGGGGTTCTTCGAAGCGGTGGTGGCCGACAGCACCATGGTGTCGTCGTCCAGGTACGCCACGGCGGAGCCGGCGGCCTGCTTGGCCAGGCGGCCCGTCTCGAAGCGGATGGTGCGGGTGCCGAAGGAACCGTTGTCGATGACGGCCTCGGCGTAGTGGGTCTCGTTCTCCACCAGGAATATCTCCTCGTCTGCGTCCGCTGCCCGTCTGGCAGGGGACCGTCTGCGACCCGCTGCCCGTATGGCAGCGGATCATGGGTGGCGGAGCGCCTGGTGCGGGCCGGTCTTCGATCGAAGCACCCGGTGCGCGGTACGGAGGCCGTACGCGTCACCGGAGGCCACTACCGAGGACCGGCGGCTGAGGGGCGCCCCACCTCTTCGCTATTGCGTTGTGCGCTCTTGGGTTATGCGCTATTGGGTTGTATCCGCACGGCGCGCCGGCTGTGAGCCCGGCGCGCGGCCGCGGCGCCGTCGTGATTGCGCCGCCGGTATGGCGTTCTGGGACCAGACTACAAAGCTTCCGTCCACCAGGGGGTGGTGAAGGCGTCCGGTGTGTGGCGCACGGGTGTGCGGCGCACGGGGTTTTCCCGCGTACGGCAAAGGGAGCGGCTCCCGGCCCCGGGAACCGCTCCCCTCACGACGTCTTACTTGGCGCCCGCAGCACCGCGGCGGATGCCGAGGCGCTCGACCAGCGCACGGAAGCGCGTGATGTCCTTCTTCGCCAGGTACTGCAGCAGGCGGCGGCGCTGGCCGACCAGCAGCAGCAGACCACGGCGGGAGTGGTGGTCGTGCTTGTGGGTCTTGAGGTGCTCGGTCAGGTCCGAGATGCGGCGGGAGAGCAGCGCGACCTGAACCTCGGGGGAACCGGTGTCACCCTCCTTGGTGGCGAACTCGGCCATGATCGACTTCTTCGTAGCGGCGTCGAGCGACACGCGGTACTCCTTGAGTTTCCTCTGAGCCCCACCGAGCGCCTCTGGTCTGCTTCACAGAGGAGCTTCGATTACTCGGCTGGGCGTAGCCAGGGTAGCAGGGGGTGACGAGCACTCGTGACCGAGGGCGATCACCCAGCGCCGGCCGGCCGGGGGCCCCGCCGCCGGAAGGCGGGCGGGCGCACGACGAGGCTACTTGCTTGTCAGTCCCCGCACTGCCATGTACACGTTCATCACCGCGAGGCACAGCGGGATCAGCGAGAGCAGGACGAGGTTCTCGAAGAGCTCGGCGAAGCGCGCCCAGAAGGGGGTGACGCCCTTACGGGGAACGATCAGGGCGATGCCGGTGACCAGGGCGGCCGCGACGGCGATCGCGGCGGTGAGCCAGATCGTGCGGAGGTCGGCGGCGAAGCCGCCGTCGCCCAGGACGGCCGGCGGGTGCAGGGCCAGGCCGAGGCCGAGGAGCGCGAAGGCGGCGAGGCCGGCCGCCAGGGCGCAGGTGACCTGGGAGGTGTAGCGGAAGAGGCGGGCGCGCATCAGCATGGACAGGCCGGCGGCGAAGGCCAGCACCTGACCCCAGACGGAGTCGGAGAAGCCGAGGACGCCGGCGGCGACGGTGACGACCGCCGCGCAGCCCCCGACCAGGCCGACGAGCATCTCGTGGCCGCGACGGGCCTGGGCGGCGATGCGCTCGGCGTCGACCGGGCCCTGGATCTCGGGGGCGGCGTCCGGGTCGTCGTAGCCGGAGTTGCCGGGACGCGGCGGGGCGTAGCCGATGGGGAGCCGGGCGAAGCGGGCCGAGAGACCCGGCAGGAAGGCGATGACGCCGACCACGACGCACACGCAGAGGGCGGCGGTCTCCACGGGGCGGAGGTCGGTGAGGATCGCGACGAACGTGGCGAGGGTGCCGACCGTGGCGGTGAAGGCCGCGGCGACGAACGGTCCGTCGCCATGGGGCGTGACGGCGATCAGGATCGCGGAGGCGATCAGTACGGCCACGCAGCCGAGGAGGAACTGCAGGCGGCCGACGCCCTGGCCGTCCGGCAGCGGCAGCAGTCCCGATCCGGCGATCATGACGTGCGGCAGGCCGCCGAGGCCGAGGGTGATCGCGGATGCCCGGTCGTCGTAGACCCGGGCCCGTACCGCCGCGAGCGCGACCAGGAGCACACCGGCGACGGCGGCGAGGATGCCGGGCAGGCCGTGCATGTCGTGCCGCGCCGGGTCGGAGAACCACAGCACGGAACCCATCAGCACCAGCAGCACCAGAGAGCCGGTGAGCCCGGCGGTGCGCAGCAGGTCGTCGTTCCACAGCGTGCGGTCGCGGGTGACGGCGGACGCGACGGAGTCGGAGACGTCGTCGTAGACCGCGGGCGGCAGCGACTCGGAGAACGGCCGCAGGCTCAGCACGTCGCCGTCCAGGATGCGCTGGGCGGCGAAGGACCGGGCACCGTCCAGGACGGTGCCGTCCCGGCGGACCAAGTGGTATCCGACAGGTGCGCCGTCGGCCGGGGTCTGACCGCTCAGCCGGAGAATTTCCGGATAGATGTCGGCCACGGGAATGTCTTCGGGGAGCGCCACGTCAATGCGGCTGTCCGGCGCGACAATTGTGACCCGGCAGAAGCCGGTAGCCGCTCCCGTGGCCGTCATGGAAGCCGTCGCACTCACGGGCAGTTCCCCCTCATTCCCGACCTTGAACGTCTGTTCGCGGCTGCGCAATTACCGTGCGCCACCCTAGCGCTCTTGGGGCCGTTGACATCCCAGTAGGATCACCCGGCACGGGTGGGAGCCGTCGCCACGGGGGTGTCGGCAGCGAACAGTCCTTCCCGTACAAGGGATTGGTGCGCTGGTGAGTCAGATCGTCGTGAAGCGTCCTCCGAGGTCTCTGCCTCCGGAGGTGCCCACGGACCCACTGCGGCTCGAAGCCCCGCCGGAGCTGCCCAAGGGGCGGCAAGAAGGCATGCTGATGCAGATCCTGCCGACCGTGGGCATGGGCGGCGGATCGATGGTGTATTTCTTCATGCCGCAGACGAATCCGTTCATGCGCATCATGGGCATTCTCATGATCGCCTCAACCCTCGGCGTGATCGTGACGATGGTGGTGCGCCACCGCCGCGGCACCCAGGGAGAAATGGCGGACACCCGCCGCGACTACCTCAAGTACCTCGCGCAGACCCGCCGCACGGTCCGCAGGACCGCGCGCAAGCAGCGCGACGCCCAGTACTACCTGCACCCCTCCCCCGATCAGCTCTGGTCCCTGGTGGCCGAGGGCAGCCGGGTATGGGAACGGCGCGTGGGCGACGAGGACTTCGGGCAGGTCCGCATCGGGCTCGGCGCCCAGCAGCTGGCGACTCCGCTGGTCGCCCCGGACACCGCGCCGGTCGAAGAGCTGGAGCCGCTCACCGCGGGTGCGATGCACCGCTTCCTCACCGTGCACGGCACCTTGGACGGACTGCCGATGGCGGTCTCGCTGCGCGCCTTCTACCACCTGGCGGTCTCCGGCGAGCCCGAGTCGGTGCACGGCACCGCACGGTCGCTGATCGCCTCGCTCGCCGCGCTGCACTCCCCCGACGACCTGATCATCGCGATCGCGGCCGCGCCCGGCGAGGCCGCGGACCGCTGGGAGTGGGCCAAGTGGCTGCCGCACGTCCAGGCCCAGGGCCCGGCGGACGGCGCGGGCTCGCCGCGGCTCATCACGACGGACGCCTGGGAGCTGGAGCAGCTGCTGTCCGTGAAGCTGGAGGGCAGGCCGCGGTTCAACGCCGGCGGCCGGCCCCTGCTGGACATGCCGCACCTCCTGGTCGTCCTCGACGGGACGAACGTGCCGCCGACCTCGCTGCTCGCCTCGGCCGAGGGCCTGCAGGGCGTCACGGTCCTGGACGTCGTCCCGGGTGAGCTGAGCACGCCCCGCGGCGACCTGTCGGTACTCGTACGCCCCGGGACCCTCCAGCTGGCGGCCGGGCGCGGCATGGTCTACGACGGCGTGCCGGACTACCTGTCTCTCGAGGCCGCCGAGGCGCTGGCGCGCCAGCTCGCGCCGCTGCGCATGGGCAGCGGCGGGGACGACGACGAACCGCTGCTCGCCAACCTGGAGTTCACCGACCTCCTCAACCTCGGCGACGCGGCCTCCGTCGACACCCAGCGGACCTGGCGGCCGCGTTCCCAGGCGGAGCGGCTGCGGGTCCCGATCGGTGTCGGCGAGGACGGCCAGCCGGTCATGCTCGACCTGAAGGAAGCAGCGCAGGACGGCATGGGCCCGCACGGCCTGTGCGTCGGTGCGACCGGTTCCGGCAAGTCCGAGCTGCTGCGCACCCTCGTGCTCGGCCTGGCCGTCACCCACAGCTCGGAGACGCTCAACTTCGTCCTGGCGGACTTCAAGGGCGGCGCCACCTTCGCCGGGATGTCCCAGATGCCGCACGTCGCGGCGGTGATCACCAACCTCGCCGACGACCTCACGCTCGTCGACCGCATGGGTGACTCCATCCGCGGTGAGCTCAACCGCCGCCAGGAAATGCTGCGCGATGCCGGCAACTACGCCAACATCCACGACTACGAGAAGGCGCGGCTGGCCGGCGCCCCGCTGGAGCCGATCGCCTCGCTCGTCCTGGTCATCGACGAGTTCAGCGAACTGCTGACGGCCAAGCCGGACTTCATCGACATGTTCATCCAGATCGGCCGCATCGGCCGGTCGCTGGGTGTCCATCTGCTGCTGGCCTCGCAGCGTCTGGAGGAAGGCCGGCTGCGCGGTCTGGAGACCTACCTGTCCTACCGGGTCGGTCTGCGCACGTTCTCGGCGGCCGAGTCCCGTGCGGCCCTGGGCGTTCCGGACGCGTACCACCTGCCGTCCGTGCCCGGCTCCGGCTACCTGAAGTTCGGCACGGACGAGATGGTCCGCTTCAAGGCGGCATACGTCTCCGGGGTGTACCGCGACGGCGCCGGAGCCGACCGCACGCCGAGCGGGCCGCTCCCCGTCGACCGCCGTCCGGTGCTGTTCACCGCCGCCCCGGTCCCGGTCCGGTACACGGCCCCCGACCCGGCGGCCGTGCAGGTGCCCGAGCAGCGCCCGGCGCAGGACGACGCGCTGGCCGACACCGTCCTGGACGTCATCGTCCGCCGTCTGGAAGGCCGGGGCACCCCCGCCCATCAGGTGTGGCTGCCGCCGCTGGACTCCGCGGCCCCGCTGGACGAGCTGCTGCCGGGCCTCGCCCCGGTGGAGGGCCGCGGCCTGACGATGCCGGACTACCCGTACCTCGGACAGCTCATCGTGCCGCTGGGGCTCGTCGACAAGCCGTTCGAGCAGCGTCGCGACCCGCTGTACCGCGACTTCTCCGGCGCGGCCGGCCACATGCTCATCGTCGGTGGCCCGCAGTCCGGCAAGTCCACGCTCCTGCGCACGCTCATCTCGTCGTTCGCCCTCACGCACACCCCGGCCGAAGTGCAGTTCTACGGGCTGGACTTCGGTGGCGGCGGGCTGTCCGCGGTCTCCGGTCTCCCGCACGTCGGCGGGGTCGCCTCGCGTCTGGACTCGGACCGGGTACGCCGTACCGTCGCCGAGGTCGCCGGCATCCTCGCCCGCCGCGAGGAGTACTTCCGCGCCCACAACATCGACTCCATCGCCACCTACCGGCGCATGCGCGCCCGCGGCCAGGCCGGCGACCAGCCATGGGGTGATGTCTTCCTCGTCATCGACGGCTGGGGCAACTTCCGTGCCGAGTACGAGATGGCCGAGGCGGTCGTCAACGACATCGCCGCGCGCGGTCTCGGCTACGGCATCCACGTCGTCATCACGGCCACCCGCAGCATGGAGGTGCGCGCCGCCCTCAAGGACCAGCTGATGAACCGGCTGGAGCTGCGGCTCGGCGACACCATGGACTCCGACTTCGACCGCAAGGTCGCGGCCAACGTCCCGGCGGGGGTGCCGGGGCGCGGTCAGACGCCGGAGAAGCTCCACTTCATGGGCGCACTGCCGCGGATCGACGGCCTTTCGCAGTCCGGTGACCTCTCCGACGCCACCGCCGAGATGAACCGCGTGATCGCGAGCCACTGGCCGTACGCGTCCGCGCCCGCGGTCCGCCTGCTCCCCCGGGAAGTGCCGGCGCACCAGCTCCCGAAGGGCGGCGACCAGCCGGAGCGCGGCGTCGCCTTCGCCATCGACGAGCACAACCTGGAGCCGGTCTTCGTCGACTTCGAGACCGACCCGTTCTTCCTGGTCTTCGGCGACAGCGAGTCCGGCAAGACGGGCTTGCTGCGGCTGCTGACCAAGCAGATCTCCGAGCGGTACCACCCGGACGAGGCGAAGATCGTCGTCGGTGACTACCGCCGCAGCCTGCTCAGCGCGATCCCCGAGTCGCACCTGCTGGAGTACGCGCCCATGGCCAACTCCATGGAGGCGCACATGCAGGCCCTGCAGGGCCTGATGGAACGCCGGGCCCCGGCACCCGACGTCACCCCGCAGCAGCTGCGTGACCGCAGCTGGTGGAGCGGCCCGAAGATCTTCATCGTCGTGGACGACTACGAGCTGGTCTCCACCTCCAGCGGCAACCCGCTGGCCCAGCTCACCGACAACCTCCCGTTCGCCCGCGACATCGGCATCCGCTTCATCATCGCCCGCAGCTCCGCCGGTGCCTCGCGGTCGATGTACGAGTCCTTCATGCAGCGCATCAAGGAACTGGGCGCCCAGGGCGTGGTCCTCTCCGGCGACCCGAACGAGGGCGATCTGCTCGGCAACGTCCGCCCCCGCCCGATGCCCCCGGGCCGCGGTTACTTCGTCTCCCGCAAGCGGGGGGCGCCACTGGTGCAGTTGGGGTGGCTGCCGGAATTCCAGTAATGGGAAGCGGGGCTCGGCGTACGCCGAGCCCCGCACCGGTTTCCGGCCGCCCGGTCGCGTCGTACCGGAACCGGCGTACACGGGTGCGCGGGCAGCAGCGATCTTGTTAGCTTGACATGTACCGAAAGCTCGCAGGCCCTGAAACAAGACATCGACGCCATTCCGGGGGATGCAATGTCGTTCGAGGACGAGTGGGCGGGTCTCCGCTCGCAGAGCACCGCAGCCGGCACCCATACGCAGATCAACAGCACCGGGCCACTGGCCCCCGGCGGCAACGGACTGCTGCTGCCGCCGGGCGGCGCCCCACCGGTCCTCTCCCACGACCCGGCCAAGAAGAAGGCCGCGGCGAAGGCATTGGACGAGGACGTCGTGCCGGACACCGCGAAGGCGGGGAAGCACGCGGACGAGGAGACGACGAAGGCCCAGAAGGAGTTCGACGGCTGGGAGACCGGCAAGGGCCTCAAGAGCGTCCTGGCCGGCTGGGAGAAGTCGGTCAAGACGCTGCAGAACCGGCTCTCCCATGAACGGCGGGCGCTCAGCAACGCCAACGCCACCCTCCAGAACGGCGACCACGCCGCGTACAACGGCCTGCAGCAGTGCACGCCGGAGAACCCCTCCGGGAAGCCGCAGCAGCCACCGCTCCTCGAGCAGCAGGGGCCGCCGTACCTCTACCCGAAGTCGCAGATCTCGGGCCTCTGACAGCCGCGGGCCGCGACGCCGGACCACCGCGGCACTGATCGCCGCCGCGACGCACCAGCCACCACCTGAGGCCGCACGGGGGACTCATGCTCAGCTATCACGACGCGCTGCACACCGATCTCAGCACGCTCACCACCGCCGCCGAGAAGTGGGAGAAGGCGGCGGAGATGTTCAAGGACGCCGCCAAGATCTACGACCAGCAGGTCAAGGGCATCTTCGAGGACGGCTCCGCGTCCGGCCGGCACGCCCGGGCGGGCCTCCTGGCCACCGGTACGACGTCGGGCCAGTACACCGGCGCCCAGAAGGAGGCCAAGGCCATCGCCGACCTCCTCCGCGACGCCCACCACCAGTTCACCGAGCTCCGCAAGAACCTCACGTCCGAGATCGCCGACGCCAAGCACGCCAAGATGAAGATCTCGGCGGACAAGGGCGTCTGCAGCTGGGACTGGGACCGCATCGACGCGGACACCAAGCGCGCCATCGTCCACGACCCCGGCTCCCACGAGAGCGAGGAGTACTGGACCAAGCGCATCGCCAAGGTCGTCAAGGACATGGACGACGCCGACCACGGCGTCAAGCTCGCCCTGGACGCCGTCACCGTCGACTCCGCCCCCCTCGACGGCATCCAGAACGGCTTCAACGCCAAGGCGGAGGGCGACATCGAGAAGGTGGAGGGGAAGCGGGCCGAAGAGCTGAGCACGAAGCTCGACTCCGAGGGCGAACTGCCCCCGAAGGAGATGGCGGAGCTGGAGCGGCTGTTCCGCGACAACTCCGACGACAAGGCGTTCTCCCGGACGTACCTCAACGGCCTGGGCGCCGAGAACACCATCAAGCTCGGCAACAAGCTCCGCGAGATGGGCAAGGACGGCAATGGCCTCGAAAAGGGGCTGACCGACTCGATCGCCACAGCGACCAGGCTGCCGGCGTCGGTCGCCAAGATGCCGGTGGACTCCACGGCGTACAAGCAGTGGCTGGACAGCGCCGACGGACAGTTCAACAAGAAGTTCCTGAGCGACCTCAAGAGCGTCGGTGCCAAGAACTTCGGCAGCAACACCGAGCCGGTCTACGGTTACCAGGACTTCGTCACGCTCCTCAAGCACGGCAACGGCTACGACGACCAGTTCATGCACCACCTCGCCAACGACATCATCGACACGGAGAAGAAGGAGCCCGACCTCTGGGACATCTGGAACGGCAAGCCGGTCCAGAAGGGCATCGAACACGACCCGCTCGACGGCGTGCTGGGGCTCATGAGCAAGGACCCGGCCGCTTCCACGGCGTACCTCGACCCCCAGCACAACGACCACCTCACGTATCTGCTCAAGGACCGCGACTGGCCGAAGTACGTCATGAACGGCCCGGGGATGGTCTCGGACAACGACACCATGAGCGACCTCTACAACCGCCACGGCTTCGGGGCGGCGCTGGAGGCGGCGGCCACCGGGAACGTCCCGGGCACGGAGCATCCGCTCGGCGGGCACACCGAGAGCGAGGCCCGCGTCATGCACGACACCATCAGGCTGCTCAACGGAGATCACCAGGGCGGCGCGAAGATGCCCAGTAACCTCCGGGCTCCGCTGGGCCACATGCTCACCGACTACACCCCGGACACGCACGAGATCCTGTCGCGCACCAACGGCGAGTACAAGCAGTTCGGTGACGACGGAGGCGTGTTCAGGAACGGGGACACCGGCGCGGTAGGCATGGCGGTGAGCCGGAACGACCTGGTGAACATCATGCGCGGGGTGGCCGAGGACCCGGCGGCGTACGGCGACATGTACACGGCCGAGCGGCAGTACGCGGCCGACACCCTGGCCGGTATCGACATCAACCCGGCGAACGAGCACGAGAGGGCCAAGCGGGACGGCGTGATCGACGCCGCCTCCTCCGTCTTCGGCTTCTACGACGGCGTGACCTCCGACGTCGCCTTCGACAAGCGCGACGCCAGTGTCCAGTGGGCACGCGACCTGAACCACCACGTCACCTCGAGCAGCGGCGCCCTGCTCAACTTCGTGCCGTCCTCGCCCAGCGCCGTACCTGTACTGGGTGACGCCGCGAACCGCATCGTCGACTTCGGCATGTACGACTGGACCAAGGAAACCATCTCCGAAGCCAACGCCCATGCCGGCGAAGAGAACCGCCACGCCTTCACCGCCGGGCAGAAGGAAGTGGACAACCTCATCTACCAGTGGGGGAAAAAGCAGGGGTACGACAACAACGACTGGGAAGTGCGCAACCTCGACGGCCAGGGCCTGGGAACGCACAACGACGCGCGGCGGGAAGCCTTCACCTGGCTGGACCGTCCGGAGTCCTAGTCCGACCGCTCCGAAGATCTCAACGAAGGTAGTCATTCATGCAAGCAGGCCGTCGCAGGCTGACGACAATCGCCGGAGCGGCAGTGGGTGTCCTGGTGCTTCTCGTCGGGGTGCTGTATTTCACCGGCGCACTGCAGAAGTGGCGCGACAGCAACGATCTCTCCAGCGCGTGCAAGGGCGCCGTGGACGAGGACGGCGTGCGGGCGGCCCTCGGGAACGACTCCGTCTCCGCGAAGGACGGTACGGCGTCCGGTGAAGGTGCGCTGACGTCCTGCAGCATGGCTGCCGGCAGCGCTTCCATGGAGGTGGAGGCCCGCTGGAGCAACCGGAACAGGGAGGTGGCGACCTTCCTGGGCCGCACGTCCCTGGCCACCCATGCGGCGGAGGTGGCGCCCCTCGGTTCCTGGCCCGGCGTCCTGACGTCCGACGAGGGAACGGTCAAGGCGTCGGTCACCCTCCAGTGCCGCAACAGGGACGGTGAGGGCCTGGCGATCAATTCCCGGATGGCCCGTCCCGGAGACGCCGTGGAGGGCTCCGCGGCCCGTACCGCCTTCGCGCGCGCCACGATCGGCATCGCCGAAAAGGCGGCCGACGTCTTCGGCTGCGACTACCGGCCGGCAGGGGACGTCCAGCGTCTCCCGGCCGCTCCGAGCGCGGCTCCTGTCGCGCTCTCCGGGGCCACGGGAACCTGTGTGGCGCTCAAGCCGCTCGCGCCCTCGGCCGAGGAGAAGGGCCTCCCCCGCGCCTGGGAAACCGACGCCAGTGGCAAGGCACCCATCGAGGACTGCGTTCTTGCCTCGCCCGACGGAAAGCGCCCAGGTTACCGGCTCTCCGCCTACTACGGCAGCTATGCCCGGAGTTTCGCCGACATTCCGGAGGTGAAGTCCGTGCTGAAGGATGCCGAGTACCGGAGCGAAAGCGCGCCGCCGGTTGCGCACGCCCAGTGCCCCGGCTCGCCGGAGCGCGCGCTGTACACGGTCTCGGAGATCGTCTCCGGCGGCGGCTCACCGGTGAAGAAGCCGTCCCGTGCGTTCGAGACCGACGCCCTCACGGCATTCGCGAAGCAGTCGGCGAAGCAGCACGGCTGTGTCGCTCCCACCGCGCCATGACGTGTCGCGTCGGCTCCTCCGGGCCGAATGAGAAGAAGAGGCTTCCGACACCATGAAGTACACCTTCATCATGTGGGCCATGGGGGCGGTTTTCCTCCTGGTGGCATGTGTCAATCCCCGCAGCCTCTTCTGGACTTTCCAATCCTGGAGATACCGCAACCCGAAGGCCGCTGAACCGTCCGATGCCGCCTACACGCTGCAGCGGGTACAGGCCACCGTGGCAGCGTTGTTTCTCTTCGGCCTCGGGGGCTTCCTCTGGTACCAGGAGGAAGCCTCCACCACCGACGCCGACGAGGTCCGCACCGCCGTGATGAAGGCGGTGCACATTCTGGAGACGGAATCGGTGACTGCCACGAACGGCGACCTGATGGAGCCCAACCATCGCCTCGAGGTCGATGCCGCTCTCGACGAGGCGATGAAATCTCAGTCGCCGGCCTTCGGCCCATCGCCTTGGGGCCTCCAGGCGGAATCCGCGGGCCGGACGGAGGACGGCGGTGAAGACTTCACTGTCACCAATGACGACCAGCAATACCCGTACTGCATCAAGGTGGTGGAGAACGGGTACGTCGCCGACGACTCCGGGGATGGTTCCGGGGGCGACTCCGGGGATGCCTCTGAGGGGCTGGTCATGCAAGAGACGACGCTTGATGTCAGTGTTCACAAGGGGAGCTGCGAGGGCTGACGTTGGCGGTGGCCGGCGGAGGCGCGGCCTGCATGCTTGAAGGCCGTCACCACAGATGACCTGTGGTGACGGCCTTCCACGTTCTCACGCCTGCGGCCAAGGGTGGGCACCTCCCGCGCATGCCCACCCCGGTCCCACGCGACTCAGTCGAAGAAGGACGCGCCCTTCTTGTCACTCAGGTGATAGTCGTCGCGGCCGTGCCGGATCGCCGTGGACACCGCGTCAAGGGCTTCCTTGATCGCCGCGGTGTCCTGGTTCCACTTCGTCTGAGCCGTGTGGTAGGCGGTCTTCGCCTCGCCCTCCCACATTTCGCTGACGCCCTTGAGCGCATGCATGATCCACTCGAGGTCCTCGTGAAGCAGCTTCGACTGGTCCTCGATCTGCTTCGCGGTGGATTCGAGAGTCGCGTAGTCGACGAGCATCTCGCCGTCATTGTGAGCCATGGGGTCCCTCGCTTTCTGCTGCGACCGATAAGCGATCGCTGATGGTCATCGGCCGACTGGGCTCAGAGCATGCTCAGCTTCGAAGGGACCGCGCCCCCCGGACCGACCCCACCGCCGTCGACCACGTTGGCCTGCTTCTTGATGGCCTGCTCGACCGCGTGGTCCGTGTTGCCGGAGAGCTTCCGGGTCGCCTCAATGGCTTCCACGAAACCGGCCAGCTGCTTGCCCATGGAGTTGAGCCTGTTGTTGAGGTCGGTCTGCGTGGTGTTGAAGCCACCCGCGCCGATGCCCTTCCAACGGCCCTCGACGCTGTCGATCGCGGTGTTCAGCTTCCGCACATGCGTCTTGATGTTCTCGAATCGCTGGATCAGGTCCTTTTCGAGCTTGGCCAGTTGAGCGTCGGTAAGCTTCGTGCCGCCTGCCATGTCATCCTCCCTTTACTGTTGACGTGCTGAGCGTTCAGGGACGGTCGGATGAAGATCATCCCCGGCGCGCACGCAGGAATGCGAACGCGCCGCCCCCGAGGACGATCACCGCGGCACCGATACCGAGGCTCGTCCAGAGCGTGCTGTTGTCACCGGAAGACGCCTTGGCCGGATCGGCCTGCGAACCGGCGTCGGCCTTTCCGGAGCCGGCCTCCTCGCCCTTGCCGGGCGCGGCGTCCGGCTTCTCGAACGCGTCCTTCGACGTGTCGAAATCGCCATTGCTCAGGAAGGCGGGCTGCTTCGGATTGCCCGGCTCCCCCTTCCCCTCCAGCAAATTGAGCCGGGGCCGCACGGCGCCGTACCCGACATACTTGCTGGGATTGCGGTTCTCCATGACCCCGTCAGTCGTCCCGACGAGAACTCGGGCTACCTGGTTGGCGTTCCAGTCCCGGTGCTTGGACCAGATCAATGCGGCGGAGGCGGAGGCGATGGCGGTGGCGGCACTGGTTCCTTCACCGTCGCAGTAGCTCTTCAGCGTCTTGTCGCACCACTTGGGCACGTCGGAACCTGGAGCGGCGACTGAAACGGTGTTTCCGTGCGTGGAGAACTTCGAGACCGTTCCCGTGGAATCCACCGAGCCAACGCCGATGACCTCCGGGTACGCCGCGGGGTACTCCGAAAGGCTCTTGCCTTCGCCGTCATTACCCGTACCGGCGAACATCAGCTTGCCCTTGCCGGCTGCATACTCGACGGCCTTCTCAATCTGCGGGGTGGTGCCTACTCCGCTGATCGACATATTGATGATCTGCGCATCACTATCGGCTGCCGCACGAATAGCAGGAGCAATGGTGTCTTCGTCCGGCTTATTCTTCAGGCTGCTGAGAGCTGTCCGCACAGGGAAAATCTTCGCGTCTGGAGCCAGCCCCTGCAGGCCGCCCCCCTTACCAGTGCCCGCGATCAGTTCGGCCATTGTCGTTCCGTGACCGTCATAGTCGTCATGCGCGCCCCCGGAAACCCCCGCGACGTCACGCCCGCTCAAAACCTGGCCACGCAGAGAAGGCGTGGAGGGATTCACCCCCGTGTCGACCACGGCCACCTTGATGCCCTTGCCCGTGCTCACCTTCCACATGTCCTGCGCCTGCATGGCGTCCAGGTACCACTGCTTCGACTGGACGTCCTCCGCGACGGCGGCCGGAGCCGCGCCCATGAGGCACACCGCCCAGGCGCCCGTTGCCGCCAGGACAGGGAGCGCGCGGCGACGCATCCTCCGCGTATTCCTCGGCATCGCCGTCCGGTTCTCTCCAGCCGTCATTCCTCGCCTCACCTGAGTCACTCGATGACCGGCGGGGCAGTGTCGCGCCGCCGCCCTGTATTCCACGTCTCTTCGTCTTCGGTCGGCTGCCCCGGCCGGCGGTTCTCCTTCTGGGATTCGCCACGAGGCGCGCCCGCAGGGTGCTCCTCTCCCCCGGTGTTGCGGACCAGCCCCGTGCCGCCCTGGGTGAATCCGCGCTGGCCGCGGCCGGGAGCGCCGGACTCGGAGCGCGGGGTACCGACGACGCCACCCTGGTTGGTGGCGAGCCTGCGGGCCGATGCGGCCCTGGCTTCAGCCGACTCCGCCGAAGGTTTCGCACCCGCCCCGACGATGCCGCGGCCCGTGGTCGCACCCCGTTCACCGCCAGGTGTGATGGCTCGCGCACTCGGCGACGAAGCGGTCGTACGGCCGGGAGTGCTGGGCGTGCCACCGACGATGCCGTTGCGGCCGCGCGGCATGCCTGCGGCCCCCGGGCGTGCACCGTTGACAGCAGGACCGGTGCCCGTTACGGCCGGGCGGCCGATGGCCCGAGGGCTCACACCGCTCGGCCGTCCGGGGGTACCGGGCTGCCCCATCGGCCCGGGACGGCCGGTGGTGCCCGGTCGCAGGGGCGAGACGGGACCTGTCGTGCCTCGGCCCGTGAGACCCGGTGGCTGGCCTCCGGGCCTCAGCGGACCGGGAACGCCCGGCAGCTTTCCCGTACCGCGGGGAATCGGCCCCGTGCTGACGGGACCGGTCGGCAGGGGCCCCGGGGCCACGGGGGGATTCGTCGGGCCCGGCGGCTGTGTCGGCACGCGCGTGGTCGGATCGGCCGGAGGCGCCGGAGGCGCCACACTGTCGATGCCAACCCTGGCTTCGTCGGCCGGCGTGAAGGACTGATGGTGCGCAGTCGGCAGCTGCGGAGCACTTCGGTGATCAACCGCAGCGTGGTGAGCCGCCCCTCCCGCGGTCGGCGTGACCGTGTGCTCGGCGCTGCCCGTGGGGCCGGACTCGATCGGGTTCCACGTCGGCACCGGAGCCGGCACCCCCACATCCGGCATAGGCGTGAACACCGGCTCCTCCTGCGTGGCCATCGTGTCGTGGGAGACGATGTAGTAGGAGCTGAGCTTGTTCATCTGGGTGATGGCTTCCTGGCGGTCGCCCTCACGCTTCTTGGCCTTGGCGTAGTCCGGATTCGTGTCGACCCGGGCGGGAGTCGGGATGTCCTTGACGGCTTCGGCGAGGCCGCCGTCCGCGTCCCGCTTCGGCATGGACTTCTTGACCGTCGCCAGGCCCTCGCCGGCGTTCTTCAGCTGCTTGCCGGCGGTCTCGCTGTAGGTGGCGAGCTTCAGCGTGTTCTTGCTGAGGTTGGCGGTCCACTTGCGCATGGCGTCGCCGGACTCGCCCTCCCACTCGGCCTGGTCGGCGTACTTCTTCAGCTCCTCGCCGACTCCTCTGATCGCCTCGGCGGCGGTGACGAGGGCGTCGCCGGTGAGCTCCAGGTCGCTCGGCCTGGCGGACTCGATCATGTCGAGCATGTCGTCCAGCTCGTGATTCTCGAAGTTCGTGCCGCCGAACCTGGTGAGAGCGGGGAGCAGGATCGGCGCCGCTCCGGCGGCGGACCGCAGGCCCTGCCGAGTCCAGGCCAGCGCGGCCGGATAGTCGGGCCTGACCTCGCGCGACGTGCTTTCGTCAGTCATCTTCTGTCCCCCTCCCGATCAGAGCTCGGTGTGCTTGCGGTCGTCCCGCTTGTCGCGCGGCTTCTCGCGCTGCTCCTCGTACCGCTCCTGAGTCCGCGTCCGGATCTCGTGGTAGCGGCGCCGCTGTTCCTCGTCGATCGCTTCAAAACCGTGCTGGGTCCCCAGCACGGCGATCCCCATGGCCTCGATCTGGTCACCGAGTGTCTGCGACAGCTTCGTCAGGTGCGTGTGCACCCGCTCGTACATCCGGCTGAGGTCCGCGGCCTCCGCGAAGCTGCCCGCGCCGAACGAGGCGCTGGGGAGGACGTGTTGGCCGAGCTGGTCCTTCGATCCCGCGGATGATTCGAGCTCCCGCAACGCGCCGTCGACCCTCTTCTTGAGGGAGCGCAGCTCACCCGGTCCGAGCCTGACGTGCGACCGCGCGTCCTGGCCCGCGGCCGACAACGGTTGCGGCGCCTTGCCCAACTCCGACTCGGGAACCCCCATGTCCTCTCCCCATCCCCCGTTACGTTCCACTCGACGTCTGCAACGTCTGCCGTAACACTAGTCAATTCAGTCAGTCGGCACAGCTGCGTATCACAAGGAACGATCGTCACACCCGCCCCGGTTTCCCACCGACGAACAGCTTCTCATCCCCCACTGACATCCCCCTTCACGTCACACCGGATGGTCGACATCGTCACGACGAGCGGACCACACGGCCGGGCGACGCCGGCGCCAGTCGCGGTAGACGAGCGCGGTTCCCGCGATGACCGCCACCAGGACGCCGCCGCCGGCCACCGCGTACGTGCCCAGACGTTCGTCGCGCTGCTGCGGGGTCTCACCGATCGGCAGGTCGGGGACGTCGGGGAGGGCTCCCTTGCTGACGCCGCCCTGGGCGACGGGGTGGTCGGTCGGGCCACCCTCCTCGTTCACGGCGCGGACCGGGTCCACGACGCCCCAGCCGACGTGGTTGTCGCGGCCGGGGATGGAGCGTTCCGCGGTCTGTTCGATCTGGGTCACGACGCGGTGCTGCTTCCAGTCCTTGTGCTTGGCCCGGATGAGGGCGGCGACGCCGGCGACGTACGGGGCCGAGAAGCTGGTTCCGTTGTCGACGCACAGGCCGCCCTTGGGCACCGTGGAGACCATGTCGACGCCTGGCGCCGCCACGCTCACGAAGGGGCCGGACTGGGAGAAGACCGCGCGTTCGTTGTTGCGGTCCGACGCGGCCACCGCCAGGACACCGGGGTACGCGGCCGGATAGGTCTCCTTGACGTTGCCGCCCAGGCCGTCGTTGCCGGCCGAAGCGACGACCACGACGTCGTTGTTCAGGGCGTTGTCGACAGCGCGCTTCAGGACATTGTCGTCGGGGAGGGCCTTCTCCGTGTCCTGCGAGATGTTGATGACGGTGGCGCGCTTCTGCACGGCGTAATTGATCGCGGCGGCGAGCGTTTCGGCATTGCCGCTGCCCTTGTCGTCGTTCTGCTTGATCGGGATGATCGTCGCTTTCGGGGCGATGCCGACGAACTCGTTGCTCGTATCAGGACGTGCCGCGATGATGCCCGCGACCTTGGTGCCGTGGCCGACGGTGTCCGTCGTGCCGTTCGCCTTGCCGCGCGGCGTCGCCTCCCCGTACTGGTCCTTCTCGGGCTTGAGCGGGAGCAGGTTCTTGCCGCTGGCCGCGTCGACGGCGTCCGTCAGCTGCCTGTTCGTGTTGTCGACGCCGGTGTCGATGACGGCGACCCGCTGGCCCTCACCCTTGGTGTCCTGCCAGAGCTGTTCGAGCCGGAGCCGCCGGAGGGACCAGGGCAGGCTCTTGATCGGTGTTTTCGAGGGAAAGGTGCACTGCGTGGTGTCCGCGGCGCTCGCCGTGGGCACGCCGACGGCGGTCGTGCCGGCAGCGGTCAGCGCCGTCGCCGCCAGTACGGTCAGGCAGCGCCTGGTCAGGTCCGTTACGGCCATGGGATGCGTCTCCTCCGCCTCTCGGCCTTACGAACCCTGCGGCTGCCGGGCGCTGTTGGTGTCCAGACGCGGTCCCGTCGGCAGGAACTTCGACCAGGTCAGCGGAACCGGCACCGGCTTGATGCCGCCGTACCCGAGACGCTTCTGCGCCTTCATGGCCTCCTGCTGCGCTTGCTCCTTCGACTTCTTCTTGCCGTCCGTGCCGATCTCCGACGTGGCCGTGCCGCTGTCGCCGTTGGTCTGTACGCCGTACCGAAGCCCGGAGTCGGTGGCCAGGAAGACCGAGCCGGTGCTGGTGTCCGAGCCCTGTACCTGGCGGAAGAGCAGCCCGGAGCCGGGCGTCACGTAGGCGCTCGTCGTGTCGTTGACGATCTTCTGCGGGTAGTTGGTGCCCGCCCACGTGCTGAGCGTGGTATCGGCGTCGTGGGAGTCGACGCCGCGCAGCACGCTGCAGACCGTGTCGCGGCCGCCGTACGTACCGGCCGGGAAGTTGACCCGGCTCGTCTTCGTCTCGGGCCAGCGGAGGTTGCCCCCGAACTCGGCCCCCGGGGTGAAGGACTGGCTGCCGACCTGTACGGGCTTGGCCGCCTGGTGCAGCGTGCCCAGCTCGGGGCTGACGAGCAGCAGGTACGCCATGAAGTCCGTGATGGGCGCGATCCGGTCCTTCAGGACGACGTAGTGCTGCATGGTGCCGTTGTAGGGCGCCTTCAGCACCGTGCCGATCTTGTTGATCTCCTGCGGGAGCGTGTCACCCGGGATGTCCGGCGCGCTGCCGACTCCGGGCCCCACGGACTGGAAGTCGACGGGGTCACCGGGCTTGAGAGTGTCCAGCCAGTCGTTGCTGACGCGCTGCGGCTTCTCCGCCCCCATGAGCGGCCGGAGCAGCTTCTCGTTGTTCGCCAGCTCGTACTTGTAGCCCCGGTGGTCGACCATGTACAGCTTGCCGCCCTGGCCCCGTACGTACATGACGTCGCCGCGCTTCAGGCGCTGCCGGCCGTCGACCCTGCCGGCTTCCCTGTCGTCGAAGACGAAGGTGGCCTTCTGCACGTCGCCGCCCTCGCCCTGCTGCTCGCACACCGCCCACCGCTTGGCCTTCTTCGCCTCGTCCGCGCTGGGCAGCCGGTCGGGCGCGTACGGGATGCCCAGCGTGGGGCCGTGCGGGATCCTGCCGCTGTCGAGGACCTTCTCGTCCACGTTGACGACCTGGAAGTTGTCGGTCGTGAGGAGGAGCTTGGCGGAGGCGAGATTGAGCACGGGGTGGAGCTGCTTGTGCTTCTTGGTCTTCAGGACGACGTACCGCGTGGTCGAATCGCTGCCGATGATCACCTTGTCGCCGGGCTTGCCCCAGCCCACCGGCGCCGTGGGCTTGAACATTCCCCACGCGCCGAATCCCGCGACGAGGATCGCGGCCGCGATCAACCCGGGAACGACGGCCTGCAGCGGCCGCGGGGCACCCTCCTCCGTGCCGCTCGGTGACGGTTGGAGAAACGACGCGACCAGCCGCCTTTTCGCGAACGTGTAGGCGTTGAGCTCGTCCCGCCGTGATGCCATGTCCGCCCGTTTCTCCCCACTGCGCCAACTGCCCCGTAGTCTCCGCCTCTCGATGCGACGCGTGACACCGAGAGAGACCACTATGCCGAATCATGGCGAGTACTCGCCCATGGGGGCCGCTCCTCGGTGGCGGGGAGTTGACATCGCGGGCAGCCGTCGAGCGGTACGCACACGGCCAACTCGCCCGGATGAGGCGGCAGTGACAGGTGATCTCGGAGTGCCGCCCAAGTAGTAGGGTGTCGCCCTGATTCACGGCCCTTCTGCGAAAGGGACGAGCGCGGACACTAGGGGGCTTCCGGGGGATGGGAACGGCGACACGGGTGCACCCCGCCGCGGATCACCGCGGTGATCGCGGAAGCCGCAACCGCGGGCGGCGCGCGGCCGACCGGAACATGCCCTCGTCCTCCGGCACACGGCCTGCCGTCCCCGCTTCGACGACCCTGCGGACCGAGCGGCGGACCAATCGGCTCGGACCCGTCCAACTGCAGCAACTCGTGCTGATCGAGCTTGCGTTGGCCGTGGTGCTGGCGGCTGCTGCGGTGAGCATGTTGTTGCTGGTGCCCGCGATCGTGGTGGCTGTGGGGCTCGTGTTGCTCGCGGTGTTGCGGCGGCGGCGGTTGTCGATACGGGACTGGCTGTCGACCGTACTGGCGCTGCGGGCCCGGAAGAGTGCGGCGCGGCCGCTCGACCAGCGGGTGGATCCCAGTCTCGCGCCGGCCGCCGAGGCGGTGCCCGGGCTGCGGACGTACGGATATCTGGACCGGGACCGGCGGACGGTCGGGATGGCCGGGGACGGGACGTTCCTGACGGCCGTCGTGCGGGTCGAGGCCAAGGGCAGCGCGCTGCGGCCGCCGGGCGGGGCCCGGGCGCTGCCGCTCACGCTGCTGCACGACGCGCTGGACGTGGACGGGATCAGGCTGGAGTCCGTCCAGGTGGTCCAGCACGTGCAGCCCGCGCCCGCGCCGCATCTGCCCGAGCACGCGGTGGCCCGGCAGAGTTACCTGCCCCTCCAGCAGCAGACCGGGGCGCCGGCGCTGCGGCTGATGTGGGTGGCGCTGAAGTTCGATCCCGAGCTGTGCCGGGAGGCGGTCGAGGCGCGCGGTGGCGGGCTGACCGGCGCGCAGCGCTGTCTGACCCGCGCGACCGACCACTTGGCCAGTCGCCTCACGGGCGCCGGCTTCCTGGCCACGGTCCTCGACGAGCAGGAACTGATAGCGGCGCTCGCGACCTCGGCCTGCGCCAATCCGGTCGCGACCGCGCGGGCCGGCCTGCCCGACGCCGCTCCGGCCCGCCGCACGCACGAGTCCTCCCGCGTCTGGAAGTGCGACGACCGGCTGCACACGACGTACGGGGTCGGGCGCTGGCCGGAGCTGGGCCGGTCGGCGACGCCGTTGCCGCGCCTGGTGTCGGTACTGACGTCCGTACCGGCGCTGGCCTCGACGTTCAGCCTGACCGTGACGGCCGGCGACCGGCACGGCGCGGCCGGGGTGAGCGGACACGTACGGCTGACCGGGCGTTCGGACGCCGAGCTCTCGCGGGCGCGGCAGCAGTTGGAGGCGGCGGCGCGCGTGGCGAAGCTGGGCCTGGTGCGGCTGGACCGGGAGCAGCTGCCCGGTGCGGTGGCGACGCTGCCACTGGGAGGTGCGCGCTGATGGCTTCCGCGACTTCGGCCCTGCGGGGTCTGTACGGGCCTCGCCGGGAGCGGCATGTGGTGCCGGTCGACGACCTCGGCGCGCTGACGCTGCCGCTCGGCGACGACGGCCTGATGGTGGGCCACGACGCGGAGAACCGCCCGGCGGTGCTGGGGCTCTACCACCCCGCGCCGTTCGACATCCTGCTGGTCGGCGGGGTGTGGACGGCCCAGGCAATCGCGCTGCGGGCTGCCGGTACGGGGGCGCGGGTCGCCGTCGAGACGGGCCGGCCCCAGCTGTGGACGAACCTGGCGCACGCGGCGGGTGCGGGTCAGGAGTGCTTGACGCTGCACGAGGTCGGGCGGGTGCCCCCGATGGGTGCGACCGTCGGCAGCCCTGTACTGGTCGTGCGCGACTGCGGGATGCGGCCGCCGCGCGGGCGGGTCTCCTCGGCGCCCTGGCAGTCGGTGCTGACGCTGCTGCCGTACCTGAGCCCGGTGGCCCCGCGGCTGATGAACGCCGCCGGACTCGTCGGCCTGCAGCGGATCTCTCCCGACGAGGCCGCGCACGCCGCACGCATTCTGGGGCTCCCGCAGAGCGATGTCGACGCGCTGCCGTCGATCGGCGACGGGGTCACGCTCTGGTGCGGTGACAATCAGGCGCGGCAGTACGTCATGACCCGGCCGACGGAAGCGGAGATCGGACTGCTGGGGAATCCTCGTCGGGTGGACTGAGAGTCCAGGGGGGCGATTTCGGGCTGTCGGGGCGATCGGGACAGTTGGGGCGGTCCGGGTAGTCGGTGCGATCGGTAGCGCTTCGGCGGTTGGGGCGCTCGGTCTGCTACCAGGGGGAGAGGGCCGGGGTGGGCCGGGAGGCGGCTGGGGAGGGTTGGCCTCTTTGCTGCTACGGCGTGGGGCGACATGCGTAACCTGAGGCAACAGACAGGTATCGGGCGAAGGCGGGCCTGCCGGGCTGTCGGCGATGGCGTTTAGGCTTGGGTCCAAGCGACAGGGGAACCCACGGGAACGCCCGGCGTGTCAGGGGGATCCGGCGAATCGGCGTACGTGTGTCAGCGATGCGCGTGAACGGTGTCGCGTCGCGGGATTCAGAGGTACCAGACCACAGCAGGAGGCGTAGTGAGCAGCGATCGGGACGAGATCCGCACGGGCGGCATCACCCCCGGCGAGGATCAGTCCGACGCGGATCCCGAAATGACGGGTGAGTTCACCATCGACTACACCCCGCCTGCTTGGTACACGCAGAACGCCGATTCGGGGGCGAGTGCGGGGTCCGGGACGCATACCGGGTCCGGGGCGAGTGCCGGGAACGGGCCGAGTGCCGGTGCCGGGGCCGGTGCGGGTGCTGGGGCCGCGGCCGGTGCCGGTGTGAGTGGTACTTTGCCGCCGCCTCCGCCGCCGTTGGGTGAGCCGCTGTTCCCGCCGGCGGCGAAGCCGTCGGTGCCTGACGCGCCGAGCGCCGGTCCCGGCGCCGTGGGCGAGACCCCGGCCGCGCTCGGTGGCGGGTCCCAGGGTCCGGCGAGCCCGGGCGGGGATGCGGCCGACGGGTCGAGCACGCCTTTCTCGTCCGCGCTGCGCGCCGAGATCCAGGAGCGGGCGGACGCGACGGAAAAGACCGGTGAGGCTGCCGGTACGGCGGCTTCGGAGGGTTCCGGGGCCGCGGCGAACGGTGCCGCGCAGAGCGCGGAGAAGGAGTCCGGGTCCGCGGCCGCGGGCAGCCCGGAGCCGGTGGTCGAGCGGCCCGAGCCGTTGAGCGAGGACGCCGCGCCCATGACGCCTCCGCACGGTCAGCAGGCCGCCGGCGCGTGGTCGCCCACCCCGCAGCAGGAGCCCGCGCCTTCACTGCCGCCGCTGCCGCCGGAGTTCCGGCCCGCCGAGCCGCAGGGACAGAACGCCCCCGCGACTCCGAACGCGCCGCAGTCCGGTGCGTGGTCCCCGCCCGCGCAGGGTCCGGCCGAGACGCCTGCCGCGCCGCAGGGTGATTACAGCCTGCCGCCGGCAGCGAGTGCCGCGCCAGGACAGCAGGGCGGGGCACAGCCCGCGTCGGGCGGCGGGGCGCCGTCCGTACCGAACCAGGGCGCGCAGCAGGGCGGCTACGGCTACCCGGCTCCGTCGCAGGTGCCCGCGCAGCAGGTGCCCGCGCAGCAGGTGCCCCCGCAGCAGACGCCGGGGCAGCCCGCGCCCGTACAAGCCTCGCAGGCCCCGGAGCAGACCACCCCCGGACCGGCCGCGCAGACCCCCGCAGGGACGCCCGCACAGGCCGCGCCCGTCGCACAGCCGGGCGCTCAGCCCGAGGGACAGCCCGCCGCGCCCGCCACCGGACAGCCCGTACCGCCGAACGCGCCGGCCTCCTCGCCGCAGCCCGGCCAGGGATGGTCGCCGGGCGCGCCGCAGCCGCAGCCCGCGGGCCCGCAGGGTGGGCCCGGTCAGGCCGCGCAGCCGGGGCAGCCCGGCCCGCAGCCGCAGCCCGCGCAGGGGCAGCCCGGTCAGCCGCAGCCCGCGCCGCAGGGACAGCAGGGCGGACACCCCGGCGCTCACCCCGGTCCCGCACCCGTGCCCGGCGCCCCCGGCCCCCAGCCCGGTTACGGTTACCCGCAGCAGTCCGGGTACGGCTACCCCCAGCAGTCCGGCTACGGCTATCCCCAGCAGCAGCCGGCAGGGCCCGGTCAGCCCGGCCACCCGGGCCAGCCGAACCCCCACCAGCCCCAGCCCAACTCCCCGCAGGGCCAGCCGAACGCCCACCCCGGAGCCCAGCCCTCCCCGTACGGTCAGCCCGGCCAGCCCGGCCAGCCGCAGCAGCCGGGTCCCCAGGGCTACCCCGGCGGCCAGGGCGCCGCGCCGCAGAGCGCCGACGCCTGGTCCGGCCAGGCGCCCGGGCAGCACGGCCAGCCCGCCCCGCAGCAGGGCCCGGCCGGTGCGCCCCTCGGGTACACCGCTGCCGTGGAGCTGTCCTCGGAGCGGCTGATCAAGGGCAAGCAGAAGGCGCGGAGCAGCCAGCAGAACAATTCGCTGTTCAAGTTCGGCGGCAAGAAGGAGGAGGCCGAGCGCCAGCGCAAGCTCGACCTGATCCGTACGCCGGTCCTCTCCTGCTACCGCATCGCGGTGATCAGCCTCAAGGGCGGCGTGGGCAAGACCACGACCACCACCGCGCTCGGCGCCACGCTGGCGACGGAGCGGCAGGACAAGGTCATCGCGATCGACGCCAACCCGGACGCCGGTACGCTCGGCCGCCGTGTGCGCCGCGAGACGGGTGCCACGATCCGCGACCTCGTCACGGCGATCCCGTACCTCAACAACTACATGGACATCCGGCGGTTCACCTCGCAGGCGCCGTCCGGCCTGGAGATCCTCGCCAACGACGTCGACCCGGCCGTCTCGACGACCTTCAACGACGACGACTACCGCCGCGTCCTCGACATCCTGGGCCAGCAGTACCCGATCATCCTGACGGACTCCGGTACGGGCCTGCTGTACAGCGCCATGCGGGGCGTGCTGGACCTCGCGGACCAGCTCATCATCATCTCCACGCCGTCGGTGGACGGTGCGAGCAGCGCCAGTACGACGCTGGACTGGCTCTCGGCGCACGGCTACGCCGACCTCGTGTCGCGCAGCATCACGGTCATCTCCGGGGTGCGCGAGACCGGCAAGATGATCAAGGTCGAGGACATCGTGTCGCACTTCGAGACGCGCTGCCGCGGCGTGGTCGTCGTGCCGTTCGACGAGCATCTGTCGGCGGGCGCCGAGGTCGACCTCGACATGATGCGGCCCAAGACCCGGGAGGCGTACTTCAACCTCTCGGCGATGGTCGCGGAGGACTTCGCGCGGGCGCAGTCGGCGCAGGGACTGTGGACGCAGCAGGAGAACGGCGGCCACCAGCCGCCGAACGCCGCGCCGCCGATGCCGGGCGGTTACCAGCAGGCTCCCGGCCAGCAGGTCCCGGGCCAGCCCCAGCCCGGCCAGTACCCCGGTCAGCCGGGGCAGCCGGGTCAGTACCCCGGCCAGCCCGGGCAGCCCGGTCCGCAGCCGGGCTGGCAGCAGCAGCCCCCGCAGGGTCAGCAGCCTCCGCAGGGGTACCCGCAGCAGCAACAGCCGCAGCCCGGCGGCCAGTACGGCTACGGCTACCCCCAGCAGCCCGCTCAGCCGGGGCAGCCGGGACAGCCCGGCCCGCAGCCGGGGTGGCAGCAGCACCCTCCGCAGCAGCACCCTCCGCAGCAGCAGCCACCGCAGCAGTAGGAGCGGCGCGGTAGCGCGCACATGAGTGAACCCCCTTGCGATGCAAGGGGGTTCACTCGTTCAGGACTTACTTCTGTTCAGGACTTCTGTTCAAGATTTCTGTTCAAGACCGCTCAGGAGGCGCTCTGCTGGCCTTCCTGGCCGACCAGCGCGCGGGCCTGCTTCACGTCCACGGCCATGCGCTCCAGCAGCGCGTCCAGCGTGTCGAACTTCTCCTGGCCGCGGATGTACGCGACGAAGTCGACGGCGACGTGCAGGCCGTACAGGTCGAGCCCGACGCGGTCGATGGCGTACGCCTCGACGGTGCGGATCTTGCCGTCGAACTGCGGGTTGGTGCCGACCGAGATGGCGGCGGGCATCGCCTCGCCCTCGACGTGCAGGAAGCCCGCGTACACGCCGTCGGCGGGGATGGCGGTGTGCGGCAGCGTCTCCACGTTGGCGGTGGGGAAGCCCAGTTCGCGGCCGCGCTGGGCGCCGCGTACGACGATGCCCTCGACGCGGTGCGGGCGGCCGAGCACCTCGGCGGCGCCGGCCATGTCCCCGGCCGCGACCAGCCGGCGGGTGAGCGTGGAGGAGAACGGCTCGCCGTCGCCCGCCTCGCCGCGCTCGAAGAGGTCGACGACCTCGACGTCGTAGTCGTACGTCCGGCCGAGCTCGGCCAGCGTCTCGACGTTGCCCGCCGCCTTGTGCCCGAAGCGGAAGTTGGGGCCCTCCACGACGAGTTTGGCGTGCAACTTGTCCACCAGCACCTTCACGACGAAGTCGGCGGGTGCCAGCTTCGAGAACTCCTTGGTGAAGGGGAGGATCAGCACGGCGTCCACGCCCAGTTCGGCCATCAGCTCGGCCCGCCGGTGGTGCGGCGCGAGCAGCGGCGGATGCGTACCGGGCCGCACGACCTCACTGGGGTGCGGGTCGAAGGTGACCGCCACGGCCGGTACGCCCAGCTCGCGGGCGCGTGCCACGGCCTTGCCGAGGATCAGCTGATGCCCGCGGTGTACGCCGTCGTAGGAGCCGATGGTGACGACGCTGCGCCCCCAGCCCTCGGGGATGTCCTCCAAGCCACGCCAGCGCTGCACTGTGCCCGCTCCTTGCCCGAACTCTTGACTGTTCACTACACCGATACGGCATTGCGCAGGTCTAAGACTGCCATGCCGGGCGGTGTGGTTCGCGCGAAGGGTGGGCTCACCTCGGTCGGCCGCGCGGGGAGCGGCCGATGAGCGCAGGCGGGGCCGGGTGTGCGGACGGACGTGGGACACGGCTCAGGCCGGATGCGGGGCGCTCTGCGAGGGCGTACGGACGGCACCGCGCGCCATGGGGCGCGTGGGAACGGTGGGGGCATCGGGGTCAGTGGGAGCGGGGATCGGGACCGGGGGGCGGGGGGCGAGCATGGCGCGGGCGCTGGGGCCGACGATCGCGGCCCATTCCGCGGGGGCCGCGGCCAGCCAGCTCCGTACCATCGCGGCGAAGTCCGGCAGCAGACGGCCGAGCTCGACCAGCCGGCGGTCGAAGCGGACCGCGCCGTCGAGGGTCCGCACGTGGAGCAGGCCGGTGCGGTGCACGAGGTCCCGGGTCTGCGCCTCGGGGCGGCGCGCCGCGCCCTGCGCGGCCGCGCACAGCAGCGCGTCCAGCACGGTGGCGTCGGGCGCGGCCGGTTTGCGCTCCCGCTCCAGCAGGACGTCGAGGAGTTCCTGGCGGAGCGGGCGGGACGCGGTGCTGCCTGGCCCGGCCAGTACGGGCACGAGCGCGCACCGCACCGGTGCGGCGTGCGCGGTCAGCAGCCGTACGGCGAGGGGCTGGAGCACCGAGCGGGCGCCGGGCCCGGCCTCCAGCCGGTGGTCGACGAAGTCCGCGACGGGGCGGGCTGCCGTCCAGGGGAAGCGGAGGGCGTACTCGTCCACGAGGGCGGCGGCGCGCCGGGCGAGCCCGGGCGTCGAGACGCCGGCGAGCGTACGGAGCACGGCTTCGGCGGCGTCGGGCTCGGCGCGGCCGGCCGCGGCGTCGCCGGGCTCGCCACCGGCGCCCTGTGGCGCCCCGGCCTCGGCCGCCCCGCCGCCCGTTGCCGTGGAGGGTCCGGCTTTCGTCGGCGACCGGCGCAGCCGGGTCTGGAAGGCGGCGAGTACCGGCTCCGGGTGGCTGGTGAGCGCGGCGGTGAACGCGGCGGGCGGCAGCGCGGGGTCGCCCGCCATGAAGCCGGCCAGCGCCCGGTCCAGGTACCGGGAACGGGTGGCCCGGTCGCCGACGAGCAGCGCCAGGGCGGCCCCGTGGACGCCCTGGTCTCCCGGGCGGTCGAGGAGGGTACGGGCGGCCTGCCGCAGCAGTTCGCGGTCCGCGTCGGTGGTGGCGTGTGCCGCGACGGCCAGTGCGTACGTGGCGGCGGACGCCCGGCGCGCGGGCCTGTCGTCGCGCGCCCAGCGGTGCACGGCGCGGCAGAGCGCGGCGGGCTCGTCCTCGGCGAGCGCGGTGAGGAGCTCGTCGGCGCGGGGGTGCGCGGCGGCGGCGAGCGCCTCGGTGAGGGCGTCGGTGGCGCGCCCGCGGTGGGTGTGCAGCAGGGCCTGGGCGGCGGCCGCGACGGTGGGTTCCTGGGGCGGTCCGGCGTCGGCACCGGGCCGTGCGGCGCTCCGGCCGCGCTGCAGCGGACGCTCGTCGTCGAACCAGCGGCACAGCAGCGGCTGTACGCGCCGGGGATCGGCACACAGCAGCGCCGCCGCGAGCCCGAGGAAGCGGGGTCCCGGGGTCACGGCGCATTCGGCGGCGGCCGTCCCGTCCGAAGACCCCGCCGCCGTGTTCTCCGAGGGCGGGCCGTCGGCCGGCAGCAGGCGGCGGACGAGGTCGAGGCGGGTCGCCGGGTCCAGCGGCAGCCGCCGCCAGAACCACGGCCCGAACGCGTCGAGGCCCGTACGGTCGAAGCCGCCCGCCAGCGCCGAACGGTCCGTCACCCGGGCCGCGAGGAGGTGCAGCACGCGGGCGTACGGTGCGGCGTCGGGCAGCCGCAGCAGGACCTCGCCGAGCAGATGCCCGGCCCACCACCGGGCGTCCCGCGCCGCGTCGCCCCCTCCCCCGCCGGGCGCCGTCACGACCTCCACCAGCCCCTCCAGCCTCCCGGCCAGCGCTTCGGGACCGGCGCGGCGGCCGAGGAGCAGCAGGGCGTCGACGACCGGGCCGATGCGGTGCCGCGGTACGGCGGCGGGCCGCTGCCCGGTCTGCCCGCTCGCGGGTCCGTGCACCAGCGCGTCCAGCGTCCCGTCCACGTCGAGGTGCGTGCCCTGCAGCCAGTCGGCGAACTCTTCGTGCGGGAAGCGGTAGCCGGTGCCGGCCGGTGCCAGCAGCCCTTCGGCGAGTACCGCGGACGCCCAGCCCGTACGCCACGGGAACAGCTCGTCGAACGACGCGCGGTGCAGTTCGCCGCGGCCCTGGCCGAGGCAGCGGCGGGCCGCCTCGTGGGCGCGCCCGGCGACCCGCGCGGCCGACCGGCGCACGTCCGTGCCGCGCGCCCCCGGCCGCGCCAGCCGCTGGGCGACGCGCAGGCACAGCAGGTCCAGGTAGCCGCCGAAGATCTCATGGCGGTGCGGCGTGCCCATCCCCCGCGCGTCCTCGCCCGCGGCCACCAGCGACGTCCGGACCTCGGTCAGCAGCCGCAGGGCCAGCGGGTGGCCGGCGTCCGCCGTGGTGAGCGCGCCGGCCGGCAGACCGTACCGGGCCCGCGCCCGGGCCGCCTCGCGCGGCGCCAGGTCGCCGAGGCGTACGCAGGGCGGCAGCGCGCCGGCCGGTGCGCCGGGCGGGGTCGGTGCCGGGTGGCGCGGCCGGTGCAGGAAGGCGGCGGGGAAGAGGGCCCCGGCGGTCTCCCAGTACTCGGGGCGGCAGGCGACGATCAGCCGGGCGCCGGCGCCGTGCAGCCATTCCGCGGTGTCGCGGGTCCAGTCGGCGAGTTCCGTCGCGAGGTCCGGCGGCAGCTCCTCGGGGCCGTCGAGCAGGACCAGGAGGGGGCGCCCGGCCGCCCGCGCGAGCCCGGCCACCTCCTCGGGCGTGGCGGCCGCCGGGTCGCCCGGGGCGGGCCCCGAAGCGCTGACCACCCGGCCCGCCGCACGCAGCGCCCGGCCGACCGCGTCCCGCAGTCCCCGGTCGCCGGCCCGCAGGTCGGCGCCGCGGAGCCGGAGGGTCGGCGCGGGGGCTGCGGCCCGCGCGCGGCGGGCGGCGAGCGCGGCCAGCTCCGTGCTGCGCCCGGTGCCGGGCTCGCCGACGAGGGCGAGGACCCGCGCCGCCGGGCCGCCCACCGGAGTACGCGCCGCGCCGGCCTCCGGATCGGCCACCGCGGCACACGCCCCGAACGCGGCGAACTCCTCCCCCACCGCGGGCCGTTCGACCGGCTCCCGCCACGGCCCGGGGCCGCCCACTGACCCCATGGCGGTCGTGGTCAGGGCCAGCACGCCGGCCAGGTTGAGGTCCGGGCCGTACGCGGGAACGGTCGCGGCGTTACGGGCGAGCAGCGCGGCGAGCGGCCCCCGCGGATCGGCCGCCGCCGCGGCGTGCAGCGGGATCGCGAACCCGCGCGGCACGGCCTCTCCCTGTGCGTGCGGCAGCAGTACGCCCGTAGTCCCCGTTTGCCGTGCGCGGTGCAGTGCCGTGCCCACCACCGCCAGTACCGCCCCCGTTCCGGCGTCGGTGACCAGTCCGCCGACGGCCGGGCCGCCCAGCCGCAGTGCCTCGCCGGCCGGTCCGGGCACGGCCAGCTCGACCGCGTCGGGCAGGTGGTGGCGGCGGTCGGTCGCGGTGTAGACGACGGCGACGCGCCCCACGACGCGCGCCACCGGCACGCCAGCCGGCTCCCCCGCTGTCCTGGCCCCTTCCACCGGCACGCCGGCCGGCTCCGCCGCCCCGGCCCGGTCCCCCGGCGCACCGTCCCGCTCCCCGTCCACGGACAGCCGTACCTCCGTCCCCGGCCCCGGGCGCCCCGCGGCGACCGGGAGCGGCGGCAGGCCGAGGCCGGTGGTCCGGACGAGGGCGAGGCCGCACTCCGGGAGCGGGGTGACGGCGTCCGCGCCGACCGCGCAGGTCCGTCCGGCCGCGCCCTCCAGGGTCAGGCGGGCCAGCCCGTCGACCGCTTCGTGGCTGGTCAGCAGGGTGCCCTCCAGGTCGGCGAGGAATCCCGTGCCGCGCGGCCGCCCCGCCAGGTCGCGGATGCGCACCAGCGCCTCCGCCGCGTCGGCCGCCTGGACCACCATCGCCGTACCTCCCGCCGTCGCCGAAGATCCGGCTCCGCGCGCCGCTCACCTCGGGCGACGCGCGTACCGGGTCATTTCGACCGTAGGCAGCCGGTGATCGTCCTGGACAGGGCGCGCGGCGAACGCGCCCCCGTCCACGCCCGCGGTTCGCTCCGAGCGCCCGTCCGATGGGGTGAATACGCCGATGCCCCGCATACGAAGGCGTCCCGCATACGACTGCGTCCCGCGGGCCTCGGGCTCACGGGACGCAGGTCAGGCACTTCACACGGACGTCAGACGAAGACCGCCAGGCTCTTCGCCTTCCCGCCCTTGTTCTCCAGCAGCGCGAGGAACGTGCCGTCCGGCGCGAACGCGGCGACCGCGCCGTCCGTGTCAAAGAGCGGCATCGGGATGCGCGCGCCGTTGCCGAGCAGCTTGGCCTGCTGCGCGGTGACGTCCCAGCGCGGGAACGCCGCGGCCGCCGCCTCGCCGATCGGCATGATCGGCAGGCCGTCGCCCTCGGGCTCGTCCACGGCCGCCTGCAGCTGGTCCAGCGTGCGGGCCTTGTCGATCTTGTACGGGCCGACGCGGGTGCGGCGCAGCGCCGTGAGGTGCCCGCCGACGCCCAGGCCGGCGCCCAGGTCGCGGGCGAGCGCGCGGATGTACGTACCGGAGGAGCACTCCACGGAGACGAGCAGGTCGGTGACGGGGGTGCCGTCCTCGGCCTCGGTCTCGTGGACGGAGTGCAGGACGAAGGAGGAGACGGTGACCGGGCGGGCCGGGATCTCCACTTCTTCGCCGCCGCGCACCCGCGCGTAGGACCGCTTGCCGTCGATCTTGATGGCGCTGACCTTGGACGGCACCTGCATGATGGCGCCGCTCAGCTCCGCGATCCCGGCGTCGATGGCGTCCCGGTCCACGTCCTTCGCGCCCTTGGACTCGGTGATCTCGCCCTCGGCGTCGTCGGTGACGGTGGTCTGGCCGAGCCGGACCGTGCCGACGTACTCCTTCTCCGTCAGCGCGAGGTGCCCGAGCAGCTTCGTGGCGCGCTCGACACCGAGGACGAGCACGCCGGTCGCCATCGGGTCCAGCGTGCCGGCGTGCCCGATGCGGCGGGTGCGGGCCATGCCGCGCATCTTCGCCACGACGTCGTGCGAGGTGAAGCCGGCCGGCTTGTCGACGATGACAAGACCGTCCGGCACATTGACCTTCTGCTTCATTCGGCGGCGGTGTCCTCGTCGTCGTCCTCGCCCGGCTTGCGGTACGGGTCGGCCTCACCGGCGTAGTCGGCGCCCGAGGACGCCTCGCGGACCTTGGCGTCGGAGGCCCGCGCCTTGTCCAGCAGGTCCTCGATGGTCCGGGCGTTCTCCGGGAGGGCGTCCGCCACGAACGTCAGGGTCGGCGTGAACTTGGTGCCCGCGGCACGCCCGACCTCGGAGCGCAGGATGCCCTTGGCGCTCTCCAGTCCGGCCGCGGCGCTGGCCCGGTCCTCGTCGTCGCCGTAGACCGTGTAGAAGACCGTCGCCTCCCGCAGGTCGCCGGTGACCCGGGTGTCCGTGATGGTCACGTGCGTGCCGAGCCGCGGGTCCTTGACACCGCGCTGCAGCTTCTGGGCGACCACCTCCCGGATGAGGTCCGCCAGCCTCTTCGCCCGCGCATTGTCGGCCACTGGTCGTCTCCTTCTAGTTTCTTTCCACCATGGTGCTTGCGGCGCCGACGGGCCGCACGGCCTGCCGATCACCCGGCAGGCCGGCGCGTCACTCGTCGTGGTCGCCGTGGAACCGCCGCCGTACCGACAGCAGCTCCACTTCGGGACGCGCGGCGACCAGTCGCTCGCAGCGGTCCAGTACGTCTGTGAGGTGCCCCGCGTCACCGGAGACCATCGCCAGGCCGATCGTGGCCCTGCGGTAGAGGTCCTGGTCGCCGACCTCCGCCACGCTGACCGCGTACTTGCGGTGCAGCTCGGCGACGATCGGACGGACGACGGAGCGCTTCTCCTTCAGCGACCGTACGTCGCCGAGGAGGAGGTCGAAGGACAGCGTCCCTACGTACATGCGGTTCGGGTATAGCCACCCGGGGGGCGTGAGGTGAACCGGTCAATGGAACGGTACACGCAACGGCCGGGGCCGATCGACGGAAATACCTCCGCCGACCGGCCCCGGGGTCGAGTGATGCAGATCAGCCGCGCGGCTTCTCGCGCATCTCGTACGTCGCGATGACGTCGTCGACCTTGATGTCGTTGAAGTTGCCGAGGTTGATACCGCCCTCGAACCCTTCGCGGATCTCGGTGACGTCGTCCTTGAAGCGGCGCAGACCCTCGATGTTGAGGTTCTCCGCGATGACCTTGCCGTCGCGGACCAGGCGCGCCTTGGTGTTGCGCTTGACCTCGCCGGACCGGATGAGGACACCGGCGATGTTGCCCAGCTTGGACGACTTGAAGACCTCGCGGATCTCCGCCGTGCCGAGCTCGACCTCCTCGTACTCCGGCTTCAGCATGCCCTTCAGGGCCGCCTCGATCTCCTCGATCGCCTGGTAGATGACCGAGTAGTACCGGACGTCGACGCCCTCGCGCTCGGCCATCTGCGTCGCGCGGCCTTCGGCGCGGACGTTGAAGCCGATGACGATCGCGTCGGAGCCGGACGCCAGGTTGATGTCGGACTCGGTGACCGCACCCACGCCGCGGTGCAGCACGCGGATGTCGACCTCCTCGCCCACGTCGAGCTGGAGCAGCGAGGACTCCAGGGCCTCGACCGAACCGGACGCGTCGCCCTTGATGATGAGGTTGAGCTGCTGGACCTCGCCGGCCTTGAGCACCTTGTCCAGGTCCTCGAGGGACACGCGACGGGTGCGCTTGGCGAAGGCGGCGTTGCGCTCGCGCGCCGCGCGCTTCTCGGCGATCTGACGCGCGGTGCGGTCCTCGTCGACAACCAGGAAGTTGTCGCCGGCGCCCGGCACGTTGGTCAGACCCAGCACCAGGACGGGGGTCGAGGGACCCGCTTCCTGGATGTTGTTGCCCTTGTCGTCGAGCATCGCGCGGACTCGGCCGTACGCGTCGCCGACCACCATCGTGTCGCCGACCCGCAGCGTGCCGCGCTGGACCAGCACGGTGGCCACGGCGCCGCGGCCGCGGTCGAGGTGGGCCTCGATCGCAATACCCTGCGCGTCCTGCTCGGCGTTGGCCCGCAGGTCGAGCGAGGCGTCCGCGGTGAGGACCACGGCCTCCAGCAGGTCCTCGATGTGCAGGCCCTGCTTGGCGGAGATGTCGACGAACATGGTGTCGCCGCCGTACTCCTCGGCCACCAGGCCGTACTCGGTCAGCTGACCGCGCACCTTGGTCGGGTCGGCACCCTCGACGTCGATCTTGTTGACCGCGACGACGATCGGCACGCCGGCCGCCTTGGCGTGGTTCAGCGCCTCGATCGTCTGCGGCATGACGCCGTCGTTGGCCGCCACCACGAGGATCGCGATGTCGGTCGACTTCGCACCACGGGCACGCATGGCGGTGAACGCCTCGTGACCCGGGGTGTCGATGAAGGTGATCCGGCGCTCTTCCTCGTTGACCTCGGTCGCGACCTGGTACGCACCGATGTGCTGCGTGATGCCGCCGGCCTCGCCCGCGATGACGTTCGTCTTGCGGATCGCGTCCAGCAGGCGGGTCTTACCGTGGTCGACGTGACCCATGACGGTGACCACCGGGGGCCGCGGGAGGAGCATCTCCTCGCCGCCCTCGTTCTCGCCGAACTCGATGTCGAAGGACTCGAGAAGCTCGCGGTCCTCCTCCTCCGGGCTGACGATCTCGACGACGTAGTTCATCTCGTCGGCGAGCAGCTGCAGCGTCTCGTCGGAGACCGACTGGGTCGCGGTGACCATCTCACCCAGGTTCAGCATGACCTGGACGAGGGACGCCGGGTTGGCGTTGATCTTCTCCGCGAAGTCCGTCAGCGAGGCACCGCGCGACAGGCGAACCGTCGCACCGTTGCCGCGCGGCAGCATGATGCCGCCGACCGACGGGGCCTGCATGGCCTCGTACTCCTGACGCCGCTGCCGCTTCGACTTGCGACCGCGACGCGCGGGACCGCCGGGACGGCCGAAGGCGCCCTGCGTGCCACCACGGCCACCGGGACCGCCGGGACGGCCACCGAAGCCGGGACGGCCGCCGAAGCCGCCGCCGCCCGGACGGCCGGGAGCGCCGCCGCCACCACCGGGACGGCCGGCGAAACCGCCGCCACCGCCACCGGGACGACCGGCGAAGCCGCCGCCGCCACCGGGACGGCCGCCGCCGCCCGGACGACCGCCGCCGCCGGGACCACGGCCACCGCCGGGGCCGCCGCCGGGACGCGGGCCGGCAGCCGGACGCTGCGGCATCATGCCCGGGTTCGGACGGGCGCCGCCGCCGGGACGGGGACCGCCCTGGCCTGCGCCGCCGCCCTGCGGACGGGGCATGCCGCCCGGAGTCGGACGGTTACCACCGGGAGCCTGGGGACGGGGACCGCCCTGGCCGGCACCCTGCGGGCGCGGGGCGCCGCCGGGGCCGCCCTGACCGCCGGGGCGCGGCGCGCCACCGGGACGGGGAGCCTGCGGACGGGCCATGCCCGTGGAGCCGCCGGAGGTGAAGGGGTTGTTGCCCGGACGCGGGCCCTGGGGGCGGTTGCCGCCGGGGCGCGGAGCACCCTGACGGTCACCACCGGGACGCGGGCCGCGGTCGCCGCGGCCCTGGCCGCGGTCCTGACGCTCCTGGCCGGGGCCGGGACGGCCCGGACGCGGACCGGGGGCGGCACCGCCGGGCTTGGGGGCCTGCGGCGCGGCGGCCGGCGGAGCCTGGAACTCGGGCTGCGCGGGCGCGGCCGGAGCGGGCTTGGGAGCCGGCTTCGGGCCGGGCGTGGGGCGCGGGCCCGGAGCGGGCGCCGCGGGAGAGGACGGGGTGCTGCTCTTGGGCGCCTCGGGGGCGGCCGGAGCCGCGGGGCCCGGCTTGGGGGCACCCGGCTTCGGGGCAGCAGGACGGGCCGCCTGCGCCGGAGAGGGCGCGGACGGCTTGGCGGGCGCAGACTTGCGCGGCGCCGAGGGCTTGCCAGAGGCACGGCCGTTGCCGTTGCCTGCCTGGAAAGCGTCGGTCAGCTTTCGAACAACCGGCGCCTCGATCGTCGAGGACGCCGAACGGACGAATTCACCAAGTTCTTGGAGCTTGGCCATGACGACCTTGCTCTCAACACCGAACTCCTTGGCGAGTTCGTATACCCGGACCTTAGCCACTTCGCTCCTTCTAGGTCCGGGTTGTCCACCGGACCGTCGCTACTTCATGGGCGTACTCATCGCGTACTCATCGAGTGCTCATCGCAATCTCGACCTACTTCCGACTCGCGAGGTACCTGACCGCACGGTTTTCCGTGCGACGTGCTGTCTTACGGTGTTGCCTGCTCGACGTACTGGCGCAAGGCCGTGGTGTCGAGCGGTCCCGGCCCTCTGAAGGCCCTGGGGAACGCCCGGCGGCGGACCGCCAGATCGAAACAGACCAGTGTGGGGTGCACGTAAGCACCCCGGCCGGGCAGCGTACCGCGAGGATCGGGGGTGCACTCACCATCGATCACCACGATGCGCAGCAAATCGCCCTTGGCCGCTCGCTCCCGGCATCCCACACAGGTTCGCTCAGGGCATGCGCGGGCATGCGTCCGGCCAGACACTGCTTAAGTCTACCTCCCCGTAGCGGCCTCACCCCTATGGGGTAAGGACCGAACGGCTGCTCATATTCCTACGTGGCTGACAATCGACGGTGGCCGACAACCGGCCGTAGTCGGAACGTGACGCCGGAGGCACCGGCCGCCGGCGTCCGTGACGTCAGTCCCGCGGGTCCGGGGCCTCGGTGTCCGGGCGGATGTCGATGCGCCAGCCGGTGAGCCGGGCGGCGAGCCGGGCGTTCTGCCCCTCCTTGCCGATGGCCAGTGACAGCTGGTAATCGGGGACGGTGACCCGCGCGGAGCGCGCGGCCAGGTCCACGATCTCGACCTTGGAGACCCGCGCCGGTGACAGCGCGTGCGCGACCAGGTCGGCCGGGTCGTCCGACCAGTCGACGATGTCGATCTTCTCGCCGTTCAGCTCGGCCATGACGTTGCGGACGCGGCCGCCCATCGGACCGATGCAGGCACCCTTGGCGTTCAGCCCCGACCGGGTCGAACGCACCGCGATCTTCGTACGGTGACCGGCCTCACGGGCGATGGCGGAGATCTCCACCGAGCCGTCCGCGATCTCCGGGACCTCCAGCGCGAAGAGCTTCTTCACCAGGTTCGGGTGGGTGCGCGAAAGGGTGACCGACGGGCCGCGGACGCCCTTGACGACGCGGACGACGTACGAGCGCAGCCGCGTGCCGTGCTTGTAGTCCTCGCCGGGGACCTGCTCCTGCACCGGCAGGATGGCCTCCAGCTTGCCGATGTCGACCAGGACGTTCTTGGGGTCCTTGCCCTGCTGGACCACGCCGGTGACGACGTCGCCCTCGCGCCCGGCGTACTCGCCGAACGTCAGATCCTCCTCGGCGTCCCGCAGCCGCTGCAGGATGACCTGCTTGGCCGTGGTCGCCGCGATCCGGCCGAAACCCGACGGTGTGTCGTCGAACTCGCGGGCCTCCTGGCCCTCCTCGAGATCGGCCGGGTCCTCCTTCGCCCACACGGTCACATGGCCCGTGTTGCGGTCCAGCTGCACGCGCGCGTGGCGGCGGCTGCCCTCGGTGCGGTGGTACGCGATGAGGAGGGCCGACTCGATGGCCTCCACCAGCAGGTCGAAGGAGATTTCCTTCTCCCGCACCAAACCCCGCAGGGCGCTCATGTCGATGTCCACGGCTACGCCTCCTCCTGGCTCTCGTCGTCGGTGTCGCCCGCGGCGGGAGCCGGAGCGGTCTTGCGGTTGAACTCGATCTCCACGCGCGCCTTGGCGATCTCGCTGAAGGCGACCCGGCGGGCGGTGGGCTTGCGCCCCTTCACGCCCGGCACTTCGAGGTCCAGGCCCTCGTCGTCGACGGTGATGATCCGGGCGACGAGCTCGCCGCCCTCGTGCAGCTGGGCCTTGATCAGGCGGCCGACGGCGCGGCGGTAGTGCCGCAGCTCGGTCAGCGGACGGTCGGCGCCCGGCGAGGTGACCTCAAGGGTGTACGGGGCGCCGCCCATGGCGTCGGAGTCGTCGAGGGCCTGGGAGACCTCACGGCTGAGGTCGGCGCACTCGTCCAGCTGCACGCCTGCGTCGGAGTCGACCACGATCCTCAGCACACGCCGCTTGCCCGCGGGGGTCACCTCGATCTCTTCCAGATCCAGGTCTCGCGCGGCGACCAGCGGTTCAAGCAGTCCGCGCAGCCTCTCGCTCTGGGTGGTGCTCATCCGGGTGACTCCTCGGCCGCGTGTGCTGTTGTGGGATGGTCGCGTGTCTGGCCAAAGCCTATCTGTTCCGGCGGGGTACTGACGATTCCGTGCGCGGGCGCGGTTACGCTCGCCTGCGATGATCACCGGATCACCACCGCAGCCCCCGGGAAGAGGACAGTGCCGCAGCCTGGAACGCACACGAGGAGAAGCATCCTGCTGACCGGCGCCGCGCTCGGAAGCGCGGCGCTGCTCACCGGCTGCTCCGAGCAGTCCCCCGCGTCCGACAACATGGACAGCGCGGCCGGCCGGTCCCTGCTCGAAAAAGGTGCCCGGGACAGCGGCACCCTGCTGGCCCGCTACGACGCGACGCTGACCGCGCACCCGGCGCTGGAGAAGCGGGTGCGCCCGCTGCGGGACCAAGTCGCCGCGCACATCGCGGCATTCGACGCTCCCGAGGCCACCGGCACCCCGTCCGGCACGCCCTCCCCGACCGCGTCGCCGTCCCGTACGCAAGGGAAGCAGCCGCGCGCCCCGAAGGTGCCCGGCAGCGCGCGGCAGGCACTCGCCGCGCTGGCCGACGCCGAGCGCGAGACGGCCGACCGGCGCACCGCGGCCCTCGTCGGCGCCCCGCCGGAGGTCGCCCGGCTGCTCGCCTCGGTCGCGGCGGCCGGCGCCGCGCACGCCTACGTACTCGACTCGCACGGCAAGGACGGCGGGACGGACGAGAAGGACGGGAAGAACGCCTGATGCCGGCGGAGAAGCACGAGAACACCGAGCGGGCCGCCGAACTGAAGGCCCTGCAGAACGCGCTGGCCGCCGAGCACGCCGCGCTCTACGGCTACGGCGTGGTGGGCGCCCGCGTCGACGACGGACGGCGCGCAGAGGCGCAGGACGGCTACGACGCCCATCGTGCGCGCCGGGACGAGCTGAGCCGCCGGGTGGTGGCGCTCGGCGGCAAACCCAAGGCCGCCGCGGCGGCGTACGCACTGCCCTTCCCCGTGCCCGACGCGGCCGCCGCCGTCCGGCTCGCGGCCGAACTGGAGGACCGGGTGGCCGGGGCGTACGCGGACCTCGTACGCGCCTCGTCGGGTGCCCGGCGGCGCGCCGCGGCCGGATCGCTCCGGGAGGCAGCGGTGCGTGCGGTGCGCTGGCGCGGCAGCGGCGTAGCCTTCCCTGGGCTCGCCGAACGGACCACGGCCGGCGGCCCGTCGCCCACCGCGACCGGATCCGCCGACGCGCTCTGAGCGCACGGCGGCCACCGGCCCGGACGGCCGCAGGCCCCGCCGGCCACCCCGGCACCGCCGACGAAAGGGACAGCTCCAAGCATGGCAACGGCACCCATCGAACCGCCGAGACGATTGGTGCGCGCGATCGGCGACGACCCCGCGAGCCCCGCGCGCGCCTGGCTGGACACACTGCCGGACCGCGTGGCGGAGCAGCTGGCGGCCTGGGAACTCACCCTGGAACGAGTGCACGAGCCCGGCGGGCGCACCAGCCTCCTCGTCCTCGTCACCCAGCGGGACGGCACGCCGGCCGCGCTGAAGTTCCCGCTCCCCGGACAGCCGGGCGCGGAGGCCGAGGCGGCGGCGCTGACGCGCTGGGACGGCTGGGGCGCGGTACGGCTGCTGCGCGCCGACTTGGACAACGGCGCGCTCCTGCTGGAGCGCCTGCGCGGCGCGGTGTCACTGCGCTCGCTCCCCGAGGCGAAGGCGCTGCTGGAGGCGGCGGGCACGGTCCGCCGCCTCTGGGTCTCGCCCCCGGAACAGCACCCCTTCGAGACGCTGGCCGACCGCACGGAGGCCGCCGTGGCGGCACTGCGGGCCGGGGCCGCGGACGTCCCCTCGGCCGCCCCGCTGGTCGACGAGGCCACGGAGCTGCGCCGCGCGCTGCCCGCCGACGCACCCGAAGAAGTACTCCTGCACGGCGCGTTCCGCCAGGGCAAGGTACTGGCCGGCCACCGCACGCCGTGGCTCGCGGTCGGGCCGCGACCGGTCATCGGGGAACGCGCGTACGACCTCGTCGGGCTGGTCCTGGACCGCATGGAAGACCTCGCGGCCGGCACGGGCGCCGCCGCCGCGGCCCGCCGCCGGGTCGCCAAACTGGCCGACTCCCTGGACGTCGACCGCGACCGCCTGCGCGGCTGGGTCCTGGTGGGCGCGGTGGAGGGGGGCCTCCGGGCCCTTGCGACGGGCGACCGGGCCCGGGGCGAACTGCTGCTGGAGTTCGGGACCTGGCTGTAGAGCCGACCCTGGCGGGCGAGGACGTACGTCCGCCCAAAACAAGCCCGTCCGGCGCTTGAGGACGAGCGGCCGGCAGGCCGCGATACACGGGACGAGGGGGCGCCCCCGCACCTCGCAGCGCGGGCCCGCCCCCTCGGAAAGACGCGCTACGCGCTCAGGCGCGCAACCGCCTCCTCGACCGTCACCTCTTCGCGCTCGCCCGTCTTCCGGTCCTTGATCTCGACGACGCCCTCCGCGGCACGACGGCCGGCGACGACGATCGTCGGCACACCGAGCAGCTCCGCGTCGGTGAACTTCACGCCCGGGGAGACCCCGGCCCGGTCGTCGACGAGCACGCGCAGCCCCGCCGCGCCCAGCTTGTCTCCGACCTCCAGCGCCAGCTCCGTCTGCTTGGCCTTGCCCGCCGCGACGACGTGCACGTCCGCCGGGGCGACCTCGCGCGGCCAGCACAGGCCGGACTCGTCGTGGGTCTGCTCGGCGAGCGCCGCCACCGCGCGGGAGACGCCGATGCCGTACGAACCCATCGTCACCCGCACCGGCTTGCCGTTCTGGCCGAGTACGTCCAGCTCGAACGCGTCGGCGTACTTGCGGCCCAGCTGGAAGATGTGGCCGATTTCGATCGCCCGGTCGATGACCAGCCCGGCACCGCACTTGGGGCACGGGTCACCCGGCTCGACGACGACCACGTCGAGGTAGTCGTCCACCTCGAAGTCGCGGCCCGCGACGACGTTCCGCGCGTGCTTGCCGTCCTTGTTGGCGCCGGTGATCCAGGAGGTACCGGGGGCCACGCGCGGGTCGGCGATGTACTTGAAGGACTTGCCGGCCAGGCCCTGCGGGCCGATGTAGCCGCGCACCAGGTCCTCGCGGCCGACGAAGTCCTCGGCGGTGACGACCTCGACGACGGCCGGCGCCAGGTGCTCACCGAGCTTGCCCAGGTCGACCTCGCGGTCACCGGGGACGCCCACCGCGACGATCTCGCCGTCCACCTTGACCAGCAGGTTCTTCAGCGTGGCGGAGGCCGGGACGTCCAGGTACTCGGCGAGCGCCTCGATGGTCGGGGTGTCGGGGGTGTCCAGCTCCTCGATCTCCCCGACGCCGGAGGCGTCCACGGGGTCGACCTTGGCGGTGACGGCCTCGGTGTTCGCCGCGTAGTCGCACTGCGGGCAGTCGACGAAGGTGTCCTCACCGGCCGCAGCGGGCGCGAGGAACTCCTCGGACGCCGAGCCGCCCATCGCACCCGAAACGGCCGAAACGATGCGGTAGTCCAGGCCGAGGCGCGCGAAGATCTTCTGGTACGCCTCGCGGTGCAGCGCGTACGACTGCGCCAGCCCCTCGTCCGTGGTGTCGAAGCTGTACGAATCCTTCATCTGGAACTCGCGGCCACGCAGCACGCCGGAACGGGGGCGCGCCTCGTCCCGGTACTTCGTCTGGATCTGGTACAGCATGACCGGCAGGTCCTTGTAGGACGTGCACTGGTCCTTGACCGTGAGGGTGAAGATCTCCTCATGGGTGGGGCCGAGGAGGTAGTCGGCGCCCTTGCGGTCCTGCAGGCGGAAGAGCAGGTCGCCGTACTCCTCCCAGCGGTTGCTCGCCTCGTACGGCTCCTTGGGGAGCAGCGCGGGGAGCAGGACCTCCTGGGCGCCGATGGCGTCCATCTCCTCGCGCACCACGCGCGAGACGTTCTCCAGCACCTTCTTGCCCAGCGGCAGCCAGGTCCAGATGCCGGCGGAGGTGCGGCGGACGTACCCGGCGCGGACGAGCAGCTTGTGGCTGGCGGTCTCGGCGTCGGCCGGGTCGTCGCGCAGCGTCTTGATCATCAATCGGGACATGCGCTGGACCTGGGCCATGGTGATTCTCCTGCGTAAGAAAGGTGACTGGAGCGAGGTTATCGGGCGGGACCTCGCCCACGGAAATGGGTTCGCCTCGCCGGGGGCGGTTCCGCACGCCTGCGTCTGCCCCGAGGGACGGCCTCGCGGCTGCCGCGCCGTCGTGGTCGATCGCGCAGTTCCCCGCGCCCCTGACGGGGCTCAGCCCCGCTTCAGAGGGAGAGGCGCGCCCATCACCGCGTACGGCGCGGGCGCACTCGGGAAGATCACGCGGCGGGCGAGGTCCTGGTAACCGAGCGAGCGGTACAGCGCGCGGGCCGGGCTCTCGGTGTCGATCGCGGACAGGATGCTGCGCGGGTACGGCGCCTCGTCGGTGATGCGTGTGATCAGCGCCCGTCCGATGCCGCGCTTCTGGTACGCGGGGTGGACGTGCAGCTCGGTGATGACGAAGGAGTCGTCCAGCCAGAAGTCCAGGCCGATGCTGCGCAGATACGGCTCGACGACGCTGGACCACCAGTGGGAGCGGTCGTTGGGCAGGCCGTACACGAAGCCGGCCAGCCGCCCCTCGGGCGTGGTGGCGCCCAGGGCGCGGGCCCCGGGGGTGGTGAGGTGGCGCAGCACGATGTGGCGCCGTACGCCGATCTCGTCGTCGGTCAGGCCGAAGGCGAGCGCCTGTACGGCCAGCGCTTCGTCCACGCGGGCAGCGAGGTCGAGCGGGCCGACCACGACGTCATCCATGGTCGGGAGCGTACACAGCGCGAGCGGTGAACACGATCGGTCCGGGCAGCGGGGCCGGGAGTGGCCGGAGCGGCAGGGGACGGCCCGAACGTTGCGGCGCCGCTGACCGGCGGCTCCGGTCGGAACGGCACGCGCACTTCAGAACAGCACGCTCATGAACGCGCCGACTTCTTCGAAGCCGACCCGGCGGTAGGCGGCCCGCGCCGCGGTGTTGAAGTCGTTCACGTACAGGCTGACGATGGGCGCGACGTCGGCGAGGGCGTAGCGCAGTACGGCCGCCATGCCGGTCTCGGACAGTCCCTTGCCGCGGTACTCGGGCGCGACCCAGACGCCCTGGATCTGGCAGGCGCGCAGGGTGGCGGCGCCGATCTCGGCCTTGAAGACGACCCGGCCGTTCTCCACGCGGGCGAACGAGCGGCCCGCGCCGACCAGCTCGGCGACCCTGGCCTGGTAGAGCAGCCCGCCGTCGCCGGCCAGCGGCGAGATGCCGACCTCCTCGGTGAACATGGCCACGCACGCGGGCATGATCAGGTCCATCTCGTCCTTGCGGATGCGCCGGACGTACGGGTCGGGGGCGATCTCGGCGGCGGGCTGGGTGGTGACCATCAGCGGCTGGTGCGCGCGGACCTCGCGGGCGGGCCCCCAGGCGGGCTCCAGCAGCGACCACAGTTCGGCGGTGGGGGCCGCGGGGCCGACGATGGAGGAGCAGCGGCGGCCCTGGCGGCGGGCGCGCTCGGCGAAGGCGCGTACGGCGTCGGGGGTGGCGCAGACGGGGACGAGGTTGGCGCCGGCGTAGCAGAGGGATTCCAGCCGGCCGTTCTCGTACCAGCCCCACATCTCGCCGCCGAGGCGCCAGGGGTCGAGCCCGGCGACCTGGACCCGGGCGGCGACGAAAGCGTTGGCCACCGGGTCGCGGTCGAGGACCGCGAGGGCGTCGTCGAGTTCCCCGGGCTCCAGGACCTTGGTGGTGGTCGTCAGCACGTGTCGGATTGCCTCACCGTGACGGGGCCGGGGCCGTAAGAGAGCAGGTCCAGGCACGATACCTCGCGTGCACGCGATGCGCCCCCCGCCCGGCTCGGAGAGCGCGGGCGGGGGGCGCGTTGTCGTATGCCGCGCGGTTGTCCACAGGGAGCGCGTCGCGTGGGCGGCGGTTGTCCACAGGGGGCGCGAGGGGGTGGGGGCGGGGGCTAGGTTCGGGGGTAGTGCGGTGGGGGTGGGGGAGGGGCCTCGCACCGGGTGGTGGGGAGAGGGAGGGGCCCTGCCAGGTACGTGTACGAGAGCTCAGCGAAAGCTCGGCCGGCCCCCAGCCCCCCAGCCCCCCTCAGCCCGCCACAGCCACCGAAGGCTCCCCCGACTCCACCCCGTCCTTCTCCATCTGCTCAGCGATCTTCATCGCTTCCTCGATGAGGGTCTCCACGATCTTCGACTCCGGGACGGTCTTGATGACCTCGCCCTTGACGAAGATCTGCCCCTTGCCGTTGCCGGAGGCGACACCCAGGTCGGCCTCGCGCGCCTCGCCCGGACCATTCACCACACAGCCCATGACGGCCACCCGCAGTGGCACCTCCATGCCGTCCAGCCCCGCGGTGACCTCTTCGGCCAGCTTGTACACATCCACCTGCGCACGCCCGCACGACGGGCAGGAGACGATCTCCAGGCGGCGCTGCCGCAGGTTCAGCGACTCCAGGATGGAGATACCGACCTTGACCTCCTCCGCCGGCGGCGCGGAGAGCGAGACGCGGATCGTGTCGCCGATGCCCTCGGACAGCAGCGCGCCGAAGGCGACGGCGGACTTGATGGTGCCCTGGAAGGCCGGACCCGCCTCGGTCACGCCCAGGTGCAGCGGGTAGTCGCACTGCGCGGCCAGCTGCCGGTAGGCATTGACCATGACCACCGGGTCGTTGTGCTTCACCGAGATCTTGATGTCGCGGAAGCCGTGCTCCTCGAAGAGGCTCGCCTCCCACAGCGCCGACTCCACCAGCGCCTCGGGGGTGGCCTTGCCGTACTTCTGCAGCAGGCGGCGGTCCAGGGAGCCCGCGTTCACGCCGATGCGGATCGGGGTGCCGGCGTCGTTGGCCGCCTTGGCGATCTCCTTGACCTTGTCGTCGAACTGCTTGATGTTGCCCGGGTTCACCCGGACCGCCGCGCAGCCCGCGTCGATCGCCGCGAACACGTACTTCGGCTGGAAGTGAATATCGGCGATCACCGGGATCCCCGACTTCTTCGCGATCACCGGCAGCGCGTCCGCGTCGTCCTGCGTCGGGCACGCCACCCGCACGATCTGGCAGCCCGAAGCCGTCAGCTCCGCGATCTGCTGCAGCGTCGCCCCGATGTCCGCGGTCCGCGTCGTCGTCATCGACTGCACGGAGACGGGCGCGTCGCCACCGACGGCCACGGGTCCGACGTGGATTTTGCGGCTGACACGGCGGTCGGCGAGCTTGGTCGGAACGTCCGGCATTCCCAGCGCAATGGCAGTCATCTGACGAGCTTCCCCAAGGTGTGATCAAGGACCCGAGATCGGCGGGCTCCGTGGCCGAGGTTACGTCACGGGCCTTGCCGGAGGCACATCGCGCAGGTTTACACCGCCCGAAAGGACGGTTGCCGGACACCCGTACGTGTTCGTACGAGTGCCCGGCGTTCCGGAAAGGGTTTTCAGCCCGTCAGCCGTACCGGATTCACCACGTCCGCGACCAGCACCAGCAGCGTGAAGCAGATGAAGATGCCGGCGACGACGTAGGCGACCGGCATGAGCTTCGCCACGTCGAAGGGGCCGGGGTCGGGGCGCCGGAAGACCTTGGCGAAGGCGCGGCGCAGCGACTCCCACAGGGCGCCCGCGATGTGCCCGCCGTCCAGCGGCAGCAGCGGCAGCATGTTGAAGAGGAAGAGCGAGAGGTTGAACCCGGCGACCAGGAAGAGCATGGTCGCGACCCGCTGGGACGGCGGGATGTCCAGCGAGAAGACCTCGCCGCCGACGCGCGCGGCGCCCACGACGCCCATCGGCGAGTCCTGCTTGCGCTCGCCGCCGTTGAACGCGGCGTTCCACAGGTCGGGGACCTTGCCGGGCAGCGCGATCAGCGAGTCGACGCCCTGCGTGACCATGTTGCCCATGCGGTCGACGGACTGGCCGAAGTCCTGCCGGACGATGCCGCTGGCGGGTGTGAAGCCGAGGAAGCCGGCGGTGACGTACTGGTCGGCGACGTATCCGCCGTGGCCGTCGGTCTTGGCGACCTTGTTCTTGATCAGGTCGGCGTGCAGCACCTTCCGCGCGCCGTCCCGCTCGATGGTGATCGTCGCGGGTCCGGTGGTGTCGCGGATGGCCTGCTGAAGGGCGTTCCAGTCGGGCATCGGACGCCCGTCGAAGCTGACGATCCGGTCGCCGGCCCGCAGCCCCGCCGCCTTGGCCGGGGAGTCCTTGGCGTCGGACGGGCACTTGTCGGTCTTGGCGGAGGCGGCGATGACGCAGTCCGAGACCGAGCCGACCTGGGTGGTCTGGGTGTTGATGCCAAAGCCCATCAGGACGCTCATGAAGATCACGACCGCGAGGATCAGGTTCATGAACGGCCCGGCGAACATCACGATGACGCGCTTCCAGGGCTTGCGGGTGTAGAACAGCCGCTTCTCGTCCCCCTCCTGCAGCTCTTCGAAGGCGGCCGAGCGGGCGTCCTCGATCATGCCGCGCCAGGGCGAGGTGGAGCGGGCCGAGAGCTTCCCGTCGTCGCCGGGCGGGAACATCCCGATCATGCGGATGTAGCCGCCGGCGGGGATGGCCTTGATGCCGTACTCGGTGTCGCCCTTGCGGCGGGAGAAGAGCGTCGGTCCGAACCCGACCATGTACTGCGGCACGCGGATGCCGAACATCTTCGCCGTCGAGAGGTGTCCCAGCTCGTGCCAGGCGATCGAGAAGAGCAGGCCGACGACGAAGACGACGATGCCGAGGATGGTCATCCAGGTCGTCATGCGCGGGCCTCCGATGGTGTACGTGCCGCTCGGGCGGCCAGTTCGCGGGCGCGGGCGCGCGCCCAGGTCTCCGCTTCCAGTACGTCCGGGAGGGTCAGGGAGGTTCCCGGCGCGGGCGTGCCGTGCTCGGCGACGACTTCGGCGACCGTATCGACAATTCCTGTGAACGGCAGCCCGCCGTTCAAAAATGCGTCCACGCACTCCTCGTTGGCGGCGTTGAAGACGGCGGGCGCTGTACCCCCGAGGGCGCCGACGTGGCAGGCGAGCGGTACGGAGGGGAAGGCGTCCTGGTCCAGCGGGAAGAACTCCCAGGTGTGGGCCTTCGTCCAGTCGATGCCGGGCGCCGCGTCCGGTACCCGGTCCGGCCAGCCGATCCCGAGCGCGATCGGCATGCGCATGTCGGGCGGGCTGGCCTGGGCGAGGGTGGAGCCGTCGGTGAACTCCACCATGGAGTGGATGTAGGACTGCGGGTGGACCACGACCTCGATGCGCTCGAACGGCACGTCGTACAGCAGGTGGGCCTCGATGACCTCCAGGCCCTTGTTGACCAGGGTCGCGGAGTTGATCGTGATGACCGGGCCCATGGCCCAGGTGGGGTGCGCGAGCGCCTGCTCGGGGGTGACGGCGGCGAGCTCGGCCTTGCTGCGGCCGCGGAAGGGGCCGCCGGAGGCGGTGACGACGAGCTTGCGCACTTCTTCGCGGCGGCCGCCCATCAGGCCCTGGAAGAGCGCGGAGTGCTCGGAGTCGACGGGGACGATCTGGCCGGGCTTCGCGAGCGCCTTGACCAGCGGGCCGCCGACGATCAGCGACTCCTTGTTGGCGAGCGCGAGGGAGGCGCCGCTCTCCAGGGCCGCGAGGGTGGGCGCGAGGCCGATGGAGCCGGTGATGCCGTTCAGTACGGTGTGGCACTTGGTGGCGGCGAGCCGGGTGGCGGCGTCGGGTCCGGCCAGGATCTCCGGCAGCGGCTCGCCCGTTCCGTACTGCGCCGACAGCGCCTCGCGCAGCGCGGGTACGACGTCCTCGCGGGCCACCGCGACCGTGCCGACGCGCAGCTGCCGCGCCTGCTCGGCGAGGAGCGCGACCCGGCCGCCGGCGGCGGACAGGCCGGTGACGCGGAAGCGGTCCGGGTTGCGCAGGACGAGATCGATCGCCTGGGTGCCGATGGAGCCGGTGGAACCGAGGATCACGATGTCGCGTGGCTCGCCGGGTGCGGTGGCCGGCGGGTCGAAACGCAGGTGCGGATGGGCGAGGGATTCCGTCATGGGCACCATTGTGGCCGGTCACGTCCGGAGTGCGGACACCAGCTCGCAGGAGATCCGGCCGGACGGGGGCGCCGGGAGGCACGCCGGGTGGTGCGCGCGCCCGGCCCGCCGGCCGGCGGGTACCGGAGGCGCCCGGGAGATTCGCTGGTCACGGAGCGGAGACGGCCACACTCCACTGGACTGACCGGGCGGCGGGCGCGGTACAGAGGCGGGCACGGGCCGTACGGGCGCGGTACAGAGGCCGGCGCGGGCCGTACGGGCGCGGAACAGAGGCCGGCGAGGGCCGTACGGGCGCGGAACAGAGGCCGGCGAGGGCGGGCGTAGTACGGGCCGGTCCCCTGCTCGCGAGGACCGGCCCGTCCCCCGTCCGTCACCGGACGGATCCGCCCGTCACCGGATCCGCCGGTGCACGTCTCACCTGATGCGCCGGTGCACGTTCTCCCTCCTCGCGGGCCCCGGTGTGGCGTCCGCGATCCACGGGCCGTCGCCGCTGGGGTCGATGACGCCCTCCTCCAGCCAGGTGTACGTACCGGTCAGCACCCCGGCCACGACCTTGCGGTCCAGGTCGTCGGTGTTGGTCCACAGCCGTGCGAAGAGCTCCTCGACGCGGATCCGGGCCTGCCGGCAGAACACGTCGGCGAGCTGGTGCGCCTCGCGGCCGTGTTCGCCGGTGGCCTTCAGGTGCTCGGCCCGTACGCACGCGGCGCTCATCGCGAAGAGCTCCGCGCCGATGTCCACGATCCGCCCGAGGAAGCCCTGCTTGGTCTCCATCCGGCCCTGCCAGCGCGACATCGCGTAGAACGTGCTGCGCGCGAGCTTGCGTGAGGTCCGTTCGACGAACCGCAGGTGGGTGGCCAGCTCGCCGAACTCCGCGTACGTACCGGGCACCTGGCCGGGCCCGGCGACCAGCTTGGGCAGCCAGCGGGCGTAGAAGCCGCCCGCCCGCGCCGCGGCCTTCCCCTTGTCCCCGAGCGACTTCTCGGGGTCGATGAGGTCGCCGGCGACGGACAGGTGGGCGTCCACCGCCTCGCGGGCGATGAGCAGGTGCATGATCTCCGTGGAGCCCTCGAAGATCCGGTTGATGCGCATGTCGCGCAGTACCTGTTCGGCGGGGACGGCCCGTTCGCCGCGGGCCGCGAGCGACTCGGCGGTCTCGAAGCCGCGGCCGCCGCGGATCTGGACCAGCTCGTCCGCCATCAGCCAGCCCATCTCCGAGCCGTACAGCTTGGCGAGAGCCGCTTCGATGCGGATGTCGTTGCGGTCCTCGTCGGCCATCTGCGAGGAGAGGTCGACGACGGCCTCCAGGGCGAAGGTGGTGGCCGCGATGAAGGAGATCTTGCCGCCGACCGCCTCGTGCTGGGCGACCGGCTTGCCCCACTGCTCGCGCGCGGCGGACCACTCGCGGGCGATCTTCAGGCACCACTTGCCGACGCCCACGCACATGGCGGGCAGCGACAGCCGTCCGGTGTTCAGCGTGGTCAGCGCGATCTTCAGGCCCGCGCCCTCGGGCCCTATGCGGTTGGCGGCGGGCACCCGTACCTGGTGGAAGCGGGTGACGCCGTTCTCGAGGCCGCGCAGGCCCATGAAGGCGTTGCGGTTCTCCACCGTGATGCCGTCCGAGCCCGCCTCGACGACGAAGGCGGTGATCCCGCCCTTGTGTCCCTCGGACTTCGGGACCCGTGCCATCACCACGAGCAGGTCGGCGACGACCCCGTTGGTCGTCCACAGCTTCACGCCGTCCAGTACGTACTCGTCCCCGTCCGGTACGGCCATGGTGGCCAGCCGGGCCGGGTCCGAACCTACGTCCGGTTCGGTGAGCAGGAACGCGGAGATGTCCGTACGGGCGAGGCGCGGCAGGAACTGGTCCTTCTGCTCCTGTGTGCCGAACAGTTTCAGCGGCTGCGGTACGCCGATCGACTGGTGCGCGGAGAGCAGCGCGCCGATCGCGGGGCTGGCGGAACCGACCAGCGCCAGCGCCTTGTTGTAGTACACCTGGGTGAGGCCCAGGCCACCGTACTTGGTGTCGATCTTCATGCCGAGCGCGCCGATCTCCTTGAGACCGGCGATGGTCTCGTCGGGGATCTGCGCCTCGCGCTCGATGCGCGCACCGTCGATCTTCGTCTCGCAGAAGTCGCGGAGCTTGGCGAGGAATTCCTCGCCACGCTGGACCGCTTCCGCGGCAGGGGTGGGATGCGGGTGTATGAGGTCGAGCCGAAAACGCCCCAGGAACAGCTCCTTGGCGAAGCTGGGCTTGCGCCAGTCCTGTTCACGGGCCGCCTCGGCGACCTGCCGGGCTTCGCGTTCGGAGACGTTGCGGGTGGATGGAGCGGTCATGAGGAGGGTCACCTCACCGCGGAGTCGGGTCCCGTACCGGTCCGCCGGGTTGGCTACCGGTCAGTTCGCCTGCCCGGATTGGCTACCGGTCAGTGCTACTTGTGAGTCTGTACCCGATCCGCACGACTTGCACCAGCCTTCGCGCACACGGACGCACGGCTGTGACCTCAGACCCGCCGTCCGGCTCCCCCGCCGTCAGTCCCGCGGCGGGTCGATCAGCCCGCGCTGGTACGCCTTCACGAGACGGCGCGGCACGGTGTACTGGCTGCCGTCGACGGTGATCGGCACCAGGTCCGGCTGCGCGGCCTTCCAGTTGGAGCGGCGGTGGCGGGTGTTGGAGCGGGACATCTTCCGCTTGGGGACGGCCATGACGTTCCTCCTGTGGGCAGGGGTGCGGTACGGCCGCCAGCTTACCTGAAAATGATTCCCATGTTTACGGAGGGGGCGGAGACCGCATCTGTCCCTGAAAAAACCGGAGGGCCGGGGCGTACCCGAATATGCGCCCCGGCCCCTGCTGTCCAGTTGTCCGGCCTGTAGCCGGAAGCGTCAGAGTTCCAGCCCGGTCATCACCATCACTCGCTCGTAGGTGTAGTCGTCCATCGCGTAGCGGACGCCCTCGCGGCCCACACCGGACTGCTTGGCGCCGCCGTACGGCATCTGGTCGGCGCGGTACGACGGCACGTCGCCGATGATCACGCCGCCCACCTCCAGCACCTTGTGGGCGCGGAAGGCGGTCTGCAGGTCGTGGGTGAACACGCCTGCCTGGAGGCCGTACTTGGAGCTGTTGACGGCGGCGAAGGCCGCCTCCTCACCATCCACCTTCTGGACGGAGAGAACCGGTCCGAAGACCTCCTCGCACGCGAGGGTGGTGCCCTCGGGGAGGTCGGCCAGCACGGTCGGCGCGTACGTCGCGCCCTCGCGCTTGCCGCCGGCCAGCAGCTGGGCGCCGGCCTGCACGGCCTCGTCGACCCAGGACTCCACGCGCTTGGCGGCGTCCTCGCTCACCAGCGGGCCGACCTCGGTCGCGGGGTCCGTCGGGTCGCCGGTGACCTGCGCCTCGACGCACTCGACGATCTTCGGCAGCAGCCGGTCGTACACGGACGCGTCGGCGATCACGCGCTGCACGGAGATGCAGGACTGGCCGCCCTGGTAGTTGGAGAAGGTGGCGATGCGCTGCGCCGCCCAGTCCAGGTCCGCCTCGGAGGCGTAGTCGGCGAGGATCACGGCCGCGCCGTTGCCGCCGAGCTCCAGGGTGCAGTGCTTGCGCGGCACCGAGTCCATGATCGCGTAGCCGACCTTCTCCGAACCGGTGAAGGAGATCACCGGCAGCCGCTCGTCCTGGACGAGGGCGGGCATCCGGTCGTTCGGCACCGGGAGGATGCTCCAGGAGCCGGCCGGCAGGTCGGTCTCGGCCAGCAGCTCGCCGAGGATCAGGCCGGAGAGCGGGGTGGCCGGGGCGGGCTTGAGGATGATCGGGACGCCGGCGGCGATCGCCGGGGCGACCTTGTGGGCGCTCAGGTTGAGCGGGAAGTTGAACGGCGCGATGCCGAGCACGGTGCCCTTCGGGACCCGGCGGATCAGCGCGAGGCGGCCCGCGCCGCCGCCGTCGGTGTCCAGGCGCATGGCCTCGCCGGCGTTGAAGCGGCGGGCCTCCTCGGCGGCGAACCGGAAGACCGACACGGCGCGGCCGACCTCGCCGCGCGCCCACTTGATCGGCTTGCCGTTCTCCGCGGAGATCAGCTGGGCGATCTCCTCCGTACGCTCGACCAGGCGCTTGGTGACGTGGTCCAGCGCGGCGGCGCGCACGTGCGCGGGGGTGGCGGCGAACTCGGCCTGGACCGCGACGGATGCGGCCACGGCCTCCTCGACCTGCTCCTCGGTGGGCACGCTCACGGTGCCGACGGTGCGGCCGTCCCAGGGCGAGGTGACCTCGAAGGTCTCCGCGCCGGTAGCGGCCCGGCCGGCGAGCCAGAAAGCCGTGGTGGCTGCGTCATTACGGTTCGGCACAGTGGATACCGGCCCTTCTCGGTGGCGTGGTGCGTGGCGTGCCGGTCGGTGCGCGCGGCGGCTGCCTGCCGCGTCCGACCTCGGTCGCCCTTCCGGACGGGATCCACGGTAGGGCGGCGCTCCCGGACCGGTGTTTGTCCGGGACGTACTACTACGCGGGCGCGATCCGCCGGATTGGCGAGTGCGGGGCCGGTGGGGCGGGTCCGGGGGCGTGGTGACCGGGTCTCCGGCGCCCCGGTGTGGTTACCGGGCGTCCGGGGACAGGGTGGTGGCCTTCAGGGCCAGCCACAGTTCCATCCGTACGTCCGGGTCGTCCAGCGAGCGGCCGAGGATCTCCTCGACGCGGCGCATCCGGTAGCGCAGCGTGTGCCGGTGCACTCCGAGGTCGGCGGCGGCCGCGTCCCACTGGCCGTGCCGGGACAGCCATGCGCGCAGCGAGGCGACGAGGTCGCCGCGGCCGGTCGCGTCGTGGTCGTGCAGCGCCCGCAGCATCCCGTCGGCGAAGGCGCGCACCGCGTCGTCCGCGAGCAGCGGCAGTACGGAGCCGGCCGCCACGTCCTCGTGCTCGACCAGGGCGCGCGCCCGCCGCCTGGCCACCGACAGCGCCTGCTCGGCCTGGCGGTGCGCGGTCGCCGCGGCGGCCGGTCCGGACGGCGCGGAGAGGCCGACGGCCAGGCCCGGAGTGCCGCGCGCCGCGTCGGTGCCGGTCGCGCCCTTGCGCGGGCCCGCGGCGGTACCGGCGCGGGCCTCCAGCGCGGCGGCGTGCGCGGCGCACGCCTCCATGGCGGCGCCGCCGTCCGCCGCGAGCACGGTCAGCCGGGTGCCGTCCGGGACCGCGAGGACCGCCTCGCCGCTGCGCGCCGCCGCCGACTCCAGCGCGTCGGCCAGCGCGTCCAGCGCGCTCTGCGCGTCCTCGGCGGACCGCTCCTCGCCGCCGGTCACCGGCTCGGCCACCAGTACCCGGAACGGCGCGTCCAGCAGCCCGCCGTACAGCCGCCCGGCCACCGCGCGCGCGTGGTCCGGCTCGCCGGCCAGCAGCATCCGCAGCACCGCGGCGCCGAGCCGCTGCTCGGCGTCCTGCAGCGCGCGGGACCGCTCGGTGGTCAGGGTCAGCAGGGCGACGGCGGAGTGCACGGCGTACCGCTCGGCGGTGCCCAGCGGGGCGCCCGTGCCGACCGCGAGGACGCCGCGCGCCCGGCGCCCCGTGCCCAGCGACTGCAGCTCGACCCGGTCGTCGCCCTCGGTGTCCGCCACGACCGAGCTGGCGGGGGCCGGCCGCTCCCGCAGCTTCGCGATGTCGCCGGTGAGGCGCGCGGCGCGGCGGGCCGCCCAGTCGGGGGCCGCGGCGACGACCGCGCCGGAGGCGTCGTACAGCGCGGCCCAGCCCTTGAGGTGCGCGGCGAGCCGGGCGAGCAGCTCCGCCGGGCCCTCGGCGCTCAGCGCCGCCCTTGTCAGCTCCCGCTGCGCCTCGAAGCCCTCGGTCACCGCCCGGTACTGGTCGGCGGCGACGGCCGCCGAGACGGCCTTGCTGATCGCCACGAACGGCGTCCGGCGCGGCACCGCCAGCAGCGGGAAGTCCTCCTCGCGGGCCGCGGTGAGCAGCGCCTCGGGCACGTCCTCGTAGTTCACGCCGACGGCGAAGCCCAGGCCGACCACGCCGGCGCCCGCGATCCGCCGCACGTACCGCCGGGCGACCTCCGGATCCTCCGCGTCCAGCTTGAGCGCAGTGATCAGCAGGAGCTCGCCGCCCTCCATGTACGGCACCGGATCGATCAGCTCGCTCACGTGCGCCCAGCGGACCGGCGTGTCCAGCCGGTCCTCGCCCGCGAGCACGGTCAGCTTGAGCGCGGAGTGGTGGGCGAGGGAGGCGAGGGTGTGAGGCATGGGACCTTCGATGCGCGTGAGGCGTGTGGCGGGGGTTTTCTCCGTCCCGTATGAACGGCCCTCACCGATTCTGCCTCAGCGGAGGAATCGAGGCGCCCGTGCCGTGCCCCTGGACGGGCCGTGGCTCACCCCCGCAGGTCCACCAGTACCGGCGGTGCCGACTCCCCCGTCACGGAGGTCACCGACAGCACCGCGTGCCCGGCCGGTACGGCGTTGGCCAGGTCCGACGCCGACCACCGCTCCCGCTCCACGGTCCGTACCGTCACGGCCTTCGCCGTCACGTCCTTCCCCGTCACCAGCCGCCTGATCGAGTGCATCAGCTTGGTGAACGGCTCGTCGGAGACGATCTGCCGGTCGGTGACGTCCCGCGTCTCCACCCACGCCTTGCCCCACACCTCGGCGAACCGCGCGCCGTCCCACGTCGTCACGCCCGCGAACGCCATCCGGCAGCCGACCGTCCCCAGCAGCGCACCGCGCAGCGCCTCCGGCACGTCGTCCAGCGCCCGCAGGGTCAGTACGACCCCGGCGTTCGCCGACCGCAGCCGCTGCAGCCCCCGCAACGCCTCCTGCGTCACCACATGGGAAGCGTCATCAAGCACCAGGCAGGCGAACACCGACCGGTCCGACCGCGCCACCGCGCACTCCGTGAACTGCGCCAGCACCAGCCGCGCGAGAATCCGCGACGCGTCCGCGTGGCCCCGCTCCGGGAGATCGATCCGTACCCGCAGCGGGCGGTCCAGCGCCCGCAGCGACACCTGCCGGGACTGCCCCGTCGGGTCGAAGAAGCCCGCGAACGCGGGCCGGTCCAGCAGCGCGATCCGGTCCGCGAGCAGCGCCCCGACATCGCCCGCGCGCTGCGCCTGGCGCTCCCGCGCGTCCAGCTCGCGGAGCGCGCCCTGCTCCCCCGCCGCCTCCAGCGCACTCCGCAGCGCGGCCGTCGCCTCCGGCGCCCCGTCCAGCAGCTCCCGCAGCTCCGCCACCCCGGGAAACCGCCCGTACGCCACCCGGAACGGCCCCAGCAACTGCCCCAGCACGGTCCCGGCCCGCCGGCTCTCCCCACCCGGCGCCCCCGCCGCCAGATCCCCCACCAACGCCTCCGCCAGCACGGCAGCGGCCTCGTCGGGATCGGTGGTACCGCCGTAGAGGTCGAGGTCGCAGGGGGAGTCGGGGCGGCCTGCCTTCACGATGGCGTCGAAGGCCGCGTCCGGCCCCAGTTCGGCACCGGCGGCGCCGACGGCGACCACGGCGGCACGGCCCGCCAGCGCCTGGAGGGACATCGCCTCGACCACGGGCCGGGTCAGCCGGCTGGTCTTCCCGCTGCCCGGCGGCCCGACGGCCAGCAGGGACGTGCCGAGCAGCGCGGGCTGCAGGGCGATGCCCGCGCCCCGGTGCTGATAGGGATTGCGCAGGTCGTCGAGGGCGGTACCGATCCGCACCTGGTCCGTCAGCAGGTCGTGCGGCGCGCTTCGGTGCGGCAGGTCGCGCAGTCCCGAGGGGTGGGGACAGGCGGCCGCCCCGTGCCGCAGCACCGTGTCGGTGAACGAGGCCAGGGAGTTGCGCCCGGCCTGCACGGAGCGCCAGGCGCGCTCGATCCGGGCCGCGTCGACGTCGTTCATGCGGCCGCTGCGGGTCTCGGCGGCCAGCTTCTCGGCAGCGTCCGGCGCGCCGCCCTGCCGCACGGCGGGCCACAGCGAGCCGTCCGCCGCGGGGGCCGGAGCGGCCTGCGGAGCGTGCTCCTCCCTCCTCCGCAGCACCGGAGCGGCCAGCCGCCGTCCCAGTTCGGCCCAGCGCCCCAGCCGCCCGAAGACGACGAGAAACGCCACGATGACGAGGCCGTAGTAGAGGTACGAGGCCCAGACGTACGCCATCTTGTCGCCGCTGGCCTGCCGCCAGGAGTCGGGCGTCAGGGCCACCAGCGGCCACATCCAGTAGCCGCCGAGGTAGCCGTTCCAGAGCAGCGACCACAGGAGCCAGCCGCACAGGAAGGAGATCACCGCGCCGCTGACGAGCTGCCGCGTCGGCGCCCGGTCCGGCTCCTCCGCCGGCCGCACCCGGTGGCCGTACCGCCAGATCCCCGGCTCCGTTTCGGGGCGGGGCGCACGCAGCCAGCCGACGAGCGGCGGCTCGCCCGCCTCGGCCGGCGCGGGCCGGCCCGGCGGCACCTTCGGCATCGGCGGTGCGGCAGGCCGTCCGGGGGGTGCCGCCGGGTGCGGGATTCCGGGCGAGTGGGTGTTCCGTGCGTCGTGCGTGCCCTCGGTGTCCATCCGGTGTCCCTGTTCCCCCTAGTCAGCGGTGGCGGTGCGGCGAACGGCGATCGGTGTGCCGCGGATCAATCTACTGGCCGGGGGCCGCCCGCATACCCGGCCCGCGCGATGTCCGGGGCGGAGCGCCGCTATGTCCGGTGCGGACAACGCGGGGCGCGCACTTCTCCCGAACGGTGCATGCCCCTCCCGCCCCACCGCCCCTAGCCTGCGAACGCAACCCTTAGTACGTCACGTAGTACGCCGCCTCAGTGCATCCGCGTCCGCGTCCTCGTTCCTCCAGGAGACTCCCATGACCGAACTGACCGGAGGCCCTGCCCTCCCCCAGGAGCGCCGCGTCGTCACCGCGATCCCCGGCCCCAAGTCGCAGGAGCTGTGGGAGCGCAAGTCGGCCACCGTGGCGGCCGGTGTCGGCGCGGTCCTGCCCGTCTTCATCAAGCGCGCCGGCGGCGGCGTCCTGGAGGACGTGGACGGCAACTCGCTGATCGACTTCGGTTCCGGGATCGCGGTGACCTCGGTCGGCAGCAGCGCCGAGGCCGTCGTGCGCCGCGCGGCCGCGCAGCTCGCGGACTTCACCCACACCTGTGCGATGGTCACGCCGTACGAGCCGTACATCGAGGTCTGTGAGCAGCTCGCCGAGCTGACCCCGGGCGACCACGAGAAGAAGTCGGCGCTGTTCAACTCCGGCGCGGAGGCCGTGGAGAACGCCGTCAAGATCGCGCGGGCGTACACCAAGCGGCAGGCCGTGGTCGTGTTCGATCACGGCTACCACGGGCGTACGAACCTGACGATGGCGCTGACCGCCAAGAACATGCCGTACAAGCACGGCTTCGGGCCGTTCGCGCCCGAGGTCTACCGGGTGCCGCTGGCCTACCCGTACCGCTGGCTGACCGGCCCGGAGAACTGCGCGCAGGAGGCCGCCGACCAGGCCATCTCGCAGATCACCAAGCAGATCGGCGCCGAGAACGTTGCCGCGATCATCATCGAGCCGGTGCTCGGCGAGGGCGGCTTCATCGAGCCGGCGAAGGGCTTCCTGCCCGCCCTCGCGAACTTCGCGAAGGAGAACGGGATCGTCTTCGTCGCGGACGAGATCCAGTCGGGCTTCTGCCGGACCGGGCAGTGGTTCGCCTGTGAGGACGAGGGCATCGTGCCCGATCTGATCACGACCGCGAAGGGTATTGCGGGTGGTCTGCCGCTGGCGGCCGTGACCGGGCGCGCGGAGATCATGGACGCCGCCCACGCGGGTGGCCTCGGTGGTACGTACGGCGGTAACCCCGTCGCCTGCGCCGCCGCCGTCGGTGCGATCGAGACCATGCGCGAGCTGGACCTGAACGCCAAGGCCAAGCGCATCGAAGAGGTCATGAAGGCCCGCCTTCAGACGATGGCCGAGAAGTACGACATCATCGGCGAGGTCCGCGGCCGCGGCGCGATGATCGCGATCGAGCTGGTGCAGTCCGGCTCGAAGGACCCGAACCCGGAGGCGACCTCGGCGCTGGCCAAGGCGTGCCACCAGGAGGGCCTGCTCATCCTGACCACCGGCACGTACGGCAACGTCATCCGCTTCCTGCCGCCGCTGGTCATCGGCGAGGACCTGCTGAACGAGGGCCTGGACATCCTGGAGTCGGCCTTCGCCGCGCTCTGAGAACCCCCGAGCCGACAGCGCTGAGCGCCCGTACGCCTGCCCGTACGGGCGCTCAGCGCTTGCCAGGAGCGGAAGGGCCCCGAAGGCGCCGCCGGCCCCGGAATCCGGGCCACCGGGCGCGGAATCCGGGCTACCGGGCGCGGAATCCGGGCTACCGGCCCGAAGTGGCGAGACGGCGTGAAGAAGATGTGCGGGGGCCATGGCGGGTGGGTGATCCGCCTGTCGGAGGGCCGCCGCTCTGCCGTACGGTTTCTGCAGATGAGAGAAACACCCCGCTCGCAGGGGACTGCGAGCGATGCCCGGTCGTCGCTTCCCCGGCTTCGACCTGGCCGTGCCCTCGCGCACACCACCGGAGCCTCCGGCTCCGGGAATCCTCACCGATCGGATGGCCGCCCGCCCCAGACCCCCCGGGGCGCGCGGTTCACCGGTCAGCACGGCCGCCCCGGAACCACCCCCCCTGTTCCGGGGCGGCCGGCCTCTCTCTCCGCCCTCGCGTGCACACTGGCCGCGACGCTCGCGCTCTTCGCGCTCCTCACCTGGCAGGTCGCCGCCCATGGAGCTTTGATGCGGCTGGACGCCCGGCTGGATCAGGTACTCCTGGACCGCGCCCTTCCGGCGCCGCTCGCCGAACTCCTCGCCGATCTGGGCAACATGACGGTGGCCCTGCCCGTGCTGCTGGCCGCCGCGGTGTGCGCCGGGTGGCGCGGCCGCGCCACCGGGCTGCCGCGCTGGTGGCTGCCGCCGCTCGCCGCGGCCGTCGCGATGGCCGCGGTACCGGCGTGCGTCGGGCCGCTGCAGGCCGCGCTCGCCCGGCCCGCGCCACCGGGCCCGCTGGCCGGCGCGACCGGCTTCTACCCTTCGGGGCACGCCGCGACGGCCGCCGTCGCGTACGGGGCGGCCGCGCTGCTCCTGCTCCCGTACGCGGCCGCCCCGCTGTCCCGCCGTCTGCTGCTCACCGCGGCGCTCGTGCTCGTCCTGGCGAACGGCCCCGGTCTGGTCGTCCGCGGCTACCACTGGCCGGTGGACGTCCTCGGGTCGTGGGCCCTGTCGGCGGCGCTGCTGGTCCTCCTGCGCGGATTCCTGTACGGACTCCTGTACAGACGCGTGTACGGGCTCCGCCGCGGACTCCTGTAGGCAGCGGTCACCCGTCGCCCGCCCCCGCCACCCGGGCTGCCGCCTCGTGCAGGGCGAGTTCCAGGATGCCGGGGTCGGTGAGCGTGCCGTCGCCGTCCGGGGGGACGAGCCAGCGGGTGCCGCCGGTGTACCGGCCCGGGTAGGGCACGACGATCCAGGTACCCAGGCCGGCCCCGCGCACCCCGGTGCCGAGCCAGCGGGCCGTCGTGCCCGGCGGGACGAAGAAGCCCATCCGGCCGTCCCCGAAGTCCGCGAGGACCGGTCCGGGCCGGTCCAGACAGCTGGTCAGCACGTCCAGGGTGGGGTGGCCCAGGTTGCCGGGGACGATCAGTACGTCCCAGGCCAGTCCGGCCGGGAGCAGGGTCACCCCCAGAGGGTTGCGCTCCCATTCGAAGCGGCAGGCTTCCGGGTCCGGTGCCACCGATACGAGCCATTCCACGGCACGCTTGTCCCCCGTGGGGTCCATATCCGCCTCCCTCACTCGTGCGCCGGCCCGTCAGGACCGCGTTCCGAGAGGGAGAGGCGCCGACCGCCGCCTCCTTACACGGGTTGATCAAGAACTTGGGTGTCATGGGTCACACTGACCACCAAGTGGTGCGCGGGCGCGCCCCGTGAGCACGCCCGCGCCGGGCCCGGACGGCCGCTCGGCGGCGGGTGTCCGGGCGGCCGCTCAGCTGTCGAAGCCCAGCCCCACCTTGTCCATCGCCTTCAGCCAGAGGTTCCGCCGGCCGCCGCGCGCGTCGGCGCGGGACATCGACCACTGGGTGATCCCGATGCCGGCCCAGCGCAGCGGTTCCGGCGGGAACGGCAGCGGCTTCGTGCGGACCATCTCCAGCTCCGTGCGCTCGGTGCGCTCCCCGGAGAGCAGATCGAGCATGACCTCGGCGCCGAAGCGGGTGGCGCCCACGCCGAGGCCGGTGTAGCCCGCCGCGTACGCGACCCGGCCGGCGTGCGCGGTGCCGAAGAACGCCGAGAAGCGGGAGCAGGTGTCGATCGCGCCGCCCCAGGCGTGGCTGAAGCGGACCTCCTCCAGCGGCGGGAAGTACTGGAAGAAGTGGCGGGCCAGCTTCTCGTAGGTGGCGGGGTGATGGTCGTACTCGGCGCGGACGCCGCCACCGTAGCGGTAGATGGCGTCGTAGCCGCCCCACAGGATGCGGTTGTCCGCGGTGATGCGGAAGTAGTGGAAGTGGTTGTTGCTGTCGGACAGCCCCTGGCGGTTCTTCCAGCCGATGGCGGCGAGCTGCTCCTCGGTGAGCGGCTCGGTCATCAGCGCGTGGTCGTAGACCGGGACGAGGTACGGGCGGACCCGGCGGACCAGGTTCGGGAAGGCGTTGGTGCCGAGTGCCACGTGGCGGGCGAAGACGCGCCCGTAGGGCGTGCGGACCGCCATGCCCGTGCCGTCGGCGGCCAGGTCGGTGGCGGGGGTGTGCTCGTAGATCCGTACGCCCTGGTCCAGGCACGCCTGCTTCAGGCCCCAGGCCAGCCGGGCCGGGTTGAGCATGGCGACGCCGTCGCGGTTCCACAGGCCGGCCAGGAAGGCCGGCGAGTCGACCTCGGCGCGTACGGCGTCCTGGTCGAGGAAGTCGTACCCGGTGAGGCCGAGGCGGGCGGCGTCCTCGGCGGCCTCGCGGAGCTCGGCGACCTGGTGCGGCTCGGTGGCGAGGTCGATCTCGCCGGTGCGCTCGAAGTCGCAGTCGATGCCGTACCGTTCGACGGCCTTCCCGATGGCGTCGAGGTTGCGGGCGCCCAGTTCTTCGAGCTTCTCCAGCTCGCCGGGCCAGCGGGCGAGGCCGTTGCCGAGGCCGTGGGTGAGCGAGGCGGCGCAGAAGCCGCCGTTGCGGCCGGAGGCGGCCCAGCCGACTTCCTGGCCCTCGACGAGGACGACGTCGCGCTCCGGGTCGCGCTCCTTGGCCAGCAGCGCGGTCCACAGTCCGCTGTAGCCGCCGCCGACGACGAGCAGGTCGCACCGCTCGTCGGCGACGAGCGCCGGCAGGGCCGCGGGGCGGTCCGGGTCGTCCAGCCAGAAGGGGGTGGGGGCGGCCTCCGCGAGCGCGTGCGCGGCCGGTGCGGGCGTCCGGGCGGTCTGCCCGGCGGTGGGGTTCATGGCAGCTCGTGCCATGGTTCTCAGCTCCTCTTACGGCGTCCGGTGAACAATTGTCCGCCCAGTACGCAGAGCACGGCGATGAGGAACATCGCCGTTCCGATGACATTGATCTGAACGGGCGTGCCCCGTTGCGCCGATCCCCAGACGAACATGGGGAAGGTCACGGTGGAGCCCGCGTTGAAGTTGGTGATGATGAAGTCGTCGAACGAGAGGGCGAAGGAGAGCAGCGCGCCCGCGGCGATACCGGGTGCCGCGATCGGCAGCGTCACCTTCAGGAACGTCTGCGCCGGGGTGGCGTAGAGGTCCTGCGCCGCCTGTTCCAGTCGCGGGTCCATGCTCATCACGCGGGCCTTGACCGCGGTGACCACGAAGCTCAGGCAGAACATGATGTGCGCGATCAGGATCGTCCAGAAGCCGAACTCGATGCCCATGTTGAGGAAGAGCGTGGCCAGCGAGGCGGCCATGACGACCTCGGGCATCGCCATCGGCAGGAAGATCAGCGTGTTGACGGAGGCGCGGGCGCGGAAGCGGTAGCGGGCCAGCGCGAAGGCGATCAGGGTGCCCAGTACGGTCGCGCCGAGCGTGGCCCAGACCGCGATCTGCAGGCTCAGGCCCAGCGAGCCGCACAGGTCGGCGACGCCGCAGGGGTCGGTCCAGGCGTCCGTGGAGAACCGCTGCCACTCGTAGTTGAAGCGCCCGTTCGGCTTGTTGAACGAGAAGACCATCACGATGACGTTGGGCAGGATCAGGTACGCCAGCGTCAGCAGGCCCGCGATCACCACCGCATTGCGTCGAAGCCAGCGCATCAGACCAGGTCCTCCGTCCCCGACTTGCGGATGTAGAGCGTGACCATGGCGAGGATGGCCGCCATGAGGATGAAGGAGAGGGCCGCCGCCGTCGGGTAGTCCAGGACGCGCAGGAACTGCGACTGGATGACGTTGCCGATCATCTTCTGGTCGGTGGAGCCCAGCAGTTCGGCGTTGATGTAGTCACCGGCGGCCGGGATGAAGGTCAGCAGCGTGCCCGCGACCACGCCGGGCATCGACAGCGGGAAGGTCACCTTGCGGAAGGTGGTGGCGGGCTTGGCGTAGAGGTCGCCCGCCGCCTCGTGGAGCCGGGGATCGATCCGCTCCAGGCAGGTGTAGAGCGGCAGGATCATGAACGGCAGGAAGTTGTACGTGAGGCCGCAGACCACCGCGAGCGGGGTGGCGAGCACGCGGGTGCCCTCCGTGAGGCCGATCGCGCTGGTGAGGTCCAGGATGTGCAGCGCGTTGAGGGCGCCGACGACCGGGCCGCCGTCGGCGAGGATGGTCTTCCAGGCGAGCGTGCGGATCAGGAAGCTGGTGAAGAACGGCGCGATGACCAGGATCATCACGACGTTGCGCCAGCGGCCCGCCTTGAAGGCGATCAGGTAGGCGAGCGGATAGCCCAGGACCAGGCAGAGCAACGTCGCGACGGCGGCGAAGACCACCGAGCGGACGAACTGCGGCCAGTACTCCGCCAGCGCGTCCCAGTAGGTCGCGACGTGCCAGGTGACCTTGAAGCCCTCTTCGAGGGAGCCGGTCTGCAGGGACGTGGACGCCTGGTAGACCAGTGGCGCGGCGAAGAAGACCAGCAGCCACAGGATGCCGGGCAGCAGCAGCCAGTACGGGACGAGCCGCTTGCGGGTGGGCGGCTTGCGCACTTCGAGGACGGGCGCCGGCTCCGGCGGCGCCTGGGTGGCGGCACTCACGCGGCCTCCTCGTCGGCGTCCGCACCCGCGGTGATGTCCTGGTCGGCGGAGAACCCGAAGGTGTGCGCGGGGTTCCAGTGCAGTACCACCTCGGCGCCCGGCACCAGCCGGCCGTCGCGCTCGATGTTCTGCTCGTAGGCGGCCAGTTCACCGGCGCCCCGGGTCTCGATCACGTACTGCGTGGAGACGCCGATGAAGCCCGCGTGCTTGATGCGGCCCGGCAGCCGGTTGGCGCCCTCCGGTATGGACCCCGCGTCGTCGGCGTGCGCGAGGGCGATCTTCTCGGGGCGTACGCCCGCCAGCACCTTCTCGCCCGTACGGACGACACTGTTCGCGGAACATCGCGCGGCGGGCAGCCGCAGCTTGGTGTCCCCGGCCGTCAGCAGCAGCTGCTCGCCGCCCGCCTCGGCGATCTCCGCCGCGATGAGGTTGGAGGTGCCGAGGAAGTTGGCGACGAAGGTGGTGCCGGGGTTCTCGTACAGGTCGGCGGGGGCGCCGAGCTGCTCGACGCGGCCGCCGTTCATCACCGCGACCGTGTCGGCCATCGTCATGGCCTCCTCCTGGTCGTGCGTGACGTGCACGAAGGTGATGCCGACCTCCGTCTGGATGCGCTTGAGCTCCAGCTGCATCTGGCGGCGCAGCTTGAGGTCGAGGGCGCCGAGCGGCTCGTCGAGGAGGAGCACCTGCGGGTGGTTGATCAGGGCGCGCGCGACGGCCACGCGCTGCTGCTGGCCGCCGGAGAGCTGCTGCGGCTTCTTGCGGGCCTGCTCGCCCAGCTGTACGAGGTCGAGCATCTCGCCGACCTGCTTCTTCACGGACTTGACGCCGCGGCGGCGCAGTCCGAAGGCGACGTTCTCGTAGATGTCCAGGTGCGGGAAGAGCGCGTAGTTCTGGAAGACGGTGTTCACCGGGCGCTTGTAGGGCGGCAGCGCGGTGACGTCCTTGCCGGCCAGCTCGACGGTGCCGGTGGTGGGCTCCTCCAGGCCCGCGATCATGCGCAGGGTGGTGGTCTTGCCGCAGCCGGAGGCGCCCAGCAGGGCGAAGAAGGAGCCGGCGGGGACGGTCAGGTCGAGCGGCTGGACGGCGGTGAAGGTGCCGTAGGTCTTGCTGAGGCCGGACAGCCGGACGTCGCCGCCGCTGCTGTCGTTCTTCGCGAGCTCTGTCATGAATCGGGTCCCGGGTGTGAGGTGGGCGGAAGGGCGGTCAGGCACCGGTCAGGTCGGCGAACTTCTGCGCGTATTCCTTGCTTTCCTTGGCATTGAGTGCGCGGAAGGTGTGCGACTTGGACGCCATTTCCTCGTCGGGGAGGATGAGTTTGTTCTCCGCCAGCTTCTTGTCGATCTTCGCGAGTTCCTCGCGCACCCCGTCGACCGGGCACACGTAATTGATGTACGCGGCGATCCGCGCGGCCACCTTGGGCTCGTAGAAGTAGTCGATGAGCCGCTCGGCGTTCTCCTTGTGGCGCGCCTTGTTGGGCACCATGAGGTTGTCCGCCGCGGTGGTGTAGCCCTTCTCCGGGATGACGTACTCGATGTCGGAGTTGTCGTTCTGCAGCTGTACGACGTCGCCCGCCCAGGCGAGACAGGCCGCCAGGTCGCCCTTGCTGAGGTCGTTGAGGTAGTCGTTGCCGGTGAAGCGGCGGATCTGCTTCTTGTCGACGCCCCGCTGGAGCCGGGCGACGGCCGCGTCGAAGGTGTCGGCGGTGACGTCCTCGGGCCGCTCCCCCATGTCGAGCAGGACCATGCCGATCGTGTCGCGCATCTCGGAGAGGAAGGCGACCTTCCCCTTGAGCTTGGGGTCGTCCAGCAGCTGGCCGACCGAGTCGACCTTGCGGCCGCCGGTGGCCTTCTTGTTGTACGCGATGACGGTCGGGACGCCCTGCCAGGTGTAGGAGTGGGCGCGGCCGGGGTCCCAGTCGGGGTTGCGGAACTGCTGCGAGAGATTGGTGTACGCGTGCGGCAGGTTGGCCGGGTCCAGCGGCTGGATCCAGCCCAGCGAGATCATCCGCGCGCACATCCAGTCGGTCAGGCAGATCAGGTCGCGCCCGGTGTCCTGACCGGCCGCGAGCTGGGCCTGGACCTTCCCGAAGAACTCGTCGTTGTCGTTGATGTCCTCGGTGTACTTGACCCGGATGCCGGTCCGCCTGGTGAAGGCTTCCAGCGTCGGGTGGTGCTTCTCGTCGTCGCTGACGTCGATGTACTCGGTCCAGTTGGAGAACGCGATCCGCTTCTCCTGGCGCGAGTGGTCGTCGGACGAGCCCGCGTCCGTACGGCCCGCGGGCGGGATGCCGCAGGCCGACAGCGCGCTGAGGCCGCCGAGCGCCAGCACCCCGGCGCCGCTCGCGCGCATGAGGGACCGCCGGGTCAGGGCCATCCGGCCGTTGGTCATGCTGCGCCGCATGGCGGCCAGTTCCGCCGCGGAGAGCGGTTCGGGCTGCTGCGCGGTGTTCTCCATACGGTGTGGCCTTTCGAGGTCGGCCGGTGGTCAGCCGGTGGAGTGACGGATGATGCGCGCGGCGGACAGCTTCAGCCGCGGTCCCCGAAGACGGTGCGGTGCCAGTCCTTCCTGGCCACCCCCGTGATGTCGTACATGACGTGCTTGACCTGCGTGTACTCCTCGAACGAGTACGCCGACATGTCCTTGCCGTACCCCGACGCCTTGTATCCGCCGTGCGGCATCTCGCTGATGATCGGGATGTGGTCGTTGACCCACACGCAGCCGGCCTTGATCTCGCGGACGGCGCGGCCGGTGCGGTAGACGTCGCGGCTCCAGGCGGAGGCGGCGAGCCCGTAGGGGGTGTCGTTGGCGAGCGCGATGCCCTCGTCGTCGGTGTCGAAGGGCAGCACGACCAGCACCGGGCCGAAGATCTCGGACTGCACGATCTCGCTGTCCTGCGCGGCGTCCGCGATGAGCGTGGGCCGGTAGTACGCGCCCCTGGCCAGCTCGCCCCCGGGCGCCTCGCCGCCGGTGACGACGGTGGCGTACTTCCGCGCGCGCTCGACGAAGCCGGCCACCCGGTCGCGCTGGGCGTGCGAGATGAGCGGGCCGAGATCGGTTGCCGGGTCGAAGGGGTCGCCGAGCCGTACGGTCGCCATCAGGTCGGCGACGCCGCTGACGAAGGCGTCGTACAGGGGGCGCTGCACGTAGGCGCGGGTCGCGGCCGTGCAGTCCTGGCCGGTGTTGATGAGCGCGCCGGCCACCGCGCCGTGCACGGCGGCGTCCAGGTCGGCATCGTCGAAGACCACGAAGGGGGCCTTGCCGCCGAGCTCCAAGTGGAGGCGCTTGACGGTGGCGGTCGCGAGCTCGGCGACCCGCTTGCCGACGGCGGTGGAGCCGGTGAAGGAGGTCATCGCGACGTCGGGGTGGCCGACGAGGTGCTCGCCGGCGTCCCGCCCGGCGCCCGAGACGATGTTGACGACTCCGTCCGGGATGCCCGCCGCCTGTGCGGCCTGGGCGTACATCACCGAGGTCAGCGGGGTGATCTCGGCGGGCTTCAGGACGATCGTGTTGCCTGCCGCGATCGCCGGGAGGACCTTCCAACTGGCCATCTGCAGCGGGTAGTTCCACGGCGCGATGGAGCCGACGACGCCGATGGGCTCGCGGCGGACCGCGGAGGTGTGGTCGCCGCTGTACTCGCCGGCCGCCCTGCCCTCCAGGTGGCGCGCGGCGCCCGCGAAGAACGCGGCGTTGTCCACCGAGCCGGGGACGTCGAACTCCCGGCTCAGCTTGATCGGCTTGCCGCACTGCAGCGACTCGGCGTACGCGAACTCCTCGGTGCGCTCGTCCAGTACGGCGGCGAAGCGGTGCAGCGCTTCGGAGCGCTCGCCGGGCGTGGCGCCCGCCCATTCGGGGAGCGCCTGCCGGGCCGCGCCGACGGCCGCGTCCACGTCCGCCGTCCCGGCGAGCTCGTAGCTGTACACCTGCTCGCCGGTGGCCGGGTCGGTGACGGCCTGGGTGCGTCCGGAGGTCCCCGGGCGCAGCTCTCCGGCGATGAACTGAGCCCCCTGGGCGAATCGTTCGGTGACATCGAATCGCTGGTCCATGGCGCTCTCCTCCACCGGCGGCCGAGCTTTCGCGGGCCCGCCGGGCGTAGCTCTTTCCCGAATTGATGGCCGATCTTGACAGGGAACGCGGGTCCCAACAAGTGATTCCGTTGTTTCCTTTTGGTTACGCGACGGATTCTGCGAAATCCGTCGTTCCGGCGCCCGACAAGTTGTCAGTGCCCGCTGGCAGAATCCCGGCATGGTGCAGGACCGGGGAAGACGGACAGGGGAGAGAGTGGGGGCGGCGGGGATGACGGCAGAGGGACGCGTGGCCGACGGGCCGCGGTCGGTGGCGGAGCTGCGCACCGGCTTAGAGACCGGCAGTACCTACAAGTACGTCTGCTTCTGGGGGCATGCGCCCCGCAGGGACGGCAGCCTGGGGGCGAGCTGCTTCAGCCAGTGGTGGCCGGCGCCGTTCACGGTGGAGGGGGTGCGGTACGCCACCGCTGAGCACTGGATGATGGCCGGCAAGGCCCGACTGTTCGGCGACCGGCAGGCGCTGCAGCGGGTGCTGCGCGCCGGCCATCCCAAGCAGGCCAAGGACGCGGGCCGGACGGTGCGCGGCTTCGACGAGGAGACCTGGGCGCACCACCGGTACGAGCTGGTGGTCCGGGGCAGCATGCACAAATTCGGGCAGGACCCGGCCCTGCGGGACTATCTGCTGGGCACCGGGCAGCGGGTCCTGGTCGAGGCGAGCCCGCTGGACCGGATATGGGGCATCGGGCTGGCCGCCGACGACGAGCGCGCCACCGATCCGGCCCGCTGGCAGGGGCTGAATCTGCTGGGCTTCGCGCTGATGGAGGCGCGGCAGCGGCTGGCGGCGGAGGGGAGCTGAGCGGGGGCCGCCGGAGTCAGCGGGCCGGGCCGGGGGCGGCGGGGGCGGCGCTGTAGGTGTCGGAGTAGTCGTCGTAGGGGGTGTCGTCGCTGCCTTCGCCGGCCGCGACGACGATCGCGACGATCAGCAGGACGCTGACGAGAAGTCCGGCTGCGCCGCAGAGGAGGCCGGCCAGTGCCATGCCGCCGTTGGTCGCCTCGCCGCGCTTGGCCTTGGCCCGGCCGAGGCCGCCGAAGATGATCCCGAGGACGCCCGTGATCACACCGAACAGGAGGGTGAGGCTGGAGAGGATGCTGAGGATGCCGAGGACGAGCGCGGCGATACCCATGCCGTTGTTCGGCTGCCCGGGCCAGCCGGCCTGCGTGCCGGGCCCGCCGGGCAGCGGGCCGTAGGGGGCGGGGCCGGGTATGTACTGCTGCGCCCCGTAGGGCTGCTGAGGGTACGGCGTTCCGTACGCACCCTGGGGTCCGACGGCGTGCCCGGGGGCCGGCGGCGGGGCGGGGACGGCGAAGCCGGCGCCCACGGTCTGCTGGTCGTGCGCCGGCGTGCCGTACGGCGGCAGACCCCCCGCGCCCGTGTCCGGCCGGTGCGGCGGCGCGCCGTCCCCGGACGGCGGCGCCCACGGGTCGTACGGCTCGGGCTGCTGGCTGTCGGACATCGCTCTCCCCCACGTGGCTGCGCTCCATGCTAAGACCCGGCCACGCTGGGCAATCGCGCTCCCCGGCGAACCGGCCCCGGGCCACGCCGGCCAGGCGCGCTCCCCGGCGGACCGGCCCCCGGCCGCGCCCGCCGGGCGCGCTCCATCGGCGAACCGGCCCCGGCCGCGCTCCACCGGTGGCCCGGCACCCGGCCGACCCCGGCCGAGCCCCGGCCGACCCACGGCGCCCCCGCGCCCGCCGCATACGATGACCACCGACCGACACCACGACCGACCGGCACTCCGCCGACCAGGAGGCACCGTTGTCCGACCTCGACGCATTCATCGCGGGCCTGCCCAAGGCGGAGCTGCACGTCCATCACGTCGGCTCGGCCTCCCCGCGCATCGTCGCGGAGCTGGCCGCGCGCCACCCCGACTCCAAGGTGCCCACCGACCCCGAAGCGCTGGTGGACTACTTCACCTTCCGCGACTTCGCGCACTTCGTCGAGGTCTACCTCTCCGTCGTGGACCTCATCCGCGACGCCGAGGACGTGCGCCTGCTGACGTACGAGGTCGCCCGCGACATGGCGCGGCAGAACATCCGCTACGCCGAGCTGACCGTGACCCCGTTCAGCTCCACCCGGCGCGGCATCCCGGACGCCGCGTTCGTCGAGGCGATCGAGGACGCCCGGAAGTCCGCCGAGTCCGAGCTCGGCGTCGCGCTGCGCTGGTGCTTCGACATCCCCGGCGAGGCGGGCCTGGAGGCCGCCGAGGAGACCGCGCGCATCGCCTGCGGCCTCAAGCCCGAGGGCCTGGTCTCCTTCGGCCTCGGCGGCCCCGAAATAGGCGTACCGCGCCCGCAGTTCAAGCCGTACTTCGACCGCGCCCTCGCCGAGGGCCTGCACTCCGTGCCGCACGCGGGCGAGACGACGGGCCCCGAGACGGTGTGGGACGCGCTGACCGAGCTCCGTGCCGAGCGCATCGGCCACGGCACCAGCTCCGTACGGGACCCGAAGCTGCTGGCCCACCTCGCCGAGCACCGCATCCCGCTGGAGGTCTGCCCGACCTCGAACATCGCCACTCGGGCGGTCCGCACCCTCGACGAACACCCGGTCAAGGAGATGGTCGAGGCCGGCGTGCTGGTGACGATCAACAGCGACGACCCGCCGATGTTCGGCACGGACCTGAACACCGAGTACGGCGTGGCCGCGCGGCTGCTGGAGCTGGACGAGGCGGGCCTCGCCGCCCTGGCGAAGAACGCCGTCGAGGTGTCGTTCATGGACGCCCCGGCCAAGGCCCGCCTCGCCGCGGAGATCGACACGTACACCGCCTCCTGGCCCCGCTGACCCACGAGCCTCGCGCCCGGCTCCCCGCCCTCACAGCCCCACGATCCGGTTCCACTCCTTCGCGAGCTCCGGGCGCTCCTTGGAGCTGATGTCCCGGGCGATGGCGAGCCGGCCGCGCATGCCGTCGTCCGGGAAGATCAGCGGGTCCTCGGCCAGCGCGGCGGTCTCCCTGTCCTTGGCGGAGGCCAGCACGTCGCGCGCGGCCGGGACCGGGCACACGTAGTTGACCCAGGTCGCGAGCTTCGCGGCCACCTCGGGCTCGTAGTAGTAGTCGACGAGCCGTTCGGCGTTGCGCTTGTGCGCGGCGAGGTCGGGGATCATCAGGCTCTCCGACCACAGCTCGGCCCCCTCCTCGGGGACCACGAACTCGATGTCGGGGTTGTCGGCCTTGAGCTGGATGACGTCGCCGGAGTACGCCTGCGCGGCCAGCACGTCCCCCGAGGAGAGGTCCTTGATGTAGTCGTTGCCGGTGAAGCGGCGGATGTGCTGCGCGCGGACGAGCGCCGCGACCCGGTCGGTCATCCGGTGGAAGTCGTCCACCGTCCAGCGCGTGATGTCCACGCCCTCGCCCTGCATGAGCAGCGCGAACGCCTCGTCCATGCCGGCCAGCAGGGTCACCCGGCCCTTCAGGTCGTCCGCCCACAGGTCGCCGGTGTGCTTGATCTCCCGGCCGAGCTTCCTGCGGTTGTACGCGATGCCGGTGATTCCGGACTGCCACGGGACGCAGTGCTTGCGGCCGGGGTCGAACGCGGGCTTGAGCAGCAGCGGGTCCAGGTGCTTCGCCACGTTCGGCTGGCGCGACCGGTCCATTTCCTGCACCCAGCCGAGCCGGACGAAGCGCGAGCACATCCAGTCACTGATGACGATCAGGTCGCGCCCGGTGGTCTGGTGGTTCATCAGCGCGGGGCTGATCTTCCCGAAGAACTCGTCGTTGTCGTTGATCTCTTCGGTGTAGGTCACCGATATGCCGGTGCGCCGCTCGAAGGCGTCGAGCGTGGGGCGGCGCTGCTTGTCGTGGTCGTCGACGTCGATGTACAGCGGCCAGTTGGCGAAGGTGAGGGACTTGTCGGCCGCCGAGCGGTCGGCGGCGGCGCGCATCCCCGGCCGTACGTACGCGGCCGGTACTCCACACCCGGCGACCGCCGCCAGGAATCCGGCCGTACCGACACCTCTGAGCAGCGAACGCCGCGAAAGATCAACCATATGAGGACTCTCACGCGCCGCGGGCCGGGGCGGCAACAGACAGATCGTCTGCCGCCGGGCCCCGCCCCGCGACGGTGTGTCAGGTGCCCCGCACGGCACCCGACTTGGGCTGTACGGCGAGCAGTCCGTCAGCCGTCCAGCGAGGTCATGACGTGCTTGATGCGGGTGTAGTCGTCGAAGCCGTAGGCGGAGAGGTCCTTGCCGTAGCCGGACTTCTTGAAGCCGCCGTGCGGCATCTCGGCGACGAGCGGGATGTGGGTGTTGATCCACACGCAGCCGAAGTCGAGCTTCTTGGACATCCGCATGGCGCGGGCGTGGTCCTTGGTCCACACCGAGGACGCGAGCGCGTACTCGACGCCGTTGGCCCACTCGGTGGCCTGGTCCTCGTCGGTGAAGGACTGGACCGTGATGACCGGGCCGAAGACCTCGTTCTGCACGATCTCGTCGTCCTGCTTGAGGCCGGAGACGACGGTCGGGGCGAAGAAGTAACCCTTGTCGCCGACCTGCTGGCCGCCGGCCTCGATCTTCGCGTGCGCGGGGAGGCGCTCGATGAAGCCCTTGACCTGCTTGAGCTGGTTGGCGTTGTTCAGCGGGCCGTAGAGCACGTCCTCGTCGTCCGGCTGCCCGGTCTTCGTGTCGGCGGCGGCCTTCGCCAGCGCCGTCACGAACTCGTCGTGGATGGACTCGTGGACGAGCACGCGCGTGGCGGCCGTACAGTCCTGGCCCGCGTTGAAGAAGCCCGCCACCGAGATGTCCTCGACGGCCTTGGCGATGTCGGTGTCCTCGAAGACCACGACCGGGGCCTTGCCGCCCAGCTCCAGGTGGACCCGCTTGAGGTCCTTGGAGGCGGACTCGGCGACCTGCATGCCGGCGCGCACGGAGCCGGTGATGGAGGCCATCGCGGGCACGGGGTGCTCGACCATCAGGCGGCCGGTCTCGCGGTCACCGCACACGACGTTGAACACGCCGCGCGGGTGGCCCAGCTCGTCCAGCACGCTGCCGATGATCTCGCCGATCAGCACCGTGGACGCCGGGGTGGTGTCCGAGGGCTTGATGACGACCGTGTTGCCCGCCGCCATGGCCGGCGCGAACTTCCACACCGCCATCATCATCGGGTAGTTCCAGGGCGCGACCTGGGCGCAGACGCCGATCGGCTCGCGGCGGATGATGGAGGTCAGGCCCTCCATGTACTCGCCGGCCGAGCGGCCCTCCAGCATCCGCGCGGCACCCGCGAAGAAGCGGATCTGGTCCACCATCGGCGGGATTTCCTCGGAGCGTACGAGGGCGACCGGCTTGCCGCAGTTCTCCGACTCGGCGGCGATCAGCTCCTCGGCGCGCTCCTCGAAGCGGTCGGCGATCTTCAGGAGCACCTTCTGGCGCTCGGCGGGGATCAGGTCGCGCCAGGCCGGGAAGGCCGCCTCGGCGGCCGCCATCGCGGCGTCGACGTCGGCGGCCGCGGACAGCGGCGCGGTGGCGTACACCTCGCCCGTCGCGGGGTTGACCACGTCCGTGGTGCGGCCGTCGGCGGCGTCCCGGAACTCCCCGTCGATGTAGTTGCGCAGACGACGCAGTTCGGTGGTCACGTGCGACCCCTCCTGTCAGGTCCGGTGTTGGATGACCGGTCTCTGGTGTCCGGTGGATGAGATGCCCACCCTAACCATGCGAGCCCCGTTTTCGACATACCCACGCGCCAGTAACAACGGATTCCGTGGCGTGAATCTCGGTGAACAACTGATTTCGGCGAATCGGGCTTGCGTGACGGACGATGCTGGTGCACAGTGAGGGACGTGGCCACTCGTGACAGAAACGGCACTCCGTCGATCGACTCCGTCTCCCTGGCGATCATTGAGCAGCTCCAGGAGGACGGGCGCCGTCCGTACGCCGCGATCGGCAAGGCCGTGGGCCTGTCCGAGGCGGCCGTACGGCAACGCGTACAGAAGTTGCTCGACCAGGGTGTGATGCAGATCGTCGCCGTCACCGACCCCCTCACGGTCGGTTTCCGGCGGCAGGCAATGGTCGGAATCAACGTCGAGGGCGACGTCGATCCCGTGGCAGAGGCCCTCACGGGCATGTCCGAGGTCGAGTACTGCGTCGTCACCGCCGGTTCCTTCGATCTGCTCATCGAAGTCGTCTGCGAGGACGACGACCACCTCCTGGACGTGATCAACAAGCGCGTCCGCACGCTGCCCGGCGTGCGCTCCACCGAGAGCTTCGTCTACATGAAGCTGAAGAAGCAGACCTACACCTGGGGAACGCGATAACCATGAGCGCCGACCTTTCCAAGACGGCGTACGACCACCTGTGGATGCATTTCACCCGCATGTCGTCGTACGAGAACGCCCCCGTGCCCACGATCGTGCGCGGCGAGGGCACCAACATCTACGACGACAAGGGCAAGCGCTACATCGACGGCCTCGCGGGCCTCTTCGTGGTCAACGCGGGCCACGGCCGGGTCGAGCTGGCCGAGACCGCGTACAAGCAGGCCCAGGAGCTCGCCTTCTTCCCGGTGTGGTCCTACGCACACCCCAAGGCCGTCGAGCTCTCCGAGCGCCTGGCGAACTACGCCCCGGGCGACCTGAACAAGGTCTTCTTCACCACCGGCGGCGGCGAGGCGGTCGAGACCGCCTGGAAGCTCGCCAAGCAGTACTTCAAGCTCACCGGCAAGCCGATGAAGCACAAGGTCATATCCCGCGCGGTGGCCTACCACGGCACCCCGCAGGGCGCCCTGTCCATCACCGGCCTGCCCGGCCTCAAGGCCCCCTTCGAGCCGCTGGTCCCCGGCGCGCACAAGGTGCCGAACACCAACATCTACCGCGCCCCGATCCACGGCGACGACCCCGAGGCGTTCGGCCGCTGGGCCGCCGACCAGATCGAGCAGCAGATCCTCTTCGAGGGCCCGGAGACCGTCGCCGCGGTCTTCCTGGAGCCGGTGCAGAACGCCGGCGGCTGCTTCCCGCCGCCGCCCGGGTACTTCCAGCGCGTCCGCGAGATCTGCGACCAGTACGACGTGCTGCTCGTCTCCGACGAGGTCATCTGCGCGTTCGGCCGCCTCGGCACGATGTTCGCGTGCGACAAGTTCGGCTACGTCCCGGACATGATCACCTGCGCCAAGGGCATGACCTCGGGCTACTCCCCGATCGGCGCGTGCATCATCTCCGACCGCCTGGCGGAGCCGTTCTACAAGGGTGACAACACCTTCCTGCACGGCTACACCTTCGGCGGCCACCCGGTCTCCTCGGCCGTGGCGCTGGCGAACTTCGACATCTTCGAGCGCGAGGGCCTGAACAAGCACGTCCTCGAGAACGAGTCGAACTTCCTCTCCACGCTGCAGAAGCTGCACGACCTGCCGATCGTCGGCGACGTCCGCGGCAACGGCTTCTTCTACGGCATCGAGCTCGTCAAGGACAAGGTCACCAAGGAGTCGTTCAACGACGAGGAGACCGAGCGCGTCCTGTACGGCTTCCTCTCCAAGGCGCTGTACGACGCCGGCCTGTACTGCCGTGCCGACGACCGCGGCGACCCGGTCATCCAGCTGGCCCCGCCGCTGATCGCCGACCAGACCGTGTTCGACGAGATCGAGCAGATCCTGCGCGGCGTCCTCACGGAGGCGTGGGCCAAGCTCTGATCCGCGGTACCGAGCTGTCCCTCCGGCCCTCACCGGGGGGATCGGGCGGAGCGGAGCCACGGACTCCGCTCCGCCCGGCGCGCTCAGCGGCCCGTGACGGGGTTCCGCGCAGGGGTCCCGAATAACGGAAGAAACGGCGGCCGAGGTCACTCATATCAAGCCATATGAGTGAACCTCGGCCGTCTTCCGTGCTGACCGGTGAATGGCGGGACCCGGCAGTACCTACCGTGCTTGTGACCGATACCCTCCATGGTCGTTCACCCGGTCAGGGGAACGAAGGACGCGAGCGAGCACGAGGTGCGCAGATGGTGGCCCCGCCCGACAACGACGTTCTATGGGCTCGCGGACTGCACCACGCCCACGGTCAGAGCCCCGCACTCACCGGCATCTCCCTCGGTGTGCGCGAGGGCGAGATCCTTGCCGTCACCGGTCCGCGCGGCTGCGGCAAGACCACGCTCCTGAAATGCCTCTCCGGGCAGCTCGTCCCGGACAGCGGCGAGGTCTGGTTCAACAGTCATCCGGTCCACACCCTCTCCGCGACCAGCCGCGAACGGCTCCGGCTGGACCGCTTCGGCTGGATCGGCACCGAACCGCGGCTGGTCCCCGAGCTGACCGCCCGGGAGAACGCCGCGCTGCCCCTCCTGGTGCGCGGCGACGGCCGCCGGGCCGCGATGCAGGCCGCCACCGAGTGGCTGGAGCGGCTGGACGTGGCGGACTGCGCCAAGCGGCGGCCCGCGGCCCTGGACCGGGCGCAGCAGCAGCGCGTGGCCGTCGCCCGGGCGCTGACCACGACCCCGCAGGTGCTCTTCGCCGACGAGCCGACCGCGCCGCTGCACCGCGCGGACGCCGCCCAGGTGCTCCGTACGATCGTCAACGCCGCCCGCAGCCACGCCCTCAGCGTGGTGCTGGCCACCCAGGAAGCGGAGGCGACCACGCTCGCCGACCGCACGATCGCCCTGCTGGACGGCCGGCGGGCCAGCGCCGCGCAGGCCGAGGGCCCCGCCGAGACGGAAGGCAGGGAAGAGTGCTCGCTCTCCGTCTAGCCCGGGGCGCACGCCCGGCGGTGCAGCTGCGCCGCCTGCTGGTCGTCGCGGCGGCGGCCGGCACGGCCTTCCTGCTGCTGGCCACGCTCGGCCACGCCGTCGACGCGCCGCGTGGCGAGGCCGTCGGCTCCGCGCTGCGGCTGGCCTGGTGCCTGGTGCCGCTGGCCGCCACGGTCCAGTTCGCCGTCGCGGTGGCCCGCACGGATCCGGCCGCCCGGCTGCGCGAGGGCATGTCGGCCGCCGGCCTCGGCCCGGTCCGGCTCACCCTGACCGCCGCCGCCTCGACCGCCCTCGCCTGCCTCCTGGGCAGTGCGCTCGGCCTGCTGGTCTTCCTGCGGCTCCGCGGCGGCCTGGGCGGTACGCCGATCGGCCCGGCGGAGCTGCTGGGCCGCGGCCCGCTGCCGTACGCGGCGGTGGCCGTGCTGCTCGCGGCCGTCCCCGTGGTGGCCGCCGTCGCGACCGCCATGGCGCTGCGCCCCGGGCGGAACGAGCCGTCCGAGCCGTGCGCCGACGCCCCGCCCCGTACGGACACCGCCACGCCCGCGGGACTCCCCTGGGGCATCGCGCTCGCCGCCGCCGGGCTCGCCCTGGAGGTCTACGCGGCGGGCCACACCGGCCCCGGCGCCCGGCTGCTGCCGCTGCCGGGACGGCTGGTCACCGGCGAGGCGGGCGTGCTGGTCGGCTGGCTGCTCTCGGCGGCGGGCCTGGTGCTGGCGGCGCCCGGGCTGGTCCACGCGAGCGGGCGGGTACTGGGCACGGGCCGGGCCGGCGCGGCACGGCTGCTGGCCGGCCGGGTGCTCCAGGAGGAGTCCCGCCGGGTGGGCCGCCCGCTGGGCATCCTGATGGCGGCCGCTTCGGGCACCTACGCGGCGTACACCCTGTACGGCCACGGCGCCCCCGGCTCGCTCGGCCCGCTCTCCGCGCTCGGCGGCGGCCTGGTACTGGCCTGTACCGCGCTCAGCGTGCCGGCCGCGGTCAGCGAGTCCCGCACGGCCCGCGCCGCGACGACGGACGCCCTCCGCCGCCTCGGCGCCCCGGCCGGCCTCCTCCACCGCGCCGCCGCCCTGCGCGCGTGCGTCCTGGTCGTCGTGCTGACGGCGGTCACGGGTGGGGTGGCGCACCTGGCGGCGGGACCGCTGGCGGGCTGAGGTCTCCTCCGGCCCGCGCGGGTCAGTCGCCTACGGGCAGGACCACCACGTCCCCCGCGACGAACGCCGCGCCGACCTTCTCGCCCACCTCCGGCGCGGCCGCGAGCGCGCAGGCCGCGTCCAGTTCGGGACCGGCCGCCGGGCGCAGCCGCAGGGAGACGTGCGTACCGCGGAAGGTGCGGGCCGCGACCGTGCAGGGCAGGCCCTCGCGGGCCGGCACCAGGCGGACCCCGGCCGGGCGGACGAGCAGCCGGCAGGCGCCCTCCGCCGTGCCGTCCGGGACCGGCACCTTGCCCCACGGGGTGTCCGCCGACTCGCCGGTGACCGTGGCCGGCACGACGTTGTCGAAGCCGAGGAAGCGGGCGACGAACTCGTCGGCGGGGCGCTGCCAGACCTCCAGCGGCGTACCGGTCTGCGCGATCCGCCCGTCGCGCATGACGACGACCCGGTCGGCGAGCGCGAACGCCTCGCCCTGGTCGTGCGTCACCGCCAGTACGGTCGTCCCCAACTCGCCGAAGAGCCGCCGCAGTTCGACCACCAGGCGCTCGCGCAGCCCCCGGTCGAGCTGGCCGAGCGGCTCGTCCAGCATCAGCAGCCGGGGGCTGGGCGCCAGTGCCCTGGCCAGCGCGACGCGCTGCTGCTCGCCGCCGGAGAGCGAGCCGACGGCCCGGCGCTGGGCGCCCGGCAGGCCCACCAGGTCGAGCAGTTCGGCGACCTTCCGGTCCCGCTCGGCCCGCGCGGTGCCGCGCATCCGCAGCCCGAAGGCGACGTTGCCCGCCACGTCGCGCTGCGGGAAGAGCTGGTGGTCCTGGAACATCAGGCCGACACCCCGCCGGTGGGTGGGCACGGTACGCAGGTTCCGGCCATCCAGTACGACCTCGCCCGCGTCGGCCTGCTGCAGTCCGGCGATCACCCGCAGCAGCGTCGACTTGCCGCTGCCGCTGGGCCCGAGGACGCAGACCGTCTCGTGCTCGGCGACGTCGAGGTCCACCGTGTCCAGCGCGGTGTGCGCCCCGAAGCGCACACCGAGCCCCGCCAGGCGCAGGAGAGGGCCGTCAGTCCGGTTGTCGGTCACCTAGAACTCTCCCGTCCGGTCGGTGCGTACCCGTTCCAGCGCCAGCAGCGCCCCCGCGCACACCACCATCAGAATCGTCGACAGGGCCATCGCCTGCCCGTAGTTGAGCTCCCCCGCGCGGCCCAGCAGCCGCGCGACGGCCACCGGGAGCGTGGGCTGGTCCGGGCGCGCGATGAACACCGTCGCGCCGAACTCGCCGAGCGAGACGGCGAACGCGAAGCCGGCCGCGATCAGCAGCGCCCGCCGCACCAGCGGCAGATCGACCTCGCGCCACACCTGCCAGGGCGTGGCCCCCAGTACGGCAGCGGCCTCCCGCAGCCGCCCGTCCACCGCGCGCAGCACCGGCAGCATGGTCCGTACGACGAACGGCACGCCCACCAGGGCCTGCGCGAGCGGCACCAGCCACCACGAGGCGCGCAGGTCCAGCGGCGGCTCGTCGAGGCTGATCAGGAAGCCGAAGCCGACGGTCACGGCGGAGACGCCGAGCGGCAGCATGAGCAGCGCGTCGAAGCCGCGTACGAGCCGGCCGCCGCGCCTCGTCAGCGCGGCCGCCGCCAGCCCGCCGACGACGACCGCGATGGCGGTGGCGGCCACCGCGTACGCGAGCGAGTTCCACAGGGCGGTCAGCGGCGGCACGGTGAACGTCGAGTCGGCGCTCGCCGCGGCCTGCAGCGCGCGGTAGAAGACCAGGCCGTGGCCGTCGGGCCCGGCGAAGGACCGCTCGACGAGCACGGCGAGCGGCAGCACGAGCAGTACGGTGATCACCGCGAAGGTGCTCGCCAGGAGTGCCCACTGCCCGGCGCCGCGCGGCCTGCGCGCCGTACGGGACGCGTCGACCAGCTTCAGCGCGCTCTCGCGCCGCCGTACCGTCCAGGCGTGCAGCGCGAGCAGCCCGAGGACGGCGGCGAACTGCACGAGGGTGAGCACCGCCGCGGTCGGCAGGTCCAGGAAGTCGGCGGTCTGCCGGTAGATCTCCACTTCGAGGGTGGCGAAGCGCGGCCCCCCGAGGATCTGCACGATCCCGAAGGAGGTGAAGGTGAAGAGGAAGACCATCAGCGCGGCGGCAGCCACCGCGGGCGCCAGCGCGGGCAGCGTCACCCGCCGCCAGGCCGCGAACCGTCCGGCCCCGAGGACGCGCGCGGCCTCCTCCTGGCGCGGGTCCAGCGCGCTCCAGAGCCCGCCCACGGTGCGGACGACCACCGCGTAGTTGAAGAAGACGTGCGCGAGCAGGATCGCCCAGACCGAGGTGTCCAGCCGTACGCCCCACAGGTCGTCGAGCAGGCCGCCGCGGCCGACGAGGGCCAGGAAGGCGGAGCCGACGACGACGGTGGGCAGCACGAACGGGACGGTGACGACCGCCCGCAGCAGCCTCTTTCCGGGGAATTCGAAACGCGCGAAGACGTACGCGCCGGGGAGCGCGATCAGCAGCGTGAGCGCCGTGGATGCCGCCGCCTGCCAGAGGGTGAACCACAGGACGTGCAGCAGATCCGGATCGCCGACGACCTCGCCGATCCGACCGAGCTGCCAGCTGCCGCCCGCCCGCAGGCCGCGGCCGACGATCGCCGCGACGGGGTAGGCGAAGAACAGCGCGAAGAAGGCGAGCGGCAGGGCCATGAGCCCGAGCCGGGCCGCCGTGGCCCGGCGGCCCGGGCGGGGCGCGTCGCCGCCCCGCACCGGCCCGCCGCCGGGCTCCGCTCGGTCTACTTCAGGACGAGCGAGGACCACTGCTTGATCCACTGTTCACGGTTGGCCGCGATCTCCGCCGGCGCCACCGTCTTCGGGTCGTCGATCGTCTGCCCGTACTTGGTGAACAGCTCGGGCAGCTTCGCGTCCTTGACCGCCGGGTTCACGAACATCTGCAGCGGCATGTCCTCCTGGAACTTCTTGCTGATCAGGAAGTCCAGCAGCGCCTTGCCGCCCTTCTCGTTCGCGGCGCCCTTCAGCAGCCCGGCGAACTCGGTCTGCCGGAAGCAGGTGCCGGTCGCGACGCCGGTGGGCGCCTCCTTGGGGGCCGGCTTCTTCGCCATGACCTCGGCGGGCGGGCTGGAGGCGTACGAGACGACCAGCGGCTTGTCGCCCTTGCTGCCGGCCGCGCCCGAGAACCGCTCGTAGTACGCCTGCTCCCAGCCGTCGACGACCTCGACGCCGTTGGCCTTGAGCTTCTTCCAGTAGTCCTGCCAACCCCCCTTGCCGTACTGGGCGATGGTGCCGAGCTGGAAGGCGAGACCCGGCGAAGAGGTCGCGGAGTTCTCCGTGACCAGCAGGTTCTTGTACTGCGGCTTGAGCAGGTCCGCGAAGTTCTTCGGCGGCGCGATCCTGTGCTTCGCGAAGTACGCCTTGTCGTAGTTGACGCAGGTGTCGCCGTAGTCGACCGGCGTGACGCGGTGCTTCGCCTTGTCCAGCTGCAGCTTCTCGTCCACGCCCGCCAGGCCCTTGGCCTTGTACGGCGTGAACAGGTCCGCGTCCAGGCCGCGCGAGAGCAGCGTGTTGTCGATGCCCCAGAAGACGTCGCCCTGCGGGTTGTCCTTGGTCAGGATCGCCTGGTTGACGGCCTTGCCCGCGTCGCCGCCCTTGACGAGCTGGACCTTGTAGCCGCTCTCCTTCTCGAACTCCTTCAGTACGGACTTCGAGGCCGCGAACGAGTCGTGGCTGACGAGCTTGACGGTCTTGGCGTCCGCCGCCTTGTCGCCGCCGGAGCCGCCGCAGGCGGCGAGCGTCAGGGCGCCCAGCGTCACCGCGAGGCCGAGCGCTGCGGTTCTTCTTCTGCCGGTGGTCACCGTTCTTCAGTCCTCCTGGCTGGCCAGGAAGAGACGCGGCCCTGCCCGCGGCGGCCGGCACGACCGGCGCCGCGGGCAGGGCGCAACAGCATGAGGAGACCGAACTTCCTACCCGGAATGACCCGGGCGAGGTTCAAGGGTCTGCGGCGGCGTCGTCACGACGGCCTGCCGCACTCTCAGCGCTGTGGCGCTCCCCTGTCGGATGGTGTCTGTGTGGAGATGTTCGAACGTTACGGTATCAGCGCTCGGACGCCGCGAGCTGGCCGCAGGCCCCGTCGATCTCCTGGCCGCGGGTGTCCCGCACGGTCACCGGCACGCCGTGCGCCGCGATCGCCTCGACGAACGCCTTCTCGTCCTCGGGCCGCGAGGCGGTCCACTTCGAGCCGGGCGTGGGGTTCAGCGGAATCAGGTTCACATGCACCCGCTTCCCCTTGAGCAGCTTCCCGAGCAGGTCCCCGCGCCACGCCTGGTCGTTGATGTCCCTGATCAGCGCGTACTCGATGGAGATCCGGCGCCCGGACTTCTCCGCGTACGTCCAGGCCGCGTCCAGTACCTCGCGCACCTTCCACCGCGTGTTCACCGGCACGAGCGTGTCCCGCAGCTCGTCGTCCGGCGCGTGCAGCGAAACCGCCAGCCGGCACTTGAAGCCCTCGTCGGCGAAGCGCAGCATCGCCGGCACCAGCCCCACCGTGGACACGGTGATCCCCCGCTGCGACAGCCCCAGCCCGTCCGGCTCGGGGTCCGTCAGCCGCCGGATCGCCCCCGTGACCCGGTTGTAGTTCGCGAGCGGCTCGCCCATGCCCATAAAAACGATGTTCGACAGCCGCGCCGGCCCACCAGGAATCTCGCCATCCCGGAGCGCCCGCATCCCATCAACAATCTGATGGACGATCTCGGCGGTCGACAGGTTCCGGTCCAGCCCCGCCTGCCCCGTCGCACAAAACGGGCAGTTCATCCCGCAGCCGGCCTGCGAGGAGATGCACATGGTCACCCGGTCCGGGTACCGCATGAGCACCGACTCGACCAGCGTCCCGTCGAACAGCTTCCACAGCGTCTTACGGGTCTGGTCGTCGTCGCACGAGATGTGCCGCACCACGCTCATCAGCTCCGGCAGCATCTCGGCCGCCAGCTTCTCCCGCGCCGCGGCCGGAATGTCCGTCCACTGCTCCGGGTCGTGCGCGTACCGCGCGAAGTAGTGCTGCGAGAGCTGCTTGGCGCGGAACGGCTTCTCACCGATCGCCGCCACGGCCTCCTTGCGCTCGGCAGGCGAAAGATCGGCAAGATGCCGCGGCGGCTTCTTGGCCCCGCGCGGCGCGACAAAAGTAAGTTCTCCAGGTGCAGGCATGGTCCATCCAGTGTGGCAGATCATCGGGCGCTGCCCTGCGGAGAGCGGGGTGGGGGCCGTCACCTCGCCAGCTGCGGCCATGGGCCGTCCGGTCGCCGCCGCGGTCCTACGGGCAGACGATGGAGGGGACGGAGCTGGCAAGCGCGCTCGGCGGCGTCGCCGTCGGGGCGCGCACGTCGGAAGGAGGCGCACCACCATGCCCCAGTTCATGGATGTCCACCACGAGATGAAGGGCATCACGGCCGACCAGCTGAAGCAGGCCCACCAGGCCGACCTCGCCATTGAGAAGGACGAGGGCGTCCACTTCGAGAAGGCATGGGCGGACCCGCAGTCCGGCACGGTCTACTGCCTCTCCGAGGCGCCCTCGGCCGACGCGGTCCAGCGCGTCCACGAACGCGCCGGCCACCGGGCCGACGAGGTCCACCCGGTCCCGCTCACCGTGTAGTGCGGCCGCGGGCCGACAGGTGCCCACGCGAGGGCCCGCCGTCCTGCTGCAGGACGGCGGGCCCTCGAGAAGCGCGGGTGGCGGCGTAAGGGCTGGTCAGCCGGTGCCTACGAAGATCACGAACAGGAGCCACACCACCGGCGCCGTCGGCAGCAGCGAATCCAGCCGGTCCATGATCCCGCCGTGGCCGGGCAGGAGCGTGCCCATGTCCTTGATTCCGAGGTCGCGCTTGATCATGGACTCGCCGAGGTCGCCGAGGGTGGCGCTGGCGGCGACCGCAAGGCCCAGGAGCAGGCCCTGCCACCACGCGCCGTTCTCGATGAGGAACTCCATGCACAGCGCGCCCGCCGTCATGGCGAAGGTCACCGCGCCGACCAGGCCCTCGCGGGTCTTGCCGGGGCTGATGCGGGGGGCGAGCTTGTGCTTGCCGAAGCGCCAGCCGACGGCGTACGCGCCGGTGTCGCTGACGACCGTGAGCAGCAGGAAGGTGAGGACCCGGTACGGACCGTCCGCGTCCGCCGCGAGCATCAGGGCGACGAAGGTCGCGAGGAACGGCACGTAGAACGCCGCGAAGACGCCGGCCGTGACGTCCCGGAGGTAATGGTCGGGAGCCTCGGTCATCCGCCAGACCAGGACGGCGAGCGCGGTGAGCGCCATCGCCACCCAGGCGCCCTCGGCCCCGCGTACGTACCCGGCGACCACCATGGCCGTACCGCCTACCGCCAGCGGTACGAGCGGTACGCGGATGTCCTTGCGCTCCGCGAGGCGGGAGGTCAGCTCCCACAGCCCGACGACCACGGCGACCGCGATGACGCCCACGAAGACGGGCTTGTAGACGAACAGCGAGAGCACAATGACCGCGCCGAGGCCAATGCCCACCCCTATGGCGGCCCGCAGATTGCGGCCCGCGCTCTTCTTCGCCGGCTTGTCCGAAGAGGGGCTGTCGTCCGGTGCCGGCGGGGATGTGGGCATGGGTTCCTGGGGGTGGTCATCGCGGAAGAGGGGGCCACTCAGCCGAGCGGCCCCCCGATCGTCCCGGTGGTCGTCCTGGTCTCCGCCTGCGTCGGGCACGGTGGGCATGGGCCGAGTCTGCGCTGCCGCGGCCCGGTCGTGCACGGGACCCGCCGACGGGGCCGGGGGCCCCTCCCAGCCGTAGCCGGGGGTCGGTCCCGCGCCGGCTGCCCATGGGCCGGCGCCGGGTGGGGTCCCGCCCGCCGAGGGCGAGGGCCGGGCCCCCCAGGATGACTCGTTCATCACACCTCGAGCAGCTCGGATTCCTTGTGCTTGAGCAGCTCGTCCACCTGCGCGACGTACTTCGCGGTGGTGTCGTCGAGCTCCTTCTCGGCGCGGCGCACCTCGTCCTCGCCGGACTCCTTGTCCTTGACGAGCTTGTCGAGGGTCTCCTTGGCCTTGCGGCGGACGCTCCGGATGGAGATCTTGGCGTCCTCGGCCTTGTTCTTGGCGACCTTGATGAACTCCTTGCGGCGCTCTTCGGTGAGCTCGGGGAAGTTCACGCGAATGATGTTGCCGTCGTTGCTCGGGTTGACGCCGAGGTCGGAGTCGCGGATGGCCTGCTCGATGTTGCGCAGCGCGCTCTTGTCGAACGGGGTCACCACGGCCATCCGCGGCTCGGGCACCGAGAACGACGCCAGCTGGTTGATCGGCGTCAAGGCACCGTAGTACTCCGCCACGATCTTGTTGAACATCGCCGGGTGCGCACGCCCGGTGCGGATCGCGGCGAAGTCCTCCTTGGCGACCACGACGGCCTTCTCCATCTTCTCCTCGGCCTCGAGGAGGGTCTCTTCGATCACCACTTGCTCCTGGTCTTAATCGTAAGAAGCAGAGCCTCGCCCCTGCGCGCGTCTTCTCCTGCACGGTGTCCGACCGGCAGGCGGTTGTCCATCCCCGTGCCGTGCTCTTCCCACGGCCGGGAGTTGCCGCGCGTACGGGGATACCGTCCGCACGGCGCGTACGGACGTGCTCTCCGTACGGCCGTACGAACACGTGCTGCCCGTACGGATCCGCGGCGGTGCGGGCCGTCAGGCCCGGGTGCCCTGATCGCTGACGAGCGTGCCGATCTTCTCACCCTTCACGGCGCGCGCGATATTGCCCTCTGCGAGCAGCTCGAAGACGAGGATCGGGAGCTTGTTGTCGCGGCACAGCGTGATGGCGGTGGCATCGGCGACCTTCAGGTCGCGGGTGATGACCTCGCCGTACTCGAGCGCGTCGAACTTCACCGCGTCGGGGTTCTTCTTGGGGTCGGAGTCGTAGACGCCGTCGACCCCGTTCTTGCCCATGAGCATGGCCTGGGCGTCGATCTCCAGGGCGCGCTGGGCCGCGGTGGTGTCGGTGGAGAAGTACGGCATGCCCATGCCCGCACCGAAGATGACGACGCGGTCCTTCTCCAGGTGACGGATGGCGCGCAGCGGGATGTACGGCTCGGCGACCTGGCCCATGGTGATGGCGGTCTGCACGCGGCAGTCGATGCCCTCCTTCTCCAGGAAGTCCTGGAGGGCCAGGCAGTTCATGACCGTGCCGAGCATGCCCATGTAGTCGCTGCGGGCCCGGTCCATGCCACGCTGCTGCAGCTCGGCGCCGCGGAAGAAGTTGCCGCCGCCGATCACGATGGCGATCTCGTAGCCCTCGCGGACCACAGCGGCGATCTCACGGGCCATGGCGTGCACGACATCGGGGTCGACACCCAGTCCCCCGCCGCCGGCGAACGCCTCCCCTGAAAGCTTCAGCAGGAAGCGCCCCTTCCCCTTTTTGCGGGTTTCGGGGGCTTTGTCCGCGCCGTCGGCACCGTGATTCATTGCGCTCTCCTCGTGCACATACGAAGAAGGCCATTGCCGGGGGTCTGGTCAGATCCCTGTACGGCAATGGCCTCCTCGTCACATCTGCGGTCGGCCGGTGAGCGGCCGACTGCGTACGACCCTAGCGGGGCCGCGGGTCATTCGCTGCCCTGCGACAGGCCCTCGGTCCCGAAGGCCGTGGCCCGACGGCAGGGCTTCGGCTCAAGCTCAGATGCCGACCTTGATGCGCGCGAAGCGCTTCAGGGTGACACCGGCCTCCTGGAGGACCTTCTCGACGGACTTCTTGTTGTCGAGCGCGTACGGCTGGCCGAGCAGCGTCGCGTCCTTGAAGAAGCCGTTGAGGCGACCCTCGACGATCTTCGGCAGGGCAGCCTCGGGCTTGCCCTCCGCACGCGTGGTCTCCTCGGCGACGCGGCGCTCGGCCTCGACGACCTCGGCCGGGACGTCCTCGCGGGACAGGTACTTCGGCGCGAAGGCGGCGATGTGCTGCGCGATGCCCTTGGCGACCTCGGCGTTCTCCTTGTCGAGCTCGACGAGGACGCCGATCTGCGGGGGCAGGTCGGGCATGGTGCGGTGCATGTACGCCAGCACGAAGCCGTCGGTGAACTGCGCGAAGCGGTCCAGGACGATCTTCTCGCCGAGGTTGGCGTTGGCCTCGTCGACGAACGCCTGGACGGTCTTGCCGGCCTCGATCTCGGAGGCGAGCAGCGCCTGGATGTCGGCGGGCTGCGTCTTGGCGACGTGCGCGGCGATCTCGTTGGCGACGGCCTGGAACTTGTCACCCTTGGCGACGAAGTCCGTCTCGCACTTCAGCTCGACGATGACGCCGGAGGTGTTGTCGTCGGCGATCAGGGAGACCACGGCGCCGTTCTCGGCGGAGCGGCCCTCGCGCTTGGCGACGCCCTTCTGGCCCTTGATACGCAGGGCCTCGACGGCCTTGTCGACGTTGCCGTCGGCCTCGTCCAGCGCCTTCTTGCAGTCCATCATGCCGGCGCCGGTGAGCTCACGGAGCTTCTTGACGTCAGCGGCGGTGTAGTTCGCCATGATCTGTTGAGTCTCTTCTCGAAAGTCGAAAGATCTACGGGTGGACGGCGGGGGCGGTGCTTGTGGCACCGGCCCCCGCCGTCATCATCCGATGCTGAGGTGTCAGGCCTGCTCGGCCGGCTTCTCGGCCTCGGCCTCGGCGGCGGGGGCCTCGGCAGCGGCGGGCTCCTCGGCCGGCTTCTCCTCGGCCTTGGCCTCGTCGGCCTTGGGCTCCTCGGCCTTCTTCTCGCCCTCGAGCAGGTCACGCTCCCACTCGGCCAGCGGCTCGCCGGCGGCCTTCTCGCCCTTGGCCTCGGCACCACCGGAGCGGGCGATGAGGCCCTCGGCGACGGCGTCGGCGATCACGCGGGTGAGCAGGGTGACGGAGCGGATCGCGTCGTCGTTGCCCGGGATCTTGTAGTCGACCTCGTCGGGGTCGCAGTTGGTGTCGAGGATGGCGACGACCGGGATGTTGAGCTTCCGGGCCTCACCGACCGCGATGTGCTCCTTCTTGGTGTCCACGATCCAGACGGCGCTGGGCACCTTCTGCATCTCGCGGATACCGCCGAGGGTCTTCTCCAGCTTGGCCTTCTCGCGCGAGAGCACGAGAAGCTCCTTCTTGGTGAGACCGGAGGCCGCGACGTCCTCGAAGTCGATCTGCTCGAGCTCCTTGAGGCGCTGCAGACGCTTGTAGACGGTCGAGAAGTTGGTCAGCATGCCGCCGAGCCAGCGCTGGTTCACGTAGGGCATGCCCACGCGGGTCGCCTGCTCCGCGATGGCCTCCTGGGCCTGCTTCTTGGTGCCGACGAACATGACGGAGCCGCCGTGCGCGACGGTCTCCTTGACGAACTCGTAGGCGCGGTCGATGTACGACAGCGACTGGAGCAGGTCGATGATGTAGATGCCGTTGCGCTCGGTGAAGATGAAGCGCTTCATCTTCGGGTTCCAGCGGCGGGTCTGGTGCCCGAAGTGGACGCCGCTCTCCAGCAGCTCCCGCATCGTGACGACGGCCATGGCCGTTCTCCTCGTGTTTCTCGGTTCCACCGCGGCCGGGCGGCCGCTGTGCCTGACGCCCCTGCGCGCCTGCCTGAACCGACTCCGGTGGTGTACCGGGAACCTGCCAGGACCGAGGGACGCGGCCACCGTGGTGCAGCGCACTACCGCTGTGCTTCTGACGAAGCACGGGGAGTCACGCGCCGGTGGCGGGGCGTGCGAAGTCGACCCGGTCACCCGGATCGCCACAAGAAGTGTACGGGACCGCCGAACCGCCTAGCGACATGCTGCGGGCGGGGGGAGGTTCGGGGGTGGGGAGGGCGGGGGCGGGGAGGTTCGGGCGCGGGAGGGCGAGGAGCTTCGGTGGCGGGGAGGGCGGGGAAGTTCAGAGGCGGGGAGGGCGAGGAGGTTCGGTGGCAGGGAGGGCGGGGACGGTGCCGGCTGGGCTGACTTCACTCACACGCGTGACGGTGTTGTCCACAGCCGCGAGGCCGTCCACAGCTTCCGACCAAGATCCCCTGGATCTGCCGTGGTCCGCCATCGTCATGCCATGCATCTCTCGCACCGCCTGCGGCTCTCTCGACTCCGGCTTCCCCGGCTCCGGGGTGCCCGATTCCGGCTTGCCCGGCTCCGGCTTTTCCGGCTCCGGCTTTTCCGACTTCGGCTTGCCCGGCTTCGGCTTGCCCGGCTTTGGCTTCCGCGGCTCTCTGATCGACCGCCGTCCTCGCCTCGCGCTTCCCTGAGCTCGGCCACCATCCTGAACATGGCCACTGTCGTGAGCATGGCCGCTGTCCTGAGCATGGTCGCTTGCGCGCTCGGCTGCATGATCGGATGCGTGCTCCTGCTCGGCCCGACGGTCTTCACTCCGCTCTCCCCCGGAACGGACAACAACAGCGAGAGCAACACCCTGACCGCAAGGGGCACCTCCCTCTCCCTTCACCTCACACCCGTCGCGCGCACCCGCCCCCTTCCCGATCCCGAAGACGCGTCATCGGGAACCCGCTCGGACACGCATTCCGGCCCTGGTCCGAGCCCACCAGCAGGGACTTCCGAGACCCGGGCATGGCCGGTGACCGGGTCAACCGGCGCGCGTCCGGCCATCGCACGCCCCTGGTTGCCTCCACCCACCCCCTGGGCGGCCGGTCACCGCGGCGTGGACCTCGTCTCTCGGGCCGGAGCGACCGTACGAGCCGCCGCCCCCGGCCGCGTCGCTTTCGCGGGCAAGGTCGCCGATCGGGGCGTCCTCTCCATCGAACTGCCCGCCTCCGGCCGACCACCACTGCGCATCACGTACGAGCCGGTACGCCCCACGGTCCGCAAGGGTGATCACGTCAGAGCAGGCCAGCCGGTCGCCGTCCTCCAGCCGGGCCCGTATCACTGCGACACCCCCTGTCTCCACTGGGGCCTACGCCACGGCCGCACCTACCTGGACCCGCTCTCCCTCCTCCCGCCATCCCTGCTCGCCCCGACCTCGCCCCGCCTGCTCCCGGTCTTCCACATCCCCAAGCCCACCCCACCCCCAGCCCACAACGCGGAGAAACCGCCCCTCTCCCCCACAGCGACCGACACCCCCACCCTGGCGACAGCCACAGCCCTCACAGCCATAGCCGCCTGGTCCCACTCCCGCCTCCGAGCCCAGCACTCCCGACGGGCTCCCAACGCGGCGCGATAAGTGCCGCACCGGTTGCCGAGGTAGCGGTACAGCCCGAAGTACCTGGGCGTCCCTGGACATCCGGTGGTGACACCGCCGGGCCGTTAGGGCGCCAAATCCTGGTCACCGAGGTCACCGAGGTCACCGGGGTCACCGGGGTCACCGGGGTCACCGGGATGAGGGCACCAGACGGCCGGGACGCAGGGTCGCCGGACGGCCGGGGCGCCGGGGCGGGGACGGGGCGAGACGCCTGGGCACCGGGCGACGAGACGCGGGGTGCCGGATGGCCGGGACGCGGGGACGCCGGACGGCCGGGACCCAGGGGGCGAGGCGCCGGGAAGCGGGGACGCGGGGCGGCCTGGAGGCGGGACCGACGCGGAGCGAGGCCCCCAGGCGCGTGTGCGGAGAGGCCGGGACGCCAGGAGGCGGGGCGGCCGGGCGGCGGGGCCCGCGCGGGGCGAGGCCCAGGCGCGTGTGTGGGGAGGCAGACAGGCGTGTCTGTTTTGGGAGGTGGTGGTGGAGGGTGGGCGGGGGGGGGAGGGGAGAGAAGGGGTCAGCCGCGGACGCCGTGGAGGGTCATCGCGACCGCCGCCTCCGTGATCTCCGTCGGATCCTCCGCCGCGCCCAGTTCGATGCGCCGGACCGCCGCGTCGACGACGCCCTGGAGGAGCATCGCGGCCAGCCTCGGCTGCTTGTGGCCCAGGGCGCCCAGTGCCTCGACGATCATGGCGATCAGGCCGCCGTGCGCGGCGCGGATCTTCTCGCGGGCGCCGGCGTCCAGCTCACCCGCCGAGATCGCGACGACCGCGCGGTGCCGGCGGTCGCCGACGAGGGCGAGCTGCTGCCGTACGTACGCCTCGATCTTGTCCTCGGGCGTCTCGACGCGCTCCATCGCGGCCTCGACCTCCGCGGCCCATACCGGGAAGTCGACCGCGCACAGCTCTTCGACGACGGCGGCGCGGGAGCGGAAGTACTCGTACACGGAGGACCGGGCGAGGCCGGTGCGCTCGGCGAGGGCGGGGAAGGACAGCGCGTCCGTACCGCCTTCGGACAGCAGAGTACGAGCAGCGTCCAACAGGGCGTCGCGCTGCATGGTCCGGTGCTCGGCCACGGAGGCCGCTCGAATCCTGGGCACGTCACCACTGTACGGATGCGGTCCGGGCGGCGGCACTCCGCGGCACGGGGTAACGCCATCGGTGGAGCTCAGCGGCCCACATCGGCGAGCTTGGCGCGCAGCTGGAGGACGGACTTGGTGTGGATCTGGCTGACCCGGCTCTCGGTGACGCCGAGGACGTTGCCGATCTCGGCGAGAGTGAGCCCTTCGTAGTAGTAGAGCGTGACGACGGTCTTCTCGCGTTCGGGGAGCGTGTTGATGGCGCGGGCGAGCAGTCGCCGCAGTTCGCGGTCCTCGGCGATCTCGACCGGGTTCTCGGCCGCGGTGTCCTCGAGCGTGTCCATCAGGCTCAGCCGGTCGCCGCCCTCGCCGCCGGCGTGCAGCAGCTCTTCCAGGGCGACGACGTTGGCCAGGGACAACTGGCTGAAGACGGTGTGCAGTTCCTCGAGCGCGATGCCCATCTCCGCGGCCACCTCGGCCTCGGAAGGAGTGCGGCGCAGCTGGGCTTCGAGCGTGGCGTACGCACGCTCGACCGCTCGCGCCTTCTGGCGGACCGAGCGGGGGATCCAGTCCAGGGCCCGCAGTTCGTCGATCATCGCGCCGCGGATGCGGGTGATCGCGTACGTCTCGAACTTGATGGACCGTTCCGGCTCGAACTTCTCGATGGCGTCGATCAGTCCGAACACGCCCGAGGAGACGAAGTCCGCCTGTTCGACGTTGGGCGGCAGACCGACGCTGACGCGCCCCGCGACGTATTTGACCAGCGGTGAATAGTGCAGGATCAGCTGCTCCCGCAGGCGTTCGTCACCCGTCGCCTTGTAGGAGCGCCAGAGCTCCTCTAGCGAGGTGGGCGCTGCCGGGCGCACGCTGCCGCGGGCGGCGGGAGGTACCGCCGCGCGGTCAGACCCGGAAGTGTGCTGGGGCATTCGTCGCCTTGAGCCGTTCTGCCGAGACGCTGGTGAAGAGGTGCGTGAGGGTCGTGTGGTCCGTGGAGGGCGGATGCCTTGCGAGCGTAGCGTGACTACGGTGTCGCAGTGTGCGATCGCAGCGTGTTCGTGCGTGCGCAGATTCGTCCGGTAGCCCGCACCCTCGGATGACGACGGGAGCCTGCGCGGCCGTCCGCACGAAACTCGCAAAGATGCACCCTGCGGTCATTCCCCTCACCCTTTCACCCGTTCGCCCCAGGTCAAGGACCGCCTCGCCGGTAACCTCCTGCCGAATGGGCACTAGGAAGCAACTCCCAGCGAGTACCGCATCTTTGAACGAATCCGAGCGCCTGTAGTTCGAAGAGCTTCGCTTGGGTCGTTTCCAGGGCGGTACCGGAGTCACGGGCGATCTTTGAGGCGTCGGTCGCACCCCTCAACGGCAGGGCTTCGAGCAGGCGGGTGGCCACCGGGTCCAGCAGATCGCGAGCCAGGACCGGGCCGCGAGGGACGGGGGCAAGATCACCCATGCTGCCCACCAGTTCGACCACCTCGGCCGCGTTGGCGACCAGTACGGCCTCGCCCCGCAGCAGTTGATGGACACCGGCCGACAAGCCGCTGGTGACCGGGCCGGGAACACCCATCGTGAACCGCCCCAGCTCGGCGGCGCGGCGGGCGGTGGCCAGTGATCCGCTGCGCAGCGCGGCCTCGACGACGACCGTTCCCCGGGTGAGGGCGGCGATCACGCGGTTGCGCTGGATGAACCGACTCGGGGTCGGATGGGCACCGGGCGGCAACTCCGCGATGATCAAGCCCTGTTCGGCGATGCGCCCGATCAGCTCGGTGTGTCCACTGGGGTAGATGTGATCGACGCCGGAGGCCAGGACCGCCGCGGTCGGACCGCCGGCCGCCAGCGTCCCCCTGTGCGCGGCGCCGTCCACGCCGTACGCGGCACCGGACACCACCGTCCAGCCGCGTTCGGCGAGACCTGCGCCCAAGGTCCCCGCCACATGTGCACCGTACTCCGTACAGGCTCGGGCGCCCACGAGGGCGACGGAGCGCAGGGCCCACAGGCGCAGGTTCGCCCTGCCGCGCACCCACAGTCCGACCGGGCGGGCGTCCCCCAGGTCGTCCAGCTGCTGGGGCCATTCCTCGTCGCCGGGGCAGACGAAGCGGGCGTCGAGTGCGGTGGCGGCGGCGAGGTCGGCCTCGGGTGACACCGCCTCGGCACGTAACCGCAGGCCCGCGATCTTCGCCTCGCCGGCCCCTTCGGGTGGGTCACCGTCTCCCAGGAGGGAACGCCAGAGCGCCACCGGGCCCATCCGCCGCAGCCATGCACCGGCCACCTCGTCGCCCGGTTCGAGGACACGAGTGAGGGCGGCTCGGGCCAGCCGATGGGCTTCCCGGTCGGGGCGGGCCTCCCTTCCTTCGGTGGAGCCACGGTCTTGTCGTGCGGGCAGGTGACCAGCTTGTCGTGTGGGCAAGTGACCGGCTTGTCGTCCGGGCAGGTGACCGGCTTGTCGCACGGGCAGGCAACAGGGTGCGCCTTCAAGATCGGACGAGTCTTCACGAGAGGTCATGTCCGGCTCACCGCCAGCGGAACGCCGCGGCGGACACCGGTACGCAGCTCCAGGGCCCAGTCGACGTCCTCGGCCGTCGGACGGTCGCGGCCCGCGAGGTCTGCCGCGGTCCAGGCGACGCGCAGCACGCGGTCCAGGCCGCGGGCGGTGAGCAGGCCGTTCTCCAGGTCGCGCTCGGCCTGGAGAAGTGCACCGGGGGCCACGGTCCAGCGAGTGCGCAGTTCATGGCCGGGGACTTCGTTGTTCGTCTGCCAGGGGCTGCCGGCGAAGCGGTGAGCTGCGCGTTCCCTGGCGGCGCGGATGCGGTCGGCGGTATCGGCGGTGGATTCGCCACGGGCACCGGCGACCAGTTCGCTGCGGGCGACCGGTTCGACGGCGATCCGCAGGTCGATCCGGTCCATGAGCGGCCCGGAGAGCCGGGCGCGGTAGCGGGTGATCGAGGACGGGCGGCACTCGCAGCCGCCGGCGGTGGTGCCGTGGCGTCCGCAGGGGCAGGGGTTGGCGGCCAGTACGAGCAGGAAGGCGGCCGGGAGCCGCATCATTCCGGCGGCGCGGGCGACCACGACGTGCCCGGACTCCAAGGGTTGGCGCAGGGCGTCGAGCACCTTGGCGTTGCATTCGGCGGCTTCGTCGATGAACAGGACGCCTCGATGGGCGAGGGACACCGCGCCGGGCCGGGGCAGTCCGCTGCCGCCGCCGACGAGCGAGGCCATGGTGGCGGAGTGGTGCGGTGCGCAGTACGGCGGGCGGCTCACCAGGGGCTGGCCGGGCGGGAGCATGCCCGCCACCGAGTGCACCGCGGTGACCTCCAGTGATTCCTTGGACGACAGGGGCGGCAGCAGGCCGGGCAGCCGTTCGGCGAGCATGGTCTTGCCCGCTCCCGGTGGTCCCTTGAGGAAGATGTGGTGCCGTCCGGCGGCGGCCACCTCCAGTGCGCGGCGGGCGCCGTGCTGGCCCGCGACCTCGGCCATGTCCGGCGGGCGGGCGTCGGGAGGCAGTCCGGCGCAGGAGCCCGCGCCCGGTACGACCAGCCCGGCGAGCAGCGGGTCCGGGCGCCCCGGCTCGTCGCCCTCGTCCTCCTCCTCGGGAACAGGCCCGTCGGTGAGCACGGCGATGAGCTGACGCAGGCTGCGCACGCCCAGGACGGAGACTCCCGGGACGAGCGATGCCTCGGCAGCGGTCCGCTCGGGGACCACCACCTGGCGGTACCCCGCGTCGGCGGCCGCCAGGACCGCCGGCAGCACGCCTCGCACCGGTCGTACCCGGCCGTCCAGACCCAGCTCGCCGATCATGACGAGGTCGGTGAGCTCGCGTGGATCGATGAGCTCGGCGGCGCCGAGGACGGCGCAGGCGACGGCCAGGTCGAAGCCGCTGCCGCCTTTGGGGACGGAGGCCGGGCTGAGGCCCACGGTCAGCTTCTTCTGCGGCCACTCGGAGCCGGAGTTGACCACGGCGGCACACACCCGGTCACGCGATTCGATGAGGCTCTTGTCGGGGAGGCCGACGAGGGTGAAGGCCGCGACGCCTGGTTCGAGGTCGGCCTGCACCTCGACGACCACGCCTTCGACGCCGACCAGCGCGACCGAGCACGTACGGGCGAATCCCATCAGGTCACCCCCCGTACGTGGGACACGACGGGCGCGCCGCGGGCGGGGAGCTGGACGCCGATCACATCGATGCGGACGCCGCCAGGTGGCGGGCCTCCGTGCGCCGCGGTCCAGTGCTCGGCGAGGAGTCCCAGACGGCGTGCCTTCGTGGGCGTGATCGCCGCCATGGGGTGTTCGTACGGGCCTGCGCGTCTGGTCTTGACCTCGCAGACGACGAACGCGTCGGCGTCGGCGGCGACGATGTCGATCTCTCCGAGACGGCAGCGCCAGTTCCGGTCGAGGATGCGCATACCGTGGGCGGTCAGCCACCGGGCGGCGAGGTCTTCGCCGTACCGTCCCAGTCCGGAGCGGCGGCAGCCGCCACGGCTACGGCCGCCGGGGCTGCCCCGGTCTCGCGGGCGCTTGCGTCGTGTCTTCGCCGAGTCGGCCGCCCGTGTCGTTGCCGAGTCGGCCGCTCGCGGCGGGCGGGGGCCCGACCGGGCTCGTACGGGCTCTGCTGCACCGCTGCCGACCGCGGCGTTTCCTGCTGTGGCGTTCATCCGGCACCACCTCCGGCACCGACTGTGACGCTCCTGTCGCCAAGTATTGGATCTTGGTGGACAACTCAGCGGTTGTGCATAACGCCGTCACCCCTGGGGGTGAAATGAGCGCGCCGCGGGGCGGCGGAACGTTCGTTCGCCGATCACGAGGAAACGGTCACTCAGCCGCTCGGCAGCTCGAGGTCGCTCTTGTTCAGCTCCTCGATGTTCACGTCCTTGAAGGTCAGCACGCGGACCTGCTTCACGAACCTGGCCGGGCGGTACATGTCCCACACCCAGGCATCCGCCATGGAGACTTCGAAAAAGACCTCACCCTGGACGGAGTGCACCTGCATCTCGTAGTCGTTGGTGAGGTAGAACCGGCGCTCGGTCTCGATCACGTACTTGAACAGTCCGACGACATCTCGGTACTCCCGGTAGAGCTTCAGCTCCATCTCGGTCTCGTACTTCTCGAGGTCCTCGGCGCTCATGGCAGATCCCCTTCAGCCGTGCGTCCCCCTATTGTGCGTCAGACACTCTCGGTCTCCAGGACCACTGGCGCACTAGGGGGTCCTTCGTCGAGCAGCGTGCGCAACAGCTCGGCAAGTCTGGTCGGATACACCGTCTCATGCGATGCGGAGAGTTCCGTCACCGTCCACCATCTCAGCCCCGCCACGCTGCGCCGTTCCAGCTCCGTCAGGCCGCTCAGCTGAGTCTTGGTGCTGTGTGTACGCGCCAAGTAGTACCACTCGTCCTGGTCCCAGCGCCGCCCGTCGAACGGGAACGAGCAGTGCCGCTGCCAGAGCACGGGGCCCAGCTCCGCGTCCGTGATCCCGGTTTCCTCGGCGAGCTCCCGGAGGGCCGCCTCTTCCCGGCTCTCGGTGCCCTCCAGTCCGCCGCCCGGCGTGAACCACCAGGTCCTCGTCGGTTCGTCCGGTTCGAATCCGTGCATCAGCAGAACCCGGTCCTCGGGGTCGAGCAGGATCACCCGGGAGACGCGCCGCAGCGCCGTGCCCGCCGGTATTCCGTTCTTCTCCTGTGTACCGGTATCCGCTTCAGACACGCGTATGCCTCCTCCGGTTCGCGATCGGCCCGTACGCCGCTCCCCCCAGTATCAGCACCGCGCCGGCCACGATGGCCACCACGAGGGGCTGCACCGGACCGGGCTGGGACGTGCCGCCCGGCAGCGCCTCGAAGGCCGTGGGCCGCTGCAGCACGCCGAAGCTCCCGACCGGCCACACCGTGGCGTCCACCCGGGCGTCGACCGCGTCGCGCGGCACGGCACCGTGATCGCCGTCCGTGAGGTGTACCCGCGAGTCCATGGAGTCACTGCGGTGATCACCGAGCAGGAAGAGCTGCCCCTTGGGGACCTCGGCCTTGAAGCCGACGGGAGACGCCGGGCCGTTGCCCTGGAGATACGGTTCCTCGATGGGCTTGCCGTTGACGGTGAGCCTGCCGTCGGCATTGCAGCAGGCGACCTTGTCGCCGCCCACTCCGACGACCCGCTTCACCATGGGCATGTCGCCCCATACGGAGTCCCTGAAGACCACGACGTCGCCGCGGCGCACCTCGGAGCCGTCCACGTGCTGTGCCAGGACTCGGGCGCCCGCCGCGATGGTGGGCGCCATCGAATCGGTCGGGACCGTGTACGGCCGGTAGAGCACCGCGCCCCATATGAATCCGCCCAGGAACAGCACACAGCCGACGGCCACGGCCAGACCGGACAGCACGCTGCCCACCGTCCGGCCGTGGCCGCCGCTCGTACGCCCCTTGCTCCCGCTCATCCCGCGCTCCCACCCCGCGGGCCGCCCCGCGTCGAAGATCCGGGACGGCACCTTACCTGGGGTTACATCCCCCAGTCAGCCTCCGGCCGACGGTCCGGTGGGCCCCTTCGGGCGCCGTTTCCCGACGTACGCGGCGTATCGACGACACGTCCGCCGGACGCACACAGATCCCTCACCTACAGGCGGTGCGGACAGCTACAGGCACCTCACCTACGGGCGGTGCGGTCAGCTGTCGCGGGGCTCCTTGCCCGTCGCCCCCACCGCCACATTGGCGGGCAGCTTGGCGAGCACCCGCCGGCGTCGCCACAGCACGATCGGCACCGCGCCGGCCACGCCCAGCGCCGCCGGTGCCGCGGCCATCGCCTGGCTCAGCCCCGGCTGGTCGAAGGTGTCCGGCACCGGAAGCAGCGACCACCGGTTGATCGGCCAGGCGATCGTGAACGCGCGGCCCACGACCTCGTCCTCCGACACCGTGCCGCTGCCCTTCAGGTCCTGGTGGTAGCGCGAGTCCAGGGAGTCCTGGCGGTGGTCGCCCATCACCCAGATCCGGCCCTCGGGCACCTTGATCGGGCCGAAGGGCTTGTCACCGCACGGGGTGTTCCCGGCGAAGAGGTACGCATCCTCCTGGAGCGCCTTGCCGTTGACCTTCACCGGTCCGGTGCCCTTGCACTCGACCGTGTCACCACCGACCGCGATGACCCGCTTGATCAGGTCCTTCTCCTCCGCGGACGGCATCAGGCCGATCCAGCTGAGGACCTTCTGGACCGGATTCGGCGTCGGGGTGGGCACCTCGTTGAGCCAGCCGCCCGGGTCGTGGAACACGACGACCTCGCCGCGCTCCGGCTTCCCGCCGAACCACGGGGTCAGCTTGTCCACCAGCACCCGGTCGCCGCGCTGCAGGGTGTTCTGCATCGAGTCGGACGGGATCGAGAACGCCTGCACAAGGAAGGTCTTGATGACCAGGGCCAGGGCCAGGGCGATGAGGATCAGGAGCGGCAGCTCCTTCCAGAAGGAACGCGGCGGCTTCTTGTCCTTCGTCACGCCGCCGTTCTCCTCTTCCCTCTCCTGTCGCGCGTCCTGCGGCTGCTGCTCCTGATGCGCCACGTCCGCTACGGGGGACCTATCGCGCCCCTCTGGTTCTTCGGGCTCTTCGGTTCCGGACCGCGCGCCGACCGCCACGTCCCCCACATTCACTCCTTACTCCAAGCCGCCGCCTGCTCGTCAAACGGTGCAGGCCCACCACTCCCATAACGAGCGGGAGTTCCGCAGGGGTCGGGAGGACGGTCAAACCTTCGGGTGACACAGTATGCGGCGCTGCGGCCGCCGTCGCCGGTGCGCCCGGCGCGTCGCGCACAGAAGCGTACGTATCGGGCTCTTCCAGGCGCTGCCAGTGCTTGAACGGCCAGGCGATCACCACGGCGCGGCCCACGACGCTGCTCTCCGCGACCGTCCCCTTGTACGGCTCGTCCAGGTGGTACCGGGAGTCCGCGGAGTTGGACCGGTGGTCCCCCATGACGAAGAGCCGCCCGGTCGGCACGTTGACCTCGAACTTCAACTGCGAGGGTGGATTGCCCGGATGGACGTACGGCTCGCTCAACGGCGTCCCGTTGACGGTCACACGGCCGCTCTTGTCGCAGCACTTCACGGTGTCGCCGCCGACCGCGACGACCCGCTTGATCAGGTCCTGCTCGTCCGCCGACGGCAGCAGCCCGATGAAGGTGAGCGCTTCCTTGAGCTGCTTGACGCCCACCGGGTCGTCGGTCACGGTGGTGCGCTCGCCCGCGAGCCAGTGGTTCGGGTCCTTGAAGACGACCACGTCCCCCCGGTGCGGCTCGGCGCCGAACCACGGGGTCAGCTTGTCGACGAGCACCCGGTCGCCGATCTGGATCGTCTGCTCCATGGAGCCCGACGGGATCACGAATGCCTGTACGAGGAACGTCTTCAGGACCAGGGCGATCGCCAGCGCCACCCCGATCAGGATCGGTATCTCCTTCAGGTACGAACGCTGCCTGCGCCTCTTGATGCGCTTGGCCTGGCGTCGCCTGTCGGCCCGCCCGCCGGTCGCCGGCACAGTCGTACGGGTCGCGGTGCCGCCCCCGCCGAGGTCCGCTCCATAGGAGTCCGCGCCGTAAGGGTCGGCGCCATAGGGGCCGGCGCCGGGCATACCGGAGCCGTGCGCACCGTCCGGTACGGAGCCGCGCGCCTCCGTACTGTGTGTACCGCGGCTCTCCTGTGGTGCGCCTGTGCGGTGGTGCCCGTGACGCGGGCGCCCCCTGTTACCCATGGGGCCCTGCCGGAGCCGGTATGCCGTCGAACGCGCGGGGCCGCTCCAGAGAGGTCCAGCGGCCGACCGGCCAGCCGATCCAGTCGGCGCGGCCGATCACCTTGTCCAGCGGAACGGTGCCGCCACCGGGGTCGCCCAGGTGGTCGCGGGAGTCGCTCGACCTGGCGCGGTGGTCCCCCATGACCCACAGCTTCCCTTCGGGCACGACCACGTCGAAGGGCACGTCCGACGGGCTGTCTCCGGGGTGGAGATAGGGCTCGTCCACCGGTTCGCCGTTCACCTTGATCCGTCCCCGTTTGTCGCAGCAGGTCACCCGGTCCCCGCCGACGCCGATCACGCGCTTGATGTAGTCCGTCTCCGCGGCCGGCACCAGGCCCACCGCGGCTCCCGCCCCGCGCAGCAGCTCCGTCACCGGGTTACCGGCCGGAGCCTCCTGCACGAACGATCCGGTGCCGTCGAAGACCACGGCGTCGCCCCGGCGCGGTGCGCCGCCGAACCGGTACGCCAGCTTGTTCACCAGTACCCGGTCGCCGACCTGGAGCGTGTTCTCCATCGACGAGCTGGGGATCAGGAAGGGCTGGACGACGAAGGCGCTGAGCAGTCCCACAAAGGCCAGACAGGCCAGCACCAGCAGAACCGGGCCCCGCCGCAGCAGCGGGCGCGCAGCGGCCTCCTCACGGCCTTCCTCGCGGCTCTCGCCGGACTCCGCCGCCGGCTCCTCGCCGGACACGCGCGCGGACCGCTCCCGCCGCTCCCGCCGCCAAGAAAAACACCCGAAGCGCGACCCCTGCTCCGCCCCTTGGTCAGGGGCTGGAGAGGAGTCGCGCTCCGGGAGCGTTGAAGGCTGTGCGTCGGTGTCCATCGAGCCCAGAGCCTATCCGGCCCGGGGTTAAGGACACCGTACGGCTGCTCAGCTCTCGCGCTTCTCCTTGATCTTGGCGGCCTTGCCGCGCAGCTCACGGAGGTAGTACAGCTTGGCGCGACGAACGTCACCGCGGGTCACGACCTCGATCTTCTCAACGATCGGGGTGTGCACCGGGAAGGTGCGCTCGACGCCGACGGAGAAGCTGACCTTGCGGACCGTGAAGGTCTCGCGCACGCCGGCGCCCTGACGGCGGATGACGACGCCCTTGAACTGCTGCACACGGGAGCGGTTGCCCTCGATGACGCGGACGTGGACGTTGACGGTGTCACCCGGGCGGAAGGCGGGGACGTCGCTGCGCAGCGACCCGGCGTCGACGGAGTCGAGAAGGTGCATGACCTACTGCTTTCTTCGCTGATGCCACAGGTCATCAGCGGAATTCGTGATGATGGTTCGGAAGCCGGACGCGGAGTCCGGGTGCCGGTCCGTCGGGCGGGCGTCGTTCCCCCTGTGGCAGGGGCGCGCGCCGGACGCACAGCAGCGGCTCATTCTTCCACGGTGTCGGTCGTACGCCCAAATCGCCCGTCCGGTCCCGGGGCCCACCCCAGGATGGAGAGGGTTTCGCGGTCCTTCTTGTCGAAGGCGGCGGGGTCGGCACGTTCGATCAGGTCCGGGCGGTTCCGGTCGGTACGGCGGAACGCCTCGTCGCGGCGCCAGCGGGCGATCTTGCCGTGGTGGCCGCTGAGCAGCACCTCGGGGATGCCGCGGCCGCGCCACTCCGGGGGCTTGGTGTAGACCGGGCCCTCCAGGAGGTCGGCCATCGGTCCGGGGGCGAAGGAGTCGTCCTGGTGGGACGCGGCGTTGCCGAGCACTCCGGGGAGGAGACGGGCGATGGCCTCGACCATCACCAGTACCGGGGCCTCGCCGCCGGCCAGCACGTAGTCGCCGATGGAGACCTCGCGGACGTCCAGCCGGTCGCCGTACTCCTCGATGACGCGGCGGTCGATGCCTTCGTAGCGGGCCGGCGTGAAGACCAGCCACGGCTTCTCGGAGAGCTCGACGGCGAGCTGCTGGGTGAAGGGCCGGCCGCTGGGCGTCGGGACGACGATCACCGGCTGCTCCTCCCCCTCGCCCGACGCGATGACCGAGTCCAGCGCCTCGCCCCACGGCTCGGGCTTCATGACCATGCCGGGGCCGCCGCCGTACGGGGTGTCGTCCACGGTGTTGTGCTTGTCGTGGGTGAACTCACGCAGGTCGTGGATACGGACGTCCAGCTGCCCCCGGGCGCGCGCCTTGCCGACCAGCGAGACGTTCAGCGGTTCGAGGTACTCGGGGAAGATCGTGACGACGTCGAGACGCATGATCAGGCGTCCTCACCGCGCGACGCCTGGCCACCCTCGGACGCGGAGCCGCTTCCGGGCGCGCCGGCTGAGCCCTCGCCGGCCTCCGCGTCCCGGCTGGAGGCGACCTCCGCCTGGGTGTCGTCCAGCAGCCCCGGCGGCGGGGTGATCACCGCGCGCTGCTCCTCGAGGTCGATCTCCGGCACGATCTCCGCGACGAACGGGATCATGACCTGGCTCCCGTCGGGGCGCTCGACGATCAGCAGGTCGTGGTAGGGCAGGTGAGAGATCTCGATGATCCGGCCGACCTCGACACCGTCCTCGGTCACCACGTCGAGATCGATGAGCTGGTGGTCGTAGAATTCCTCGGGGTCCTCGGGAAGTTCCTCGGGGTCCACCTCGGCGATCAGGAGCGTGTTACGGAGCGCCTCGGCACCCGTACGGTCCTTCACGCCTTCGAAGCGCAGCAGCAGCCGTCCGCTGTGCACGCGACCGGTCTCGATGGTGAGCGGGCCCACGGAGGCGGGCTCGGTGGTCAGTACGGCCCCCGGAGCGAGCCTCAGCTCGGGCTCGTCCGTACGCACCTCAACGGTGACCTCGCCCTTGATGCCATGGGCGCGCCCGATACGGGCTACCACCAACTGCACAGCTGTGCCTTTCGTTCCTTGACGACGACAACGGGCCGGGGCGGGCCGAAGCCCTCCCCGGCCCGTGCCGGTGTTCCGATGCTCAGCGGACCTGGTCCACGTCGACGAGGTCGACACGGATACCCCGGCCGCCGAGGGCACCCACAACAGTACGCAGAGCGCGCGCGGTGCGGCCGTTACGGCCGATCACCTTGCCGAGGTCGTCCGGGTGCACCCGGACTTCCAGAACGCGTCCGCGACGCAGGTTGCGCGAGGCGACCTGCACGTCGTCGGGATTATCGACGATGCCTTTGACGAGGTGCTCAAGAGCCTCCTCGAGCATGCTCAGGCCTCGGTCGACTCGGACTTGGCCGTCTCGGCCTCGGCCTCGTCCGCCTTCTTGTCAGCCTTCTTCGCCTTGGGGGTGATGGCCTCACCCTTCGGCTCGTCACCGGCGTCCTTGGCGGCGGCCTCGAAGAGGGCGCGCTTGTCGGCCTTGGGCTCGGCGACCTTCATCGGGGCCGGGGCGGGCAGACCCTTGAACTTCTGCCAGTCACCGGTGACCTTGAGGATGGCCGCGACGGGCTCGGTCGGCTGCGCGCCGACGCTCAGCCAGTACTGGACACGCTCGGAGTCGACCTCGATGCGCGAGGGGTTCTGCACCGGGTGGTACAGGCCGATCTCCTCGATGGCCCGGCCATCACGGCGGGTACGGGAGTCGGCAACGACGATGCGGTAGTGAGGCGAACGGATCTTGCCCAGACGCTTCAGCTTGATCTTGACTGCCACGGGAGTGGTGTCTCCTGGTGTTGACGTGGTTGGGCACAACGAGATGCCACGTGGGGTTGCGGTACCCGAGTGCCCGATGGACGCGTCAGCCGGAGGAGAGAGGGGTCCTATGCGACTGTCGAGTACAGCTAGACATTGTGCCATACGAGCACGGGGCGGCCGACCCGGGGCGGTGGACCGCTGACCAGGAAGGGCTCATCGCCTTGCGTCGCCCGGGGTGTGCGGCCGGCCGCGGTCGGAGGGCGGCCGGCCCTGTGTCCCGGTTCAGCCGACCGCGGCCACCTCGGGGATGCGGAACGGCTTGCCGCAGCCACCGCACATGATGGGGGCCTGGGCGAGCACGGAGGGGACGACCCGGACGTTGCGCCCGCAGTCGCAGACGGCCTTGACCCTTACGCCGCCACCGGAGGAGCCGTGCCGCGCGGCCGGGCCCCGGAAGCTGCGGCTGCTGTCGGCCGCGGTGGCGACGGTGTGCGCCTTGAGCGCTCTGCCCAGCCGCTCGATGGTGGGGCGGTACCGCCTTCTGGCTTCGGGGTTGAGCGTGACCAGGGAGAAGCCGCTGCTGGGGTGCGGCTCGTCGGCGTGGTCCAGGCCCAGCTCCTCGGCGATCGCCAGGAATCGGCGGTTGTGGTAGCGACCGGCGCGTGAGGTGTCGCGGACGCCGCGGGACGCGGCGATGCCGTGCACTGCCTCATGAAGCAGCCGTTCGAAGGAGAGTTCGGCGCCGCAGGCGGACGAGGACTCTCCGATCAGGGATTCGGGCGCGGCCAAATCCGGCAGCTCGGGATGGTGCCGTTGAATGTCGGCCCAAGCGAGCGCCAGCTCGGCGGCGAGAACAGGTGTCGTGCTCACGTCGTGACAACGAGCCGGTACCGCTCAGTGTTCCGATTCCGGGGCATCCCAAATAATTTGCACGTACCAGTCAGTTTCCACTCATGCGGCCCGTGGAGGGCGGGTGCGTCTTTCTGTGGACGAGACGCGCACCGGGTGCCGAGCCGGTATGTATCGACGTGTACGTCCGGCGCACCGTACGGGCGGACACTACGGAGCACCTGTGCACCATCGTGTCCCGCGGGCCCCTGAGTGACGGCGCGGCCTCAGAGCCGGCCGCGCGATCATGGTGATCGTACCGGCGGGACCGTGACCGGCCGAAGGTGCCCCGTCCACGCGCTGCGGACGCCCTACGGCCGGGGGCGCGAAGCGCCGTACGCCACCCGGGTGAGGGGTACCTCGCAGCCCCTGAAGGGCGCGGGACAGCGGCCGCCTCCGTGTCCGCCGACGGCCGTCCGGCGCCCGGACGGCGCAAACGGGGGCGCGCGGTAGACAACCGGGCGCAACCCCTGGACTCTGGGATGGATGGGGGGTTGTCTGGACCGGGGGGCACAGCGCAACAAATCGGGGGCGGAAGACCATTTTCCTCAAGCTCGGGCTCTCGGCGGATAGGGGCGCTTTCCATGACACCCACGCTCGTACAGCACGGCCTCCAGCGTTCCGGCCCTTCCGGTCACCCCGCACCGGACGGCCCCGGTTCGGGGGCGCGCGCCCGCGACTGGGCCGAAATCCAGGAACGGATGCTGGTGCCGCTGTATGAGGCCGTGTACCAACGGCTGGATGTCGGCCCGCAGACCCGGCTGCTGGCCCTGGGGTGTGGCTCCGGCCTCGCCCTGCTGATGGCCTCGGCCCGTGGCGCGCAGGTCAGCGGGGTGGACATGGATGAACCGCGGCTGCGGCTGGCCCGGGAGCGGCTGGCTCCGGAGCAGGGCCCCGATGCGGGCGGGAACTCCGGGGAATCGGCCGCGTGCCTGGCGCACGGTGGACCGGAGTGCATGGATTCTCCGCAACGGCGCCGCTTCAACCTGGTGACGGCGTTCCACCCCGTGGGCTGCGTCAGCACCGTTGAAGGGCTGGCGGCTTCCTTGCAGACGGCGGCGAGCCTCGCCGAGCGCGGCAGCCCGGTGGTACTGGGCGGGTGGGGGCCGGTCGAGCGATGCGCCACGGCAGGCGTACTCCGAGTGGCGCAACGACTCGCGGATCCTTCCCTTCCCGAGCGGGCGACGCCGCCCGCGGCGGCCGGCTGGCGGCCCAGCAGCCGGGACGACCTGGAGGAGCTGGCGGAGCGTGCGGGGCTGCGGCCGGACGGTTCGGGCCGGGTGGCCTGCCCGTTCGGGTACGCCGATCTTCCGAGTGCGATGCGCGGGCTGCTGTCGACGGGTCTGTTCGACGCGGCGATGCAGGTTGCCGATCCGGCGCAGGTGGAGAAGGAGCTGTCGGAGGCGCTGCATCCGTACCAGCGCGCGGACGGCACGGTCTGGATGCCGAACGTCTTCCGCTACCTGATCGCCCGGACCCGCTGAGCACGCTCAGCCGCCGTCCACAGTCTTCGGGCACCTCCGCAGTCGCGGGAAGCAGACGCGGACGTCATTCGCGCGGGCACCACGGCTCGGCATCGCGCCGAGCCACCACAGGTGCCGGCCATGACGTCCGCGCCGGCCGAGCTCCACGCCTCCGCCGCCTCGCACGCTCGCCCTTCGCCCGTTCGTGAAAATCCCTTGGCAAAATCCAGAATCCTGGTTATTGTCATTTGCATGAACAGCGTGGACGAGCGGTTCCTCACCCGCAACGGACTGGCCGCCCGGCAGCTCGCGGCCCTGTTGCTCCATCATGACGAGGACACCCGCCTCCCGCGCGTCCGCGACTTCGCCGAGGAGCTCGGCGTGGGCAATGGCACGGTCCAGGCCGCCCTTCAGCTGCTGGAGGAGGCCGGCGCGATCGAGACGGTCGCCCGCGGCCACCTCGGAACCTTCCTCGTGCGGGCCGACCGGGCCATACTGTGGCGCCTGTCGGGGCTCGGCACGCTGCTCGCCGCCATGCCCCTCCCCTATTCACGGCGGTACGAAGGGCTGGCCACCGGCCTGCGCACGGCCTTCGAGGGCGCCGGCGCCCCGTTCGCGATCACGTTCATGCGGGGTGCGGCCACCCGCGTCGAGGCCCTACTGGAGAGCAAGGTCGACCTGGTCGTGCTCTCCCGCTTCGCCGCCGACCGGTTCCTCGACGAGCTCCCCTTGGAGCTGGTCGCCGACCTCGGCCCGGCCACATACGTCGGCGCGCACGGCCTGCTGCTGCGGCACGGGGTGGACCCGGAAACGCCAGGGCTTCGGGTGGCCATCGACTCCGCGTCCGAGGACCTGCGGATGCTGGCCGGCCGAGCGTTCGCCGGACGCGACGACATCCAGTGGGTGGAGGCGTCGTACATGCAACTGCGGGATCTGTTCGCCCGCGGCGAGGTGGACGCCACGGTATGGAATCTCGACGAGGTCCAGGACCACCTCGGGCCGGACGTCGACGTACTGCCGCTGGGTGATGACATCACCCGCGATCTGTCTCTGCGCAACTCCAGCGCCGCGCTCATAGGACGAGCGCAGGGCGCCGCCGCCCTGAGTGCGGTACGGGACGGACTGGACCTGTCCATTGTCACCGATCTGCAGGAGGAGGTACTGCGCGGTGAGCGCATGCCTTCGTACTGACCTTGGGAGTGGCGGGGCACCGGAGAAACCTCGACGCCACACCCTCCTTCGCCAGGAAGCCCGATCACAGAACTCGCCCGCAACGGCCCGCGTGATGGCACGCCGCGACTTCGCCATGCCCCAATCGATCGTCAACTACAGAACGCACCTTCACTCATTCGAAAAAGGGTGCGCACGACTCTCGCCAATATCCAGAATCCTGGTTACTGTCGATACCGGCCGCATCGCAGGCATCGCGAGGAAAGGACACCCCATGGAGGACCGACTCGCCCTCCGCCTCCAGCTCTTCCGGGACAGCGGACAGGCATCGCCGCAGGTGACGCGATTCGTCGAGGAGGAGCTGACGGCCCTGGCGGCGGAAGGCCATCCCGTCACCGAGGACACCGCCGGCCTGCTGACCAGTCACCTCGTGATGGCCCTCACCCGGCTGCTGAACGGCGAGCCCATCGAGCAGTTCCTCACCGACGACGACGTGGCGGTGGAGCTCGCAGACCACCCCCGAGCCGTCGAGCGGGCCCACGCCATATCTCTGCGCGCCAAGAAGGAGCTGGGTGCCGCCCTGCCCGACTCCGAGATCAATTTCCTGGCGATGCACCTCGCCGTACTCCGCAAGAACGCACTCAGAAGGGATGTGCCATGACGAAGATCCTCACCGGCGGCGTCGGCAAGCTCGAGGTCGCCGAGACGGTGCGGCAGCTGGCCCTGGACGGCGTCGACGTCGCCGTCTCCAGCGACATGGACGCGGCGATGAAGCTGCGCGCCGGACAGGCCGACTACTACCTGGGCACCTGCCACACCGGCGCCGGCGCCTCGCTCGGTGTCCTGCTGGGCCTCATGGGCAGCGCCGCCTGCCACACCTTCGGACGCTCCGTCCCCACCGAGGACGAGGCGAGCGCCCTCATCGCCGCCGGCAAGAAGGTCTTCGGCTTCGGCATGGACAAGACCGCCGCTGTCGCCCCCGTCCTCGCCCGCGCCATCGCGGCCCACCACGTCTGACCCGGTCGAGGCATTGAGGAGTGAGCCGTGAGTGGGAACATCGCCGCCGCAGCCGCCGGCAGCAGGGATCTCGGCCTGTCGCTGACACAGCAGCTGACCGTCATCGCCCTCTGCGCCCTGACGGCCTTCATCTCGCATCTGGCCCTGGCCGTCTTCAATGACGGCGTACGCCCCTTCATGCTGGACTTCATCCAGGGGCGCACGACCCGCAGCGCCACCACGGCTGTGTCCTTCGGACTCTCCGCGGGCTTCATCTTCGGACTGGGCGCGCCGATGGCACTGTCCACGGGGGTGCTGAACCCCTGGCTGGTCTTCCTGCCCACCGACATCCTCGGCCTGCTCTCGCCGAAGAAGTGGCTGGCGCCGGTCCTCGGGGCAGCCTGGGGCGCGGTCATCGTCTTCGGGCTGAACGGTGCCAACAGCCTGGCGCACGACCTGCCGGTCGACTTCCTCACCGCGATGCAGCAGATGTCGACGCCGATCCTCTTCCTCTTCACGCTCTTTCCGGTACTGGCGATCAGCAAGCAGTTCGGCAAGCTGCGCGGCGGTATCGCGGGCGTGGTCGAACTGGCGCTGGTCGTCGCCACGATGAAGCTGTGGCCGGGCGTCTTCGCCGGAGCCATCGCCATGGCGGTGGGCGTGCTGATGCTGATCGGCTTCGCCGTGACCAGGGATCTGCGGCAGCGCAGGACAGAGCAGGCGCAGCGGGCCGAGCAGGCCGGAAGAGCCGACGGACCGGCGGAGGAAGCGCCGGGCGGCGACGACCCGATGGCCTCGTTGTTCAGTGCGAGCGCGACCCGGCTGCGCAAGCATCTGCCGCTGTTCATGGTGCTGGGTGCGGGCATCTGTCTGCTGGCCCAGACGCACATCTTCGGCGGTGGCGAGGCGACCAGCTTCCTGATCGCCAAGGGTGACTACAGCAGCGCGGCCCAAGTGGACTTCTACCGCGCCTTCGGCTTCATCCCGCTGATCGCCACCACGGCGCTGGCCTCGGGTGCCTACGGCATCGTCGGCTTCACGCTGGTCTATCCGGTCGGCTATCTCCTGCCGAGCCCCTGGCTGGCACTGATATGCGGAGCCCTGGTCTTCGCCGTCGAGGTGCTGGCGCTCTCGTGGATCGGCCGGATACTCGGGCGGCTGCCGTCCGTACGGGACTCCTCCGAGCACCTGCGCAGCGCGATCAGCGACTCACTGCAGCTGGCCATCCTCTTCGGCTCCCTGATGGCGGCCAACGCCATGGGCGGCGGCCTCGGCATCCTCATCGTCGGCGGGCTCTACCTGCTGAACGAGGCGATGGGGCGGGTCGTGGTCCGTATGGCCGCGGCACCCGCCGCCGTGATCGTCGGCGGCGTCGTCCTCAACCTCCTGTACTGGCTGGACCTGTTCACCCCCGTCAAGGGCTGACGGTCCGTACGCAGGCCCGACCGGCGGCGTACGGGAACGGGGCGAGCCAACGACCTCCCGCAGCCGGCCCTCCGGCAGGAAGAAAGCAAGGCAGCGCCATGCACGACATCCGGACCGTCACCGGTCCCCTCGACCCCGCCGCCGTACGGGGCCCCGCGCTCGCCCACGAGCACCTGGCGCTCGACCTGCGCCGGGACGCCGACCGGGCAGCGGTGCTCGACGGCCGGCACGCCGACGCGGTCGCCGGCGAACTCGCCGTGCTGCGCGAGGAGGCCGGGCTGTCGCTGGTCATCGAGCTGAGCTGCCGGGGCATGGGCCGCGACGTGACCGCACTGGCCCGGATCTCCAAGGACTCCGGCGTCCCGGTCGTCGCGGCCACCGGCTGGTACTACGAGCCGTTCCACCCCTCCGAGGTCGGCCGCGCCGGCGTCGAGGAGCTGACCGACACGCTGGTGCGGGAGATCACCGAGGGCATCGGTCCGGAGGGCATACTCCCCGGCGTCATCGGAGAGGTCGGCAGCCATGGGGACCGCCCCAGCGAGCCGGAGGTCCGTGCGCTGAAGGCGGCCGCGCGGGCCGCTGTGGCCACCGGGCTCTCTGTGGTCACCCACGCTCAGCTCGGCCGGGGCGGCGCCGCCCAGCTGGCGCTGCTCACCGCCGAGGGACTACCGCCGCACCGGATCTGCGTCGGCCATCAGGACCTGCTGGACGACCCCGCTGTGCACCGGGAGCTGGCGGCGCGAGGGGCATACGTCGCCTTCGACACGGTGGGCAAGGAGAGCTACCAGAGCGACACGGCCCGGCTGCGGCTGCTGCTGGCGCTGGTGGCGGCCGGGCATGCGGACCGGGCGCTGCTGAGCTGCGACATCTCCCGGCACGGCTACCTGCGGGACGAGGGCGGTCAGGGGTACGGCCATCTGTTCCGGTCCTTCCTGCCGCGGCTGCGGGCGGCCGGGGTGGACGACGACCTGATCGACCTGATGACCCGCCGCAATCCGATCCGCTTCCTCACCGGAGCGCACGCAGAGGAGGCGGTCTGAGATGCCCACACAGGAACGGCCCGTAGGGCAGCGGCCGGGGGCCGGGCTCGTCTCCGGAGTCCCCTCGTTGCCGAAGACCTTTCCCTTGCCGACCGTGCCGCTGGCGGACGCCGTCGCGCGGCAGCACCGGCTGCTGGAGTGCGTCGCGCGGCACTTCGCAGGAGAGCAGCTCTTCGAGGCGGACGCCGGAGTCGTCCCCGGGCTCGGCCGGCCGCGTACGACCGCGCGTGTGGAGGCCGTACTCGCGGACTTCTTCGGGGCCGAGGACGCCGCGCTGGTCCAGGGAGCGGGTACCGGCGCGATCCGCGTCGCGCTCTCCGCGGTGCTCGGCGCGGGTGATCCGCTCCTCCTCCACCGCGCACCGGTCTACCGCACCACCGCCGTCACTCTGCGCGGCCTGGGTGTGGCGGTGACGGAGGTGGACTTCAACGACCGTGCGGCGCTGACAGAGGCATTGGACGGCGGGCGGTTCTCCTGGGCGTACGTGCAGCACACCCGGCAGCGGCTGGCCGATTCCTACGATCCCGGGGAGGTACTGGCGGCGTGCCGCGCGGCCGGGGTGCGCACGGTCGTCGACGACAACTACGCGGTCATGCGGGTCCCGGAGAGCGGGGTCGAACTGGGCGCCGACGCCTCCTGCTTCTCGCTCTTCAAGCTGCACGGTCCTGAGGGCGTCGGAGCGGTGGTGGGCTCGGCCGACCTGGTGTCGCGCGTACACGCGGACAACTACTCGGGCGGCGGTCAGGTCCAGGGGCATCAGGCGCTCGACGCGCTGCGCGCGCTCACGCACGTGCCGGTGATGTGGTCGCTGCAGTCGGCGGTGGGCGCGGAGGTGGCCGAACGGCTGGCGGCGGGCGAGGTTCCGGGCGTCGCCGAGGTGCGTATCGCCAATGCCCAGGACCGTTGTCTGCTGGTGCGGCTGGACCGGCCGGTGGCGCGTGAACTGCCCGCCGTGGCCGCGCGGTACGGGGCTGCGCCCTATCCCGTCGGCTCCAATTCCCGTTATGAGATCGCCCCGTTGTTCTACCGCATGTCGAGTTCGTCCCTGGCGGACGCACCGGAGCTCGCCGAGTGGACCGTGCGGATCAATCCCATGCGCGCCGGTGCGGGTCTCGTACTCGACATCTTGCGCCGAGCGCTGCGCGACCTTCGTGAGACAGGGGGCTGACCGTGTTCCTCGACGCCGTCCTCCACCGCAATCCGGAACTGGTCGCGTGCGCGGCCGAGTTGCACGACTCCGGGGCCATTCCGCCGGACACGTACGTCATGGACCTGGACGCCATCGAGTCCAATGCCGAGCTGCTGGCCCGGGAGGCGGACCGGCTGGGGCTGTCGCTGTGGTTCGTGGTCAAGCAGATCGGCCGCAATCCGGAGCTGATCGAGGCCATCGCACGGCACATCCCGAGGTACGCGGCCATCGATCCGCCCGAGGCCCGCGTACTGCACGCCGCGGGCGCGCGGGCCGGCAACCTCGGCCACCTCGTCCAGATCCCGCCCCGTGCGCTGCCCGAGCTGCTCGCCTGGCGTCCGGAGACCGTCACCGTCTACGACCTGGCGAACGCCCGAGCCGTCTCGGACGCCGCCGCACGGCTCGGATTCGTCCAGGACGTGCTGATCCGGCTGGAGGGCGCCGCCGGCGCGGTCTATCCGGGACAGGAGGGCGGAGTACGGCTCGACGGGGCTGCCGAGGGCCCGGCCCGCGCGCAGGGGCTGGACGCGTTTGTCGCGGAGGCCGAGCGGCTGCCGGGGATCCGGGTGGCCGGCGTCACGGCGTTCCCGTGTGTGCTGTGCGATCCGGATACGGGCGAGCCGGGGCCCACGCCCAACTTCGCGCTGGCCCGTGCCGCCGTGGAGCGGCTCGCCGCCCGTGGTTACACGGACCTCAAGCTGAGTGCGCCGAGCGCCACGTCGATGGCCGTCCTGCCGCTGCTGGCGCGGCTGGGCGCGACGCACGGGGAGCCCGGCCACGCCCTCACCGGCACCACCCCGTTGCACGCGGTGGACCACACGCAGCCGGAGCAGCCGGCGTATGTGTACGTGAGCGAGGTCGCCCATACGCTCGCCGACGGCCGGCCCGCGTTGTACGGCGGCGGGTTCTACGCCCGGGGCGGTGCCAGAGAGGCGCTGATTCCGCGTACCGGGGCCCGGCTGCGGGTCGAGGACGCACCCGCCGCGCATATCGACTACTACCGGCTGCTCGCTCCCGGGGACGCGCGGGTGGGTGACACCGCCGTGCTGGCCTTCCGCACCCAGATCTTCGTCACCCGCAGCAGCGTGGCCGTCGTCTCCGGACTGTCCTCGGGCACGCCGAAGCTCAGCGGCCTCTACGACCCGCTCGGGAGGCCCTACTGATCAGCCGCCGCCCGGCAGGCGGCGCCGCTCCCCCGTCGTTTCCTCCGTCATCCGTACCTGCTCCACCCGAACCGGAAGCCAGGAACCGCCATGAGCAAGATCGTCATCCTCGTCGTCGACGGCTTCGGCGTCGGCGCGATGCCGGATGCCGGAGCGCTGCGCCCCGGCGATGTGCGGGCCGACACCCTCGGCCACCTCCTCGACCACCACCGTGCGACGACCGACCACCCCCTGGAGCTGCCCGCGCTCGGCGCGCTCGGGCTGGGCTCCGTCCATCCGCATCCGGATCTCGCCCCGGGCCCCTCGCTGCCGGCCGCGGCCGGCCGGGCGGCGCTCGGCTATCCGGGCGCGGACACTTACGCGGGGCACCAGACGATGATGGGTGCCGACTTCAGCCGGGTGACGGTGGCCCGGCTCGCCGAGCACCTCCAGGAGGTGGCCGCGGCGCTGCGGGCGGCCGGGCACCGTACCGAACTGCTCGACGGCGAGCCGCTGCTGGTGGTCGACGGGCGGGTGCTGGTGCACGACAACCTGGAGGCGGATCCGGGGATCAACTGGAATGCCTCGGCGCGGCTGGGTGAGGCGCCGTTCGCGCAGGTGCTGGCCGTGGCGCGAGTGGTCAGGTCGGTCGCGCCGGTCGCCCGGGTGATCGCGGTGGGCGGCCATGCCGACGGGCCGCTGCCCGGATACGTACGTCACGGGGAGGCCGGCACGGTCGGGCTGGACACCCCTGCCAGCGGCTTCTACCGCAATGGCGGGCTGGAGGTGCGGCATCTGGGCGCGCCACTGGACCACACCCGGCAGTTGCCCGAGGCCGCCGCCCGGGCGGGCGTGTCCGTCACGCTCGTCGGCAAGGCGGCCGACATCCTGGCCTGCGAGGCGGCGGTGCGCAGGCCGGCGGTGGACACCGGGGAGGTGCTGGGGCACACGCTGGACGCGGTGCGGACGGCCGGGCGGGGCGACGACGCGGGGCCGGCGGGATCAGTGCTGGTGGTCAGCAATGTGCAGGAGACCGATCTGGCCGGGCACGAGCAGGATCCGGAGCGGTACGCGGACGTGCTGCGGCGGGTGGACGCGGGGATCGCGGCGCTGCTGCCGCTGCTCACCGCGCCCGGGGACCGCCTGATCGTCACCGGTGATCACGGCAACGACCCGACGATCGGGCACGCCTTCCACACCAGGGAGTTCGTGCCGGTACTGATCCACCGCCCCGGTGCCGCTGCCGCCGAGCGCCTGCCGGACGCCGCGTCGCTGGCGGACGTGGGCGCCACCGCGGCCGTCGCGCTGGGCCTGAGTCCGGCCGGCCTCGCCACCGGCACTCCGCTGCTCCAGGAGTGTCTTATACGCGATTCAGAGCCCGCGTGCCCCACGCACCTCGCCTGTGCCATGGAGACCGCGGGCCCCGAGAGCCGCGCGCGCTGACGAGGGCGAGGGCCGGACACGTACACGTACACGGACACGTCTCCCCGTACGCGTACGGCCCCGGCCGGAGGGGTCCGGGCGGGGCCGTAGGGGCGGAAGGCGATCGACGGTCGCGCGTCAGCCCATGAACTTCTTGAACTCCTCGGGGAGTTCAAAGTTCTGCGGGGCGTCCTGGCCGCCCTGCGGGAGGCCGAGCGGGTTGCCGTTCTGGGCCGCCTCGCGGCGGGCCGCGGCGGCCTCCTCCTCGGCCTTGCGCTTCATGGGGTTGCCGCTGCGCTGCTTGCCCTTGGCCTTCTTCTGCTGCTTCTTCTTCTTGGCGCCGCCGCCCATGCCGGGCATCCCGGGCATGCCCGGCATCCCCGGCATGCCGCCGCCCTGGGCCATCTTCGACATCATCTTGCGGGCGTCGAAGAAGCGCTCGACCAGGCTCTTCACGGCACTGACGTCGACACCCGAACCGCGCGCGATACGGGCGCGGCGCGAGCCGTTGATGATGGTCGGGTCCTGGCGCTCGCCGGGGGTCATCGACTTGATGATCGCGGCGGTGCGGTCCACGTCGCGCTCGTCCAGATTGTTGATCTGGTCCTTCATCTGCGCCATGCCGGGCAGCATGCCGAGCAGCTTGGAGATGGAGCCCATCTTGCGGACCTGCTCCATCTGGGCCAGGAAGTCGTCGAGCGTGAACTCCTTCGGGCCCTTCTGCAGCTTGGCCGCCATCTTCTCGGCCTCGGCCTGGCTGAAGGTCTGCTCGGCCTTCTCGATGAGCGACAGCATGTCGCCCATCCCCAGGATGCGGGACGCCATGCGGTCCGGGTGGAACGCGTCGAAGTCGTCCAGCTTCTCGCCGTTGGAGGCGAACATGATCTGCTTGCCGGTGACGTGCGCGATGGAGAGCGCGGCACCACCGCGGGCGTCGCCGTCGAGCTTGGAGAGCACGACGCCGTCGAAGCCGACGCCGTCGCGGAACGCCTCGGCGGTGTTGACCGCGTCCTGGCCGATCATGGCGTCGACGACGAAGAGGACCTCGTCCGGCTTGACCGCGTCACGGATGTCCGCGGCCTGCTGCATCAGCTCCTGGTCGATGCCCAGGCGGCCGGCGGTGTCGACGATCACGACGTCGTGCTGCTTGTCGCGGGCGTACTCGATGGAGTCCTGGGCGACCTTGACCGGGTTGCCGACGCCGTTGCCCGGCTCGGGGGCGAAGATCGCCACACCGGCGCGCTCGGCGACGACGGAGAGCTGGTTCACGGCGTTCGGGCGCTGGAGGTCGCAGGCGACCAGCATCGGGGTGTGGCCCTGCGCCTTGAGCCAGCGGCCCAGCTTGCCGGCCAGCGTGGTCTTACCGGCACCCTGGAGGCCGGCGAGCATGATGACCGTCGGCGGCTGCTTGGCGAAGCGGAGGCGCCGGGTCTCGCCGCCGAGGATGCCGATGAGCTCCTCATTGACGATCTTGATGACCTGCTGGGCGGGGTTCAGCGCCTGGGAGACCTCGGAGCCGAGCGCGCGCTCCTTGACCTGCTTGATGAAGGCGCGGACAACGGGCAGCGCGACGTCCGCTTCGAGCAGGGCGATCCGGATCTCGCGCGCGGTGGCGTCGATGTCCGCCTCGGAGAGGCGCCCCTTGCCCCGGAGATTTTTGAAAGTACTCGCCAGGCGGTCGGAAAGCGTATCGAACACGGCGGTCGTCGATCCTCGGGGTCGGGGGTGGAGTCAATCGGCTTCTAGAGTATCCGCCCCACGGTACAGAACGTCCGGGCCCACCCGAAGAGACGGAGAGGGACGGACTCAGCGCGTGCGCCGGGCGCGGAACGACGCGCCTCCCGGCCGCCCACAGGCGCCGGGAGCGCCCGGCGGTCCTGTGTGGTGGCGGCGGTACTACGAGTCACTTCAGGGCTCGCTCCACGGCCTGGGCCACTTCCGTCGCGGTGTCGGGCGGGAGGGGGGTGCCGTCGGGGTCCGTGACGTAGAAGGCGTCCACCGCGTTGGCGCCGAGGGTGCTGACGTGGGCGCTGCGGACCGTGACGCCCGCGTCCTCCAGGGCGCGGCCGATCCGGTACAGCAGGCCCTGGGCGTCCTGGGCCCGTACCTCGATGACGGTGGCGGAGCGGGAACCGCCGGGCGCCACCGTCACCCGGGGCGGCGGCGCCTGGAGCCGGCGCGAGCGCCGTGCGTAGGCGCGTTCGCGCTCGGCGAGGCGGGCCGGGATGTCGAGCGTGCCGTCCAGTGCCCGGACGAGGTCGGCGCGCAGCCGGACCGCTTGCGGCAGCGATCCGTACTCGGCCGCCACCCGCCAGCTGAGGAGCAGCATGGGGCGGCGGGCGGCCGCGGAGCCCGTGCCCGTTGCGGACCGGGGCGCGGCTTCGGAGCGTGGGCCCGCGCCGTCGTTCGTCCCCTGCTCCGCCCCGCCGTCCCTCGCGTGGTCGGCCGTTGCGGACAGCTCCTGATGGGCCGGTGCGGACAGCTCCTCCGGCAGGGGCATGACGCGGAGGTCGGCGGCGCGGACGGTGAGGCGGTGCACGGCGAGTACGCCGGCGGTGGCGGGGAGGATGCCCGGGCGGTCCGGTACGGCGATGAGGAGTTCGACGCCGACCGGTTCCTGGTTAACGGCGGAATCCTGGGGGCCGGCGGCCTCCGGGTGCTCGGCCGGGTCCGGGCGGCCTGTGGGGCCCGGGGTGCGGCTCGGCGCGTTTCCGCCGGCCGGCCGGGGTGCGGTGCCGCCCTGCGCTGGCTCCGGCGCCTCCACGGGCGGCTCCGCCCGGGTGTGCAGGGCCAGTACGGGCTCTCCCGTGCGCCACGCCTCGACGGCGAGGCGTTCCTGTTCCGCCGTGGGCTCCCACGGGGTGGGCGTGGTCGCGTCGGGTTCGCCCGCCAGCAGCCCGCCGACCCGTCGGACCAGGTCGGCGACCAGTCCCTCGCGCCAGCGGCTCCAGGCCGCGGGTCCGGTGGCCAGCGCGTCGGCCTCCGTGAGGGCGTGCAGCAGCTCCAGCGTGCCGACCGAGCGGACCACTTGGGCGACCGAGCCGACCGTGGCCGGATCGTCCAGGTCACGGCGGGTGGCGGTCTCGATGAGGAGGAGGTGATGGCGCACGAGGGTGGCGATGACGTCCGTGTCCTTGGCGTCGAAGCCGAGCCGGGCGGCCACGTCACGGGCGATGGTCTCGCCGGAGACCGAGTGGTCGCCGGGCCAGCCCTTGCCGATGTCGTGCAGGAGGGCTGCCATGAGGAGCAGGTCGGGGCGGTGGACGCGGCGGGTCAGGGCGGAAGCCCGTACGGCCGTCTCGACGAGGTGCCGGTCGACGGTCCAGCGGTGCACGGCGTTGCGCTGCGGGCGGCAGCGCACGCGCTCCCAGTCCGGCAGCAGCCGCGTGATGATCCCCTCGGCCTCCAGCGCCTCCCATACGGGCACGGTGTGCGCGCCCGCGCCCAGCAGGGTCAGCAGCTCCTCGCGGGCCTCGGCCGGCCACGGCACCGGCAGCGGGCGGGCCGCCGCGGCCAGCCGGCGCACGGCGTGCGGGGACAGCGACAGGCCCGCCTGGGCCGCGGCGGCCGCGGCGCGCAGCGGCAGCACGGCGTCGCGTTCGGGGCGGGCGGTGCGGGCCAGTACGACCTCGCCTTCGTGCTCCACGACGCCCTCGGCCAGCGGCGAACGCTCGCCCTTGGCCGCCGCCCGCCCGCTCCTGCCGCTCATCAGGCCGCGCAGCGAGGGCCGTACGGAGCGGGCGCGCAGCACGCGGCCGACCTCGCGCCAGGTGACGTCGCCGGCGTACGAGATCGTGCGCGCCGACTCGTACACCTGGCGCAGCAGGGTGTCCGCGTCGAGCAGGCCGAGGGCGTCCGCGACCTGGTCCTGCTCCTGGAGCGCGAGCCGGTCGGTGGCCCGGCCGGTGACCAGGTGGAGGGCGTCGCGTACGTCCAGCAGACGGCCGCGGGCGTCCTCCAGGCCGGCCCGGGGGGCGTCGGCGAGCCAGGACGCGGCCACGGCGCGCAGGGCGGTGACGTCGCGCAGGCCGCCTCTGGCCTCCTTCAGGTCGGGCTCGAGGAGGTACTGCAGCTCGCCCTGCCGGTCGGCCCGGTCCAGGCACAGCGCGTGGAGCTCCGGGAGGCGCTTGGGGGCGGCCTCGCGCCAGTCGGCGAAGCTCGCGGTGCGCAGGGCGGTGGTGAGGTCGGGGCTGCCGGCGAGGTGGCGGGCGTCGAGCAGGCCGAGCTGGGCCTTGAGGTCGTCGCGGGCGGTGCGGCGGGCCTCGGCGAGCGTGCGGACGGAGTGGTCCAGGTCCAGCCCGAGGTCCCAGAGCGGATACCAGAGGTGGTCGGCGAGGGCCGCGACCTCTTTGGGGGACGCCTTGCCGTCGTGGAGGAGGAGCAGGTCGAGGTCGCTGCGGGGGGAGAGCTCGCCGCGGCCGTAGCCGCCCACGGCGACGAGCGCCGCGCCGGTCACGCCGCTCTGGGCTGCGGCGCGCTCGAAGAGTCCGGCCAGCCAGTGGTCGGTGAGGCGGGCGAGGGCGGAGCGGCGTTCGGGGCCGGTCGTGGCGTCGTCCTGGAGGAGGTGCAGGCGAGCGGCGGGGTAGTCGGCGGTGGGGTGGGCCGTGCCGTCCGTGCCGTCCGGGGCGGGCGCGCCGGGGCGGTCCTCGCCGGAGCGATTCCCGCCGGGGGCGGGGCCGGTGCCGGTCGTCTGGTCGACGCCTGCTGTCTCCTCGACGCTGTCGGTCACCTCGCGCGCTCCTTGTTCGTTCTGGTGTGGCATCGGGTGCCGGGGGTGCGGCGTGCGATGCGTTGTCCGGTCGGCGCCCGTTGGTGGCCGGTGCCGTGGGGTCGTGTGCCCCGGACCCACGCCTTCCCGAAACCGGGGCAACGGCCCCGGGCCCCGCAAAGATGTCCTCAAACGCCGGACGGGCTGGGAGTACCGCCTGGCGGGCTGGGAGGACCGCCCGGTGGGGCGGGCCCACCGGAGATCACCGGGGCCGGGCGCCCCGGCAGTACCGGAGCCCGGTCCGCCAGGGCGCCCCCAAGCCCCACACCCACTACCGAAACCGCACCCACGGCACCGAACGCACCGGCCGGGTGCGTCCGTACAACCGGCCGGTGCGCGCTTCGCGCTTACAGCGCGTCCGGGCCCCGTTCGCCCGTGCGGACGCGGACCGCCTCGTCGACCGGGACGCTCCAGACCTTGCCGTCGCCGATCTTGCCGGTGCGGGCGGCCTTGACGACGACCTCGAGCAGCTGTTCGGCATCGGCGTCCTCGACCAGGACCTCGATGCGGATCTTGGGGACCAGGTCCACCGTGTACTCCGCGCCGCGGTACACCTCCGTGTGGCCGCGCTGCCGGCCGTATCCGCTGGCCTCGGTGACGGTCAGGCCGTGCACGCCGAATGCCTGCAGGGCCTCCTTCACCTCGTCCAGCCGGTGCGGCTTGATTACTGCCGTGATGAGCTTCACGCGTCCACCTTCTTCGCCTTGCCCGGAGTCCCGCCCTGGGCCTGAGCCGATGATCCTGCCTGCGAGGCCGGAGCCGTGCTTCCCGCGGCTCCCGGAGCCGGAGTGTCACCGGAATCCGGGGCCGGCGCCGCCGTACGGGTCAGGGCCGTGCCGCCGCCGGTGCCGCCGTAGTCGTACGCCGTCTCCGCGTGGGCGGCCTGGTCCACGCCCGCCAGCTCCTCGTCCTCGCTGACCCGGAAGCCCATCACCAGGTCGACGACCTTGGCAAGGACGAAGCTGATCACGAGGGAGTAGAGGAGGACGCAGACCACGCCGACGGACTGCTTGCCGAGCTGGGCCAGGCCGCCGCCGTAGAAGAGGCCCTTGGCGTCGCTCTGCACGCCGCCGGTGGCGAAGAAACCGATGAGGAGGGAGCCGACGACACCGCCGACGAGGTGGACGCCGACGACGTCGAGGGAGTCGTCGTAGCCGAACTTGTACTTCAGGCCGACGGCCATCGCGCACAGGACACCGGCGATGACGCCGATCGCGATGGCGCCGAGGGGGCTGACCGCGCCGCAGGCCGGGGTGATCGCGACCAGACCGGCCACCGCGCCGGACGCGGCGCCGAGCGTGGTGAACGAGCCGTGCCGGATCTTCTCGTACGCGAGCCAGCCGAGCATCGCCGCACCCGTGGCGACCTGGGTGTTCAGGAAGGCGACCGCGCCCACGCCGTCGTCGTTGCCGAGCCAGGAGCCGGCGTTGAAGCCGAACCAGCCGAACCACAGCAGGCCGGCGCCGAGCATGACCAGCGGCAGGCTGTGCGGCCGCATCGGGTCCTTCTTGAAGCCGATCCGCTTGCCGACGACGAAGATGACGCCCAGCGCCGCGGCGCCGGCGTTGATGTGGACGGCCGTACCGCCCGCGAAGTCGATCACGCCGAGCTCGAAGAGCCAGCCGCCCGCGCCCCACACCCAGTGGGCGACCGGGAAGTACACGATCGTCACCCACAGGACGATGAAGAGGGCCCAGGCCGAGAACTTCACGCGGTCCGCGAGGGCGCCGCTGATCAGCGCGGGCGTGAGGATCGCGAACATCAGCTGGAAGGCCGCGAAGACGTAGACCGGGATGGTGTAGCCGTCCCAGAGCTCGGTGAGGCCGATGCCGCTGAGGCCGACGTAGTCACCGGTCCAGCCGATGACCGAGCCGTGGTCGGTGCCGAAGGCGAGGCTGAAGCCGTAGAGGACCCACAGGACGGTCACCAGGCCGAGGCTGATGAAGCTCATCATCAGCATGTTCAGGACGCTCTTCACGCGGACCATGCCGCCGTAGAAGAACGCGAGCGCGGGGGTCATCACCATCACCAGGGCGGTGGCGATCAACATGAATCCGGTGTTGGCCGGGCTCAGCTTTTCTGCCGAGAGGCTCACGGCGTTCGTCAGGATGCCTGGGGGCATCGGCGTCTCCTCGTCGTCGATGCGGCCCGTGCGGGTGTGGTGCGGATGGGCCGGCTTTCGCCACCAGGTTGGCGCCGCGCCGTTTCCGGCGAAGCGCCCCGGTGTTTCGCGGTAGTGACGAAGGCGACGTCGGTGTTACGCCCGGATGAACGCCTGTGGGGGCCACCGAAAGGCAGGACCGGCCGCGACCACTGCCCTCAGACCTGGCGATGGGGGAGCCGAGTCGGGCTGTACGGGGTGTGGTCGCGGCCGGAGTTTTCTGCGGTGCCGGCGGACGTTTCAGGGCCTGCCCTCAGACCGCCTCCGCGGCCGTCTCCGGCAGGTGGTGCTGCAGTTCCTCGGTCAGCTGGATCACCTCGGCGACCTCGGAGAAGTCCCGCGCCGCGGTGTCCACGGTCTTGCGCAGCCGGGTGTTGACCCGCTCCGAGCGCACCTGCTTGGCGAACGGTATGGCCTGGTGCGCGAAGTCCGCGCACTGCTCGGGCTCGCGCTGCAGCAGATGGACCGTGGCCATGCCGATGAGGTTGAGGGCGTACGAGCGCTGGTGCTCGGGGTCCTTGCCGAACAGCTCGACGGCGCGCTCCATGACCGGGTGCGCCAGCGAGGCGTACGTGGGGCTGCGTCCCGCTACGTAGGCGAGGTCGCGGTACGAGTGGGCGTTCTCGGCGTTCAGCTCGGCCTCGGAGAAGAAGCGGATCCAGTCCGGGTCGAGCCGCGCGCCGGGCTCCACGTCGGCGAAGGTGTCCTCCGCCATCCGGACGGCCCGCTTGACCTTGCTGGGCTGGCCCATCCCGGCGTACGCGCGGGCCTCCATCGCATACAGCATGGCCTGCGTGCGCGGCGTGGCCATTTCGCGGCTGCCGTACTGGGCCAGATGGATCAGCTCCAGGGCGTCGTCGGGACGCCCCAGGTGGATCATCTGGCGGCTCATGCTGGAGAGGATGTACGAGCCGAGCGGCTTGTCGCCCGCCTCCTTGGACGCGTGCAGCGCGAGGACGAAGTACTTCTGTGCCGTGGGCTGCAGACCGATGTCGTAACTCATCCAGCCCGCCAGCTCGGCGAGCTCGGCGGCGACCTTGAAGAGCCGCTTGGAGACCGCTTCGGGGTGCGACTCCTGGAGCAGGTCCGTGACTTCGTGGAGCTGCCCGACGACGGCCTTGCGGCGCAGTCCGCCGCCGCACTGGGCGTCCCACTGCCGGAACATCATCGTCGTGGACTCCAGCAGCTCCAGCTCGGGCTGCGAGAGCCGGCCGCCGCGGCGGCGCCCGGTCTCGGGCCCGGCCTCGTCGGCGGCCCCGGCGGGCGTGGGCACCAGCCAGCGCTGCATCGGCTCGATGAGGGCGGGCCCGGCGGACAGCGCCAGCGAGGTCCCGAGGAAGCCGCGCCGCGCCAGCATGAGGTCGCTGCGCGAGAACTCGCTGATGAGGGAGACCGTCTGGGGCCCGGCCCAGGGGAGGTCCACGCCGGAGACCGACGGGGACTGGTGTGCCGTGCGCAGGCCGAGGTCCTCGACGGACACCACGCAGCCGAAGCGCTCGGAGAACAGCTCGGACAGGATGCGCGGGATCGGCTCCCGGGGCTGCTCACCGTCCAGCCAGCGACGGACCCGTGAGGTGTCGGTACTGATGTGGTGTGCGCCAAGCTGCCGGGCGCGGCGGTTGACCTGGCGGGCGAGCTCGCCCTTGGACCAGCCGCTGCGCACGAACCACGAACCCAACTGCTCGTTCGGGCGCTTGTCAGCGCACGTGCCGCCGTTGCCGCCCAACTCGAACGCCCCCATCCGGATCTGTCGTCCTGTCACGAACCTCCGACAGGATGCCGCTCTTTCGCGACGCCTGTCCTGGAGTGACCCCAGCCGACCACGGATTCCGGCCGCCGGAAAGCCGCCAAGCGGTCACTCTGCTTGCCATCGGCATACCCATGTGGCGGATACCCCTCCCGGTTCGTGCACCGAAAGTAATCCTACGATCACGCCTCCCGCGAGGCCGATCCGGGAAACGCCACCATTCGCCACCCCTTCGAATGAACTCCTCCGCGGCTCAGCGCGATTGACTTGACACAGGTCGAGAAGGGTTGGGCGGAGAGGAGCACTCAAGGGCGCGCGTGTCACGCCGCACAACCCACAGCGCTCCGTCACCCCGTCGACGACCACGACTGGCGACGGAGCGTCACGGCAACACTCCGGCACGTAACCACAGACCGGCAGGACCCGTTGGAGGGGGCATGGGCTTCACGATCGGCGGCATCCGGGAGTTTCGCGACATTCGCCACGGCGCCAGGCGGCGGGTCCGCTCCGCCGAGACCACGGCGGTGGCGGAGTACACCGGGCTGTGGGGATGGGACGTCGTGCCCGGCGCCCGCGCGGCGCGGGGCAGCGACGGCCGGGCCGTCTGCTCGTGCGGAGCCGCGCGCTGCGCCAGCCCCGGCGCCCACCCACTGCCCTTCGCCGACGTGCTGCCCGCCGGCGCGACACTGGAGAAGGTGGCGGCAGCCTGGGCCGAGACGCCGGGCGCCTCGGTACTGCTGCCGGTCGGCCGCAGCTTCGACATCCTGGACGTACCGGCCGCCGCGGGGCGCACGGCCCTGGTGCGCCTCGAGCGGATGGGGCTTCCCCTGGGGCCGGTGGCCGTCACCCCGACCGGACGGGCGCTGTTCTTCGTCGCGCCGGGTGCCGCCGCCGGGATGCCGACGCTGCTGTACCGCATGGGCTGGGACGACGCCTCGCTGGACCTGCGGCCGCTGGGGCCCGGCGACCACATCGTCGCGCCGCCCTGCGACCTGGCGGGGCTGGGACCGATGCGCTGGCTGCGGCCGCCGACGCTGGACGGCGTGAGCCACCCTCCGGAGGCGAAGCTGCTGCTGGGCACACTCGCCTACGTCTGCCACAGGCTCTGCGCGTGACGTTGCGCCTGAACCGGCGCCGCTCTCGCGGACCTGGTGGGGCGCCGTAGGGGTTGCTCAATTGATGGTTGCGGTTCGGGTGGGGGAAATAAGGCGAACCGTACCGGCCCTCATCCGCTCGCCGTTCCGATCCAGCCGTTCGCCATCCCCGCCCGCCCGTACACCCGCCCGAAAACCGCCGCCCCGCGTCCGGGTGGTGGGCGCGTCATCCCCGTGCCGTACCGCCGGGCGCAAGCACCGAGCCCCGTCGCACTTCGTGTGCGGCGGGGCTCGGTGTCTCCGTATCGGTGCCGGGGCACGGGCCGCTAACCCGTCCACGCTCCGGTCAGTCGCCGATCAGCGCGTCGACGAACGCCTCGGGCTCGAACGGCGCGAGGTCGTCCGCGCCCTCGCCCAGGCCCACCAGCTTCACCGGCACACCCAGCTCGCGCTGGACCGCGACGATGATGCCGCCCTTGGCCGTGCCGTCCAGCTTGGTCAGCACGACACCGGTGATGTCCACGACCTCGGCGAAGACCCGGGCCTGGACCAGGCCGTTCTGGCCGGTGGTGGCGTCCAGGACGAGCAGTACCTCGCCCACCGGGCCGTGCTTCTCCACGACCCGCTTGACCTTGCCCAGCTCGTCCATCAGGCCGGTCTTGGTGTGCAGCCGGCCGGCGGTGTCGATCAGTACGACGTCCGCGCCCTCGGAGATACCTTCCTTCACCGAGTCGAAGGCGACCGAGGCGGGGTCGCCCTCCTCGGGGCCGCGCACGGTGCGGGCGCCGACCCGGTCGCCCCAGGTCTGCAGCTGGTCGACGGCGGCGGCGCGGAAGGTGTCGGCCGCGCCCAGCACGACGGACTTGCCGTCGGCGACCAGGACGCGGGCGAGCTTGCCGGTCGTGGTGGTCTTGCCGGTGCCGTTGACGCCGACGACCATGACGACGCCGGGGATCTCCTCGCCGTTCGGGCCCAGGCCGTTCGCCGTGTTCACGGAGCGGTCGGCCTCGGTGCCGATGAGGTGGAGCAGCTCCTCGCGGAGCAGGGCGCGCAGCTCGTCGGGGGTGCGGGTGCCGAGCACCTTCACGCGCTCGCGCAGCCGCTCGACCAGCTCCTGAGTGGGCTGCACACCGACGTCCGCGGTGAGCAGCGTGTCCTCGATCTCCTCCCAGGTGTCCTCGTCGAGGTGCTCGCGGGAGAGCAGCGTGAGCAGGCCCTTGCCCAGGGAGTTCTGCGAGCGGGAGAGCCGGGCGCGCAGCCGGACGAGCCGGCCGGCGGTCGGCTCCGGCACCTCGACCGGGGGCGCGGCGGGCGCCTCCGGCTCGGCGACCGGCGCTTCCTCGACGAGCGTGGCGCCGGAGTCCGGCAGGCCCACTTCTTCGATGGTGCGACGTTCCTCGTCGCGGGGGGTCTCGGCGTCCTCACCGACCTGCGGTTCCGCAGGGGGCGCGGTGACGGACGGGGTGGTCGGCGGGGGCGGCGGCAGCTTCTTCTTCTTGCGGCTGCTGACGACGAGCCCGCTGATCGCGCCGAGCGCGACCACAGCGATGACTACAGCAAGGATGACGATTTCCATAACTCCCTCAGTATCGGGCACGCACCGCCCGCGGTGCCGCACGCCACAGATTCCGGACGTACACCGTCCGGAAGCGAATTCGGATGCGCACTGTCCAGGATTGAATCTGGATGTGTACTATCCGGATTCAATCCCCGCGGAACCGAGCCGCGGGGCACTGGAAGGAGAATCCGGATGCCGGACATCCTGATTGTGGGCGGGGGCTTCGCCGGGATGTGGGCCGCCGCGGGCGCTGCCCGCCTGCTGCGCGCCCACGACGCCTCCCCCACGGTCGCGCTGCTCACCCCGGACCCCGATCTCACGATCCGCCCCCGGCTGTACGAGGCGGACCCGGCCGCGTACCGGGTCCCGCTCGACCGGGTGCTGGGCCCCATCGGCGTACCGCGCATCGCCGCGACCGCCACCGGTATCGACACCGCCCGCCGGGTGGTCACCGCCGACGGCCCCGGGGGACCCGCCGAGTTCCCGTACCGGCGGCTGGTGCTGGCCACCGGCAGCGCGCTGGTCCGCCCGCGCTTCCCCGGCGCCGGGCTGCTGCACGACATCGACACGATGGACGCGGCCGTGGCCCTGGAGAAGCACCTTCAGGCGCTGCCGGACGCGCCCGCGGGCCCCGGCCGGTTCACGGTGGTGGTGGCCGGCGCCGGGTTCACGGGCGTGGAGGCCGCGGCCGAGCTGGCGGGCCGGGTGCGGGCGGTCGCCGCGTCGCACGGGATGGCGGACGAGGTCCAGGTCGTTCTGGTGGAGCGGGACACGGTCGTCGGGCGCGGGCTCGGCGAGGCGGCCCGGCCGGTGATCGAGCGGGCGCTGGACGAGCTGGGCGTGGTGCGCCGGCTCGGCGTCACGATCGAGCGCGTCGACGAGCGGGCCGTCCACCTCTCCGACGGCAGCGTGATCCCGTCCCGTACGACTGTGTGGACGGCGGGGGTGCGGGCCAGCGGTCTCACCGCGCGGCTCCCCGCCGAGCGCGACGGGCTGGGGCGGCTGGCGGTGGACGGCTGGCTGCGGGTGCGCGGGCTGCCGGAGGTGTACGCGGCCGGGGACACCGCGGCCGCGCCCGCCGAGGACGGCCACACGGTGACGCAGTCCTGCCAGCACGCGACGCCGCAGGGGAAATTCGCGGGACACAACGCCGCGGCCGATCTCCTGGGGCTGGACCGGGCCGCGTTCACCACCGACCCGTACACGACCTGTCTCGACCTCGGCGGCGCGGGCGCGGTGCTGACCAGCGGCTGGGACCGGGCGCTGCGCGAGGTACCCGTGGCGTACGCGAAGGCGCGCAAACGCGCCATCAATGAGAGCTGGATCTATCCGCCGCTGGACGACGCCGAGGAGATCCTCCGCCGGGCCGACTACCGGGTCGGCCAGCGCGGGCCGGTGCCGGAGCCCACCGGCTGACCAGGGCCTCCACCCCGGCGCTGGACCCTCCGACGAGAAGTGTGACGCGAGTGACTCGTCGGAGAGTCCAACGACCCTTACAGGAGGAAGTTGGTGCAAAGTACGATGGGAATGGCCGCGCAACGCGCGTAGAGTCCTCGACGGCCACCGCGCCCCGCAGCCAGGCATCACCGCCGCTGCCGACTGCCCCCTGTGGGGGTGCCCTTGCCCCAGCGCACGAGAGACACCTGCACCATGGACACCACGGCCTCCCCCGAGACCCAAGGAACCGTAGAGACCCGCGGAATCGAGCCCGTTCCCGACAGCGAACGTCACGGGCGGGTCCGCGAACTCTTCTCGACCTACGTCGCCGCCAACATCAGCGTGCTGCTGCTGACCATGGGCGCCGCCCTCGTGGTCTTCAACCGCCTCAACTTCTGGCAGGTACTGGTCGTCGCGGTGATCGCCGCGGCGGTCTCCTTCGGCCTCACCGGCCTGCTGTCGGTCTCCGGCAAGTGGGGCGGCGCGCCCGGCCTGATGCTCTCGCGCGCCACCTTCGGCGTCCGCGGCAACTACTTCCCCGGCATGATCCTGTGGGTCGCCCGCTTCGGCTGGGAGACGATCAACGCCGTGACCGGCGCGTTCGCGCTGCTCACGATCCTCAAGCTGCTCTTCGGCATCGAGGCCAACAACGTCCTCACCGTCCTCACGCTGCTCGTCTTCGTCGCGGTCACGTTCCTGGTGAGCGGCATGGGCCGCAAGGTGCTCAACATCTGCAACAAGTGGTCGACGTACCTCTTCGGCATCTTCAGCGTGCTGGTGCTCGTCTACCTGATCGCGAAGATGGACTGGCACGAGGTCTTCGCGCAGAAGGCCGGCTCGACGGCGATGATGATCGCGGGCGTCGGCACCATCGCGGCCGGCGGCCTCAGCTGGGTCCCCTCGGGCCCGGACTTCACCCGCTACCTCCCCGGCTCGGCCTCCGGCAAGAAGATCGTCGGCGCCACCGTCTCCGGCGCGGGCCTGGTCATGGTGCCGATGGTCCTCATGGGCGCGGTGATGACCTCCAAGACCCCGGACCTGGCCAAGGCCAGCGACCCGGTCGCGTTCCTCGGCGACATCCTGCCGACCTGGCTGGCCGTCCCGTACCTGCTCACCGCCGTGGTCGGCATGCTGCTGATCAACAGCCTGTCGATGTACTCGGCCGGCTTCACCGCGCAGACCATGGGCGTCAAGCTGCCCCGGCCGCTCGCGGTCAGCATCAACGCGGTCATCAGCCTGGTCGGCGGCGGCTTCATGATGCTGGTCGCGACCAGCTTCATCAGCCAGTTCATCGCCTTCCTCACGCTGCTCGGCGTCTCCTTCTCGGCCTGGATCGGCGTGTACGCGATCGACATGGTGCGCCGCGCCAAGCGCACGGTGCGGTACGACGCCGAGGCGCTGATGGACACCTCGCGCGCCAGCCGGTACTGGTACAAGGCGGGCTTCTGCTGGCAGGCGATGGCCGCGTGGACGGTCGCGCTGGGGCTCGGCCTGTGCCTGACCAAGGTCGACTGGTTCACCGGCCCGCTGGCCGGCACCTGGCTCGGCACGCACGGCCTGGGCTGGGCCGTCACGATCGCCGTCGCGGCCGTCGTCTTCGCGGTGCTGCCCGCGCCGCGGGAGAACGCCCCCGCGGAGAGCGACGCCGAGCCGGAGCCGATACCGGCCGGGCGGTAGCCGCCCGGACGCCCGCCGCGTCCGCCCCCTCCACATCTGACACAGCATCAGCTAACGTCCCCTTCGCCACCTCAGCGGCGAAGGGGACGTTGTCATGCCCGTCACTGTCCTGCGCTTCAACCTGGTCGACCCGGCCCCCACCCCGGAGGGCCTCGCGGCGCGCTACCAGGCGGCCGTCGCGATGGCCAAGTACGCCGATGACCTGGGCATCACAACGGTGCAGACCGAGGAGCACCACGCCACCGACAACGGCTGGATGCCCTCGCCGCTGACCTTCGCCGGCGCCGTGCTCGGCGCCACCCGGCGGGTCGCCGTCACGGTCTCCGCGCTGATCACCCCGCTGCACGACCCGCTGCGGCTGGCCGAGGACCTGGCCGTACTGGACCTCCTGGGCGGCGGCCGGCTGGTGACCGTCGCGGGCCTGGGCTACCGGCCCGAGGAGTACGCGGCGCACGGCGCGGACTGGAAGCGGCGCGGCGCGCTCCAGGACGAGGTACTGGAGACGCTGCTGCGCGCCTGGACGGGCGAGCCGTTCACGTACCGGGGGCGCACGGTACGCGTCACACCCCGCCCGGCCACCAAGCCGCACCCCCTCCTTCTGGTGGGCGGCGGCTCGCGCCCGGCGGCACGGCGCGCGGCCCGGCTCGGGCTGCCGTTCTTCCCCAGCGCGCACCTGCCGGAGCTCACCGCGTACTACCACCGGCAGTGCGCCGGGCACGGCCACGAGGGCTGGGTGATGGAGCCGCCGGCCAGTACGGCGCTGCTGCACGTCGCGGAGGACCCGGACCGGGCCTGGGCGCGCTACGGGAAGCACTTCCTGTACGAGGCGCGGACGTACGCCGGCTGGCAGGGCGCCGGCATCCGCTCGGCCGTGCGGTCGGCGGCCACGGACGTGGCGGCGCTGCGCCGGGAGGGCGTGTACCGGGTGCTGACGCCGGAGGAGTGTGTGGCGTACGCGGGCAAGGCGGAGGCGTCGGACTCGCTGATCCTGCATCCGCTGTGCGGCGGGATGCCCGTCGACGAGGGCTGGCGGTCGCTGCACCTCTTCGCGGAGCGGGTACTGCCGGAGCTGGGCTAGCGGGTACTGCCCGAGCCGGGCCAGCGGGTACTGCCGGAGCTGGGCTGAGGACGCGCATCGGGCCCGGCCGCGTTGTCAGTGGCCCCCAGTACTGTGCTGAGCAGGGGGCCCGAATTCCCCCATGGGGGAAGGGTGGGGTGAAACGGTACGTCTACGGCGGAAGGGCGGGGTGAAGCGGTACGCCCGGCCGTGGGCATGCGGCTGCCCCGGCGCCGGGCATGCGGCTGCCCCGGCGCCGGGCATGCGGCTGCCCCGGCTCCATCGGGGAGCCGGGGCAGATCCGTGGTGAGGAGAAGAGCTGGCGGGGGGGTTAGCCCATCTCCTCCAACGCCTTGCCCTTCGTCTCCTTGACGTACTTGAGCACGAAGGGGATCGAGAGCAGGGCGAAGATCATGTAGATCACGTACGTACCGGAGAGGTTCCACTCCGACAGGCTCGGGAAGGTCGCCGTGATCGCCCAGTTGGCGATCCACTGGGCCGAGGCGGCGACGCCCAGGGCCGCGGCACGGATCTTGTTCGGGAACATCTCGCCGAGGAAGACCCAGACCACCACGCCCCAGGACAGGGCGAAGAAGAGCACGAAGAAGTGGGCCGCGATCAGGGCCACGGTGCCTTCGGTGGCCGGCAGCGCGCCGGACGCGGTCTTCGCGGAGAAGGCCCATGCCTCCAGCGCGAGGGCGATGGCCATACCCGCCGAGCCGATCAGCGCCAGCGGACGGCGCCCGATCCGGTCGACGAAGAGCATCGCGATCACGGTGCCCAGGATGTTGATGATCGAGGTGGTGAAGCTGTAGAAGAACGAGCTGCTCGGGTCGATGCCGACGGACTGCCACAGCGTCGAGGAGTAGTAGAACGCGACGTTGATGCCGACCAGCTGCTGGAAGACCGAGAGGCCGATGCCGACCCAGACGATCGGCAGGAAGCCGGCCTTGCCGCCGAGCAGGTCCTTGAACGTCGACTTGTGCTCGCTGCGCATCGCCAGCTCGATCTCCTCGACGCGCACGTCCAGGTCCACCGCCCGGCCCTCGACCTCGGAGAGCACCTCCTTGGCCTTGTCGTGCCGGCCGACGCTGATCAGGAAGCGGGGCGACTCGGGGATCGCGAAGGAGAGCAGGCCGTAGAGCACGGCCGGGACGATCATGACGCCGAGCATCCACTGCCAGGCTTCCAGGCCGGCGATCTCGCCGCGCTGGTTGCCGTCGGCGAGGTTCAGGATGCCCCAGTTGACCAGCTGGGAGACGGCGATACCGATGACGATCGCGGCCTGCTGGAAGGAGCCGAGCCGGCCGCGGTAAGCGGGCGGCGCGACCTCGGCGATGTAGGCGGGGCCGATGACCGAGGCCATGCCGATGCCGAAGCCGCCGATGACCCGCCAGAGGGCGAGGTCCCAGACGGCGAACGGCAGGGCGGAGCCGACGGCGCTGACCGTGAAGAGCAGGGCGGCGATCTGCATGACGCGGATGCGGCCGATGCGGTCCGCGATCCGGCCCGCGGTGGCGGCGCCGACGGCGCAGCCGATCAGGGCGATCGCGATGACCTGGGCGAGCCCGGCGGAGCCGACGTGGTAACGGTCCCGGATGGCCTCGACGGCACCGTTGATCACGGAGCTGTCGTAACCGAACAGGAAGCCGCCCATCGCGGCAGCCGCGGTGATGAAGATGACATGGCCGAGGTGGTCGGGCTTGGCCTTGCGGCCTTCCGCCATCGTCGGCTGCGCGGTGCTGGTCAACGTGTACTCCAGTGGCCCGGCTGCGCTGCCGGGCGTCGGGGGCTGGCCCTCCAGTGGCGGCTGTGCATACGGCCCGCACCACTTGAAGGTAAAAGCAACGTTGCAGAGACTATGCCTTCAAGTTTCTAAGTCAATAGGGGCCACAGAATTCGTCGACCCCGTCACTGTCGGCAAGCAGCTTCATGTTGAGTTCATGTTGTGAACACTGTCGCGAACGCTGCAGGTCGGCGGCCCAGATCCGTGTTCCCCCCGGTGTTCCCACCCATGCACAGCGCCTCAGTACAGTCGCTGGCTGCCTCAGTGCAGTCGCTGGCTGATGACCTTCGATACGCCGTCGCCCTGCATGGAGACGCCGTAGAGCGCGTCCGCGACCTCCATCGTCCGCTTCTGGTGCGTGATCACGATCAGCTGGGAGCTCTCCTGCAGCTCCACCATGATCCGGATCAGCCGCTGCAGATTGGTGTCGTCCAGCGCCGCCTCGACCTCGTCCATCACGTAGAACGGGCTCGGCCGCGCCTTGAAGATCGACACCAGCAGCGCCACCGCGGTCAGCGACCGCTCGCCGCCCGAGAGCAGCGAGAGCCGCTTGACCTTCTTGCCCGGCGGCCGGGCCTCCACGTCCACGCCGGTGGTCAGCATGTTGTCCGGGTCGGTCAGCACGAGCCGGCCCTCGCCGCCCGGGAACAGCCGCGCGAAGACCCCTTCGAACTCGCGGGCGGTGTCCCAGTACGCCTCCGTGAACACCTGCTCGACGCGCTCGTCGACCTCCTTGACGACCTGCAGCAGATCGGCACGGGTCTTCTTCAGGTCCTCCAGCTGCTCGCTGAGGAACTTGTGCCGCTCCTCCAGCGCCGCGAACTCCTCCAGGGCCAGCGGATTCACCTTGCCGAGCTGCTGGTACGCGCGCTCGGCGGCCTTCAGCCGCTTCTCCTGCTCGGCCCGCACGAACGGCACCGGCTGGTTCCGCGGATGCTCCGGGTCCTCCGGCAGCTCCTCGCCCTCGGCGGCCGGTGACGGCGGTACGAGCTGGTCGGGGCCGTACTCGGCGATCAGCCCGGCCGGCTCGACGCCCAGCTCCTCCAGCGCCTTGGTCTCCAGCTGCTCGATCTTCATGCGCTTCTCGGCGCCCAGCACCTCGCCCCGGTGCACCGAGTCGGTCAGCTTGTCCAGCGCGTCCTTCAGCTCACGGCCCTGATTGCGCTCGGCGACCAGCGCCTGCTCCCGCTCGGCCTTCGCCCGCTCGGCCGCGGCCCGCTCCTCCTCGGCGCGCACGAGCGAGACCTCGACATGCGCGAGCAGCTGCCGCGCGCCGTCGGCGACCGCCGAGGCGACCCGCGCCTCGTGGCGCAGCCGGGCGCGCCGCTGCTCGGCCCGCGCCCGCGCCTCGCGTTCGGCGCGCGCCGCCCGGTCCAGCCCGTCCGCCCGTCCCGCGAGCCCCTTCACGCGCTCCTCGTGCGTACGGACCTGGAGGCGCGCCTCCATCTCGGTCTGCCGGGCGTTGGCCCCGTCGGCGGCGAGCCGGTCCCGTACGGAAGTGTCCGGCTCCTCCTCCCCCGGGTCCTCCTCGGCCACGGCCAATCGTTCCGCCAGCTCCTCGGCCTCCTCGGTGGCCCGGGCCAGCGCCTCCTCGGCCTTGGCGACCGCGGCCGCCGACCGCTCGGCCTCGCCCGCGGCGCCCCTGGCCTGCCCGCCGAGCCGCCCCAGCGCCTGCGCGACCTGCGACTTCTCCCGGTCGGCCAGCCGCCGCCGCTCCGCCAGCTCCTCGACCAGCGCGGCCCGTTCGGCCCGCCGCTCGGTGGCCAGCCGCTGCTCCTCCGCCAGCTCCTCGCAGCGCGCGGCCAGCTCCGCGAGCTCCGCCGCCGCCTCGTCTACGGACGCCTGCACCTCCAGCAGGCTCGGCGCGCCGGCCGACCCGCCCTGCGCGAAGTGCGCCCCGAGCAGGTCGCCTTCGGCGGTCACGGCGGTCACGCCGGGCCGCGCGGCGACCAGGTCCTCGGCGTCCTCCAGCGTGCTCACCACGACGACGTCGCGCAGCAGCCGCCGCACGGCGGGCATCAACTCGGCGGGCCCATCGACCAGTTCGGCGGCTGCGGGCGGCCCGTCGGGGGTACGCGCGGCGGGTACGGAGGCCACGGGGGCGCCGTCGTGGGGGACTTCGGACGCGGCGGTACCGGCGTCCGGCCCGGTGCGCGCACCGGGAATCGCGGGGTTCTCGGCATCGGTGGGCGTGTGGTCGTACAGGGTGCCCTCGGGCGCTCCGGTGGACCGCTCGCCGTCCGACGCCCCGTCAGCTGCACCCGGTACGGCTGCCCCTGTCGCCCCGTCATGCAGAGACCCGTCATGCAGAGACGTATCGCCCGGCGTTCCCACCAGGGACCGCTCCTCCTCCGCCGCCCCGGTGAGCGGGCGGTCCGCCGCCGTCGCCGGGAGGAGGACCGCGCGTCCCGCGTCCTGCTTGCGCAGCAGCCGGATGGCCTCCGCCGCGGTCGCCGGGTCCGCGACGGCGATGGCGTCGGCGGCCGCGCCGAGCGCCGCCGCGACCGGGATCTCGTACCCCGGCGCTACGGTCAGCAGCTCGGCGGCCGGGCCGAGCAGCCCGCCCAGCCGGTCGGCGGCGGCCAGCAGCGCGCCCGTACCGTCCTTGCGGCGCAGCCCCAGCGCCAGCGCGTCGTGCCGCGCCGCGGTCGCGGCGCGCTTGCGCTCCACCGTGGTCAGCGCCTCGCGGGCCGCCGTCAGCGCGCGCTCCGCCTCGGCCAGCTCCTCCTTGGCCCGCTCGTGCTGCCCGGCCAGTTCCTCGTCGCCCGCGTCCAGCCCGTCGACCTCGGCCTTGAGCTGCTCGTACTCCTGCTGGGCCGCCTCCGCGCGGGCCTGCGCCGCGTCCCGCGACTCGGTCAGCCGGTCGATCTCCGCCTGGGCCGACGCGGCCCGGCCGCGGGCCGCGGTGGCCTGGCCGTGCAGCCGGGCCAGCCCCTCGCGCCGGTCGGCGATGGCCCGCGCGGCGTCCCGCAGCCGGCGCTCCTCGTCCTGCAGCTGCCGCTCCAGCCCCGCGCGGTGCTCGACCATGTCGTCCAGCGCCCGGGTCGCCGCCTCCAGCGCGGCTTCCAGCTCCGCCTCCTGCTCCCGGATGCGGGCCGCCTCGCGCTCCATCTCCTCCGGGTCGCGGCCGCGGCGCTCCTCGGGGGGCGCGGTCTGCGCGCTCTTCACCCGCGCGTCGGCCAGCGAGATCGTGCCGCGTACCCGCTCCGCGAGCTGCGACAGCTCGTACCAGGTCTGCTGGGCGCGCTGCAGCCGCGGCGTCAGCGTCCGTACCTCTTCCTCCAGGGCCGCCTCGCGCCGCAGCGCCTCCTTCAGCTCGGCCTCGGTGGCCTCCCGGCGCTGCTTCAGCGCGGCCTCGTCGGCGATCTCCGTACGGAGCGCCTCGCGCAGCGTGACCAGGTCGTCGGCGAGCAGCCGCAGCCGGGCGTCGCGCAGGTCGGCCTGGATGACGGCGGCGCGGCGGGCGACGGCGGCCTGCCGCCCGAGCGGCTTCAGCTGCCGCCGCAGCTCGTCCGTCAGGTCCTGGACGCGCGCGAGGTTCGCCTGCATCGCGTCCAGCTTCCGCAGCGCCTTCTCCTTGCGCTTGCGGTGCTTCAGGACGCCCGCCGCCTCCTCGATGAAGGCGCGGCGGCCCATCGGGTCGGCGTGCAGTACGCCGTCGAGCTGGCCCTGCCCGACGATGACGTGCATCTCGCGGCCGATGCCGGAGTCCGACAGCAGCTCCTGGATGTCCAGCAGCCGGCAGGTGTCACCGTTGAGCTGGTACTCGCTGCCGCCGTTGCGGAACATGATCCGCGTGATCGTGACCTCGGCGTACTCGATGGGCAGCGCGCCGTCGGAGTTGTCGATCGTGAGGGAGACCTCGGCGCGGCCCAGGGGCGGGCGGCCCGTGGTCCCGGCGAAGATGACGTCCTCCATCTTGCCGCCGCGCAGCGACTTCGCGCCCTGCTCGCCCATGACCCAGGAGAGCGCGTCCACCACGTTCGACTTGCCGGACCCGTTGGGGCCCACGACGCAGGTGATGCCGGGCTCGAAGCGCAGCGTGGTGGCGGAAGCGAAGGACTTGAATCCTCGCAGGGTCAGGCTCTTGAGGTGCACGCCGTTGGACTCTACCTTTCGCGCGCCCGGGACCGTGGTCGTCCCGACCTGCCCTGGCGCGCCGCGGCGATCGCGCTCGTACGAGCGGTCCGCGGCCGGCGCATCGTCCCGTGCCCGGACCTTTTCGGTTTCGCCACGGAACGTGCAGGGCACATCAGACGGTAAGAGGCCGCCGGGAAGCGGGGGCGTGAACGACGAAGGGACGCCGAAGCGTCCCTTGAATCTTCATAGAGCGGTGCCTCAAGTGGCTGTCGTTTCAGCCCGACCGTCGCTTGAGGCGAGGGTCAGGTGAGCGCCGGCTCCGCCTGGGGTACGTCGATGCTGTCGAGCAGCGAGTCGCCGTGACGTGCGGCAGCGGACAGCGCGTCGTTCTCGGCCTGAATCCTGACAATCTCGGATTCGAGGTCCTGGACGCGCTGCTGAAGCCGTCGCATCTCGGCGAGGACTCGGGGGTCGGAGCCGCCGACGTAACCGAGAAGCGCCTTTGCCATGATGGATGGTCCTCCACACTGAGTGACCGACCGAAGCGGTGGTGGGTCGTGAGGGAATCGCACCCGCGGTGTCTGGCATTCTTTGGTCTACGCAATGCCAAACAGCTAAGGTGCGCGGGGATTCCAGAGTCTCACCAAAAGGTTTGACGGTCAACACGATCACGCCCCGTATCCGAGGGTCGCGAGTACGCACGACGGCCAAGAGGCTCACGTCGGCACTCCGGAAACGACCCCGGGGGCGTCTAGATCATCCTTACTGCCGCAGCCTTCCACGCGTCGGCGGAATTGGCAACCACCAGGCGGTTTCTGCCTCCCGCAGGTGCCGGCGACACGTCATGGCGCGGGTCGCGGACGGCCCGGACGGCCGGTCCGCGCCCCCTCATCAGCGAATCGCGAAGCCGTCGTACCCGCCTCGCGGCGTGTCCCAAATCTCACTCACACCGTCGACCCGGCCGGGCGTGTCCCCGGTACGCAGCCACTCCAGCAACTCCTCGCACCGCTCCCGGGAGCCCTCGGCCACGACCTGGACGCGGCCGTCCTCCCGGTTGATCGCGAAACCGACGAGCCCCCCGATGCGCAGCGCGTTGGCCCGGGTGAACCATCGGAAGCCGACACCTTGCACACGGCCGCGCACCCAGGCCGTCAGACGGACATCTTCGTTCATGCGTGCACGCTAACCGGCCAATTGCTCAGCAAGCACTTCGGCCCCATAGGCCGTGCCGTACAGTCACGCGGCATCACCAGTCACTCGTACGGGTGATTCACGCCCGACGTTCGCGCACGGAAGGAAGTCTCGGGATGGGCCGCCACCGACGCACCGCTCCCGTACCCGGAGCGCCGGCCGCCGAACCCGCCACGGGCCGCCACCGCGCCCGCCGCCCGGCCGCGCCGCCGCCCTTCGCGGGCCCTTCGGGCGGCGGCCTCCACTCCGCCGGGCCATCCGGCCCCTCTGGCCCCTTCCGCCCAGTCGGTCCCTTCCATCCCGGTGGCATCCTCCGCCCCGGTGGCATCCTCCGCACCACTCCTGTACGGACCGGCCTGCTGGGCGTGTCGGCCGCGCTGGCGCTGGGTGCGGTGGCCGTCTCGGCGGGCCTGATACCGGGGAACGGCCCGTACGACCAGGACCGCGCGGCCGGCCCCGGCGGCCGCATCAGCACCGGCGCACTGCCGGACGTGACCCCGCCCCAGGGCGATCGGTCCCCGCTCCCCGCCGACCGCGGCGCCGCCCGCCCGGACGCGCCGGGAGGCACAGCCGGTGGGGCAGCCGATGGGGCAGCCGGTGGGGCAGCCCCCTCGCCCAGCGCCTCACCCTCGGCGGGCGCCCCTTCCGGTACGGGCGACACCGCCCCGGGCACCGGCCGGTCGGACGGCACCGACGACCGCACCACCCCCGCTCACCGCGGTACCGACCGCACCTCTCCTCCCCCAGCAGCGCCCCGCGCACCGAACTCAGCCCCCTCTTCCTCCTCCCCCTCTTCTCCCTCCTCGGCCTCCGCCCAGGTCCTCTCCCTCGTCAACAAGGAACGCGACAAGGCGGGCTGCGCCCCGCTCACCGCGGACCCGGACCTCACCCGCCTGGCACAGAAGTTCAGCAAGGACATGGCCCGCCGCGACTTCTTCGCCCACACCGACCCGGACGGCGCCACCCCCTGGGACCGCGCGAAAACGGCCGGCGTCACCGGCCTGGGCGGCGAGAACATCGCCCGCGGCCAGCCCACCCCCGAGGCCGTCATGACCTCCTGGATGACCAGCCCCGGCCACCGCGCCAACATCCTCAACTGCACCTACCGCACCCTCGGCATCGGCCTCCACCGCGCCCAGGGCGGCCCCTGGTGGACGCAGGACTTCGGATTCTGAGCCCCCCGTGCGCTAGCGCACCCGCGGCGCCCGCTGGCACTTGGGGCAGAAGTAGCTCGAGCGGTTCATCCACGGTCGTCTGCGGATGGGGGTCGTGCAGCGGCGGCAGGGTTCGTCCTCGCGGCCGTAGGCGTCCAGGGAGCGTTCGAAGTAGCCGGATTCGCCGTTGACGTTGACGTAGAGGCTGTCGAAGCTGGTGCCGCCGACGGCGAGGGCCGCGGTCATGACGTCGCGGATGTGGCCGAGGAGTTCGGTGGTGCGGGGGCGGGTGAGGGTGGCCGTGGGGCGGTCGTAGTGGAGCCTCGCGCGCCACAGGGCCTCGTCGGCGTAGATGTTGCCGACACCGCTGATCAGGGACTGGTCCAGGAGCGCGCGCTTGATCGTCGTACGGCGGCGGCGCAGCGCGTCGTGGAACGCGGCGTCGTCGAAGGCCGCGTCGAGGGGATCGCGCGCGATGTGGGCGATCACGTCGGGGAGGCCGTCGGGGTCGCCCGGGACGGTGGGGTGGAGGGAGAGGCCGCCGAAGGTGCGCTGGTCGACGAAGCGGAGTTCGGTGTCGACCGTGTCGGAGGGGAGGTCGGCGGCCGGCGCGACACCGGGAACCGCCGCAGTGTCGTCCGGGACGTGCACCGCGTCCGTGAAGCGGATGCGGACGCGGAGGTGCTTCTCGTCGGGGGCGTCCTGCGGCTGGACCAGGAGCTGGCCGCTCATGCCGAGGTGGGCCAGGACCGAGAGATCGCCGGCGAGCGGGAGCCAGAGGTACTTGCCGCGGCGGCGGGCCTCGCCCACCCGGTGACCGGCCAGCTGGGCGGCGAAGTCCGCGCCGCCCGCCGTGTGGCGGCGCACCGCCCGCGGGTGCAGGACCTCCACGGTGTCGATCGTCCGGCCGCTGACCCAGCGCTCCAGACCGCGCCGTACGACCTCGACCTCGGGCAGCTCGGGCAAGGGATCTCCTCGGGAGGGCGGATGGGTGCCGTGGGGGCCCTGTGGCAGGGCGGGTTCCAGGTGCCGGGAAAAGGAAACCCCGCCCGGCCTGCCCTGTGAAGGGGTGGTCGGGCGGGGATCCGCGTGCGCGAGGCACGCGGCGCGCTTCAGCTCGCGGGACCACCGGTGGTGGCCTGCGTGGTGGCTTCCGTGGCGGCCTTGGCCGCCTCGTCCGCCGCCGCGCGGATCTCCCGCCAGGCGGACTCCGCCGCCTGCTGCTCGGCTTCCTTCTTGCTGCGGCCGGTGCCGGTGCCGTACGAGACACCACCGACGCGGGCGGCAGCAGTGAAGGTCTTCTCGTGGTCCGGGCCGGTCTCCGTGACCAGGTATTCCGGGACCCCGAGTCCTTCGGTTGCGGTCAGTTCCTGGAGGCTGGTCTTCCAGTCCAGGCCGGCGCCGAGGCTGGAGGACTTCTCGATCAGCGGGTCGAACAGGCGGTGTACCAGTTCGGAGGCCGCGTCGAGGCCCTGGTCCAGGTAGACCGCGCCGATGACCGCCTCGAGTGTGTCGGCGAGGATGGATGCCTTGTCCCGGCCGCCGGTGCCTTCTTCACCCCGGCCGAGCCGGATGAAGGCACCGAGGTCCAGGCCGCGGCCCACCTCGGCGAGCGCACGCGAGTTGACCACCGCGGCCCGCAGCTTGGCCAGCTGGCCTTCGGGCAGGTCGGGGTGGATGCGGTACAGCGTGTCGGTGACCACCAGGCCCAGGACGGAGTCCCCGAGGAACTCCAGCCGTTCGTTGGTGGGCAGCCCGCCGTTCTCGTATGCGTAACTGCGGTGCGTCAGCGCACGCACCAGAAGGGCGGACTCGAGTGTGTACCCGAGCCGCCCTTCCAGAAGCGTGTGGGACGAGGCCGTGTCCGCAGACGGAGTCTTCGAGGAGTTCTTCGACGAATCAGCGTCTGACATAGAGCCCGTCACCAGCCGCTCAGACCTCGAGGACCTGGCGCTTGTTGTAGGTGCCGCAAGCGGGGCACGCGATGTGCTGCTGCTTCGGCTCGTGGCAGCGCTCGCACGCCACCAGGGTGGGGACCGCAGCCTTCCACTGCGACCGGCGGTGGCGCGTGTTGCTGCGCGACATCTTCCGCTTCGGAACAGCCACGGCTACTTCTCCTGCTTCTCGTCGACGCCCGCATCGGCGCCGCCCATGTTGTCCTTCTCGCTGTCCTGGATGGAGTCAGCGAGTCCCTGCAGTGCCGCCCAACGGATGTCGACGGCGTCGTGATGGTGGTCCGGGTCGTCCGCGAGCCGCGCTCCGCAGTCGGAGCACAGGCCCGGACAGTCGTCCTGGCACACCGGCTGCATCGGCAGTGCGAGCACCACCGCATCGCGCAGCACGGGTTCGAGGTCGAACAGGTCGTCCTCGAGGAAGAGGGTGTCCTCCTCGTCCTCGGCGTCGTCGCCTGCGTCCGCTTCGCGGACCCGGGCATCGGCGTCGGGGTAGGAGAACATCTCCTGGAAGTCCGCTTCGAGCTCACGCTCGAGCGGCTCCAGACACCTTACGCACTCCCCTGTCACGGATGCACGGGCGGTGCCTGTGACAAGCACCCCGTCCATGACCGACTCCAGGCGGAGGTCGAGCTCCACCGGCGCGCCCTCGGGCACGCCGATGACCTCGTTGCCGAGGTCCGAGGGGGCCTCGACGGAGCGGGACACCTTCTTCATCGCACCGGGACGCCGGCCCAGCTCGCGTGTATCGAACACGAGCGGAGAACGGTGGTCGAGGCGGGCGTTGATGGCTTCCTGCTTTCTACGGCGGTACGGCTGCCGGCGCCGCGCGGGGCGGTCGTCGGGCAGCACAGATCGCGGACGTATGCGCGACCGAACAGCCAGGATACTGGACGGGTCGCGATTGACCCAATCCGCGGCCGGTGCCCCGGGTACCGCCCGCCCTGCGCGCGAGAGCACCGCCGGACCCGCGCGCGTCAGCGCTCCGGCCCCGCGGCGTCAGCGCTCCGGCCCTGCGCGCGTCAGTGCCCCTGCTCGTACTGCCGCAGCTGGTCGAGGTCGATCATGCTGGTGTCGAAGAGGCTGGTCTCGTCCAGGGCCGCGGGCTGCTGCCCGTGGTGCTGGGGCTGCTGCCCCTGATGCTGCGGCTGCTCGCCGTGCGGGAACTGCTGGGCCTGCTGCGGGACGTACGCGGCGGGGTCGTACCCCTGCTGCGGGGCCTGCTGCTGCCAGCCGTAGCCGTAGGGGTCCTGCTGCTGGGCGTACTGCTGCGGCTGCTGGTAGCCGTACGCGTCCTGGCCGTAGCCCGCCGTGGCGTAGTAGTCCTGCTGCTGGGCGGCCGCGGCCGCGGGATCCATGCCGGGCTGCACCTCGGGAGGCGTGCCGGGCATCGGTGGCACCTGGGGCGCGGCGGGCTGCTGGGGCGCGGTGGGCTGCTGGGCGGCGGCGAGGTCGGCGAGGTACTCGGCGTCGCCGGACTGCGGCAGGCCCGTCGCGGGGTCCGTGTGCGCGGCGAAGGCCGCGGCGAGCTCGTCGCTGGGCTGCGCCCCCAGGAGCTTCTGGCGGCCGCGCCCGACCGCCTCCAGGGTCTTGGTCAGTACGGCCTCGAAGGCGCCGAACTTGGCGTCGACGTACGCGTCGGCGCGCTGCCGCAGCGTCTCCGGGTCGGCGCTGCGCTCGGGCGCCTCGGCGTCCGCGTATCCCGCCTCGTCCAGGCCCGGGCCGCGGCCGAGCAGCTTCTCGCGGCCCCGGTCCACGGACCCGATGGTCTTGGTGAGCACGACCTCGAAGTTGGCGAGCTTGCTGTCGACGTAGTCGTCGGCCTCGGCGCGGATCTCCTCGGCCTCCCGGCGGGCCTCCGCGAGGATGCGGTCGGCCTCCTCCCGGGACTGCCGGGCGACCTCGGTCTCGGAGAGCAGCGAGCCGCGCTGGGCGTGCGCGCTCTCGATGATCCGCTCCGCCTCGGCGCGGGCCTCCTCGACCATCTGCTCGCGCCCGCCGAGCAGCTCCTGCGCCTGCGCGAGGGACCCCGGGAGCGCGGCCCGCACCTCTTCGAGCATCGCCAGCAGCTCCGCGCGGTTGATCACGCAGGAGGCCGACATGGGCATGGACCGGGCATGGCCGACGGTCTCGACGATCTCGTCGAGCTTCTTCTGCACGTCCACTGGGGCTCGCCACTCTCTGGGGGATGAAACGACGGAACGGGACCGACTGTACGGCCACCCGCCCCGGCCCCGACACCCACTGACGCCCCGTCAGCCGGACGGCTCTCCGCCGCTTCCCGCGTCACTTCTCCCCGAGGCGCTCCGTCAGGGCTTCGAAGACGAAGTCCGGCACCAGGTGGGAGACGTCGCCGCCCCAGGCCGCGACCTCCTTGACCAGGCTGGACGAGAGGAAGCTGTAGGTCGGGTTGGTCGGCACGAAGAGGGTCTCCACGCCCGAGAGGCCGTTGTTCATCTGGGCCATCTGCAGCTCGTAGTCGAAGTCGCTGACCGCGCGCAGGCCCTTCACGATGGCCGGAATGTCACGCTGCTTGCAGAAGTCGACGAGGAGGCCGTGGAACGCCTCGACCTCGACGTTGCCGTACTCGGCGGTCGCCCGGCGGATCAGCTCGATCCGCTCCTCGACCGTGAACAGGCCCTGCTTGGACTTGTTGATCATCACGGCGACGTGGACCACGTCGTAGAGCTTGGAGGCCCGGGCGATGATGTCCAGGTGCCCATTCGTGATGGGGTCGAAGGACCCCGGACAGACGGCACGGCGCACTTGAATTTCCTCGCTCTCCGATCCGGTCATGACTCGCTTGCCGACGTGGCGCTCCCGGCAGGGCGGTCGCCGGCGTCCCCACCGGCTTCCTCGCACGTCGAAGCGGCGCGACCGTACCAAAGCGTGGCCTCGCCGTAACGGCGGGACCGCAGGCCCGTGAATCCGTCGGGCCAGCGGAATTCTCCGCCCCTGGTGCTGCGCTCCACGGTGGCGAGCGCGTCGCCCGTGATCCAGCCCTGCGAGCGGAGTGTGAGGAGTATCTCGCGAAGATCGTCGTCGGTGACGGCGTACGGCGGGTCCAGGAAAACGAGGTCGTACGGCTCGCCGGAGACCGGCCCCGCGACGACCTGTTCGGCCTTCGCGGCGCGGAATTCGGCGCCCGGGAGACCGAGGCTGCGGATGTTCTCGCGGATCGTGCGGGCGGCCTTCGGATCGGCCTCGGCCAGCAGCACGGCCGCGGCACCCCGGGAGAGCGCCTCCAGGCCGACCGCGCCCGAGCCGCCGTACAGATCCAGCACCCGGGCGCCGGTCAGCGGGCCGTCCAGCGCCTCCCAGGTGGAGAACAGGCCCTCGCGCGCCCGGTCGGAGGTCGGGCGGGTGCCCGTGCCGGGCGGCACGGCCAGGCGCCGGCCGCCGGCCACGCCGGCGATCACGCGGGTCATACGATTCTCGTCCTCAGCTGTGCGGTTCCGTGGTGGCAGGAGCCGGGTCCGGCCCCTGCCACCACGATATGGCGTCCCCCGCCGGTCAGCCGCGCTCGGCGTCCTCGGTCCCGCCCACCAGGGCCGGTGAGGCGTACCGCGACCAGGACAGGCAGCCGTCCGGCGGGCAGTACTCCGGGCGGCGCGGGTCGTGGCCGAGCTCGCGCAGCTTCGTCCGTACGGAATCGGGCGTGCGGCCGAAGCGGGCGGCGATCCGCGCGATGGTCTCGCCCGCGTGGAACCGGCGCGTCAGGTCCTCCTCGTGCTGCGGCACCCAGGGCGCGCCGTGCCCGGGGAAGAGCTCGCGCAGCACATCGCGGTCCGGTATCGGCTCGGCCACGTCGGCGACCAGCGCGAGGGCGCGCAGGGCGCGGTTCAGCGCGATCCGCAGGGCCGGGACCTCGGTCAGGGGCAGGGTGAGGGCGCCGGAGGCGAGGAGGGTCTCAGGGGCGTCCTCGTGCCAGCCCGTGAGGGTGAGCGTGACGGTCGCGTCGTCGTCGCTGGTGAGCTCGATGCGGAAGATCTTGTCGCCGAGCGGGAGTTCGTTCAGATGCCGGAATGCCATGAAACAGCCCCCCAATGGTCCAACTGGGGCCAACCACTCCCGGATCGGCCCGGACTGCGTCCATCCTCCCAGCGGGGTCTGACACATGGCCGCTCCCGGGCGCAGCCGCGCCCCTCACCCCTTGTCCAGATAGCTCTCCCGCTCGGTGTCCAGCAGGGCGTCCAACGCGACCCGCAGCTCGGGCAGTCCGGCCAGCTCCGGGTCGGCCGCGACGACCGCGGTGGCCTCTTCCCGCGCCGCCTCGATGACGTCCTCGTCCTCGATGACGGCGAGCATCCGCAGCGAGGAACGCACCCCGGACTGCGCCTGCCCCAGGACGTCGCCCTCGCGCCGCTGCTCCAGGTCGATCCGGGACAGCTCGAAGCCGTCCAGCGTGCTCGCCACGGCGCCCAGCCGGGCCCGCGCCGGGCTCGCCTCGGACATCTCCGTCACCAGCAGGCACAGGCCGGGCGCGGAGCCTCGGCCCACCCGGCCGCGCAGCTGGTGCAGCTGCGAGACGCCGAACCGGTCCGCGTCCATGATCACCATCGCCGTGGCGTTCGGTACGTTCACGCCCACCTCGATGACGGTCGTCGCCACCAGCACGTCCACCTCGCCGGCGGCGAACCGGCGCATCACGTCGTCCTTGTCGTCCGGCTGCATCCGCCCGTGCAGCACCTCCACGCGCAGCCCCGCGAGCGGTCCCCTGGCCAGCTGCTCGGCGACGTCCAGCACGGCCAACGGCGGCCGCTTCTCCGCCTCCTCCGCCGCGCCGGCCTCCTCCTCCGCCCCGGCCTTCTTCTTCGCGCCCTTCGCGCCCTTGGGCTCCTCCTCGTCGCCGATCCGCGGGCACACCACGTACGCCTGGTGTCCGCCCTCGACCTCCTCCCGCACCCGCTCCCAGGTGCGCGCCAGGAAGTGCGGCTTGTCCTTGGCCGGCACCACATGGCTGGCGATCGGCGACCGCCCGGCGGGCAACTGGTCCAGTACGGACGTCTCCAGATCGCCGAAGACCGTCATCGCGACCGTCCGCGGAATGGGCGTCGCGGTCATCACGAGCAGATGCGGCGGCTGCTTGCCCTTGGAGCGCAGCGCGTCCCGCTGCTCCACGCCGAACCGGTGCTGCTCGTCCACCACGACCAGTCCCAGGTCGTGGAACTGCACCTTGTCCTCGATCAGCGCATGCGTACCGATCACCAGCCCGGCCTCGCCCGTCACGAGGTCCAGCAGCGCCTGCTTCCGCGCGGCCGTGCCCATCGAGCCGGTCAGCAGCACGACCTTCGTACCGTGCTCCGCTCCCCCGAGCATGCCCCCCTCGGCCAGCTCCCCCATCATCTCGGTGATCGACCGGTGATGCTGCTGCGCCAGCACCTCGGTCGGCGCCAGCATCGCCGCCTGCCCTCCCGTGTCCACCACGGCGAGCATGGCCCGCAGCGCCACCATCGTGTTGTGCGTGACGGTGAAATTGTCGGTCACGTACGCATGATCCGGATGATCGACTCTGATGCACTGGACCGGCTTCGTCCCGACATGCTCGACCGCTCGGATACCCCGGCGGAACGTGTTGTATTTCGGCCTCCCGCCCATTCGGCCGGCCTTCCGCGCGAGCCTGAAGGGCGGGAATTCGTCCGGCAAGGCCACGGAGACGTTGAAGGCATTCCGTTTCGGCAGGACCCGTGCCCGGCCACCGAGCGAACGCGCCAGCCATGCGACGTCATCCGCCAGCCGACGTGAGGCCGAGCAGAAAGAAGCGGACATTCCGTTCTGCTGGACCGTGCCGTCCGTGTCCATCAGGCCCTGCAGCACGGCCAGCCGGTCCTTGACCGGTGCGTTCTTGTAGCCGAGCGGGACGAATTTCGTGTGCGAGGTGGCGCCCCACAGAGCCAGTTCGCGCAGCGCCGTGATCACGGGGTTACGGCGCGTGCCGCCCTTCGGGCCGGTCAGGCCAATCGTGTAGTCACAGTTCTCTCCCGGTACGGGCACCAGCTTGCAGGTCGGCTCCACCGCGGTGTCGACCGCCGCCACGAGCTCTTCGTCCACGCTGGAGAACCGCAGATTGTGCCGGAAGGAACCGTCTCCGAGGAGGAGACCCAGCAGGTACGGATCGAGCGGCCGGGAATCACCGCTTTCGAGATCCACGGCTGCCGCAGGCGCGATGTACCACTTGGAGGCGCCGTTGGCCTTGAACGTGTCCGCCCTGATCTCGCGGGTCGTCATCACCTTCGGCCGCTCGCCGCGGTCCCATGCGCAACTGGTGGCGACGATCCAGAGGTGCTCGTCATCGCATTCGACGGTGCTTCCGTCGGACAGCACGAGGCGCCAGACATCCCGCTCGCCCTGCGGAAACACCCCGTCCACCACGGCGATCTCGCCGCTCGGCACCACCACCTCGTCGCCGACGGCCATGTCCCCCATCGCGCGGAAACCCTGTGGGGTCAGGACCGAGGAATCCAGCGGTTGCGCCTTCCCGCTGCCCACTTCTCCCTGGAGCAGCCGGTGCATCGGGTGGTCCGTGGCCAGGTCGTCGAAGATTTCGCGGCTGACCTTCTGCTGGCCGTCGGTGAGGGTGAAGGGGAGGCGGGCGTCGAAGGCGTCCAGGAGGCCGTTCTCCGTCAACGGGCGGGGGACGGCGGGGAGCTGGGTCTCGGCGAAGCGGCGGCGGGCCAGCGCGACCTGGAGGACGAACGCCTCGTCCCACTTCAGGCGGGCCCGGGCGTCGGCGATGTCGGCCTTGGTGGCGGGCCGGTGGATCTTGAGGAGGGCCTCGGGGAGCGGGACGAGGCCGCGGCCCTCGCGGAGCGCGGGCGGCAGCGGGTCGACCGCGTCCCGGGCGTTGGGCAGCACCGCGTCCACCGCCTTGGCGATCTTCCAGGACGGCATCTTCTGGGCCGCCGGATAGATCGGCAGGAGGCGGCCGGCGAAGGCGTCCACGGCGTCGTCGCCGCCCTCGCCCGCGAGGAGTTCGTACTCGGGGTGGGCGAGCTGGAGCTTGCGGTTGAAGACCGAGACCTTGCCCGCGAACATCGCGCGGCGGCCGGGGAGGAGGTCGTGCCGCGGCTTGTGGATGCCCTTGCCGAAGAAGACCAGCTGGAGGCGGCCGCTGCCGTCGGTGAGCGTGACCTCCAGGCGCTGGCCGCGGCCGTGGTTGAAGGTGAGCACGCGGGCGTCGGCGACCCGGGCGACGACCGTGACGTGCTCGTCCAGCGGGAGGTCGGCGAGGGTGGTCAGCTCGCCGCGCTCGGCGTACCGCCGGGGGTAGTGGTGCAGCAGATCGCCGACCGTGTGCAGGCCGAGGTGCTCGGCCAGCACCTTCGCGGTGGTGCCGCCGAGGATCTTCTTCAGTGGTTCATCCAGCACGGGTCCATTGCACACCACGCCACTGACAACCGGCGGGAGGACCGGGGAACGGGCCTCCGGGGCCGCTGCTCCGCGCCGTTGGGCAACGCGGCTGCTCCACGCCGGTCGGCGACGCGGCTACTCCACGCCGATCAGCAGCAGCGAGGACTGCTGGCCCCCGGCGTACACCACCGTGTCCACGGCCAGATGGCGCTCGCGTACGTGGCGTTCGAGGCGGTCGGCCAGCCCCTGGGGGAAGTCCGCGCCGCACACGAGGGTGACCATCTCGCCGCCCGCGGAGAGCATCCGGTCCAGTACGTCGAGGGCGGTGGCCGCCGGGTCCGTACCGATCACCGCGACATCGCCGTCGACCAGCCCCAGCACGTCCCCGGCCTGGCAGACCCCGGCCATGGTCCAGGACTGCCGCTCGGCGACCGTCAGCTCGCCGTACCGGGTGGCGCCCGCCGCCGAGGTCATCGCCACCACGTCCTCGTCGAACGTGCGGCCGGCTTCATGGACGGCCAGCGCCGCGATGCCCTGGACGGCGGCCCGGGTCGGGATCACGGCGACGCGTACGCCTTCGGTACGGGCCTGGCCGGCCGCAGCGGCGGCCGTGTGCCGCAGGTCGGCGTCGTTCGGCAGCAGCACCACCTCTCGGGCGTGCGCCTGCCGGATCGCCTGAACCAGCTCGCCGCTGGCGGGCGGCTCCCCGGGGCGTACGGAGACCACGGTCGCGCCGGCCGCGGCGCACAGCCCGGCCAGCCCGTCGCCCGGTACCACCGCGACCACGGCCCGTTCCGCGCGCTCCGGGGCCGCGCCGCGGGCGGCCTCGGCGCCCGCGAAGTGCGTGATGCGGATCCGGTACGGGCGGCCCGCCTCGATGCCCGCCTCGACCGCCGCGCCCGCGTCGTCCACGTGCACATGGACGTTCCACAGACCGTCCCCGCCGACCACCACGAGGGAGTCGCCGAGTCCGTCGAGCCGGGTGCGCAGCCGGGCCACGGCCGCGTCGTCGGCCTCCAGGAGGTAGATCACCTCGAAGGCGGGGCCGTCGGCCGCCGCGTGCTCGTCGGTGCCGCAGCCGCCGGCCTCGGTGACGACCGTGGCGGGCTCCGTGCCGCCCCGGGAGGCGGGGGCTCCCACGGCGATCCGTACGCCGCCGGCCGCCGCCGCGCGCTCCCCGGACAGCGCGTCCGCGAGCGCGCCCAGGACGGCGACCAGGCCGCAGCCGCCCGCGTCGACCACGCCGGCCCTGCCCAGCACCGCGAGCTGCCCCGGGGTGGCGTCCAGCGCCTCCCTGGCGCCCTCGTGGGCCGCGCGGGCCACCGCCACCACATCACCGGCCGGCACGGCGCCCTCGGCGGCGTCGGCGGCGGCCGTCGCCACGGTGAGGACCGTGCCCTCCACGGGGTGCGCCACCGCCTCGTACGTGGACGCCGCGGCCCGCCGCAGCGCGCGCGCCAGTACCGCGGCCGGACCGTGGTCCGCTGCCTCGGGAGCGTGCGTCAGTACCTCCGTCATGCCGCGCAGCAGCTGCGCCAGGATGGTGCCGGAGTTGCCGCGCGCCCCGATGAGCGCGCCGTGCGCCATCGCGCCGATGGCGTCGGCGAGGCCCGGCTCGGTACCGGAGGCGGCGTGCCCGTCGAAGGCGGCGTCGACCGCGCGCGCCGCGGATTCCACGGTCAGGTAGAGGTTGGTGCCGGTGTCACCGTCCGCGACGGGGTAGACGTTGATCGCGTCGATCCGCTCGCGGTCCCGGCCGAGCGCCTCCAGGGCCAGCCCGCACCATGCGCGGACCTCGGCGGCGTCGAGCGGGTGCGGCACCGTGCGTACTCGGGGCACCGTGCGTCCTCGGGGCACCGTGCGTCCTCTCTCGGTCGCGGGATGGCCTCCCCGGGCGGGGCAGGCAGTGCACCGCAGGGTAGCGGCGGACGGGACGGGTGCTCGGGCGGGGCCCCCGGGCGGCCATGGTAGTTTCGTAGGGCGGGAGCGGTCGTTGTATGCTGCTCCGGTTGCCCGATGCGAATCGGGTTTTTCCTCTCCCGGCACCGCTTGTCGTTCAATGCACTCGGCGCGCTGGGAATTACCGTAAGTGCATCTGAAGTCTTTGGAGTGACCCGTGGCTGCCAACTGCGACGTCTGCGGCAAGGGGCCGGGCTTCGGCAAGAGCGTTTCTCACTCGCACCGCCGCACCAACCGTCGTTGGAACCCCAACATCCAGACGGTGCGCGCTGTGATCGGGCGCACGCCGAAGCGGCTCAACGTCTGCACCTCGTGCATCAAGGCCGGCAAGGTCGCGCGCTGACGTTACGTCGTGGCGCAGCCTCTGCCGGTTGCCTTGAAGCCGGTCCACCTCCGGGTGGGCCGGCTTTTCTGTTGCCCGGAAGCTTGTCCGGGGTGCCCGCACCGGGACGGCAGACACCCCCGCAGCTCTCCGGGGCTCAGCGCAGCCGCCACCCGTGATCGACGGGTCCGATCCCGCCGCCCAGCCGGAAGCCGGCCGCGATCGCGCCCGTGACGTACTCCTTCGCCGCCGCCACGGCCTCCGGAACGGTGTCGCCGTGCGCCAGCCGGGCCGCGATCGCGCTGGCGAGCGTGCAGCCCGTGCCGTGCGTGTGCCGGTTGTCGTGGCGCGGGGCGCGCAGCCAGTGCTCCTGATCGCCGTCGGTCAGCAGGTCCACCGCGTCGCCCGCCAGATGGCCGCCCTTGATCAGCGCCCAGCGCGGGCCGTGGGCCAGGATCGCCGCGGCCGCCCGCCGCATATCGGCCTCTTCTTCGACCTGTACGCCCGTGAGCTGGGCCACCTCGTCCAGGTTGGGGGTGGCGACGGTCGCGGTCGGCAGCAGCTTCGTACGGACCGCGTCCAGGGCCGTGGCGGCGAGCAGCGAGTCGCCGTGCTTGGAAACACCGACCGGGTCGACGACCACGGGCGCGTCCACGTCCGCGAGCAGCCCGGCCACCGTCTCGACCAGTTCCGGCGAGGAGAGCATTCCGGTCTTGACCGCCTGGACGCCGATGTCGTCCACGACGCTGCGGAACTGGGCCCGGACCGCCTCGGCGGGCAGCTCCCAGGCGCCCTGGACGCCGAGGGAGTTCTGCGCGGTGACGGCGGTCAGCACGCTCATGCCGTGCGTGCCGAGCGCCAGCATCGTCTTCAGGTCGGCCTGGATGCCGGCGCCGCCGCCGGAGTCGGAGCCTGCGACGGTCAGGACGCGGGGTGGTGTGTGCATGCCCCGAATCTAATCGACCGCCGGATCCGGCCACTCCGCCCCAGGGCTAGCCGACCACGTCGTCGTCGCCGAAGTGGTCCCAGCCGCCCTTGGTCCAGGGCGCGCCGTCCACCGTCACCTGGGGCAGCGCGGAGGGGTTCAGGACCTCGCCGATGACTTTCCAGCGGGCCGGGAGCTTCACGTCCGGCGGGAAGGTCGCCACGATCGCGTGGTCCTCGCCGCCGGAGAGCACCCACTGCAGGGGGTCCACGCCGCACGCCGTACCGATGTCGGCCATCTGCGAGGGCACGTCGATCTTCTGGGACTGCAGGTCGATACGGACCTTGCTGGCCTCGGCGATGTGCCCGAGGTCGGCGACCAGGCCGTCGCTGACGTCCGTCATGGCGGTGGCGCCGAGCCCGGCGGCCGCGGGGCCCGCGTGGTACGGCGGCTCCGGCCTGCGGTGCGCCTCCACGAAGGCGCGCGGGGAGCGGAAGCCGCGGGTGAGGACCGCGTGGCCCGCCGCCGACCAGCCGAGCCAGCCGGTGACCGCGACGACGTCGCCGGGCTGGGCGCCGCCCCGGGTGACCGGCTCGGCGTTGCGCAGGTCGCCGAGGGCGGTGATGGCGACGGTGATGATCTCGCCGCGCACGACGTCGCCGCCGACCACGGCGGCGCCCGCCACCTGGCACTCGTCCCGCAGCCCGTCCATCAGCTCCGTCGCCCACGTGGCGGGGAGTTCGGCGGGGACCACGAGGCCGAGCAGGATGGCAGTGGGGACCGCGCCCATGGCGGCGATGTCGGCGAGGTTCTGGGCGGCGGCCTTGCGGCCGACGTCGTAGGCGGTGGACCAATCGCGGCGGAAGTGCCGCCCTTCGAGGAGTACGTCCGTACTGGCCACGACCCTGCGGTCCGGCGCGGTGACCACGGCGGCGTCGTCGCCCGGTCCGATGCGTACGGCCGGGGTGGAGGTGAGCCGCGAGGTCAGCTCTCTGATGAGGCCGAACTCCCCCAACTCGCCGACGGTGCCCTTCATGCTGTTGCCCTTCCCATGCGTACGGACCTTCCGTACTCCACTGACGCGTCGCGCACGGCCTGCGCCGCCTTCCCGGACGGCCGCGCTCCGGGTGACGCGTTCCGCGCCGGCGGCCGCGAACTGTTCGCCGCGTCCGCCGCGCGGGTCTCCCCGCTCCGCTCGGCGACGCGGTACCGTGGCGTCCCTTCTTCCCACATGATCCTCGAAGCCGCCCTGGAGGTCCCGTGGTACAGGCGTACATCCTGATCCAGACCGAGGTCGGCAAGGCGTCCGCGGTCGCCGAAGTGATCGCCAAACTGCCCGGCGTGATCCAGGCCGAGGACGTGACCGGTCCCTACGACGTGATCGTGCGTGCCCAGGCTGACACGGTCGATGATCTGGGCCGCATGGTGGTCGCCAAAGTCCAGCAAGTGGACGGCATCACGCGCACGCTGACCTGCCCGGTGGTTCATATCTAGTCCCCCGTATGCTCGGCCGGGTGAAATCCTCGCCAGGCCGGTCGCTCGCTCCGCCGCTGCTCGCCGTGCTGATCGCAGTAGCGGGCTGTGCCCCGTCCGACGATTCGGCGAGCGTGGCGGTTCCCGCCCCCGAGGGGGAGCAGGCCCGGCTCTGCCGGGCGCTGCACGGGAAGCTGCCCGACGCCGTGGACGGCCTGAAGCGGCGGACCGCCGATCCCGTCTCCGACTTCACCGCCGTGTGGGGCGAGCCCGCCGTACAGCTGCGCTGCGGCGTGCCGAAGCCCGACGTGCTCAAGCCTGGTAATGAACATTACAACCCGCTGCAGGACGCCGCGGAAATCAACGGCGTCGAGTGGCTCTTCGAGAAACAGGACGACGGCTACCGCTTCACGACCGTGCTGCGCCGCGCGAACGTCGAGGTGACGGTGCCGGGCAAGTACGCGCCCGAGGTCGATGTGCTCACCGACCTGGCGTCGGCCGTGAAGAAGAGCGTGCCCGTCGGCGTCGTGTAGGGCCCGGCCGGGGTCGTGCGGTCCACGCCCCCGGCCGGTCCGCCACGGAAGCTCAGCGCAGGCCCGTGGAGCGCCGCAGCGCCGCCTGGATGAGCCGGTCCACCAGCTCGGCGTAGCTCACCCCGGACTCCTGCCACATCCGCGGGTACATCGAAATGGGCGTGAAGCCCGGCAGGGTGTTGATCTCGTTGATGACGAACTCGCCGTTGTCCTGCAGGAAGAAGTCGGCGCGCACCAGGCCCTCGCAGGACGCCGCCTCGAACGCCTCGACGGCCAGCTCCTGGACGCGCGCGGTCTGCTCCTCGGTGAGCGGCGCGGGCACCAGTCCGGTGGCGGAGTCGATGTACTTGGCCTCGAAGTCGTAGAAGTCGTGCGCGGTGACCGGCGGGATCTCGGCCGGGACGCTGGCCCGCGGGCCGTCCTCGAACTCCAGCACGCCGCACTCGATCTCCCGGCCGCTCAGCAGCGACTCGACCAGGATCTTCGGGTCGTGACGGCGGGCCTCCTCGACGGCCTCGTCCAGCCCGGCGAGGTCGTCCACCTTGGAGATGCCCATGGAGGAGCCGGCCCGGGCGGGCTTCACGAACAGCGGCCAGCCGTGCTCGGCGGCGAAGTCCACGATCTTCTTGCGCGCCGCCGCGGGGTCCTGCTCCCACTCGCGCGGGCGGATGACCTCGTACGGGCCGACCGGCAGCCCGAAGGAGGCGAACACCCGCTTCATGTAGTCCTTGTCCTGGCCGACGGCCGAGGAGAGCACGCCGGAGCCCACGTAGGGCACGCCGGACAGCTCCAGGAGGCCCTGGAGGGTGCCGTCCTCGCCGTACGGGCCGTGCAGGACGGGGAAGACCACGTCGACGTCGCCGAGCACCTTCGGTACCTGGCCGGGCTCGCTGTAGACGACCTCGCGGCTGGTGGGGTCGACGGGCAGGACCACGGCGCCGTCGGCGGACTCGGCCAGCTCCGCCACGCTCGGCAGCTTCCGGTCCGTGATGGCCATCCGCTCCGGCTCGTCGGCGGTCAGCGCCCAGCGGCCGTCCGTCGTGATGCCGATCGGCAGCACGTCGTACTTCTCGCGGTCGATCGCGCTCAGGACGGCGCCCGCGGTGACCACGGAAATGGCGTGCTCGGAGCTGCGCCCGCCGAACACGACGGCGACGCGGGGCTTCTGGGAGGAGGTCTCGCTGCTCATATCAGAGCGAGACTACCTGTTGGTACGGCGGATGCGAATGTCTTGGGGGGCGTGGGGCGCTTCTATGGGCCAAGCCCCCGCGTTCCTGGGCAGGGCCCCTCCCTCTCCCCAGACCGGCGGGGGAACTTCCGTACCGTGGCCAAGGCCCCTCCCCCACCTCCACCACACAAGCCGCACACAAGCGGCCTGCCGCGAAGGTAGCCCTCACGGCCTGCGGCCGTGAGGGCCTGTGGATAACCCGGTTCAGTGCCGCTCCGGCTTCGCCGACCGCGACATCAGTTCCTTCAGGGCCACCAGCGGCGGCTTGGCGTCGTGGACGATGCTCACGACCGTCTCGGTGATGGGCATCTCGACACCGTGCCGGCGCGCCAGGTCCAGCACCGATTCGCAGGACTTCACGCCCTCGGCGGTCTGCTTGGTGACGGCGATGGTCTCCTCGAGGCTCATGCCGCGGCCGAGGTTCTGGCCGAAGGTGTTGTTGCGGGAGAGCGGCGAGGAGCAGGTGGCGACCAGGTCCCCCATGCCCGCCAGCCCCGCGAACGTGGCCGGGTCAGCACCCAGCGCGAGCCCCAGCCGCATGGTCTCGGCGAGGCCGCGGGTGATGAGCGACGCCTTGGCGTTGTCGCCCAGGCCCATGCCGCCCGCGATACCCACCGCGAGGCCGATGACGTTCTTCACCGCGCCGCCCAGCTCCGCGCCCACCACGTCGGTGGTGGTGTACGGGCGGAAGTACGGGGTGTGGCAGGCGGCCTGCAGGCGCGTGGCGACGGCCTCGTCGGTGCAGGCGACGACGGCGGCCGCGGGCTGCCGGGCCGCGATCTCCTTGGCGAGGTTCGGGCCGGTCAGTACGGCCACCCGCTCGGCGGGCACCTTCGCGACCTCTTCGATGACCTCGCTCATCCGCTTGGCCGTACCGAGCTCGATGCCCTTCATCAGGGACACCAGGACGGTGTCGGAGGGCAGCAGCGGCGCCCAGTCGGCGAGGTTGGCACGCAGCGTCTGGGACGGCACGGCGAGGATCGTGAACTCCGCGCCGGCGGCGGCCTCGGCGGGGTCGGTGGTGGCCCGTACGGTCTGCGGCAGCTCCACGCCCGGGAGGTAGTCGGGGTTGGTGCGGCCGGTGTTGATGGCCTCGACGAGCTCGGCGCGGCGGCCCCACAGGGTCACCTCGCAGCCCGCGTCGGCCAGCACCATCGCGAATGCGGTGCCCCACGACCCCGTGCCGTAGACGGCGCAGCGCGTCACTTGCCTTCATCCTCCTGAGTGGCGCGGGGCTTCTCGTCCCGCCGCCGCATCTGCTGGTTCTTCCGGCGCTGTTCGGCGCGGGCCTTGCGGTGGTCGTACGGCTCGGCCGGCGCGGGCTCCTGGCGGACCTCGGCCAGGATGCCGGTCACCGAGGCCATGATGCGGTCGGTGACGGCGCGCAGCACCTCGGCGGTGGGCTCCTGGCCGTAGAACTCGGCCAGGTCGACCGGCGGGCCCGCCTTCACGCGCAGTGTCTTGCGCGGGAAGAGCCGGAGCTTCTTCTCCTTGGCGTACGGCGGCATCGCCTCGTTGGCGCCCCACTGGGCGACCGGGATGACGGGCGCCTTGGTGAGCAGTGCGACGCGGGCTGCGCCGGTCTTGCCCTGCATGGGCCACATGTCGGGGTCCCGGGTGAGGGTGCCCTCGGGGTAGAAGGCGACGCACTCGCCCCTGTTGATGGCGTCCACGGCGGCCCGGAACGCGGTGGCCGCGTCGGTGGATTCGCGGTAGACCGGGATCTGTCCCGTGCCGCGCATGATGGCGCCGACGAAGCCGCCCTTGAAGAGGCCGCTCTTGGCGAGGAATCGCGGGACCCGTCCGGTGTTGTACTGATAGTGCGCGTAGGAGAGCGGGTCGAGATACGAGTTGTGGTTGACCGCGGTGATGAATCCGCCCTCGGCGGGAATGTGCTCCATTCCCTGCCAGTCCCGCTTGAACAGCACCACGAGCGGCGGTTTTGCGATGACCGCTGCGAGGCGGTACCAGAAGCCGATTCTGTGGCGGGACACTCGGACACCCTCCTAATGGGACCTGCTGAGCTGCGGCGACCCGGCAGCCGCACAAGTGTCGCCCCAGGTACCCGGTCTGTCGAGGACACCGTATCTCCGCGCCCTGCTGCGGGCGGCGCCAGCGGGTGACAATGCTGCCGATGCGAGAAGAAGGAGCGGATGCGGTGTGGAGCCTGGTGGTGCCCCTGAAACCGCTGGTGCGGGCCAAGAGCAGGCTGTCCGCCGCGGCGGACGCGCGCTTCCGGCCCCGGCTGGCGCTGGCGTTCGCCCTGGACACGGTGGCCGCGGCGCTGGAATGCCCGGTAGTGCGCGATGTGGCGGTTGTCACGGACGATCACCGGGCCGGTGAGGCGCTCGCGGCGCTCGGGGCACGCATCGTGGCCGACGTGCCGGCAGCGGGGCTGAATCCCGCGCTCGCGTACGGCGCGCACACCGTACGGGCGTACCGCCCCGGTGCCCCGGTGGCGGCGCTCAATGCGGATCTCCCGGCGCTGCGTCCGGCGGAACTGGAACGGGTGCTCGCCGCGGCCACGCAATTTCCGCGCGCATTTCTCGCGGATGCGGCGGAAATAGGGACGACGCTGCTGACCGCGGCGCCGGGGGCGGAATTGGCTCCGGCTTTCGGCGGGGCCTCGCGGGCCCGGCACGCGGCCTCCGGCGCGCAGGAGCTCGAGCTGTCCGACGTGCGGTCCGTGCGGCAGGACGTGGACACTCCGGAGGATCTCCGGGCGGCGCTGGAATTGGGCGTGGGGGCGCGGACGGCGCGCCATACGGCGGCCATCTCGGCGGGAATCGCGGCGCTGGGCGCTCAGGGGGCCTGAGGGGGCCTGAGGGGGCCCGAGCGGGGCCGGGCGCTCTGTTGAAGCCTGAGCAGGGGCCGTGGCGCTCCGGCGGCCTGAGCGGGCGTCGGGGCCTAGGGCCCGGCCGTCAGAACGTCTGGAGCGTGATGAGGGTGATCCGGCGCTCCTCGCCCTCGCCCGTCACGTCGATGCGGACGCGCTGGCCGGGGCGGAGCAGCCGCAGGCCGCCCGCGTCGAAGGCGGCGGTGTCGAAGGGCAGCGGGGTGCCGTCGTCGAGCAGCACGCTGCCCGTGCGGCTGTCGGCGTCGTAGGTGTATGCGGTGGCCTGCATGGTCAGAGCCTAATCGGGAGGGGCCGGGGCAACGCACCGCGGGCCGGGCTCCCGTGGGGAGCCCGGCCCGTCGCGAGGGTCGCCGCCGGAGCGTCAGCGCTTGCGGGCGGTGGTCTTCTTGGCGGTGGTCTTGCGGGCGGTGGCCTTCTTGGCCGGGGCCTTCTTCGCCGTGGTCTTCTTGGCCGGGGCGGTCTTCTTGGCCGTGGCCTTCTTGGCCGTGGTGGCCTTCTTGGCCGGCGTGGCCTTCTTGGCGGTGGCGGTCTTCTTCGCCGGGGTGGCCTTCTTGGCGGTGGTGGCCTTCTTGGCGGCGGTCGTCTTCTTCGCCGGCGTCGCCTTCTTGGCCGTGGTGGTCTTCTTCGCCGCCGTGGTCTTCTTCGCCGCCGACTTCTTGGCGGTGGCCTTCTTGGCCGCGGCCTTGGCCGTCGTACGGGTGGAAGCGCCGCCCGAAAGGCTGCCCTTCGGGGCCTTCTTGACGGCCACGTCGTTCTTCGGGAGCTTCTTCGAGCCGCTGACCAGGTCCTTGAAGCCCTGTCCGGCGCGGAAACGCGGCACGGAGGTCTTCTTCACCCGCACCCGCTCACCCGTCTGCGGGTTACGGGCGTAACGGGCCGGGCGGTCGACCTTCTCGAACGAACCGAATCCGGTGACCGAAACGCGGTCGCCGCCGACCACGGCACGGACGATGGCGTCCAGGACCGCGTCGACCGCGTCCGCGGCGTTCTGACGTCCGCCGAGCTTGTCGGCAATGGCTTCTACGAGCTGCGCCTTGTTCACGTCTTCCCCTTCGGAGACATTGCTGGAACGAATGTGTTCAAGCTTTTTCGCACGTTAGGCAGATATATACCGCAAATCAAACACGAAACGGGCTAATCACCCTTGTGCCGCAACGAACTCGACCGTCACGGAGTTCCGTCGGCATCCACGTCTTCGGGATAACGCCCTTCGTCGAGGTCGTTCATGAAGCGCTCCAGACGCCGTGCCGCGCCGGCCAGATCGTGTTTCGCCGCAGCCGTGATGACAAGCAGCTTCCGGGTCAGCGCCATCCGTACGCCCTCCGGGACTTGCAGTGTCCGCACGCGTGTGTGTGCGGCCTTGAGGCGGTCGGCGACGAGACCGTAGAGCTCCAGTTGGCCGTCGCGTTCCATGCGCTAATTGTGCCATCTGCGGTGAGTTGTCGCTTCACGGGGCCTCAACACGCCACTCAACAAGACGATGCGCCCCTTGCCAAGTGGCAAGGAGCGCATCGTATGCAAGATGTCTTTCAGCCAGAAAACCCCGAGGTCAGGCCACTACTGTACGCGGCTTGAAGGACGGCCTGTTCGCTTCGTAGGCGGCGATGGAGTCTTCCTCCCGGAGGGTGAGGCTGATGTCGTCCAGCCCCTCCAGCAGCCGCCAACGGGCGTTCTCGTCCAGCTCGAATGCGGCCTTGATGCCCTCGGCACGCACCTCGCGGCCCACCAGGTCGACGGTCACCTCGGCGGTGGGGTCGGCCTCGGCCAGCTGCTGCAGCGCCTCCACGGTCTCCTGCGGCAGCACCACCGTCAGCAGGCCGTTCTTGAGGGAGTTACCGCGGAAGATGTCGGCGAAACGCGAGGAGATGACGGCCTTGAAGCCGTAGTTCTGCAGCGCCCAGACGGCGTGCTCACGGGAGGAGCCGGTGCCGAAGTCCGGGCCGGCCACCAGCACGGTGGCGCCCCGGTACGCCTCCTGGTTCAGCACGAAGTCGCTCTGCTTGCGCCACGCCTCGAAGAGGCCGTCCTCGAAGCCGTCCCGGGTGACCTTCTTCAGCCAGTGGGCGGGGATGATCTGGTCGGTGTCGACGTTGCTGCGGCGCAGCGGGACGGCCCGGCCGGTGTGGGTGGTGAAAGCTTCCATCGTTCTCAGACTCCAGCGGGCTGCGGGGCGGCGGCGTCGGACAGGTCGGCGGGCGAGGCCAGGTGGCCGAGAACCGCCGTTGCGGCGGCGACCTGCGGGGAGACCAGGTGGGTGCGGCCGCCCTTGCCCTGCCGGCCCTCGAAGTTGCGGTTGGAGGTGGAGGCGGAGCGCTCGCCGGGGGCCAGCTGGTCGGGGTTCATGCCCAGGCACATCGAGCAGCCCGCGTGCCGCCATTCGGCGCCCGCCGCGGTGAAGACCTTGTCCAGGCCCTCCTCGACCGCCTGCAGGGCGACCCGTACGGAGCCGGGGACGATGAGCATCCGTACGCCGTCGGCGACCTTGCGGCCGTCCAGGAGCGCGGCGGCGGCGCGCAGGTCCTCGATGCGTCCGTTGGTGCACGAACCTACGAAGACGGTGTCCACCTTGATGTCGCGCAGCGGCTGACCGGCCGTCAACCCCATGTATTCCAGGGCCTTTTCGGCGGCGTACCGCTCCGAAGCGTCCTCGTAGGAGGACGGGTCGGGGACATTCTCGGACAGCGGCGCGCCCTGGCCGGGGTTGGTGCCCCAGGTGACGAACGGCGCCAGCTCGGAGGCGTTGATGACCACCTCGTGGTCGAAGACCGCGTCCTCGTCCGTGCGCAGCGTCTTCCAGTACTCCACCGCCGCGTCCCAGTCGGCGCCCTTGGGGGCGTGGTCGCGGCCCTTGAGGTAGTCGAAGGTGGTCTGGTCGGGGGCGATCATGCCCGCGCGGGCGCCGGCCTCGATGGACATGTTGCAGATGGTCATCCGGGCCTCCATCGAGAGCTTCTCGATCGCCGAGCCGCGGTACTCGATGACGTAGCCCTGGCCGCCGCCGGTGCCGATCTTCGCGATGATGGCGAGGATCAGGTCCTTGGCGGTGACCCCCTCGGGCAGCTCGCCCTCGACCGTGATGGCCATGGTCTTGAACGGCGACAGGGGCAGCGTCTGGGTGGCCAGCACGTGCTCGACCTGGCTGGTGCCGATGCCGAAGGCCAGCGCGCCGAACGCGCCGTGGGTGGAGGTGTGGGAGTCACCGCAGACCACGGTGGTGCCCGGCTGGGTCAGCCCCAACTGCGGGCCCACCACGTGCACGACACCCTGCTCGACATCGCCCAGCGGGTGCAGCCGCACCCCGAACTCCGCGGCGTTCTTGCGCAGCGTCTCCAGCTGCGTGCGCGAGACCGGATCGGCGATCGGCTTGTCGATGTCCAGGGTGGGGGTGTTGTGGTCCTCGGTGGCGATGGTCAGATCCGTCCGCCGCACCCGGCGGCCCGCCTTGCGCAGACCGTCGAACGCCTGCGGGCTGGTCACCTCGTGCAGCAGATGCAGATCGATGAAAAGGAGGTCGGGCTCGCCTTCCGCGCGCCGGACGACGTGGTCGTCCCAGACCTTCTCCGCGAGTGTCCGTCCCATCGCTGTCCCTCCGGCCGGCCGACTTCGCCGGCCCAACTCGTCTGATTGCCCGCCGCTCGTACCCCTCGTACCGGGCGGTACACGGGCCCTGGTCGAGGGCCTCGGTTCAAGAGTGGCGACTTCCGCAGAAAATTGAACTTGCGTTTCACAGTGTGAGACGCGAGTATCGTTGCATGGACAACTCTAGCGGCGTCGGCGTTCTCGACAAGGCGGCTCTGGTATTGAGCGCTCTGGAGTCCGGTCCGGCCACCCTCGCCGGGCTGGTCGGAGCGACCGGGCTCGCGCGCCCCACGGCGCACCGGCTTGCGGTAGCACTGGAACACCACCGGATGGTGGCGAGGGACATGCAGGGACGGTTCATCCTCGGACCGCGGCTGGCGGAGCTCGCCGCCGCGGCCGGTGAGGACCGTCTGCTGGCCACGGCCGGACCGGTTCTCACGCACCTGCGCGATGTGACGGGCGAGAGCGCCCAGCTCTATCGCCGGCAGGGCGACATGCGGATCTGCGTGGCGGCCGCCGAGCGGCTCTCGGGCCTGCGGGACACCGTCCCGGTGGGCTCCACGCTCCCGATGAAGGCGGGGTCGGCCGCGCAGATCCTGATGGCCTGGGAGGAGCCCGAGCGGCTGCACAGGGGCCTTCAGGGCGCCCGTTTCACCGCGACCGCCCTCTCGGGCGTGCGGCGCCGCGGCTGGGCCCAGTCGATCGGCGAGCGGGAGCCGGGCGTGGCCTCGGTCTCCGCGCCCGTACGGGGCCCGTCGAACCGCGTGGTGGCCTCCGTGTCGGTCTCCGGGCCGATCGAGCGGCTGACCCGGCACCCCGGCCGGATGCACGCCCAGGCCGTCATCGACGCGGCGGCCCGCCTCAGCGAGGCCCTGCGCCGTACGAGCTGACGCGTACGGGCCGATGAATCGCCCCGCGCCTGCCGTCGCCAACGCCGCCGGCGGTGGGCAGGGGGCCTTTCCGCTCTTCCTGTCTTCGCTCTCTTCTTTTCTGCGCGCGCCTCTTTTCACGATGCCGCGTCTTTTCATGATGACCGATATCAGTCATGACGAAAGCGGGCGCACGAAAAAGGCCCTCCACCTGAGTGGAGGGCCTTTCTCTCTGTACCCCCGACCGGATTCGAACCGGCGCTACCGCCTTGAGAGGGCGGCGTGCTAGGCCGCTACACAACGGGGGCTCACCTGCGGCTTGAGCAGGAAGTCTGCAGTCCACCTGCTCAACTGCGCTGGGCTACCAGGACTCGAACCTAGACTAAATGAACCAGAATCACTCGTGCTGCCAATTACACCATAGCCCATGGTGGTTGAGACCGGTCCAGGACCGGTCACCAGTACCCCCGACCGGATTCGAACCGGCGCTACCGCCTTGAGAGGGCGGCGTGCTAGGCCGCTACACAACGGGGGCCCTAGCGATCCTCATCATCACCGCATCCGGGAGCGACCCGAAGGAGGTGGAGTGCAAGGATCTGTACCCCCGACCGGATTCGAACCGGCGCTACCGCCTTGAGAGGGCGGCGTGCTAGGCCGCTACACAACGGGGGCTGGCACTGCGATCAAGAGACTGTACTTCGAGAAGGCGCTGCTTCCAAAAAAACGATCTCTTGCTGGGCTACCAGGACTCGAACCTAGACTAACTGAACCAGAATCAGTCGTGCTGCCAATTACACCATAGCCCACCAAAACGCAACCCCTTGCGGGATTTTGTTTGGCTTGCGCTTCCCGCCGGGCCTGTCGGCCCTCTCGGGCGGCGCAGAAAGAACATTACCCGAAGGTGTCCGGCGCTCCAAAACGGGTATCGCCGCGCAGCAGGCCGGGCAGCTGGTTCAGGCCGGTGATCCGGATCAGCTCGGGCCGGCCGCCCAGTCCCCGGCGGTCCAGCCAGATGCCCGTGAGGCCCGCGGCGACGGCGCCACCGGCGTCGATGTCGGGCTGGTCCCCCACGTACGCCACCTCCGCGGGCGGCAGCCCCAGGGCCTCACAGGCGGCGTGGAAGGCCCCTGGAGCGGGCTTGGCGATCCCCAGGTCCGCCGCGCACACCAGCGCCTCGAAACGATCCCGTACACCGAGAACCCGCAGCTTGCGGTCCTGATTGCGTACGGAGGAGTTCGAGAGCACCGCGTGCCGGTACTCCGCCGCGAGCAGCTCCAGCACCGGCAAGGTGTCCGGGAAGAGCGCCCAGGCGGCCTCGTAGTGCGCGAGGTACCGCCCGAACCACGCGTCGGCGTCCCCGTCGCTCAGCGAGGCCGTACCGAGGAAGTCCCGCACCCGGTCCCGCCGCTGCGCCTCGAAGCTGACCCCGCCGGCCTCGAACCGCCGCCAGTGGAGCTCGGTGAGCTCCTTCCAGCGGGTAAGCGCCCGGTCGACGGAGGGGTACCCGTCGGTCAGGCCCTCGGCGAGGAGGTGCGCCTGCATCCCCACCCGGTCCGCGTTCGCGTAATCGAAGAGCGTGTCGTCGACGTCCCAGAGGACCGCGCGTATCGGCATGATCCCGACGGTAGCCGAGGCGCATCCGAACGGCTGGGGGTTCGGGGGTCATCCCCCGAAGAATGCAGTGTCGACGTCCCAGAGGACCGCGCGTATCGGCATGATCCTCACGGTACTGGCGCGGCCGCTGCCGGGAGACCCGGTTTTCCAGCTCCGAGGGGTACGAAAAGGGGGGCGCCGACCAGTACGGTCGGCGCCCCCCTCTCAAGGACCTGTAAGGGCCGGGCCTTACGCGGCCAGCTTCTTCAGGGCCGCGTCGATGCGGGCGAGGGTGCGGTCCTTGCCGAGGATCTCCAGGGACTCGAAGAGGGGCAGGCCGACCGTGCGGCCGGTGGTGGCCACGCGGACCGGGGCCTGGGCCTTGCCGAGCTTGAGGCCGTGCTCCTCGCCGGCGGCCAGGACGGCCTCCTTGAGGGACTCCGGGCTCGACCAGTCCGCGGTCTCCAGCTTGGCGCGGGCGGTGGTGAGCAGGGCCACCGGGTCGCCCTTGCCCATCGCCTTGGTCCAGGACGCCTCGTCGAAGACCGGCTCCTTCAGGAAGAGGAAGTCGACGTTGTCGGTGATCTCGGAGAGCACCTTCAGGCGGCTCTGGGCGTGCGGGGCGATCGCGTCGAACACCGACTGGTCGAAGTCCGCCTCGTCCCAGGGGGCGAAGGGGGCGCGCAGCCAGGGGGCGCAGCGCTCGGTGAAGTCCTTCACGTCCAGCTGCCGGATGTGGTCGGCGTTGATCGCCTCGCACTTCTTCAGGTCGAAGCGCGCCGGGTTGGCGTTGACGTCCTCGATCTCGAACTTCGCCACCATCTCCTCGATGGAGAAGATGTCCTGGTCCTCGGAGAAGGACCAGCCGAGGAGGGAGAGGTAGTTGAGGAGGCCCTCGGGGAGGAAGCCGCGCTCGCGGTAGAGGTTCAGCGAGGACTGCGGGTCGCGCTTGGAGAGCTTCTTGTTGCCCTCGCCCATGACGTACGGCAGGTGGCCGAAGGCCGGGATCTGCTTCGCGATGCCCAGCTCGATCAGCGCCTTGTACAGGGCGATCTGGCGCGGGGTGGAGGAGAGCAGGTCCTCGCCGCGGAGGATGTGGGTGATCTCCATGAGCGCGTCGTCGACCGGGTTGACGAGCGTGTACAGCGGCGCGCCGTTGGCGCGGAGGATGCCGTAGTCGGTCACGTTCTCCGGCTGGAAGGTCAGCTCGCCGCGGACCAGGTCGGTGAAGGTGATCGTCTCGTCGGGCATCCGGAAGCGGACGATCGAGGTGCGGCCCTCGGCCTCGTACGCGGCCTTCTGCTCGGGGGTCACCGTGCGGCACTTGCCGTCGTACCCGGAGGGCTTGCCGGCCTTGCGCGCGGCCTCCCGGCGCTCCTCCAGCTCCTCGGCGGTGCAGTAGCAGTGGTAGGCGTAGCCGCCGTCCAGCAGCTTCTGCGCGACGTCCTGGTAGATGTCCATGCGCTGCGACTGGCGGTACGGGGCGTGCGGGCCGCCGACCTCGGGGCCCTCGTCCCAGTCGAAGCCCAGCCAGCGCATGGCGTCCAGGAGCTGCTGGTAGGACTCCTCGGAGTCGCGGGCCGCGTCGGTGTCCTCGATCCGGAAGACCAGGGTGCCTTCGTGGTGCCGCGCGAACGCCCAGTTGAAGAGGGCGGTGCGGACCAGGCCCACGTGGGGGTTGCCGGTCGGCGAGGGACAGAAACGTACGCGGACGGGGGTCGCGTTAGCCACGCTTGATCACCTTGTTGGTGAGAGTGCCGATGCCTTCGATGGTGACGGCGACCTCGTCGCCGACGTTGAGCGGGCCGACCCCGGCGGGGGTGCCCGTGAGGACGACGTCGCCGGGGAGCAGCGTCATCGCCTCCGTGATGTGGACGATCAGGTCCTCGATCGAGCGGACCATCTCGCTCGTGCGGCCCAGCTGGCGCTGTTCGCCGTTGACCGTGCACTGGATGGTCAGATCGCCCGGGTCCAGCTCGGTCTCGACCCAGGGGCCGAGCGGGCAGGCGCTGTCGAAGCCCTTGGCCCGGGCCCACTGCGCCTCGCGCCGCTGGACGTCGCGCGCGGTGATGTCGTTGGCGCAGGTGTAGCCGAGGATGACGTCCTTGACCCGCTCGCGGGGCACCTCGCGGCACATGCGGCCGATGACGACGGCCAGCTCGGCCTCGTGGTGCACCTCCTGCGAGAAGGAGGGGTACACGACGGGGTCGCCGGGGCCGACCACCGAGGTGGAGGGCTTGAAGAAGGCGACCGGCACGTCGTCGACCTCGTTGCCGAGCTCCTTGGCGTGCTCGGCGTAGTTGCGGCCGATGGCCACGACCTTGTTGGGGAGGACGGGCGGCAGCAGCCGCACCTTGTCCAAGGGGACCTTCTGACCCGAGCGCTCGAACTCGGCGAAGGGGTGTCCCTTGATGACGTCGAGGTCGTTGCCCTCGACGACGCCGAAGCCGACGTTGCCGTCGATGGAAAATCTGGCGATGCGCACGGAAGCCGCTGCCCCTCTTGATCTCTTGCCGGGAGTGGACACCCCAGGCTATCGCGGGAGCGGGGCCCGCCCTCTGTCCTTTTTGTGCGCCGCGTCCTACTCGGGCGCGTCCATGAGGACGGTGCGGCGGGGGTTGGCGGTCTGGGTGGGCAGCTCGACGGCGTGCTCCGGCTGTGCGGCGTCCTGGACCGGTGCGCTCTGCAGCTCCTCGGCGTCCTTCAGGTGCGTCAGGGTCGTGCGCCGCGGGTTGGCTATGGAGCGGAACATCATCGTCGTCTTCACTGTCGGAATGCCTCGCGTATCTCGCTGTGGTGGTCACTGCCCATGCAGGTGCCGCTGGGCGATTGCGGCACCGGTGTAAAGCGTCAGGCTATGCGCGCTATTCCCGTCGATCTTGCGCTCAAGTCGGTGATCACCATGTGAGTTTGCTCACGAACAGTGTGGCAAATGCCGCAATTTTCATGATCGAGCGCCGTTGACGAAACGGACATTGGCGGAGCGAAGCACATGTTCCACTCCCCTTTACTGGGGCGGGGGCGGGACGCTATGGCGCCCGTAACGCTCGCAAAAGTCCCTTATAAGGGGCGGGGGCTTCTACTGCTCGTTACTCACTCCATACATTGCGTCACTCATGTCACAGCCAGGGGCTCCGCTCTTGTTGCTGATGCGGCACTGTGCTGGAATTCCACGGACCGCCGCATGTTTCACACGGCGCGCAGGGGGCGCACAGCAGCGCCGCGCGGTGGTGGCCGCTCTCTTCGCCAGAGGGAGTAGCCCGCCGGTCACACTCACGACCGCCATGGGGCCCGCGGCCCCCTACGACTCGACACCGTCCCGCCGTACGCGGAGGGACGCCTGGTCCAGAGGTTGCGACGCTAGTGCAGGGACGTTACAAGAGGGATGGCAGCGCTGCGGCTGACCCGGAGCTGCGCGGCGGGACCGACCGCGCCTCCTCGCAGCAGCGCGCCCAGAGCAACGGTCCGGCGAGCGGCACGTTGCCGACCGACCGGACCGACCCGGCGCCGGTCGGCGACTCCGCCGCCGAGCGCCCCAAGACCAAGGGCCCCGTGGGCCCCGGGTCCCGTCTTTCGCTGCGCAACTGGCGCATCAGCACGCGCCTGGTCTCCCTGATCGCGCTGCCCGTGGTCGCGGCCACCACGCTGGGCGGCCTGCGGATCAGCAGCGAGCTGGACAACATGGACCAGCTGGACCGCATGCAGCTCCTCACGGAGATGACGCGGCAGGCCACCGAGCTCGCCGACGCGCTCCAGGAGGAGCGGGACCGTTCGGCGGGCCCGCTGGCCGGCTCCGGCAACACCAAGGACGACACCGATGTGGTGGCGCCGCGCGAGGAGACCGACCGCGCGATCAAGTCCTTCAAGGAGCACACCGACGACGTCGACGCGGCACGCGGCTCGATGGCCGGCGTGCGCGCCACGATCGTCGACATCCAGCGCCAGCTGGGCACGCTCAACGAGGTACGGAACAAGGCGTACTCCGACGACGAGAACGTCGCCCAGACGATCACCAGCTACAACCAGCTGATCACCTCCCTGCTCGCGCTGTCCCAGGACATGGCGCAGGCGACCAGTAACCCGGAGATGATCCAGAGCACCCGCTCCCTGGCCGCGTTCTCCTCCGCCAAGGAGTACGCGTCGATGCAGCGGGCGTTCGTCAGCGCCGGTCTGTCCAACAAGGGCCACGCGCACCTGTCCGCGAACGACCGGCTGGCCGGCCGTACCGCCGAGGACAACGAGGAGTCCGCGCTCAAGCGGTTCTCCAACATCTACCCCGGCGCCGCGTCCCTCATGGAGGGCCTGGACAGCGGCAACGACGACATCGAGCACGCGAACTCCTTCGCGGACCGCAGCTTCAAGACCGAGTCGGGCATCCGCGGTGAGCAGATGTCGTACCTGGACTGGTACGACCTGGACACCAACAAGATCAACCTGATGTCGCGGATCGAGACGACGCTGCTCTCGCAGATGGAGCAGAAGTCCCGCGAGCTGCGCAACGACGCCACCACCGGCGCGATCCTCAACGGCGCGGTGATCCTGCTCGTCCTGGGCATCTCGCTGATCGGCGCGTTCGTCGTCTCCCGCTCCATGGTCCGCTCGCTGCGCCGGCTGCAGGACACCGCGCAGACGGTCTCCCAGAAGCGGCTGCCCGAGCTGGTCAAGCACCTCTCCGAGGCCGACCCGCAGGACGTGGACACCTCGGTCGAGTCCGTGGGCGTGCACAGCCGGGACGAGATCGGCAAGGTGGCCACCGCGTTCGACGAGGTGCACCGCGAGGCCGTCCGGCTGGCGTCCGAGCAGGCGCTGCTGCGAGGCAACGTCAACGCGATGTTCACCAACCTCTCGCGGCGGTCCCAGGGCCTCATCCAGCGCCAGCTCTCGCTGATCTCGGAGCTGGAGTCCCGCGAGGCCGACCCCGACCAGCTCTCCTCGCTCTTCAAGCTCGACCACCTCGCGACCCGAATGCGCCGTAACGGCGAGAACCTCCTCGTCCTCGCGGGCGAGGAGCCGGGCCGCCGCTGGACCCGCCCGGTCCCGCTGGTCGACGTGCTGCGCGCCGCCGCCTCCGAGGTGGAGCAGTACGAGCGCATCGAACTGAGCGCGGTACCGACCACCGAGGTCGCGGGCCGCGTCGTCAACGACCTCGTGCACCTCCTCGCCGAGCTGCTGGAGAACGCCACCTCGTTCTCCTCGCCGCAGACCAAGGTCAAGGTCACCGGTCACGCGCTGCCCGACGGCCGCGTCCTGGTCGAGATCCACGACACCGGCATCGGCCTCTCCCCCGAGGACCTCTCGGCGATCAACGAGCGGCTCGCCAGCCCGCCGACCGTGGACGTCTCGGTGTCCCGCCGGATGGGCCTCTTCGTGGTCGGCCGGCTGTCCCTGCGGCACGGCATCCGCGTCCAGCTGCGGCCCTCCGACTCCGGCGGTACAACGGCCCTGGTCATGCTGCCGGTGGACGTCGCGCAGAGCGGCGGCGCCGGCAAGAAGCCCGGCCCGGGCGGCAAGGCCGCGGGCGGCCGCGGCACCGGCGACGCGGGCGGCGGCCACGGCCAGCACACCAGCCGGCTCGCCGGCCTCCAGCCGCGCGGCCAGGTCGGCGCGGGCCCCCGTACGGCGCTGCCCACCCGCCCCGGCGCGGGCCAGCCCGGCGGCGCCCCCGGCGCTCCCGGTGCCCCGGCCCCCGCGCAGAACAACGCCTTCGGCAACCGTCCCGCGGCCCCCGCCGGCCAGGACCGGCCCACGCTGCCGGTGCGCGGCGGCGAGCCGGCCCAGCCGCCGGCCGCGAGCCACCAGCCGACCGTGGCCCCGCCCACCGGCGCACCCGCGCCGCGCGGCGAGCGGCCGCAGCTGCCCACCCGCAGCCCGGCCGGCGAGCTGACCGGCCCCAGCGCGGCCGAGTCCGCGCCGCGGGAACCCAGCCAGCAGCCCGGCGCCAACTGGGGCGCGCGGCGCGAGGCGGCCGACGACTGGCCGCTGGCGCCCCGCCACGGCCAGGAGGAGCACCCGCGCGGCCACGAGGAGCCGGAGCACCCCGGCCGGCACCGCGGCGACGGGATATCCGGCCGCCCCGGGACCACCGGGCAGTTCGAGCGCCCGGCGGCCGGCGGCCCCGGCGACACGGCGCAGTTCGAGCGCCCCGACTTCGGCGGGCAGCGCCCCGGCGCGAACGCCCCGGCACGCGGCGCGTCCCCCGCACAGGGCGCCCCGCAGGGCGACCGTCCGCTGTGGAGCGGTGAGTTCGAGCTGCCCGCGGCGCCGTCGTCCGGACAGCCCGCCGAGGAGGCGCCCGCGCCTCCCCCGGCGTCCGCCGCGCCCGCCAGCCCGATGTGGAGCGGCGAGTTCGCCCCGCAGTCCGCGCAGGACGGCCGTCCCGCCGAGGAGAGTGCCCCGGCGCCCGCCCGCGGCGAGGAGGCCCCGCGCGGCGGCCAGGCGTACGACAACGACTCCTTCGGCCGGGACGACTCCTTCGGCCGCGAGGACGCCTTCGGCGGGGACGGTGCCTTCGGGCGCGCGCCCCGCGCCGGTGAGGTCCCCGTACAGCAGCAGCCGCACTCCGCTCCGGACGACGCCGATCTGCTCGGCGGCCCCGCGCCGCGGAGCACGGGCGACGCGGGTTCGCCGATCTTCGACACGATCGAGTCGAATTGGTTCACCCAGCCGGGCGGCAGCGCGGCCGAGGAGCCCGCGAGCCGGCCGCAGAGCGCCCCGGAGTCGCCGCGGCTGCCGCGGCGCGAGCCGACGGGCCGGGGCGCGCAGGCGCAGGCCGAGTGGCGTTCCACTCCCAATGACGACGTCTGGCGCCGGGCCGAGCAGGTCCGGCAGCCCGCGGCCGGGGGGATCACCACCTCCGGGCTGCCGCGCCGCGTCCCGCGTGCGAACCTCGTCGCAGGCACCGCGCAGCAGGAGCCGCGTCCGGGCGGCCCGCAGGTCTCCCGTTCGCCCGACGACGTGCGTGGCCGGCTGACCAATCTCCGCCGGGGCATCCAGCAGGGCCGGCAGGCCGGGCACACCGGCACGCACCCCGTCGTGGACCCCACTCACCAGCAGGAGCGTTAGTTGAGTCCGATGAGCCAGGCGGCGCAGAACCTGAACTGGTTGATCACCAATTTCGTGGACAACACCCCCGGGGTGTCCCACACGGTGGTCGTCTCGGTCGACGGTCTGCTGCTCGCGATGTCCGAGGGCTTCCCGCGGGACCGGGCCGACCAGCTCGCCGCGGTGGCCTCCGGGCTCACCTCCCTGACATCCGGCGCGTCCCGCATCTTCGAGGGCGGGAACGTCAACCAGACCGTGGTGGAGATGGAGCGCGGCTTCCTCTTCCTCATGTCCATCTCGGACGGATCGTCGCTGGCCGTACTGGCGCACCCGGAGTGCGACATCGGCCTCGTCGGTTACGAGATGGCCCTGCTCGTGGACCGTGCGGGCGGCGTGCTGACGCCGGACCTGCGGGCCGAGCTGCAGGGCAGTCTGCTGAACTGATCCACCACCGACCCCACGTGCCGAATCCCCCCCCACCGGCCCGATCCGACGACAGCCAGTTGTCCAGCCCGGAGGACCCATGACCCCGCCACCCGCTTCGCCCGGCCCGTACGGCTACAGCAGCCAGCCGTACGGGGACGACGGGGGCGACCAACCGCTGGTCCGCCCGTATGCGATGACCGGAGGCCGGACCCGGCCGCGCTACCAGCTCGCCATCGAGGCGCTGGTCAGCACCACGGCCGATCCCTCCCAGCTGCCCGGACTGCTGCCGGAGCACCAGCGCATCTGCCATCTGTGCGCCGAGGTGAAGTCGGTGGCGGAGGTCTCCGCGCTGCTGCACATACCGCTCGGCGTGGCCAGAATCCTGGTCGCCGACCTGGCCGAGGCCGGCATGGTGGCGATCCACCAGCCCGGCGGCAGCGGTGAGGCCGGCGGCACGCCCGATGTGACCTTGCTGGAGAGGGTGCTCAGTGGACTTCGCAAGCTCTGACGCCGCGTCCCGTTCGACCACGTCCGCGAAGATCGTGGTGGCGGGCGGTTTCGGCGTGGGCAAAACCACCTTTGTCGGGGCGGTTTCCGAAATCAATCCGCTGCGTACCGAGGCCGTGATGACGTCCGCTTCCGCGGGCATCGACGACCTCAGTCACGTCCAGGACAAGACGACGACCACCGTCGCCATGGATTTCGGGCGTATCACCCTCGATCAGGATTTGATTCTCTATCTCTTCGGCACGCCCGGCCAGGACCGTTTCTGGTTCATGTGGGATGATCTGGTCCGCGGTGCGATCGGTGCCGTGGTACTCGTCGACACCCGCCGGCTCTCCGACTGCTTCCCCGCGGTCGACTACTTCGAGAACAGCGGGCTGCCGTTCGTGATCGCGCTGAACGGATTCGACGGACAGCAGCCGTACACCCCCGACGAGGTGCGCGAAGCGCTGCAGATCGGCCCCGATACGCCGATCATCACGACCGATGCCCGGCACCGCGGCGAGGCCAAGGGTGCCCTCATCACGCTCGTCGAACACGCTCTTATGGCGCGGCTCAAGTAACGCTGCCGTACGGTCAGTTGCGCCGGGGCGCGCTGTGTCCTTGGACACGCCGGGCCCCGGCGTTCATAACGTTTCGACAGAGAAATCCCGGGACCTCGACACCGGATGCGCACAGCTGGCTTCGCTGTGTTCACTTTTCCCCCGGCTTTTGCCGCGCCTCGCCCTTAACGCCCCTTTTATCTGGCGTCCCGCGGGGCTTGCTCATCTTGTGCGCACTGTTTGGAACGCGCGGCCCTGACGTGCTGGAATTCGCTGAACTCCGGAGTAGGTAACGCCCAGAACGAAACGGCACAGCGAGATACGTGCCGGCGCCGAGAGGTTGTTGGTCGAGTGAGGCGAAGCAAGTCGGGCCCCGCGCCGCAGCAGGCGGCGCAGCGGGGCAACTTCACACCGCCGCCGCGTCATACGGCGTCGCCTTCCGACGCGCCTGAAAGTCCGCTGAGCAGCCGGCCCGTGCGTGGCAACCGGATGTCCCCGCGCAACTGGCGGGTGGCCACCCGGCTCAACGCGATCCTGCTGCTGCCCGTCATCCTGGCGCTGATCTTCGCCGGGCTGCGGGTGAACACCTCGGTCTCGACCTGGAACGAAGCCCAGGACGCCGAGAACACCGCGAAGCTGGTCCAGGCGGCCGCCTCCTACGGCCAGGCCCTCGTCGACGAGCGGGACCGCACCGCGGCGCCGCTCCTCCAGGGCAAGCGCAACGACCCGGTCGTCCGGGACGCGCGGGCCGAGACCGACGCCGCCGCCGCCGACTTCCACGACGCGGTCAAGAACATGCCCGACAAGCCGGGCCTGAAGCGCCGCCTCGCGGTCTTCGAGAAGGTCGAGCCCAAGCTCGAAGTGCTGCGCAAGGCCGCCTACACCTCGCAGCTGACCGGTGTGCAGACCGAGGAGGGCTACACCGAGGTCCAGCACCCGCTGATGGAGTTCTCCAACGAGCTGGGTCTGGGCACCGGCAACATCACCTCCTACGGACGCACGGTCTACGCCGTCTCGCTGGCGAAGGCCGCCACCTCCCTGCAGCGCTCCATCGGCACCCACCTGCTGGTGCACCCGGCGACGAACGCCAAGGAGCGCAAGAAGCAGCTCACCGCGTTCGCGTCGTACGCCTACCTGGAGGGCATCGCCGTCGGCGAGTACACCTCCGGCGGCACCCCCGAGGACGTCGAGCGGCTGAAGACGGACTCCGCGGCCCTCAAGAAGAAGGGCCAGGAGCAGGCCGCCAAGGCGCGGAAGCAGGCCCTCGCGGCCGGTAGGCAGTTCCAGGCGCCGCCGTCCATCGACGCGATGGTCCAGGCGATCTCCTCCGGCGCCTCGCCGCAGCTGCTCGCCGCCAAGGGCGTCACGCCGCAGACCTGGTTCGCGGCGTCCACCGGCAAGTTCGACATGTACCGCGGTATCGAGGAGGACCTCGCCGACAAGGCGGTGGCCGAGGCCGCGCAGATCGCCGACGACGCGCAGCAGACCACCTTCGTGGACTCCGGCGTCGCGCTCGGCGCGCTGATCATCGCGTTCCTCATCGCCGGCCTGATGGCCCGCTCGATGACCCGCAACATGCAGGAGCTGCGCACCGCCGCCTTCGGCATCGCCGAGCAGCGGCTGCCGATGCTGGTCGACCAGCTCTCCCGTACGGACCCGGGCCGGGTGGACACCCGCGTCAAGCCGATCCCGATCACCACCACCGACGAGATCGGCGAGGTCGCCCGGGCGTTCGACCAGGTCCACCGCGAGGCCGTGCGGCTGGCCGCCGAGCAGGCGCTGCTGCGGGGCAACGTCAACGCGATCTTCACCAACCTCTCGCGCCGTAACCAGGGCCTGATCGAGCGGCAGCTGTCCCTCATCACGGACCTGGAGAACAACGAGGCGGACCCGGACCAGCTGGAGAACCTCTTCCGCCTGGACCACCTCGCCACGCGTATGCGGCGCAACGGCGAGAACCTCCTCATCCTCGCGGGCGAGGAGCCCGGCCGCCGCTGGACCCAGCCGGTCCCGCTGATCGACGTGCTGCGCGCGGCCACCTCCGAGGTGGAGTCCTACGAGCGCATCGAGCTCCAGGGCTTCCCCGAGAGCGAGATCCACGGCCAGGCCGTCACCGACCTCGTGCACCTGCTGTCCGAGCTGCTGGAGAACGCCACGACGTTCTCCTCGCCGCAGACCAAGGTGCGGGTCACCGCGACCCGTCTCCCCGACGGCCGCGTGATGATCGAGATCCACGACAAGGGCATCGGGCTCACCCCCGAGGACTTCGCGGACATCAACCACAAGCTGGCCAACCCGCCGACCGTCGACATCGCGATCTCCCAGCGCATGGGCCTCTTCGTGGTCGGCCGGCTGGCGGACCGGCACGGCATCCGCGTCCAGCTGCGCCCCTCGGGCGAGCAGGCCGGCACCACCTCGCTGGTCATGCTGCCGGAGGCGATCACCCACGGCGGTGGCGGCGAGGACCAGTTCGAGGACGACTTCACGGTCTCCCGGATCATGCCGGAGCACCCGCAGTCGTTCCAGCAGCCCGAGGACATGCGTACCGCCGCGGAGCTCGGCTTCGACGACCACTACCGGCCGTCGGACGACTCCGCGGACCTGGACCCCGTGGGCCGCTCCCTGCTCCGCGAGGAGCGCCGCGCGGCACTGGAAGCTCAGAACGGCGCTCCGCGGCACGGTGCGCCGGGCCAGGAGCCCGCGCAGAACCCGGCGCAGGACTTCGGCGGGCTCCCCCGGCGCGGCGAAGCGGAGCGCACGGGCGCCGCGTACGACGGCTTCCAGGAGCAGCCGTACGCCCCCCAGGAGACCGCCGGGCAGCAGTCCCACGACGGGCCCGCCGGCGCCTACGACGACCGTTCCTTCGGTGGTCAGAACCTGTTCGACCAGGGCTCTTCGGAGCGCACCGGCGAGCAGCCGCAGTACTCCGCAGACGGCCGGCAGGGTCCCGGACGGAGCGAACCCGCTCCGTTCCAGGGCTACTTCGGCGGTCAAGCGGAATCGGACCACAATGGTCCCGACGCTCCCGCGCAGCCGCAGGAACGCGTAGCATTCGATCGTCCGGGTCCCACCCCGAGCGAAACCCACTCCCTGACCGACGCCGGCCTTCCGCGCCGCGGAGGTGACAAGGCCCCAGGGCAGCAGGAGTGGCAGCAGCCCGAGGAGCCGGCGTCGCCCCAGCAACAGCGGAGCACGTCGGAGGACAGCTTTGGTTGGCGTACCGCCAACGATGAGCGCTGGCAGCGGGCGGAGCAGCTTCGCGAGCCGAAGGCAGGCGGGATCACCTCCTCCGGTCTCCCCCGGCGGGTGCCCAAGGCCAATTTGGTCGAGGGCACGGCGGAGCAGACTCTGCAGGGCGGCCCCCAGGTCTCCCGTGCGCCCGAGGACGTCCGGGGCAGGCTGAGCAACCTGCGCCGCGGTGTCCAGCAGGGACGCAGTGCCGGTATGGAGTCACCCAAGAATGACCAACAGGGCTTCGGCCCCGGCAGCACCTACGATCAGGAGCGTTAGTGTGAGCCCGATGAGCCAGGCGGCGCAGAACCTGAACTGGTTGATCACCAACTTCGTGGACAACACCCCCGGTGTGTCCCACACGGTCGTGGTCTCCGCAGACGGTCTCCTCCTCGCCATGTCCGAGGGGTTCCCTCGGGACAGAGCCGATCAGTTGGCGGCGGTGGCCTCCGGGCTCACCTCGCTGACCTCGGGTGCCTCCCGCATCTTCGAAGGCGGGAGCGTCAACCAGACCGTGGTGGAGATGGAGCGCGGGTTCCTCTTCATCATGTCCGTCTCGGACGGATCGTCGCTGGCCGTACTGGCGCACCCCGAGTGCGACATCGGCCTCGTCGGTTACGAGATGGCCCTGCTGGTCGATCGCGCGGGCAGCGTTCTCACGCCCGACCTGCGCGCCGAACTGCAGGGCAGCCTTCTCAACTGACAGACAGGCAGTGCGTTTCTCGCCACCGCACCATAGGGTGCGGTGGCGCGACCGGCGTCGGATTGGCAAGTTGGAGGAGGAAACGTGGCAACGCCCCCTAGCGGATACCCGTACGATTCCGGGCATCTGCCCGAGTCGCAGGGCGAAACCCAGTACAACCGCTTCAACTTCCCGTCCGCGCCGAGTCGTCGGCAGCAGCGGCCCGAGCCGCAGCAGCAGTCCTACGACATGCCGTACGGCACCCCCGCCGCCTCGCCCTACGGCTATGGCGACGAGGGGCCCCGGGTTCCGCGCATAGAACCGTTCCAGCCGCCGCAACGGCGCGCCGAGCCGTCGGCGCCGACCGGTGGCGCGCAGAACCCGCTGGTCCGCCCGTACGCCATGACCGGGGGCCGCACCCGGCCGCGCTACCAGCTCGCCATCGAGGCACTGGTGCACACCACGGCCGGGCAGGCTCAGCTGCAGGGCCAGCTGCCGGAGCATCAGCGCATCTGCCATCTGTGCCGCGAGATCAAGTCGGTCGCCGAGATCTCCGCGCTCCTCTCCATCCCCCTCGGCGTCGCCCGGATCCTCGTCGCCGACCTGGCGGAGGCCGGACTCGTCGCCATCCATCAGCCCGGCGGTGACGAGTCCGCCGGCGGACAGCCAGATGTGACACTGCTCGAAAGGGTGCTCAGTGGACTTCGCAAGCTCTAGCGGTGCAGCCCGCTCCACCACCTCCGCGAAGATCGTGGTGGCGGGCGGCTTCGGCGTGGGCAAGACGACCTTCGTCGGGGCCGTCTCCGAGATCAATCCGCTGCGTACCGAAGCCGTGATGACCTCCGCCTCGGCGGGCATCGACGACCTGACGCACGCGCCGGACAAGACCACCACGACGGTGGCGATGGACTTCGGCCGTATCACGCTGGACCAGGACCTGATCCTGTACCTCTTCGGTACGCCCGGTCAGGACCGTTTCTGGTTCATGTGGGACGACCTGGTCCGCGGCGCCATCGGCGCTGTCGTCCTCGTGGACACCCGCCGCCTGGCGGACTGTTTCCCCGCGGTCGACTACTTCGAGAACAGCGGCCTGCCGTTCGTCATTGCCCTCAACGGCTTCGACGGACACCAGCCGTACACGCCGGACGAGGTCCGTGAGGCCCTCCAGATCGGCCCGGACGCCCCGATCATCACGACGGACGCACGGCACCGCAGCGAGGCCAAGAGCGCGCTCATCACGCTCGTGGAACACGCGCTGATGGCGCGGCTTCGCTGACGCCGACGGCCCGCCCGTACGCGAAGGGCCCCGCACACCGTGGTGTGCGGGGCCCTTCGCGCGCCGTCAGCGCAGCGTCGCCCCCACGGCGGTGACGAGCAGCGCCAGCGAGGTCGCACCCGCGTCCGCGTGGCCGTAACCGAGATCGCCCATGCGGGCAGCACGGCCCCGGGCCGGTACGAGTTCCGCGGTCGCGGCGGCCGCCTTCGTGGCGGCCTCGGCCGCGGCCCGCCAGGCGGCAGCGAGCGGCTCACCCGTACGATTCGCGAGTTCGGCCCGGAACGGGTCCACCGCATCCAGCAGGGTCTTCTCACCGACCTGCGCGCCGCCCAGCTCGCTCACCGCCCGCTGCGCCGCACCCACCGCCTCCGCGAGCAGCCCCGTCGTACAGCCGGTGCCCTCCGGAGCCCGTACGAGCACGGCACCGGTCTCGGCAAGCAGCGCCCCGTACAGCGCGCCCGACGCGCCCCCGGAGGCGTCGGCGAGGGCGAGACCGGCGGAGAGCAGCGCGGTACCCGCCGAGCGCGGGTCCCCGGCCGGCCCCGGTTCCGCCGCGCGCGCTGCGGCCACCGCCGCCCGCAGCCCGCGGACGATCCCGATCCCGTGGTCCCCGTCGCCCGCGACCGCGTCCAGCCGCCCCAGCTCGTCCTCGTTGGCCGCGACCAGGTCCAGCGCGGCCTGAAGGGCGGCGGTGGCGGGCAGGTCGGCGGCGGACGGCCCGGCCGGCGCGTGCGCCCGCGCCTGCTCAGCGGCGGCCGCCGGGGCCTCGCGTACGTCGTCCGCGTCCCTGCGGGGCCCCGGCAGGCTGCGGAAGGCCGGGGTGTCGCAGGGCGCGTCGTACAGCTCCGCGAGCTCGTCGTCGAGGACCATCACCGACAGCGAGACGCCCGCCATGTCGAAGGAGGTGACGAACTCGCCGACCTCCGGGCGGAACGGCGTCAGCCCGGCCTCCCTCAGGCGCCGGTTGACCTGCCGGAAGACGACGAACATCTCCTCGTACTTGGTCCGGCCCAGGCCGTTGAGCAGCACCGCGACCCGGCCGTCCCCGCCCTCGGGGAGCCGCGGCAGCTCCGGGAGGAGGTTGTCGACCAGTTCGTCGGCGAGTTCGGTCGCGGTGAGGCTGCGGGTGGTGCGCAGGCCGGGCTCGCCGTGGATGCCCATGCCCAGCTCGGTGGTGCCCTTGTTCACGGTGAACAGCGGCTCGCTCGCGCCGGGCAGCGTGCAGCCGGCGAAGGCGGCGCCGAAGGTGCGGGTCATGGCGTTGGCGCGGGCGGCCATCCGGGTCACGCCGTCCAGGTCGTCGCCGCGCTCGGCGGCCGCGCCCGCCACCTTGAAGACGAAGAAGTCGCCGGCCACCCCGCGCCGGTCGCGCGAGGGGTCGATCTCCTGGCCCTCGACCGGCGGCGGGCCGCTGGCCACGTCGTCGGTGACCAGGACGGTACGTACGGGCACGCCCTCGGCGGCGAGCCGGCGGGCCGCCAGGCCGAAGTGCATCACGTCGCCCGCGTAGTTCCCGTAGGACATCAGCACGCCCGCGCCGCCGTCGGCGGCCTTGGCGGTGCGGTAGATCTGCTCGGCGCTGGGGCTCGCGAAGACGTCGCCGACCGCGGCGGCGTCCGCGAGCCCGGGCCCGACCAGTCCGGCGAAGGCCGGGTAGTGGCCGGAGCCGCCGCCGATGACGACGGCGACCTTCCCGGGACGCGGGACATGGCGGCCGACGACGCCATAGGTGTCGGGGACCCGCCGGAGCGTGCGCGCGTACGCGTCGGCCAGTCCCTCCAGCCAGTCCTCGCGGAAGGTCGCGGCGTTGTGTCCGAGGCCGTCGGGCGTCGTGGTCATCAGGGCACACTCCTTTGTTCCGTCCCTGTTGGATTTAACACCCGGATCACAGATCCGTCACCCCTCAGCGCGTAAATCACGCTCGGTGCTGTGAATATCACGGCTCAGAAAACCCGGAATCACATCTTGCATGTGAAGTTCACAGGATTCATGCTGCTGATGTCCCACCCTCACCACCCTCGCTCCCACGGAGGCGTGACATGGCTCCCCCCTCGGCGCTCTCACTGCCCGACCGCCTCGGCATTCCCAAGCCGCTGGTCTTCGGCTACCTCGGCGTCCTGCTCTTCATGATCGGCGACGGTGTCGAGTCGGGCTTCATCGCGCCGTACATGGCGGACCACGGCGCCGGTACCGAGGTGCACGCCTCGTACGTCATCACCGCCTACGGTGTCACGGTCATGCTCGCCTCCTGGCTCTCCGGCGCGCTCTCGGACCTGTGGGGTCCGCGCCGCGTGATGCAGCTGGGGCTGGCCGTCTGGATCGTCTTCGACGTCCTCTTCCTGGTCTTCGCGCTCGGTCCCGAGAACTATCCGCTCATGCTGGTCTTCTACGGGCTGCGCGGCTTCGGCTACCCGCTCTTCGCCTTCGGATTCCTGGTCTGGATCACGGCGACGGCGCCCATGGCACGGATGGGGGCCGCTGTCGGCTGGTTCTACATGGCCTTCACCGGCGGCCTGCCCACGCTGGGTTCGCTGGTGGCCGGCGCCACCAACCCGGTCTTCGGCGCGTTCGGCACGCTGTGGGTGGCGCTCGGCATCATCGCGCTCGGCGGCGCCTTCTGCATGCTGGGCGTGAAGGAGCGGACCGGCTTCTCCCGGCTGGCACCGCCCGAGGTCAGGCCGGTGCAGTCGCTCATCTCCAGCCTCTCGATCGCCTGGACGCACCCCCGGGTCGCGGTGGGCTGCGTGGTGCGCGTCATCAACACCGCGCCGGAGTTCGGCTTCCTGGTCTTCCTGCCCACCTTCTTCGGCAAGGAACTGGGCTTCGGCGAGGGCCGCTGGCTGACCCTGCTCGCCGTCATCTACGGCACGAACGTCGCCTTCAACCTGATCTTCGGCGTCATCGGCGACAAGATCGGCTGGCGGAAGACCATCGCCACGTTCGGCGGCCTGGGCTGCGCCGTCACCACGCTGACGCTGTACTTCGTGCCGCAGGCCGTCGGGCACAACTACCCGGTCGCGATCGTCTGCGGCATGCTCTACGGCATCACGCTGGCCGGCTTCGTCCCCATCTCCGCGCTGATCCCGTCGCTCGCCCCGGAGAACAAGGGCGGCGCGATGGCGCTGCTGAACCTCGGCGCGGGCGGCGCGGCCTTCGTCGGCCCGGCGATCGTCAGCCTCTTCCTCACCCCGGTCGGCCCGGCCGGCGTCGTCATCATCTTCGCCGCGCTGTACGTCGTCTCCTCGCTGCTCACGCTGTACCTGAAGCTGCCCGAGCCGTCCGCGGACACCACTCCCCCGGAGCCCGCGGTCGAGGCGGCCGGCGCGGTGCGCACCTGACCGCCCCGGTACGCCGAAGGGCCCCGCACACCGAGGTGTGCGGGGCCCTTCGTACGTACTGCTCGTGGTTACCGCTGCCAGGAGCGCGCGCCGTGGAAGCCGCGCTGACGCTCCAGGCGGCGCCAGCGGGCGGCGGTGGCGTACGGCTGCGCCGGAACGTCGGCCGGCCGGTGGGCGGCGCGGGCGAGCAGCACCGCGGTCAGCGCGGCGAGCTCCTCCTCGCTGGCCTCGCCCTTCTCGACGCGGACCAGGGAACGGTCGGAGGTATCGGCAGGGTTCACTTTCGTCGTCTCCAAGGTCGCAGGGTGACTGCGGTACAGAGCGGTGGCGGAATTACTGCGGCGGGTTGCCGTGCTTGCGGGCCGGCAGGTCGGCGTGCTTGGACCGGAGCATGGCCAGCGAGCGGATCAGCACCTCGCGGGTCTCGGCCGGGTCGATCACGTCGTCGACGAGGCCGCGCTCGGCCGCGTAGTACGGGTGCATCAGCTCGGACTTGTACTCCTTGACCATCCGGGCCCGCATGGTCTCCGGGTCGTCCGCCTCGGCGATCTGCTTGCGGAAGATCACGTTGGCCGCGCCCTCGGCGCCCATCACCGCGATCTCGTTGGTCGGCCAGGCATAGGTGAGGTCGGCGCCGATGGACTGGGAGTCCATGACGATGTAGGCACCGCCGTACGCCTTGCGCAGCACGACCGAGATCCGCGGCACGGTGGCGTTGCAGTACGCGTACAGCAGCTTCGCGCCGTGCCGGATGATGCCGCCGTGCTCCTGGTCGACGCCCGGCAGGAAGCCGGGGACGTCCAGCAGCGTGAGGATCGGGATATTGAAAGCATCGCACATCTGGACAAAGCGGGCAGCCTTTTCCGACGCCTCGATGTCCAGCACGCCCGCCAGCGACTGCGGCTGGTTGGCGACGATGCCGACGACCTCGCCGTCCATGCGGGACAGCGCGCAGATGATGTTGGTCGCCCAGCGCTCGTGGACCTCCAGGAACTCGCCGTCGTCGACGAGCTCCTCGATGACCTTGCGCATGTCGTACGGGCGGTTGCCGTCGGCCGGCACCAGGTCCAGCAGCGCGTCGCCGGCGCGCTCCGCCGGGTCGTCGCAGGGGACGGACGGCGGGTTCTCTCGGTTGTTGGACGGCAGCAGGGCGAGGAGGTAGCGGACCTCCTCCAGGCAGGTGGCCTCGTCGTCGTACGCGAAGTGGCAGACGCCCGAGGTCTCGGCGTGCACATCGGCGCCGCCCAGCCCGTTCTGGGTGATCTCCTCGCCGGTCACCGCGCGGACCACGTCGGGTCCGGTGATGAACATCTGCGAGGTCTCCCGCACCATGAACACGAAGTCCGTGAGGGCGGGGCTGTAGGCCGCGCCGCCCGCGCACGGGCCGAGCATCACCGAGATCTGCGGGATGACACCCGACGCCTTGGTGTTGCGCTGGAAGATGCCGCCGTAGCCGGCGAGCGCCGAGACGCCCTCCTGGATACGGGCACCGGCGCCGTCGTTCAGCGACACCAGCGGCGCACCGGCCTGGATCGCCATGTCCATGATCTTGTGGATCTTGGTGGCGTGGGCCTCGCCCAGCGCGCCGCCGAAGATCCGGAAGTCGTGCGCGTACACGAACACGGTCCGGCCGTGCACGGTGCCCCAGCCGGTGATCACACCATCGGTGTAGGGCTTCTTGTTCTCCAGCCCGAAGCCGGTCGCCCGGTGCCGGCGCAGCGGCTCCACCTCGTTGAAGGACCCCTCGTCCAGCAGGAGGTCGATTCGCTCGCGGGCGGTGAGCTTGCCCTTGGCGCGCTGGGCCTCGGTGGCGCGCTCACTCGGGCCTCGCCGGGCCTGCTCACGGATCGCGTGCAGCTCGGCGACGCGCCCGCGGGCGTCGTTCGCCTCGGCGGGCGCATCTTCGACAGTGGTCATGCATCGACGGTACGCGGACACCTGCTCATGAACCGATGTCGGTTTCTCACAACGTCGAGCGCGATTTCGTGGGTAGGCAGGACAGAACCACGCTGTACGGGAGATGCGACCAGGGCAGCAACGCGCGGGAGCGGTTTCCGGTCGCTGTGGAGGACTGACAAAAGACACCGGTGTGGTCTTGTGGCGGTCCGCTGGTCGGCCCTGGTCGGCCGCGGGTTCCGGCCACCGGCCGTGATCCGCGGGGCGGCGCGGGATGCGCCCGCGCGCCCGCCCCGCGGCCGGGTCAGTGTGTAGTGACCGTACAGGTATGCGTGGCGCAGGCCGTCCCCGGGCTGATCCGCAGCCGCAGCCGGCGGCCCGTCTCCAGGACCGTCACGCCGGGCCCGGCGCTCACCACCTCGCGCACCGGGCGGTCCCAGCCGATCTCCACCGGCCGCCCCGTGCGCGGCGGCTCCGCCACGCACAGCGTCGCCGTCCGGCCGCGCCGCCGCACCAGGACGGACGACGGCGCCGAGGCGGTCAGCGCCCCCGCCGTCCCGGCCGTCCAGAAGTTCGCCGCGGCCACCCCGAGCGCCGGCACCTCCACGCCCTGCACCGCGCCGGTATTGGCGGTGATCCGCAGCCAGTGCCGGTCGGCGGCGCGCGCCGCGAGGGTCCGCGGCCCGGCCCCCGGCATCAGCAGATAGGCGTACGAGGCGTCCGCCGGGTCCGTGCCGTGGTCCCGCCAGAGCGTGAGGTAGCGGCGGGTGACGCGGTCCGGCGAGGAGCCCGTATTGATGTCCCGCCAGGCGCCCGTGCGTGCCTCGCGCAGCGCCCGGAGCTCCATGCCGCCGGGGAAGACGTAGCCGCCGTGTCCTTGGAGGTGCGCCCAGCGGGCCCGCGGGAAGACGCCGGTCCAGCCGGTGGTCACCGGCTGGCGGACGCCGTCGACGGTGAGCGCCGCGGTCCCCGAGGCGCCCAGGTTGCGGTTGTCGACGATGGTCTCGGCGGGCACGCCGTCCCGGCCGGTGATCCCCGCGCCGAGGCAGACGACGGCGTCGGAGAGGCAGAACCAGGACTTCTTGGCGCGCAGCGTCGAGGCGAGTCCGCGCACGTCCTGCCCGACGGCGGCGAACTCGCCGTCCGTGGCGCCGCCCACCCAGGCCGCGGCGGGCTTGGGCTCGCCCCAGCCGCCGCCCTCGTTGTCGGCGAGCCGCTTGGTGGAGACGGTCGTCCCCGGCAGCCGGTACGGGTCCACCGTCGGCCAGAAGAAGTCGGTGTACTGGCCGCCGCCGAAGTCCGCGCCCCACCAGTAGAGCATTCCGGCGCCGGTGTGCCAGCCGCGCGGATTCTCGCCGTTGCCGTTCTCGTAGTACGCGATCCGCTCCGAGGCCATGGCGATGTTGGCGGCGAAGCCGGGGCGGCGGTGCACCGCCCGGTCCATGGCGGGGAAGAGCTTGTGCGCGACCGGCTCGGGCGCCGCGGCGCCGGGTCCGGCGGCCACGGCGGCCAGCCGGGCCGCGTCCGCGACCGTGAACTGACGGTCGGTCAGCACGGCCAGGGTGGTGTCCCGCTCGATCCACCCCTTCAGCAGCGCGTGCCAGCGGTCCCGCTCGGCGGCGGAGGCACCCTGCGCGAGTACGGCGACGGCGGCCAGCAGCGCGTGCCCGTGGAAGTGGTCGCTGCGCATGACGTGCCGGTCGTCGCTGACCAGGTAACCGCGGCTTATCGCCCGCCCGTTGACGCTGTCCATCATCAGGCCGTTGTGCAGCAGCGGCGCATAGGCGTTCTCGACGCTGTCGAAGATGATCTGCCGCTTCGGGTCGGTCACCTCCCAGCTGCTGCCGCGCAGCAGGGTGAACAGCCGCCCGAGCCCGTCGAGCAGCACGTACCCGTAGGTCCCCGAGTACGCGACCCAGGTGTGCTGGATGAACGAGCCGTCGGCGTACAGCCCGTCGCCCTTCTGTACGTACGGGAAGACGGGCGAGAGCGCGTCGCGGGCCAGCGCGATCTTCTCCGGCGCCCGGCCGAGGACGCCGCGCAGGGCGACGACCCGGCACAGGTCGACGCGGTTGGCGCCGGTGCTGGTGCCCGTGTAGTCGCCGAGCATGGAGTCCGGTACGAAGTGGTCGACCGCGGCGAGGTACGACGCGCGCTGCGCGTCGGTCAGCCGGTCGTCCAGGATCGCGACGGTGTCCAGCAGCAGCCGCGGGCTGCCGATCTGCCACTCCCACCAGTTGCCGTACCGGGTCGTCGCGGGGTGGTAGACCCGCGCCGCCAGATGGTCGAGTCCCTTGATCACGTCGTCGGCGAGCGAGGTGTCCCCGGTGAGCCCGGTGCCGTCCTGCGCGTACGCCTGCGCCATGACGTTCAGGCGGCTGTAGCTCTGGGTGATGCCGGCCGGCGGGTCGAAGGGGTGGTCGGGCCAGAGCGAGGTGGCGGCGGGCGCCATGGTGGTGCGGAAGCGCCGGGCCAGGTCGCCGGTCTCCTTCAGGCGGGCGGCGTACGGCTCGGCGCCCGGGTCGTAGCCCGTGCCGAGCTGCAGCTCCAGCCAGCGCTGCCGCAGGGTGGCGAACTCGTCGCCGGCGGTATCGGCGCGGGCCTTGGGGGCGGGTGCGGCGAGGGCGAACGCGGCGGCGCCCGCGCCGCTCACGGCGAGAAAACCTCGGCGGGACCAGTGCGGAGTACGGGCTCTCAAGGGGCCTCCTGCGGCGGACCGGTACGGCGGTGGACTCGGCTTGGCTGTGCAGGTGGGGCACTCCGATCATGCCCCATGCCCACGGCCCCCGGGCACCCCTCGGCAGGCACCCCCCGGACGTAAAGGTTGAAAGTTGAACGAGGACGCGCTACGGTCGTTCTCGTTGAAGGTTAAACAACCTTTCTCGCCACCCCGAGGTCTCCCCGACCCGTCCCCCGAGGAGGAGCCATGGCTCTGTTCAACCGCAAGCGCACCGCCGAGACCGCTGCCCCCGCCGCCACCGCGACCCTCGTGGCGGACCCGGCGCTGGCCGCCCTGACCGGCGACTACACCATCGACCCGGCACACAGCAGCATCGGCTTCACGGTGCGCCACGCCATGGTCACCAACGTCCGCGGCTCCTTCGCCGACCACGAGGGCACGCTGCATCTCGACGGCGCGAACCCGGCCGCCTCGACCGCGAACATCGATGTGAAGATCGACAGCATCGACACCGGCATCGCGGACCGCGACGGCCACCTGAAGAGCGCCGACTTCTTCGACGCGGAGCAGTTCCCGCTGATGACGTTCCGGTCCGTCGGTGTCGAGCAGGTCGGCGCCGAGACGTACCGCGTCACCGGCAACCTCACGATCAAGGACGTCACCAAGCCGCTCGCCATCGACCTGGAGTTCAACGGCGCGGCCACCGACGTCTACGGCGCGCAGCGCGTGGGCTTCGAGGGCAGCGCCGAGATCCTGCGCTCCGAGTGGGGCCTGACCTGGAACGCGGCCCTGGAGACGGGCGGCGTGATGGTCAGCGACAAGGTGAAGCTGACGTTCGACATCTCGGCGGTCAAGGCGGCCTGACCTTTCCGCCGCTTTCCGTGGCAGGGCCCCTCCCTCTCCCCAAACCGGGGATGAAGGAGGGGCCCCGTCCGTCCCCACCCAGTGGCAAGGCCCCTCCCCCACCTCCACCACGCATACGGCGAAGGTAGCGCGCCTCACCAGCCGTCGCTGGGCCTGTGGATAACCGTGGCGGTCAGTCCTCCGGCGTGACTCCCGCGCGCATCAGCCCGTACGCGTACGCGTCGTCCAGTGCCTGCCAGGACGCGGCGATCACGTTCTCCGCGACGCCCACCGTGGACCACTCGCCGCGGCCGTCGCTGGTGGAGACCAGGACCCGGGTGATCGATCCCGTGCCGAGCGCGCCCTCCAGGATGCGGACCTTGTAGTCCACCAGCTCCATCGAACCCAGCTGCGGGTAGATCTGCTCCAGGGCGACACGAAGAGCGCGGTCCAGGGCGTTGACCGGGCCGTTTCCTTCCGCCGTGGCCACGATCCGCTCGCCCTTGGCCCACAGCTTCACGGTCGCCTCGTTGGCGTGCGTGCCGTCGGGGCGGTCCTCGACGATCGCGCGCCAGGACTCGACGGTGAAGTACCGCTGCGGCTTGCCCTGGACCTCCTCGCGGAGGAGCAGTTCGAAGGACGCGTCGGCGGCCTCGTAGGTGTACCCCGCCAGTTCGCGTTCCTTGACGCGTTCCACGACCCGGCCGACCAGCTCGCGGTCGTCGCCGAGGTCTATCCCCAGCTCCTTGCCCTTGAGCTCGATGGAGGCGCGGCCCGCCATGTCGGAGACCAGCATCCGCATGGTGTTGCCGACCAGCTCGGGGTCGATGTGCTGGTACAGGTCGGGGTCGACCTTGATCGCGGAGGCGTGCAGGCCCGCCTTGTGCGCGAAGGCGGAGAGGCCGACGTACGGCTGGTGGGTGGAGGGCGTGAGGTTCACGACCTCGGCGATGGCGTGCGAGATCCGGGTGGTCTCGGCGAGCTTGCCCTCGGGGAGGACCTTGCGGCCGTACTTCAGCTCCAGCGCGGCGACCACCGGGAAGAGGTTGGAGTTGCCGACGCGCTCGCCGTACCCGTTGGCGGTGCACTGCACGTGCGTCGCGCCCGCGTCGACCGCCGCCAGGGTGTTGGCCACCGCGCAGCCGGTGTCGTCCTGGGCGTGGATGCCCAGCCGCGCGCCGGTGTCCGCGAGTACGGTCCGTACCACCGCGGTGACCTGCGCGGGGAGCATGCCGCCGTTGGTGTCGCAGAGCACCACGACGTCCGCGCCGGCCTCGGACGCGGTCTTCACGACCTTCTTCGCGTAGTCGGCGTCCAGCGCGTAGCCGTCGAAGAAGTGCTCGCAGTCCAGGAAGACCCGGCGGCCCTGCTCGCGGAGGTAGGCGACGGTGTCGCGGATCATCGCGAGGTTCTCGTCGAGGGTGGTGCGCAGCGCCAGCTCCACGTGGCGGACGTGGGACTTGGCGACCAGCGTGATCACCGGGGCCTTGGAGTCCAGCAGCGCCGCGACCTGCGCGTCGTCCTCGACCCGTACGCCGGCCTTGCGGGTGGCGCCGAATGCCACCAGCTGTGCGTGCCGGAAGGGCACCTCTTCCTGTACCCGCTGGAAGAACTCGGTGTCCCGGGGGTTGGCGCCGGGCCAGCCGCCTTCGATGAAGCCCACGCCGAAGTCGTCCAGGTGGCGCGCGATCGTCAGCTTGTCCGCCACGGTGAGGTTGATGCCCTCGCGCTGCGCTCCGTCGCGCAGCGTCGTGTCGAACACGTGGAAATCGTCGGACAGTGCTGCGTCAGAAGTGTCCGTCATGCTGGTCTGGCTCCTGTCGGGATCTTCGGTCGGTCTGCCGGAATGACCGGTGCCACCGTCCCTCCATGATCCCTCGCGCTCCGTTCCCGGGGGCGGGTGGGCCGGGAAACGAAAAAACCCCTCGCGGGTGCGAGAGGTCTGCGCGCGGGTCTGGGACGACGGTGCCGCGCCGTACTCGGTTCGGTACGGGGCGGTCACTGCGGACCGGCGCGCCTGCTGCCAATAATCATGGCGAACGAGAGCATGGGGGCAGTCTTGCATACGACTGCCCCCAAAGTGCCCACTGTCTCAGGATGCGAGCAGTCGCTCGTCCTTGCCGGTGGCCTTCCCGTCCTTGGTGACCCGGTGCAGGTCGATGGTGCGGGTCTCGCGCATCGTCAGGTAGACGACCAGGGAGACGGCGGCGCAGCCGGCGACGTACCAGTAATAGCCGGATTCGTTGCCGCCGTTCTTGAACCAGAGGGCGACGTACTCGGCGGTGCCGCCGAAGAGGGCGTTGGCGATGGCGTACGGCAGGGCGACGCCGAGGGCCCGGATGCCGGTCGGGAACAGCTCGGCCTTCACGCAGGCGTTGATCGAGGTGTAGCCGGTGACGACGACGAGGGCGAGCAGGGCGAGGCCGAGCGCGGGCCAGAAGGAGCCGGCGTGCCGCAGCAGCGTCATGATCGGCACGGTGAGGAAGGTCGAGCCGATCGCGAAGGTGATCAGCAGCGGGCGGCGGCCGATGCGGTCGGAGAGCCGGCCGGCGAGCGGCTGGAGGCACATGAAGATGAAGAGGGCGCAGAAGCTGACGAGGGAGGCGGTCGGCTTGTCCAGGCCGGCGCTGCCGGAGAGGTACTTGGTGAGGTAGGTGGTGTACGTGTAGTACGCCACGGTGCCGCCCATGGTGAGCGCGATGACGAGGAACGCCTCGCGCTTGTGGGCCCACAGGGCCTTGAGGGTGCCGCGTTCGGGGTCGGCGTTGGCCTGGTCGTCCTCGGCGTAGACCTCGGTCTCCAGCATGTTGCGGCGGAGGTAGAAGACGATGCCGGCGCCGAGCGCGCCGATGATGAAGGGGATGCGCCAGGCCCAGCTGTGCAGGGCGTCCTCGGACATGGTGCGCTGGAGGATGATCTGGAGGCCGAGGCCGAGGAGCTGGCCGGCGGTCATCGAGACGTACTGGAAGCTGGAGGCGAAGCCGCGGCGGCCGGGTGCGGAGGCTTCGGTGAGGTAGGTGGCGCTGGCGGCGTACTCGCCGCCGACGGAGAGGCCCTGGAGCATGCGGGCGACGAGGAGGACGGCGACGCCGCCGTAGCCGGCGACCGCGTAGGTCGGGGCGATGGCGATGAGGACGGCGGAGGCGGACATCAGGGTGACGGTGAGCGTCAGGGCGGCCTTGCGGCCCTTGCGGTCGCCGACCCGGCCGAGCAGCCAGCCGCCGACGGGCCGCATGAAGAAGCCGACCGCGAAGACGCCCATGGTGTTCATGAGGTTGGCGGTCTCATTGCCCTTGGGGAAGAAGGAGTCCGCGAAGTAGACGGCGAAGCTCGCGTACACGAACCAGTCGAACCACTCGACCATGTTGCCGGCGGAGCCGACCCAGATCTTCTTCCATTGCTCTCGTCCCATAGCCGAGAACGGTGCCGGACCAGCGGCTTCCCGGCAAGGGTGCACCGGGCAACGATCAGGCGACGTTCTGTGCTTTACGTTCCCGGGGCGGCGTCCTGCGGGGTCAGCGCCTCGTCGAGGAAGTCGCGTACGTGGTCGAGGACTTCCTGGCGGGACAGGCCGGGGAGGCCGACGACGAGGTGGGTGCCGAAGCCGTCGAGCAGGGCGCGGGTGCGGGTGGCGAAGCGGTCGGCGTCCACGGGGCGCAGTTCGCCCTTGGAGGCGCCTTCGACGAGCAGGGCGACCAGGTCGCGGTGCCAGGCGAGCTCGAGGTCGAGCTGGCGTTCGCGGGTGGGGTCATCCGCGTTCTGGGAGCGGTTCCAGACCTCCAGCCACAGGGTCCAGCGCGGGTCGCGGTGGCCGTCGGGGAGGTAGAGGTCGACGAGGGCGTCGATGCGGGCGCGGGCGGGGACGCGGCGGGCCAGCTCGGCGCGGCGTTCCGCGCCGAGCTGTTCCTCGCTCCACTGCAGGGTCTGGAGCAGCAGCTCGTCCTTGGTGCCGAAGTAGTACAGGATGTGGCCGCTGCTCATGCCGACCTCGCGGCCGAGTCCGGCCATGGTGAGCCGGTCCAGGCCCTCCTCCGCGATGGTGGTCATGGCCGCGGCGAGCACCTGCTCGCGCGGCTGGCTGAGGCGCCGCCGGGGACGGCGCTCGGGACCGGGCACGGGGACCTCCTGGACCGGCTGATCGGGTCCGCTGATCAGACCTTGGGCTGCTGCTGGGTGATGCAGTGGATGCCGCCACCCGCAGCGAAGATCGTACGGGCGTCGACGAGGGTGACCGTACGGTCGGGGAAGAGCCGGCGGAAGATGCCGGCCGCGTTCTCGTCCCGCGGGTCGTCGAAGCCGCAGAGCACCACGCCGCCGTTGCATATGTAGTGGTTGATGTAGGAGTAGTCGACGAATTCGCCGTCCTCCTCGAGGACGGTGGGCGCGGGGACCTCGACGACCTCCAGCTGCCGGCCGCGGGCGTCGGTGGCGGCCTTGAGGACCTTGACGATCTCGGCGCAGACCGCGTGGTCGGGGTGGGCGGGGTCGGGCTGGGTGTGCACGACGACGGTACCGGGGCGGGCGAAGGCGGCGACGATGTCGACGTGGCCGCGGGTGCCGAACTGGCCGTAGTCGGCGGTCAGTCCGCGCGGCAGCCAGATGGCCTTGGTGGTGCCGAGGAAGGCGTGGATCTCGGCCTCGACCTCTTCGCGGGTGCGGCCCGGGTTGCGGCCGGGGTCGAGCTGGACGGTCTCGGTGAGCAGGACGGTGCCTTCGCCGTCGATGTGGAGGCCGCCGCCCTCGTTGACGAGGGGGGTGGAGTAGCGGCGGGCGCCGGCGAGGCCCGCGACCTCTTGGGCGATCTTCGCGTCGTGCTTCCAGGTCGCCCAGTCCTGGGCGCCCCAGCCGTTGAACACCCAGTCGGTGGCGGCCAGTTGGCCGTGTCCGGTGAGGAAGGTGGGGCCGATGTCGCGCATCCAGGCGTCGTCCAGCTCGCGCTCGACGATGTCGATGTCCGGGCCGAGGAGGCCGCGTGCGGCGGCGGCCTGGCCGGGGCCCGCGACGACGGTGACCGGCTCGAAGCGGCGGATCGCGCGAGCGACCCGGGCCCAGGCGACGCGGGCTTCGGAGAGGGTGCTGCCGCCCTCCTCGCCGAAGGTGAAGTTGGCGCCGGGCCAGGCCATCCAGGTGCGCTCGTGCGGTGCCCACTCGGGGGGCATGGTGTAGCCGTCGGCGGCCGGGTTCGGTCCGGCGGAGGGCAGGGGAAGCGTCGTCATGGGCTGCGTCCTTGCAGGTGGGAAGGGGGGCGAGGCCGGCGCTGCCACCTGGTGAGGGGTGGCAGCGCCGGGACCGCCCGAGGCAGGGACGTGGCCTCGGGCGGGGTGCGGGGGCCGGAGGGAGGTGCCCTCCGGCGGGCCGCAGCAGCGGCTCCGCGGAAGAAGCCGCCGCCGCGGCTCCGCCGAGCGCGGCTGCGGCCCGTCGGCTCAGAGGAAGTACAGCCGCGAGAGCGACACGTACTCGGCGGGGTCGGAGCGCATCGGGGCGCCGTCCAGCGTGACCAGGCCGCTGTCGCCGTCGACCTGCACGCTGCCGACGCGGTCGTTCAGCAGCAGGTCGCGGGGGCCGATGCCGCGGGTGCCGCGGACGGCGACGCGCCGGCGGCGGGTGGGCAGCGAGTCGAAGGCCCGGCCGGGTGAGCCGGCCGCGGCCGCGGCGCCGGAGACGAAGGCGACGGACAGGTCGGCGGCGGTGGCGCCGTGCGCGCCGAACAGCGGGCCCATGACGAGCGGTTCGCAGGTGTCGGTCGCGGCGTTGGGGTCGCCGGTGACGCCCCACGCGGGGAAGCCGGACTTCAGGACCACCTGGGGCTTGGCGCCGAAGTAGCGCGGCTGCCACAGGGCGATGTCGGCCATCTTGCCGACTTCGAGGGAGCCGATCTCGTGGGAGAGGCCGTGCGCGATGGCGGGGTTGATCGTGAGCTTGGCCATGTAGCGCAGGACGCGCGCGTTGTCGTCGTGCGCGCCGTCGCCCTCCATGGGGCCGAGTTCGGCCTTCATCTTCCCGGCCATGGCGAAGGTGCGGCGGACGGTCTCGCCGGCGCGGCCCATGCCCTGCGCGTCGGAGGAGGTGATGCCGATGGCGCCCAGGTCGTGCAGGACGTCCTCGGCGCCCATCGTGCCGGCGCGGATGCGGTCGCGGGCCATGGCGGCGTCGCCGGGCAGGTCGGTCTTCAGGTCGTGGACGGAGACGATCATCCCGTAGTGCTCGGCGACCGCGTCCCGGCCGAAGGGCAGGGTGGGGTTGGTGGAGGAGCCGATGACGTTCTCCACGCCGGCCATCTTCAGGACGTTCGGTACGTGTCCGCCGCCGCAGCCCTCGATGTGGAAGGCGTGGATGGTGCGGCCGTCCAGGACCTTCAGGGTGTCCTCGACGGAGAGGCACTCGTTCAGGCCGTCGCTGTGCAGCGCGACCTGGACGTCGTGTTCCTCGGCGACGCGCAGGGCGGTGTCCAGGGCGCGGGTGTGGGCGCCCATGTCCTCGTGGACCTTGAAGCCGGAGGCGCCGCCCTCGGCGAGCGCCTCGACCAGCGGGGCCGGGTCGGAGGAGGAGCCGCGGGCGAGGAAGCCGATGTTGACGGGCCAGGCGTCGAAGGAGTTGAAGGCGTGCCGCAGGGCCCAGGGCGAGTTGACGCCGACGCCCCAGACGGGGCCGAACTCCTGGCCGATGATCGTGGTGACGCCGGAGGCGAGGGACGCCTCCATGATGCGGGGCGAGAGCAGGTGGACGTGGGTGTCGACGGCGCCCGCGGTGGCGATCATGCCTTCGCCGGAGACGATCGAGGTGCCGGTGCCGACGACGACGTCGACGCCGTCCATGGTGTCGGGGTTGCCGGCCCGTCCGATGCCGCTGATCCGGCCTTCGCGGATGCCGATGGAGACCTTGCGGATGCCCTGTACGGCGTCGATGACCAGCACGTTGCTGATGACGACGTCGCAGGTCTCGCGGACGGCCGCGGCCTTGAGGTGAAGGCCGTCGCGGGCGGTCTTGCCGAAGCCGGCGAGGAATTCGTCGCCGGGCTTCTGGGCGTCGGACTCGACGCGGACGACGAGGCCGGTGTCGCCCAGGACGACCCGGTCGCCGGCGCGCGGGCCGTGCACGGACGCGTACTCCTGCGGGTCGATGGTCATGCCCGCTCCTCCTCTTCGCTGCTCGCCCCCAGGTAGCCGCAGGCTGCCGCCCGCCGCAGTGCTTCTTCCTTGGCGCCCGGCGCGTCGAGCGGGCCGTCCACCAGGCCGGCGAAGCCGATGGCGATCCGGTCGCCGCCGATCGGTACGAGGCCGACTTCTTCCTCGGCGCCCGGGTCGAAGCGCTGGGAGGAGCCGGCGGGGACGTTCAGCCGCATGCCGTAGGCGGCGGCGCGGTCGAAGTCCAGCCGGGGGTTGGCCTCGAAGAAGTGGAAGTGGGAGGTGACGCTGACCGGGACGGTCGCGGTGTTGCGGACGCGGACGGTCAGCGCGGGCGCCGGGGTCTCGTCGGCCGGGCCGGGCAGTACTGCGCCCGGCGCGGCGTCGCCCTGCGAGCCCCCGCCTATCGGGTCGCTGACCACGGCGAGCCGGGAGCCGTCGTCGAAGACGGCCTCGACGTGCACCTCGGTCACCACGTCGGCGACGCCGGGCAGCACGTCGTCGGGGCCGAGGACCGCGCGGGCCGCCGCGATGGCGTCGGCCAGCCGGCCGCCGTCCCTGGCCACCTCGCAGACCGTGTCCGCGACCAGGGCCGTCGCCTCGGGCACGTTCAGCTTCAGGCCGCGTGCCCTGCGTGCTCTCGCCAGTTCGGCGGCGCCGAACAGCAGCAGCCGGTCGCGCTCGGTCGGGGTCAGCCGCATGCACCACACCTCCTGATCGATTTGAGCGACACTCTAACCGCTATATCGAGGAGTGGGAAAGGGTTGACCGGACACAGGGGCATGGGTCACATTGAGCGCCGCTCAATAAAAGCGGAACGCCACTCACCGGAACGCCACGCGCCGGGGCGGTACCGCCCAGCACTCGTCCGGCCTCTCAGAGGAGCCCTCTCATGCCGATCGAACAACGCGGAGTCGACACGATTCCCGACGAGGAACGCACCAGCCGCCCCCGCGACCTCGTCTCCATCCTGCTCGGCTCGAACCTCGCCCTCGGCGTGGTGATCTTCGGCTGGCTGCCGGTCTCCTTCGGGCTGGGCTTCTGGCCGTCGGTGACCTCCCTCACCGTGGGCACCCTCATCGGCACGCTGCTCACCGCCCCGCTCGCCCTCGTCTCCCTGCGCACCGGCACCAACCTCTCCACCAGCAGCGGCGCGCACTTCGGCGTGCGCGGCCGGCTCGTCGGCTCGGTGATCGGCCTGCTGCTCTCGCTGGGCTACACCGCGCTCACCCTCTGGGTCGGCGGCGACGCGGTCGTCGGCACCCTCGCCCGGCTCATCGGCCTGCCCGACGGCGGCGCGAGCTACGCGGCCGTGTACGCGCTGCTCGCGGTCTGCACCGCGGCCGGCGCGGTCTACGGGTACAAGCTGCTGCTCCGCCTCTCCCGCGTCCTCGCGCTCGGCATGACCGCGATCCTCGTGGTCGGACTCTTCGCGTACGCGCCCGACTTCACCACCGCGGCGCCGCACGGCAGCGCGTACCTCCTCGGCAGCTTCTGGCCGACCTGGCTGCTCGCGGTCGTCTCGGCCGGCCTCAGCGGCCCGATCGCCTTCATCACCCTGCTCGGCGACTACACGCGGTACATCTCCCCGCGCCGCCACAGCTCCCGCAAGGTGTTCTGGGCGACCTGTCTCGGCCTGGTCGCGGGGCTGCTGATCCCCCAGCTCTTCGGCACCTTCACCGCGCTCGCGGTCGGCGCGGCCGAGGACTACGCCGGGCCGCTCGTCGCGGGCGCCCCCTTCTGGTTCCTCGCCCCGCTCTTCCTCGCCGCCTCGGCCGGCTCGGTCGGCAACGCGGGCCTGATGCTGTACTCCATGGGCCTGGACCTGGACGCGATCCTGCCGAAGGCCACCCGTACCCAGGCCACGTATGTGGTCGCCGCGGTCGCCACGTTCTTCGTCTACCTCGGCCACTTCGCCTGGGACGCGCAGGACGCGATGACCTCCTTCGTCCTGCTGCTCACCGCGGTCGGCACACCCTGGGCGGTACTCACCGTCATCGGCTTCGTGCGCTGCCGCGGGGTCTACGACTCCGAGGCGCTGCAGGTCTACAACCGCCGTGCGCGGGGCGGGCGTTACTGGTACACGGCGGGCTGGAACGTGCCCGCGACGGTGACCTGGGCGGCCGGTTCGGTGGTCGGCCTGGCCGCGGTGGACACCCCGCTGTACACCGGCCCGCTCGTCCCCTACACCGGCGGCATCGACCTGTCCTTCCTGCTGTCGGCGCTGGTCACGGCCGGGCTGTACGGGGTGCTGACGCGGCGTCCGGCGACCGTGCCCGCGCCCGTGGCACCCGTGGAGGAGGCGCCGGCGGAGGTGCCGTAGCACGGGTCACGGACGACAACGGGCCGCCCCGGACGCGTACATACGCATCCGGGGCGGCCCGTCGCAGGTGGCGCGGCGGCGGGATCAGCCCAGGGGGTGCATCCAGCCGTGGGTGTCCTCGGCCGTGCCGCGCTGGATGTCCAGCAGCGCCTCGCGGAGCTTCATGGTGACCTCGCCGGGCTCACCGCCGCTCTGCGTCCACTCGGCGCCCTTGCGCTTGACCGTGCCGACGGGCGTGATCACCGCGGCGGTGCCGCACGCGAAGACCTCGGTGAGCGTGCCGTTCTCGGTGTCGGCCTGCCACTGGTCGATGGAGACGCGCGCCTCCTCCGCCTCGTAGCCCAGGTCACGGGCGACGGTGAGGAGAGAGTCCCGGGTGATGCCCGCGAGCAGCGAACCCGTGAGGGTGGGCGTGACGATCTTGTTCCCGTACACGAAGTACAGGTTCATGCCGCCGAGCTCCTCGACCCACTTGTGCTCCACCGCGTCGAGGTAGGCGACCTGGTCGCAGCCCTTCTCGGCGGCCTCGGCCTGGGCGAGCAGGGACGCGGCGTAGTTGCCGCCGGTCTTGGCGTCACCCATGCCGCCGGGGACGGCGCGCACCCGGTCCTCGGACAGCCAGATGGAGACGGGCTTCACGCCGCCGGGGAAGTAGGCACCGGCGGGCGAGGCGATCACGAGGAAGAGGTACTCGTTGGCGGGCTTCACGCCGAGACCGACCTCGGAGGCGAACATGAAGGGGCGCAGGTAGAGCGACTCCTCGCCGCCGTGCGCCGGCACCCAGTCGCGGTCCTGCCGGACCAGCGCGTCGCACGCCGCGATGAAGGTCTCGACGGGCAGCTCGGGCATGCCCAGGCGGCGCGCGGAGCGCTGGAAGCGCTGGGCGTTGGCCTCGGGGCGGAAGGTCGCCACGGAGCCGTCGGCCTGCCGGTACGCCTTCAGCCCCTCGAAGATCGTCTGGGCGTAGTGCAGCGTCATGTTCGCCGGGTCGATCGAGAGCGGCGCGTACGGAACGAGCTGTGCGTCGTGCCAGCCGCGGCCCTCCGTCCACTTGATCGTCACCATGTGGTCGGTGAAGTGCCGGCCGAAGCCGGGGCCGGCCAGGATCTTCTCCCGCTCCGCGGCGGGCAGCGGGTGCGAAGAGGGCTTGAGCTCGATCGTGGGCGTCGTCATGAGTGCGTGTCCTTCACCGGTGAGGTTGTGGCGGCTGCGCACGCGCGGCGTCCGGTCGGTACGTGGACGTCCGAGCTTCCCCTGGTGCGTGGCCCCACGTCCGATTATCGCTCGGGTGGGAACGCGGAGAGGAAGGAGGTGGCGTAGTGCGCGTGCGTGGCCTGGGGTCGATGGTCGCACCCAACCGGCGAGTAGCCCAGCGGCCGGGTACGTGAGGTGCGTACCGCCGCTGGGCTACTGGCAGGAACAGCTGGAAGCTGTCGCGTTCGAGCAGCGGCGTCAGCCCGCTACTACGGAGGCGAGCGCGTCGCCGATCTCGTCGGTCGTGCGGGCGGTGCCGTCGCGGGCCTCGAGGTCCGCGGCGACGGCCTCCTCGATGCGCCCGGCCTCGGCGTCGAAGCCCAGGTGGCGCAGCAGGAGCGCGACGGAGAGGATCGTCGCCGTCGGGTCGGCCTTGCCGGTGCCCGCGATGTCCGGGGCGGAACCGTGGACCGGCTCGAACATCGACGGGAAGTCGCCCGTCGGGTTGATGTTGCCGGAGGCGGCCAGGCCGATGCCGCCGGTGACGGCCGCGGCGAGGTCGGTGAGGATGTCGCCGAAGAGGTTGTCGGTGACGATGACGTCGAAGCGCTCCGGCTGCGTGACGAAGAAGATCGTCGCGGCGTCGACGTGCAGGTAGTCGGTGGTGACCTCGGGGTACTCCTCGCCGACCTTGTCGAAGATGTTCTTCCACATGTGGCCGGCGTGGACCAGGACGTTGTTCTTGTGGACCAGCGTCAGCTTCTTGCGCGGGCGGGCCTTGGCGCGCTCGTACGCGTCCCGGACGACCCGCTCGACGCCGTACGCGGTGTTGACGCTGACCTCGTTGGCGACCTCGGCGGGGGTGCCGGTGCGGATGCTGCCACCGTTGCCGGTGTACGGGCCCTCGGTGCCCTCGCGGACGACGATGAAGTCGATGTCGGGGCGGCCGGCCAGCGGGGTGCTGGTGTTCGGGAAGAGCTTCGACGGGCGCAGGTTCACGAAGTGGTCGAACGCGAAGCGCAGCTTCAGCAGCAGGCCGCGCTCCAGGACGCCGGAGGGCACGGACGGGTCGCCGATGGCGCCGAGCAGGATGGCGTCGTGCTGCTTGAGCGACTCCAGCTCAGCGTCCGGCAGCGTCTCGCCGGTCGCGTGCCATCGCTTGGCGCCCAGGTCGTACTCCTGGGTTTCCAGCTTGACGTCCTGCGGGAGGACCGAGGTCAGGACCTTCAGGCCCTGGGCCACGACTTCCTGGCCGATACCGTCACCGGGGATCACTGCGAGGCGAATGCTGCGAGACATGCCTGGACCCTACTCTTCGTCCCAGGGGTTGACACCTGGCGTCCGGCATACGGACATGTGAAGACTCGGCCGACCGCAGTTCACCTTGTATATCCCATCCGGTTTCCGGAGGGTGTCATCTTCCCAACATGGCTTCACGTGAGACCCCCACCTCGCCCGACATTCCCCGCTTCGGCATCCCCGAGCGGCTCGCCGCCCGGATGTCCATGGCCGAGCAGCACGAGTACCTGCGCACCAAGCTGTCCCGCCGCGGGCTGCTGCGCTCCTCGGCCGCCGGTGCGGGGATCGTCGCGGGCAGTGGCCTGCTCGGCTCCACCACGGCGTGCGCGGCGCCCCGCTCCACCGCGCTGCTCTCCGCGCCCGCCACGGCCGCGGTGGACGGCTCGATGGTGGCGCCCTTCGGCCGGCACCTGCAGTTCGGCGCCGACCCGAAGACGCAGGTGCGGGTCTCCTGGCAGGTGCCGTTCGCGGTGAAGCGGCCCTACCTGCGGGTGGGCCTGAAGCCGTGGGACCTCAGCCGCAAGATCGAGGCGGAGGTGCGGGACCTGCACACGCCCGCGCTCACGAAGAAGCTGCCGGTCGTCGACCAGTACTACCTGCACGCCGCGCTGGACGGCCTCAAGCCCGGCACGACGTACTACTACGGCGTCGGCCACGACGGCTTCGACCCGGCCGACGCGCGCCACTTCTCGACGATCGGCACCTTCCGCACCGCGCCGGCCCGGCCCGAGAAGTTCGTCTTCACCGCCTTCGGCGACCAGGGCGTCAGCTACGACGCGCTCGCCAACGACCAGCTGATCCTGGGCCAGAACCCCTCCTTCCACCTGCACGCGGGCGACATCTGCTACGCCGACCCGGACGGCCAGGGCTCGGAGGAGGACACCTACGACGCGCGGGTCTGGGACCAGTTCCTCGCCCAGACCGAGACGGTCGCCAAGTCCGTGCCGTGGATGGTGACGACCGGCAACCACGACATGGAGGCGTGGTACTCGCCGAACGGGTACGGCGGCCAGAACGCCCGCTGGTCCCTGCCCGGCAACGGCCCGGACGCGAAGAACGCCCCCGGCGTGTACTCCTTCACCTACGGCAGCGTCGGCGTCGTCGCCCTGGACGCCAACGACGTCTCGTACGAGATCACCGCCAACACCGGGTACACGAGCGGCAGGCAGACGAAGTGGCTGGACCGCCGCCTCGGCGAGCTGCGCGCCGACAAGACCATCGACTTCATCGTGGTCTTCTTCCACCACTGCGCGTTCTCCACGACCGTCTCGCACGCCTCGGACGGCGGCGTCCGCGACGCCTGGCTGCCGCTCTTCGAGAAGCACGGCGTGGACCTGGTCATCAACGGCCACAACCACATCTACGAGCGCACCGACGCGATCAAGGGCACCAGCGTCTCCCGCAAGGTGCCGGTCGGCGGCAGCGTGGACTCCGCCCGCGAGGGCATCGTGTACGTCACGGCGGGCGGCGCGGGCAAGGCGCTGTACAAGTTCCCCGTGCCGGACAGCTACGAGGGGCACGTGAAGGACCTGGACGAGGTCGAGACGTACCACTGGACCAAGGGCGGCGGGAAGGACACCGAGAAGGTGGCGTGGTCGCGGGTGCGCTACACCGGCTTCTCGTTCCTCGCGGTGGAGGTCGAAACCGGCCACCGGCCCCGGATGAAGGTCACCGCGCTCGCCGAGACGGGCGAGCGCATCGACCACTTCGACGTGGAGCGCACAAAGCCCGCGAACGGCTGACGCCCTCCGGCTCCACCCGTTCGGGTCAGCCGTGGGGGAGGATCACGGCCCGGCCGTTGATCTTCCCCGCGTGCAGCCGCTCGTAGGCCAGCGGAGCGTCGTCGATGCCGTACGTCTCGACGTGCACCGACAGCGCCCCGGCCCGCGCCAGGTCGAGGACCTCGGCCAGCTCGCCGCGGCTGCCCCAGTACGGGGAGGACACCGAGACCTCGTACGCCGAGGTGCCGAAGCCGACGGGCAGCGCGCCGCCGCCGAGACCCACGATGGTCACGTCCGCCTCGACCGCGGCCACCGCGCCCGCCGTGGTGACGGTGGGCGGCGCGCCGACGAAGTCCAGGACGAGCTGCGCGCCGAGCCCGCCGGTCAGCTCGCGGACCTTCGCCGCGGCGGCCGCGTCGGAGAGCACCGTCTCGTGCGCGCCGACCTCGCGGGCCAGCGCGAGCTTCGCCTCGCTGAGGTCGAGGGCGATGACGCGGGCCGGACTGAGCGCGCGGAGCAGCTGGATGGCGACGTGGCCGAGGCCGCCCGCGCCGATGACGACGGCGGTGGAGCCGGGGACCAGCTTGGCCAGCGAGCGCTTGATCGCGTGGTACGGGGTGAGGCCGGCGTCGGTCAGCGGCACGGCCTGGACGGGGTCGAGGCCGCCGAGCGGGACGAGGTGGCGGGCGTCGTCGATCAGGAGGTACTCGGCGAGGGCGCCGGGCGCGCCGAGTCCGGGCGGGCGGATGCCGAGCTCGGGGGCGCGCAGGCAGTAGTTCTCCTTGCCCTCGGCGCACTTGGCGCAGGCGCCGCAGCCCCAGGGGCCGTAGACGGCGACCGCGTCGCCCACGGCGAAGGCGGTGACGCCCTCGCCGAGCGCGGCGACCGTGCCCGCGCCTTCGTGGCCGAGGGTGAGGGGCAGCGGGAAGGGCAGCGCTTCGGCCGGCCATTCCATGACCGCGATGTCGGAGTGGCACACGCCGGCGGCGGTGACCTTCAGCAGTACCTGGCCGGGCCCGGGCTCGGGCACCGGCACCTCGACGACCTCGGGTGCGGCACCGACCGTCCGGTACTGCACGGCCTTCATGGCGGCCTTCATGGGAACCTCCTCGTTCCTCCGCGCGACCCCCTATACATGCACTGTACAACTAAAGCCCGGACAGCCCGCCGTCTCAGATAGTAGGAAGCCCAAGTAATTGTGCAGACATCACGGCTCTACTGTCCTACTTTTGTAGAAGCCGAACGTCTCGCTGCATCCAGCGATGGCGGCTCCGGCCGGCGCGCATCCACAGGCGACCCCTGGCGCGACCTGGCCCCGCCCGCTCCGGCGTCGCATTCCGCCTTCGTGGCATCTCGGGGATCGATCCGACGATTCTTAAGGAGACGTGGTCATGGCCGACACCGCTGCCCCCGCCCGCAGGATCCGCCACCGCGTGCGTACGTCCGGCGAGACCGACCGCAGGAACGCCGCCGCCGCGCTCCAGCGCGCCCTGGACCGCCGCGACAACGGCGGCGCGACCGGGCACTGACAAACGGAACGGGGCGCGCGGCCCAGGCCGCGCGCCCCGTTCTCCGTGCTCCCGCGGGTGTCAGCCCATGTGCGGGTAGCGGTAGTCCGTCGGAGCGACCATCGTCTCCTTGATGGACCGCGGCGACATCCAGCGCAGCAGGTTGAACTTCGAGCCCGCCTTGTCGTTGGTGCCCGAGGCGCGGCCGCCGCCGAAGGGCTGCTGGCCGACGATCGAGCCGGTCGGGCGGTCGTTGATGTAGAAGTTGCCGGCCGCGAAGCGGAGCTTCTCGGAGACCTCGGCGACGACCTGCCGGTCCTTGGCGATGACGGCGCCGGTCAGGGCGTAGGCCGAGGCCGACTCCATCTGCTCGACGGTGGCGTCGAAGTCGGCGTCCTCGTAGACGTGCACGGCGATGATCGGGCCGAAGTACTCGGTCTTGAAGACCTCGTTCTCCGGGTCCGAGCAGGCGATCACGGTCGGGCGCACGAAGTAGCCCACCGAGTCGTCGTACGTGCCGCCCGCGATGATCTCGCAGCTCGGGTCGGCCTTGGCCGCGTCGATGGCGGCCTTGCTCTTGGCGAAGGACCGGTCGTCGATGACGGCGCCGATGAAGTTCGACAGGTCGGTGACGTCACCCATGGCCAGGGACTCGACCTCGGCGGCCAGCTCGTCCTTGAAGCCGGACTCCCAGGTGGAGCGGGCGATGTAGGCGCGCGAGGCGGCCGAGCACTTCTGGCCCTGGTACTCGAAGGCACCACGGGTGATGGCGGTCTTCAGGATCGCCGGGTCCGCGGTGGGGTGCGCGACGATGAAGTCCTTGCCGCCGGTCTCGCCGACCAGACGCGGGTAGGAGCGGTACTTCTCGATGTTCTGGCCGACCTCCTTCCACAGGTACTGGAAGGTCTTGGTCGAACCGGTGAAGTGCACGCCGGCCAGCTCCGGGTGCGGCAGCGCGACCTCGGAGACCTCCTTGCCGTCACCGGTGACCAGGTTGATCACGCCCTTGGGCAGCCCGGCCTCCTCCAGCAGCTCCATCAGCAGCACGGCGGAGTGGGTCTGGGTCGGGGACGGCTTCCAGACCACCACGTTGCCCATCAGGGCGGGGGCGGTGGGCAGGTTGCCGGCGATCGCGGTGAAGTTGAACGGCGTGATCGCGTAGACGAAGCCCTCCAGCGGGCGGTGGTCCAGCCGGTTCCACACCCCGTTCGGCTGCATCAGCGGCTGCTCCTGGAGCAGCTCACGCGCGAAGTGCACGTTGAAGCGCCAGAAGTCCACCAGCTCACAGGGCGCGTCGATCTCGGCCTGCTGGGCCGTCTTGGACTGGCCGAGCATGGTCGAGGCGGCGATGGTCTCGCGCCAGGGGCCGGCCAGCAGGTCGGCGGCCTTCAGCAGGATCGCCGCACGGTCGTCGAAGGACATCGCACGCCAGGCCGGGGCCGCGGCGAGCGCCGCGTCGATGGCCTCCTGCGCGTCGGCCTTGGTGGCGTTGGCGTACGTACCCAGCACGGCCTTGTGGTTGTGCGGCTGGACGACGTCGAAGCGCTCACCGCCGCCCATCCGCTTCTCACCGTTGATCGTCATCGGGAGATCGATGGGGTTCTCGGCGAGCTCCTTGAGCTTCGCCTCCAGGCGGGCGCGCTCCGGGGAGCCGGGGGCGTAGCCGTGCACCGGCTCGTTGTACGGGGCGGGGACGTGGGTCACAGCGTCCATGGCGGCCGTGTCTCCTTCTGTCGGGTGCGGGTGCGGAGTATGTACGGGACCGGATCCGGCCCCCGGGGTCAGCTGCGGGTGAGCAGCGAGCGGGCGAAGAACGCGAGGTTCGCGGGGCGCTCGGCCAGCCGGCGCATGAAGTAGCCGTACCAGTCGGTGCCGTAGGCGACGTAGACGCGCACGCGGTGGCCCTCGGCGGCGAGCCGCCGCTGCTCGTCGTCCCGGATGCCGTAGAGCATCTGGAACTCGTAGTCCTCGTTCTTGCGGCCGGCGCGGAAGGCGAGGTCCTGGGCGATGGCGACCATGCGCGGGTCGTGCGACCCGACCATCGGGTAGCCCTCGCCCGCCATCAGGATCTTCAGACAGCGGACGTACGCCTTGTCCACCTCGGCCTTGTCCTGGTAAGCGACGGTGGCGGGCTCCTTGTACGCGCCCTTCACCAGCCTCACTCGCGAACCTTCCCCGGACAGTGCGCGGCAGTCGTCCTCGGTACGGAAGAGGTAGGACTGCAGGACGGCGCCCGTCTGCGGGAAGCGCTCGCGCAGCTCGCCGAGGATGGCGAGGGTGGAGTCCACGGTGGTGTGGTCCTCCATGTCGAGGGTGACCGTCGTGCCGATCGCGGCGGCGGCCTCGACGACCGGGGTGACGTTCTTCAGGGCCAGCTCGTGGCCGCCGGGCAGGGCCTGCCCGAAGGCGGAGAGCTTGACCGACATCTCGGCCCGGGTGCCGAGGCCGAGCGGCTTGAGGCCCTCCACCAGCTCCAGGTAGGCGTCGCGGGTGCGGAGCGCCTGCGCGGGGTCGGTGATGTCCTCGCCCAGCACGTCCAGGGTGATCTCCAGGCCGGCGTCGGCCAGGGAGCGGACGGCGGGGACGGTGTCGCCCAGGGTCTCGCCCGCGACGAAGCGGTCGACGACGGAGCGGGTGACCGGCGCGGCCGAGACGAGACGGCGCATTTTGTCGCTGCGCGCAGCGGCGAGGATCACGGGACCCAGCACGGGACACCTCCACGGTTCACGGATGACAGATGCCGAGCGTGCGGGGCGCGCCGGCAGGTCGAGCCACCAGAAACGTAAGTTTCACGGTACGTCGGTAGCCATCGACAGCTGTCACGCCTTCGTGTCCGGCATCTCAGACAGATGTATGAGAATGTGCCGTGACATCTGACGCAGAGGTGACCGGAGAGGAGCCAGACGGCGCATGCCAGGGGACTACGAGCAGCTGGTGGACGAGATCTCGGCGGCGCTCGGCGCGCCCGCGACGCTGGAGGACCGGGACTTCCGGCTGATCGCGTTCGGCGCGCACGAGGGCGACGACGACTCCATGATGGACCCGGTACGCACCCGGTCGATCCTGCAGCGCCGGTCCACGGCCGCGGTCCGCGCCTGGTTCGAGGGGTTCGGCATCGCCCGCGCCAAGTCCGCGCTGCGCATCCCGCCGGACCCGGCGGCCGGGGTCTTCAAGGGCCGCATCTGTCTGCCCGTACGCCACCGGGGCATCGTGCACGGGTACGTCTGGCTGCTCGACGACGGGCACCTCAGCAATCTGGAGCTGGGCGGGCGCGGCACGCCGCCCGATCCGCGCATCGAGCAGGCCATGGAGACGGCGGCGCGGATCGGCGCGCTGCTCGCGGCCGAGGCCCGGGCCGGCGCCGAACTGGGTGATCTGCTGCGGGAGTTGCTGCTCAGCGGGGCTTCGGAACGGCAGGCGGCGGCGGACGCCCTGCGGGACGCGCTGCGGCCGGGGGCGGCCGACGCGCCGCTCGCGCTGGTGGCCGTGGCGCCCTGGGACACCTCCGACACCGACGCGGCACCGCTGCCGGGGCTGCCGGGGCTACTGGCGGCGAGCGCGATGCCGGCGGGCGCGGGCGGGTCCGGTGGCGGATCGGGGGGCGGGTCCGGGGGCGCGGGCGAGCGCCCCGGCGGGCCGCCCGGCGCGGGGGCGCGGCCCGCGGCACCCGGGCACACCCTCGCGGCCCTCGTGCGGCTGCGGACGGCCGGCGGACTCGCGCCCGCGCACTCCGCCGCCGAGCACCTGCTGCGCTCACCGCGCGCCGGGAGCGGCGCCGCCGCCGGGATCGGGGCGGCGCGCGAGGCGCTGACCGAACTGCCCGGTGCCTGGCGGGAGGCGCTGGCCGCGGCCCGCGCGGCGCGCGCCGAGCCGCGGCTGGGCCCGGTCGCGCAGTGGGACGCCATCGGCGCGTACCGGCTGCTGACCGGCCTGTCGGCCGGCCAGTCCGATGAAACGATTCGCCCGCTGCTCTCCCCCGCCCACGCCGAACTGGCCCGCACCGCCGAGGCGTTCCTGGACTGCGCGGGCCAGGCCAGCCGCACGGCCCAGGCCCTCGGCATCCACCGCCAGACGCTCTACTACCGCCTCGGCCGGGTCGAGAAGCTCACCGGCCTGGACCTGGACGAGGGCGCCGACCGCCTCCTGCTGCACATGGCACTGAAGTCGGCACGGCTGTAAGGGAGTGGCCGCTCCCCCGCACCGCCCCGCGTAAGGAGGTGGCCACTCCCCGTACGGCCCCGCGGCCCGATTCCTCCCCCGCCCGCTTCTGTGTTCTGCTGGAGAAAGAGGGCTCCTGGAAGGAGGAGCGCCATGCCGCACCCCCGCATCGTGGCCCCCGCGCCGGCCCGGTCCGGCAGCCTCCTGCCGCGACATGAACTGGCCGCCGCCTGGCTGCTCATGATCCTGCTGGCCGGCCTGGCCTGGGTCCTCACCGTGGCCCAGTCCCGCGACATGGACGGCATGGGCAGGGAACCGGGCACGATGGGGCTCGCCCTGCCGCTCTTCCTGCTGCTGTGGGTCGTCATGATGGTGGCGATGATGTTCCCGTCGGTGGCCCCGGTGGCCATCGCCTGGGCGCGGGCCATCGGCCGGCAGTCGGCCGGCGCCACCCGCGCCGCGCGCATCGCCCAGTTCGCCGCGGGCTACCTCCTCTCCTGGACCGCATTCGGGCTGCTCGCCTACGGAGCGCTGGCGGCGGCCGGGAGGCTGGTGGACGCCCATCCCGGTGCGGGCCGCTGGCTGGGCGCCGCCGTCTTCCTGCTCGCGGGGCTGTCCCAGTTCGGGCCGCTGAAGCGGGTGTGCCTGCTGCACTGCCGGAACCCCCTGGCGCACCTGTTCCGGTACGCGCACTTCCGGCCCTGGGCCCGGGACCTGCGCGTGGGCGCGCACCACGGGCTGTACTGCGTGGGCTGCTGCTGGGGCCTGATGATCGTCCTCATCCCGCTCGGCGTGATGAACGTGGCGGCCATGGCCGGGCTGGCGGCGGTGATCTTCCTGGAGAAGCTGTGGCGGTGGGGCCCGTGGCTGACCTGGGCGGTCGGCATCGCCTTCCTGGTCCTGGCCGTCCTCGCGCCCTTCCAGGAGGGGCTGCTGCCCGGCCTGGAGATGCCCGGGCCCCCGATGGTGATGTAGCCGCTCGCTTCCCGGGCCGACGAGGCGCACGATGGAAAGTGCAGGCCGTTTGCGATCCCGGGAACGGCCCGGGACACGGTCTCGCCTCCACGTGAGCCCCTGCGGCTCGACGGGAGGGAAGCGACATGACAGAGCAGGTCACTACGGACACGCGCTGGCATCTGGCCGGCGACTGGTTCGATGTGTGCAAGTGCGCCATCCCGTGCCCCTGCACCTTCGCGCAGCCCCCGACTTACGGTGACTGCGAAGGGGTGCTGGCCTGGCACATCCGGGAAGGCAATTTCGGCGACGTGCGGCTCGACGATCTCAACGTACTCATGCTTGGCTCCTTTACCGGCAACGCCTGGGCCCGCGAGCACACCGACGCGTATGCCGCGGTGTTCTTCGACGAGCGCGCCGACGACCGGCAGCGCGCCGCCCTGCAGAGCATCTTCGGCGGTGAGGCGGGCGGCTGGCCCGCGGAGTTCGGCGAGATGTTCGGGCCCGAGATGCGAGGCATGGAGTTCGCTCCCATCCGGATCGAGGTCGACGAGGACCTGGCCGCATGGCGCGCGGAGGTCCCCGGGCGGGTATCGGCGCGCGCGGAGGCGCTGAGCGGGCCGACCACCCCGGACGGGGCACGAGTGCAGGTGCTCAACGCGCCGGGCTCCGAGGTCGGGCCGGGCCAGGTCGCCACCTGGGGACGGGCCACCACCGACCGCGCCGACGCGTACGGCTTCTCCTGGGACCGCTCCGGGAAGTCGAGCAAGCACTTCCCCTTCGACTGGAGCGGGGGCCCGGGGGCATAGCGGCCGCGGCGCTCCGGGCGGACCGGACGCCGCACCGGAAACACCGGCTTCATCTTGCACGTACGAGCGGGTAACACGGTCTTCCTAGTGTCCCCGCCATGGACACAGGGCTGTACCCGCAGCAGGACACCGCGCAGGCCGCCGACGGCGACGGGGCGCAAGCCGCCGGCGGGGCGAAGGCCGCCGACGAAACGCTGGAGGACTACACCCTCCGCTACGCGCCCCGGAGTTACCGGCGCTGGACGCCGATGGTCGTGGCGACCACCGCACTGGGCGGGATCGCCTACCTGGCCGACTTCTCCATCGGCGCGGGCATCGGCCTCGCGCACGGCACCGGGAACGCGCTGGCCGCGATCGCGCTCGCGGCCGCGGTCATCTTCGTGACCGGCTTCCCGCTCGCGTACTACGGGGCGCGCTACAACATCGACCTGGACCTGATCACCCGCGGCTCCGGCTTCGGGTACTACGGCTCCGTGCTGACCAGCGTCATCTTCGCCAGCTTCACCTTCATCTTCTTCGCCACCGAGGGCTCGATCATGGCGCAGGGGCTGAAGCTCGGCCTCGGCCTGCCGCTGTGGCTGGGGTACCTGGTCTCCACCCTCCTGGTGATCCCGCTGGTCGTGTACGGCATGAAGGCGCTCAGCAAGCTCCAGGTGTGGACGACGCCGCTGTGGCTGCTGCTGATGGTCGGCCCGCTCGCCTACCTGATCGCCACCGACCCCGGTACCGTGCACCGCTTCCTGGCGTACCCGGGCACCGGCGGCGACGGCGGCCTGAACACCGCCTCGGTACTGCTCGGCGCGGGCGTGTGCCTGTCGCTGATCGCGCAGATCGGCGAGCAGATCGACTATCTGCGGTTCATGCCGCCCAAGACCCGGGAGAACCGGCGCGCTTGGTGGACCGCCGTGATCATGGCGGGCCCCGGCTGGGTCGTGCTGGGCGCGCTCAAGCAGGCCGCCGGCATCTTCCTCGCGGTCTACGCGCTGGCCGAGGTCGCCCCGGCGGCCGCCGCCGAGCCGATCCAGCAGTTCAAGGGCGCCTTCGACGCGATGCTGCCGCCCTGGCTCGTACTCCCCCTCGCCGTGGTCCTCGTCGTGATCAGCCAGATCAAGATCAACGTGACCAACGCCTACTCCGGCTCGCTGGCCTGGACGAACTCCGTCACCCGGGTCACCCGGCGCTACCCCGGCCGGATGGTCTTCGTGCTCGCCAACCTCGGTATCGCACTGATCCTCATGGAGGCCGACATGTTCAGCTTCCTGAACGCGGTGCTCGGCTTCTACTCGAACTGCGCCATCGCCTGGATCGTCACGGTCGCCACCGACATCATGGTCAACAAGTACCTGCTGAAGCTCTCCCCGCACGCCCCCGAGTTCCGCCGCGGCATGCTGTACGCGGTCAACCCCGTCGGCGTGGTGGCCTTCACCGCCGCCTCCGGCCTGTCGATCGCGATGTACTTCCACGCGCTCGGCGACACCCTCCAGCCGTACTCCCCGGTCGCCGCCGCCGTGCTCGCCTTCGTCCTCACGCCACTGATGGCCGTGGTCACCAAGGGCCGGTACTACCTGCGGCGGACCGCCGACGGGATCGCCGAACCCCTGCTGGACGCGGACGGCAACCCGAGCGCGCGCACCTACACCTGCCACGTCTGCCGGCAGGAATTCGAGCGCCCCGACGTGGCCGCCTGCCCCGCCCACGACGCGGTGGTCTGCTCGCTGTGCCTGAGCACCGACCGCACCGGCGCCCACCTCCTGCCCGCGGCCCCGGCGGGCGCCTGACCTCGCCAGGTCCGCCGCGACGTGCGTACGCGCAAGGGTGACGCCTGCCCGTGCTGAACCGGGCAGGCGTCACGTGAGGGTGTGCGGCGAGCGGAGGACCGCCCATGGGTCACCAGACGTGCCCCGTGTCCTCCTCGCCGGTCTCCGTCGTTCCCTTGGCGTCCTTGCGGCCGGTCCGGCCCATGGGGCCCGTGCGGCCCTTGCCCGTGGCCGGGCCCGTGGCCGGGTTCGTGCCGTCGTCGAACTCCAGCTGCTCCCGGCGGACCTCGGTCGACACCTCCTGCTGCTCCGTGACCCGGTCGGTCTCCAGCCGGACCCGCTCGTAGGGCCGCGTCTCCTTGCGGATCACGGGCTCCTCGCGGTGCAGCGTGATGTCGTACTCCCCGTCCTCCAGGCTCGCCGGAGTGCCACGGCTGCGTCGGGCCTCCTCGTCGGAGATCGGTTCGCGGGTGATGCGGACCTCTTCGTGGCTGACCGGCACGGTCCGGCTCACGTTCTCGGTCACCACGTGCTTCCGCAGATGCGCGTGGCCGCTCTCGTGCTCCTCGACACCGAACTCGGCGCGCTCCTCCGAGAGCGTCATCTCGGGGTTCTGCTCCTTGCGGGACCGGTCCGCGTCCGTCGGACCGCCGCGCGACATGGCCATCTGCCCGGCGCCCGCGCCGGCCAGCGGCCGGTCGGCCTCGGTGGGGCGGGTGTGCTGACCGGCCATCCCGGCCGCACCCGCGGTACCCATGCCGCCGGCGGCGGCCGCCGTACCCATACCTCCGGCCTGCCCCGTGCCCGTGTCGCGGCCCATGCCGCTCCGGCCCGATCGGGTCAGACCGTAGTGCCGGTACAGCCGCTCCTCCTCCGACGGTTCGAGGTGGCCGTCGGCGTCCATCCGCGGAGCGTCCTTGATCTGGTCCTTGGTGTGCGGAACACGTAGCGCGTCGTCCACCCGCGTACACCCGGCCAGCGGGACGAAGGTCTCCTTCGTACCGAACAGCCCGGTGTGCACCGTGATCCACTCCGGCTCATTGGTGGCGTCGTCCCGGTAGACCTGCTGGACAGTGCCGACCTTCGCGCCGTCGGCGTCGATCACCTTCAGCCCGGCCAGGTCATGAGGGGTGTCACCCAGAGGTGCATTCATGGCGTCTCTCCTTTCGCGCGCGCCTGCAGGAGAGGCACGCACCACTCCATTGCGCACCCCATGGGGGCGCGCAGCGAGTCGGGAGCACACCGGCCGGGCTCCGGCTACCGGTCCGGACCGGCCCCGAAGCCGCTCGTGGGGGCGGAGCGCGGCACCGACCGGTGCGGCGCCCCACCCCCCGGTACTACTCCATTCGGGTGACGGCCCTCGTCCCGGCTCAGCTCCCGCTGCCGTACGGGCGGGTGATCAGCTCCATGTAGTGGCCGTCCGGGTCGGGGAAGTACACGCCGCGGCCGCCGTCGTTGGTGTTGATCTCGCCGGGGCGGTTGCGGTGCGGGTCGGCCCAGTACGTCAGGCCCAGCTCCTTGATCCGGCCGAAGCTGCGGTCGAACTCGTCCTCGCTGATCAGAAACGCGTAGTGCTGCGGGGTGATCTCGCCGTCATCCTGCGCGAAGTCGAGGGTGACCCCGTTGTCCATCACCACGGGGAGGAACGGCCCGAACTCGGGCTGCACCTGCAGCCCCAGGATGTCCGCGAGGAACTCCGCCGACCGCTTCCGGTCGCTGGCGTGCACAATCGTGTGGTTCAGCTCAACTGCCATGACACACCTCCCGTTTGATGCGTCGATACTAGGAGGGGCGGGGGGTGGGGGGCATCGTTCGTAGGGCTTAGGGCGGGGGGTGGGGGGCTTAGGGCCGGGGGCTCAGTCCCCCGTGATTCCTGGCAGGGCCCCTCCCTCTCCCCAACCAGCGGGAAAGCGCCCCACCCCGTGGCCAAGACCCCCTCCCCCGCCTCCACCACACATACCGCGAAGGTAGCGCTCCACCACCCCCGCGCGGCCCCCCTGTGGATAACCCCCGCGCGACGCGCGACACGGCGAACGCGCGGCACAGCGAAGGGCCCGGACGGAAACCCCGTCCGAGCCCTTCACCACGCGTGCGGATCAGTCCGCTCGGCCCGCTCAGTCCGTGAGGTTGACCGTGCGGGCGGAGGTGGCGCCGATCTCCTCGGCGATCTCCGTGAGCACCGGGGCCGCGATCGTGTCGTCGACGGTCAGCGCGACCAGCGCCTCGCCGCCCACGTCGGCGCGGGAGACCTGCATGCCGGCGATGTTGATGCCCGCCTCGCCCAGGATGCGGCCGAGCGTGCCGACCACGCCGGGGCGGTCGCTGTAGCGCAGGAACGCCATGTGGTCGGCGAGCGCCAGGTCGATGCTGTGGTCGTTGACCGCCACGATCTTCTGCTGGTGCTTGTGGCCGGCCAGCGTGCCGGAGACCGAGATCTCCTCGCCGTCGGAGAGGGTGCCGCGCACGGTCACCACGTTCCGGTGCTCGGGCGACTCGCTGCTGGTGGTCAGGCGTACCTCGACGCCGCGCTCCTGCGCGAACAGCGGGGCGTTGACGTACGAGACGGTCTCGTCGACGACGTCCTCGAAGACGCCCTTGAGCGCGGAGAGCTCCAGCACCTTCACGTCGTGCTGGGTGATCTCGCCGTACACCTCGACGTCCAGGCGTACCGCGACCTCGCCCGCGAGCGCGGTGAAGATGCGGCCGAGCTTCTCGGCCAGCGGCAGGCCGGGCTTCACGTCCTCGGCGATCACGCCGCCCTGGACGTTGACCGCGTCCGGGACGAGCTCGCCGGCGAGCGCCAGGCGCACCGAGCGGGCCACCGCGATACCGGCCTTCTCCTGGGCCTCACCGGTCGAGGCGCCCAGGTGCGGGGTGCACACGACCTGGTCGAACTCGAACAGCGGGGAGTCGGTGCAGGGCTCGGACGCGTAGACGTCCAGGCCGGCGCCGGCGACCCGGCCCTCCTTGAGGGCGGAGGCGAGGGCTGCCTCGTCCACGATGCCGCCGCGCGCGGCGTTGACGATCCGGACGGACGGCTTGACCTTGTGCAGCGCGTCGTCGCCGATCAGGCCGACGGTCTCCGGGGTCTTCGGGAGGTGGACGGTGATGAAGTCCGAGACCTGGAGCAGCTCGTCCAGGGAGAGCAGCTTGACGCCCATCTGGGCGGCGCGCGCGGGCTGGACGTAGGGGTCGTACGCGACGACCTTCATGCCGAAGGCGGACATCCGCTGGGCGACCAGGACGCCGATGCGGCCGAGGCCGACGACGCCGAGGGTCTTCTCCGCCAGCTCGACGCCGGTGTACTTGCTGCGCTTCCACTCGCCGTTCTTGAGGGCGGTGTTCGCCTGCGGGATGTTCCGCGCGGTGGCGACCAGCAGGCCGCAGGCCAGCTCGGCGGCGGTGACGATGTTGGAGGTCGGCGCGTTCACGACCATCACGCCGGCCTTGGTGGCGGCGGAGACATCGACGTTGTCCAGGCCCACGCCCGCGCGGGCGACGACCTTGAGCTTCTTCGCGGCGGCGATGGCCTCGGCATCGACCTTGGTCGCGGAGCGCACGAGGATCGCGTCGACGTCGGCGATGGCGGGGATCAGCTCGGCGCGGTCGGCGCCGTTGCAATGCCGGATCTCGAAGTCCGGGCCGAGCGCGTCGACGGTCGCGGGCGACAGCTCTTCGGCGATCAGTACGACGGGTTTGGCGGAGGCAGTGCTCACGTGGTCTTCAGTCCTCACTAAATCCTTCGCGGACGGCCGTCCCGACGGCCGAAGGCGGTGAAGGGGGCAGCCGCGTGGAAGACGCACGACGTTGTGAGCCTGACGCGCTTGTGGTCAGCAGTGTAGTGGCGTTTCAGGGCTCCTCCTTCGCCGGAGCGGAAGGATCACCCGTGCGTGGTTCTACGCAGTGGACAAGGCGGCGGCGGAAGGGGCCGTACCGGCTCGGTACGGCCCCTTCCGCACGAGGCTTACGCCTCCTCGTCCACCCAGCTCATCAGGCCACGCAGCTTCTTGCCGGTGGTCTCCAGGAGGTGGTCGGCGTCGGCCTTCTTGTACTCGTTGTACTTCGGCAGGCCGTCCGCGTACTCCTTCATCCAGGTGTGGGCGAAGGTGCCGTCCTGGATCTCGGCGAGGACCTTCTTCATCTCGGCCTTGGTGTTCTCGTTCACGATCCGCGGGCCGGTGACGTAGTCGCCCCACTCGGCGGTCTCGGAGATCGACCAGCGCATCTTCTCCAGGCCGCCCTCGTACATGAGGTCCACGATCAGCTTCAGCTCGTGGAGGCACTCGAAGTACGCGATCTCCGGCTGGTAGCCCGCCTCGACCAGGGTCTCGAAGCCGGCCTTGACCAGGGCGGCGGTGCCGCCGCAGAGCACGGCCTGCTCGCCGAACAGGTCGGTCTCGGTCTCCTCGGTGAAGGTCGTCTTGATGACGCCCGCACGGGTGCCGCCGATGCCCTTGGCGTACGAGAGGGCGAGCGCGAAGGCGTTGCCCGAGGCGTCCTGCTCGACCGCCGCGATGCACGGAACGCCGCGGCCCTCCTCGTACTGGCGGCGCACCAGGTGGCCCGGGCCCTTCGGGGCGACCATGCACACGTCGACGTCGGCCGGGGGCTTGATGAAGCCGTAGCGGATGTTCAGGCCGTGGCCGAAGAACAGGGCGTCGCCGGCCTTGAGGTTGTCCTTGACGGACTCCTCGTAGATCTTCGCCTGGATCGGGTCCGGGACCAGGATCATGATGACGTCGGCCTCGGCCGCCGCCTCGGAGGGGCTCACCACGCGCAGGCCCTGCTCCTCGGCCTTCGCCTTGGACTTGGAGCCCTCGTGCAGGCCGACGCGCACGTCGACGCCCGAGTCGCGCAGCGACAGCGCGTGGGCGTGGCCCTGGCTGCCGTAGCCGAGAACCGCGACCTTACGGCCCTGGATGATGGACAGGTCGGCGTCGTCGTCGTAGAACAGCTCGGCCACTTCGGGTATCTCCTTGGTACTAGCTGGTGCCCACAGACTATGCCGGGGCTGGGGGGTGAAAGTTCAGGGTCTCGCCATACGGGCAGCGGCCGCGGGCGAGGGGGCGCGTTCCGGCCGCGGCGGGGTCCCACGGCCGGAGTACGCGGGTCAGGCCGAACGGTCCAGGGCCCGCAGCGAGCGGTCCGTGATGGACCGGGCGCCGCGCCCTATGGCGATCGTGCCGGACTGCACCAGCTCCTTGATGCCGAACGGCTCCAGCATCTTGAGCATGGCTTCCAGCTTGTCGGCGCCGCCGGTGGCTTCGATGGTGACGGCCTCCGGCGAGACGTCCACGGTCTTGGCGCGGAACAGCTGGACGATCTCGACGATCTGGGAGCGCGTCTCGTTGTCCGCGCGGACCTTCACCAGGACCAGTTCGCGGTGGATGGCCGAGGACGGCTCCAGCTCGACGATCTTCAGGACGTTGACCAGCTTGTTCAGCTGCTTGGTGACCTGCTCCAGCGGGAGCGATTCGACATTCACGACAATGGTGATGCGCGAGATGTCGGGGTGCTCCGTGACACCGACGGCGAGTGAGTCGATGTTGAAGCCGCGGCGGGAGAACAGCGCGGCGATCCTGGCCAGGATACCCGGCGTGTTCTCCACCAGGACGGAGAGCGTGTGCTTGGTCATGTGCTCGGTCTCTTCTCTTCTGTCCTGGCCGGTCAGTCGTCTTCGTTGTCGCCGAAGTCGGGGCGCACCCCGCGGGCGGCCATGACCTCGTCGTTGGAGGTGCCGGCCGCGACCATCGGCCAGACCATGGCGTCCTCGTGGACGATGAAGTCGACGACGACCGGGCGGTCGTTGATGGCGTTGGCCTTGGCGATCACGGCGTCCAGCTCGGCCGGGTCCTCGCAGCGCATCGCGACGCAGCCCATGGCCTCGGCCAGCTTCACGAAGTCCGGGCAGCGGGTGCCGGTGTTCGGGGCGGGCTCGTCGTCCGGGCCGCGGTGCAGCACGGTGTTGCTGTACCGCTGGTTGTAGAACAGGGTCTGCCACTGGCGGACCATGCCCAGTGCGCCGTTGTTGATGATGGCGACCTTGATCGGGATGTTGTTCATGGCGCAGGTGACCAGTTCCTGGTTGGTCATCTGGAAGCAGCCGTCGCCGTCGATCGCCCAGACCGCGCGGTCCGGCTTTCCGGCCTTGGCGCCCATCGCGGCCGGGACCGCGTAGCCCATGGTTCCGGCGCCGCCGGAGTTCAGCCAGGTCGCGGGCTTCTCGTAGTCGATGAAGTGGGCGGCCCACATCTGGTGCTGGCCGACGCCCGCCGCGTAGATCGTGTCCTCGGGGGCGAGCTGGCCGATGCGCTGGATGACCTGCTGCGGGGAGAGCGTGCCGTCCTCGGGCAGGTCGTAGCCGAGGGGGTAGTTCTCGCGCCAGCGGTTCAGGTCGTTCCACCAGTCGGCGTAGTCGCCGGTGCGGCCGGCCTCGTGCTCGGCCTGGACGGCGACGATCAGGTCGGCGATGACCTCGCGGGCGTCGCCGACGATCGGCACGTCGGCCATGCGGTTCTTGCCGATCTCGGCCGGGTCGATGTCCGCGTGCACGATCTTGGCGTACGGGGCGAAGCTGTCCAGCTTGCCGGTGACGCGGTCGTCGAAGCGGGCGCCCAGGGCGATGATCAGGTCGGCCTTCTGGAGCGAGGTCACCGCGGCCACCGAGCCGTGCATGCCGGGCATGCCCAGGTGCTGCGGGTGGGTGTCGGGGAAGGAGCCCAGCGCCATCAGGGTGGTGGTGACGGGGGCGCCGGTCAGCTCGGCGAGGACCTTCAGCTCGGCCGTCGCGCCGGCCTTCATGACGCCGCCACCGACGTAGAGCACCGGGCGCTTGGCGTCGGTGATCAGCTTGGCGGCCTCGCGGATCTGCTTGGCGTGCGGCTTGGTGACCGGGCGGTAGCCGGGCAGGTCGGTCGCCGGCGGCCAGGAGAAGGTGGTCTTCGCCTGCATGGCGTCCTTGGCGATGTCCACCAGGACCGGGCCCGGGCGGCCGGTCGAGGCGATGTGGAACGCCTCGGCGATCGTCTTGGGGATGTCGGCCGGGTCGGTCACCAGGAAGTTGTGCTTGGTGATGGGCATCGTGATGCCGCAGATGTCCGCCTCCTGGAAGGCGTCCGTGCCGATGGCGGCGGAGGCGACCTGGCCGGTGATCGCGACGAGCGGGACGGAGTCCATGTGCGCGTCGGCGATCGGGGTGACCAGGTTGGTGGCGCCGGGGCCCGAGGTGGCGATGCAGACGCCGACCTTGCCGGTGGCCTGCGCGTAACCGGTGGCCGCGTGGCCCGCGCCCTGCTCGTGGCGGACCAGGATGTGGCGGACCTTCTGGGAGTCCATCATCGGGTCGTACGCCGGGAGGATCGCACCGCCGGGAAGGCCGAATACGGTGTCGGCCCCGACCTCCTCGAGAGAACGAATGAGGGACTGCGCGCCCGTGACGTGCTCGACGGCGGAGGCGGACTGCTGAGATCCGCCGGAACGGGCCCGCGGCTGCGGATGGTGGGCCCCGGTGGCCTGCTCGGTCATCTGCGTCTCTTCTCGGAGGTGAGGGTTTTGATGTGGTTTGGCGGTGCTGGTGCAACAAAAAACCCCTCGTGCCGTCAGGCAAGCGAGGGGAGCGCGTCGGTGCGGTGCGCCGGGCTACTGCATGGCCCGGCTTCAGCCGACGCGCTGTCCAAGTACGAGAATTCGGGTGCGCATGGCTCTGACCTTCCCCCCGGCGCACCTGGAGTGTCAAGTGGGTGGGACGGGGGTCTCACTATTTGAGCGCAACGGGGGATGGCTGATGGCGTCGGGGCCGGCCGGTACTTCCCCGGCGCCGAGCCGTCGTGGCAGCTCTCCCAGCCGTCCGCCGCCGCCCGGCTCCCGGGCCCCGGAGGACCGCCGCGCGGCCGGCACGGTGCTGCTCAGGACCATCTCGCGCCCCTCGGGCAGCAGCCCGGGAAGCGGATACGCGCCGATGCTGAGCGCGCGGCGCAGCCGGTGCTCGTCCAGCGGTCCGGAGAACGCCATGCCCTGGCCGTGCGTGCAGCCCATCGCGCGCAGCGCGCTGACCTGCTCGGGCCGGTCCACGCCGTCGGCCACGGACTGCAGCCCGAGGTCGCCGGCGATCCGCAGCAGTCCAGCTGTGATCTTGTGCAGCCGCGCGGACTCCACGACGCCGTCGACCAGGCCGCGGTCCAGCCGCAGTACGTCGATGGGCAGCCGGCGCAGCGCGCTGATCGCGGCGTATCCGCTGCCGAAGCCGTCCAGCGCGATCCGCACGCCGAGCCGCCGCAGGGCCGCCAGCCGGCGCTCCAGCTCGTCCAGCGGGATCCTGGGGTCGCTGTCGGACAGCTCCAGCAGCAGCGACCCTGAGGGCAGGCCGTGCCGCGCGAGTAACGTCTCGATGGACCGGGGCGGGAGCTTGCGGTCCAGCAGCCGCCGGGCGGAGAGCCGGACGGCGACGCAGACCGCGTGGCCCGCGTGGTGCCGCCGCGCCGCCTGCTCGACCGCCTCCTCCAGCTGCCAGCGGCTCAGCTCGGCGGTGCGCTCGCCGTCGTCGGCGACCGCCTGGCCGCGCTCGCCGACCCGGAGGAATTCGGCGGGGGTGAAGAGGATGCCCTGCGCGGAGCGCCAGCGGGCCTGCGCGGCGACCGCCGTGATCCGGCCACTGGCGAGCTCCACCACGGGCTGGTGGAGCAGCGCGAATTCGCCGTCGTGCAGCGCCGTGCGCAGCCGCGTCGCGATCTCGGAGCGGCGCACCACATCGGCCTGCATCTGGGGTGCGTACAGCTCCACGCGGCCCTTGCCGGCCTGCTTGGCGCGGTACATCGCCAGGTCGGCATTGCGCATCAGTCCGGCCGGGGTGACGCCGGGCTCGGCGAAGGCCACGCCGATGCTGGCCGCGACCCGGACGTCCTGGCCGTCGATGCGGTACGGCTCGGAGAGCCTGATGCGCAGCCGGTCGGCGATCTCGTGGACGCGGAATTCCCGGCTCGTACGGTCGTGGCTGCCGTCACCGGTGATGAGCGCGGCGAATTCGTCGCCGCCCAGGCGCGCGGCGATGTCGCCGGCCCGTACCGATTCGGCCAGCCTGCGGGCGGCCTGAATCAGCAGCTCGTCCCCGGCCTGGTGGCCGATGGTGTCATTGACCTGTTTGAAGCCGTCCAGGTCGATGTAGAGCACGGCGGTGTCGTGGTCGGAGGAGCGGCGGCCGCTGACGGCCTGGCTGACCCGCTCGGTGAACAGGGCGCGGTTGGGCAGGTCGGTGAGCGCGTCGTGCGAGGCGTTGTGCTGGAGCTGGGCCTGCAGGCGGACCCGTTCGGTGACGTCGCGGGAGTTGAAGATCAGGCCGCCTTCGTGGCGGTTGACCGTGGACTCGACGTTCAGCCATTCCTCGCCGCCGGGGCGGCCGCCGCCGGCCCGGAAGCGGCACTCGATGCGGGTGGTGGGCTCCGTCTCGGGGTCGGCGGCCAGGAACCGCCGTACTTCGTGCACCACGCGGCCGAGGTCCTCGGGGTGGATGAGGGAGGCCAGCTCGGAGCCGACCAGGTCCTCGGCGTCGCGGCCGTAGACGCCGGAGGCGGCGGGGCTGACGTAGCGCAGCACGCCGGTCGGCGCGGCGATCATGATGACGTCGCTGGAGCCCTGCACCAGGGAGCGGAAGTGGTTCTCCTTCTGGGCCAGCTCCTGGGTGAGGGTGATGTTGTCCAGCAGCATGATCCCCTGGCGGACGACCAGGGCGAGCACGACCGTGCAGCCGGTGAAGAGCACGACGTGGTCGATGCGGCGGCCGTCCAGGACGTTGAGCAGGATGCCCAGGGTGCAGACGGCGGCGGCGAGGTACGGCGTCAGGGCGGCCAGCGACCCGGCGATCGGGCGGCTGCCGGGGGGCACGGCCGCGCGCCGGGTGGCGCGCGTGAAGGCGTCCCCCGCGGAGTCCGTGCCGCAGCGCGCGGCGACCCAGGGGGCGTACGCGAGCAGCATGGAGCCGGCGAACCAGCCGGCGTCGAGGATCTGCCCGGAGCGGTAGTGCTCGCGCAGCAGCGGTGAGGTGAACAGCGCGTCGCACAGCACGGTCAGCGCGAGCGCCGCGATGGCGGTGTTGATCGCCGAGCGGTGCGCCGAGGAGCGCTTGAAGTGCAGCGCGAGGACCATGCTCACCAGGACGATGTCCAGCAGCGGGTACGCGAGCGACAGGGCGCCCTGCGCGACCGACTGGCCCTGGAAGTGGGCGTTGTGCGCGAGTGCCAGGCTCCAGGAGAGCGTGAGCAGCGAGCCGCCGATCAGCCAGGCGTCCAGCGCCAGGCAGACCCATCCGGCCCGGGTCACGGGCCGCTTGGCGAGCACCAGCAGGCCCACGATGGCGGGCGGCGCGAAGAGCAGGAAGCAGAAGTCGGCGACCGAGGGGCTGGGCACGGGGGCCTCGAGGACGACCTCGTACCATCCCCAGATGCCGTTGCCGATGCCCGCCATCGCCGAGGAGGCCGCGAACAGCAGCCAGGCGGGTCGAAAGCGGCTGTGGTGCCTGCGGGCGTACAGCACGCAGGAGACCGCGGCGGCCAGGGCGGCCGCGCTGAGCCCGAAGTCACCCATGATCAGGGCCAGTTTCTCCGAGCCCCAGCCGAATGCGGCGCCCGTCGCGTATCCGCCGCAGACGACGGCGAGCACGATCTGGGGCAGGCTGCTCGCGGGCCGCGGCCGGGCCGGCGGGGCGAGCACCGCGCCGGAGGCGGTCACCGGGCTCTCCCCCGCGCGGCCCACCGGCTTGGTCGTGGCGGGCACGGCCCGCGCTGCGTCCGTATCGCGGTGGGTACGCGCGGAACGCGCGTGTGCTCAGCGGTCCTCGTCTCGGTGGTGCATCGGCCGTACATCGCCCGTCGCCCCCCTCGGTTCCGGTCGTTCGCTGCGCGCCGCCACGTCCCGGCGCGGGCCCCGTTCGGGACGATACACCAGTTCCGTCACACAGGGACATAGTCGCTCTACGGAGCGTGACTGGCAGGGGAGTTGGCCGTACAGGACGCAGTCGTACGACTCCGTAGAGCTACGCGCAACCCGTCAGCCGGCGGTGGTGATGACGTTCCGGAGAGGCTCGCCGGCCGCGAAGAGCCTCAGTTGATCACGGAGAAGCCGCTTCGCACGGGGCAGGAATGCAGTACTGGGGCCACCGACGTGCGGAGTGATGAGCACGCCGGGAGCGTGCCACAGGGGATGTGTGGCAGGCAGCGGTTCCGGATCGGTTACATCGAGTGCTGCCCGCAGCCGTCCCGACTCGAGTTCGGCGAGCAGTGCCTTGGTGTCGACGACTCCCCCGCGCGCGATGTTGACGAGCAGTGCGCCGTCCTTCATACGGGCCAGGAAATCGGCTCCGACCAGGCCACGAGTGTCTTCGGTGAGCGGCGTCGCCATGATCACGACGTCGGCGTCGGGCAACAGCGCGGGCAACTCCGCGAGTGGAAGCACAGGACCGCGCACGGTGTCACGAGCGGTGCGCGCAATGCGCGCCACCCGCGCACACTCAAAAGGCGTGAGCCGGTCCTCGATAGCACTTCCGATCGAACCGTAACCCACAATGAGGACGGACTTGTCGGCCAGCGAATCACGGAAGCCCTGCCGCCACTCCCCCGCGTCCTGGCCCCGCACGAATGCGGGGATGTCGCGGAGCGCGGCGAGAATGAGCGTGAGGGCGAGCTCGGCGGTGCTCGCGTCGTGCAGACCGCGCGCGTTGCACAGCTGGGCGCCGGCCGGCAGCTGGGGCACGGCGGGCAGCATGTGCTCGATGCCGGCGGTGAGGGTCTGTACGACGCGTACGTTCGCCATCTCCGGGAGCGGCTTCAGGATCCGGTCGGCGGGCTTCATGTAAGGGACGGCGTAAAAGGCGCAGCGGGCGGGATCCGCGGGGTATTCGGGGCCGGCGTCCCAGTGGACGTAGGAGAGGTCGTCGGGGAGCCCGTCGATCTCGGTGGCGGGTATGGGGAGCCAGACGTCGGTGGCGCGAGTGGTGTCTGCGGAAGCCATGGCCCGAGGCTATGCGAAGAGTGCCCGTCATCAGACGTTAGTTTGGTCAGCGCCCTTGACCGGGGCGAGGGGACGGAGGCACGACCAGGTGGAGCGCAGGACAATCGGTGCGGCGGCGCTCGAAGTGGGTGCAATCGGGCTCGGCTGCATGCCGATGAACTGGGGGTACACCGCGTCGCAGCAGAACGGGGAGGGCTCGGTGCGGACGGTGCACGCCGCGCTCGACCGGGGCTGCACCCTGCTGGACACCGCCGACATGTACGGGCCCTTCACCAATGAACTGGTACTGGGCCGGGCCCTGAAGCACCGCCGTGCCGAGGCGTTCCTCTCGACCAAGGTCGGGCTGCTGGTCGGCGACCAGCACATCGTCGCCAACGGCCGCCCCGGATACGTGAAGCGGGCCTGCGACGCCTCGCTGCGCCGGCTGCAGACCGATCACATCGACCTCTACCAGCTGCACCGCTCCGACCCCGAGGTGCCGATCGAGGAGACCTGGGGGGCGATGGCGGAGCTGGTGGCGGCCGGGAAGGTGCGCGCGCTGGGGTTGTGCGCCGTGGGCGCGCGGGCTCCCCGGCGCCGCGGCGCCCGTACGCACGACCTCACGCTGCACCAACTGGAGCGCATCCAGCAGGTGTTCCCGGTCAGCAGCGTGGAGGCGGAGCTGTCGGTGTGGTCGCCGGACGCGCTGGAGGCGCTGCTGCCGTGGTGCGAGACGCGCGGCGTGGGCTTCCTCGCGGCGATGCCGCTGGGCAACGGCTACCTCACCGGCACGCTGACGCCCGGCCAGGGCTTCGAGCCGGAGGACCTGCGGGCCCGGCACCCGCGCTTCACGGCGGAGATGATGGCCGCCAACCAGCCGGTCGTGGCCGGGCTGCGCCGGGTGGGCGCGCGGCACGGCGTGACACCGGGCCAGGTCGCGCTGGCATGGGTACTGGCCCAGGGCCGCCACGTGGTCCCCATACCGGGCACGAAAAAGGAACGCTGGGCCACCCAGAACGCCAAGGCCGCCACGGTACGACTCACCCGCCAAGACCTCGCGGAAATCGCCTCCCTGCCACCGGCACGGGGGTCCTGGGACTGAGACGCCGCGCATACGGCGCGCCTACGGGGCGAGTCGAACACCGCGGCCCCCCTGACCGGGGGTTACCCGGGGGGCCGAAGCGGAAACCGGGGCGCCTACGGGGCGATTCGAACGCCCCTGAGCCCCCGACCGGGGGTTACCCCGGCAGCGGGGGCGGAAACCGGGCCGCGGCCCCGGGAGCTGGGGCTGGCCCGGCGCGCCTACGGGGGCGAATCGAACGGTCCTGGCCCCCCGGCCGGGGGTTACCCGGGCAGCGGGGGCGGAAATCGCGGCGCGGGGGTGGAAACCGCAGTGTGGGGGCGGGAATCGGGGCGCGGGGGCGCGTCGCGTGTGGTGTGCTGGTGGACGCCGCCGAGGAGAGGACGACCGCCGTGCCGCGCCGTACCGCGACCGCCGTGCCACGCCGTACCGTGACCGCCGTGCTGACCGCCGCCGCCCTGCTGCTGGCCGCGGGCTGCTCCTCCGGGGGCTCCTCGGGCGGGGAAGGCGGTACGGGGGGTACGGGCGGTACGGGTGGGAAGTCCGCCGGGCCGTCGCGCGGCGGGAGCGCGTCGGGGGCGCCGCACCGTACGCCCTCCGCCGCCCCCGCGAAGGGCTCCGTGAAGGTGGTCTCCACCCTCACCACCGGCCTGAAGTCCCCCTGGGGCGTGGCCCCGCTGCCCGGCGGCGACCTCCTCGTGGCGTCCCGGGACACCGGGACGATCGTCAGGGTCGACGGCAAGAGCGGGAAGAAGACCGAGCTGGGGTCGGTGCCCGGCGTGGCCCCGGACGGCGAGGGCGGGCTGCTGGGCCTCGCGGTCTCCTCGGCGTTCGGCGCCGACCACTTCGTGTACGCGTACTTCACCACCGCGTCCGACAACCGCATCGCCCGCATGGTGTACGACGACAAGCGGCCGCCCGGTGACCAACTGGGCGCGCCCGACACGGTGTTCAGGGGCATTCCCAAGGGCCATATCCACAACGGCGGCCGGATCGCCTTCGGGCCGGACAAGATGCTGTACGCCGGTACGGGCGAGACCGGCGACGGCGAGGAGGCCCAGGACAAGGACTCCCTGGGCGGCAAGATCCTGCGGATGACGCCGGACGGCGAGCCGGCGCACGGCAATCCCTCGGCCGACTCCGTCGTCTACTCGTACGGCCACCGCAACGTCCAGGGGCTGGCCTGGGACGCCGGCAAGCGGCTGTGGGCGTCGGAATTCGGCCAGAACACCTGGGACGAACTGAATCTGATCCGGCCCGGCGGGAACTACGGCTGGCCGGAGGCGGAGGGCAAGGAAGACGGCTCGGAGTACGTCGAGCCGGTCGAGCAGTGGCGTACCGCGGACGCCTCGCCCAGCGGGATCGCGTACGCCAAGGGGTCGGTGTGGATGGCCGGGCTGCGCGGCGAGCGGCTGTGGCGGATCCCACTGCGGGGCACGGAGCCGGTGGCGAAGCCGCAGGCGTTCCTGGAGGGGAAGTACGGGCGGCTGCGGACGGTCGTGCCGACCGGGGACGGCGGGCTGTGGCTGGTCACCAGCGAGACGGACAAGCGGGGTACGCCGGAGAAGGGCGACGACCGGATCTTGCGGCTGAAGATCACATGATGTCCTTTTTGCGGCGGGCGTGCCTACACTGACCGGAGTGAGCAGGACGCCACGCCAGGGGGTCGCGATGTTCCCTCTCGCCGAAGAGCTCTTCGCGCCGGGTCGCAAGCACACCGAGGACGAGCGGCGGAAGCTCTCCCTCGTGGTCACGGACGTCGGCGACTCCGACCCGGGCCTCGGCCCCAGCGACCTCGCCTCCGGGCGGGTGGTCGTACGCCTGCCGCGGGCCGCCCGGCCTTAGACACAGCTCGGCCTCAGACGCCGCCCGGCCCCGGAGACGGGCTCTCAGGCGGACTCCGCGTCCGGGAACAGCCGCAGCCGGTGCGCCAGCGCGCCCGCCTCGCCGCGTCCCGAAACGCCGAGCTTGGCCAGGATGTTGGAGACGTGCACGCTCGCGGTCTTCGGTGAGATGAAGAGCACGTCCGCTATCTGGCGGTTGCTGCGCCCCACCGCGACCAGGCGCAGCACGTCCTGCTCGCGCGGCGTGAGCCCCAGCGAGTCCGCCGTCGTGTCGGTGGTGGGGTCGGTGGTCTGGTCGGTGGTCGGGTCGCTGGCCATGTCGGTCGTCGTGTCGGGCGTCGCACCGGACATCGCTTCGGCGGTCTCTGCCGGCCAGCCTCTCGCCGGTCCCACCCCTGCAAGGCCGGCCAGTGCGGGCGCGGGCTGTGCCGGTACCGACGGGAGGCCGCCGGATCTTCGGCCCTCCGGCAGGGTGAGCCGGGCGCGCAGTGCGAGCCGGTCGATCTCCCGGGTCAGCGGGTCCGCGCCCATCCAGCGCGCCGCGGTCCGCGCCTCGGTGAGCAGCACCGTGGCCGCCTCGCGCTGCTCGCCGCGGGCCGCCGGGCCGCAGGTCAGCAGCGCCTCCGCCCAGCGATGACACGCCCACGCCAGTTCGTGCGGCCGCTCGACGCCGCGGAGCGCGGCGACCGCCTCGGCCCAGCGGTCCGGCGACGGACGGCCTTCGGCGCGGCGCAGCTCGGCCTCGGTCAGCTTGCCGTATGCCTGCCACACCGGGACCGGGCGGGGCAGCGTCCGCACCGCCGCCGCCAGCCGGGCGAGCATCTCCTCCCGTCCGGCGGCCGCGGCGGGCAGCCCGCGGGCGTCCGCCTCGGCGGCGGCGGCTCGCCACAGCAGCGGCCAGCCGAAGCTGTACGCACCGAGCGGGAACCCGTCCGTCAGCAGCGGCTCCAGCACGGCGCGGGCCGCGACCACGCCCTCCCGCCGGACGGCGATCTCGTACGCGAAGCGGGTCATGGGGAGGCTGTGCTGCGGTTGGTTCTCATGGCTGCCGAAGTGGGCCCGGGCGAGGCCCAGTTCCTCGGCGGCGGTGTCGGTGTCGCCGCGCAGCAGGGCGAGGTCGGCAAGCCGGGACGCGGCCAGCGCGCGGGTGCGGCTGCCCAGGGCGAGGCGCCGGCAGGCCGCCGCGGCCTCGGCGGACTCCGCCCAGCGGCCCAGCGACATCAGGCTCTTGGCGCGGTTGCCGTACACCCAGCCGCGGGAGTCCTTCATGCCGAAGTGGTCGGTCATGGCGAGCCCGCGCTCGGTGGCCGCCACTGCCTCCTGGGATCTGCCCACCGACTCCAGGTGCGAGGGGAGGTTGGTGCAGCCGCGCGCGACGACGGCGGAGAAGCCGCGCTCCAGCGCGCGGTCCAGCGCCTCCCGGAGACCGGCCAGGCCGCCCTCCACGTCCCCGGAGGAGACCTGGAGGCCGTACAGCGTGAGGCGGGCGTTCAGCTCGACCTCCTCCTCTCCGACCAGACGGGCCAGCTCCACGGCCCGCTCGGCGGCGGTGAAGGAGTCGGGGCCCGGGGAGTGCAGCGCGCCCCAGGCGGCGACCTGCGCCAGCACCGCGGCGTGCACCGGGGACGGCGGCAGGCCGCGCACCAGCTCCTGGGCGCGCCCCAGGTCCTCCCAGCCGTCGCCGCGTCCCGTGCTCTCCGCCAGCCGGGAGCGCTGGGTGAGGAACCACGCCTCGCGCAGCGGGTCGTGCTCCTCGGCGAGCGCGCGCAGGGCCCGCCGGGTGACCGTGTAGGCGCGCTCGCGGTCGCCGGAGAGCCGCGCTGCCACCGCGATCTCGGCGAGCAGGTCCAGATAGCGCAGCGCGTCGTCGTCGCAGCCGCTGGCCGGGTACGCCTCGGTGTAGTCCACGGGGCGGACCGAGCGCCGGACGTCCTTGGGGACGTCGTCCCACAGCTCCAGGGCGCGGTCCAGCAGCCGCAGCTGCTCGGCGTAGGCGTGCCGGCGGCGGGCCGTGACCGAGGCGGTGAGCACGGCGGGCAGCGCCTTGGCGGCGTCCCTGGCGTGGTACCAGTAACTCGCCAGGCGGGTGGCGCACGCCTCGGCGCGCACGAGGCCCGGGTCGGCTTCGAGGGCCTCCGCGTACCGGCGGTTGAGGCGGGTGCGCTCGCCGGGGAGCAGGTCGTCCTGGACGGCCTCGCGGACCAGTGCGTGCCGGAAGCGGTAGCCCGTGCCGTCGCTGGTGGGGACGAGGGTGTTGCTGCCGACGGCGGCGCGCAGGGCCTCGATGAGGTCGTCCTCCGGCAGGTCCGCGACGGCGGCGAGGAGGTCGTGCTCGACGGTGGAGCCGCCCTCGGCGGCCATCCGGATCACCCGCTGGGCGTGCTCCGGCAGCGCCTCGACGCGGACGAGGAGGAGGTCGCGCAGCGAGTCGCTGAGGCCGGGGAGCGTGCCGTCGTGGATGCTGCAGGCCAGCTCCTCGACGAAGAAGGCATTGCCCTCGGAGCGCTCGAAGACCCGCTCGACGAGGGCCTCTTCGGGCTCGCTGCCGGTGATCCCGGCCATCTGGGAGCGGACCTCGTCGCGGGTGAAGCGGGCCAGCTCGGCGCGCCGGACCGTGCGCATCCGGTCGACCTCGGCGAGGAAGGGGCGCAGCGGGTGGCGGCGGTGGATGTCGTCGGAGCGGTACGTCGCGACCAGCAGGACGCCGGCGTCGTGGAGGGTGTGCAGCAGGTAGCTGAGCAGCTCGCGGGTGGAGCGGTCGGCCCAGTGCAGGTCCTCGACGAGGATGACGAGGCTGCGGCCGCGGGCGAGCCGCTCCAGCAGCCGGGCGGTCAGCTCGAAGAGGCGGGCGCGGCCGTGCTCGTCGTCGCGGGACTCGCCGGGGGCCTCGCCGAGCTCGGGCAGGATACGGGCGAGCTCGCCCTCCTGGCCCCCGACGGCGGCGGCCAGCTCCTCGGGCAGGCGGGAGTTGAGCGTGCGCAGGATCGCGGAGAACGGGGCGAACGGCAGGCCCTCGGAGCCGATCTCGATGCAGCCGCCGAGGGCGACGAGCGCGCCGGCGGCCCGGGCGGCCGCGGCGAACTCCTCGATGAGCCGGGTCTTGCCGACGCCCGCCTCGCCGCCGACGAGCAGCGCCTGCGGCTCGCCGGAGGCCGTGGTGCGCGCGAGCGCGTCGCCCAGCAGGCTCAACTCGCTGCTGCGACCGACGAATACGCGACTGACGGACCTGGTCTCCACGTCGCAGAGCATCGCACAGGGGTCTGACAATCCGGCACCGAGTTTTGCGGTCCCGGGCCCGGCTCCGTGAGCGGTCACCGTCCCGCTGTCGTACGAGGTCACCGGCGCATCCCCGTAAGGCGCTCCGTCCACCGCGCCGTTACGCCGTGGCCCGGCGGCGGGCCCGTACGCTCCGGCTCCACCTGCTCACCCGCCCTTCGGACGCGTTGCCGGCGGACCGTGCGGCGCGGCGTCCCTCGGCGGCCTCGCGGGCCAGCCGGTCGCGGTCGGCTTCCCGGCGCAGTTCCTCGGCCCGGGCGCGGTGCTCGGCTTCGTAGTAGTGCATGACGTCTCCTGGTACGGCCGCGGGAAGCGTGTTCCCGCGGCGGCCGGCGGTACGTCGTCAGCCTGGCCGCCTCAGAGGGTGCGCCGCATCGGGCAACTTCCCGATCTCCACGCCCGGAGGGGCCTTAGATCCGCGCCTGTGTCTCACGCAGCGGTCTAAGGCCCCTCCTGTATGCCGTCATGCGGGCTCTCCTCAGGAGCCGCCGGGGCCGATCTTCGGGGCGGACGCGAACAGGTCGAGGTACATGCCGCCGGCGATCACCAGGCCGACCACGGCGAGCGCGAAGCCGCCCCAGGCGACGGCGCGGGTCCAGGCGGCCTGCGGGCGGCGGAGCAGGACGGCGCCGGTGACCACGAGGGCCAGCACGGCGAAGATCCCGTTGACGAGGGCGGTGGTGTGCCAGGGGGTGGTGTAGACGGCGGCGATCTGGTCCTGGGTCTTGCCGGTCTGGAGCTTGATCTGGCCGAGGACGGTCTGCCGCTCGGCGAGGACGGTGCCGGCCCAGGTGCCGGTCACGGAGGCGAGGCCGAGCGCGGCACCGGCGACGGCGCCGGCCCCTGCCACGATGCCGCGGCGCGCGGTCGCGTCCTTCTCGACGACGGGCGCGTCCTCCGTGCGGAGCTCCTCCTCCGTGACGGTGGTGTCCGGGGTGCTGTCCTCGGGTGCGGCGGCCCGCTCCTCGGGCTTGGTGTCGGCCGCCGCGGCCCCGGTGACCGCCTCGGTCTTCTCGGTCTCGTTCTTGGTCGTCGTGGTACCCATGGGCGCGACCGTAGGTGCCGCGTCTGAGAGTCGTATGAGAGAGCGGGCCAACACCGGGTGACGTCCGGAAGAACGGCTTCCGGACGGCTGCCGGCGGCCTGCCCGCCGCCGGTTCCCTAGCTGTGTACCAGCCGCTCGTCCTCGGCGTGCCGGGGCGCGGGGACGGGCACGACGGTGACAGGGGCCTCGTCCTCGTGCTCCTCGTCGTACTCCTCCGGCGGCTCGATGCTCAGGCGCGGCAGGCGGCGCTCCAGCCAGCCCGGCAGCCACCAGTTCGCGCCGCCCAGCATGTGCATCAGGGCCGGTACCAGGAGTGTGCGCAGCACGAAGGCGTCCAGGGCGACCGCGGCGGCCAGTCCGATGCCGAACATCGCGATGGTCCGGTCGCCGCTGAGCACGAAGGCGGAGAACACCGCGATCATGATGACCGCCGCGGAGTTGATCACGCGGCCGGTCTCGGCGAGTCCGACCCGCACGGACCTGCGGTTGTCGTGGGTGCGCCGCCACTCCTCGTACATCCGGCTGACCAGGAAGACCTGGTAGTCCATGGAGAGGCCGAAGAGGACCGAGACCATGATCACCGGGAGGAACGGTTCGATCGGGCCGCCGCTGCCCAGGCCGAGCAGCTCGCTGCCCCAGCCCCACTGGAAGACGGCGACGACGACTCCGAAGGCGGAGGCGACGGCGGCGACGTTCATGACGGCGGCCTTGAGCGGGATGCCGAGCGAGCGGAAGGCCAGCAGGAGCAGTACGGACCCGAGGGAGACGACCACGCCCACGAAGAGCGGCAGCTTGCCGACGATCACGTCGGCGAAGTCGTCGTAGCCGGCGGTCACGCCGCCGACGTCGACGTGCAGCGTGGAGGCGTCGGCGGCGTCGGGCAGTACGTCGGTGCGGAGCCGTTCGACCAGGTCGGAGGTGTCCGTGGACTGCGGTGAGCTGTCCGGGACGACGGTGATCACGCCGGTGCTGCCGCTGCCGTCGAACTCCGGCCCGCTGACCTGCGCCACTCCGGGCGTGTTCCGCAGCTGGTCCGGGAGGCCGTCGAAGGCGAGCCTGTCCTTGGCGCCGTCCAGGTCGCCGACCAGGGTCAGCGGCCCGTTGAAGCCGGGGCCGAAGCCGTCGGCCAGCAGGTCGTACGCCTGCCGGGTGGTCGAGGAGCGGGGGTCGGTGCCCTGGTCGGAGGTGCCCAGGTGCAGCCCGAGGGTGGGCAGCGCGAGGACGAGCATGACGGCGGCGGCGAGGCCGCCGAGCAGCTTGGGGTGGCGCTCGACGAAGCGGGACCAGCGGAGCGCGAAGCCGGTGGGCTGCTCCGGGCGCGGCCCGTCGGCGGCGAGCCGGCCGCGTTCGCGGCGCCCCAGTACGCGCGTCCCGATCAGTCCGAGGAGCGCGGGCAGCAGCGTGATGGAGGCGGCCACGGTGAGGACGACGGTCAGCGAGGCGGCGAGCGCGACGCCGTTGAGGAAGCTCAGCCGCAGGACGAACATGCCGAGGAGGGCGATGCACACGGTGGCCCCGGCGAAGACCACGGCCCGTCCCGAGACGGCCACCGCCTTCTGCGCGGCCTCGGGGACGTCCATGCCGGCGCGCAGGTTCTTGCGGTGCCGGGTGACGATGAACAGCGCGTAGTCGATGCCCACGCCGAGCCCGATGAGCATGCCGAGCATGGGGGCGAAGTCCGCCACGGTCATGACGTGGCCGAGCAGGCCGATGCCGGCCGAGGCGGTGCCGACCGCGACGACCGCGGTGATGATCGGCAGGAGGGTCGCGGCCAGCGACCCGAAGACGAGGAAGAGCACGACGGCGGCGGCCGCCAGGCCGAGACCCTCGGCGAGGTGGCTCTGCGGCGCTTCGGTGAGGCCGGCGCCGGCGCCGCCGAGCGCGACGGTCAGGCCGTCCCCGGACGCGGACTGTGCGGTGTCCACGACGGCCTGTACCTGCTTCGGGTCCAGGTCGTCGGCGGGCGCGTCGAAGACCACCGTGGCGTAGGCGGTGTGCCCGTCCCGGCTGATGCGCTTCTCCGCTTCCCCGGCCGGGGCCTCGTCGGTCGCCGTGCCGTGCGGGCCGTCCGGTCCGTCCACGGAGGCGACGCCGGGCAGCCCGGCGATCCGGTCCAGGGCATGATCCATCCGGTCCTGTACCGCGTCCGCGCGGACGGTCCCGGAGTCGGTGTGCCACACAAGGGTGTCGTTGTCCCCGGACTGGCCGGGGAAGGCGTCCGCCATCCGTTCCGCGGCGCGCCCGGACTCCGTACCGGGGACGTCGTATTTGTTCGAGTACGAGGAACCCAGCGCACCGGCTGCTGCCACGACGCCCGCGAGGACGGTGAGCCACAAGACGATGACCAGGGCGCGGCGCTTCAGGCACCACCGGGCAAGAACGGTCATGAGGGCCTTTTCTGCTTCCCGGGGGTTGGTGCGCCGAACTCCGGGATCACCGGTGCTGCCGGGCGCGGTACGGGCGGGGGGTGGGACACGGGCCCGCCACCTGCCGACGAGGGGGTGGCGGGCCCGTGTCCCACGAGAGTGACAGCCCGAGAAGATCCTTTGACCCCTTTGTGCACTTCCCCACAAAGAAGCGAAGGATCGGCCTCCGCGAGGTTCAGCCCGTTATGGACTCCGCGCCGTTCTCGATGTGGCCCATCAGCCGGCGGCGGAACGATTCGTCTTCCCTGACCGTGACGTTTAGGTCGTACCAGCCGTGGTCGCGGTCCGCTGCGTGCGCCAGCGTACGGGTGCGGCCCGCGGGCAGCGTCACCGTGCGCGGCGCCGCGCCGGAGTACGCCAGGGGCGCCAGCGTGACGGTCAGCTCCTTGTCACCCCCGTTGACGAGCGTCAGATGGATCTCCCGCCGCCCGGCGTCCAGGTGCGTGCTCACCTTCAGCCCGGCCGCCGCGCCCGCCGCGGTCCCGGCGAACTCCCGCCGGAAGCCGTTGGGCCCGGTGAGGTGGAAGTCGTACGTCCGGTCCCGGACCGGTACGTCCCAGCCGGCCCTGCCCCGTACGTCACGGTGCTGGGGCGTGGCGTATTCCCGCGCATACGGGTACAGCGCGAGGTGCGCGCCGGCCGCGCCACTGTTGCGCAGCGCCAGCCGGAACCGCCCGGCCGCCGGGTCGTAGGCGCCGTCCGCGTCGGGCTGGTACGGCAGCGGACGGGCCGGGCGCGTGCCCTCCTCCGGCCGCGGCAGCCGCTGCTCGGCGGGCGGCTCGGGGCGCCACCGCCCGGTGAAGGGCGGGATCGGGCCCGGCTGGTCGACGGCGGGCTGCCGGCGGCCGCGCGAGAAGTCGAAGGCGCTGGTCAGGTCGCCGCAGACGGTGCGCCGCCAGGCGCTGATGTTCGGCTCGCGCACCCCCGTCCAGCGCTCCAGGAAGCGGACGATCGAGGTGTGGTCGAAGACCTGGGAGCAGGCGTAGCCGCCGACCGTCCAGGGCGAGATCACCACCATCGGGACGCGGATGCCGAGGCCGGTGGGGCGCCCGTCCCAGTACTCCTCGTCGGTGCCGGCCGGGGCGACGGGCGGCGGGACGTGGTCGAAGAAGCCGTCGTTCTCGTCGTAGGTGAGCAGCAGGACCGTGCGCCGCCAGACCTCGGGGTTCTTCCCGAGGGCGTCGAGGACCTTGTACACGAGGGTGGCGCTGGCGACCGGCGAGGACGAGCCGGGGTGCTCGGAGTCGGCGGCCGCCGGGACGATGTAGCTGACCTCGGGGAGGGTGCCGGCGGCGACGTCCGCGGCGAAGGCGGTGGCGGTCGAGCCCGGCTCGCCGCGGCGCAGCGCGCGCTCGAACAGGCTCCGGTCAGCGCGCGAGAGCGCCTTCACGCCCTCCTCCAGCAGGCCCTGCAGCCGCTTCCGCTCCGTCGCGTCGGCGTCCGCGACCTTCGCGTAGAAGGCGGTCATGTTCTGGATCCTGGAATCGCCGACCTTGGCGAGCGCCTTCTTCGCGACCGCCTTGAAGCTCGCGTAGAACTCGAGATTGTTGTCGGTGAAGTTGTCCCACTCCTGGTAGACCTGCCAGCTGTGGCCGGCCTTCTCCAGGCGCTCGGCGTACGTCGGCCAGTCGTAGCCGGGGTGGGTGTCCTCCTCGTACGCGTCGTTGCCGACCGCCCGCTTGCCGTCCGCCTCGAAGCCGGTCCAGCCGCTGACCAGGTGGTTGCGGTTCGGGCTGGTGGAGGAGTGGATCGAGGAGTGGTACGCGTCGCAGACGGTGAAGGTGTCGGCCAGCTCGTAGTGGAGCGGCACGTCCCGGCGGTCGTAGTACGCCATGGTCGCGGCGGTCTTGGCGAACACCCAGTTGTCCATCCAGCCGTCGTGCCACGCCGTGAAGCCGCCGTCCCAGCCGTGGTCGAGGGCGCCGATGTACTGGAGGTCCTTCTTCTGGGTCTCGGCGGCCTCGCGCACGGAGAAGGGCAGCACGGAGCCGGTGCCCGTCGCCGCGGGCTGCTCGAAGACGCCGCGGCCGCCGGGGAGCCTGATGGCGTTGCGGTCGGCGTAGCCCCGTACGCCGCGCAGCATCCCGAAGTAGTGGTCGAAGGACCGGTTCTCCTGCATCAGGACGACGACGTGCCCGATGGCGTCGAGCCCGCCGTCCGTGCTGTCGGCCCGTGCCGCGTCGGCGGCCAGCGCTTGCTGCAGCGAGGGCGGCAGCAGCGATCCGGCGGCGGCCGCGCCCACGGCCGCCGCGCCAACTGCCAGTACCCGTCTCCGACTTGTCTCCGGTGCCACGCGATTCCTCCAGTCGTCCCCAATGGTCCGCCGTTGGGCCATTGATGTGGTGCGTCGTGGACGATAGAAGGCTCGCGTGGACCGCGATAGGTAGCGAGATGACTACTTTGCAAACGGAAGGGTCCGCTCACTTTCCGGTGCCGTTCACTTTCCGATGCCGTTCACTTGCCCATGCCGGCCGCCAGGCCGCGGACGAAGTGCCGCTGCCCGATCAGGAAGATCACGATCATCGGCAGCGCGGCGATGGTCAGCCCGGCGAAGAGGACCGGCCAGTTCGAGTTGAGCCGCCCCGCCATGTCGGCGAGACCCACGGGCAGCGTCTTGAGCCGGTCGTCGGTGATGAAGACCAGCGCGAAGGCGTACTCGTTCCAGGCGAAGAGCGCCTGCAGGACGGCGGCCGAGGCGAGGATCGGGCGGGCCATCGGGACGACCACCCGCCAGAACGTCTGCCAGCGGCTCGCCCCGTCGATGTACGCCGCCTCCTCCACCTCCACCGGCTGCCCCAGCAGGTAGGCGCGGATCAGGAAGGTGGTGAAGGGCACCTTGAAGGCGGTGTAGAGAACGATCAGCGCCCAGTACGTGTCGTAGATGCCCAGCGCCTGGAGCAGCTGCGAGAGCGGTACCAGGGCCACCGTCGGCGAGAGCATCATCGCGCCGAGCACCAGCAGCAGCGCCGGCTGCGAGCAAGGGATGTCGAGGCGGGTGAGGCCGTAGGCGGCCCAGGCGCTGATGAGGACGACGGCCAGCACGCTCGCGGCGGTCACCAGCACGCTGTTGAGCAGATAGCCGAGCACGCCCTGCTGCCAGGCATCCGCGTACGTCGACCAGTGCGGGTCGGCGGGCAGCCCCCAGGGGTCGGCGAAGATCTCGCCGTTGGTCTTCAGGCCCGCCAGCGCCATCCAGCACAGCGGGTAGATCACCGCGACGGCGAGCGCGGCCAGCGCGCCGTAGGCCAGTACGCGCACGGCGACGGGGCCGAAGCGGGCGGGGGCGCGCCCCGTGGGGGACGAGGCGGGTTCCGGTGCCGTGCGGGCGGTCCTGCCGAGGGTGAGGGTCATGCGGCGACCGCCTTTCTGCGCGAGTGGAGCAGCTGCAGGGCGCCGGCGGCGAAGGTGATCAGGAAGATCACCGTGCCGATCGCCGCGGCGTATCCCATGTCGTCGCCGGTGAAGGCGCTGGTGTACAGCCAGGTCCCCAGCACCTGGCTGGAGTTGGCGGGCCCGCCGCCGGTCATCACCATCACCTCGTTGAAGACCAGGAAGGCCCCGGACACGGTGAGGATGATCAGCAGGGTGGTCATGTCGCGCACCATCGGCACGGTGACGTGGAAGAACGTGCGGATGCGCCCCGCGCCGTCCACGGTCGCCGCCTCGTACAGCTCGCGGGGTATGCGCTGGACCGCGACGGTCAGCAGCATCGTCGTGTACCCGAACGACTGCCACTGGCTCATGTTGATGACGCCCCAGATGGAGGTCGCGGCATCGCCCAGCCAGTCGTGCTGGAGGCCGCCGAGCCCGACCGCGTCCAGGGCGCGGTTCACCAGGCCGGCGTCCGGCTGGTAGAGGAACTGGAAGAGCAGGCCCGCGACGGTCATGGAGACGGCCGCCGGGATGAAGTACACGGCGCGCAGCACTCCGCGCAGCCGCCGCCCGATCAGCTCCTCCAGTACCGCGGCGAGCACCAGGGCGGCGCCGACCTGGAAGACGACCGAGGTGACCGCGTAGAAGACGTTGTTGAGCAGCGCGTGCCAGAAGACCGGGTCCTGGAGGGCCTGTCGGTAGTTCTCCAGGCCGACGTAGCGCATGCCGGGCCGGAAGACGCTGAACTTGAAGAGGCTGAGCCGGACGTTCTCGACGATCGGGTAGTAGACGAACAACGCGATCAGCGCGAGCGCGGGAGCGACATAGAAGGCGTGCCGGATGCGGCGTCGTGTCACTGGTGCACCTCCTTCGGGGCGAGCGGGGCGTGTGGGGGCGTCAGGGCCGGACGCCGAAGCGGCGGGCGTTCTCGGCTCCCCGGCGCACGGTCTTCATGGCCTGCTCCGGCGTGGCGTTCCCGCCGAGCACGGAATCGGCGGCCGAGAGATAGGGATTGACGACCTTGTCGTCGGCGCGGGTGTCGAGCCAGACGGCGATGTCGTGACGGGCGATCGTGCGCTGCGCACCCGCCAGCCCCGGGAGCCGCGCGGCGTCCGCGGTCCCCTTCACCGCGCTCAGCCAGCCCAGCTCGCGCACCAGCTTCCGGGCCTGCGCACGGCTGGTGAGGAACTTCAGGAAGTCCACGGCGAGCGCCTTGTTCGGCGAGGAGTTGGAGACCAGCAGGCCGTCCACGCCGCCGGCGAGGGCGCGCGGCGAGCCCTTCGCGCCGGGGATCGCGGGCATCGGGAAGAAGTCCCAGTTCTCCGCGTACTCCTTGGGCGCGCCCCCGCTCTCGTCCAGGTACGAGAACTCCAGCGTCTCCAGATACTGCATGGCGGCCTTCCCGTACAGCATCCGGGCCTGCGCCGACTCGTGGCTGATGCTGGTGCCGCCGGCGGGCATGCAGCGCTGCCGCAGCCGTGCGAGGTCCTTGAACGCGCGGACGTATCCGGGGTGGGTGAAGGCGCCCGCTCCCCCGTCGTAGTCCTTGGCCAGCACCTCGGCCGGTACTTCCATGGCGTTGAACTGGGTCAGCAGGTGCCCGGCCGGCCAGCCGTACTGGTTGCCGAAGGCCAGTGGCGTGTACCCGGCCTTCCTGATCCGGTCGCAGGCGGTGAGCAGTTCGGGGAAGGTCCGCGGGACGCGCCGCACCCCGGCCTTCGCGAAGATCTTCTCGTTGTACGCGAAGACCTTGGCGTCCATGTCCAGCGGCACGCCGTAGGTCCGCCCGCCGAAGGTGAAGGTGTCCAGCGCGTCGGGCTCGAAGGTGCTGCCCCAACGGGTGCCGCGCAGCTGCCCGGTGAGGTCGGCGGCGAGCCGCCCGTCGGCGAACTTCTGCGCGTACCGCCCCGGCCAGGCGAAGTAGATGTCGGGCAGCTCGCGGGAGGCGGCGAGCACCGCGATCCGGTCCTTGTAGGGCTGGTCGCCGACGGCCTGGAGGTCGATGGTGACGCCCGGGTTGCGCTTCTCGTACTCCCGGGCCGCCGCCTTGAAGTACGGGGCGTACTCCGGGTCCGCCCACTTCTCCAGGACGGTCAGGTGGCCGTGGGGCTTTCCGGCGAGGCGGAAGTCGTCGGCGGTGACCCGTACGGGGGCCTGGCCGCAGCCGCTGAGCAGCGTCAGCAGTACGGCGAGCAGGCAGCCGGCGGCGGCTGCGGGGGTGCGGCGCATCGGCTCTCTCCTGGCGGTGGGAAGGGGCTGGCGGTCTGTCAGCTGCGGGCGGGGCTGCCGGGCAGGGCGAGGGGGTGGCCGAAGGCGCCGGGGCGGGTGCAGACCCCGGCCGCGTAGCGCGCGGCGCGGGCGGCGGCGTCGGCGAGGGGGCTGCCCTGCCACAGGGACACGAGCAGGGCCGCGATGAAGGAGTCGCCGGCGCCGAGGGTGTCGGTGGCCGCGACCGGGACGACGCGCTGGTGGTGCACCGTCCCCTCGTACGACACCAGCGCACCACCTGCCCCGCGCGTCACCACGGCCAGCCGCGGCCCGGCCTGCCGGATCCGCTCGGCGAGCGCGGCGGCCTCCGCGTCCCCGGCGTCCGGCCGGGAGAAGACGGCGCCGTGCACGTGGGGCAGCAGCGGCGCGGCGTAGGACCAGGGCCGGTCGGAGAAGTCGAAGCTGACCGGGCAGGCCGCGGCGAGCGCGGGCAGATGCGCCTCCAGGCGGCTGCAGTCGCCGGTGTGCAGCAGGTCGAAGCCGGCCAGCCAGGCCAGGTCGGCGGCGTCCGGCGCGAAGACCGAGACGGTCTCGTCGCACTCGCCGAAGGTGCGGTTGCCGTCCGCGTCGAGATGCACGGTCGCGTACGCGTTGGGCCCCTCGGCGGTACGGGCCCGGTCGGTGCGGACGCCCTCGGCGGCGAGCGCGGCCCGTATGTGCGCGCCGGCCTCGTCGGTGCCGGTGACGCCCAGATACCCGGCGTCGGCGCCGAGCCGGGCGGCGTGCACGGCCACATTGAGCGCGTTGCCGCCCGGGTACATCAGGCCGCGCTGGGGATAGCGGTCGACGACGTTGTCACCGACTCCGCAGATGCGCATGGGGGTTCCTTACGGGGGAGCTGCGGGGGGAAGGGGTACGGGACGGCCCGGTGCGGCACCGCACCGGGCCGGGTCGCGCGCGGGAGTTCCGGGATCAGTACTCGCCGGTCAGTACTCGACCTGGAACATGTAGCGGCGCTTGTCCAGGTCGTGGCCGCGCACCGACTCGTAGTGGCGGGCGAGCCGGGTGCCGAAGAGGTCCAGCGCGATCGGCGTGATGTCGCCGCGCACCGCCTCCGGGACACCGGGCAGCGAGAAGATCCGGGAGTCCACGTAGTGCGCCTTCTTGGTGTACTTGGCCAGGAAGGTCTTGGCGCGCTCGGCCATCGGCCGGGTGGCGTCCTCGCCGAGGAAGAGGATCACCGGCTGGTCCTCGGTGACGACCTCGAAGGCGCCGTGGAAGAACTCACCGGCGTTGTAGGTGCCGCCGTGCTTCCACTGCATCTCCATCAGATAGCACATCGTGAAGCCGTATCCGGCGCCGTAGTTGGGGCCGGCGGACAGGACGTACGTGACGTCCTCGTCGGCCAGCGCGGTGGCGATCGAGGCCGCCAGCTCCTCGCCCTCCTCCTGGGCCTTGTACAGCGCCTCGGGCAGCGCCTCGTACGCCGTGCGGAGCGCCGCGTAGTCGCCCTCGGCGCCGGTCTTCTCCAGCAGCGCGTACACGAGCTGCCCGAACAGCACGCCCTTGGGCGCGACGACGGTGTCCTCGCTGCGGTAGGTGAACGCGGCGTGCGCGGCCTTCGCGAGAGGGCTGTCGGCGCTACGCGTCAGGGCCGCGACCTTGGCGCCGGCGCTACGGGCGTACTCGGCGGCCGCGACGGTCTCCTTGGTGGTGCCGGTGTGCGAGGAGACCAGGACGAGCGAGCCCTCGCCGAGCAGCGCGGGGCGGCGCAGGTTGAACTCGTCGCTGTTCATGTGGAAGACGGGGAACGAGGCCCGGGTCTCCAGGAGGAAGTGCGCCGGGTAGGCGGCGGTGAGCGAGCCGCCGCAGCCGACGAGGAAGACGTTGCGCAGCCCGCCCGCGACGACCTCGTCGACGAACGCGCGCGCGGCCTCGTTCTGGCTGAGAGCGAAGGACACGGCCTCCTTGAAGTCCTCGGTGATCGGCTTGAGGGGCAGGGATGCGGTAGTCACGCGGGTCCTTTCCTGAGCGGTGCGCCGGGCGCCGCGCGCCCAACGGTGAGAACGTTCCCAAGCGGATACCCGAGAACGTTCCCGGCGCCGGTGGGCGGCGTGGTTGGGAACGTTCTCAATCGCGGGGTGCTGGGAACCTTCCCACTCCCGGTTCCCCACCGTCAATACCCCTGCCGGACCCGATAGCCTGACCGCGCCATGACGACGAACCGACGCAGGCCGGCAGGCCGCCCCGCAACCCTCCCCGATGTCGCGCGCGAGGCGGGCGTCTCCCGCTCCACCGCCTCCCGCGCGCTCGCCGACTACGGCTCGGTCAGCCCCGAAGCACGCGAACGCGTACGGGCCGCGGCCGAAAAGCTCGGCTACCGCGCCAACCAGCTGGCCCGCTCCATGATCACGGGACGGACGCACACCCTCGGCGCGATCGTCGCCGACATCCAGAACCCGTTCTTCGCGGGCGTCACCCGCGGCATCACGGACGCGGCCCGCGCCGCCGGGTACCAGGTCCTGCTCGCCAACACCGACGAGGACGTGGCCGCCGAGCGCGCCGCGGTGAAGATGCTGCGCGACAAGCACGTCGACGGCCTGATCGTCGCCCCGGCCGCCACCACCGAGACCGGCCACCTGGCGGCCGCGCACGCCGCGGGCTGCCCCGTCGTCCTCCTCGACCGCCAGGCGCCCGGCCTGCCCGCCGACTCCGTCACCGTCGACAACCACGGCGCCGCCCAGGACGCGGTCCGCCGCCTGCTCGCCGCGGGCCACCGCCGCATCGCCCTGGTCAGCCTGCTGGGCACGGCCCCCGTCGACGGCGCGGACACCGCTTCGGAGGCCGCCCCCGCCGACCCGGTCTCCACCGGTCTGGAGCGCATCGAGGGCTACCGTGCCGCGCTGCGCGAGGCGGGCATCACCGACACCGGCGCCTACCTCCGCACCGGTACCTTCCACCGCGCGGACCCGGCCGACCTCACCGCCGAGCTGCTGTCCCTCCCCGAGCCGCCCACCGCCGTCTTCGCCACCGACAGCATGATCGCCCTCGGCGTCCTCTCCGCCGCCCGCGACCACGGCCTCCGCGTCCCCGAACACCTCTCCGTCGTCACCTTCGACGACACCGACTGGGCCCGCGCCGTCCGCCCCCGCATCAGCGTCGTCGCCCAGCCCGTCCAGGAACTGGGCGCCCGCGCCGTCCAGTCCCTCATCGCCCGCATCGAAGGCACCACGCACGCCCCCGAACACATCGTCCTGGACACGGAGTTCATCGCCCGTGAGTCGATCGCCCCGCCGCGCACCGGAACTTGACCTCAAGCCGAGTTGAGGTTCTAGCGTGCGGCACGAGTGATCGACAACGGCGGTCACCGGCTGGCGACAGGAGAAGGCAACGATGATCCTTGTGACCGGCGCGACCGGAAACATCGGGAGCGCTCTGCTGCGGGAGCTGCGGGTGGCCGGCGCCGGCCCCGTGCGCGGGCTGACCCGGGACGCGGCGCGGGCCGCATTCCCCGCGGACGTCGAGGCCGTGGAGGGGGACCTGGCTCAGCCGGCCGCGCTGAAGCCGGCACTGGACGGGGTGCGTTCGCTGTTCCTCGTACCGGGCATGGGCGCGGACGCGGACGTCCTCGCGGCCGCCCGGCACGCAGGCGTCGAACATGTGGTGCTCGTGTCGTCCATGACCGTGCAGACCCACCCCCACCTGGCACCCGCCGAGGAGAACCGCGTCGTCGAGCAGCGGCTCAAGGACAGCGGCATGGCGTGGACGATCCTGCGGCCGACGCAGTTCACCTCGAACGCCCTGTGGTGGGCGGCGTCGATCCGCGCGCACCGGTCGGTCCGGGCGCCGTACCCGGACATCGGGCTGCCCGCCGTCCACCCCGCCGACATCGCGGCGGTGGCCGCGGCGGCGCTGACCGAACCGGGGCACCGGGGACGGACGTACGCCCTCACCGGACCGGCCCGGGTCACGCCCCGGCAGCAGGTCGAAGCCATCGGCGCGGCCCTGGGAGAAGAGGTGTCCCTCGACGAGATCAGCCGGGAGGAGGCCCACCGGGAAATGGCGTCCTTCATGCCGGACGGGACCGCGGACGCGATACTCGACCTGATGGGCGGCGACGTCAACGACGAGCTGCTCGCGGTGCGCGACACGGTCTCGCAGGTCACCGGCGCTCCGGCCAGAACGTTCCAGCAGTGGGCCAGGGAGAACGCCGCCGCGTTCCGCTGATACGCACGGAGGGGCGGCGCACCATCAGGCGCGCCGCCCCTCCCACGCGTAAGGGGGCCTGGATCAGCCCTCCACGCCCAGCTTCTCCAGGATGAGCTCCCGGACGCGGGCCGCGTCGGCCTGGCCGCGGGTGGCCTTCATGACGGCACCCACCAGCGCGCCCGCGGCGGCGACCTTGCCGCCGCGGATCTTGTCGGCGATGGCCGCGTTGGACTCGATTGCCTCGTCCACAGCCTTGCCCAGCGCGCCCTCGTCGGAGACGACCTTCAGGCCGCGCTTCTCGACGACCTCGTCCGGGGTGCCCTCGCCGGCCAGTACGCCCTCGATGGTCTGACGGGCGAGCTTGTCGTTGAGCGAACCCTCCGCGACCAGCGCGGCCACCCGGGCCACGTCGGCCGGGGTGATCGGCAGCGCGTCGAGGTCCACGCCGTCCTCGTTGGCACGGCGGGCCAGCTCGCCCATCCACCACTTGCGGGCGGCCGCGGCGTCCGCGCCGGCCTCCGTGGTGGCGACGATCAGGTCGACCGCACCGGCGTTGAGGATCGACTGCATGTCGTGCTCGGAGATGCCCCACTCCTCGCGCAGCCGGTTACGGCGCACGCGCGGCAGCTCGGGCAGCCCCTTGCGCAACTCCTCGACCCACTCGCGGGACGGGGCGACGGGGACCAGGTCGGGCTCCGGGAAGTACCGGTAGTCCTCCGCCTCCTCCTTCACGCGGCCGGACGTCGTGGAACCGTCGTCCTCGTGGAAGTGGCGGGTCTCCTGGATGATCGTGCCGCCGGACGAGAGCACCGCGGCGTGCCGCTGGATCTCGAACCGGGCCGCACGCTCGACGCTGCGCAGCGAGTTGACGTTCTTGGTCTCCGAGCGCGTACCGAACTTCTCGCTGCCCTTGGGCATCAGCGAGAGGTTCACGTCGCAGCGCATCTGGCCCATCTCCATGCGGGCCTCGGAGACGCCGAGCGCCTTGATGAGCTCGCGCAGTTCGGCGACGTACGCCTTGGCGACCTCGGGGGCCCGCTCGCCCGCGCCCTTGATGGGCTTGGTGACGATCTCGATGAGCGGGATGCCGGCGCGGTTGTAGTCCAGGAGGGAGTGCGAGGCGCCGTGGATACGGCCCGTCGCGCCGCCCACGTGCGTGGACTTGCCGGTGTCCTCCTCCATGTGGGCGCGCTCGATCTCGACCCGGAAGACCTCGCCGTCCTCCAGCTGAACGTCCAGGTAGCCGTCAAAAGCGATCGGCTCGTCGTACTGCGACGTCTGGAAGTTCTTCGGCATGTCCGGATAGAAGTAGTTCTTCCGGGCGAAGCGGCACCACTCGGCGATCGAGCAGTTCAGCGCGAGGCCGATCTTGATGGCGGACTCCACGCCGATCGCGTTGACGACCGGGAGGGAGCCGGGCAGCCCCAGGCAGGTGGGGCAGGTCTGGGTGTTGGCGTCGGCGCCGAGCGCCGTCGAACACCCGCAGAACATCTTGGTCTTGGTGCCGAGCTCGACGTGCACCTCGAGACCCATGACGGGCTCGTACGTCGCGAGGGCGTCCTCGTACGAGACCAGGTCAGTGACAGTCACGGTGAAACAATCCCTCTCAGCCCAGCAGGACGTCGTCGTCGCCCAGGTGCTTCAGTTCCCGGTAGAGGATCGCCAGGCCGGTGACGATCGCCGCGGCCGAGACGGCCGCGTCGATCAGCCGCAGCGTGTCGTTCTCCTGCCGGGCCAGCTTCGCCTGCTTGGCGACGCTCAGCGCGCCGAAAGCGGTGGTGCCCATGGACAGGTACAGACCCGACTTGGACTTCTTGAAGTTCTTGGCCTTCTTCGTGATCGCGCTCACAGCGACGGTGCCTCCTCAAGCAGCGGGTGGCCCCACCTTTCCACGAAGGCGGCCTCGACGGCGGCACCGACCTTGTACAGCCGGTCGTCCTTCATGGTCGGGGCGATGATCTGCAGGCCAACGGGCAGCCCGTCCTCGGGAGCCAGACCGCAGGGCAGCGACATGGCCGCGTTGCCCGCCAGGTTCACGGGGAGCGTGCACACGTCCGCGAGGTACATCGCCATCGGGTCGTCGGCGCGCTCGCCGATCGGGAAGGCGGTGGTGGGCGTGGTCGGCGAGACGATCACGTCGACCTGCTCGAATGCCTTCTCGAACTCGCGGGTGATCAGGGTCCGCACCTTCTGCGCGGAGCCGTAGTACGCGTCGTAGTAGCCGGAGCTGAGCGCGTACGTACCGAGCATGATCCGGCGCTTCACCTCGGGGCCGAAGCCGGCCTCGCGGGTCAGGGCCGTGACCTCCTCGGCCGACTTCGTGCCGTCGTCGCCGACCCGCAGGCCGTAGCGCATGGCGTCGAAGCGGGCCAGGTTGGAGGAGCACTCCGAGGGCGCGATGAGGTAGTACGCCGCCAGCGCCAGGTCGAAGGACGGGCAGTCCAGCTCGACGATCTCGGCGCCCAGCTCCTTCATCAGCGCGACGGACTCGTCGAACCGCTGGATGACGCCGTCCTGGTAGCCCTCGCCGCGGAACTGCTTCACCACGCCGACGCGCATGCCCGCCACGGAGCCGTTGCGCGCGGCCTCGACGACCGCCGGGACCGGCGCGTCGATGGAGGTGGAGTCGAGCGGGTCGTGGCCCGCGATCGCCTCGTGCAGCAGCGCCGCGTCCAGGACCGTACGGGCGCAGGGGCCGCCCTGGTCGAGGGAGGAGGAGAACGCGACCATGCCGTACCGCGAGACGCCGCCGTAGGTCGGCTTCACGCCGACCGTGCCGGTGACGGCCGCGGGCTGGCGGATGGAACCGCCGGTGTCCGTACCGATCGCCAGCGGCGCCTCGTACGAGGCGAGGGCCGCGGACGAGCCGCCGCCGGAGCCGCCGGGGATGCGGGTGAGGTCCCACGGGTTGCCCGTCGGGCCGTACGCGCTGTTCTCCGTCGAGGACCCCATGGCGAACTCGTCCATGTTGGTCTTGCCGAGGATGACGACGTCGGCGGCCTTCAGGCGCTGGGTCACCGTCGCGTCGTACGGCGGGATCCAGCCCTCGAGGATCTTGGAGCCGACGGTGGTCGGGACGCCCTCGGTGGTGAAGATGTCCTTCAGGGCGAGCGGGACGCCGGCCAGCGGGCCGAGCTTCTCGCCGCGCTCGCGCTTGGCGTCCACGGCGCGGGCCTGGGCGAGCGCGCCCTCCCGGTCGACGTGCAGGAAGGCGTGCACCTTCTCGTCCACGGCCTCGATCCGGGCCAGGTGGGCCTCGGTGACCTGGACGGCGGTGACCTCACCGGCCGCGATCTTCGCTGCGGTCTCGGCGGCGGTCAGCTTGATCAGTTCGTGTGCTGCGGTCTGCGCCATCTCGGTCACTCCTCCCCCAGAATCTGCGGCACCTTGAATCGCTGCTGCTCCTGGGCGGGGGCGCCGGAGAGCGCCTGCTCGGGGGTGAGCGACGGACGGACCTCGTCCGCCCGCATGACGTTCGTCAGGGGCAGCGGGTGGGAGGTCGGCGGAACGTCTTGGTCGGCGACCTCGGAGACGCGGGCTACCGCGCCGATGATGTCGTCGAGCTGTCCGGCGAAGTGGTCGAGCTCTTCGTCCTTCAGCTCCAGACGTGCCAGCCGTGCGAGGTGGGCGACCTCCTCGCGCGTGATGCCAGGCATGCAGCGATCCTCTGCTGGTTTCCGGTGGAGTTTCCGCCCCAATCCTATGGCTCCGGGAGTCGTGACCGCGAAACGCTTTCCCGTCGGCCCCCGAAGCCCGGCCCCAACGGCCCGGTTCACGTGGGATCCAGCCGGGCCCGGCAAGATCAAGCTCGACCGGCAGGATCCAGCGAAGCCGGGCAAAATCCAGCCCGTCCGGCGTTTGAGGACAGCGCCCGGAGGGCGCTCCCCCACCGACGCCCGCGGCCGACCGCGAAACCGCTCCCCGCGCCCGGCACACCCGCCCCGACAGGGGCCGGCCCGGCCTACTTCACGACCTGGCCGGAGGGCCGGTCGGCCTCCTCTGAGTCGGAAGGCGCGCCTTCCGACTCCCGGCGCCAGCCGTGGTGCTCGCGCGCCCGCAGCCACGCCGTCGTCTCGTCCGGCGGCATCGCGGCGGCCACCAGCCAGCCCTGTACCGCGTCGCAGCCCAGGTCCCGCAGCCGCTCCCAGGTCTCGTCGTCCTCGACGCCCTCCGCGACGACGAGCAGGCCGAGGGAGTGCGCGAGGTCGAGCGTGCAGCGGACGATCTCGGCGTCCTCGGTGTCCACCGCGAGCCGGGCCACGAACGAGCGGTCGATCTTCAGCTCGCTGACGGGCAGCCGCCGCAGGTGCACCAGCGAGCTGTACCCCGTACCGAAGTCGTCGAGCGACATCTTCACGCCGTGGCCGGTCAGGCCGTTCAGCGTGTCGGCGGCGCGCTGCGGGTCCTCCAGCAGCACATGCTCGGTGATCTCCAGCTGGAGCGAGCCCGGCGGTACGCCGTGCCGCGCCAGCCGCGCGGCCACCGCGCCGGCGAACCCGGGGGTGTGCACGTCCCGCGGTGAGACGTTCACCGCGACCGGGACCTCCAGGCCGTCCGCGCGCCAGCGCGCCACCTGGCCGAGCGCGGTCTCCAGGACGTACTCCGTCAGCCGCGGCATCAGCCCGGAGGACTCGGCGATGGCGATGAACTCGTCCGGAGGGACTCTCCCGCGGTCCGGGTGCACCCAGCGCACCAGCGCCTCGAGGCCGGCCACCTGGCCGTCGAAGCGGACCTTGGGCTGGTAGTGCAGCTCGACCTCGCCCGCGTCCAGCGCCCGGCGCAGGTCGCCGAGGAGGCCGAGGCGGTCGGGGGTGTTGCCGTCGCGCTTGGCTTCGTAGACCTCCACGCCGCTGCGGTCCCGCTTCGCCTGGTACATCGCGACGTCCGCGCGGCGCAGCAGGCCCTCGGCGTCCAGCGCGTGGTCCGGATAGACCGCGACGCCGGCGCTCGCCTCGAGCACCAGCGTCAGCCCGTCCAGGTCCAGGGGCGAGCCCAGCGCGGCGACAAGCGAACGGGCCACCCGCTGCGCGCTGGTGAGGGAATCGGCGGTGGGCAGCAGCACCGCGAACTCGTCGCCGCCGAGCCGCGCGGCCTCCGCTCCGCGGGGCAGGGCGTGCCGCAGCCGCTCGGCGATCTGGAGGAGCAGGCGGTCACCGGCGAGGTGTCCGAGGGTGTCGTTGACCGACCGGAAACGGTCGAGATCGATCAGTACGAGGGCGGCGCGGGCGCCGACGCGCTCGGCGTCGTCCAGCGCGCTCCAGGTGCGCTCCAGCAGCCACTGGCGGTTCGGCAGGCCGGTCAGCGGGTCGCGCAGCTGCTCCTCGGCGCGGGCCCGCGCGATCCACAGCGTGGAGTCCAGCGCGATGAGCGGCACGGCGAAGAGCGGCAGCAGCAGCGGGGTGTGCTCGGCGACCACCACGATCAGCGGGGCTATGCCCACCAGCGCGACGCCGACCAGGGCCTGCCGGGTCACCGCCCGGCGTGCGATGGACGGCAGCCGGCCGTTGCGCGAGCCCATCAGGAACCACAGCAGCGCACGGGTCACCGCCAGATACACCAGCGCCGATCCGAGGATCGGCGGCAGTACGGACAGATCCCACTCCCCGGGCCGGCCGGGGTCGGCCACGCTGGGCGTGATGCCGAACGCGGCGAGGCCCAGCGCCGCCGCGCCCAGGCCGAGCACGTCGATCGCGCCGTGCACCACCGCCTGCCGCCAGCGCTGCCGGCGCGCCGCGCCGACCAGCACGACCACGGACAGGCTGATCAGCAGGGCGGGCACCCAGCCGTACAGCAGCAGGACGGCCAGGGCCAGCGCGGCACCGGAGCCGGCGCCGCCGGACCAGCGGTCCCGGCCGATGGCGACGAGATGCCCGACGATCACGCCGGTGAGGACGGCCAGCGACCAGCCGACGGCGCCGCGCGGGAAGAGCGCGGCGCCGCCTCCGATCGTCATGATCACGCCCGTCACGAGCACCAGGGCGGCCGTCAGAACCACAGCCGCGGGCAACGCGGGCATGACGAGCCGCCGGAGCCGCGACGCCGGAGCGGCGCTGTCGGTCGGTTCCATTCCGATACCTCTCACAGCCGGCTGTGCCCGCGCCACGGCAGGCGCACCCCTCAACAGTAGGCCGCAGAAGGCCCGCACGGGCAGCGATCGGCAGCGGTTGCCCGAATGCGACCCGACCACCCGTAAGCGTCTGGTATGCGCCGAAGAAGTGACTTGCTCACTCCTCCTCCGGCGGCGTGACCGCTACCGCGCGGGCGGCGTCGGGGCCCTCTTCGAGCAGCACCGCGAAACCGTCATCGTCCAGCACAGGTACCTTCAACTGCATAGCCTTGTCATATTTCGAACCAGGATTGTCGCCTACAACGACGAAACCAGTCTTCTTCGAGACAGATCCGGTCACTTTCGCTCCAAGGCGTTGCAGCGCTTCCTTCGCGCCATCTCTGGTGTGTGATTGAAGTGTTCCCGTTACGACGACGGTGACGCCCTCCAGCGGCCTCGGGCCTTCGTCGCCTGTGCTCTCCTCCTCCATCCGGACCCCGGCGGCACGCCACTTGTCCACGATGTCGCGGTGCCACTCCTCCTCGAACCACTGCTTGAGCGAGGCGGCGATGGTGCCGCCGACACCCTCGACCGCGGCCAGCTCCTCCTCGCTCGCCTCCCGGATCCGGTCCAGCGAACGGAACTCCATCGCCAGCGCCTGCGCCGCGACCGGCCCCACGTGCCGGATCGAAAGGCCCGTCAGGATGCGGGCGAGCGGGCGCTCCTTGGCCGCCTGGATGTTCTCCAGCATCGCCAGGGCGTTCTTCTTCGGCTCGCCCTTCTGGTTGGCGAAGAACGTGACGACCTTCTCCTCGCCGGTCTTCGGGTCCCGCTTGGGCAGGCCGCTGTCCGGGTCGAGGACGTAGGACTTGATGGGCAGCAGCTGCTCGATGGAGAGCCCGAAGAGGTCGCCCTCGTCCTTCAGCGGCGGCTCGGCGGGCTCCAGCGGCTGGGTCAGCGCCGTCGCCGCGACATAGCCGAAGTTCTCGATGTCCAGGGCCTTGCGGCCCGCGAGATAGAAGAGCCGCTCGCGCAGCTGCGCCGGACAGCCCCGCGCGTTCGGACAGCGCAGGTCGATGTCGCCCTCCTTGGCGGGCTGCAGCGCCGTCCCGCACTCGGGGCACTCGGCCGGCATCACGAACTCCCGCTCGCTGCCGTCCCGCAGGTCCGCCACCGGCCCCAGGATCTCGGGGATCACGTCGCCCGCCTTGCGCAGCACGACCGTGTCCCCGATGAGGACGCCCTTGGCCTTGACCACGTCCTGGTTGTGCAGCGTGGCGAACTCGACCTCGGAGCCGGCCACCATGATGGGCTCGACGACCGCGTACGGCGTCACCCGGCCGGTCCGCCCGACACCCACCCGGATGTCCAGCAGCTTGGTGTTGACCTCCTCCGGGGGGTACTTCCACGCGATCGCCCAGCGCGGCGCGCGCGAGGTCGCCCCGAGGCGGCCCTGCAGCCGGATCTCGTCGAGCTTGACGACGACGCCGTCGATCTCGTGCTCGACGTCGTGGCGGTGGTCGCCGTAGTACTTGATGAACTCCCGCACCGCGGCGAGCGAGTCGACGACCTTGTTGTGCTTGGCCGTCGGCAGGCCCCACTCGCGCAGCAGGTCGTACGCCTGCGACTGGCGGTCGATGTCGAAGCCCTCGCGGGCGCCGGTGCCGTGCACGACCATGTGCAGCGGCCGGGTCGCCGTGACCTTGGGGTCCTTCTGGCGCAGGGAACCGGCCGCGGCATTGCGCGGGTTGGCGAACGGGGGCTTGCCGTCCGCCACCAGGCGGGCGTTGAGCTGCTCGAACGCCTCCATCGGGAAGAAGACCTCGCCGCGGATCTCCACCAGCTCCGGGACGCGGTCGCCCTTGAGCCGGTCGGGAATGTCCGCGATCGTCCGCACATTGGGCGTGATGTCCTCGCCCGTGCGGCCGTCGCCGCGGGTGGCGGCGCGGGTCAGCCTGCCGTGCTCGTACGTGAGGTTGACCGCGAGGCCGTCGACCTTGAGCTCGCACAGGAAGTGGTACCCCGCGGACTTCGGGTCGCCGCCCAGCTCCGTCGCCAGCCGCTCCGCCCAGGCGGCCAGCTCCTCGTCGTCGAAGGCGTTGTCCAGCGAGAGCATCCGCTCGCGGTGGGCGACCTCCGTGAACTCCGTCTCGTACGACCCCGCGACCTTCTGCGTGGGCGAGTCGGGCGTCCGCAGCTGCGGATGCTCCTCCTCCAGCGCCTCCAGGGAGCGCAGCAGCTTGTCGAACTCCGCGTCGCTGACGACCGGGGCGTCCTTGACGTAATACCGGAAGCGGTGCTCCTCGACCTCCTCCGCGAGCCGCTGATGCCGCTCGCGCGCCTCCGAGGGCACGCCGGCTCCCGCCGCGTCGTCCGCCGCCCCGTCCGCCGTCCGTCCGGTCTGCTCTTCGCCGGCCACCGTCTGTCCTCCCGTGTCCTTGAGTGCGCTCACTCAGGGTTGTCCGCGAGCGATCCCGCCGCCCGGACGCAATGGGCGAGCACCTTACGGGCATAGTCGGGCGAAGCGCCCGCGAGCCCGCACGCGGGAGTGATCACCACGGACTCGCTGAGAGTCCCCGGATTCAGCCCCAGCCTGCGCCACAGCGTCCTGACACCCATGACGCTACCGGCAGGGTCTGACAATGGGCCGTCGGTGCCCGGCACGACGCCGGCGAAGAGCGTCGTACCGCCCTCGACGGCCTCGCCGATCGCCTCGTCATCACGCTCGGTGAGCAGCGAGAAGTCGCACGCGATGCCGCGCGCACCGGCCCGGCGCAGCAGCGCGAAGGGGACGTCGGGGGCGCAGGAGTGGACGATCACGGGCGTACGGTCGTGGCCGTCCTCCTCCGCCCCGCCCGCCGCGCCGATGATGTCGCGGAGCGCGCCCTCGACGACGGCGCGGTCCACGGCGCGGTGGGTGCGGTAGCCGCTCGCGGTCTTCACGCTGCCGCGCAGTACGGAGGTCAGCGACGGCTCGTCCAGCTGGAGCACGATCCGCGCGCCCGGTACCCGGCGCCGTACGTCCGCGAGATGCCCGCGCAGCCCCTCCGCCAGGGAGGCGGCCAGGTCCCGGCAGGCACCCGGGTCGCTCAGCGCGGCCTCCCCGTTGCGCAGCTCCAGGGAGGCGGCCAGCGTCCACGGGCCGACGGCCGAGACCTTCAGGGCACCCTCGTACCCCTGCGTGAACTCCTCCAGCGCGTCGAGGTCCTCGCCGAGCCAGGACCGGGCCCGGCGGGTGTCCCGGCCCGGCCGGTCGCTGATCCGCCAGCCGCTGGGCTCCACATGCGCGTACACCTCGACGAGCAGCCCGGCGGTCCGGCCGATCATGTCGGCACCGGGCCCTCGGGCGGGCAGCTCGGGCAGGAACGGCAGCCGTTCCAGGGATCCGGTGACGGTCTTCGCGGCCTCGCGCGCGTCGCCACCGGGCATCGACCCGATACCGGTGGCCGCGCGGGCGCCCCAGGGGTTAGTGGTCTTGTCGCTCACGCGTCCGACCCTATGCGGCGCGGCCGGGTGGCTGCGCGCGTGTGGCCGCGAGTGTGCCCTGCGTACGGCCGGGGCGTCAGCGTCCCGGGCGGACCGACAGGTCGGTGATCTCCGCGTCCCGGGGGAGGTCGAGGGCCGTGAGGACCGTGGTCGCGATCGACTCCGGGTCGATCCAGCGGTCCGCGTCGTACGCCTTGCCCTCCTGCTGGTGCACGCTCTCCTGCATGGCGGTCGCGGTGCGCCCCGGGTACACGGAGGTGACCCGCACCCCGTTGTCGTGCTCCTCGGCGCGCAGCGCGTCCGCGAGCGCCTTCAGGCCGTGCTTGCTGGCCGCGTACGCGCCCCACTGCGGGTTGGCGCGCAGCCCCGCGCCGGAGTTGACGAAGACCACGTGGCCCTGCGCGAGCCGCAGCTGCGGCAGGAAGAGGCGGGTCAGCTCGGCCGGCGCGACCAGGTTGGCGGTCAGCTGGCGCTGCCAGCTCTTGGCGGGCAGGTCGGCGACCGCGCCCAGCTCGACAACGCCCGCGATGTGCAGGACGGAGTCCAGCCGGTCGGGCAGCGTCTGGTGGCCGAGCGCCCAGGCGAGCTTCTCGGGGACGCCGAGGTCACCGACGACCGTGCGCGCCCCGGGGAACTCCGCGGCCAGCTCCTTGGCGCGGCCCGCGTCCCGGGCCAGCAGCCACAGCTCCTCGCCCCGGTCGGCCAGCCGCCGCGCGACCGCCGCCCCGATGCCCGATCCTGCGCCGGTGATCAAGTGCGTACCCATGGGGGCGATCCTAACGACAGGTACACACAAGGCGGGCGTACGGGGCGCCCGCCCGGGCATCCCCGCCGCGGGCACCCGCCCCAGCACCCCGCTGCGGGCCCCCACCGGATATCCGCACCCCGCCCTGGGTATCCCCCTGGTGGGGGCCTCCGGGGCTGCGCAATCGGGGCCCGCGCGAAAGTCGTACTACCCCGCCGCGCCGGCGTCAGCCCTGTAGCCCGCCTGCTCCTCCAGGAAGGCCAGCGCGCCCACGCCGTCCTCGGCGAAGAAGGCCAGCTCGGTCAGCGGTACCGGGAGGAAGTTCTCCTCCTCCATGCGCTGGAACTGCTGCTTGAGGCCGTCGTAGAAGCCGTTCGTGTTCAGGATGACGACGGGCTTGGTGTTGAGGCCGTGCTTCTTCAGCTCCAGGATTTCCGTGGCCTCGTCCAGGGTGCCGGTGCCGCCGACCATCACGACGATGGCGTCGGCGCGGGCGAGCAGCGCCGCCTTGCGCTCGGCGAGGTCCGCGGTGATCACCATCTCGTCCGCGCCCGCGCGCGCCTTGTGGGCCAGGAACTCCACGGAGATGCCGATGAGCCGGCCGCCGTTCTCCTGCACGCCGTCGGCCATGACCTTCATCAGGCCGGTGTCCGAGCCGCCCCAGACCAGCGCGTGCCCGCCCTTGCCGATCAGCTCGGCGAACTCACGCGCTGGGGTGGTGTAGGTCTCGGCCAGGTCATTGGCGGAGCAGAAGACACAAATGTTCATACGGCAACCATACGGGCGGGCAGGGGACACACGACGGTCCCCCACCCACTCCTCACGGGGCGGGCAGGGAACGCACGCCGGTCCCCCGCCCACTCCTCACGGGGCGGGCAGGGAACGCACCCCGGCCCCCGCCCACCCGTCACATCAGGCCCGAGGCCGGCCCCGTCAGATCAGGCCCTGCGCCAGCATCGCGTCCGCGACCCGCTCGAACCCGGCGATGTTCGCGCCCACGACGTAGTCACCGGGGCGCCCGTACCGCTCGGCCGTCTCGAAGCACGTGCGGTGGATGTTCTCCATGATCGCCGCGAGCTCGCCCTCCGCGCGCTCGAAGGTCCACGACTCCCGTGCGGAGTTCTGCCGCATCTCCAGCGCGCTCGTCGCGACGCCGCCCGCGTTGGCCGCCTTGCCGGGCCCGAAGGCCACTCCGGCCTCCCGGAACACCGCGACCGCACCCGGCGTCGTGGGCATGTTCGCGCCCTCGGACACCACCTTCACGCCGTTGCGCACCAGGACGCGCGCGGCCTCCTCGTCCAGCTCGTTCTGCGTGGCCGAGGGCAGCGCCACATCGGCGGGGACGTCCCACACGGACCCGCCGGGCACGTACGTCGCCGAGGACCCGCGCCGCTCCGCGTAGTCGCTGATCCGCCCGCGCTCGACCTCCTTGACCTGCTTCAGCAGATCGAGATCGATGCCCTTCTCGTCCACGACGTACCCGCCGGAGTCCGAGCACGTCAGCACGTTCGCACCGAGGGCCTGCGCCTTCTCGATCGTGTAGATCGCGACGTTGCCGGAGCCGGAGACCACGACCTGCCGGCCGTCCAGGTCCTCGCCGCGCTGCTTGAGCATCTCGGCGGTGAACAGCACGTTCCCGTATCCGGTGGCCTCCGTGCGGACCAGCGAGCCGCCCCACTCCAGGCCCTTGCCGGTGAGCACGCCGGCCTCCCAGCGGTTGGTGATCCGCCGGTACTGGCCGAACAGGTAGCCGATCTCGCGGCCGCCGACGCCGATGTCACCGGCGGGGACGTCGGTGTGCTCCCCGAGGTGACGGTGCAGTTCGGTCATGAAGGACTGGCAGAACCGCATGACCTCGGCGTCGGACCGGCCGTGCGGGTCGAAGTCGCTGCCGCCCTTGCCACCGCCGATGTTCAGTCCGGTGAGCGCGTTCTTGAAGATCTGCTCGAAGCCGAGGAACTTCACGATGCCGAGGTTGACCGAGGAGTGGAAGCGCAGGCCGCCCTTGTAGGGGCCGAGGGCGCTGTTGAACTCCACCCGGAAGCCGCGGTTGACGTGAATCCGTCCCTTGTCGTCCGTCCACGGCACCCGGAACATGATCTGCCGCTCCGGCTCGACGACGCGCTCCAGAATGCGGGCGTCGGCGAGCTCGCGGCGCACGGCGAGCACCGGGTCGAGGGTCTCCAGTACCTCAAGAGCCGCCTGGTGGAATTCCGGCTCCCCGGGATTGCGCCGGACCAGCTCGGCATACAGGCCGGCCGGCCCGGCCCGATGATCCCCGGCGGCCTTGTCCTCCGTACGCTCCGTACGATCCGCTTGCACCGTCACGATCATTTTCCTTCCCATAGACGGCCGTTGACGTCCCGTCGCCCCCGCGACTCTATGTCCCCGCCCGCCACGCACGGTATCCGGTTCTCCGGGAACCCGGGCGGGGCTCCCGGTGCACGCCTGGTGGGCCCGCTCCCGCGTTGCCCCTGAGGCGGAGCGGCGCGACGCTGGAAACATGAGCGACCGGGCCCGTCCGGTACCCCTCAAGGAGCACCCGCCCGGCCGGAAAGGGGCTTCCCATGCGCATGCTGCTCAAGGTTTCGCTCGATACACCGACGGCCAACGACGCCATCAAGAACGGCACGCTTCCCAAGACGATCGAGAACGCGCTGACGAATCTCCGTCCGGAAGCGGCCTATTTCACTACCGAAAACGGCTGCCGTACCGCGTTTATCTTCTTCGATCTGCAGGACCCGTCCCAGATGCCGAAGACCGGAGAACCGTTTTTCCTCGAACTCGGTGCGAAGGTGCAATACACACCGGTCATGAACGCGGAGGACCTCCGCAAGGGCCTCGCGGCCCTTAACGGCGGCTAGGCGGCTTCCGGCAGCCGGTCAGCAGCCGCAGTCGCAGCACTCACAGCACTCACAGCATTCACAGACCTCGCAGCACTGACAGCCCTCGCAGCAGTCGCTGAGGCAGCCCTTGCGCTTCTTCCGGGACCAGGGGCCCTCGTAATCGTCGGCGCAGCAGAGCCGGCAGGTGCAGCAGAGGCCGATGAAGGCGGCGCAGCCGGCGAAGAAGCCGCGGGGTTTCTTCGGCCGGCGGGGGCCATCACCGGAGCCACCGGAGCCACCGGCCCCTCCGGGCCCGCCGGGCCCGCCGGGCCCTCCCGCGCCGCCGTGGCCCCCGCTGTACGGGTTCTGCGGGCCGTTCAGGGGCTGCTGCCCTTGGGCGTCGTAGTACGGGCCGCCGGCCGGAGGCGGACCGTACGGCGCTGCCTGACCGTACGGTGACGGCTGCCCGTACTGGGGCGGTTGACCGGCAGGGCCGTCATGGCCCGCGTGGCGGCACGACGTCGCGCCGAAGGCGCGGTCCACGGCGCGGCGGAGTTCGTGGACGAGCAGGATGTGTACGAGCCGGGAGTCGGCGAACTCCACGTCACTCAAGGCGAGTCGGATGCCGTGGAGGGCGTCGTCGCAGAGGCGGCGGGCCTGGCCGAGACCGGCGCCCGTGGCGGTGAGCGGGTTCCAGGCGCCCTCGGCGGCGTCCGTCGCGCGGTCCTCCACGGCGTCGAGGAGGTGGGCGAGCCGGCCGAAGAGGCGGCCGGCCTCGGCGAGCGGTTCGGCGTTGCCGGGGCGGCCCGCCAGGACCGCCGTGTGGGCGAAGGCCGCGGCGGTCGCCGTCTCGGTCGGCTCGGTGATGACGGTCAGCGGTGTGCCGGGGCCGGCCAGCCGCTCGACAGCCGGCTGCCGGTCGACCGCGTCGACCAGTACGGCGGTGTCGAAGCCGACCGTGGAGCCGGTACGCGTCCCGGCCCGGTGCCAGCCGGTGGCGACCTTGCGCGCGGCGGCGGCGACGGGCCGGCGGCGCAGCAGTCCGTCCTGGTCGGCGACGTGATCGCGGATCTTCGCCGAGGCGAGCACGAGGGAGACCGACGCGGCGAGCCGCGCGCCCTCCCCCTTCGCCACCGAAGCGGTGCGCATGCCGCGCAGCGGGCAGGGCCCGGCGGTCCGGCGTCCGGCCGCCGCCTGACCGGTCTGGGCGTCGGTCAGTACGGAAACGATCAGGCCGTCGTAGTTCGTGACCACTCTGGCAAACTGCCCGTGATCGTTACGCAGCGCGAGGCAGAGGCCGCACAGATGGGCCATCCACTCCGCTTTGAGCCCTTCGGTCAGGCGATGAGTGCAGGGCCTGACGATCCCGAACATCTGAAACCCCCGTATGACGTCGACAACGCCAGGGGATCGTACAGATCACGCTGCTGACCTGCATAAACGACGTATACAGGTCCGCGCATGGGCGTCGTGTCGTCAGATGAGGCGGTTTCTTCCGCCGGGCCGGCCGGACTCGGTCATACGCCCGCCGTGGCCCGCGTGGTGGTCGCGATCGTCGCCGAGCCGACCACCCGGGTGCCGTCGTACAGGACGATGGCCTGGCCGGGGGCCACGCCGCGGACCGGTTCGGCGAAGGTGACCTTGAAGCCGTCGGGGGTCGGCTCGGCGGTGACCTCGGTTTCCTCGCCGTGGGCGCGGAGCTGGGCGGTGTACGTGCCGGGGCCGGCCGGCGGGGTGCCGCACCAGCGGGGGCGGATGGCGGTGAGGGCGGTGACGTCGAGGGAGGCCGCCGGGCCGACCGTGACCGTGTTGTCGACCGGGGAGATGTCCAGGACGTAGCGCGGCTTGCCGTCGGGGGCCGGGGTGCCGATGCGGAGGCCCTTGCGCTGGCCGATGGTGTAGCCGTAGGCGCCCTCGTGCTTGCCCAGGACGTTGCCCGTCTCGTCGACGATGTCGCCTTCCGCGCGGCCCAGGCGCTTCGCGAGGAAGCCCTGGGTGTCGCCGTCGGCGATGAAGCAGATGTCGTGGCTGTCGGGCTTCTTGGCGACGAAGAGACCACGGCGGGCCGCTTCTTCGCGGATCTCCGCCTTGGTGGTGAGGGTGTCACCGAGGGGGAACATCGCGTGCGCGAGCTGGCGCTCGTCCAGGACGCCGAGGACGTAGGACTGGTCCTTGGCCATGTCGGAGGCGCGGTGCAGCTCGCGGGTGCCGTCCTCGCGGGTCACGACCGTGGCGTAGTGGCCGGTGCAGACCGCGTCGAAGCCGAGGGCGAGGGCCTTGTCGAGGAGGGCGGCGAACTTGATCTTTTCGTTGCAGCGGAGGCAGGGGTTCGGCGTCCGGCCCGCCTCGTACTCCGCGACGAAGTCGTCCACCACGTCCTCGCGGAAGCGTTCGGCGAGGTCCCAGACGTAGAAGGGGATGCCGATGACGTCGGCGGCGCGGCGGGCGTCGTGCGAGTCCTCGATCGTGCAGCAGCCGCGGGCGCCGGTGCGGAAGGACTTGGGGTTCTCGGAGAGCGCGAGGTGTACGCCGGTCACGTCGTGGCCGGCCTCGGCGGCGCGGGCGGCGGCGACGGCGGAGTCGACACCGCCGGACATGGCGGCGAGCACGCGGAGGCGGCGGGGAGCGTCAGTCATAGCTCTTCCAGAGTAGACGGAACCACCGGCAGGAAGAGAAGCGAGCGGCGCCCGGCCGCCGGGTAGCGGCGAAGGGTGGCGCCGCCGGGCGGAACCGGGAGGTGGGGGGTGAGCGTTGTTCAGCGCATGGGAGACGGTGATCACACGGCCCGCAGAGGCATCGGCCGCCGCGCGGTGCTGATCGGCGGGACGGTCGCGGTGGCGGCCGCGGGACTGACGGCGCACGACCAGCTGGAGCGCTGGTGGTGGCGGCTGCCCGGCCAGGAAAAACCGCGCAAACCGGGCGAGGTGGACTACCAGAGCGCGCAGTGGTCCGCCGCGTCCGGGGCGAACTGGCGGCGGGCCGACCGGCCGGCCGACTACGTGATCGACCGGGTGGTGATCCATGTGGTGCAGGGCAGTTACGCGACCGCCCTGCGGGTCTTCCGTAATCCGGCGCACGGCGCGGCCGCGCATTACGTCGTCCGGAAGGACGGGCATGTCGCGCAGACCGTCCGCGAGCTGGACGTCGCCTTTCACGCGGGCAACCGGGAGTACAACGAGCGCAGCATCGGCATCGAGCACGAGGGCTTCGTCGACCGGCCGCAGGACTTCACGGCCGCGATGTACGCGAGCTCGGCGCGGCTGACGGCGGACATCTGCGCGCGGTACGGGTTTCCGGCGGACCGGGAGCACGTGATGGGGCATGTGGAGGTGCCGGGCGCGGATCACACCGATCCGGGGCCGCTGTGGGACTGGGACCGGTACATGGATCTCGTGCGGGAGGCCCTGTCCCGGAATCCGGGGAAGGGCCGGGACCCGGGGAAGGCCCCGGCCTAGCCGCCGCGGCTCAGCTCAGTCCCGCGCTCCGTGCCCGTTGCACTACCGGCCCTATCGCCTCCGACAGGGCCGCCACGTCCTCCTTCGTGGAGGTGTGGCCGAGGGAGAAGCGGAGGGTGCCGCGGGCCAGGTCCGGGTCCATGCCGGTGGCGAGCAGGACGTGGCTGGGCTGGGCGACGCCGGCCGTGCAGGCCGAGCCGGTGGAGCACTCGATGCCCTGCGCGTCCAGCAGGAGGAGGAGCGAGTCGCCCTCGCAGCCGGGGAAGGAGAAGTGCGCGTTGGCGGGGAGGCGGCCCGCCGGATCCGGGTCGCCGCCGAGGACGGCGTCGGGCGCGGCGGCCCGTACGGCCGTGATCAGCTCGTCGCGCAGGGCGCCGATCTCACGCGCGAATTCCTCGCGGTGCGCGACGGCGTGCCGCCCGGCCGCGGCGAAGGCGGCGATCGCGGGCGTGTCGAGGGTGCCGGAGCGTACGTGGCGCTCCTGGCCGCCGCCGTGCAGGACGGGCACGGGAGCGTACTCGCGCCCCAGCAGCAGCGCCCCGATGCCGTACGGACCGCCGATCTTGTGGGCGGAGACGGTCATGGCGGCCAGGCCGCTGGCGGCGAAGTCCACCTCCAGCTGGCCGAACGCCTGGACCGCGTCCGCGTGCACCGGGATGTCGAACTCGCGGGCCACCGCGGCCAGTTCGGCGACCGGCTGGACGGTCCCTATCTCGTTGTTGGCCCACATGACGGTGATCAGCGCGACGTCCGAGGGGTCCGTGGCGATCGCCGCACGCAGGGCGTCCGGATGCACCCGCCCGTAGGCGTCCACGGGCAGCCACTCCACGCGCGCGCCCTCGTGCTCGGCGAGCCACTCGACCGCGTCGAGCACGGCGTGGTGCTCGACGGGGCTGGCGAGTACGCGGGTACGGGACGGCTCGGCGTCCCGGCGGGCCCAGTACAGGCCCTTGACGGCGAGGTTGTCGGCCTCCGTGCCGCCCGCGGTGAAGACCACCTCACTGGGGCGTGCGCCGAGCGAGGCGGCGAGGGATTCCCTGGCCTCCTCGACGGTACGGCGGGCACGCCGGCCGGCGGCATGCAGCGAGGAGGCATTGCCGGTGACGGTCAGCTGGGCGGTCATCGCCTGCACCGCCTCCGGAAGCATCGGGGTGGTGGCGGCGTGGTCGAGGTAAACCATGGTGCGCACGATTCTACGAGCTGCCGGGCGCGCTGCGGGAGCGCGTACCCGGCGCATGCCCGGCGCGCGGAGGCACCCTCCGCCGGCAACCGCCCGGCACCCTCTGCCGACAAGCCGGCCCGGCGCCCTCCGCCGGGATCCGCCGCCGGGTCAGTCCAGCAGCGCCCGGGCCAGCTGCCGGGACTGCGCGACCAGGCGGTCGTCGGCGTCCCAGACCTCGGCGTCCTCCTCGAGGAAGCCGCCGGCGAGGTTGCGGGTGGTGATCGAGACGCGCAGCGGGCCGGGCGCCGGGCGGCAGCGGATGTGGGTGGTGAGCTCGACGGTGGGGACCCAGCCCTTCAGGCCCATCTCGAAGGCGGTGGGCGGCAGCGCGTCGACCGTGAGGAGGAGGGAGAGCGGGTCGGCGTCGCGGCCGTCGGCGAGGCCGAACCAGCCGCGCATCTCGCCGTTGCCGCTGGGCGCGCCGATGGCCCAGCCGCAGGTCGCGGGGTCCAGCCGGACGTCGAGCCGGGCGGTGATCGCCGAGCTGCCCGGGATCGCGGGGCGGCCCTCGGGCGCCGCGTCCGTACCGAAGCACTCCTCGTACGCGGGCATGGCAGGCGGCTTGGCGGTGGTGCGGACGTCGTCGGGGAGCGCGTCGAGGTCGCCGTAGGCGGCCAGTACGCGCAGCCGCTCGACCTCGGAGCCGTCGTCCTCGAACTGGACGAGGGTGGCCGTGCCGGTGGACATGGTGCGGCCGGTGCGGACGACCTCGGTGCGGATCACGGCGGGGCCCGGCCGGGAGGCGGTGAGGTAGTGGGCGGTGACCGTCATCGGGTCGGGGTGCGGCAGCGCGTCGCCCAGGGCGCGGCCCATCAGCGCGAGGAGGTAGCCCCCGTTGACCGCGTGGATGATCGTCCAGCCCGCGGAGAGCTCCGCGTCGTACACGCCGGGAGAGCGGCGGACGATCGCCGTGTCACGGTCGAACTCGCTGTTGCCTATGGTCACCTCTGCCATGCGGTGCACCGTACATGGAATTATTACCGACCGGTAGAGGCGTCTCATCCGCTCGCGGACGGCGGCGGGAGGTGGGGGGGGGGGCGCGCCCCCCCCCCCCCCCCACCCCGGGGGCCGCCCCCCCCCCGGGCCCCGCCCCGGGGCCGTTACGCCCCCCCCGCCCCCCGAGCCGGGAGACCCCCAGTGTGGAAAGAGGAG
>NZ_JBITXL010000003.1:267270-316923 GCF_044544685.1 Streptomyces sp. NPDC053542
ATGGAGACGCTGCGCGAGGTGGCGGCGGAGCTGCGGACGGGCTGACAGCACGGCGGGGGGGGGGGGGGGGGGGGGGGGGGGGGGGGCGCCCCCCCCCCCCCCCCCCCCACCACCTGCGGTTTTCCCGCGTGCCTGGGCCCGTGCCCGGGTCCGTTACGGCAGCGCCGGCCGGCTGTCCGTGAAGAGCCAGGTGTCGAAGAGGTCGTCCAGCTGCTGCCCGGATATCCGCTCCGCCAGCGCGATGAACTGCGCGGTGGTGGCGTTGCCGTACTGGTGCGCCCGCGTCCAGGCCGGCAGCAGCGCGAAGAACGCCTTGTCCCCGATGCGCTCGCGCAGCGCCTGGAGGGTCATCGCGCCCCGCTGGTACACCGCCGAGGAGAACATCGTGTCCCGCTGCGGATCACCGACCCGCACCTTCCAGAAGTCCGATTCGGCGGGCCGCGCCCGGTACGCCTTCAGGAAGGAGTCGTGCGCGCTCAGCTGTCCCTTGTGCTCGCTCCACAGCCACTGCGCGTACGTGGCGAAGCCCTCGTTCAGCCAGATGTGCTGCCACTTGGCCACCGAGACGGAGTCGCCGAACCACTGGTGGGCCAGTTCGTGGACGATCGTCGTCTCGTTGCGTACCGCCGAATAGACGGGCTTGGTCTGGGTCTCCAGCGAGAAGCCCGCCTCCGGCATGTCGTCGACGATCGCCCCGGTCTCCTCGAAGGGGTACGGGCCGAAGACCTTGGACCAGTAGTCGGTGGCCTCGGCGGTGATGCCGTAGACGTCGACGCCGCCGGTGGGCAGGGTCGGGTCGATCGCCGTGTAGACGGGGATGCCGCCGGGCGTGGTGCCGGTCCGGACGTCGAACTTCCCGATGGTGGCGGTCGCGAGGTAGGTCGCCATCGGCCGGGTCTCGCGCCAGTGCGCGTAGGAGCGGCCGTGCTTCTCGTACGCGGCGACCAGCCGGCCGTTGGAGACGCCGGTCAGGCCCTTGGGCGCGTCGATGCGGATGTCGTACGTGGCCTTGTCGCCGGGGTGGTCGCTGGAGGGGAACCACGTGGAGGCGGCGTTGGGTTCGCAGGCGACGAAGACGCCGTCCGCGGTCTTCATCCAGCCGTACTGGGAGCCGAAGACGATGGGGCCGCCGAGCGGCTCGGGGACACCGCCGTAGTCGATGCGCACCGTGAAGCGCTTGCCCCCGCGGAGGACGGTGGCCGGGGTGACGGTCAGCTCGTCGCCGGAGCGGCCGAAGCGGGCCCGCTCGCCGTTCACCCGTACCGAGGTGACGTCCAGCTTCTGGAGGTCCAGGTCGAAGGCGCTGAGGTTCTTGGTGGCGCGTGCGGTGATCGTCGTACGGCCGTCGAGGCGGTCGGTGTCCGGGTCGTAGCGGACGCCGAGGTCGTAGTGGAGGGCGTCGAAGCCGCCGTTGCCCAGGTTCGGGAAGTAGGTGTCGCCGGCGCCCGGGTCACCGGGTGAACCGCCGGGCGCCGCGGCGACGGTGAACGCCGCGGCGGCAGCGGTGGCCAGCGCGAGCAGGCGGGTTCTGTGACGCACACGAGGACGCGCCGAGCGAGGACGTGCGGAACGAGAGAGTGCCATGGGTGAGCCGATCCCTTCGAACACACGGATGTTTGTTGAACAACCGCGCCGACTCTGCACTCTCCCGTTCCGTCACACCCGTCACTTTGCCAACTCATCAGGAATTACTTTGCCGTTGGCTCCTTACCGACCGGCTCGGGGGCCTGATCGGGGGCGTTCTCCGGGTGATGGCACGCCACCTGGTGCCCCGTGCGCAGCGCCACCAGCGGCGGCTCGGTGGTCGTGCAGACCTCGGTCGCCTTCCAGCAGCGGGTGCGGAAGCGGCAGCCGGACGGCGGGTTGATCGGCGAGGGCACGTCGCCCTTGAGCAGGATGCGGTCCCGCTCGGTGCGCCGCTTGGGGTCCGGCACCGGGACCGCGGAGAGCAGCGCCTTGGTGTACGGGTGCATCGGCGCCTCGTACAGCGAGGTCCGGTCCGCCAGCTCCACGATCTTGCCGAGGTACATCACCGCGATCCGGTCCGAGACGTGCCGGATGACGGACAGGTCGTGCGCGATGATCACGTAGGTGAGGCCCAGCTCCTCCTGGAGGTCGTCCATCAGGTTCACGACCTGGGCCTGGATGGAGACGTCCAGCGCGGAGACCGGCTCATCGGCGACGACCAGCTTGGGCTTGAGGGCGAGCGCGCGGGCGATGCCGATGCGCTGCCGCTGGCCGCCGGAGAACTCGTGCGGATACCGGTTGTAGTGCTCCGGGCTCAGGCCCACCAGCTCCAGCAGCCGCTGCACCTCCTTCTTCACGCCGCCCTCGGGCTCGACGTTCTGGAGGCGGAAGGGGGTGCCGACGATGCCGCCGATGGTGTGCCGCGGGTTCAGCGAGCCGTACGGGTCCTGGAAGATCATCTGGACGTCGCGGCGCATCGGGCGCATCCCGCCGGTCGACAGATGCGTGATGTCCCGGCCCTCGAACTCGATGGTGCCGCCGGTCGGCTCGTCGAGCCGGGTGATCAGCCGGCCCATCGTGGACTTGCCGCAGCCGGACTCGCCGACCACGCCCAGCGTCTCGCCCGGGTACACGTCGAAGTCGATGCCGTCGACCGCCTGTACGGCGCCGACCTGGCGCTTGAGCAGGCCCTTGGTGATCGGGAAGTGCCGGACCAGGCCGCGCACCTTCAGCAGGGGCGCGGCCGCGGGGGCGGCCTCCGCGGTCCCTGTCGTCTTCTCGTCAGTCGTCTCGGTCACAGCTTCGGCGCAATCTCTTCGGTCCAGATCCGCTCCCGCTCCTCCTGCGACATGTGGCAGGCGGAGAAGTGGCCCCCGTCGACCTGGCGCAGCTCGGGGCGGACCGTACGGGTGAGGTTGTCCTTCGGGATGTCCGCGTACGGGCAGCGCGGGTTGAAGGCACAGCCGGAGGGGACGTTGATCAGGCTGGGCGGGGAGCCCTTGACCGGGATCAGGCGGTCGGTCTGCTCGCGGTCGATGCGCGGCATCGAGCCCAGCAGGCCCCAGGTGTAGGGGTGCTGCGGCTCGTAGAAGACCTTCTCGGCCGGGCCGCGCTCGACGCACCGCCCGCCGTACATCACCAGCAGGTCGTCCGCGAGCTCGGCGACCACGCCCAGGTCGTGGGTGATGATGACGACCGCCGAGCCGAACTCCTTCTGCAGGTCCCGGATGAGGTCCAGGATCTGCGCCTGGACGGTCACGTCCAGTGCGGTGGTCGGCTCGTCGGCGATGAGCAGCTCGGGGTTGTTGACCAGCGCCATCGCGATCATCGCGCGCTGCCGCATGCCGCCGGAGAACTGGTGCGGATGGTCGTCCACCCGCTTGTCGGGCTGCGGGATACCGACCCGGTCCAGCATCTCGATCGCGCGCTTGCGTGCGGTCTTCTTGTCCACGTCGTGGTGGACGCGGTACGCCTCCACGATCTGCTGGCCGACCGAGTAGAAGGGGTGCAGCGCGGACAGCGGGTCCTGGAAGATCATCGCCATCCGGCGGCCGCGCAGCCGCCGTACGTCGTCGGGGTCGGCGCCGATCAGCTCCTGGCCGTCCAGCCAGATCTCGCCGGACATCCGCACCTTGCTGCGCTGCTGCCGGGAGGCCCGGTGCAGGCCCATCACGGCGAGCGAGGTCACGGACTTGCCGGACCCCGACTCGCCGACGATGCCGAGCGTCTTCCCCTTCTCCAGCGTGAAGGAGAGGCCGTCGACGGACTTCACGACCCCGTCGTCGGTCGGGAAGTGCACCTTCAGGTCGCGCACTTCGAGGAACGCGGTGGGTGCCGCGCCGCCCTCCGCGACCGGCTCGGCGATCGCCGCCGGGGCCGCTGCCGCATCCGCCGTCGCGGTGGTCTTGGTCAGGTCGTCGGAGTCGGTCACGAGAGCCTCACCCGCGGGTCGACGGCGGCGTACAGGACGTCCACCACCAGGTTGCACAGGACGATGAAGAAGGCGGCGAGCAGGGTGACGCCGAGGATGTTGGGCAGGTCGTTGGCGGTGATCGCCTGGACGGCGAAGGCGCCCACGCCCTGGAGGGAGAAGACCTGCTCGGTGATGAGCGCGCCGCCGAGCAGCAGGCCGAGGTCCATGCCGAAGACGGTGATGATCGGGGTGAGCGCGGCGCGCAGGCCGTGCCGGACGACGACCTTGCGCTCGTGCAGGCCCTTGGCCCGTGCGGTACGGATGTAGTCCTCGTTCAGCGTTTCCAGCATGCCGGCGCGGGTGAGCCGGGCGTACAGCGCCGAGTAGAGGAACGCCAGGGTGACCCAGGGCAGGACGAGCGTGCGCGCCCAGCCGAACGGGTCCTCCAGCAGCGGTACGTAATCACTGCGCTCGAAGATCGGCCATTGGTAGGTGAAGAGGGCCAGCGCCAGGGCGCCGGTGAAGAACATGGGGAGCGAGACGCCGGCCAGCGCCACGCCCATCGCCGCCCGGTCGAAGAGCGAACCGGGACGGAGCGCGGAGAGCACGCCGGTGGCGACGCCGGAGACGACCCAGACCACGGCGGCACCCGCGGCCAGCGAGAGGGTCACCGGGAGCCGGGACTGGATCTCGGGCCAGACCTCGATGTGGGTCTTGAAGGAGTACCCGAAGCACGGGAAGTTGCAGCGGACCGCTTCGGGCCCGAACTTGTAGTCGACGCCGACGAAGATGCCCTTGAGGAAGTCCCAGAACTGCTCGTACACCGGCTTGTCCAAGCCGAGGTTCTTCTTCACCGCGGCGATGTCCGCGGGCGTGGGGGCCTTGCCGATGTACTGCTGCGCGAGCTGGTCGGAGGACTGCCCGGCCAGCTTCGGCAGCACGAAGAAGATGCCGAAGGTGACCGCGCTGACGATCAGCAGCAGGATCACTGCGCTGATCAACCTGCGGATGATGTACGAGAACACGGGACTGCGGCGTCGGTGCCCGCCGGCCGCCGCCGGCGGGCACCAATGCCTTCACCTGCCTTCCGGGGCTGCTACTTCTTGATGCCGACGTTGAGGTAGTCGTACTGACCGCTGAAGGCCGAGGTGGACACCAGGTTCGTGGCCTCCGGCGAGCGGTACATCAGCACCTTGAAGTAGGTCAGCGGCACGATCACCGCCTGCTCCATCGTCTTCTTGTCGATCTCGGCGTACGCCTTCTCGCGCGCGGCCTGGTCGGTGTTGGCGATGGCGGTGTCGAGCAGCTTGTTGATCTCCGGGTTGTCCAGCTCGGAGAGGTTGGTGTTGCCGGACTGGCTGATCGCCTTGCCGTTCAGGATCTGCTGCAGGTAGCCGTAGCCGGTCGGGAAGTCCGAGCCCCACTGCATCATGATCAGGCCGACGTTGTTCTTCTTGTTGAACTTCGGCACGCCCGCGTAGTCCGAGAAGTACTTGCTCGTCGGGTACTGCTGGATCTTGGCGTTGATGCCGATCTTCTTCAGCGAGTCGATGACGGTGGTGGCCGCGTCGACCTCGTCCTGGCGGTCGGAGCGGGCGAGGATGGTGGTGTCCACCTTGCCGGCGCCGCACTCCTTCCACTTCTTCTTCGCCTCGGTCAGGTCGAGCTGGTCCTTGGCGTCGTACTTCTGCGGGTACATGTCGAACTTCTGGTACCCGGCGATGTCGGTCGGCAGGACGGTGGAGGCGATGTCACCGCGGATCGGGCCGCCGAGCGAGGTCTGCACGGCCTTCTTGTCGATCGCGTACTGGACGGCCTGGCGGCACTCCAGCTTGTCGAACGGCTTCACCTTGGAGTTGATCGCCGTGTAGACCAGCCGCTGGCCGAGCGCGTTGTCCGTGTTGGCCTTGAGCTTGGAGTCGGTCAGCAGCTGGGCCTGGGTCTGGCCGTCGACGCCGCGCCCGGCGAGGTCGATGTGGGTGTTGCCGGACTGCAGGTCCTTGTCGATGGTCGACTGGGCGACCTTCATCTTCAGGACGATCTTGTCCGGGAGCTGCTTGCGCAGCGGGTCGGTCTTGGCGGACCACTGCGGGTTGCGCACCAGGGTGAGCTGCTTGCCCTCCTGGTAGCTCTGGAACTTGTACGAGCCGCTGGAGACGACGCTCTTGGTGTAGTCGGCGCCCTTGTCCTTGGCCTGCGGGACCGGCGCGGTCTGCGGCGCGGACACCAGGTAGTCGAACTCCGCGAACGGCTTCTTCAGGTGGAAGACGATCGTGTGGTCGTCCGGCGTCTCGATGGACTTCAGCCCGGCCTTGGACTTGTCCTTGTACGGGCCCTTGTACTTGTCCTCGTCCTTCAGGAACTGCTGGAAGTAGTTCGGGCCGAGCGAGAGGGTGTCGCGCGCGAAGTTGGAGCGCTCCACCGCGTACTTCACGTCCTGCGAGGTGACGGGCTTGCCGTCCTCGTACTTCACGCCCTTGCGGAGCTTGTACGTCCAGGTCCTGCCGCCGTCGGTGGGCTTGCCCATCGACTCGGCGAGGTCGGGTACCAGCTCGTTGCCCTTCTCGCCGGGGGCCGGCTTGAAGGTGGTGAGCGGACGCGCGTAGAGACGGCTGAAGTTGTAGATGAAGGCGTAGTAGGTGTTGCCCGGGTCGAAGGACTCGGGGGCGTCGCTGATCGCGTAGTTGACCGTCCCGCCCTTCGCGTCCGAGGCGTTGACGATGCCCTTCGTCGCGGCGTTCGCCGCGGACTCGCCTCCGTTCGCGTCCTTGCCGCCACTGCAGCCGGCCAGCAAAAGGCCCGCACTGGATATGGCCGCGATCGCCGCGACCGGAACTGACCTTCGCATGATGCTCGGTTTCCCCTTCGTTCGTCGGAAACTTCGGTGGAACTAGCCGGGACCGCCCGGGCGCTGCCGGAACGGCGTCAGCGGCTGCGCGGGTCCAGCGCGTCCCGCAGGCCGTCACCGAGCAGGTTGAACGCGAGTACGGTGACGAAGATCGCGAGGCCGGGGACGAGCATGTACTGGGGGTCGACCTCGTAGTACTTGACCGCCTGGTTCAGCATTCCGCCCCAGGAGGACTGCGGGGGCTGGATGCCGACACCGAGGAAGCTGAGCGCCGCCTCGAAGAGGATGTTCGAGGGGATCAGCAGCGTGGAGTACACGACGATGGGCCCCACCAGGTTCGGCAGCAGCTCCCGGAAGAGGATGAACGGTCCGCGGGCGCCCATCCCGCGGGCGGCGTCGACGAATTCGCGCTCCCGCAGCGACAGCGTCTGGGCCCGCACGATGCGGCCCATGTACGGCCAGTTGAAGAAGCCGATCACGAAGATCAGGACCGAGATGTGCAGCGGCAGACCCTCCAGGCCGAAGGCGCCGCCCTGCAGCGAGGCGGAGATGGCGATGGCGAAGAGCAGCAGCGGGAACGCCAGGAAGACGTCCATCATCCGGCTGATCACCGCGTCCACCCGGCCGCGGTAGAAGCCCGCCACCACGCCGAGGACCGTGCCGATCGCCACCGACAGCAGCGTCGCGCCGAACGCCACGATCAGCGAGACCCAGGAGCCCTCCAGGACCCGCGCGAGCAGGTCGCGGCCGAACTTGGGGTCCACGCCGAGCGGGTGGTCCGCGCTCATGCCGCCGAAGTCGCCGAGCGGCAGGGTGGTGTTGGGGTCGATCAGCGACTGGTTCGGCTCGTTCGGGTCCAGGCCGAGGAGTGACTGCAGGGGCCGGGAGAGCGCCGCGATCACGATGAGGAGGATGACAACGATGGCACCGGCCACCGCGACCTTGTCGCGTTTGAAGCGCAGCCAGGCGATCTGACCGAGCGAGCGGCCCTCGATCCGCTTGCTCGACACGCCTTCCAGCACCGCTTCCGGCTGCGCCTCGGCAGCCGCCCCGGTGGTCTCGATCGGTGCGGTCACGTGCCTTAGACCCCTCTCGGCCGCGCTTGGCCGGCCCATGTCCGCCGCGTCGGCGGCTCGGTTCACATCACTGGTGTGCGCGCCGGCGGACGTCCGGAGGTCTTGCAGCTCAGCGTTTTTCGGATGTCCGCGCGACAGCGGTCGAGTTGCCCGTCGCACACAGGGTCCAGACCCTGCTGCGGGAGTCTTCATCCGAGTCGCGATCAGTCACCAGCCCTGCCGGGGAAAGGATGCGCAACTGTGATGTGCTCCACGGCATTCCGTTATACGGACATCCGGGACGGCTCAGCGGTTCGCACCCCCGCCCGACGGCGACCTCAACGACGGTACACAGGAGGGCAATTCGGCACACGTCGGCGTGCGGGGCGACAACACTTTCACGCCGTGATGGGGGCGCGCGTGACCTCAGTAGGGACGGGGGTAGCCGTAGCCGTGGGGGGCGGTGGGGGCGGCGGTCGGGTCCTGCGCACCGCGGTCGAAGAAGGGGCGGGCGTAGGCCCGCATCCACATGCCCACCGGGTCGTATTCGTCCTCCAGCGCCACCGTCGAGACAGGCAGTCCCTCCGGAACCGCGCCGATGGACTGCTGCATCATCAGCCGTACCGACTCCACGGCGGCCGGACCGGTGTCGTACAGCTCCAGACCGATCGCCAGGTACGGGACGCCGAGCGCGGGCTGCACCCAGGCGCGGCGCAGCGAGCGCACCGCCGGGGTGCGGTGCGCGTTCTGCCCGAGGAGGGCGTAGAACTGCGGGATCTCCACGGCCGGTTCGGTGATCCGCAAGGGTCCCGCGGGCAGCCGGTCCAGGCCGCCGGCGATCCGGCGCAGGTCCAGCCAGGGGACGCCGACGCCGCCGCCCGGCGCGTGCGGGTTCAGCCACAGGCCCCAGCGGTCGGGGTAGAGCGCGGCGGCGATCTCGGGCCCGGAGACCACTTCGTGGGCGCGGGTCCAGCCGCTGGCCGCGAGCTCCGCCGGGGAGGTCACGCACGGCGCGTAGCCGAGCCCGTCGACCTCCATGTTGCCGTACTGCGCATCGGGGGCCCCGGCGCTGCCCTGCCACAGCAGCATCCACACCTGGCCCCCGGCCAGCGCCTGCAGCAGCGCCTCATAGGCGTCGTACCGGCCGGGCGAGACCTGCTGCAGCACCTGCTCGACCTGGCCGGCCGCCGCTCCCTGATGCGCACCCGCGCTCACGTGTCCCCGTCCCTTCTCTCGGCAGGCGCGCAAGGGCGCCCGCCCGGTCATTGCACCAGCTTAAGGGCGGGTCCGGCGCGCGGCCGGGGCCGGGCGCGGGCCGGGCGCGAGTGATCCGCCCCGGTACGGGCGGGTTCGCGGCCGCGTTCGCGTTACATCAGGTCCTGCGCGTAGAAGGGCCGGACCCGCTCCCGCATCCAGTCCACGACGGGGTCCTGGGCGATGTCCAGCATGACCAGCTGGACGGGCCAGGGCACCGGTACGGCGCCGAGCGCCCGGCCCAGGGCGGCCAGCGCGCCGTCCCGCTGCCCCTGGTCCTGGAGCGCCGCCGCCGGGTCGGCGACCTGCACGCCGACGAAGAGCGTGGGCGCGTCGCCCTCGATGTTCGCGAGGCAGCGGCGGGCGGTCATGACGTACGGCACGCCGGAGAACTCCAGCCCCGCCGCGGCGAGGAAGTCCACCGGCTCGTCCTGCCAGTCCGGCTCGTACAGCCGCACCCGGCCGCCCGAGGGCAGGCCGTCGCGCGGCATGTCACCGCGGCACAGCTCGGCCACGGCGGGCGGCGGCAGCGGTGCGCCGACGGTGCCGTCCGGGTTCACCGCGATGCCGATCTTCGGCGGCAGGCCGCGGGCGAACTCGCGGGCCGGGGCGACGGTGAACGACATGTGCTCCCCGACGACCTTCATGAACTCCTGCTCGGAGCTGAAGACGGGGACGTACGCCATGCCGTCGGGCAGCTCGACCGTGGGCAGGTCCAGGCCCGGTTGCCCGAGGCCCGCGCTCTCGGGGCCGCCGCCCTTGGGCAGCGGCACCCAGATCCGACTGCGGCCGAGCACCTCGACGATCCGGGCGCCGGCGTGCGGGTGGCCGACGGACGCGGCGAGCACCTCTTCCAGCTCGTTGGCCGGCCAGGCCAACTGCGGAATGCCCTGCTCGGAAATGCCCTGCCCAGGGATGCTCTGCTCCGGAATGTCCATGGTCACCCACCCGCTTCGTACCGCGCTGCCTGGTCGAAAACCCTAGCGTCCGACCGGCCGGTTCTTCATGGCCCGTCTCACACCCGGACCAAGACCACGCGTCACACCCGGGAACCGAAGCGCGCGGTCCCGTCAGCCGGATGTCAGCCGAACGTCGTCCGCTCCAGCGCGTCCGCCGCCCGCCGGTCCAGCAGCACCGACGCCGTGAACCCCTTCGGCAGCCGCGCCGACCGGGCCCTGGCCAGCAGCCGCCGGACCGCGCGGCGGTGCCGCCCGAAGGCGTAACCGGACACCCCGCGGCCCCTGGCCCGCTGCCCGGAGAGCGCCACCGCCGGCGGCACGTCGAGCAGGACGAGATGCAGCTCACGGCCCTCCCGCCGGGCGGTGCGCGCGATCCAGCGGCGCACCCAGGCGAGCGTGCCGCAGTCGTGCACGACCACGCTGCCGCCGGAGCGCAGCGCCTGCCGCAGGCCGTGGTAGTGCGCGGCCCGCACCAGCGGGCGGACCAGGCCGTACGGCAGCCTGCCGAGCCGGCCCGACTCCCAGCGCTCCCGTACGTCCTGGGAGTCGATGCGGTGCACGGGCACGCCGGCCCGGTCGAGCGCGGGCACCACGCGGTGCATCAGCGTGCTCTTGCCGCTGCCGGGCAGGCCCGAGACGACGACCAGGCCGCCCGCGGGGAAGCCCAGCTCCCTCACGGCCGCCTCGCCTTCCGTGCCGCGCAGGTCCATCACCGGCGCGCCGCGGCCGGGACGCGCCACCGCCTTGGGCGCGCGGGCGCGGCGCGGCACCGCGCCGGGCGCGACCCCCGCTGTCGTCGCGCATACGGCTTGCCTCTGCACCGTGATCGCCCTCCCCGTTGGTTCACTGGATGTCCCCCTACCCGCAGAGTGTCAAGAAAAGGTAATGAGCTTCAAGCGCGGGTCAGGTCGGGCGGGGCACACGGGGTGTGCGGGCCGGGACTCCTCTATCCGGCGCCGCCGTGCAATGATGTGCGCGCCACGTGCACCGCGACCGCACACCGGCGCTCAACTGCATACCGGCCGCTTGAATCCGCGCGGGAGAGTTCCCGCCAGGCCACGGCGGGGCGCCGAAGGAGCAAGTACTCCCTTGAATCTCTCAGGCCCCTGTACTGCGCGGACGAGGCAGATCTGAAAAGCGGGCCGCCCGGGTGCGGCCCCACCCAAGGTGCAAGCCGAAGCCCCGATCGGGGCTGTCGGTGAACCTCTCAGGTTCCGATGACAGATGGGGAGACGTCCGATACGTCCCTGTCGTCCATCCCCCGGGAGCCCGCTGCCATGAGTGAACCCCGTCGTACCGCGCTCGATGCCACGCATCGCGCGCTCGGCGCGACCATGACCGACTTCGCCGGCTGGGACATGCCGCTGCGCTACGGCAGCGAGCGCGACGAGCACGTCGCCGTCCGCACCCGCGCCGGCCTCTTCGACCTCTCCCACATGGGCGAGATCACCGTCACCGGGCCGCAGGCGGCCGACCTCCTCGACTACGCGCTGGTCGGCAACATCGGCTCGGTCAAGCCGGGCCGCGCCCGGTACACGATGATCTGCCAGGAGGACGGCGGCATCCTGGACGACCTGATCGTCTACCGGCTGGCCGACCAGGAGTACATGGTCGTGGCCAACGCCTCCAACGCGCAGACCGTGCTGGACGCGCTGCGCGACCGGCAGGCCGGCTTCGACGCCGCCGTGCGGGACGACCGCGACGCGTACGCGCTGCTCGCCGTCCAGGGCCCGGAGTCCGCGGGCATCCTGAAGAGTCTCACCGACGCCGACCTGGACGGCCTGAAGTACTACGCGGGCCTGCCCGGCACCGTCGCGGGCGTCGAGGCGCTGATCGCGCGGACCGGCTACACCGGCGAGGACGGCTTCGAGCTGTTCGCCCGGCCCGCCGACGCGGTCGCCCTCTGGGAGGCGCTGACCGAGGCGGGCAAGGACGCCGGACTGGTCCCCTGCGGCCTGTCCTGCCGCGACACGCTGCGCCTGGAGGCGGGCATGCCGCTGTACGGGAACGAGCTGTCCACCTCCCTGACGCCGTTCGACGCGGGCCTGGGCCGGGTCGTGAAGTTCGAGAAGCCCGGGAACGAGGGCCGCTTCGTGGGCCGGGACGCGCTGGCGGCGGCCGCCGAGCGCGCCGAGCAGAACCCGCCGCGCAAGCTGGTCGGGCTGATCGCCGAGGGCCGCCGCGTGCCGCGCGCGGGCTACCCGGTCGTGGACGCCGAGGGCACCGCCATCGGCACCGTCACCTCCGGCGCCCCCTCCCCCACCCTCGGCAAGCCCATCGCGATGGCTTACGTGGACGCGGCGCACGCCGAGCCGGGCACGAAGGGCGTCGCCGTGGACATCCGCGGCAAGCACGAGCCGTACGAGGTCGTCGCGCTGCCCTTCTACAAGCGGGAGAAGTAGCCGCCCGGCGTGGCGCAACCCGCCACGGCCGCTCCGTACGGACGGTAGAAGTGCCTGCGGACGGTAGAAGTGACGCGTTCGCGTCTCACCTGTCAAGACCCTCTGCACGATCATTCCCGCGCATCCAGGAGAATCGAACCATGAGCAACCCCCAGCAGCTCCGGTACAGCAAGGAGCACGAGTGGCTGTCGGCCGCCGTGGACGGCGTCTCGACGGTCGGCATCACCGAGCACGCGGCCAACGCGCTCGGCGATGTCGTCTACGCCCAGCTCCCCGAGGTCGGCGACACCGTCACCGCGGGTGAGTCCTGCGGCGAGCTGGAGTCGACCAAGTCCGTCAGCGATCTCTACTCCCCGGTCGACGGTGAGGTCACGGAGGTCAACGAGGACGTGGCGAACGACCCGTCGCTGGTGAATTCCGCCCCCTTCGAGGGCGGCTGGCTGTTCAAGGTGAAGCTGAGCGGCGAGCCGGAGGACCTGCTCTCCGCCGACGAGTACACCGCTTTCACCGCCGGCTGACCTACGCCCGCCCGCCGTGCCGAGGGGCCACAAGCCCCTCGGAGGCTCCCACCCAGGAAGACTCATGTCGCTTCTCAACAGCTCCCTCCATGAGCTCGACCCCGACGTCGCCGCCGCTGTCGACGCCGAACTCCACCGTCAGCAGTCCACCCTCGAGATGATCGCGTCGGAGAACTTCGCTCCGGTCGCCGTCATGGAGGCCCAGGGCTCGGTCCTCACCAACAAGTACGCCGAGGGCTACCCCGGCCGCCGCTACTACGGCGGCTGCGAGCACGTCGACGTCACCGAGCAGATCGCGATCGACCGGGTCAAGGAGCTGTTCGGCGCCGAGTACGCCAACGTGCAGCCGCACTCCGGCGCCTCCGCGAACCAGGCAGCGCTGTTCGCCATGGCCAAGCCGGGCGACACGATCCTGGGCCTCGACCTGGCGCACGGCGGGCACCTCACCCACGGCATGCGCCTGAACTTCTCCGGCAAGCAGTTCAACGTGGTCCCCTACCACGTCGACGGCAACGGCCTGGTCGACATGGCCGAGGTCGAGCAGCTCGCCAAGGAGCACCGCCCCAAGGTGATCATCGCGGGCTGGTCGGCGTACCCGCGCCAGCTCGACTTCGCCGCCTTCCGGCGCATCGCCGACGAGGTCGGCGCGTACCTGTGGGTCGACATGGCGCACTTCGCCGGCCTGGTCGCCGCGGGTCTGCACCCGAACCCGGTCGAGCACGCCGACATCGTGACCTCCACCACGCACAAGACGCTCGGCGGTCCGCGCGGCGGCATCATCCTGGCCAAGAAGGACTTCGCGAAGAAGCTGAACTCCTCGGTCTTCCCGGGCTTCCAGGGCGGCCCCCTGGAGCACGTGATCGCGGCCAAGGCGGTCTCCTTCAAGGTCGCCGCCTCGGAGGACTTCAAGGAGCGCCAGCAGCGCACCGTCGAGGGCGCCAAGCTCCTCGCCGAGCGTCTGACCTCCCCCGACGCGCGCGCGTCGGGCGTCAACGTGCTCTCCGGCGGCACCGACGTGCACCTGGTCCTGGTCGACCTGCGCGACTCCGAGCTGGACGGCCAGCAGGCCGAGGACCGCCTCCACGAGGTCGGCATCACGGTCAACCGCAACGCCGTCCCGAACGACCCGCGGCCCCCGATGGTCACCTCGGGCCTGCGGATCGGCACCCCGGCGCTCGCCACCCGCGGCTTCACCACCGAGGACTTCCGCGAGGTCGCCGACATCATCGCGCTGGCACTCATGCCGGAGTACGACGCGGCCTCCCTCAAGGCCCGCGTCACCGCGCTCGCCGACAAGCACCCGCTCTACCCCGAGCTGGGCAAGTAAGACACCCGGCGGTCGTACGGGCTTCACGGGCCCGGGGCATTCCGTCCCCGGGCCCGTGGCGTGCGCGCCCTCATACGCACCGTGACGTGTGCGCCATGTGCGCCTTCCCACAGGACGTCCGGTAACCGCCCGGTAGGCCCCTTCTGTCGCGTTAGGCTCGACAGTCGGCGAAGAAACGTCCCACCTACGCCGTTCACGGCCTGCTCCGGCGGAGCGTGCCCGGCACGCATCCCGCCCACTCGCCCACCCTGAGCAGACAAAGGAGTCCGCCACCGTGGCCATCTCCGTCTTCGACCTTTTCTCCATCGGCATCGGCCCGTCCTCCTCCCACACGGTCGGCCCGATGCGCGCGGCACGGATGTTCGTGGGCCGCCTCAAGAAGGACGGCCTCCTCGCGCAGACCACCTCCGTACGGGCCGAACTCTTCGGCTCGCTCGGCGCCACCGGCCACGGCCACGGCACCCCCAAGGCCGTCCTGCTGGGTCTGGAGGGCCACTCGCCGCGCACCGTCGACGTCGAGAACGCCGACGAGATGGTCGAGCGCATCCGCACCACCAAGCGGCTGCGGCTGCTGGACGCCGAAATAGGCGATGTGCACGAGATCGACTTCGACGAGTCGACCGAACTGATCCTGCACCGCCGCCGCTCGCTGCCGTACCACGCCAACGGCATGACCCTCTTCGCGTACGACGAGCACGGCGCCCCGCTGCTGGAGAAGACGTACTACTCGGTGGGCGGCGGCTTCGTCGTGGACGAGGACGCGGTCGGCGCCGACCGCATCGTGCTCGACGACACCGTGCTGAAGTACCCCTTCCGCACCGGCGACGAGCTGCTGCGGCTCGCCCAGGAGACCGGCCTGTCGATCTCCGCGCTGATGCTGGAGAACGAGAAGGCGTGGCGCACGGAGGAGGAGATCCGCGCCGGGCTGCTGGAGATCTGGCAGGTCATGCAGGGCTGCGTGAACCGCGGCCTGTCCCGCGAGGGCATCCTGCCGGGCGGCCTGAAGGTGCGCCGCCGGGCGGCGAACGCGGCCCGCGCGCTGCGCTCCGAGGGCGACCCGCTGGCCCACGCGATGGAGTGGGTGACCCTCTACGCGATGGCCGTCAACGAGGAGAACGCGGCCGGCGGCCGGGTCGTGACCGCGCCCACCAACGGCGCGGCCGGCATCATCCCCGCCGTCCTGCACTACTACATGAACTTCGTGCCCGGCGCGGACGAGGAGGGCGTGGTCCGCTTCCTGCTGGCCGCGGGCGCGATCGGCATGCTCTTCAAGGAGAACGCCTCCATCTCCGGCGCCGAGGTCGGCTGCCAGGGCGAGGTCGGCTCGGCCTGCTCGATGGCGGCCGGCGGCCTGGCGGAGGTGCTGGGCGGCTCCCCGGAGCAGGTGGAGAACGCCGCCGAGATCGGCATGGAGCACAACCTCGGCCTGACCTGCGACCCGGTCGGCGGCCTGGTGCAGATCCCGTGCATCGAGCGCAATGGCATGGCTTCGGCGAAGGCGGTCACCGCGGCGCGCATGGCGCTGCGCGGCGACGGCCGGCACCACGTCTCCCTCGACAAGGTCATCAAGACCATGAAGGACACCGGCGCCGACATGTCCGTGAAGTACAAGGAGACCGCGCGCGGCGGGCTGGCGGTCAACATCATCGAGTGCTGACGGCACGTGATCCAGATCACGGAATACCCCTGGGGGTTGGGGGCAGGCGCCCGTTCGTGATTCTCGTGATGCTGATCGCCCTGGCAACGCTGGGCCTGCTGGTGGCGCGCTACGCGCCCCGCCCCCCGGCCTGACCTCTTCACCCCGCGACGGGTCCGGACCTCCCCCGGTTCGGGCCCGTTGTCGTTTTTCCCTTGCGCCCCGGGCCCACACCCCGTATCCGTATGACACACGGGGAACTCCCGTACGCCGGATGGCGTTTGGTTGTCGACGGCGCTTTTCACACAGCGTGCACAGCCGTCGTGCACGGGGGACGTCGAGGGGAGCGACGAAGCACGGCCGGAGGGCGACTCCACCTTTGAGACCTCGCGTCAGCGGGCATGTCCATGATGGACCGCAGTGACGCTTGGTAATCGCACGGTTGCGGGAGGATTGCAATGCTGCACGGCGTCGATGTCAGCTCGTACCAGCCCACGTACTCCACCAAGGGGCTGGACTTCGTGTTCATCAAGGCCACTGAAGGCCGCTCGTACATCAATCCCCACCAGAGCTCCCAGGCGTCGCGGGCCCGTGAGGCAGGGTGCGTGGTCGGCTTCTACCACTTCCTGTGGCCGGGAAACATCGCGGCGCAGGCCCGGTACTTCGTCGACAAGTGCGCGTCGAGACTGGGCGACATCCTGATAGTCGACTGGGAGCGCACCAGCGCCGGGACGTACGCGAGCAACGCGCAGAAGGACCAGTTCATCCGCGAGGTGAAGGCCCTGCGGCCGCACCGCCACCAGGTACTCCTGTACTGCAACCGCGACTTCTGGCTCAACCACGACACCACGTCCTACGCCGGCGACGGCCTGTGGATCGCGGACTACGTCTCCGCGGGCCACCCGCGGATCAAGGCCAAGTGGCGCTTCCACCAGTACACCGACGACCCGATCGACAAGAACGTCGGCCAGTTCTCCAGCAAGGCCGCTCTCAAGGCGTGGGCCAACGAAGAATAGAGTTTCCTCGTACGTACGCGTCTGTGTACCGGTGCCGCGCGCCTCTCCGCGGGCCCCGGCGGCACAGCGAGACCACGAGGAGCCACCGTGACCGACCCGGCGTCCATGAGCCTGCAGCAGGAGATCGCCCGGGATCTCCAGGTGTCCGCGTCCTTCGACGCGCACGAGGAGATCGAGCGCCGGGTGGCCTTCCTCACCGAACGGCTGACCTCCACGGGGCTGCGCTCCCTGGTGCTCGGCATCAGCGGCGGCGTGGACTCCACCACCGCGGGCCGGCTCTGCCAGCTCGCGGTGGAGCGGGCCCGGGAGGCGGGGCACGACGCGACGTTCTACGCGATGCGGCTGCCCTACGGCGTCCAGGCCGACGAGCACGACGCGCAGCTCGCGCTCTCCTTCATCAAGGCCGACCAGGTGCTCACCGTGGACGTGAAGCCGGCCAGCGACGCGGCGCTGGCGGCCGTGCTGGCGGGCGGGGCGGCCTTCCGCGACGCCCATCACCAGGACTTCGTGCAGGGCAACATCAAGGCCCGGCAGCGCATGATCGCGCAGTATGCGGTGGCCGGCGCGCAGGAGGGCCTGGTCGTGGGCACCGACCACGCCGCCGAGGCGGTCTCCGGCTTCTTCACCAAGTTCGGTGACGGCGCCGCCGACCTGGTGCCGCTGACCGGCCTGACCAAGCGCCGGGTGCGCGCGGTCGCCGAGGCCCTCGGCGCCCCCGCCGAGCTGGTCTGGAAGACCCCGACCGCCGACCTGGAGACGCTGGACCCGGGCAAGGCGGACGAGGACGCGCTCGGCGTCACGTACGACAACATCGACGACTTCCTGGAGGGCAAGCCGGTCAGCGAGCAGACGTACGAGACGATCGTGCGCCGCTACCGCCTCACGGCCCACAAGCGCGAACTGCCGATCGCGCCCTGAGCGCCGGGGTCACCGGGCCGTCATCCCCCCGCAAGAGGGGCTTCCCCCACACGGCGTGAATCCGTGGCATCCCACGGGCATGCATCGGGCCATGGGATGCCACCAAGTGCGATCGGAAGATCAACTGTCAGTGGGTGCCTCTACGCTCCGGAGCATGAGTCACGCAGACCTGCGCGAACTCCAGACCGCGCTGACCCTCGCCGCCGACCTCGCCTCGGGCCTGCAGACGGCCCCCAGCCGGCAGGACGCCGACCAGCTGGTCGACGTCCTGCGGCGCGCCCTGACCGCCGCCGGATCGCTCGGCACCGAGACCGGGCCGGGCGGCAGCCCGACCGGCTGCGCCGCGCATCCGCACGGCGCGGTCGACCCGCTGTACGGCGACCCCGAGGACCCGCTGCCGCCGGGGTACGGCAAATGCCTGCTGTGCAACGACCGCCGCCGCCGGGCCGACGCTCGGCAGCCTTTGCGGCTAAACCGCCGCCGCTTTCGCGGACCCGATTGCTCGCCGTAGGGCTTCCTCAATTGATGGCTGATGCCTCGTTCCCCAATGGACTCAGTCAGACAGTCCCAGGTCGTACAGCAGCTCGTAGCGGCCGGGGGCCACGGGCAGGAAGGCGTGCAGCCCCGCCTGGAGGAAGACGGCCAGGGCGCTCGCGCCGATGACCGCTCCGGCGAGGAGCAGCGCGGCCTGGCCCGCCGCGCGGTGCAGGCCCTGCGTGGGAATCCGCCGCGCCGTGGTCAGGTGCGAGGTGACCAGCACGGCGCCGATCGCGAGCACGGACGCCTGGAAGAACAGCCACGCCCAGACGCCGGCCGGCAGCCCCTGGACCAGGTGTCCGTACGCCCCGGTGCCGTACCCCCCGGTGCCGTACGCACCGCTGATGGACGCCGCGCCGCCGGACGCCCGGCCGCCGAGCAGGAGGTACGGCAGCGCCTGCCACCCGGCCGCCAGCGAACCGGCCGTGCAGCCGACGAGCGCGAGCCCCCACCCCATGAGGTAGTCCCGGCGCGGCACCGCGCCGCGCAACCCCTCCCGGACGATGTGCGCGGCGCCCAGCAGCGCCAGCACCATGAACATCCGCTGCACGACGCAGAGCGGGCACGGTGCTTCCCCGTCGGCGAACTGGAGATACAGCCCGGCGCACAGGACACCGGTCCAGCCGGTCACGAAGAGGCAGGCGAACCAGTACTGCGCGCGGGCGATGATTCCCGGCGGCCCGGATTCCAGTGCGGGAATCGCGGGCGTACTCATCGGCGTCGTCATCCGCCCGGTCAGCAGTGCACTCATGACAAAGAAAACTCCGGTCGAGTCGTTTCCGGTCCGCCGGCGGGAAAACGCCGACGGGGCGCGGCGCGGTTCACCGCGTGAGACCGAGCGCGAGAATTCCCGGCACGTGATGCGCCATCAGCCACACGACGGCGGCGAACATCGCCGACCACACCGCGACCACCACCACCCGGCTCCGCCGGCCCACGATGCACAGGAGCGTGGCGAAGAGACCGGCGAAGAGGAGGGCGTCCATGCCACGGCAACGTAGTGGCCGACCGGCGCCGTACCGCGTACGCCACGGAAGGTCACCGGCCGCCACCCCGGATATGAGCCGAATGGCCCTACGTGTCCCCCATGGGTGGGATCAGTCCTTCGTCTTCTTTTCCGGACGCAGCGCGACCCGGCCGAGCACCGCGGCGACCACCAGCGCGGCCGCCGCGATCAGTACGGAATCCGGCACGGCGGCGCCGACACCGGACACCCATTCCTCCAGCCGGAATTCCGAGTCGGTATCCAGAATCCCGGGCAGCGCACTCGTGCCGTTGAACACCAGGAAAAGAATTCCGATGCCGATGAAGAACAGTCCGGAAAGGAGCGACGTGGTGTGCAGGCGCAGCGGCCCGAGGCCGAATTCCCGGCCGCGCAGCCAACCGCGCCGTCCCAGCTGGAAGCGGTCCCAGAGCAGGGCCAGGACGAAGAGCGGCAGCGCCATCCCCAGCGCGTACACCGCGAGCATCGACGCGCCGTACACCGGCGAGCCGCTGACCGCCGTGACCGTCAGCACCGCGCCCAGGATCGGCCCGGCGCAGAAGCCCGCGAGGCCGTAGACGCAGCCCAGCAGAAAGGTGGAGACGGCCGAGCGCGGGGTGATCCGGGCGGCGGCGGACTGGGCGCGGCGGGACGCGAAGCCCAGCCCCAGGATCTGCAGCACGCCCATCGCGATCACCACCCAGCCGCCGACGGCGATGAGCAGGTCGCGGTGGCCGTTGAAGAGCCGGCTCGCGGCGGTGCTGGCGGCGCCGAGCGGTACGAGCGTGGTGGCCAGGCCCAGGTAGAACACGCCGGTACGGGCCAGCAGCCGGCCGGGAGTGGCGAGCGAGTACGCGAAGAAGGCCGGCAGCAGCAGCGCGCTGCACGGGCTGAGCAGAGCGAGGGCGCCGCCCAGGAAGGCGGCGAGGTAGCCGATGTCGGTCACTTGCCGCCCCCGCTCTTCCGCGCCCGGCCGGCGGCCTCGTCGACGGCCTGCGCGAAGGTGGCGGTGGGCTGGGCCCCGGCGATCGGCTCCCCGTTGACCAGGAAGGACGGCGTGGACTGCACGCCGAGCTGATACCCCTCCTGCTGGTCCCGGTCCAGCGCCTTCGCCGCCGCGTCGCTCTTCATGTCGCGCCGGAAGCGGTCGATGTCCTTGACGCCGCTGTCGCGCGCCAGCTCGACGAGCTTGTCCTCGGCGAGCGCGGGGCCCTTGCGGTTCTTGGCGTAGAGCGCGTCGTGCAGCTCCCAGAACCTGCCCTGCTGACCGGCGGCCCACGAGGCGCGGGCGGCCCGCTCGGAGTCCTCGCCGTAGATGGTGAAGTTGCGGAACTCGATGCGCAGGACGCCCTTGTCCACGTACTTCTCGATCAGTTCGGGCTGGGTCTCGCGGGCGAAGCGGCCGCAGAAGCCGCACTGGTAGTCGGCGTACTCGACGAGCACGACCGGCGCGTCGGCACGGCCGACGGCCAGCGCGTCGCCCTTCTCCCGGCGGGAGGTCTGCTTCGCGAGGTCGTCGTACATCTTCCGGCGGCCGTCCGTGTCCCCCTCCGAGACGGAGGCGGCGGGCTCCGGCTCGGCGGCCTTGTTGCCGCCGCTGTCCTCGACGGCCGTGCCGACGGCGACGCCGAGGGCGACGAGGCCGACGATCAGGGCGAGGATCGCGCCGACGGCCGCGAGGCGGCGGCCCGGTGAAGCGGTTGCGGACATGGGTGTGCTCCTGACGTACGGATGCGGAAAAAAGGGTCACGTGCGCGCGGGACGAGTCGCGCGTGGTGGCGCTATATCCGCAGTACGGGCAGGAGGGCGCAGGGATCGGTGGCGGGTGCCGGGCCGGTGGGCGGCCGGGCGAGCGCGCAGCTCGCGGGATCGTGCGAGAGGTACGGGACCGGGGTGGCCGCGGGCGCCGCGAGCGGTTCGCCGCGGTGCGTCGCGGGCGCGGGCACGGTCTCGCCCTGCCCGGGCGCGTCGTGCGGCGCGCACTTCTTGGGCGCGGAGGCGGCAACGGGGACGGGCGCGGTCTCGGAGACCGGCGCCACCGCGGACACGGCTTCGAAGGCCGACGTCGATACGGACACCGCCGCGGCCGGTCCGCCGGACGTGCCGCACAGCAGCGGTGCGAAGACCACCGTCAGAAGGAGGAGCAGCGTCCAGGCCGCCGAGCGGTGCGCACGTCCCGTCGCTCCCATGCGGCCGCTCCCTCCCCGGTGTCCGGGCCGCCCACGGGCGAGCGGCTCGGCGCCCATCCTACGGACCGCCGGGGCGCCGGTCCGGCGCCCCGTGTCCCCCTCGGCGAATTCCGGTAATTAGTCAGCGATCCCCGACCGGGATCGGTAATTACAAGGTCGGTGGCACAACTCACCTTCGATCAACCGCGACTTACTCCCCATACATCCAACACTGACCGTTATGTCTCTTTGGCCGCCGCCTGCCCCGCCTGCGATAGTCGGGGCAACGACCCCCCATTGACCCGGGCCAGGTCGTACCGGCGCCGCGGGCACACCCCTTCCGCCCTCGGCGCGCGACTACTGGGGCCCGTTCCGCGACTACGCGGGAAGGGCCCCAGTCACGTTTCACGCGCGGTCCGTGACCCGCATCTCGAACCACGTCGTCTTGCCGCGCGGCAGCAGGTCGACGCCCCAGCGGTCGGAGAGCTTGTCCACGAGGAAGAGCCCGCGGCCGCTCACGTCCAGCTCATGGACCGGCATCAGACAGGGCAGCCCGCGGGACGGGTCGCGCACCTCGACGCGGATCCAGCCGCGGCGGCGCAGCATCCGCAGGCCGAACGTGCGGGCGCCGGTGTGCCGGACGGCGTTGCCGACCAGCTCCGAGACGAGCAGGACGGCGTGCTCGGCGAGCTGGGGCGTCAGCGACCACTGTTTCAGCAGGACGGACTGCGTCAATCTCCGGGCCGTGGCGGCCGATTCGGGGCGCGAGGGCAGCCGTACCTCTTCGTGGGCGGGGTCGCCGATGAGATCGAGCGTCCGGGATGCTCCGTCGCCCTGAGCGGCAGCCGTCACCCTGGCCCTCTCCCCCTCCGCGTCCTGGGCGGGCAGCACCCATCGCGCGGCAGCCGTGCCGGTACCCGGCCGCGGCTGCTCCGTACCTTCGAGGCCCGCCATGCCACCATCATGGACGCATCGGGCCCGGTACGGGGGCGGAACCGCTGGAATCGGTCGCCCGGAATCCGCGGCTCCACTGCCCCCTGCCGACATATGCCATGGGCAGTCAACACCCCCGTACAGCCCTCCTGACCTGCGACGCAATCCGCCCGCAGGTGGTTGACGGGGCCGTTCCGCGAGGACTGCGCGAGGCTTCCCCCGGGCCGGGCAGCATTCGCCCGCAAGGAGCACGGGCCATCAACGCCCGCCCCCTTCCGTACCACCAACACCGCTCGCGTCAGCGGAACTTGGCCTTGCCGGGGCCCTCCTCGACGAAGCTGCGCATGCCCGTCGCGCGGTCCTCGGTGGCGAACAAGCCTGCGAACCAGTTCCGTTCGATCGTCAGTCCGGTGTCGATGTCGGTCTCCAGACCGGCGTCCACCGACTCCTTCGCGGCGCGCAGTGCCATCGCCGGGCCCACGGCGAGCCGGGCCGCCCAGGCGTGCGCCTGCGCGTACACCTCTTCGGCGGGAACCACCCGGTCCACCAGCCCGAGGGCGAGCGCCTCGTCGGCCTTCACCTGGCGGCCGGTGAAGATCAGGTCCTTGGCCTTGGAGGGGCCGATGAGGCGGGCGAGGCGCTGGGTGCCGCCCGCGCCCGGGATCAGGCCGAGCAGGATCTCGGGCTGGCCGAGCTTGGCGTTCTCCGCGGCGATGCGGAAGTCGGCGCAGAGCGCGAGCTCGCAGCCGCCACCGAGCGCGTACCCGGTGACCGCGGCCACCACGGGCTTGGGGATGCGGGCGACGGCGGTGAAGGAGTCCTGCAGCGCCTTGGACCGGGCGACCATCGCCGCGTGGTCCATCACCTGCATCTCCTTGATGTCCGCGCCGGCCGCGAACACCTTCTCGCCGCCCCAGATCACCACGGCGCGGACGTCGTCGCGGCGGGTGGCCTCCTCGGCCAGCTCGCGCAGCCGGTCCTGGGTCGCGGTGTCCAGCGCGTTCATGGGCGGACGGTCCAGGCGGACGGTGCCGACGCCGTCGGCCACCTCGAAGTTCACAGTCATGAGGGCAGGTTAATAGCCGTTCACGGGAACGGCGCCGGTGCACTTGGTCACAGTGCACCGGACGCCCCGTCACCGCCCTGCCGACGGGCTTACTGCGGCGCCTTCCACTCCTCCCACGGCATGTTCCACACGTTCAGCCCGTTCTCCGGCTGGATGGTGCGGTCGTGGGAGTTCTTGACGACGACCAGGTCGCCGATCATGGAGTTCTGGTAGAACCACCCGGCGGGCGTGGAGGTGGAGCCGCCGCGGTAGTCGAAGAGGCCCACGCAGCCGTGGCTGGCGTTGCGGTTGCCGAAGGTCCACTGCCCGGACCAGTAGTTCCCGTGGATGAACGTGCCGGAGTCGCTGAGCCGCATCGCGTGCGGCACGTCCTTGATGTCGTACTCGCCGCCGAAGCCCACGGTGTCGCCGTTCATCCGCGTCACCGGGTGCTTCTCGCTGATGACCATCTTGCCGTTGTACGTCTCGGTGCCCGGCGCGCCCGAGGTGATCGGCAGCGTCTTGATCTTCTTGCCGTCGCGGACGACCGTCATCTGGTGCGAGGCCGCGTCCACCGTGCTGATCTGGCTGCGGCCGATGGTGAAGGTGACCTTCTTGTTCTGCGTCCCGTACACCCCGGGGCGGCCCTCGACGCCGTTGAGGTTCATGGTGAAGGTGACCTTCGTGCCCGGCTTCCAGTACTTCTCCGGGCGGTACTCCAGGCGGTCGTTGCCGAACCAGTGGCCCTCGATGGGCACCGACGGCTCGGCGGTCACCTTGATCGCGTTCTCCACGGCCTTCGGGTGCGTGATGCCGCGCGTGAAGCGCAGGTCGATCGGCATCCCCACGCCGACCGTCTGCCCGTTCTCCGGGACGTGGCGCCCGATGAAGGTGTTCTTGGGCACCAGGGTGGTGAAGTCGGCGTGCTCGGCGGCCTCCCGGCCCTCGGAGTCCTTCGCGACCGCGTCGACCGAGTACTCCGTCGACGCGCCGAGGTGCCCGACCGGCTGCCAGACGCTGCCGCCCTTGGAGAGCCGGCCGTCGACGGTGTTGCCCTTGGCGTCCTTGACCGTCACGGACTTCAGCGTGCCCTTGTCCACCGTCACCTTCAGGGCGCCGCTCGTGGCGACGTCCTCGGCGCCGTCCTTGGGCGAGATCTTCACCGCGGCCTGTGACGCGGCGTCCTTGTTCCCGTCCTTGTCCTCCCCGCTGCCGCCGCACGCGGCCACCAGCACCATCAGCGCCCCGAGGACCGGAGCGAGCAGGACCTTTCCCCCCTGCCGCCGCCGAAACCGCCCTCGCGGCGCCCCCCATATCGGCTGCACGTCCAAGACTTGGCCTCTTTTCCCCTCGCACGGCCCGCATCCAGCGGCGCGCGGCACGGGCCACGCGCGCGCCTGCCGCCAGATAACCACACCGGGGACGAGGGCGGACTCCCCGGACATGTCACCGTTTCGTCCCAACTGGTAAGGGTGGTACGGGACGTACGCAAGAGGGCCGCGCGGGCGGTCAAGTCGGCCGGATAACGGTGCGGCCGGTGCCCGCGCGGCCCCCGGGATCAGCGGAGCGCGGAGCCCCGCAGCCATTCCTCCCACGGCATGTTCCAGCCACCGAGCCCGTTGTCCGGCGCCACCGTCGCATCCCGCGAGCGGATCACCTCGACGATGTCGCCGATCAGCGAGTTGCCGTAGAACCAGCCCGCCGGCGTGTCCGGGCTGCCGCCCTGCTCGTCGCGGAGCCCGACGCATCCATGGCTGGTGTTGGCGCCGCCGAACGTCCCCCGCGACGCCCAGTAATTCCCGTGCAGGAACGTCCCCGACGTGGTCAGGCGCAGTGCGTGCGGCACATCGGGGATGTCGTACTCGCCACCGAAGCCGACCGTTCCGCCGTCCATCCGGGTCATCGGATGCCGTTCCAGGATGACCATCCGGCCGTTGTACGTCGGGTTGTCCTGGTCGCCCGCGGTGACCGGCAGGGTCACCGGCGGCGCTCCCGCGCGCCGTACGGTCATGGTGTGCGCGGCGGCGTCAACCACGCTGGTCTGATCCCGGCCGATCCGGAAACGGACGGTCTTGTGCTGGATCCCGTACACCCCGGGCGCCGCACGCACGTCCCGCAGCCGCAGCGCCATCGTCACCTCCGTGCCCGGCCGCCAGCGCTCCCGGGGCCGGAAGTCCAGCCGGCGCGCGCCGAACCAGTGGGGCGCGACGCGCACGGCGGGGCGCGCGGTGACGGAGACGGCCCGCTCGACGGCGGCGCGGTCGCGCACCGGGCGGTTGAAGTCGAAGGAGACGATCATTCCGGTGCCGACGGTGGAGCGGTGCTCGGGCCGGAAGAAGCCGACGACGCGGTGCCGGGGCACGTAGGTGAAGAAGGAGGTGTGCCGGGCGGTGCGCCGGCCCTGCCCGTCCAGCGCGACGGCCTCGACGGTGTAGCGGGAGGCGAGCGCGAGCGGGGGGCCGGCCGAGCGCCAGCCGAGCCCGTCGCGGGAGAGCCGGCCGGGCACGGGTGCGCTGCCGGTGTCCCCCGCCCGGGTGACCTCGACCCGCTCCAGGCGTCCGTCCGGTACGCGTACCTCGATGCGGCTGCCCGCGCGCACGCCGCGCGCGCCGTCGTCCGGTACCACCCGTACGGCCTCGTGCGTGGGGCGCGGCGCGTCGGAGGTCCACCCGCCGGGGCCCTGGCAGGCGGAGAGCAGGACGGCGCCGGTGAGCAGCGGTACGGCGGCCGTCCAGGGCCGCCCGGCCGCTCGGTTTCTGAGGGTTCGGTAGCTCACGGTGGTCTCAACGAGCGTTCGCTTCGTGGGGAAACGTGAGGTCCTGCCCAGTTCGGGGAAGGAAGGGGGCAGGGATGGATCGCCGGGAGGGCACGTCCACGCGCGCGGCCGGGACGCCGCGCGCGGCACCGCCCGATCGAGTCGCCGAGCGGCGGGAGGCTGCCACGTGTCGAGCACGCTGGAGCAGGAGGCACTGCCGGACGACGGCCGGGCGAGAACGGCCCCGGACACGGTCACGGTGCGGCCCGGGAGCCCGCAGCCCCTCGGGGCGCGCTTCCGCAGCGGTCCGGACGGCGTCGCGGGGACGAACTTCGCGCTGTGGGCGGCGGGTGCCGAGGCGGTGGAGGTCTGCCTCTTCGACGCCGCGGGTGCCGAGACGCGGTATGCCCTCACCGAGCTGACGCACGAGATCTGGCACGGCTTCGTCCCCGGCGTGCTGCCGGGGACGCGGTACGGCTACCGCGTGCACGGCCGCTGGGACCCGTGGACCGGGGCGCGCTGGAATCCGGCGAAGCTGCTGCTCGACCCGTACGCGCGCGCGGTCGACGGGGACTTCCGGCTGCCGCCGGAGGTGTACGGCCATGTACGGGACTGGCCCGAGCAGCACATAGCGGACACGGTGCGCGACGACCGGGACTCCGCGCCGCACGTCCCGAAGGGCGTGGTGGTGCACGACGACGCGCCCGGCGACGAGTGGGAGGACGACCGCCGCCCGAAGACGCCGTGGGCCGATTCGGTGATCTACGAGCTGCACGTGCGCGGCTTCACCAAGAGCCATCCGGACATCCCTGAGCACCTGCGCGGTACGTACGCCGGGCTCGCGCACCCGGCCGCGATCGGGCATCTGACCCGGCTCGGCGTCACGGCCGTGGAACTGCTGCCCGTGCACCAGTTCGCGCACGAGGACCATCTGCTGCGGCGGGGCCTGAGCAACTACTGGGGTTACAACTCCATCGGGTACTTCGCGCCGCACGCCGCGTACGCCGCCTCGGGGACGCGCGGCCAGCAGGTGGGCGAGTTCCGCCGGATGGTGCGCGCGCTGCACGACGCGGGCATCGAGGTCATCCTCGACGTGGTCTACAACCACACGGCCGAGGCGAACGAGATGGGACCGATGCTGTCCCTGCGCGGCATAGACAACCGCGGTTACTACCGCCTCCAGCAGGACCCGCGCCGGTACGCCGACTACACCGGCTGCGGCAACACCCTGCACGTCGTCCAGCCCAACGTGCTGCGTCTGATCACCGACTCGCTGCGCTACTGGGTCACCGAGATGGGCGTGGACGGCTTCCGCTTCGACCTGGCCGCGGCGCTCGCCCGCTCGATGCACGACGTGGACATGCTCTCGCCGTTCCTCGCGGTGATCGCGCAGGACCCGGTGCTGCGCCGGGTGAAGCTGATCGCCGAGCCGTGGGACGTGGGGATGGGCGGGTACCAGGTCGGGGCCTTCCCGCCGCTGTGGACGGAGTGGAACGACCGGTACCGCGACGCCGTGCGCGACTTCTGGCGCGGCGCGTACCCGGACGTCCGCGACCTGGGGTACCGGCTGTCCGGCTCCAGCGACCTGTACGCGTGGGGCGGCCGCCGCCCGCAGGCGTCGGTCAACTTCATCACGGCGCACGACGGCTTCACCCTGCGCGACCTGGTCTCCTACGAGCACAAGCACAACGAGGCCAACGGCGAGGACAACCGCGACGGCACGGACGACAACCGCTCGTGGAACTGCGGCGCCGAGGGCGAGACGGACGACCCGGACATCAAGGCGCTCCGCCGCCGCCAGCTGCGCAACCTCCTCACCACGCTGCTGCTCTCCACCGGCGTGCCGATGCTGGTCGCGGGCGACGAGCTGGGCCGCACCCAGCACGGCAACAACAACGCCTACTGCCAGGACAACGAGCTGGGCTGGCTGGACTGGTCGCTGGCGGACGCCCCGGAGTGGCGGCCGCTGACCGAGCTGGTGGCCCGGCTGATCACACTGCGCCGGGCGCACCCTGTGCTGCGCCGCCGCGCCTTCTTCTCAGGGCGGCCGCAGGGGCCGAACGGGCTGCGGGACCTGGCGTGGTTCACGCCCGCGGGGACGGAGATGACGGACGCGGACTGGTACGCGCACGCCGCGGGCCTGGGCATGTTCCTGTCCGGCACGGACATCCCGCAACGGGACGAGCGCGGGCTGCCGGTCACCGACGACAGCTTCCTCGTCGTGCTGCACGCCGGGGAGGCGCCGGGCCGCTTCACCCTTCCGGGCGCGCCGTGGGCCCGTACGTATGAACTCCTCGTGGACACCGCGCGGGAGGACCAGGAGGCGGCACCGGGCACGGCGTACGAGGCGGGGGCCGAGGTGGAGATGCCGGGGCGGGCGGTGTGGCTGCTGCGGGCCGGGCGCTGACCGCTGTCTCCGACGGCCCGCAGCTGGCCTCGGACGGCCCGCGGCGGGAAAAAACCGCGTGAGGATTGTCAGTGGTGACTTCTACGCTCGCTACTGATGAGCGATGACGCGCACCGCCCCGAGTCCGCCGTCCCCACTCCCCGCTCCCCCGTCCGCTCGCTGCTGCGCCTGTGGCCGTACGTCCGCCCCGTGCGGGCCCGGCTGGCCGGCGCCGCGGGCGTCGCCGTCCTGGCGTCCGGCACCGGCCTGCTGATCCCGCTCGTACTGAAGTGGCTGGTGGACGGGCCGGTCGCGGCGCGGGACCCGGGCGGCATCTGGCTGGGCGGCGGGCTCCTGCTGCTCCTCGGGCTGGCCGAGGCCGGGCTCTTCGGGCTGCGCCGGTGGCTGGTCGCGCGGCCGCTGGCGGGCGTCGAGGCGGCCATGCGCGCCGCGCTCTACCGCCACCTCCAGCGGCTCCCGGTGGCCTTCCACGACCGCTGGCCCACCGGGCAGCTGCTCTCCCGCGGCACGACCGACCTGCAGCTGCTGCGGATGTTCCTGGCGTTCCCGCTGACGTTCCTGTTCGTCAACGGCGTCACGATCCTCGCCGGCTGCGCCATCCTGCTCGCCCAGCGCTGGACGCTGGGGCTGGTCCTGCTCGCGCCGATCGTGCCGCTGGTGGTGCTGTGCTCGGTGTTCGAGGCGAAGTACTCCGTCGCGGCGCGCCGTTCGCAGGACCAGGTCGGCGACCTGACCACGCTGGTCGAGGAGTCGGTACTGGGCATCCGCATCATCAAGGGCTTCGGCCGGCACCGCGCCCAGGCCCGGGCCTACACCGCCCTCACCCACGAGCTGCGCGCCACCGAGCTGCACAAGGCACGGCTGCTCGCCGCGATCTGGGGCGTCATCACGGTGCTGCCGGAGACCGCCATCGGGGCCGCGCTGGTCCTCGGTACGGTCCAGGTCGCCGACGGTGACCTGTCGGCGGGCACGCTCGTGGCGTTCCTGTCCACCGCGCTGGCGCTGCGCTGGCCGGTGGAGTCCATCGGCTTCCTGCTGGCGATCAGCAACGAATCGGCGACCGCGGCGGACCGGTACTTCGAGGTCATGGACGTACCGGAGGCGGACGCGGCCGACGCGGCCGTGCGCGCCGCCGCTTCGGGGGGACCGGCGCCCGACGGCCTCGCCCTCACCGGCGTGGAGTTCCGCTACCCCGACGCGCCCGCCGGCGCACCGCCCACGCTGCGCGGCGTCGACCTGCACGTCCGGCCCGGCGAGACGATGGCCCTGGTGGGCGCCACGGGCAGCGGCAAGACCACGCTCACCGCGCTGGTCCCGCGGCTGTACGACGTCACCGGCGGCCGGATCACCCTGGACGGCCGGGACATCATGACCCTGCCGCGCGACGAGCTGCGCTCCCTGGTCGCGGTGGCCTTCGAGGAGCCGACGCTCTTCTCGGCGACCGCGGCGGAGAACGTCCTGATGGGCGGCGAGCACGCGGACGCGGACGGCGTGCGGCGGGCCCTGCGGGTCGCCCAGGCGCACGAGTTCGTCGCCGCGCTGCCCGAGGCCGAGCACACCCAGGTCGGCGAGCAGGGGCTGAGCCTGTCCGGCGGGCAGCGGCAGCGGCTCGCGCTGGCCCGCGCGGTGGTCGGCTCCCCGCGCTTCCTCGTCCTGGACGACCCGCTCTCCGCGCTGGACGTGCACACCGAGGCACGGGTGGAGGCCGCGCTGCGCGAGGTACTGGCGACCACGACCGCGCTGATCGTCGCGCACCGCCCCTCCACGGTGCTGCTCGCCGACCGGGTCGCGCTGCTCTCCGGCGGCCGGGTCACCGCCGTCGGCACGCACCAGCAGCTGCTGCGCGAGAGCGCGGAGTACGCCCATCTGATGTCCGGCGCGGACCCGGCCGGCGCGGGCTTGACCAGTGCGGACCCGGCCGGCGCTCCGGACCCGGCCCGCGCCCCGGGCCCCGCCCGACCGGCCCGCACCGCAGAGGAGACGGAGCGATGACCACGACCACGACCGCCGCCGACCGGCCCCCCGAGGACAGCGACGCCGACGCGGCCGCGCCGCCCGGCCCAGCCTCCCCCGGAGACCCTTTCGACCGGGACGTCCTGCCCACCCCCAAGGGCGCCTCGCTCGCCCTGCTCCGTTCGCTGCTGCGCCCGTACGCGGCCCGCGGCCGGCTCACCGTCGTGCTGCTCCTCCTCCAGCAGGCCGCCGTGCAGGCCGGGCCGCTGCTGGTCGCGTACGCCATCGACCACGCCGTCCCCGCGCTGCGGGCGCACGACCACGGCCCGCTGCTCGCCGTCGGCGCCGGATACCTGACGTGCGCGCTGGCCGCCGGCGTCCTGCAGTACGCCTTCACCCGCTCCTGCGCCCGCGTCAGCCAGGACGTACTGCGCGACCTGCGCGGCCGGATCTTCCGGCACGCCCAGGCGCTCAGCCTGGACTTCCACGAGCGCTACACCTCGGGACGGCTGATCTCCCGCTCGACCACCGACGTGGAATCGCTGCGCGAGCTGCTCAACGACGGCCTCCAGGAGCTGGTCGGCGTCGTGCTGTCCATCGTCTACGTCACGGCGATGCTGCTGTACCTGGACTGGGGCCTGGGCACGGCGGCCGTGCTCTCCGCGGGACCGTTACTGCTCTTCATCCGCTCCTACCGGCGCCGCTCCAAGAAGGTCTACGCACGCCGCTCGACGGCGATCGCCGCGGTCATCGTGAAGTTCGCCGAGACGCTCAACGGCATCCGCCCGGTGCAGGCGTTCCGCCGCGAGCGGCCCAACGACGCGGCGTTCGCCCGCCTCAACCGCGTCCACGAGCGGGTCAACGGCAGCGCCACCCTGGAAATGGCCCGCTACGTCCTGCTCTCCCGCACGGCCGCAAACATCGCCGTCGCCGCCATCGTCCTGTGGGGCGCCTCCCGCGTCGCCACCGGCTCCCTCGCCCTCGGCGTGCTGGCCGCCGCCGTCCTGTACCTGCGGCGCCTCTACGACCCGATCGACCGCCTCGGCATGTTCCTGAACGCCTACCAGTCGGCGGCCGCCTCCCTGGAGAAGATCGCGGGCCTCCTCGCCCAGCGCCCCGCCGTCCCGGAACCGGCCAGGCCGGTCCCCCTCCCGCCGCCCGCCGACGGCCGCCCCGGCCGCGAAGTGACCTTCTCGGGCGTCCACTTCGCGTACCGCACCGGCGGCGAGGTGCTCCCCCGCTTCGACCTCACGCTGGCCGCGGGGAGCACGGTCGCGGTGGTCGGCAGCACGGGCGCGGGCAAGTCCACCCTCGCCAAGCTGCTCGCCCGCTTCTACGACCCCACGGGCGGCCGGGTGCTGCTGGACGGCGTCGACCTGCGCGACCTGTCCACGACCGAACTGCGGCGCGGGGTCGTCATGGTCACCCAGGAGGCGTTCCTCTTCTCCGGCACGGTCGCGGAGAACATCGCCATCGGCCGCCCGGAGGCCCCTCGCACGGAGATCGAGCGGGCCGCGCGTGCCATCGGCGCCCACGACTTCATCGCCGCGCTCCCCGACGGCTACGACACCGACGTCCGCAAGCGCGGCGGCCGCATCTCCGCAGGCCAGCGCCAGCTCGTCGCCTTCGCCCGCGCCCTCCTCGCCGACCCCGCGGTACTGATCCTCGACGAGGCGACGTCCTCCCTCGACATCCCCGGCGAACGCGCCGTCCAGCGCGCCATGCACACCGTCCTGCGCAACCGCACCGCCGTCGTCATCGCCCACCGCCTCTCCACGGTGGAAATCGCCGACCGGGTCCTGGTGATGTCCCACGGCCGCATCATCGAGGACGGCACGCCGGCCGAACTCATCAGCGACAAGGGGGAGTTCGCCTCCCTCCACGAGGCGTGGCGGGACAGCCTGGTGCAGTGAGGCGCCGACGCGGCGCTTCCGGCGATACGACCAACTACTGAACACTGCCAAGTGCTGCCAGACCGACGCCACTTCCGTAAAATCTCCACTGCCCCACACGGCGCGCTGAGCACATTGTGCTCAGCCGCGCCAGACCTCCCTTGCCCTCACATACAGGGGATCAGCCCTCGCACCACTTCACCGCGTCGGACCACGCCAAGGAAACGGACACATGTCCTTCGAAGCCGAGTGGAAGCAGCTCAAGACGGACTCGTCCGATGCCCGGCAGACCCATGTACGCCTCAACCAGCTGGCCCCGGAAGGCGGAGGCGGTGGCAACCCGCAGGGGGATCTAAGGGTCAGCCAACGGGACCTGGCTGCCATCGGCGACGCCGCCTTCAGACTTCACGAGGACCTCAGCCGCGACGGCAACCACGCACGCTTGAGCAGTTTCGAGGCCGCTTCCTCCCTCAAGGCGGACTTCGCGCTGGGGAGCGCACTGGAGCACGTCACGAGCAGGTGGACCGAGCAACAGTGGTCCCTTCTCGACGCGTGCGCTCACATCTCGAACCACCTCGACTACACCAAGAAGGCGCACCGGGGTCAGGAGACCTATCTCGCCACCGTCTTCAGTCGCATTTCCGACCTCGACAAGGCGTTCGACGGGCGGGACGGACACTGATGGACCTGGAAGCTCTGCAGCACGGCAACTTCGCCAAGCTCGGCGAGGCGGTCACGGACTGGTCGGACATGGTGGACAAGCTCAACAGACTCCGGGAACGGGCGGAGCGAGAGCTCGACTCCAAGGCCAAGAAGGCGGACTGGGCCGGGCTCAACGCCACCGTCACCCGGGAATTCGTTACGAAGACGGCAGCGGAGTTCGGTGACGCGGTCACTCAGGCCACTTCCATCCGCAACATCCTCCGGGACACCCGCGGCGAGCTCATCAGCTACCGCGAGACACTCAATGACGCACTGAGCCGCGCGCGGGACAAGAAGATCAGCGTGGTGCCCACCGGCGGCGGCAAGTTCATCGTCAGCTCCCTGTGCACAACGGAAGAGGACGAGCCCACCGAGGCCGAACTCAACGCCGTCAGGGACGAGATCGCGGAGATCCTCGGAAAAGCCACGGAATCCGACACCAGTGCGGCGAAGGCGCTGCGCGCACTGGCGGATCAGAGCAAGTACGGGTTTTCGCACGCCTCGTACAAGGACCGTGACTCCGCAGCCCGGGCGCTGCGACGGGCAGCGGAATTGGCCAGGGCGGCAAGGAATCCGAAGGCCATGTCGCCGGACCAGCTCGCCGCGTTCAACCGGGATTTGCGGAAATACCGCAACGACGACCTCTTCGCCGAGACCTTCGCCACCACACTCGGCGCCGAGGGGACGCTGGAGTTCTGGACGAGAACAGCGGGCGCGCACCAGGGGGACCGGGAGCATGCGGCCATGCTGAAGGACCTGCAGACGAACCTCAGCATGACACTGGCCACCGCGACCCACTCCGATAGCCCCGCGATGCAGGAATGGGAAAAGTCGATCATCAAGGCGGGCAACACGAGCTTCCAGCCGGATCCGGTGCGGAGCTCCAACAGCGCGCTCGGCTTCCAGGTCATGAGCAGCCTGATGGGCCACGGCCGGTACGACACGGAATTCCTGGACTCTTACGGCAGCGCCCTCCTCCGCAAGGACAAGAGCCACGCCATGGGAGCGACCCACACGGAAGAGATCTGGGAGAACACCGACGGGGTCGACCTGGTATTCGGCAGGCAGGACGGACACGACCCGGTGATCGGCTTCATGAACGCGCTCTCCCACAACCCGGAGTCCGCCGAGCACACCTTCGCCGGGAAATCCGACCTGAATCACCTCCTGGAGAGCACGAAGAACACCGACCGCGGCACCTCCGTGGGCCACGCACTCGAAGCCGCCGTCACAGGCGTCGCACATGGCGACACCAAACCGTCCGCCCCCGTCCCGCACAACCGGACCCAGGTCGAGATCATGAGCAACGTCATGCACGCGGTGGCGAACCCGGAGGGCGGAGCCGACCTGGTCGACAAGAAAACGGGAGCCAGCCTGGGCCACATGGCCGCGGCCTACATGCCTGAGATCAACCGGACCATCGCCGGACAGGGCGCAGAACACATCTTCCTGACGAACAGCGATGCCCCCGGCGGCCTCGACCGGGCCGACACCTACAGGTTCCTGAGCGCCTTGGGCAGGGACGACGATGCCAGTGCTGCCGTTGTCTACGGGCGCAGCATCTACACGAGCAGCACGATGGAAGCTCACATCGCAGATCCACACCTTTTCGGTGGAAGCACCAATGCCGCGATCACGGCGATTTCCCACAACTCCGGGCTGATCGAAGGGATTCTGGCGCACTCCCGGCAGGATATGGAGGTCGGAAACCAACAGGAAGGAGAGAAGGAGGAGAACGAGGCGATCAAGCGCCAAGGAGAGTTCTTCAAGACGATGCTGTCCACCGGTTTCGCGGTCGGTGCGGTGGCTCTCGCTCCGGTAGGCGCAGCAGCCGAGGCGGCCGTCGGCGCAGGGGGCGCATTCTTCGCGGGCGCCGCGACGATGGGCGTTGACCGCATTATGGACGGCAGGGAGCTCGATGGCATGGACAAGGCGATGTACCAAAGCGGCCGTCGCCTCTACATCTCCGAGGATGACACTCTTGGCACCGTCATCGGAGCGGGCCGCGAAGCGCGGGAGTCCTACGACTCCGGCCCCAGCCAGGACGCCTTGGACAATATGATCCGCGAATCCGTCAGGGCCGGCTGGCTGGAGAGTCACACCCGACTGAAGGAAGTCAGCAAGAGCGCCACTTCTTGAGAACCCTCTGAAGGAAAATACAGTGAAGCAAAAACTGAGGCGTAACTGGCTCATCGGCGGGGTCGGCTGTGCGGTGGTGCTCACCGGTGCAATATTCGGCTACCGGGAAATTTTCCTGCAAGGAATCGAAGAACTTCCTGAGCGACCATGTGGAGGTGCCGTTCAACGAGCTACTGCGGCAAATATCCTGCCCCCCGCACACGAAGTGAACATGGAGTCGCACGAGTCACCGACAGACAGTTTCTACTTTTCCTGCTCGCTCGATACGAGTGATTCGATGATCTCTGCCATCGTGAAGCAGCATGATGCGAGCGTCGCGGCATGGCGAAAATACTGGCGAAATGAGCTGGGCGACAGTTATGTCGAACCGCCCGGGAAGTTGCACCTCCTTTCAGGGCCGAACAAGACGACGATTTATCTGCCGTGCACACCACCGGGAAAGAAGAGCAAGGAAGCCGAGACGGCATTCGCGCTGGACGTCGAGGCGACTGTTGCCGGCGACAGCCGCGTCTCCGGCAATGAGCTTCGCCAGCAGCTGTCCGACTTCGCTGTTCAGGCGGCTCGCTACTCCCAGCGGGCGGCTCAGTGCCAGGAGCAGACCGAACTGCCTTCGGCGGCACCACGGCTGCCGGCCGGCTGACAGGGCGCGGCCGACACTACTTGACCGTTATACGAACGCCAACCGCCGCTCAACGGACGGTTTCCGGCCATGTTGGTGAACGGATCCTGACAACCGGGCGCGGCGGGTGGGAAGCTGCGCGGCAGTCGGAGCGGGTCCCCACAGCAACACCGCCCGCGCCGGTCACGTACGCACCACTCCCCCCACACGCACTTGTTCTGCCCGGACGGCCACCCCGTCGTCCGGTCCCCCCGGCCGTGGCCCAACCCGCCGCGGCCCCGCAGAAGGAGCCAGCGTGAGACGCACCCCCCATGGACGTGCCGCGACGGGCCGCAGACGTGTGATGGCCACCGGCACGCTCGTCGCCGTGACGGCCCTCCTCGCCGTCGGCGTGCAGACCGGCGCGGGCAACGCCGCGCCCAACCCCGGCAGCACACACGCACAGCCCCGGGCGGGCGCCCTGCCCGCCAAGCTCTCCCCCTCGCAGCGTGCGGAGCTGCTGAAGGACGCCGCCGCCACCACCGCGCAGACGGCGAAGAAGCTCCAGCTCGGCGCCAAGGAGAAGCTCGTCGTCCGGGACGTCCAGCAGGACCGGGACGGCACGACGCACACCCGGTACGAGCGCACCTACGAAGGGCTGCCCGTCCTCGGCGGCGACCTCGTCGTGCACGAGACCCGGACCGGCAAGGTCGACCGGGTCACCAAGGGCGTCAAGGCCCGGATAGCCGTGGCCAGTACGAAGGCCGCCGTGACGCCCGCGACCGCCGAGGCGAAGGCCGTGAAGGCGTCGAAGGCGGAGGGCGCGGAGAAGTCCGACGCCAAGGAGCCGCGCAAGGTGGTCTGGGCGGCGGACGGCAAGCCGGTCCTGGCGTACGAGACCGTCGTCGGCGGCGTGCAGGACGACGGCCAGACGCCCAACCAGCTGCACGTCATCACCGACGCCACCACCGGCAAGCAGCTCTTCCAGTACCAGGGCATCGAGCAGGGCACCGGCAACAGCCAGTACAGCGGCCAGGTGACGATCGGCACGGCGCCCTCGTACACGATGACCGACACCACGCGGGGCAACCACAAGACCTACAACCTCAACCACGGCTCGTCCGGCACCGGCACGCTCTTCTCCGACCCGGACGACGTGTGGGGCGACGGCACCCCGCAGAACGTGCAGACGGCGGGGGTGGACGCCGCGTACGGCGCCCAGCTCACCTGGGACTACTACAAGAACGTGCACGGCCGCAGCGGCATCAAGGGCGACGGCGTCGGCGCGTACAGCCGCGTGCACTACGGCAACAACTACGTCAACGCCTTCTGGGACGACAGCTGCTTCTGCATGACCTACGGCGACGGGTCCGGCAACGCGGCGCCGCTCACCTCGATCGACGTGGCCGCGCACGAGATGACGCACGGCGTCACCTCCGCGACCGCCGACCTCACCTACAGCGGCGAGTCCGGCGGCCTGAACGAGGCGACCTCCGACATCTTCGCGGCGGCCGTGGAGTTCAACGCCAACAACGCCAAGGACCCGGGCGACTACTTCGTCGGCGAGAAGATCGACATCAACGGCGACGGCACCCCGCTGCGCTACATGGACAAGCCCAGCAAGGACGGCGCGTCCAAGGACTACTGGTACTCCGGCGTCGGCAACGTCGACGTGCACTACTCCTCCGGCGTCGCCAACCACTTCTTCTACCTGCTGTCCGAGGGCAGCGGCGCGAAGGACGTGAACGGCGTGCACTACGACAGCCCGACCTCCGACGGCCTGCCCGTCCCGGGCATCGGCCGGGCCAACGCCGAGAAGGTCTGGTTCAAGGCGCTCACCCAGTACATGAGCTCCAACACCAACTACGCGGGCGCCCGCACCGCCACCCTCCAGGCCGCCGCCGACCTTTTCGGCAAGGACACCGCGACGTACAACACGGTCGCCAACACCTGGGCCGCGGTGAACGTCGGCAGCCGCGTCGGCGACGGCGGCGACCCCGACCCGGGCGGCAACGTCTTCGAGAACACCAACGACGTGGCCATCCCGGACGCGGGTTCCGCGGTCACCTCGTCGATCAGCGTCAACCGGACCGGCAAGGCGCCCAGCACCCTCAAGGTCGGCGTGGACATCGTGCACACCTACCGCGGTGACCTGGTCATCGACCTGGTCGCGCCGGACGGCACCGCGTACCGCCTGAAGAACTCCAGCGCCTATGACTCGGCGGCGAACGTGAACACCACGTACACCGTCAACGCCTCGGCGGAGGACGCGGCCGGCACCTGGAAGCTGCGGGTGCGGGACGTGTACTCCGGTGACACGGGCTACGTGAACAGCTGGAAGCTGACCTTCTGACCCGAGCACGACCTTCTGAGGGCCACCCCCGCCGAGCGGCGGGGGTGGCCCTCCTCCGTTATGCGGACGTCGGCTCGCTCTTTGCGAACAAATTGCGAAGCGGCGCCAATTACCCGGTGACAGCCGCCCGTTCGGGTGGCACGCTAACCCCGCACGTACCACCCGCATCGCTTTGCACCCCCCACCACAGGCAAAGTTGAAGGAGCACGCGTGACCCCCCACATATCGCGTACCACCCGTATCGCCGGCGCCTCCGTGGCCGCCGCCGCACTGCTCGCGGCCGGCATCGCCACCGGAACGGCGGGCGCGGCCCCGACCGCCCACGAGGCGGCCGCCTCCCCGGTCAAGATGACCGCCTCGCACCGCGCCGAGCTGCTGCGCGACGCGCAGGCCACGAAGGCGAAGACCGCCGAGGAACTGGGCCTCGGGTCCAAGGAGAAGCTGGTCGTCAAGGACGTCATCAAGGACGCGGACGGCACCACGCACACCCGCTACGAGCGCACCTACGACGGCCTGCCCGTGCTCGGCGGCGACCTCGTCGTCCACCAGGCCAAGGGCGGCGCCATCAAGTCGACCACCAAGGCCACGAAGGCCACCATCAAGGTCGCCTCCACCACCCCGAAGATCGCCCCGAAGTCCGCCGCGACGTCCGCCGAGTCGGTGTCCGGCAGGACCGAGGGCATCAAGAAGTCCGACGCGGCGACGCCGAACAAGGTGATCTGGGCCGCCTCCGGCAAGCCGGTCCTCGCGTACGAGACCGTCGTCAAGGGCGTCCAGAAGGACGGCACCCCCAGCGAGCTGCACGTCATCACCGACGCGAGCACCGGCAAGAAGCTGTTCCAGCACCAGGCCATCGAGACCGGCGCCGGCACCAGCATGTACAGCGGCAAGGTCGAGCTGGCCACCAAGAAGGGCGGCAGCGGTTACGAGCTGACCGACGACAGCCGCGGCGGCCACTCCACGTTCGACCTGGGCGGCAAGGAGAGCGGCGACGGCAAGCTGCTCACGGACGACGACGACACCTGGGGCACCGGCAAGGGCGACGACCCGCAGACCGCGGCCGTCGACGCGGCGTACGGCGCGCAGGTCACCTGGGACTACTACAAGAACGTGCACGGCCGCAGCGGCATCAACGGCGACGGCAAGGGCGCGACCTCCCGCGTGCACTACGGCAAGGACTACGTCAACGCGTTCTGGGACGACAGCTGCTTCTGCATGACGTACGGCGACGGCGAGGGCAACACCCACCCGCTGACCGCGCTGGACGTGGCGGCGCACGAGATGTCGCACGGCGTCACCTCGGCCACCGCGAACCTGGAGTACAGCGGTGAGTCCGGCGGCCTGAACGAGGCCACCTCCGACATCTTCGGCACCTCGGCGGAGTTCAGCGCCAAGAACGCCGAGGACCCGGGCGACTACCTCATCGGCGAGAAGATCGACATCAACGGTGACGGCTCGCCGCTGCGGTACATGGACAAGCCCAGCAAGGACGGCAACTCGCTGGACTTCTGGAAGGAGGGCGCCGGCGACGTCGACGTGCACTACTCCTCCGGCATCGCCAACCACTTCTTCTACCTGCTGTCCGAGGGCAGCGGGCCGAAGGAGATCGACGGCGTGAAGTACGACAGCCCGACCGCCGACGACTCCAAGGTCGAGGGCATCGGCCGGGACAAGGCCGAGAAGATCTGGTACAAGGCGCTGACCGAGTACATGACCTCCACGACCGACTACAAGGCTGCACGCGAGGCGACCGTCAAGGCCGCCACCGACCTGTACGGCGCGGACGGCGCCGAGGTCAAGGGCGTCGAGGCGGCGTGGACGGGCGTGGCGGTGAAGTAACGCCCGCGAAGCGTTGGCTCGTGAAGTAACGCTTCGCCACCAGGCCCCCCTTACAGTCCGGGGAGCTTAGAGGGGCGGGGAGCCGCGTGGGCGTTGTCCACAGGGTGATCCGCCCCGAGCCGCAGGGCCGGACCGGCTGCCCCGAGCCGCAGGGCCGGGCCGGCTGCGGCAGTCATGGCCAGGGCGGTGTCCGGAGGCTCCCGATATCCCTCCGGACACCGCCCTTCATGCTGTGCGGGCGGCCGTCCACAGGTCGGCCAGTGCCGCGTTGACCCGCTCCGGCTGCTGGGTGTGCGGGTAGTAGCCCGGAACGACCAGGTGGGCGGCGCCCACGGCGGTGGCGATGTGGCGGGCGGCGGCGATCAGCGGCTCGCCCGCGTACTTCCGGTACGCCTCGGGCGCACCCGCCCAGTCGCCGGAGATCATCAGCTTCGGGAAGGGTGCCTCGGCCAGTGGGGCGAGCGGGATGTCCGCCTCCCAGCAGGGGCGTTCGGCCATGGTGGTGGCCGCGGCGCGCAGCCGGGCCGGGGTCGGCTCCGGGGTCTCCATGCCGACGGACTCGGTCGCGGCGCGCAGGTACTCCTCCGGCGTGAGGTCTGCGGGACGGGCGGCGGTGGCCGCCCGGGCCCTTGCCAGGGCCGCGGCCACCACCGGATCGGCCTCGGCGGGCCGCAGCGCGCCGGGCTGGATCAGGGTGAGGGAGCGCACCAGGCCCGGGCGGCGTACGGCGGCGGCCATGACGCCGACCCCGCCGTACGCGTGCCCGACCAGGTGGGCGCCGCCGCAGGACACCAGCAGCCCGGTGATGTCCTCGGCGTCGACGGCCCAGTCGCTGTGGTCGATGTCCGGACTCCGCCCGTAGCCCCGGCGGTCCATCAGGAGCAGCCGGTGCCGGGCCGCCAGCGGGCGCTGTGCCGCGAAGCCGTACTGGTCGTCGTCGCCCCAGGTGAGGATCCCGTGGACGAGGACGGCGGGCGGCCCGCCGGCGCCCGCGTCGTCCCATACGGTCGTGTGCACAGCGCCGCCCGGTATCACCGCAGCAGCACCCCCGCCGCCTCGCCCGTGGCCTCCGACGGGACGGCGATCAGGCCCATCTCGGCGTGGGTCGAGAGGAGGGGGTGGGCGGGGAGGATGCGGACCGTGTAGCCGAAGGGGCCGGTGCGGTCCAGGACGAGGGGGCCCTCGTACAGCCAGCGGCCCTCCAGGTCCGGGCCGCCGGCCGGTTTCAGGGGGACCGCCAGCGGGTCGGCGATCCGGTCGGACTCGTCGACGCGGCCGGAGACCAGCTGTACCTCGACGTCCTCGGGGGCCAGCTCGTCCAGCGTGACCCGGACGCGGAGCGCCAGGGTGCCGCCCAGTTCGGCCTGGCCGTTGGCGGGCGTGGCGGGGCTGCCGGTCTCGACGTGGTCCACCGCGACCCGCGGCCACGCCGCCCGCACCCTGGTCTTCCACTCCGCGAGGCCGCGCGCGGCATCCGGGGTGAGGGCGCGGTGCGCGTGCGCCGCGGGGGCGTAGAGCCGCTCGACGTACTCGCGGACCATCCGGCCGGCGAGCACCTTCGGGCCGAGGGTGACCAGCGTGCGGCGGACCATCTCGACCCAGCGGTGCGGTACGCCCGCCTCGTCGCGCTCGTAGAAGCGCGGCGCGACGCGTTGTTCGAGGAGTTCGTACAGGGCCGCGGCTTCGAGGTCGTCGCGGCGTTCCTCGTCGGTGGCGGTGCCGTCGGCGGTGGGGATGGACCAGCCGAAGTCCGGCTCGTACCACTCGTCCCACCAGCCGTCGAGGACGGAGAGGTTCAGGGCGCCGTTCAGGGCGGCCTTCATGCCGGAGGTGCCGCAGGCTTCGAGCGGGCGCAGCGGGTTGTTCAGCCAGATGTCGCAGCCGGGGTAGAGCTTCTGCGCCATGGCCATGCCGTAGTCCGGCAGGAAGACGATGCGGTGGCGGACCCGCGGGTCGTCGGCGAAGCGGACCAGCTCCTGGACGAGGCGCTTGCCGCTGTCGTCGGCGGGGTGCGCCTTGCCGGCCACCACGATCTGGATCGGCCGCTCGGAGTGGAGCAGCAGTTCCATGAGGCGGTCGCGGTCGCGGAGCATGAGGGTGAGGCGTTTGTAGGACGGCACCCGGCGGGCGAAACCGATGGTGAGGACGTCGGGGTCGAGGACGCCGTCGATCCAGGCCAGTTCGGCGGTGGCGGCGCCGCGCTGCCGCCAGGAGGCGCGCAGCCGCATCCGTACTTCGGTGACGAGCTGTTCGCGCAGGGTGCGGCGGAGGTCCCAGATGGCGGGGTCGGCGATGTCGGCGACCCGGTCCCAGCGTTCGGAGCCGCCCACGGTGAAGGCGTCCTCGGTGCGCTGGGCGCCGATCTGGCGGGCGCCGAGGCGGAAGACCTCGGGGGCGACCCAGGTGGGCGCGTGCACGCCGTTGGTGACGGAGGTGATCGGTACCTCGTCGGGGTCGAAGCCCGGCCAGAGTCCGGCGAACATTTCGCGGCTGACGCCGCCGTGCAGGGTCGAGACCCCGTTGGCGCGCTGGGCCAGGCGCAGGCCCATCACGGCCATGTTGAAGACGTTGGGCTCACCGCCCGGGTAGCTTTCCATGCCGAGGCCGAGGACGCGGGCCGCGTCGATGCCGGGGAGTTCGCCGTCGGGGCCGAAGTGCCGGGCGACCAGTTCGCGGTCGAAGCGGTCGATGCCGGCGGGTACGGGGGTGTGGGTGGTGAAGACGGTACCGGCCCGTACGGCTTCCAGGGCGCTGTCGAAGTCCAGCCCGCCGGCGTCCTCTTCGGACAGTTCGCGGATGCGTTCCAGGCCGAGGAAGCCGGCGTGGCCCTCGTTGGTGTGGAAGACCTCGGGGGCCGGGTGGCCGGTGAGCCGGCAGTACGTACGGACGGCGCGGACGCCGCCGATGCCCAGCAGCATTTCCTGGAGCAGGCGGTGTTCGCTGCCGCCGCCGTAGAGGCGGTCGGTGACCTGGCGTTCGCCGGGGCCGTTCTCCTCGACGTCGGAGTCGAGGAGGAGGAGCGGCACGCGGCCGACGCGGGCCTGCCAGATGTACGAGCGCAGCCGGCGGCCGCCGGGGAGCGCGAGGGAGACCTGCGCGGGGCTGCCGTCGTCCTCGCGGAGCAGTTCGAGGGGCAGCTCGTTGGGGTCGAGGACCGGGTAGTGCTCCTGCTGCCAGCCCTCGCGGGAGAGGGTCTGGCGGAAGTAGCCGTGGCGGTAGAGCAGGCCGACGCCGATCAGCGGGACGCCGAGGTCGGACGCGGCCTTGAGGTGGTCGCCGGCGAGGATGCCGAGGCCGCCGGAGTACTGCGGGAGGGCTGCGGTGATGCCGAATTCGGGTGAGAAGTAGGCGACGGCCTCGGGCAGGGCACCGTCGACGGACTGGTACCAGCGGCGGCCGGCGAGGTAGTCCTGCAGGTCGTCGGCGCAGGCGGTGAGCCGGCGCAGGAAGCGGCGGTCGGCGGCCAGCTCGGCCAGGCGTTCGGCGGTGACGGTGCCGAGGAGCTGGACCGGGTCGGTGCCGGGCCGCTGCCGGCCCTCGGGGTCCAGTGCGTGGAAGAGCTCGCGGGTTTCGGTGTGCCAGGACCAGCGCAGGTTCCGCGCCAGTTCGCTGAGCGGTCGTAGGGACGGGGGAAGGACAGGGCGCACGGTGAATCGACGAATGGCCTTCACGCTCCGACCGTAGCGGCGGGCGGCCCGCAGCAACCACAGCGCGCGCCCGGCGCAGCGGACAACCGCTCGAAAGGCCCGCCCCACGCGCCAGCCGCACTCCCGTACGCCCCTTGCCGACCGGCCCGTACGTCTCTTGGCGGAGGGGCCCGGGCCGGAGCGGGCCCGTGGGCCCGTCCGGGTGCGCCCCGCCGGGCGGCCGCGGCCGGGCCGGGCGCGGGATCCGGCCAGAAATCGCCGCAACCTTCGCCATGCCTCACCCACCCGATATGGCCGATTCCGCCCCGTCGTCCTCTCTTGTACGGACTGCGGGCCCACGGAAGGCTGCAGGATGGCGTCGGTGGAGCGCGGCGCGGCAGCCGGCGCCACGGACCGCAACACCCTTGCCCGCATGTCGAGTTGAAGAGGGGAACTCCGTACATGGCCTGGACACGAACAGCCCGGCGACGGCTGGCCGCGGGGAGTACGGCCGCCGCGTCGGCGGCCCTGCTCTGCGCCGCCACGCTGCCGGCCCACGCTGCGCCGCCCGAAGGCCGGGTACTGGGGGCGGGGGCGTCCGGCGCGGTGAACAGCAGCTACATCGTCACCTTCAAGAAGGGCGCGCGGGGGGTCGACGCGCGGTCGGCGGCGGGGAAGCGGCTGGCGGCGAAGTACGGCGCGACGATACGCCGGACGTACCGCACGGCCATCAACGGCTACGCGATACGGGCGAACGCGACCCAGGCCCGGCGTCTCGCGGCGGACCCCGCGGTGGCGGCGGTGAGCCAGAACCGCACGGTACGGCTGACGGACACCACGCGGGCGCCGGGGGCCCTCCAGAAGGACCCGCCGTCCTGGGGGCTGGACCGGATCGACCAGAAGACCCTGCCGCTCAACAAGTCCTACGTCATGCCGCCCGGCGGCGGCGCGGGCGTCAGCGTCTACGTCCTGGACACGGGCGTGCGGGCCACTCACAAGGACTTCGGGGGGCGGGTCAGAAGCGGGCACGACTTCGTCGACAACGACGAGAACGCGCTCGACGCGAACGGCCACGGCACCCATGTGGCCGCCACCATTGCGGGTGAGAAGTACGGCGTCGCCAAGAAGGCCGACATCGTCTCGGTGCGGGTGCTGGACGCCGAGGGCGCCGGCACCACCGACAACGTCATCGCGGGCATCGACTGGGTGACCCGGCACACCGACGGGCCCGCGGTGGCGAATCTGAGCCTGGGCACCATGGTGTCGCCGCAGCTGGACCAGGCGGTGAAGACCGCGATCAAGGCCGGGGTGACGTTCACCGTCGCGGCCGGGAACAACAGTGCGCCGGCCGCCCTCTACTCGCCCGGCCGGGTCGAGGAGGCCATCACGGTCGGCGCCACGGACAGCGACGATTCCCGCGCCGAGTTCTCCAACTGGGGGCCCGGGGTGGACCTGTTCGCGCCGGGTGCGGGGATCACCTCGGCGTGGAATTCGGGCGACACGGCGGAGAAGGCGCTCTCCGGTACGTCCATGGCCGCGCCGCACGCCGCGGGCGCGGCCGCGCTGTACCTGGCGCGGCATCCGAAGGCGACACCGGCGGAGGTCGGGAAGGCGCTGGCCGCCGGCGCTTCGGAGGGCCAGGTCAAGAGCGAGGGGCTGGGCTCGCCGAACCGGCTGCTCCGGGTCGGCTAGTACCGCCCCGGACAGGGCCGTGAGGGCCGGCTCCGCCCGTCGGCGGGGCCGGTCCGCTGCTGTCCGCGCGGCACGCGGCGGCCGGTTCGCCCGGCTTGATCGCGGTGCGGTGTTACGTACGAGTAGTTCACCCGCGGCCGGATTGCCCGGCCACGGGGCGTGGGAAGGCTCTGGCGGATACGTACGTTGCGTGCCTCCCCCCGCGTGTCCCGCCCTGCGCACCTCCAACCGAGCGCACCTCCAACCGAGTGAAAGGCGACAGGACCGTTCATGCCCGCAACCCGTAAGCCCGCCGCGGAGATACAAAGGACAACACCCCGCAAAGTGTCCCAAGTCTCAGGTGATCCCATGATCGGTCGCATTCCCGTCCTGGACGTCCGTCCCCAGATCGACTGCGGGCGCCGCCCGGCCAAGGCGGTGACCGGCGAAACCTTCGAAGTGTCCGCCACGGTCTTCCGGGAAGGCCATGACGCGGTCGCCGCCAATGTCGTGCTGCGCGACCCGAACGGCCGGAGCGGTCCGTGGACGCCGATGCGGGAGCTGGCGCCGGGCACGGACCGCTGGGGCGCGCTGGTCACCCCGGACGCGGAGGGCCGCTGGACGTACACCGTGGAGGCGTGGTCGGACCCGGTGACGACCTGGCGGCACACGGCACAGGTCAAGATCCCGGCCGGCCAGGACACCGGCCTGGTGCTCGCCGAGGGTGCGGCGCTGCACGAGCGGGCGGCGGCGGAGGTGCCGAAGAACGCGGGGCGCGAATCGATTCTCCGGGTGGCCGACACGCTGCGCGACGAGAGCCTGCCGGCCGCCACCCGGCTGGCCGCCGCGCTCACCCCCGAGGTCCTGGACACCCTCGGCCGGCACCCGCTGCGCGAACTGGTCAGCGCCTCCCGGCCGATGCCGCTGCTGGTCGAGCGGCGCCGGGCGCTGTACGGCTCCTGGTACGAGATGTTCCCGCGCTCGGAGGGCGCGTACGAGGCACCCGACGGGACCCTGGTCAGCGGAAATTTCCGGACCGCCGCCGAGCGGCTGCCGGAGGTCGCCGCGATGGGCTTCGACGTGGTGTACCTGCCGCCGATCCACCCGATCGGCACCACCCACCGCAAGGGCCCGAACAACGCGCTCTCCGCGGGCCCGCACGACGTCGGCTCGCCGTGGGCGATCGGCTCGGCCGAGGGCGGCCACGACGCCATCCACCCGGACCTGGGCACCTTCGAGGACTTCGCGCACTTCGTGCGCACCGCGCGGGACCTGCGCATGGAGATCGCGCTGGACTTCGCGCTGCAGTGTTCGCCGGACCATCCGTGGCTGGACAAGCATCCGGAGTGGTTCCACCATCGCGCCGACGGCACCATCGCGTACGCGGAGAACCCGCCGAAGAAGTACCAGGACATCCACCCCATCGCCTTCGACGCGGACTTCCGCGGCCTGGTGAAGGAGACGGAGCGGCTGCTGCGCTTCTGGATGGAGAAGGGGGTGCGCATCTTCCGGGTCGACAATCCGCACACCAAGCCGGTGGTGTTCTGGGAGAAGGTGATCTCGGACATCAACCGCACCGATCCGGACGTCATCTTCCTGGCCGAGGCGTTCACCCGCCCCGCCATGATGCGCACCCTCGCGCAGATCGGTTTCCAGCAGTCCTACACGTACTTCACCTGGCGCAACTCCAAGCAGGAGCTGACCGAGTACCTCACCGAGCTGTCGCGGGAATCGGCCGACTGGATGCGGCCGAACCTGTTCGTGAACACGCCGGACATCCTGCACGCCTACCTCCAGCACGGCGGCCGGGCGGCCTTCGAGGTACGCGCGGTGCTCGCCGCGACCCTGTCCCCGACGTGGGGTGTGTACGCCGGATACGAGCTCTGCGAGGGGACTCCCGTACGAGACGGGAGCGAGGAGTACCTGGATTCGGAGAAGTATCAGCTGCGTCCCCGGGATTGGCAGACAGCGGGCCGCGAGGGCCGTAGCATCGCTCCCCTCATCACGGCACTCAACCGGCTGCGCCGCCGTCATCCGGCACTCCAGCAGTTGCGTGCCCTGCACTTCCATCATGTCGACAACGACGCGGTCCTCGCCTACTCCAAGCGCGAGGGTGCCGACGTGGTCCTTACGGTCGTGAACCTCGACCCGCACCACACCCACGAGGCAACGGTGTCGTTGGACATGCCGGAGCTCGGCCTCGACCGGCACGAGTCCGTACCGGTGCGCGACGAGCTCACCGGCGAGACCTACCACTGGGGCAGGGACAACTATGTGCGCCTGGAGCCGGGCAGTGGCATTGCGCCCGCGCACGTGTTCTCCCTGCGACCGTCCTCACCGATCGGAGGGTCACCCAATTGATCGTCAACGAGCCCGTCCCCGACACGTTCGAGGACACTCCGGCCAAGGACCGCGATCCCGACTGGTTCAAACGGGCCGTCTTCTACGAAGTCCTGGTGCGTTCGTTCCAGGACAGCAACGGGGACGGCATCGGTGACCTGAAGGGCCTGACGGCCAAGCTGGATCATCTGCAGTGGCTGGGCGTCGACTGCCTCTGGCTGCCGCCGTTCTTCAAGTCCCCCCTGCGGGACGGCGGTTACGACGTCAGCGACTACACCTCGGTGCTGCCGGAGTTCGGTGACCTCGCCGACTTCGTGGAGTTCGTGGACGCCGCGCACCAGCGCGGCATGCGGGTGATCATCGACATGGTGATGAACCACACCAGCGACCAGCACCCGTGGTTCCAGGAGTCCCGCACCGACCCCGACGGGCCGTACGGCGACTACTACGTCTGGGCGGACGACGACAAGCAGTACCAGGACGCCCGGATCATCTTCGTCGACACCGAGGCGTCCAACTGGACCTTCGACCCGGTGCGCAAGCAGTACTACTGGCACCGCTTCTTCTCCCACCAGCCGGACCTCAACTACGAGAACCCGGCGGTCCAGGAGGAGATGATCTCCGCGCTGCGCTTCTGGCTGGACCTGGGCATCGACGGCTTCCGGCTGGACGCCGTGCCCTACCTCTACGCCGAGGAGGGCACCAACTGCGAGAACCTCCCGCAGTCGCACGCCTTCCTCAAGCGGGTCCGTTCCGTGATCGACGCGAACTACCCGGACACGGTGCTGCTGGCCGAGGCCAACCAGTGGCCGGAGGACGTGGTCGACTACTTCGGCGACCCGGCGACCGGCGGCGACGAGTGCCACATGGCGTTCCACTTCCCGGTGATGCCGCGCATCTTCATGGCGGTGCGCCGCGAGTCCCGCTACCCGGTCTCGGAAATCCTCGCCAAGACACCGGCGATCCCGTCCGGCTGCCAGTGGGGCATCTTCCTGCGCAACCACGACGAGCTGACGCTCGAAATGGTCACGGACGAAGAGCGCGACTACATGTACGCGGAGTACGCCAAGGACCCGCGGATGCGCGCCAACATCGGCATCCGCCGCCGCCTCGCGCCCCTGCTCGACAACGACCGCAACCAGATCGAGCTGTTCACCGCCCTGCTGCTCTCCCTGCCCGGCACGCCGATCCTGTACTACGGCGACGAGATCGGCATGGGCGACAACATCTGGCTGGGCGACCGGGACGCGGTGCGCACCCCCATGCAGTGGACGCCGGACCGCAACGCCGGCTTCTCCTCCTGCGATCCGGGGCGGCTCTTCCTGCCCACGATCATGGACCCGGTCTACGGCTACCAGGTGACCAACGTCGAGGCCGCGATGTCCTCGCCGTCGTCCCTGCTGCACTGGACCCGGCGCATGATCGAGATCCGCAAGCAGAACCCCGCCTTCGGCCTGGGCACGTACACCGAACTGCCCTCGTCGAACCCGGCGGTGCTGGCATTCCTGCGCGAGTACCAGGACGACCTCGTCCTGTGCGTGCACAACTTCTCGCGCTTCGCCCAGCCCACCGAGCTGGACCTGCAGACGTTCGACGGGCGGCACCCGGTCGAGCTGATCGGCGGCGTGCGGTTCCCGGCCATCGGCCAGCTGCCGTACCTGCTGACGCTGGCGGGTCACGGCTTCTACTGGTTCCGGCTGCGGAAGGACGCGGTGGCTTAGCCGGCACGACGTTCCGGGCACCGGCCGGATTTCCGGGCCGGTGCCGCGGGGGGGCCCCCCACGGGGCCCCCCCCCCCCCCCCCCGACGCGCCCCCCCCCCCCGCCCGCAGGCCCACCGAGGCCGGGGCGCCCACCTACACCCCCCACCAAGACCCCACCACGGGTGAGGTTGTTTTTAG
>NZ_JBITXL010000003.1:316933-825486 GCF_044544685.1 Streptomyces sp. NPDC053542
GGGGGGGGGGGGGGGTGGTGGGGGGGGGGGGGGGCGGGGGGGGGGGGGGCGGCCCCGGGGGGGGGGGGGGGGGGGGGGGGGCGGGGCCCCCGCGGCGGGCCCCCCCCCCCCACCGCCGCGTACGGGCCCGTCGCGCCGGCCGGCAGGCCGTCCGTGCCGGAGGCGCGAAGCTACCCGCCCGTACATGCACGCAAGGCGTGTTCGGGTGTTTTTCGACCTTTCGCCCGGGCAGTCTCCCTACTGCCGCACGGGCCGGACGATCCACGCGCCGCGCCTCCGGGCGTGGGGACACCTGCCGCAGATCCGCTGCCGTACGGACGATCCTCGCCCGACACGTCCCGCACCGCCCCACAGTAAAGGCCGTATTCCGGGACACTTTGCCGTAGCTGTCGTGTGCCCGGGGAAAGGACGCGACGTCATGTCGGAAACCGCCTCGACCCGTGCTCTGCAAGGCCGGCACCACCGGCCGTCCGTCACCACCGCGCCCGGACTGCTGCCCTCGCTCGATCCGTTGCTGCGCGAATGGGTGCCACGGCAGCGATGGTTCGCGGGCAAGGGCCGGCCGGTCACCGGCTTCGACCTCGTCGCGGCCGCCGAGCTGCTGCCCGTCGACGGGGCCCTCGACGGCGCCGCCGCGCCCGGACTGCTGCATCTGCTCGTCCGCGCCCGGCAGCCCGGTCCGCCGGTCCGCACTCCCGAGGACGACGACTGCTACCAGCTGCTGCTCGGCGTGCACGGCACGCTGCCGCCGCGGCTCGCCCACGCGCTGATCGGCCGCCCGGACGGCGGACCGCTGGCCGGACGCACGGTCTACGACGCGCTGCTGGACCCGCGGCTGTGCGCGCTGCTGCTGGAACGGCTGCGGGTGCCCGGACAGCTGGGCGCGCTGCGCTTCACCGTCGAACCGGAGACGGCCATCGCCTCCGGCCTCACCGCCCGGCCGCTGACCACCGAACAGTCCAACACCTCCGTGGTCTTCGGCGACGCCTACATCCTCAAGGTCTTCCGGCGCGCCTCCCCGGGGCTCAACCCGGACCTGGAACTGCCGCTGGCGCTGGCCCGCGCGAAGTGCTCCCGGGTACCCCCGCCGGTCGCGTGGTTCGAATCGGACGCGGCGGGGCCGGTGACGGCGGCCGAAGGACCGCGCCACCACGCCGCAGAACCGATCACTCTCGGCGTGCTCACGCCGTTCCTGGACGGCGCGGCCGACGGCTGGCAGCTCGCGCTCAACGCCCTCTCGGTACGCGCCGACTTCACCGGCTCCGCGCGCGCCCTCGGCCACGCCACCGCCGAGGTGCACACCGCGCTGGCCGAGACGCTGCCCACCACCGAGCTGCGCCGCACCCACCTGGAGCTGATCGCCGCCGGCATGGCCGAGCGGCTGGACGCCGCGGCGCGCGCGGTCCCGGCGCTGCGCCCGTACCGCACCCGGCTGCGCACCGCCTTCCACGCGCTGACCACCCTCGGCCGGGACGGCCGCACCTTCGCCGCGCAGCGCATCCACGGCGACCTGCATCTCGGCCAGACGCTGCGCTCCGCGGGCGAGGGCCGCTGGTCGGTCATCGACTTCGAGGGCGAGCCCGCCCGGCCGTTGGCGGAAAGGCGCGATGTCCAGCCCGCGGTGCGGGACGTGGCCGCTATGCTCCGGTCCTTCGACTACGCGGCGCGCAGCGGCCCCGGCGGCGGCGACGCCTGGTCGCTGGAGTGGGCGCGGCGCGCACGCACCGCGTTCTGCCGCGGCTACGCCGAGGCCGGCGGCCTGGACCCGGACTCCGTTCCGGAGCTGATGCGCGCGTACGAGACCGACAAGGCCGTGTACGAGGTGCTGTACGAGGCACGGCACCGGCCGGACTGGCTGCCCATCCCGATGGCCGCCGTCCGCCGTCTCGCCGGCCCGGACCCGCGCCTGGGCACCGACCCGCAGCTGACGACCGACCCGCACGTGGGCGCGGGGCCCGACCCCTACGCCGCAGCGGACCCCGAGGAGGGCGACCCGCCGTTCCCGAGCTACGCGCCGCCCGAGGACCGCACCTGACCGCAGTGACCCCTATCCCCCGACCCCCGAAACGCCCCGCCAGGAGGCTCCTCCCGTGACCCCCCGTCCGCCGTCCCGCCCCTCGTCCGACCCCGCAGCAGCGGCGCCCGACGCCGACGTCCCGCCCACCTTCCTGCCGGCCGCCCGGTCGGAGGACGAGCAGGACGCCCCGCCGGCCCAGCGCACCGGGCCCGATCCCGAGGCGGAGGCGGCCGCCGCACGCGCCGCGGAGCCGGCGCGGAAGACCTCGCGCACCAAGCCGGCGCGCGGTGCCGCGAAGCCGGCCGACGCGCCGGCCACCGAAGTGAAGCCGGCCGGGGCATCAGGGGCCGAGGCCCCGGAAGCGGGGGGAGCGGCCGCCCCGGCCGCCCGGAAGACCGCCGCGAAGAAGCCGGCGGCCAGGAAGGCCACCGCCAAGAAGACCACCGCCAAGAAGGCGGCCACGAAGACGGCCGCCAGGACGAGCGCGGCCAAGCCGGCTGCCACGAAGACGACAGCGGCGAAGGCGGCAGCGGCCAGGACGCCGGTGGCCAAGAAGCCCGCGGCGAAGAAGACCGCCGAACCGCAGACCGCCGCGCCCAGCACCGCCGCCCCCGAGCCCGCCGCGCACACCGACGCACCCGCCCCGAGCGCCGGCACCGCCGGCAAGGGCGGCGTCCGTGCCGCGTCCCCCCTCGGTGACACCGACCGCGGCCGGCTGCTCTCCGGTACGCACCACGACCCGCACGCGCTGCTCGGCGCGCACCCCGTGCGCGACGGGGTGCTCTTCCGCGCGCTGCGCCCGTACGCCACCTCGGTGGCCGTACTGGCCAAGGGCCTGCGGGCCGAGCTGCGCGACGAGGGCGACGGCCTGTTCGCCGGGGTGCTGCCGCTGTCGGAGATCCCCGACTACCAGCTCGTGATCGCCTACGGCGAGGGCCCGGACGCGCACGAGGTGACCACTCACGACCCGTACCGCTTCCTGCCCGCGATCGGCGAGCTGGACCTGCACCTGATCGGCGAGGGCCGGCACGAGGAGCTGTGGCAGGCGCTCGGCGCGCGCGTCATGGAGCACGAGGGCGTGTCCGGCACCCGCTTCACGGTGTGGGCGCCGAACGCGCAGGGCGTCCGCGTCGCCGGGAACATGAACTACTGGGACGGCACGGTCTACCCGATGCGCTCCCTCGGCTCCACCGGCGTATGGGAGCTGTTCATCCCCGGCCTGGGCGAGGGCGAGCTGTACAAGTTCGACATCGCGCGCCCGGACGGCAGCCACACGCTGCGCATCGACCCGATGGCCCGGCGGACCGAGTGCCCGCCCGCCAACGCCTCGGTCATCGACGTCACGCGGCACGAGTGGGGCGACGCGGAGTGGATGGCGCGCCGCGCCGAACGCCCGGTGCACACCTCGCCGTTGTCGGTCTACGAGGTACACCTCCCCTCCTGGCGGCCCGGCCTGTCCTACCGCGAGCTGGCCGAGCAGCTGCCCGCGTACGTCAAGGACCTGGGCTTCACGCACGTGGAGCTGATGCCGGTCGCCGAGCACCCCTTCGGCGGCTCGTGGGGCTACCAGGTCACCGGCTTCTACGCGCCGACGGCCCGGCTCGGCTCCCCCGACGACTTCAAGTACCTGGTCGACGCGCTGCACCGGGCCGGCATCGGTGTGATCATGGACTGGGTGCCCGCGCACTTCCCGCGCGACGACTGGGCACTCGCGGAGTTCGACGGCCGCCCGCTGTACGAGCACGAGGACCCGGCCCGCGCCGCGCACCCCGACTGGGGCACCCTCGAATTCGACTACGGCCGCACGGAGGTCCGTAACTTCCTCGCCGCCAACGCCGTCTACTGGTGCTCGGAATTCCACATCGACGGGCTGCGGGTCGACGCCGTGGCGTCCATGCTCTACCTGGACTACTCCCGCGAGCACGGCGAGTGGACGCCCAACCAGCACGGCGGCCGGGAGAACCTCGACGCGGTCGCCTTCCTCCAGGAGATGAACGCCACCGTCTACCGGCGCTGCCCCGGCGTGGTGACCATCGCCGAGGAGTCCACGGCCTGGGACGGCGTCACCCGCGCCACCCACCACGTCGGCCCCGGCGGCTTCGGCGGCCTCGGCTTCGGCCTGAAGTGGAACATGGGCTGGATGCACGACTCGCTGGAGTACATGGCCAAGGAGCCGGTGCACCGCAAGTACCACCACAACGAGATGACCTTCTCGATGGTGTACGCGTACTCGGAGAACTACGTCCTCCCCATCTCCCACGACGAGGTCGTGCACGGCAAGCGGTCCCTCGTCTCCAAGATGCCCGGCGACTGGTGGCAGCAGCGCGCCAACCACCGTGCGTACCTGGGCTTCATGTGGTCCCACCCGGGCAAGCAACTGCTCTTCATGGGCCAGGAGTTCGCCCAGGGCGCCGAGTGGTCGGAGGGGCACGGCCCGGACTGGTGGCTGCTGGACCCGGCGTACTCCGCCGAGCCCGACCACCGCGGCGTCCGCGACCTGGTCCGGGAGCTGAACCGGCTGTACGGCGCGACGCCCGCCCTGTGGGAGCGGGACACCGATCCGGGCGGCTTCTCCTGGATCGACGGCGGCGCGTGGGAGGACAACGTCTTCGCGTTCGTGCGGTACGACGCCGAGGGCGATCCGCTGGTCGCGGTCTGCAACTTCTCGCCGGTGGTCCGGCACGAGTACCGCCTCGGCATGCCGGAGAACGTGCCGGCCTGGCGCGAGGTGCTCAACACCGACGAGGAGCGGTTCGGCGGCAGCGGCGTGGCCAACACGGGGCAGCTGAAGGCCGAGCCGGTGCCGTACCACGGCCGGGCGGTCTCCATCGCGGCGGTGCTCCCGCCGCTCGCCACGATCTGGCTGCGCCCCGCGGGCTGAGCGGCCGATCCCACCTGAGCGCCGTCCCGGAGCACGCTCCGACGGCCGTACGGACGTGCTTGCGGGCCGGTGTCGCACCCCCTGCCCGTACGCACAAGAAAGGGGCCCGCCGGCGTCTGCCGCCGGCGGGCCCCGTTCCCCCGTGATCCCCCGTGCCCCCGTTCACCGGCGGTTTCCCGCCGGCCCTGGAGACTTTGCCGTCTCACAGCGTCCGGGGACAGTCCCGCCACGGGTTCGTTTCCGGCCCGCGACACCCTGATACGCAATCGAGAAATTCCGCACAAGATCGCGAACCTCGCGGCCGCCCCGGCCGCCGCGAGGGGACGCCCGTCAGGCCACGTTGACCGCGGTCCAGGCGGCGGCGACGGTCTTGTACTCGGTGCTCGTCGCGCCGTACAGATCGGCGGCGGCCTTCAGCGTCGCGGCGCGGGCGCCCTTGTAGTCGGTCGTCGAGGTCATGTAGACGGTCAGTGCGCGGTACCAGACGGCCGCGGCCTTCTGGTTGCCGATGCCGGTGACCGTGGAGTTGTTGTACGTCGGGCTGTTGTAGCTGACGCCGTTGATGGTCTTGGCGCCGCTGCCCTCGCTCGCGAGGTAGAACCAGTGGTTGCCGACGCCCGAGGACAGGTGCACGTCCAGCTGTCCGACCTTGCGGGACCAGTAGTCGGCGGAGCGGCCGTCCAGGGAGGGCTTGTCCATGCGGCGCAGCCACGGCGGGGTGGACTGGTCACTGAAGAGGTAGTCGGGGGTGTCGATCGCGTTGTCGGCGTACCACTCGACCATGGTGCCGAAGATGTCGGAGGTCGCCTCGTTCAGGCCGCCGGACTCGCCGTTGTAACGGAGGTTGGCCGTGGCGCTGGTGACGCCGTGGGTCATCTCGTGGCCCATGGTGTCCAGGTCGACCTGCTCGGGGTCGACGGTGCCGTCGCCGTCGCCGGTCATCATGCAGAAGCAGTTGTCGGACCACTGGGCGTTGTCCCAGTCCGTGCCGACGTGGACGAAGACGGTGGCGCCCTTGCCGTCGTTCCTGATGCCGTTCCGGCCGAAGGTGTCCCGGTAGTAGTCCCAGGTCTTGGCGGTGTTGGCGTGCGCGTCGACGGCGGCGGTGGCGCGGTCGGTGGAGAACTTCTGTCCGTCGCCCCAGATGTTGTCGGCGTCGGTGAAGAGCGTGCCGGAGCCGGGGTTCAGGCCGGAGGACGAGACGTTGTGCGCGTCCTTGGTGATCGTGCCGCGGGTGGGGTCGATCAGCGCGTACGTGCCGTCGGCCTGCTTGGTCGTGTCGATCGTGACGTCGCCGGTGTACTCGGAGTGGCCGGTGCCGGCTTCCTGGCGCTCGGCGTCGTACGTCTCGATCCGCTGCCCGGAGTCCGCGTCGGTGACGACGATCTTCCCGGCGGGCTCGCCGTGCGCGCCGGTGCCGGCGACGGTGGTCCGCCAGGCGAGGCGCGGGGTGCCGTCGGCGGCCCAGACGATCAGTTCGGCGTCGGGCTCGGCGCCGCGGACGCCGGTGACGCCCTTGAGTGCCTTCGCCTCGGTCGACTTCGCCGGGACGCCCGGCCGCACGGAGTCGACGGCGACCTTGCGGGCCTTGGCGTGCGAGGCGGAGACGAGCTTGCCGGCGCGGGTCTGGTGGACGACGAAGTCACCGCCCACGACGGGCAGTTGGCGGTACGTACGGTCGAAACGGACGTGCTCGGTGCCGTCCCGGTCGACCACGACGTCCTTGGCGACCAGGGCCTGGTCCTTTCCGTACCCGAAAGTCGCGGCGTGGCGGGTGACGTTGGCCCTGGCCCGGGCTATCGCGGCGTCGCGTATCCGTGCGCTGGGAGCGCTGCTCTTCGCGGGACTCGCGGCGCTTTCCGTACTTGTGGGGCTCGCGGGGGCGGAGTACGCGGGGAGGGCGAGCGCGCCGGTGGCGACGACGGCGGCGACGGCCATGGCCGCGAGCGCTGCGGAGGATCTGGGCACGGAAGTTCTGGGCACGGCGGGGCACGTCCTTGAGGGTGAGGGAGACCGGCCGCCCGGCCCTCGAGGGGCCGGACACACGCGGCATTCTCACCCTCTTGGCATGCCCCTGACGTGATCGCATCCGGGGATAGGACGGGGCTATAGGGCGGTGGTGACGTGCGGCGGAGCCCCGCCGGCAAGGGTGCCGAGCGGGGCTCCGGGGTGCTGCGAGGGGAGGCGGTCAGACGGCGGCCTTGTCGCTCTCGTCGCTCTTGGCGAGCGGGTCCGGGGTCTCCGGGCCGGGCGTCGGGCCGTGGCCGTCGTCCACCAGGGTGGTCTCGTCGAACGGGATGCCGCCGGCCAGGACTTCCTGGACGCGGGGCTTGTCGATCTCCTTGGTCCAGGTGCCGATGAGGACCGTGGCGACCGCGTTGCCCGCGAAGTTGGTGAGGGCGCGGGCCTCGCTCATGAAGCGGTCGATGCCGACGATCAGGCCGACGCCGTCGACCAGGTCGGGGCGGTGCGACTGCAGGCCGCCGGCCAGGGTGGCCAGGCCCGCGCCGGTGACGCCGGCGGCGCCCTTGGACGCGATGATCATGAAGACCAGGAGGGAGATCTGCTGGCCGATCGAGAGCGGCGCGCCCATCGCCTCGGCGACGAACAGCGAGGACATCGTGAGGTAGATCGCGGTGCCGTCGAGGTTGAAGGAGTAGCCGGTCGGCACGGTGATGCCGACGACCGGCTTGCTGACGCCCAGGTGCTCCATCTTCGCGATCAGCCGCGGCAGCGCCGACTCCGAGGAGGAGGTGGAGAGGATCAGCAGGAACTCGCGGCCGAGGTACTTCAGCAGCGAGAAGATGTTCACGCCGGCGATCAGGCGCAGCAGCGTACCGAGCACGACGATCACGAAGAGCAGGCACGTGATGTAGAAGCCGACCATGATGACGGCCAGCGACTTCAGCGCGTCCAGGCCGGTCTCGCCGACCACCGCGGCGATGGCGCCGAAGGCACCGACCGGGGCGGCCCACATGATCATGGCCAGGACGCGGAAGACCAGCTTCTGCAGGTGGCCGATGCCGCGCAGCACGGGCTCGCCGGCCTTGCCCATCGCCTGCAGCGCGAAGCCCACCAGCAGCGCGACCAGCAGGGTCTGCAGCACCTCACCGGTGGTGAAGGCGGAGACCAGGGTCGTCGGGATGATGCCGAGCATGAACTCGGAGCTGGACTCGCCGCCGCCTTCGCTCTGCGCCTGGCCCGCGTGCCGGACCGTCTCGGTCAGGTGCAGCCCGGAGCCGGGCTCCAGGATGTTGCCGACGACCAGGCCGATGGCGAGCGCCACGGTCGACATGACCATGAAGTAGCCGAGCGCCAGGCCGCCGACCGCGCCGACCTTGGCGGCCTTCCGGACGGAACCGACGCCGAGGACGATCGTGCAGAAGATGACCGGCGAGATCATCATCTTGATGAGATTGACGAAGCCCTCGCCGAGCGGCTTGAGCTCCACGGCGACACCGGGGGCGATGAAGCCGACGGCGATGCCGAGCAGTACCGCGCCGATGACGGCGATGTAGAGGTAATGGGTCCGGTCACGCTTCTTCGGTGCGGGCGTGGCGGGCTCGCCGGGGGTCCCGCCACCCGGCAGGATCGTTGCAGCCACGACTGCCTCCTGTCCTCGATTGTCCGGTTCTGCGTGCGACCTGCGGCTCTTGAACGTGCGACCTGCGGCTCTTTAACGCAAAACTAAGTCCCGGCGACTATGCACCCCCCTCTTGATCACGTCACCCTTACGTGCATTTCGTTCATGTAAACGTCAGCGGGCAAACTTATGCACATGCGCCTCCCCCGCCCCCGCAGCCTGGCCGGGCAGCTCTTCGCCGTGCAGGCCGTGCTGATCGCGGTCGTCGTCGCGGGCTGCGCCCTCTTCGCCTACCTGTCCGCGAGCGAGCAGGCGGAGGAGACCGCGCGCCGCCAGGCGACCGCCGTCACCACGTCCGTGGCCGATGCCCCCTACGCCGCGCGGGCCGTCCGCACGAAGGACCCGACGAAGCTGCTGCAGCCCTGGACCGAGCGGATCCGCAAGGACGCGGGCATGGCCTTCGTCGTCGTGATGGACACCGACAAGACCCGGTATACCCATACGAAGCCGTCCGCCATCGGCAAGAAGTACCTCGGGCACATCGGCCCGGCGCTGCACGGCAAGGTCTTCCACGAGACGCACCGGGGCACCCTGGGGCCGTCCGTCCGCGTCGTGGCGCCGGTGCGGGACGGCGGCAAGGTCGTCGCGCTGGTCAGCTCCGGCATCACCGTCGAGACCATCAGCGGCGGGCTGCGCCGCCAGATGCTGTCGCTGATCGCCGTCGCGGCCGCCGCGCTGGCCCTGGGCGGCCTCGGCACGTACGTGGTCAACGCCCGGCTGCGCCGGCACACGCACGGCATGAACGCCGCCGAGCTCAGCCGGCTGCACGACTACCACCAGGCCGCGCTGCACGCCGTACGCGAGGGGCTGCTGCTGCTCGACGGGCGGCGCGCGGTCGCCCTGATCAACGACGGGGCGCGCGAACTGCTGGGCCTGGCCGGGGACGCGGTGGGCCGGCCGGTCGCGGACCTCGGGCTGCCCGCGCCGCTCACCGAGGCACTGCTCGACCCCGCGCCCCGCGTCGACGAGCTGCACCTGACCGCGGACCGGGTGGTCGTCGTGAACACCTCGCCGGTCGACGGCGGCGAGCAGCGCGGCACGCTGGTCACGCTGCGCGACCACACCGAGCTGCAGGCGCTGTCCGGCGAGCTGGACTCGGTACGCGGCTTCGCGGAGGCGCTGCGCTCCCAGGCGCACGAGGCCGCCAACCGGCTGCACACCGTCGTCTCGCTGATCGAGCTGGGCCGGGCGGAGGAAGCGGTGGAGTTCGCCACCGCGGAGCTGGAGCTGGCGCAGGCGCTCACCGACCGGGTGGTGGGCGCGGTCGGCGAGCCGGTACTGGCCGCGCTGCTGCTCGGCAAGGCCGCGCAGGCCAACGAGTACGGCGTGGAGCTCATCCTGACCGAGGACAGCGGGATCGACGACGGGCTGCTGCCCGGCTGGCTGCCGCCCCGCGACCTGGTGACCGTACTGGGCAACCTCATCGACAACGCGATCGACGCGGCCGCGGGCGGGCGCCCGGCGGGCGAGCAGGGCCGGGTCGTGGTCACCGCGCGCGCCACGGACGGCGAGCTGCTGCTGCGGGTCGCCGACTCCGGGCCCGGCGTGGACCCCGGCCACGCCGAGGAGATCTTCCGGCGCGGCTGGACGACCAAGGAAGCGGGCCCTACGGTGCACGGCCGGGGCCTCGGGCTGGCGATCGTGCGGCAGACCGTGCGGCGGCACGGCGGTACGGTCACGCTGGAGCGGGCCCCCGAGGGCGGCGCGGCATTCGCCGTCCGCCTGCCACTGCGGACGGAGCTGCCGGCATGACCCCACAGGACGAGAGCGGGCACGCGCCCAGACCCCCGGAGGGCCCCCTCCGGGTGCTGGTCGTCGAGGACGACCCCGTGGCCGCCGACGCGCACGCGCTCTACGTCGGCCGGGTCGAGGGCTTCACCGTCTCCGGTACGGTGCACACCGCGGCGGCGGCCCGCCGCCACCTCGACCAGCACCCGGTCGACCTGGTCCTGCTGGACCTCTTCCTGCCCGACGGGCACGGGCTGCAGCTGGTACGCACCCTGCGCGCGGCGGGCCACACGGCCGACATCTTCGCCGTCACCTCGGCCCGCGACCTGACGGTCGTCCGCGAAGGCGTCTCCCTCGGCATCGTCCAGTACGTCCTGAAGCCGTTCACCTTCTCCACGCTGCGCGACCGGCTCACCCGGTACGCCGTCTTCCGCTCGGCGGCGGGCGAGGCCAGCGGCCAGGACGAGGTGGACCGGGCCATCGCCGCGCTGCGCGCCCCGCGCCCCGCCACCCTGCCCAAAGGGCTGACCCCGGCGACGCTCCAGGCCGTGACCGACGCGCTGCGGGCCGCCCCCGAGGGGCTGTCGGCGGGGGCGGCGGCCGAGACGGTGGGCATCTCGCGCATCACGGCGCGGCGCTATCTGGAACACCTCGTGGACGCCGGACGGGCGGTCCGGGCCCCGCAGTACGGCCACGTCGGACGGCCCGAATTGCGGTACCGCTGGTCGGACCATTGACCTGACCAACCGGTCACCTTACGGTCACCGTGCAGCCCACCGTGGCCAGTTGGAGGTACTCCGTGCGTCCTGCCGTCCCGCTGATGCTTCTGACCGCCGTCCTCGCCGCCGGCACGCTGACCGCCTGCGGCGGCGGCTCCGGGAACGATCCGGACGTCGTGAAGGTCTCGTTCAAGCAGTCCACGGACAACAAGGTCCGGGTCATGGACACGTACCTGGCCGACATGAAGAAGCAGTTCGAGAAGGCGCACCCGGGCAAACAGGTGAAGCTGGTGCCGATCAAGGCGCCGGACTCCGAGTACTACACGAAGCTGCAGCAGATGCTGCGCTCCCCCAAGACGGCGCCCGACCTCGTCTACGAGGACACCTTCCTCATCAACTCCGACATCACCAGCGGCTATCTGAAGCCCCTCGATCCCTACCTCGACAAGTGGAAAGACTGGGATCAGTTCATCGACACCGCGAAGGCCGCGGCCAAGGGCCAGGACGGCAGGACGTACGGCGTGCCGGACGGTACCGACACCCGCGGCCTGTGGTTCAGCAAGGACATCTTCAAGAAGGCGGGCCTGCCGGCGGACTGGCAGCCGAAGAACTGGGACGACATCCTCGACACCGCCCGCACCCTCAAGAAGAAGGTCCCCGGCGTCATCCCGCTGAACGTCTACACCGGCAAGCCCGCCGGCGAGATGGCCACGATGCAGGGCTTCGAGATGCTGCTCTACGGCACGGGCGAGGACCCGCTGTACGACCCGGACCAGAAGAAGTGGATCGCCGGCGGCAAGGGCTTCAAGGACTCCCTGAAGTTCGTGGAGACCGTGTACAAGGAGAAGCTCGGCCCGGACGTCTCCGACGCGCTCGACCCGAACATCGGCACCCGCGCCCGCGGCGAGCTGCTGCCCGAGGGCAAGCTCGCCATCAACCTCGACGGCTCCTGGCTCCCCCAGGACTGGCTCGAGGGCTCGGGCGGCGGCCACGAATGGCCCGAGTGGTCCAAGGAGCTGGGCCTCGCGCACATGCCCACGCAGCACGGCAAGGCCCCCGGAAAGGTCAGCATGTCGGGCGGCTGGACATGGGCGATCCCCGCCAAGGCGGGCAACCCCGACCTGGCCTTCGAGTTCATCAAGACCATGCAGACCAAGAAGAACGCGCAGAAGTGGTACATCGCCAACTCCGGCATCGCGGTCCGCAAGGACGTCGCCGAGGACCCGGAGTACGTGAAGGCGCAGCCCGGCATCAAGTTCTTCACCGATCTGGTCGCGCACACCCACTACCGGCCGGCCTACCCCGCGTATCCGAAGGTCTCCACCGCGATCCAGGAGGCCATGGAGGGCGTCACGACGGGCGACACCTCCGTGGCGGAGGCGGCGAAGACCTATGACGAGGAGCTGAACTCGCTCACGAACGGCGAAGTGATCAAGAAGTGAGCACCGTCGGCACGCGCCCCGCGGCCGAGCAGCCCACCGCGGCCCCCGCCGCCGCCCGGCGCCCGCGCCGCAGCCTGGCGCGGGCCCTGCCGGTGACCCCCGGCGTCGTCCTCCTGCTGCTCTTCCTCGCGGGCCCGATCGGCTACTGCGTCTACCTGGCCTTCACCGACCTCCAGCTGACCGGCCAGGCGGAGTCGTCCTTCACCGGCCTGGCCAACTTCACCAAGGCGTTCGGCGACAAGGACTTCCTCAACGCCGTCTGGCTCACCCTGGTCTTCACCGTCCTCTCCTCCCTCATCGGCCAGAACACCCTGGGCCTGACGCTCGCGGCCCTGATGCAGCGCGCCTCCAGACCCGTGCGCACGCTCACCGGAGGCATCGTGGTGACGGCCTGGGTGCTCCCGGAGGTGGTGGCGGGCTTCCTGCTCTACGCCTTCTTCCGCCGCGAAGGCACCCTGAACGCGGTACTGGACTGGCTGCACCTGCCGGCCCAGAACTGGCTCTACACGCTCCCCATCCTGGCGGTGTCGTTCGCCAACGTCTGGCGCGGCACGGCCTTTTCGATGCTGGTGTACTCGGCGGCGCTCAACGAGATCCCCAAGGAGATCACCGAGGCCGCGGAGGTCGACGGCGCGAGCGGCCGGCGCCGCATGTGGCACATCACGCTCCCGATGATCCGTCGCTCCATCGGCACCAATCTGATGCTCAACACCCTCCAGACGCTCTCGGTCTTCGGGCTGATCTGGGTGATGACCCGCGGCGGCCCCGGCAACCGCAGCCAGACGCTCCCCCTGTACATGTACGAGCAGGCATTCCAGAACAGCATGATCGGCTACGCGACGGCGGTAGCCCTGCTTCTCCTCCTGGTCGGCTCCCTCTTCTCCCTCCTCTACATGCGCCTGCTGAGCACGGAGGTCTGAGTGCCCCTCTCCGCCCCCGTCCCCGTGAAGCGCACTCCGGCCCTCCGCCGCGCGACCCGCCGCCTCGCGGCGGACGCCGCCCTCCTGCTCGTCGCGGCGGCCTTCGTCCTCCCCCTGGCCTGGGTGCTTCTCTCTTCCCTGGACGCGCAGGCCGACCTGAAGGTGAAGATCCCCGACAAGCTCACCCTCACCAACTTCGACGCCGTCCTCGTCCCCGACGTCACCTTCACCCCGCTCCTCAACAGCCTGATCCTGTGCGGCGGAGCGACCCTCCTGACGATCGTCTGCGCGGCCCTGGCGGCCTACCCGCTCTCCCGCTACCGCTCCCGTACGGGCAGCGCCTTCCTGGCCACGATCCTCTTCGCCACCTGCCTGCCGATCACGGCGATCATGGTCCCGGTGTACGCCCTGTTCGTCCAGGTCGAGCTGATCGACACCATGCAGGGCACCATCCTCTTCTTCGCGGCCTCCCAACTCCCCTTCGCCGTATGGCTCATGAAGAACTTCATGGACGGCGTCCCGAAGGAGCTGGAGGAGGCGGCCTGGACCGACGGTGCCTCCTCCATGCAGTCCCTGCTCCGCGTCGTCCTGCCCCTCATGGGGCCGGGCATCGCGGTCGTGACCGTCTACTCCTTCGTCATGATGTGGGGCAACTTCTTCGTCCCCTTCATGCTCCTGCTCGACCCCGCGCAGATGCCCGCCTCGGTCAGCATCAACGACTTCTTCGGCAACCGCGGAACCGTCGTCTACGGCCAGCTCGCGGCCTTCTCCCTCATCTACTCGACCCCGGTACTCCTCCTGTACATCCTGATCTCCCGCCGCCTCGGCGCGGGCTTCGCACTGGGCGGCGCGGTGAAGGGCTGACAGCAGGCCAACTGGCCGACTTTGCACGGGGGTTCAGCCACGTTCAGCCACTTTCGCGCCTCCCGCCGCGGCGTCCACAACAGCGCCCGACACCACGCAAGACTGAGCACCTCTCCGATTACCCGTCTCCATCGAGAGGTCCATGCATGGTGCGCTCATCGCGCTTATCCCGTTCGTACCGCCTGGCCGCCGTCGCCGCACTGCTCGCCGCGGTCGGCGTCCCCACGGCGTCCGTCCCCGCACACGCCGTGGGAACCGAGGTGGTGTGCGAAGCCACGGAGACCATCGCCTACCAGCCCGGCCTGAAGCTGCTGCCCAGCCCGCAGAAGGTGTCCGGCACGAGGACGTACTCCAACTGCGACCTGGCGAGTGAGTTCGACATCAGCTCCGGGTCCAGCTCCGGCTCGGCGTCGCAGTCGCTGTCGTGTGCCGACGCCCTCCAAGCCGGCACCGCCTCCGAGACCATCACCTGGAACAACGGCAAGACCAGCACCTTCACCTACGACCGGACCGTGTCCCACGTGGCCGGCCAGACGGTGGTCACCAACATCGGCACGATCACCGCGGGCGAATTCAAGGGGCAAGGCGCGAAATCGGTTTTCGCCGGACCGACCGCGGACCTGCACCAGTGCCTGGGTGAGGGCATCACCGAACGCACGGGGGCAGGCACGCTGACGATCCTCGCCCTGTGACCTACCGCCACCTCAGATAGCCGATGAACGCGCGCCGGGCGGGCCGCCCGCACACCACCACCGGCCCGCCCGGCCGCGTGCTGTCCCGTACCGGGACGAGGCCGGGTATGTTGTCGGCGATTTCGACGCAGTTACCCTGCCCGCCGCTGTAGGTGCTGGCACGCCACTGAGCCTTCACCGACTTCGATGAGCTGTCCTGACGTGCACTGTTCATGCTCCCTGCTCTCCCGGCCGGGATCACCGCAGGTGCGCGATGAAGACTCCCCACGCCTCTCGCCCGACGACCACCACCGGCTCGATCCGGCTGATCTTGTCCTTGGTGCAGTCGAGCGCTTCGGCGACCTGCGCAGTGGTCAGCCCGGGCCTCTCTCGCCGGGGTGCGGACCGTGCACTCGGCGGCGGACGGGCTGCTGCTCGTGGCGGCGCTCGCGGAGCGGTGGGGCGTCGAGGAGCGCGTCGGCGGGATCGGGAAGACGGTGTGGGCGGAGCTCAAGGCGCCGGGCGTGACGGACTGAGCGGGCGCTCAGTGGGTCGTCGGATTTGGCTGAGAATGCTCTCGCCAAGTGGTCACGGTCCGTGAAAAAATCACCCATCGTCACAAGATCACTCTGTGCAACCCGTAGATTGCTACGAGTTTTCGAAGTGAAGGGTAAAACTACCCGCGTAGACACATCCAGGTCGCTTACGGTGTGGCCGTGCACACGCCAGACAGGGGCGAGCGCCGCCCACCCTTCAACGCCCAGTCCGCCAAACGCATGCGCGAGGCTCTCGGAATGACGCCCGCGCATGTCGCGTACGGCATCAACGCCGCTTACGGAAAACCGATTCAGCCACGGACGATCGTCGCCTGGGAGCGGGGCGAGGGATCGCCGACGGAGAGCGAGCTGAACGCGCTCGCGGGGGCGCTGTGGTGCGCGCCCGGCGACCTGCTCGGGACGCCCGACACCTTGCGCGAGTACCGGATCGCCCGCGGCATCGCCGCCGACGACCTCGCGCTGCGGATCGGCATGGAGATCCCCGCGTACGAGCGGATGGAGGCCACCGGCCAGTGGCAGGGCAACGACCGGCAGGCCGCGGCCCTCAAGGCCGAGCTGGATCTTCCGCTGCCCGCGTTGGTCCGGCTGACCGGCCGGGCCGGGCAGCTGGCGGAGATGCTGCGCGGCGCCGCGACCACGCGCTGGCAGGCGTATGTGCGGCCGGTGTGCAAGCTGCTCGGGCTGCCGAAGCCGGAGGTGCAGAAGGCGCTGGAGTACCTCTTCGAGGAGTACCACCGGCGGATGGCCGGGACCCTGGGCTGGGGCGGCGGCACCGAGAGCGCGGCCGAGTCCAGCGACGCGGGCCGCGAGTTCGTGCGCGACGTGCTCGACCATTTCTGGGAGCAGGTCGGCGAGGGGTGACCGGCCGGGTCCGCACGCCGGGCCCGCGAAGGGCCCGGCGGCGGCCGCCGTTCAGTACAGCGAGCGGATCAGAAGACCGACTCGGCCTCGTCCATGCGGTCCGCCGGCACGGTCTTCAGGTGGGTGACCGCCTCGGCGAGCGGGACCATCGTGATGTCCGTACCGCGCAGCGCGGTCATCTGGCCGAACTCGCCGCGGTGCGCGGCCTCGACCGCGTGCCAGCCGAAGCGGGTGGCGAGGACGCGGTCGTACGCGGTGGGGGTGCCGCCGCGCTGCACGTGGCCGAGGATGACCGGGCGGGCCTCCTTGCCGAGGCGCTTCTCCAGCTCGATGGCGAGGTTGGTGCCGATGCCCTGGAAGCGCTCGTGACCGAACTGGTCGATCTCGCCCTTCTTGTAGTCCATCGTGCCGTCGGCGGGGTGCGCACCCTCGGCGACGCAGATGACGGCGAACTTCTTGCCGCGGGCGAAGCGCTCCTCGACCATCCGGACGAGGTCGGCCGGGTCGAAGGGACGTTCCGGCAGGCAGATGCCGTGGGCGCCGCCGGCCATGCCGGACTCCAGGGCGATCCAGCCCGCGTGCCGGCCCATCACCTCGACGACCATGACGCGCTGGTGCGACTCGGCGGTGGTCTTCAGGCGGTCGATCGCCTCGGTCGCGACGCCGACGGCCGTGTCGAAGCCGAAGGTGCGGTCGGTGGAGGAGATGTCGTTGTCGATCGTCTTGGGCACGCCGACCACGGGCAGGCCGGCGTCGGCGAGCATCCGGGCCGCGGTGAGGGTGCCCTCGCCGCCGATCGGGATGAGCACGTCGATGCCGTACTCCTTCGACATGTCCTTGGCGTCCTCGCACGCCTGGCGCAGCCGGGCGCGCTCCAGGCGGGAGGAGCCGAGGATCGTGCCGCCGCGGGCGAGGATGCCGCCGACGGCGTCGAGGTCGAGCTTCCGGTAACGGCCGTCGAGCAGACCAGCGAAGCCGTCCTCGAAGCCGATGACCTCGTCGTCGTGCTCGGTGACGGCGCGGTGCACCACAGAGCGGATCACGGCGTTGAGGCCGGGGCAGTCGCCGCCCGCGGTCAGGACTCCGATACGCATCGTGCTGAGTCTCCTGTGCTCGATGTTGGTTCTGGTGAGCCGGTGCGATTGTTTCACGGGCCGGTGACCGCCGCCCTCACACGTCTCGGCCGCCCCGCTCCGGGTACCCCCGCACAGAGGTGGTCACCCGCCTCGGCCGCCCCTCTTCGCGCACGGGCGCCCAGCATGGACACTGGGAGAGCGGCCTATCCACTGACGCAGGTATTGTCAAGGGGGGCAAGCCCGCCATAACGGGTAATTTTCCCTCGTGAGCAACGGAAAAGGACGGAGATCGCGCGTGACGCGGAGCGTGTACGTGACCGGCATCGGCCGTGGCGACGGACGCCAGGTGATCGAGCTGGGGGTCATGGAGCTGCTGACCCGCCATGTCGACCGGGTCGGCGTCTTCCGCCCGCTCGTGCACGACGACGGCCCGGACCGCCTCTTCGACCTGCTGCGGTCGCGGTACCGCCTCACCCAGCCCGCCGAAACGGTGTACGGCATGGGCTACGAGGCGGCGGGCACCCTACAGGCCGAGCGGGGCACCGACGAGCTGGTCTCGCGGCTGGTGGACCGCTTCCACGCGGTCGCCAGGGAGTACGACTACGTCCTGGTGCTGGGCACGGACTACGCCGACACGAACATGCCGGACGAGCTGAGCCTGAACGCGCGGCTGGCGAACGAGTTCGGCGCCTCGGTGCTGCCGGTCGTCGCGGGCCGCGACCAGGAGCCGGAGTCCGTACGGGCCGAGGCCCGCAACGCCTACCGCGCCTTCGACTCCATGGGCTGCGACGTGGTCGCCATGGTCGTGAACCGGGTGGCCCCGGCCGACCGCGAGGCCGTCGTGGAGCGGCTGGCCGCGCACCTCCCGGTGCCCTGCTACGCGCTCCCCGAGGACAGCTCGCTCTCCGCGCCGACCGTCTCCCAGATCGTGCACACCCTCGGCGGCGAGGTGCTGCTCGGCGACGACTCGGGCCTCGCCCGGGACGCCCGCGACTTCGTCTTCGGCGGCGCCATGCTGCCGACCTTCCTCAAGGCGCTGACCGACGGCTGCCTGGTGGTCGCGCCCGGGGACCGCGCGGACCTGATCATCGGCGCGCTCGCCGCGCACAGCGCGGGCGCCCCGCCCATCGCGGGCGTGCTGCTCACCCTCGGCGAGCGCCCCGGCCCGGACATCATGGCGCTGGCCGCCCGGCTGGCCCCCGGTACGCCGGTGATATCCGTGCCCGGCGGGTCCTTCCCGACGGCCGGCGAGCTGTTCGCCATCGAAGGGAAGATGAGCGCCGCCTCGCCGCGCAAGGCCGAGACCGCCCTCGGGCTGTTCGAGCGGCACGTGGACACCGTCGAGCTGACCAAGCGCATCTCGGTACTGAAGTCCGACCGCGTCACCCCGATGATGTTCGAGCACGAGCTGATCGAGCGGTCCCGCTCCGGGCGCCGCCGGGTCGTGCTGCCCGAGGGCACCGAGGAGCGCGTGCTGCGCGCCGCCGACGTGCTGCTCCGCCGGGACGTGTGCGACCTGACGCTGCTGGGCGAGGAGGAGGCGATCCGCAAGCGCGCCGCCGACCTCTCCATCGACCTGGGCGACGCCCAGATCATCGACCCGCAGACCGCACCGGTGCGTGAGCGCTTCGCCGAGCGGTACGCGGAGCTGCGCGCCCACAAGGGCGTGACGTACGAGCTGGCGTACGACGTGGTCGCCGACGTGTCGTACTTCGGCACGCTGATGGTCCAGGAGGGGCTGGCCGACGGCATGGTGTCGGGCGCGGTGCACTCCACCGCCGCCACCATCCGGCCCGCCTTCGAGGTCATCAAGACCAAGCCGGACGCCCAGATCGTCTCCTCCGTCTTCTTCATGTGCCTGGCCGACCGGGTCCTGGTGTACGGCGACTGCGCGGTCAACCCGGACCCGAACGCCGAGCAGCTGGCCGACATCGCCATCCAGTCCGCCGCCACCGCCGCGCAGTTCGGCGTCGAGCCGCGGATCGCGATGCTCTCGTACTCGACCGGCACCTCCGGCTCCGGCGCGGACGTGGACAAGGTGCGCAAGGCCACCGAGCTGGTCCGCGAGCGCCGCCCGGACCTGCTGGTGGAGGGCCCGATCCAGTACGACGCCGCGGTGGACGCCGACGTGGCCCGTACGAAGCTGCCGGACTCCGAGGTCGCAGGCCGGGCCACCGTGCTGGTCTTCCCGGACCTGAACACCGGCAACAACACCTACAAGGCCGTGCAGCGGTCGGCCGGCGCGGTCGCCGTCGGCCCGGTGCTGCAGGGCCTGCGCAAGCCGGTCAACGACCTCTCGCGCGGCGCGCTGGTCCAGGACATCGTCAACACCGTCGCCATCACGGCCATCCAGGCGCAGGGCGGCAGCGGTCCGCACCCGCAGCCCGGCCGCTGAGCTCCGTACCCCCGGTATCCCACTCCCGTAACCGAACCGAAAGCTTTTCCATGACTGCCGACGCCACCCGAGTCCTCGTCCTGAACTCCGGATCCTCCTCGCTGAAGTACCAGCTGCTGGACATGAACGGGGGCACCCGGCTGGCGGTGGGGCTGGTCGAGCGGATCGGCGAGCGGTCCTCGCGGCTGGTGCACACCCCGCTGGCCGCCGGCGGCGAGAAGCGCGAGCGCACGGAGCCGATGCCCGACCACGACGCCGCGCTGAAGGCCGTCGCGGACGAGCTGTCGGAGGACGGGCTGGGTCTGGACTCCCCCGAACTGGCCGCGATCGGCCACCGGGTGGTGCACGGCGGGCTGCGGTTCACCGAGCCGACCGTCATCGACGACGCGGTGCTCAAGGAGATCGAGCGGCTGGTGCCGGTGGCGCCGCTGCACAACCCGGCCAACCTCACCGGCATCCGGACCGCGCAGCGGCTCCGCCCGGACCTGCCGCAGGTCGCGGTCTTCGACACCGCCTTCCACTCGACGATGCCGGAGTACGCGGCCCGGTACGCGATCGACGTGGAGACCGCGGACGCGCACCGCGTGCGGCGGTACGGCTTCCACGGCACCTCGCACGCCTACGTCTCCCGGGAGACCGCCAAGCTGCTCGGCAAGCAGCCGGAGGACGTCAACGTCATCGTGCTGCACCTGGGCAACGGCGCCTCGGCCTCGGCGGTGGCGGGCGGCCGCTGCGTGGACACCTCGATGGGGCTGACCCCGCTGGAGGGCCTGGTCATGGGGACCCGCTCGGGCGACATCGACCCGGCGGTCATCTTCCACCTGGAGCGCAACGCGGGGATGTCCAGCGCGGAGATCGACGACCTGCTCAACAAGAAGAGCGGCCTGATGGGGCTCTGCGGCGACAACGACATGCGGGAGATCCGGCGGCGGATCGACGAGGGCGACAAGCGCGCCGCGCTCGCGTTCGACATCTACATACACCGGCTGCGCAAGTACATCGGCGCCTACACCGCGGTGCTCGGCCGGGTCGACGCGGTGGCGTTCACCGCGGGCGTCGGCGAGAACGCGGCACCGGTGCGGGAAGCGGCGGTGCTGGGCCTGGAGGAGATGGGGCTGGCGGTGGACGCGCGGCTGAACGCCGAGCGGTCCGACGAGGCCCGGATCATTTCCCCCGAATACGCCCGCGTGGCGGTCGCCGTGGTGCCGACCGACGAGGAGCTGGAGATCGCCAACCAGACATACGCACTGGTCAGCGCCTAGTTTTCGGCGCTTCCGCCAGGTGGAATATTCCGCTCTGAAACAAACCGATAGGATTCAGCCCATGCGCCGTTCGAAAATCGTCTGCACCCTGGGCCCTGCCGTTGACTCCTTCGATCAGCTCAAGACGCTGATCGAGGCCGGTATGAACGTGGCCCGTTTCAACATGAGCCATGGCACCCACGAGGAGCACGAGGAGCGGTACCACCGGCTCCGCAAGGCCGCCGAGGAGACCGGCCGCGCCGTCGGTGTGCTCGCCGACCTCCAGGGGCCCAAGATCCGCCTGGAGACCTTCGCCGACGGTCCGGTGGAGCTGGTGCGCGGTGACGAGTTCGTCATCACCACCGAGGACGTCCCCGGCGACAAGACCATCTGCGGTACCACCTACAAGGGCCTGCCCGGCGACGTCTCCAAGGGCGACCCGGTACTGATCAACGACGGCAACGTCGCCCTCCAGGTGATCGAGGTCGACGGCCCGCGTGTGCGCTGCATCGTCATCGAGGGCGGCGTCATCTCCGACCACAAGGGCATCAACCTGCCCGGCGCCGCGGTGAACGTGCCGGCGCTGTCCGAGAAGGACATCGAGGACCTGAAGTTCGCCCTGAACATGGGCTGCGACCTGGTCGCGCTGTCCTTCGTGCGGGACGCCAAGGACGTCCAGGACGTGCACCGCGTCATGGACGAGGTCGGCCGCCGTGTCCCGGTGATCGCCAAGGTCGAGAAGCCGCAGGCCGTCGCCAACATGGAAGAGGTCGTCGCGTCCTTCGACGGCGTCATGGTGGCCCGTGGTGACCTGGCGGTGGAGTACCCGCTGGAGAAGGTCCCGATGGTGCAGAAGCGCCTGGTGGAGATGTGCCGGCGGAACGCCAAGCCGGTGATCGTGGCGACCCAGATGATGGAGTCGATGATCACCAACTCCCGCCCGACCCGCGCCGAGGCGTCCGACGTCGCCAACGCGATCCTGGACGGCGCGGACGCGGTCATGCTCTCCGCCGAGTCCTCGGTCGGCCAGTACCCGATCCAGACCGTCAAGACGATGTCGAAGATCGTCGAGGCGGCCGAGGAGGAGCTGCTGTCCAAGGGCCTGCAGCCGCTGGTCCCGGGCAAGAAGCCGCGTACGCAGGGCGGCGCCGTGGCCCGCGCGGCCGCCGAGATGGCCGACTTCCTGAACGGCAAGGCGCTGGTGGCCTTCACCAAGTCCGGTGACACCGCCCGCCGGCTGTCCCGCTATCGCGCGACCCAGCCGATCCTGGCCTTCACCACCGACGAGTCCACCCGCAACCAGCTCTCGCTGAGCTGGGGCGTGGAGACCTTCGTCGTGCCGCACGTGGACAACACCGACGCGATGGTCGACCTGGTCGACGCCGAGCTGCTCAAGCTCAAGCGCTACAACAAGGGCGACACGATGATCATCACCGCCGGTTCGCCCCCCGGCGTCCCCGGCACCACCAACATGGTCCGGGTGCACCACCTGGGCGACTGACGCCCGGTACGTACGCGCGAAGGCCCCGCTCCTCCGAGGAGGAGCGGGGCCTTCGTGGTGCGGCTCCCGGAGTGGTTCCGGTGGACCGGGCCGGATCGTGCCGACGGTGGCGGTGCTCAGTCGGTCATGAACTGGTGCAGGCCCGGGACGTGCAGGTTGCCGCCGAACTGGCCCGCCTGGTCGATCTTCACCTTGGTGAAGTAGGCGAACGGGGTGTTGAGCGGCGGCGGGTGCTCCGGGTCGAAGGTGACCGGGATCAGGCCGAAGAGGTTGCCCTGCAGCTTCTCGGTGTACATCGTCACCTTGCCGCCGCGGATCGTGGACGTGGAGCCCTTGCGCGCCTGGACGTGGTACTTCTTCCCGGACGTCGGGTCGTCGACGATCTGGTGCAGGTCGCCGATGTCCACGCTGTCGGCGGTGAACTTCAGGGCCTGCTTGGTGCTGCCGTTCTGGGTGGTGACGTTGACGACGCCCTCATAGTCCAGGCCGCGCAGGGTGAGCGCGGAGGACTCCAGGTGCCAGGGGTCGTCGGGCAGGGTGACGGGGGTCTGCTCGTCCTTGCCCTTCTGCTTGTTCTCGACGACGCAGGGGTAGCCCTTCTTGCCGTTGGCGTCCGTGCCGTCGAGGCCGCCGCCGGGCAGGACGTTGTCGACCGTGCCCACGGCACCGTGAACGGTGTCGTTGACCGTCTTCCCGCCGTCACCGTGGTTGGTGACGCCGTCCAGGGTGTCCTGGACCGGCTTGGTCACCTTGTCGGTGGCGGAACCGGAGTCCTCGGCCTTCGTCTCGTCGGACGTGGCGTCCTTGGACGCGGTGTCCTCCGACGACGACTCGGACGGGGACGGGCTCGGCGAGGCGGTGGACTCCTCCTCGGACGAGTCCTCACCGCCGCCGAGCAGGCCACCGAGCGCGTCACCGACGCCGCCCAGCAGGCCGCCGTCCTTCTTCTCCTCCTCGGGGGAGGCGGACGGCGAGGGCGTCGCGGAGTCCGACGGCTCGTCGGTCTTCGGGTCGGCGGTGGGCTCGGACGTCTTGCCCTCGTCCGTGCCGGAGGGCGAGGCGGAGGGCTTCGCGGACGGCTCGGCGGTGGCCTTGCCGTCCTTCTTGTCCTCGGCCTTGTCCTTGGACTTGGCGTCCTTGCCTTCCACCTTGTCCGGCGCGGTCACGCACGGACCGTCCCGGAAGGGGCTCTCCGGGGGCTTGGGCTTGGCCACGGCCAGCTGGGGCGTGAGCCCCATGCCCATGAGCACGGCGGAGGGCATGGCGGCAATGGCGATCGCCTTGCCGGCGGGCACGTGCAACCGCGTCAGCAGCGGCTTCCTCGGCGCCGCGTGCCGCCCGGATCTCGCCCCGGCGGCTGCGCCCTCGTCGTGCAGCTCCTCACCCGGCACGATGCCTCCCGTTCGTCCCGTTGGTCGGGCTCTTACCTGACAGGTCGTCCAGTACGCCGCGCGAACCGCCCGCTCCGGCCGCCGCGGGCCGCCCGCCGCCGAACGGGTCGAACCCGTCGTCGGGAGCGTCCGCCCGCCCGGGATCACCGTCGGTGTCCTTGGCGGCGGACTCTGCCGGCGCCGGCTTGCCGGGGGCCCAGGAGACCGCCAGCGCACCGCCGATCAGCCCCAGCAGGAAGCCGATCAGGAAAGCGCCGAAGTTGGAGACGACCAGGGACACCAGCGACAGCAGGATCGCCGCGACACCGGCGAAGACCCTCGAAGCGGGCTGGAACCACATGGTCAGACCGAGCACGACCAGCAGCACGCCGATGATCAGCGAGCCCGCGCCCGCCGTCGTCGCCATGCGGACGGTCAGGGAACCGATCGTGAGGTTCGCGTAAGGGATGTACATGATCGGGATGCCGGCGAGCAGGGTCAGCAACCCGGCCCAGTACGGGCGTTGTCCCCGCCAAACCCGGAACGAACGGCGCTGCCGGCCGATTGTCTCGCTCAGCCGTGGTCGCGTGTCGGCGCTCATCTCGTACAGCTCCTCGGGACTGGCAATTCGGTGGTACGTGAGCTGGTGGTGCTCGGTGCTGTCGGCGCCCGGCGCACGGGCACAGGGAGGCGGCCCAAAGGGCCTGGCGTTCGGTCCCCCGTGCCCGCACGCTCAGTGCGTCAGTAGCACTCGTTCTTGCCCGCGGAGACCTTCATCTTCAGGCCGCTGAGCTTGAACGTTCCGGCGGTGGTCGCCCACGCCGTCTGCTTGACTCCGGTCAGGGTGGCCGTGTCGGCCTCCTGGGCGAACGAACCGGGGTCGGCCTTGTCACCCTTCTTGATGCCGGGGCCCTTGGACGTCGAACCCGCCGCAACACCGATGTTGATGTTGTTGAAGGTCGCGTCGGCTTCCAGCTGGTCCAGGTCGATGTAGAGGTTCTTCGCCTCGACCGGCGTGTCACCGCCACCCGCCTGGAGCTTCATCGACACGTCACCGAAGACCGGGACGGGCACGACGACCGACTGGCACAGGTTCTTGATCTTGGCGCTGGAGAACGCCGAGACCGCGACCGGGATCTGCTTGCCGCCCTTCTGGGCGTCAACGGCTCCGTACTGGACGAAGCCGGTGCCGTCCAGGCGGTCGGTGGCCACCTTGAACTGCTGGCCGGACACGCTGAACGACGCGGCCAGCGCACCCTGCGAGAGGGCCACGCCGATCGCGGCCGTCGCAGCGACGCTCGGCACCATGACGACGGCGAACCGCTTCCATCTGGTCCCGCCACGAGCCAGGGACTCCATGACTTTCCTCCTTCTCGGACGTACATCTCCGGCACCGGCCGCTCGGGTCATGGATACGGCCGCACCTGGGATGGGAGAAGTGCTACGTCCTCGGGAAGGAGAGCGCCCGCTTCGGAGTTCTTGCGTTCCGAACCGCCGGCGATCACCCCCGAGCGACAACCACTGGCCACGCTCTCGCGCAACCTCTCTGGACAGGCTCCGCCGATTTCGGCGAAGACCCCCCTGTCCCGACCGGCGCCACTGCCGCCGGCCACCCGGTGGGGACCCGTCTCCCGCGACTTCCGATTGGGTACCGGACTGCGGAGTAACGGACCGAGCTTGGCTGATCGTGGTCCATTCGGAGCCGCTGCACAAGGGGCTCGTTACCTACGAGTAACAGACAAATAACTGCCTCTGTACCGAGGGGAACCACCCCGGTACGCAGGGTCGCCTTTAACGCGGAAGAAACATCCGGAAATTCCACCCAAAACGCCTGAACTCCTACCAGCGCTCTTACTCCAAGTAACAGCGGCCACGATTACCAAGATTTGGTAAAACGTGGCCGCCGTTCCGTTTGAGGAGGGAGGAGTTGGCGAGCCGTCAGAACAAGACGCGGGCCAGCGCGGTACGCGCGCTCACGACGCGCGGGTCGTCGCCGCCGATGACCTCGAAGAGCTCCAGCAGCCGCACCCGGGCCGCCTCGCGGTCGTCGCCCGCCGTGCGCTTCACGACGTCGACCAGCCGCCCGAAGGCGTCCTCCACGTGCCCGCCGACCAGGTCCAGGTCGGCCGCGCGGATCTGCGCCTGCACGTCGGCCGGATTCTCGGCCGCCTCCTTGCGCACCGCCTGCGGGTCGAGGTCCTGCACGCGGTGCAGCAGCTCGGCCTGCGCGAGGCCCAGCTTGGCCTCGGGGTTCGCCGGGTCGTCGGAGAGCACGTTCTTGTACGCCTGGATGGCGCCGCCGAGGTCACCGGAGTCCAGCGCCTGGGTCGCGGCCTCCAGCAGCGCGTCGTACGGACCGGCCGGGGCGGGCGCCTCGACGGGCTCCTCGTCGCCCTGCGCCGCCGGGGCGACGGGCGCGCCGACGATGCCGAACTGCTGCTCGGCGGCCTGCACCAGCTGGTCCAGCACCTGCCGGATCTGCGCCTCCGGGGCCGCGCCCTGGAACAGCGGGATCGGCTGGCCCGCGACGACGGCGAACACCGCCGGGATGCCCTGCACGCCGAACTGCTGGAAAAGGGCCTGGTTGCTGTCTACGTCGATCTTGGCGAGCACGAACTTGCCGGCGTACTCCGCCGCCAGGCGCTCGAGCAGCGGGCCCAGCTGCTTGCACGGCTCGCACCACTCGGCCCAGAAATCGATGACGACCGGGACCTCGGTGGAGCGCTGCAGGATCTCCTGCTGGAACCCCGCCTCGTCGACGTCGATCACGAGCCGGCCGCCGCCCGCCGGGGCCCGGCCGGTACGCGCCGCTTCGGCGCGCGCCTGTTCCGCTTTCTGCTTCGCTTCCCCGGCCGCCTTCACCGCGGCGAGGTCGACCACTCCACTCATGGACATATTGCGTGGCTGCATGGTCCCATCCTCCCCCCTGAGCGGGCCGTTCCGGAAAGCGGTGCGGAAAATCCAGGGCCCCCATGGCCCTGGACCCCGCGAGGTGAGCTCCGTACCCTGCCCGCATCCCGCCGGATTGCCTGAGGCGGGCCCGAGACGGAGCTCCGGGTGGTCCCGAGGAGGACCGGTCTGTGCTGGTCCCGAGGAGGGACCGGTCTGCGGTGGCCGGGGTCCCCACCCGCGACCGGTGTGTGTGGCGTCGCTCTTTCGCTACGAGTCGTAGCGTAACTCTCCGGTCCCCCGCCGCGGCAACCGTGCGGGGCCGCCGCGCTCGTGATCTCTCTCACCCGGCACGGCCACCCCGCGCCTACCGGCCGGTATGGTCGGCCGCATGCAGTGCTCTCCCACCGGCCCCCGCAAGGAGCGCGCCCGCCTCACCCGCCGCACGGGACGCCCGCGCAGCGCCGCGGCCGACGCCGCGATCCTGGACGCCACCCGCGCCGCGCTCGTCGAGCTGGGCTGGGGGAAGCTCACGATGGGCGACGTGGCCGCGCGCGCCAAGGTCGCCAAGACCACGCTGTACCGCCGCTGGGCAGGCAAGAACGAGCTGGTGCTGGACGCCGTCGCGGTCCTCTTCGACGAGCTGGAACTCCCCGACCGGGGCTGCCTGAAGGACGACATCGAGGGCGTCGTGCTGCAGTTCGCCGCGCTGCTCGCCCGCCCGGAGACCAAGACCGCGCTGATGGCGGTGGTCGCCGAGTCCACCACGGACGACGCGCTGCGCACCCGGATCCGCGAGGCCGTCGTGGAGCGGCAGAAGCGGCTGGTGGTGGAGGGCCGGCAGCGCGCCCAGCGGCGCGGCGAACTGCCGCCGGACAGCGGCGGGGCCGAGGGCGCCGCCGCGGCGGCCCGCAGCGTGGACCTGATCTTCGATGTGATCGCGGGCGCGGTGGTGCACCGCGCCCTGGTCAGCGGCGAACCGGTCGACGCGGCCTGGGCGGCCCGCTTCACCACCCTCCTGCTCGCCGGGCTGCGCGGGCTGGAGAGCAGGGACTGAGCGCGGGCCGCGCGCCGGGCCGGTGCCCTCAGACCTGGTAGCGGTCACCGGCGAACAGATGCAGGTGCCCGCCGACCCAGTCCGAGGTCCGCCGCAGCCCCACCTCCAGGGACACCCGCGGCTTCCAGCCGGACAGCTCCCGGGCCCGCGCGTTGTCCGACAGCAGCCGCTCCACCTCGCTGCCCGAGGGCCGCAGCCGCGCCGGGTCCACGACCACCTTCGCCGTCCGCCCGGAGGCCGCGATCAGCTCCTCGGCGAGCTGCCCGATGGAGATCTCCCGCCCCGTACCGAGGTTGACCACCTCCCCCACCGCCCGGTCGCACTCCGCGAGGGCGAGGAATCCCTCGGCGGTGTCCGTGACATAGGTGAAGTCGCGGGTCGGCGTGAGGGAGCCGAGCCGGATCTCCCGGGCGCCGGAGTGCAGTTGCGCGAGGATCGTGGGGATCACGGCGCGGGCCGACTGCCGGGGCCCGTAGGTGTTGAACGGGCGGACCACCGTGACCGGCAGTTCGAAGGCGTGCCAGTGGGAGAGCGCCATCATGTCGGCGCCGATCTTCGAGGCGGAGTACGGGGACTGCGGCTGGAGCGGGTGGTTCTCGGCGATGGGCGCGGTGCGCGCGGTCCCGTACACCTCGCTGGTGGAGGTGTGGACGAGCCGCCGCACGCCGTGCAGCCGGGCGGCCTCGCACACGTTCTCCGTACCGACCACGTTGGTCTGCACGTACGCGCCGGGCGAGTCGTAGCTGTACGGGATGCCGATCAGCGCGGCGAGGTGGAAGACCGTGTCGCAGCCGGCCACCGCGTCCCGCACCCGGCCCGCGTCGCGGATGTCGCCCGCCAGCATCTCCACGGGGCTGTCCGGAACGAGGTACCGGGCCAGATGGCCCTTCTCCGCGTACGGCTTGTAGTGGACCAGGGCCCGGACCCGCGCGCCGCGCGCGACGAGCAGGTCGACGAGCGTGGAGCCGATGAATCCCTCGGCGCCGGTGACGAGGACCCGGCGGCCCTGCCAGGGGGTGTGCTGCGTGGTCATGCGTACTCCTTCGATGTGGTGGGAAGCGGGGAACGGCCGGCCAGCCGGAGGACCTTCGCCGCGAGCAGGTCGGCGGCGCGGGCGTGGGTGCCCGGATCGGCCGCCGCGCCCATCGCCGCCAGCCGCGCCGGGTCGTCCAGCAGCGGTCCGGTGACGGCGTCGAGGCGCTCGGCGGTGGTCTCGCCGTCCGGCAGCAGCAGCGCGGCGCCGGCGTCGGAGAGCACCCGCGCGTTGTGCGTCTGGTGGTCGCCGGGCGCGTGCGGATACGGGACGAGGACCGCGGGCATCCCGATCGTGGCCAGCTCCGCGACGGTCGCCGAGCCGGCCCGGCACACCACCAGGTCGGCGGCGGCGTACGCGAGATCCATCCGGTCCAGGTAAGGGACCGCCTCCGCGATCGCCGCGCCGCCCCCGGCCACGAGCCGCTCGCGCGCCGCGGCCAGCGCGTCCGGGCCCGTCTTGATCAGCATCCGCAGGTCCGGGCGGTGCCGGTGCCGCGCTGCCAGCCCGATGGCGGCCTCGGTGAGCCGCGCCGCCCCCAGGCTGCCGCCGTTGACCAGCAGCAGCCGGGCGCCGTCCGGGATGCCGAGCGCCCGGCGGGCCGGGCCTCGAAGCGCCGCCCGGTCCAGCCCGGCGAGCGGCCCGGACAGCGGCATGCCGACCGTCTCGGCCCGCTCACCGCCCGGCAGGTGCGCGCGGCTGCGGTCGAAGGCGAGGGCGATGTGCGGGGTGAGCCGCGCGGCGAAGGTGTTGGCCCGGCCCGGTACCGCGTTGGACTCGTGGATCAGGCTCGGCAGCCCCGCCAGCCGGGCGCCCACGATCACCGGCGCGCTGGGATAACCGCCCATCCCGACCGCGGCCTGCGCACCCTGCGCGCGCAGGATCGCCCGGCACTGGGCGCCGGACTTCAGCAGCGCGGCGGGCAGCAGATAGCGCCGGGCGCCCAGCGCCGGATCGAAGGGGATCATGTCGACGGTGTGCAGGCGGTACCCGGCCTTCGGGATCAGCCGCTTCTCCAGCCCGCGTTCGGTACCGACGAAGGAGATCACCGCGTCGGGCACGGCCCGGCGCAGCGCGTCGGCGAGGGCGAGCCCCGGATAGATGTGGCCGCCGGTGCCCCCGGCACCGATGACGACGGAGAGTGGTGTGCGCATGGCCGCCACGCTCGTCGCGCGCCCTAAGAAGGTTCTAAGAGCGCCGTTTGGCAGCCTTGGCCCATGCCACCGACCGCATCGCCCCCGCCGCCCCCGGGCGCCGCCCCGCCCGCGCCCCGCATCCTGGTCGTCGACGACGACGCGGAGGTGCGGGCTGCCGTCGAGGACGGCCTGACCGTGGAGGGGTACCGGGTACGCGGCGCGGCCGACGGGCTGGCCGCGCTGAGCGCGGTCGCGGAGTGGCAGCCGGACGCGCTGGTGCTGGACGTGATGATGCCCGTACTGGACGGCCTCGCGGTCTGCCGGCGGCTGCGCGCGCTCGGCGACCGCACACCCGTCCTCGTCCTCACCGCGCTGGACGCGGTCAGCGAGCGGGTGGACGGGCTGGACGCCGGCGCCGACGACTACCTCGTCAAGCCCTTCGCGCTGGACGAACTGACCGCCCGGCTCCGGGCCCTGCTGCGCCGCGTCGCCGTACCGGACGCCGAGGGCGCCGCGCTGACCGTCGCCGACCTGGTGCTCGACCCGGCCACCCGCACCGGGCGCCGGGCGGGCCGCCGGCTGGAGTTCAGCCGTACCGAGTGGACCCTGCTGGAGCTCTTCGCGCGCAACCCCGGCCAGGTCATGCCACGCGAGGTGATCCTGGAGCGGGTCTGGGGCCGCGACTTCGGCCCGGCCTCCAACTCCCTCGCCGTGTACGTCGGTTACCTGCGCCGCAAGCTGGAGGCGGGCGGCGAACCACGGCTGCTGCACACCGTGCACGGCGTCGGCTACCGGCTGGGGGAAGAGTGAGCGGCCGCCGCGGGCTCGGGGCACCGTGGCGGCGCAGGCGGCCGCTGCGGACCCGGCTGGCGCTGGCCGCCTCGGCGGCCGTGGCACTGGTCGCCGTCGGCGTGTGCACCGCCGCGTTCGTCATCATCCGGTACGCCATGGGCCACCAGCTGGAGCTGAACCTCACCCAGTCGGCGACCCTGGTCATGCAGCAGAACCGGGACGAGGGACCGGGCATGGTGGCCGGTGAGTGCCGCTACCTGGCGGCCCCGGCCTGCTCCCAGATCGTCCCCGCCGACCCCGCCGCCGATCCGTCCCGGCCCTATCTGCTGCCGGTCACCGACGCCACCCGCGAGGTCGCGGCCGGCCGGCACGCCGCGTACTACAGCGAATTCACCCTGCACGGCCGTCCGGCCCGGATGCTCACGCAGCACTTCAAGGACGGCACGGCGGTGCAGGTGGCGCTGCGCGCGGACACCGTGGAGAAAGGGGTGCGGCAGGCCGCCGGGATGCTGGCCGCGGTGGGCGGCGCGGGCGTCCTGCTGGCCGCCGCGCTCGGCTACTGGGTATCTCGTACCGGCCTGGCGCCCGTCGCCCGGCTGACCGCCGCCGCCGAACGGATCGCCGCGACCCGCGACGCCGGGCACCGCATCGAGCTGCCCGCCGGGCCGCCCGGCCGCGAGGACGAGCTGACCCGGCTGGCGGCCAGCTTCAACACCATGCTCGGCGAGCTGGAACAGTCGGTCACCGCCCAGCGCCGGCTGGTCGCCGACGCCTCCCACGAGCTGCGCACGCCGCTGACGGCGCTGCGTACCAACGCCGAACTCCTCGCCCGCGCCGACCGGCTGACCGAGGCCCAGCGCGACCGCGCGTCAGCAGCGCTCGGCCGCCAGCTGCGCGAGGTGACCACGCTGGTCAACGACCTGATCGAGCTGGCGCGCGACGAGGAGCCGCAGCCGCTGGTCGAGGAGGTGCGCCCCGCCGCGCTGCTGGAGCACGCGGTCGCCGCGGCCCGCGAACACTGGCCCGCTATCGCCTTCACCGTACGGACCGACGCGCGCGCCGCGGCGGACTCCGTGCCCGGCGTACCGGCCCGGCTGACCCGGCTGCTCTCGAACCTGCTCGACAACGCGGCCAAGTTCTCGCCGCCCGGCGGCCCGGTCGAAGCGGAGCTGACCGCCCCGCCGGGCGCGCTGGAGATCACGGTCCGGGACCACGGCCCGGGCATCGCCGCCGAGGACCTGCCGCACGTCTTCGACCGCTTCTACCGCGCCCGGGCCGCCCGCACCCTCCCCGGCTCGGGGCTGGGCCTGGCGATGGCCCGGCAGATCGCCCGTGCGCACCGCGCCGAGCTGACCGCGGAGCGGGCGCCGGGCGGCGGGGCGCTGTTCCGGCTGCGGTTCCCGCGCTGAACGGCCGGTTCACTCACCTGTCTTCTGCCAGGCACAGCTGCCCAGCGTCGCCCGCCCGCCGGACACCAGCTTCTCCGCCGCGGCGGCCTTCGCCATCTCGCTGTGCCCGTTGACGCAGATCACCGTGCGGTCCGTGAACCCGGCGAGGTCGACCAGGATCTGGTCCCAGTGCCGGTACTGCACGTCGTGCCCGGAGTCGGCGTAGGAGCGCACCACCGGCTTCCCGGGCAGGTGCTGCCGCCAGGTGTCGATCGTGCTCGGCGGCACGGTGGTGTCCTTCTTGCCGCTGTAGAGGAACACCGGCGCGGTCAGCTTCGACAGGTCGGGCCCCGGCCGCTCGCAGTACAGCTTCTGCTCGTGCACCTGCGGTGCCGGGTCGGCCTTCTGGCCGCGCTGGTTGTAGGTGCGCGCGCCCTCTTCGTACGCGGTGTCGGCGAAGCCCGGGATCTGCTTCGTCGGGCTGTCGTCGGGGAACGCCCACCACTTGCGGGGGTCGGCGAGCACGGGGGCCAGCTGCTTGCCCAGCTCCTCGTCCGGCACCCCGCAGTAGTCGGGCTTCTTGCCGTACGGGGGCAGCGCGGCGGCCAGGTGCAGCGCCTCGATGCGCTGCGGTGCCCGCGCGGCGAGCTCGGCGGCGTACGGCCCGCCGCCGGAGATCGCGATCACGCTCGTCCTCCGCACGCCGATCCGGTCCAGGACCTCCAGCGCGTCCTTCGCGAAGTCGGCCTTGCCCAGGTCCTTGTCGTACGCGGTGTCGCCGAAGCCGTTGCGCTCGACCGATATCAGCCGCAGGTGGAGCGATTCGCGCGTACTGCGGAAGAAGTCGGTCATGTGCGCGGCGCGGGCGCTGGTGCCCGTACCGCCCATGAACAGCACGGGCTTCCCGTCCCGCGGCCCCTCGTCGATGTAGTGCGCGGTGCGGCCCGAGGACAGCTTCGCGGCCTGCACTTCGGGGCCGAGGGAGTCGAAGTCGTCCTGGACGCGGGCCTGGTGGAGGCCGGCCGCGTGCGGCTCGGGCGCGGGCCTGGCCGTGGCGGACGTGCCGAGGACCACCGAACCGGTGAGCAGGGCGGTGGCCAGCGCGGTCGCGCCGCAGGCGGCGAGAACGGATCTCTTCACGTACGTCTCCCGGAGGGGTAAGTGGATGCAGACCGCACCCACCTACCCAGCGCCTCCGGAAGAACGCCACGGATTCCGTTGCGTACGCGCCTGCTCAGAAGCCTGCCGGCTCCGTGTACACGCCCCACTCGTCCCGGAGCGCGTCGCAGATCTCGCCGAGGGTGGCCTCCGCGCGGACCGCGTCGAGCATCGGCTCGATCATGTTGCGGCCGTCGCGGGCCGCGGCCAGCATGCCCTCCAGCGCGGTGCGCACCGCCGCGTCGTCACGGGCCGCCTTGCGGGCACCGAGGATGCGCACCTGCTCGCGCTCGACCTCGTGGCTGACCCGCAGGATCTCCAGGTCGCCGGTGACCGAGCCGTGGTGGCAGTTGACGCCGACGACCTTCTTGTCGCCCTTCTCCAGCGCCTGCTGGTACTGGAAGGCGGACTCGGCGATCTCGCCGGTGAACCAGCCGTCCTCGATGCCGCGCAGGATGCCGGAGGTCATCGGGCCGATGGGGTGCTGCCCGTCGGGGACGGCGCGGGCGCCGCGCTCCTTGATCCGGTCGAAGATCTTCTCGGCGTCCGCCTCGATGCGGTCGGTGAGCTGCTCGATGTACCACGAACCGCCCAGCGGGTCCGCGACGTTGGCGACGCCGGTCTCCTCCATCAGCACCTGCTGCGTGCGCAGCGCGATCTCCGCGGCCTGCTCGGACGGGAGGGCGAGGGTCTCGTCCAGGGCGTTGGTGTGGAGGGAGTTCGTGCCGCCGAGCACCGCGGCCAGCGCCTCGACGGCGGTGCGGACCACGTTGTTGTACGGCTGCTGGGCGGTCAGCGAGACGCCCGCGGTCTGCGTGTGGAACCGCAGCCACTGCGCCTTCTCGCTGGTCGCGCCGTACACGTCGCGCATCCAGCGGGCCCAGATGCGGCGCGCGGCGCGGAACTTGGCGATCTCCTCGAAGAAGTCCACGTGCGCGTCGAAGAAGAAGGACAGGCCGGGCGCGAACTTGTTCACGTCCAGGCCGCGCGAGAGGCCCAGCTCGACGTAGCCGAAGCCGTCGGCCAGGGTGTACGCCAGCTCCTGCGCGGCCGTCGAGCCCGCCTCGCGGATGTGGTACCCGGATACCGAGAGCGGCTTGTAGTCCGGGATGGCGTGCGCGCAGTGCTCCATCAGGTCGCCGATCAGGCGCAGATGCGGCTCGGGCTGGAAGAGCCACTCCTTCTGGGCGATGTACTCCTTGAAGATGTCCGTCTGGAGCGTGCCGTTGAGGACGCCGGGGTCGACGCCCTGGCGCTCGGCGGCGACCAGGTACATGCAGAAGACCGGGACGGCGGGTCCGGAGATCGTCATCGAGGTCGTCACGTCACCGAGCGGGATGTCCTTGAAGAGGACCTCCATGTCGGCGGCGGAGTCGATGGCGACGCCGCAGTGGCCGACCTCGCCGAGCGAGCGCGGGTCGTCGGAGTCGCGGCCCATCAGGGTCGGCATGTCGAAGGCGACCGAGAGGCCGCCGCCGCCCGCCTTGAGGATCATCTTGTACCGCTCGTTCGTCTGCTCGGCGTTGCCGAAGCCCGCGAACTGGCGGATGGTCCAGGTCCGGCCCCGGTAGCCGGTCGGGTACAGGCCGCGCGTGAAGGGGTACTCCCCGGGCCAGCCGATCCGCTCGAAGCCTTCGTAGGCGTCGCCGGGGCGGGGGCCGTACACCGGGTCCACCGGGTCCCCGGAGAGGGTGGAGAAGTCCGCGTCGCGCTTGCGTGCGGAGTCGTACCGGGCCTGCCAGCGGCGGCGGCCCTCTTCGATCGCGTCAGCGTCCATGCCACCAATTTACTTGGACGTCCTAGTAAATGTAAGTACTAGGGCGTCCTAGTACTTGTGCATGGCCGTCCGCCGCGGTCCCTCCGGCAGCGGGTGCGTCAGCCGCGCAGGGCGGCCAGATGCGCGTCTCTGACGTCCCTGGTCTGGCCCTGGACCAGCAGGAACATGCCCTCACGGGCCAGCCGCTGGGCAGGGCTGTCCAGGGCCACGGCCCGGCCCCCGCCCGCCACGACAGCGGCAGTGGTCGCCGCGCGCAACACGTCGTACGCGCGCATCTTGGCGGCCAGCCGGTCCGGAATACGCTCCTGCGCCGGTACCTCGTCCAGCAGCGCGTACGCGTCCTTGCGCACGGCCGCCAGCCGCTCGCGCAGCACGCCGGCGGTCCGCGCCGCGGCCTCGTCACCCGAAGCGTCCAGGAGGTCCAGCGCGGCGCGGGTGACGCCCAGCACCGCCGGGTTGACGTTGGTGTTCTTCGGCCGGTCGGCCGCCGCCCAGTCCTCGTACGGCTGCCGCAGCGCCACCGCGCCGTCGGGCAGCACCAGGCCGTCCAGCTCCAGGCCGACCGTGCGGGTGCCGGAGAGCGCGGCCAGCTCCAGCGGCTCGGTGGCGTGCAGGCCGGGCTGCTCGCGGGCCTCGGTGACGGCGAAGACCACTTCGCCGCCCTCGGTCGCGCCGCCGAGCAGCAGTACGTCGTTCAGGCCCCAGCCGGTGTACCAGGGCACCCGGCCGTCGAAGCGCCACCCGGAGTGCTCCCGGGTGACGCGCACCGGCAGCTCCGGGAAGGCCCGCAGATGGGAGAAGGCGACGCCGGCCAGCAGCGTCCCGTCGCACAGCGGGCGCAGCAGCTGCTCGCGGACGGGCGTGCCCTCGGGCGCCGCGGCGAGCGTGGTGAGCGGCGTGTGGTGCTGCGCCTGGACGAAGAAGGTGGCGCAGCAGGCCCCGGCGAGGATCTCGGCGATCTCCCGGACGACGGGCGCGGGCGCCGCGGCACCGCCGTACGCGACCGGGCCCACGGCACCGAGGACGCCGGACGCCTTGACCGCGGCGATCGTGGCCGGATCCACCCCCTCGCGGTCGGCGCGCTCGGCGGCCGGGGCGAGGGTGCCGGCGGCGAGCCGCCGCGCGGCCGCGACCAGCGGGTGGTCGCGGTGCTCGGCGTACGGCTCGCTCATGCGGGCGTCAGACCTTGGCGGTCTGCGCGGCCGCGTCGCCCGTGATCAGCGGCTCCAGCTCGCGCGAGACCTTGCGCTCGACGAAGAACGCGGCCGTGGGGATCGTGCCGGCGATCAGCACCCACAGCAGCTTGCCGAAGGGCATCTTGGCCTTGGAGCCCATGTCGAAGGCGAAGATCAGGTACACCACGTACAGCCAGCCGTGGGCGATGCCGACGACGCTGGTGAAGCCGGCCGCACCGTCGATGTGCAGCAGGTACTTGGCGATCACGCCGAGGGTCAGCAGGACCAGCAGCACGCCCGTCACGTACGCCATCGTCCGGTAGCGGGTCAGCACGCTTCGTTTCATGCCCACGAGCGTAACCGTACGAGCGGGGGCGATCTTCGCCGCCCCCACGTGCGGAACGGGGCTTAACCGCCCCTTATTCACCGGGTTCTTACCCGCCCGTGAGGACGGTCTCCTACTCGTCCGTGAAGTCCGCCGCCGCCACCCGCAGCGGGCGCAGCAGGGCGAAGATCTCCTGGCACTCCTCCGCGTCGTACGCGCCGAGCCCGAAGTCCATCGCCATCAGGTCCCGGGTCGCCGCGTCGCACACCTCACGCCCCTTGTCCGTGATGGACGCGAGCGTGCCGCGCCCGTCGTTCGGGTTCGGGCGCTTGGCGACCAGGCCGGATTTCACCAGCCGGTCGACGGTGTTGGTCACGGAGGTGGGATGCACCATCAGACGTTCGCCGATCTTGGACATCGGCAACTCGCCGGCCTGCGAGAAGGTCAGCAGCACCAGGGCTTCGTAGCGCGCGAAGGTGAGGCCGTACGGCTTGACCACGGCGTCCACCTCGCCGAGCAGGATCTGCTGGGCCCGCATGATCGAGGTGATCGCCGCCATCGACGGGACGGCCCCCCACCGGCGCTGCCACAGCTCATCGGCGCGGGCGATGGGATCGAAGGGGAGACTGAGCGGCTTCGGCACGTCTCCGACCCTACCGGTCGCCCATATGGTGGTCAGCCCCGTCTCAGAAGACGGGCGCGGACGGTGTATCACCGGCCACGCCCGTGACCGCCCGCCGTCAGTCCCGCGGCTCCGCGAGGTACCGCTCGACGGTGTCCACCTTCGAGGTCAGCCCGTCGGTCACGCCGGGCCGGATGTCGGCCTTGAGGACGAGCGAGACCCGGCCCGCACGCTCCTCGACCACGGCGACCGCGCGCTTGACGACGTCCATGACCTCGTCCCACTCGCCCTCGATGGAGGTGAACATGGCGTCCGTACGGTTGGGCAGCCCGGACTCGCGGACGACCCGTACCGCGTCGGCGACGTACTCCCCGACGTCCTCGCCGACGCCGAGCGGGCTCACCGAGAAGGCGACGATCATGCCTTGACCCCTCCCACGACGCCTTCCTTCTCCTTGCGCGCGCGGGCGGCGATGACGGACGCCTCGGCCTCGCGCTTCAGCTTCCGCTCGGCGAAGAAGCCGCCGGTGGGCAGGACGGAGAGGATGAAGTAGAGCGCGGCGGTGCCGAACGACCACTTCGTACGGTTCCAGGCGTCCAGCCAGAAGATCACGTACAGGATGAACAGCACGCCGTGGACGGCGCCCATCACCGGCACCGCGTTGAACTCCGTGGTCCGCTTCAGGACCGAGCAGATCAGCAGCAGCAGGAAGGAGACGGCCTCCGGTGCGGAGACCAGGCGGAGCCGGCGCAGGGCGGATGCGGTCTTGATGTCCACGGGAACCTCGTTCGGGTGGGGTGGGTGCAGCCTTTAGCTTGTGCTTACATTCACAAGCACCGCTCCATTGTGACAGCCGCGCGACACTCCCCCGCCGCCGGGCCCGTCGCCCGACCCGCCACCGGACCCCCGCCGCCCGGCCGATCCCCGCCCGGCGCCCTGCCGCGGTCCACCCCGGCCGACTACCTTCAGGTCCGTGGCTCAGTTTCGGCTCCAGGGGAGCAAAGTGCTCGCCGTCGACATGACCGGCGATGCCGTGAAGGCGAAGAACGGTGCGATGGTCGCGTACGACGGCCGGATGGCGTTCAAGAAGATGAGCGGCGGGGGCGAGGGCCTGCGCGGCATGGTGACCCGGCGGCTGACCGGGGAACAGATGGAAGTCATGGAGGTGAAGGGCGAGGGCACCTGCTACTTCGCGGACCGCGCGAGCGAGATCAATCTGGTGAACCTGCACGGCGAGAAGCTCTACGTGGAGGCGACCAATCTGCTCTGCACCGAGGCGACGCTGCGTACGGGCACGTCGTTCACCGGGCTGCGCGGCGCGTCACAGGGGAACGGGCTGTTCACGACGAGCGTGGAGGGCACCGGACAGGCCGCGATCATGTCCGACGGACCCGCCGTGGTCCTGCGCGTCACCCGCGACTCCCCCCTCCAGGTCGACCCGGGCGCGTACGTCGCGCACACCGGCGACCTGCGGCAGCACTTCCAGTCCGGTGTGAACTTCCGCACGTTCATAGGGGAGGGCTCGGGCGAAGCCTTCCAGATCCGCTTCGAGGGCGAGGGCCTGGTGTACGTACAGCCCAGCGAGCGCAACACCATCGGCGGTGAGGTCTGATGCCGTTCACGGTCCTCAACTCGCGCATGGTCAGGGCCGAGGTCACGCCCGGGCAGCGGCTGTTCAGCCAGCGCGGCGCGATGCTCGCGTACCAGGGCGAGGTCAGCTTCACCCCGAACATCCAGGGCGGCCAGGGCGGCATCGGCTCCATGATCGGCCGCCGGATCGCCAACGAGGCGACGCCGCTGATGACCGTGGAGGGCAGCGGCTCGGTGATGTTCGGGCACGGCGGCCACCACGTCCACGTCATCGACCTCACCGGCGACACCCTCTACGTCGAGGCCGACCGGCTGCTGGCGTTCGACGGGACGCTGCGCCAGGGCACGATGTTCATGGGCTCGCAGGGCGGCGTGATGGGCATGGTGCGCGGCCAGGTGACCGGCCAGGGCCTCTTCACGACGACCCTCGAAGGCCACGGCTCGGCCGCGGTGATGGCCCACGGCGGCGTCATCGAGCTGCCCATCCGCCAGGACCGCCCGGTCCACGTCGACCCGCAGGCGTACGTCGCCCACCGCGGCAACGTCCGCAACAAGCTCTCCACGGCCCTCGGCTGGCGGGAGATGGTCGGCCGCGGCTCGGGCGAGGCATTCCAACTGGAACTGTCGGGCCAGGGCACGGTCTACGTACAGGCGTCGGAGGAAAAGCTGTGAGCGGTCCCGTCATTCACGATGTGCATTCGCTGCCCGCGGACGACAACGTCAATCCGTATGCCTTCAGCGTGGAGCTGGACGGGCAGTGGTTCCTGCAGAAGGGAAAGATGATCGCCTATTTCGGGCAGATCGATTTCCAGGGAATCGGGCACGGGGCGCTGGACCGGCTGATCGCGTCCAGTTTCCATTCGCCGCTGCACGCCGCGGACTGGGTGGTCGCGCAGGGGCGGGGGAAAATGCTGCTGGCGGACCGGGCGTTCGATGTGAATTCCTATGACCTGGACGAGGGCAATCTCACGATCCGGTCGGGGAACCTGCTCGCTTTTCAGCCATCCCTGTCGCTGAAGCAGTCGATCGTGCCGGGCTTTTCGACGCTCATCGGCACCGGGAAATTCGTCGCGGCGTCCAACGGCCCGGTGGTCTTCGCCGAGCCGCCGATCCGGGTCGATCCGCAGGCGCTGGTGGGCTGGGCGGACTGTCCCTCGCCGTGCCATCACTACGATCATCAGTATCTGCGCGGCTTCCTCGGGGGCCTGCGGGCGCACACCGGGATCGGCGGGGTCTCCGGCGAGGAGCACCAGTTCGAGTTCGTCGGGGCCGGCACGGTGCTGCTGCAGTCGACCGAGCAGCTGATGCCGGAGGCGCCGACGGGGACGGTGCCGGCGGAACCCGGGGTACCGGGCGGGTCCGCTGGTCACGGCGGTGGCTCACAAATGCCGCAGCTGCCGGGATCGCTCGGGGGGCTCCAGCGCCGCTTCGGGCTGTGAGCGGTAGTCTGCGGAGGGTGACCTCGAACGTCTGAGCCCTGACCGCCGGAATGACCCCCGGCGGGAAGGGCCCGGTGAGGCCACGATCACGGGGCATGACTAATTTACCATTCAACTTTCACGGGTAGAATTCATTCATGACGACCGACAGTGACACCCCCTGGCTGACCGACCAGGAACAGCGTGCCTGGCGCACCCATCTCGACGTCAGCAGGCTGCTGACGCACCAGCTGGAGCGGGATCTCCAGCCGTTCGGGCTGACCTACAACGACTACGAGATCCTGGTGAACCTCTCCGAGGCCGAGGAGCGCAGAATGCGCATGAGCGACCTCGCGGCCTCCACGCTCCAGTCCAAGAGCCGGCTCTCGCACCAGATCACCCGCATGGAGAACGCCGGGCTGGTGCGCCGCGAGAGCTGCGAGTCCGACCGGCGCGGGCTGTACGCGGTGCTCACCGACGAGGGCTGGGACACCATGCGCCGCGTCGCGCCGCACCACGTGGCCTCGGTGCGCAAGCACTTCATCGACCTGTTCTCGGCGGACGACCTGGCCGCGCTGCGCGACTCGTTGACGCCGGTGGCGGACCACCTCCGGGGGCACCGCGGCAAGTACTGATCCGGGTACGGGCTTCGGAGTACTGATCCGGGTACGGGCTCGAGGTACTGACCGGCCGGGCGCCGCGCGGGACGCGGGTGGGGGAACACCGTCGCACCCGCGCGGCACGGCCGGGCCCGTCAGTCCTGGCTGTCCCGGCTGTCCTGAGCCACCGGCAGCCGCAGTTCGAAGGCCGCGCCCTCGCGCACCGCCAGCGTGCCGCCGTGCCGTTCGGCGATGTCCCGGGCGATGGCGAGGCCCAGGCCCGCGCCGCCGTCGTCCCGGCTGCGCGCGTCGTCCAGCCGTACGAACCGCTCGAAGATCCGCTCCCGGTCGGCCTCGGCCACGCCGGGACCGTCGTCGTCCACCCGCAGCACGGCCCACCGGCCGTCCCGGCGCACGTCCACCGTGACCTGCGAATCGGCGTGCCGCTGGGCGTTGTCGACGAGGTTGCCCAGGATCCGGCTCAGCTGGCCGCGCGAGCCGGACACCTCCATGCTCGGCAGCTCCCCGGCGCGCACCGGCAGCCGGTCGGCGACCCGCTGCGAGAGCTCCTCGCGGGCCAGCGCGCCCAGGTCGACCCGGGTGTCCTTGGGCCGCTCCCCCGCGTCCAGCCGGGCCAGCAGCAGCAGGTCGGCGGCCAGGTGCTGGAGCCGTACGGTGTCCTCCACCGCGCCCGGCAGGTCCAGCAGCTCGGGGTGCGCCTCGGCGACCTCCAGCTGGGTGCGCAGGCTGGCGATGGGGCTGCGCAGCTCGTGCGAGGCGTCCGCGATGAAGCGGCGCTGGCGCTCGACGGACGCCTCCAGGGCCGCCAGCGTCTCGTTGGTGGTCCGGGCCAGCCGGGCGATCTCGTCGCGGGAGGCGGGCTCCGGCACCCGCCGGGACAGGTCCGTACTGGCGGTGATCGCGGCCATCTCGCTGCGGATGCCCTCGACGGGGCGCAGCGCGCGGCGGGTGACCAGCCAGGTGACGCCCGCGACGACCAGGAGCAGCAGCGGCAGGCCGATGAGCATGGCGTTCCGCACCGAGCCGATGGTCTCCTCCTCGGCGGCGCGCGAGGTGCCGGCCATGACGGTCACCGTGCGGTCGTGGGTGTCGGTGGCGTCGACTTCGGCCCAGCGGTAGTCGGCGCGCTCGCCGTCCACGACGGCCGTGCCGTCGGAGTGCTCGACCTCGTCGTCCACCTCCCCGGGGCGGGGGGCCTCGCCGTCGTCGTCAGCGTCACCGTGGCGGCCGTTGGCGGGCGTCCCCAGGGAGACCTTCGCGCCGTCGACGGCCTGGAGGTCCTCACCGGCCGCCAATACGCGGCCGTTCTCGTCGTCGACGAGGACGGGATGGTCGTCGGCGTCCGGCAGGTCGAGGTCCCGGTAGGGGGTGCCGGTGGCGATCTGGGAGGCCACCTCGCGGGCGGTGACCTCGGCGTGCAGATCGGCCTGCGCGGCCAGGTTGTCCCGCAGTACCAGCAGGACGGCTATGCCGACCCCGATGAGGGCGAGGGCGACCACGACCGTGGCGCCGGCGGCCGCTCTGGCCCGTACCGATCCCATGGCCCTAAGCACCGGGCACCATCCGGTAGCCCGCGCCGCGCACGGTCTGGATGGTGGCCGCGCCGAGCTTGCGGCGCAGGGCGCTGACGTAGACCTCGACGATGTTCGGGTCGCCCTCGTAGGCGAAGTCCCAGACGTGTTCGAGTATTTCGGACTTGGAGACCACCTCGCCGGCCCGCAGCGCGAGCTGTTCCAGTACGGCGAACTCCTTGGTGGTCAGCGGCACGTCCTCGCCGGCGCGGCGCACGGTGCGGGCGCCCTGGTCGATGCTGAGGGCGCCGACGGTCAGTACGGGCAGGGCGGTGCGGCCGCGGCGGCGCAGCAGCGCCTTCACGCGGGCGACCAGCACGACGTAGCTGAAGGGCTTGGTGAGGTAGTCGTCGGCGCCGGTGTCCAGGCCCTCGGCCTCGTCGTACTCGCCGTCCTTGGCGGTGAGCATGAGGATGGGCACGTCGTTGCCGGCGGCGCGCAGCGCGCCGCAGACGCGGTAGCCGTTCATGCCGGGCAGCATGATGTCCAGGACGAGGAGGTCGTACGTGCCCTCGCTCGCCGTGTGCAGGCCCTCCAGGCCGTCGTGCACGACGTCCACGGCGTACCCCTCGGCGGTCAGGCCGGCGGCGAGGGAACGGGCCAGCCGCTTCTCGTCCTCCACGATCAACAGGCGCATGCGACAAGGGTGCCACCGGCTTGCTGAAGGCGGCTTCAGGCTGGGTCGGTGGAGGCCACTTCAGGCTGGGTTCCTGAAGACCGCTTCAGGCTCCTTCAGGGTGGCTTCAGGAACGGGTCGGCAGTGTGTGGGCATCACCTCGGGGGCCAGTCCCGGCCCCCTCCGGGAGACCCCCGGCCCCCGGGTGATCCGTACCGACAGCAACCTGTTCTGGAGGCTTCACCATGAAGCGCAATGTCGTCATCGCCACCGTTGCCGCGGCCGCCCTGATCGCCGGCGGCACCGCGACCGCAGTCGCCATCGGCAGCGAGGACGGGACGGCAGCGGCGTCGAGCTCGTCGCCGGCGCAGGGGCAGCAGGCCGAGGGCGTGGCGTCGCACGAGAACGCGCAGGGTCAGGGCGACGACCGTGACGGCGACGACGCCCGGGAGGCGAACGCCGCCTCGGTCACCGCGCAGCAGGCGGCGGCCGCCGCGCTGAAGGCCGTCCCCGGCACGGTCACCGAGGTCGACCTGGACGACGACGAGTCCGGTGTCGCCTGGGACGTGAACGTGCTCGGCAAGGACGGCAAGTGGCACGACATCACCGTGGGCGCCGACAAGGCCGAGGTGCGCGGCCGGCACATCGACCGGGACGACGACGGCGACGAGGGCAAGGACCGGGTCCGCTCCGTGCTGAACGACGCCTCCGTGGACATCGCGCAGGCCGCGGAGAAGGCCGCCGCGCACGGCACGGTCGTCTCGGTCGAGCTGGACGGCCCCGACCACGGCAAGAAGCTCGCCTGGGAGGCCGAGACGGTCACCAAGGACGGCGCCGAGCACCACGTGACCGTCGACCCGGGCAGCGGCGCGGTCAGCAACACCCCGTCGGACGACGACCACGACGGCGACGACGACTGACCCACCCGAGACCGGCGGCGCCCCCCGCCGCCTGCCAGGCCGGCCGGCTCCCCGCCCCCCGGGGAGCCGGCCGGCTCATGCCGTATCAGCGCTGTACCGTCGGCTCGGCCGTATCAGCCCTGTTCCGTCAGGCCCGCCACCAGTTCGTCGGCGGCGGTGTACGGGTCGAGCGTGCCGGCCATGATGCGCTCGGCCAGGGCGCCCAGCCGGCGGTCGCCGTGCAGGTCGCCGATGCGTTCGCGCAGGGTCGTGACGGCGATCGTCTCGACCTCGCGGGCGGCCCGGGCGGCCCGCCGTTCGGCGAGTACGCCGTGCTCGTCCATCCAGGCGCGGTGCTTCTCCAGCGCCTCGACGACCTCGTCGACGCCCTCGCCGCGGGCCGCGACGGTCTTGACGATGGGCGGCCGCCAGTCGCCGGGCGCGCGGGACTCGCCCAGGCCCAGCATGTGGTTCAGCTCACGGGCCGTGGCGTCGGCGCCGTCCCGGTCTGCCTTGTTGACGACGTAGACGTCGCCGATCTCCAGGATGCCCGCCTTGGCGGCCTGGATGCCGTCGCCCATGCCGGGGGCCAGCAGCACCATGCTGGTGTCGGCCTGGGAGGCGATCTCCACCTCGGACTGGCCGACGCCCACGGTCTCGACCAGGATCACGTCGCAGCCCGCCGCGTCCAGCACCCGGATGGCCTGCGGCGCCGCCCAGGCGAGGCCGCCGAGGTGGCCGCGGGTGGCCATGGAGCGGATGTACACGCCGGGGTCGGAGGCGTGCTCGCTCATCCGGACCCGGTCGCCGAGCAGGGCACCGCCGGAGAACGGGGAGGACGGGTCGACGGCCAGGACGCCGACCCGCTTCCCGATCTTCCGGTACGCGGTGACCAGCGCGGAGGTGGACGTCGACTTGCCGACGCCCGGGGAGCCGGTGAGGCCCACGACGTACGCCTGCCCGGTCAGCGGCGCCAGTGCGGCCATCACCTCGCGCAGCTGTGGCGATGCCCCCTCCACCAGCGAGATGAGGCGGGCCACCGCACGTGGCCGGCCCTCCCGGGCCTGTGCGACCAGGGTGGGGACATCTGCCATTGCTCAGCGCTCCGTTCTCGATCTTCCGGTACGGGTACCCGTCACTTGCCCGGCACGCGCACGATGAGCGCGTCGCCCTGGCCGCCACCGCCGCACAGGGCGGCCGCGCCCACGCCGCCGCCGCGCCGCTTCAGCTCCAGCGCGAGGTGCAGGACGATACGGGCGCCGGACATGCCGATGGGGTGGCCGAGCGCGATGGCGCCACCGTTGACGTTCACCTTTTCCGGCGAAACTCCGAGGTCCTTCATGGACTGCACGGCGACCGCGGCGAACGCCTCGTTGATCTCGATGAGATCGAGGTCGGCAACGGTCAGGCCCTCCTTGCCGAGGGCATGGTTGATCGCGTTGCTGGGCTGGGACTGCAGGGAGTTGTCCGGGCCCGCGACGTTGCCGTGCGCGCCGATCTCCGCGATCCACTCCAGGCCCAGCTCCTCGGCCTTGGCCTTGCTCATCACGACCACGGCGGCGGCGCCGTCGGAGATCTGCGAGGAGGTGCCGGCGGTGATCGTGCCGTCCTTGGCGAACGCCGGGCGCAGCTTGCCCAGCGACTCGGCGGTGGTCTCGCCGCGGATGCCCTCGTCCTGGCTGAAAACCACCGCCTCGCCCTTGCGCTGCGGGATCTCGATGGGGGTGATCTCCGCCTCGAAGAGGCCGTTCTTCTGGGCGGCGGCGGCGCGCTGGTGGGAGCGGGCGGCCACCTCGTCCTGCTCGGGGCGCTGGATGCCGAGGCGGGTGTTGTGCTTCTCGGTGGACTCGCCCATCGCGACGTTCTCGAAGGAGTCGGTGAGGCCGTCGTGCGCCATGGCGTCGAGCATCTCGACGGCGCCGTACTTGTAGCCGCCGCGGGACTTCGGGAGGAGGTGCGGGGCGTTGGTCATGGACTCCTGGCCGCCGGCCACGATCACGTCGAACTCGCCCGCGCGGATGAGCTGGTCGGCCAGCGCGATGGCGTCCAGGCCGGAGAGACAGACCTTGTTGACGGTCAGGGCCGGGACGTTCATGGGGATGCCGGCCTTCACGGCCGCCTGGCGGGCGGGGATCTGGCCCGCGCCGGCCTGCAGGACCTGGCCCATGATCACGTACTGCACCTGGTCACCGCCGATGCCGGCCCGGTCCAGTGCCGCCTTGATCGCGAAGCCTCCGAGGTCGGCGCCGGAGAAGGACTTCAGGGAGCCCAGCAGGCGTCCCATGGGGGTACGGGCCCCCGCGACGATCACGGAGGTGGTGCTGCCGTTCGATGAGGACATCAGCGCGGCCTTCCTGTGCAGGGAAGTTAACGAGGGTTTTCCTCAATGTACTGAGCGGTACCGGCCGGGTCACCGGCCTGTCGGTGTGATCGCGCGCACGTTGCGTAATCATGCGTGCGAGCGGTGCACTGGAAGCATGCTGACGCGAATCGACCACATCGGAATCGCCTGCTTCGACCTCGACAAGACCGTCGAGTTCTACCGGGCGACCTACGGCTTCGAGGTGTTCCACTCGGAGGTCAACGAAGAGCAGGGCGTGCGGGAGGCCATGCTGAAGATCAACGATACGTCGGACGGCGGCGCTTCGTACCTTCAGCTGCTGGAGCCGACCCGTCAGGATTCAGCCGTGGGCAAGTGGCTGGAGAAGAACGGTGAGGGGGTCCACCACATCGCCTTCGGCACGGCCGATGTGGACGGTGATGCTGCTGACATCCGCGGGAAGGGCGTCCGGGTGCTCTACGACGAGCCGCGGACCGGTTCCATGGGCTCCCGGATCACCTTCCTGCACCCCAAGGACTGCCACGGTGTGCTGACCGAACTGGTCACGGCCTCCCAAGAGCACTGACCTTCACGTTCCCCGGCCGGTAGAGTGCTGCTTCGGCCGGGGTCCGGATCGGGGCTCGGTCCAATCTCCGCCGATGATCTGACACCATTTCTTCGGAAGGGTCAGCTCCACGCACGACGGAGCCGGCCGCCACCATGACCAGGGGACGGATGGGACCGCGCAGTGCGGGGCAACGACCGCTACGAGGCTGACGATCACCTCTCGCAGTTCGAAGCCGAGATGGAGCGGCTGAAGACGGAGCGGGACAAGGCCGTCCAGCATGCCGACGACCTCGGCTATCAGGTCGAAGTTCTGCGTGCCAAGCTCCACGAGGCACGCCGTACCCTCATGACGCGCCCGGCGTACGACAACGTCAGCGCCCAGGCCGAGCAACTGCTGCGCAACGCCCAGGTGCAGGCCGACCAGCTGCGCGCGGACGCCGAGCGCGAGCTGCGCGAGGCCCGCGCCCAGACCCAGCGGCTGCTGCAGGAGCAGGCCGAGCGCCAGTCCCGGCTCGAAGCCGAGCTGCACACCGAGGCGGTGGAGCGCCGCCGGCGGCTGGACGAGGAGCTCAACGAGCGCCGGGCGACCGTCGAGAGCCACGTCAACGAGAACGTCGCCTGGGCCGAGCAACTGCGGTCCCGTACCGAGGCCCAGGCCCGCCGGCTCATGGAAGAGTCCAGAGCCGAGGCCGAGCAGCAGCTCGCACACGCCCGCGCCGAGGCGCAGCGGCTGGCCGAGCAGGCCCGCGAGCGGCTGGGCGCCGAGGCCGAGCAGGCCCGCGCGGAGGCCGACGCGATCCTGCGCCGCGCCCGTACGGACGCCGAGCGGCTGCTGAACGCAGCCTCCACGCAGGCCCAGGAGGCCACCGACCAGGCCGAGCAGCTCCGTACGTCCGCGGCCGGCGAGTCCGAGGAGGCCCGCCGGCGCAACGCCGAGCTGACCCGCACCGCCGAGGAGCGGCTGCAGGAGGCCGACACGGCGCTGCGCGAGGCGCGCGCCCGGGCCGACAAGCTCGTCGAGGAGGCCGAGGCGAGCGCCGCCAAGCGGCTGTCGGCCACGGAGTCGGAGAACGAGCAGCGCACCCGTACGGCCAAGCAGGAGATCGCCCGGCTGGTCACCGAGGCCACCAAGGAGGCCGAGGCGCTCAAGGCCGAGGCCGAGCAGCTGCGCGACGACGCCAGGGCCGAGGCCGAGCGGCTGGTCGCGGAGGCCCAGGAGGCGGCCCGCGCGAAGGCCGCCGAGGACTCCGCCGCGCAGCTGGCGAAGGCCGCGCGGTCCGCCGAGGAGATGGTCAGCAAGGCGGCGGAGGACGCCAAGGCCACCACCCGGGCCGCCGCCGAGGAGGCCGAGCGGATCCGCAGGGAGGCCGAGGCCGAGGCGGACCGGCTGCGCGAGGAGGCGCACGAGACCGCCCAGCAGCTCAAGGGCGCCGCCAAGGACGACACCAAGGAGTACCGCGCCAAGACCGTCGAGCTGCAGGAGGAGGCGCGCCGGCTGCGCGGCGAGGCCGAGCAGCTGCGGACCGAGGCCGTCGACGAGGGCGAGCGGATCCGCGGCGAAGCCCGCCGCGAGGCCGTGCAGCAGATCGAGGAGGCCGCGGCCACCGCCGAGGAGCTGCTGGCCAAGGCCAAGTCCGACGCGGAGGAGACCCGTTCGGGCGCGACGGCGGACAGCGAGCGGCTGCGCTCCGAGGCCGCCGAGCGCGCCGCGCAGCTGCGCACGCAGGCCGAGGAGGCGCTGGAGCAGGCCCGCCAGGAGGCGGAGGACCTGCACGCCGCGGCCGAGGAGGCCGCGGCCGCCACCCGCGGCGAGGCCGAGGAGGCCGCCGCCGAGCTGCGGGCCGAGGCCGAGCGCAGCGCGGACGAGCGGCGCGCGCTGGCCCAGGCGGAGCTGGACCGGCTGCACAGCGAGGCGGAGGAGCGGGTCGCTGCGGCCGAGACGGCGCTGCGCGAGGCACGCGAGGAGGCCGAGCGGCTCCGCAAGGAGGCCCAGGAGGAGACAGCGCGCCTGAAGGCGGAGTCCGCCGAGCGGCGCCGCGAGAAGGAGCAGCAGGCCGAGGAGGAGGCCGAGCGGCTGCGTGCCGAGGCCGCCTCGGACGCCGCCGCGGCGCGGGCCGAGGCCGAGGCCGCCGCCACGCGGCTGACCACGGAGGCGGCCGCCGAGGCCGAGCGGCTGAAGTCGGAGGCGCAGGAGACCGCCGACCGGGTGCGCGCGGAGGCCGCCGCGGCGGCCGAGCGTACGGGCGCGGAGGCCGCCGAGGCGCTGGCCGCGGCCCAGGAGGAGGCCGCGCGCCGCCGCCGGGAGGCCGACCAGCAGCTGGGCGAGGCCCGCGAGGAGGCCCACCAGGAGCGCACGGCGGCCCGCGAGCAGAGCGAGGAGCTGCTGGCCGCGGCCCGCAACCGGGTGGCGGAGGCGCAGGCCGAGGCCGAGCGGCTGGTCGAGGAGGCGGACCGGCGCGCCGAGGAGCTGGTCGCCACCGCCGAGCAGACCGCGCAGCAGGTGCGGGACGCGGTCGCCGGGCTGCACGAGCAGGCCGAGGAGGAGATCGCCGGGCTGCGGTCCGCCGCCGAGCACGCGGCGCAGCGTACGAAGGAGGACGCGCAGCAGGAGGCGGACCGGGTCCGCTCCGACGCGTACGACGAGCGCGAGCGCGCTTCGCAGGACGCCGGCCGCATCCGTCAGGACGCGCAGACCGAGGCCGAGGCCGCCAAGTCCCTTGCCGAGCGCACGGTTGCGGAGGCGATCGCCGAGGCGGAGCGGCTGCGCACGGAGGCGCAGGGCGCGCTGGACGAGGCGCGGCATGCCGCCGACAAGCGCCGCAGCGAGGCCGCCGAGCAGGCCGACGAGCTGCTGGCCGAGGCCACGCAGGAGGCCGAGCGGACGGTGTCGGAGGCGGGCGCCGAGGCCGAGCGGCTGCGCGCGGAGGCCGACCGCACGCTGGACGAGGCGCGCGAGGCCGCCAACAAGCGCCGCAGCGAGGCCGCCGAGCAGGCGGACGAGCTGCTGACGGAGGCCACCGCGCAGGCCGAGAAGCTGGTCGCGGACGCCACGGAGAAGGCCCAGCAGCTGCGGACGAACGCCTCGGACGCGCTGGCCGCCGCCGAGCAGGACGCGGCCCGGGCCCGCGCCGAGGCGCGCGAGGACGCCAACCGGATGCGGACCGAGGCCGCCGAGCAGGCGGACCGGCTCATCGCCGAGGCCCGCACGGAGGCCGAACGGATCGTCAACGAGGCCACCGAGCTGACCTCGTCGGCCCAGGCGGACGCCGACCGCGCCGTCCGGGAGGGCCAGGAGACCGCCGACCGGCTGCGTGCCGAGGCCGCCGAGCACGCCGAGCGGCTCGTCGCGGACGCCACGGCGCAGGCCGAGCGGCTGCGCGCGGAGGCCGCCGAGGCGCTGGAGAACGCCCGTGCGGAGGCCGACCGGACCGCGGACGAGGCGCGCAAGGACGCGGCCAAGCGCCGCGCGGACGCCGCCGAGCAGGCCGACAGCCTGATCTCCGAGGCCGGTACGGAGGCCGAACGGCTGCGTACGGAGGCGGCGGAGACCGTCGCGACGGCGGAACGGGAGGCGGACCGTACCCGGGCCGACGCCCGCGAGCAGGCCGACCGGATGCTCGCCGAGGCGACGGCGGACGCGGACCGGATGCGCAACGAGGCCGCCGAAACGGTCACCTCCGCGCAGCAGCACGCGCAGCGCACCCGCAACGAGGCCGACCAGGTCAAGGCGGACGCCGAGGCCGAGGCCGAGCGGTTCCGCAACGAGGCGCTGGAGGAGGCCGACCGTACGCTCGACGAGGCCCGCAAGGACGCCGCCAAGCGCCGCGCGGACGCCGCCGAGCAGGCCGACCAGCTGATCGCCAGGGCGCAGGAGGAGGCGCTGAAGGCGGCCACCGCCGCCGAGGAGCAGGCCGACACGATGGTCGGCGCGGCCCGCAAGGAGGCCGAGCGGATCGTCGCGGAGGCCACCGCCGACGGCAACGCCCGGGTGGAGAAGTCCCGTACGGACGCGGACACGCTGCTCAGCGAGGCGCGCGGGGACGCGACCGCCATCCGGGAGCGCGCCGAGGAGCTGCGGGCCCGTATCGAGGCCGAGGTCGAGGAGCTGCACGACCGGGCCCGCCGGGAGTCGGCCGAGGCGATGAAGAACGCCGGCGAGCGGGTCGACAAGCTCATCGCGCAGGCCGAGGCGCAGCGGGTGGAGGCCGAGGAGAAGGCCAAGGAGATGCTCTCGGACGCGAGCAGCGAGGCCAGCAAGGTCCGCATCGCCGCGGTGAAGAAGGCCGAGGGGCTGATCAAGGAGGCCGAGCAGAAGAAGGCGCAGGCCGTACGGGAGGCGGAGGCGCTGCGTACGGAGGCCGAGCAGGAGGCCCAGCGGATCGTGGACGACGGGAAGCGCGAGCTGGAGGTGCTGGTCCGCCGCCGGGAGGACATCAACACCGAGATCTCGCGGGTCCAGGACGTCCTGGAGGCGCTGGAGTCGTTCGAGGCGCCGGGCGGCAAGGGCGGCTCGGGACAGGGTTCCGGTGCGGGGGGCGTCAAGGCCGCGGCGGGTGCGGGAGCAACTCGTTCGGGTGGCAAGCAGTCTGATGCTTAGCCACTCAAATGAGGGTTCATTCTCCACTTCAAACGGTCAATGACTCGATGACACGCCGCTCGGGCCCCTAGGATTCCCCTTATCACCTCACCGGTCTCTTTCGACAGGAACCCCATGAGCGACACTTCCTCCCCCTTCGGTTTCGAGCTCGTGCGGCGTGGGTACGACCGCGGTCAGGTCGACGACCGCATTACGAAGCTCGTCGCCGACCGCGACAGCGCGCTGGCGCGTATCACCTCGCTGGAAAAGCGCATCGAGGAGTTGCACCTCGAAACGCAGAATGCCCAGGCCCAGGTCAACGACGCCGAGCCGTCCTACGCGGGCCTCGGTGCCCGGGTCGAGAAGATCCTCCGTCTCGCCGAGGAGGAGGCCAAGGACCTGCGCGAGGAAGCGCGCCGGGCCGCCGAGCAGCACCGCGAGCTGGCCGAGTCGGCCGCGCAGCAGGTCCGTAACGACGCCGAGGCGTTCGCCGCCGACCGCAAGGCCAAGGCGGAGGACGAGGGCGCCCGGATCGTCGAGAAGGCCAAGGGCGAGGCGCAGACGCTGCGGGCCGACGCGCAGAAGGACGCGCAGTCCAAGCGCGAGGAGGCGGACTCCCTCTTCGAGGAGACCCGCGCGAAGGCCGCCCAGGCCGCCGCCGACTTCGAGACCAACCTCGCCAAGCGCCGCGAGCAGTCCGAGCGGGACCTGGCCTCGCGTCAGGCGAAGGCCGAGAAGCGCCTCGCCGAGATCGAGCACCGCGCCGAGCAGCTCCGCCTGGAGGCCGAGAAGCTGCGTACGGACGCGGAGCGCCGGGCCCGCCAGACGGTGGAGACCGCGCAGCGCCAGGCCGAGGACATCGTGGCCGACGCGAACGCGAAGGCGGACCGTATCCGCAGCGAATCCGAGCGCGAGCTGGCGGCGCTGACGAACCGGCGCGACTCGATCAACGCGCAGCTCACGAATGTGCGCGAGATGCTCGCGACGTTGACGGGTGCGGCTGTGGCTGCGGCCGGTACGCCGGGCGAGGAAGAGTCGTCCCGGGGTGTGCCCGCCCAGCAGGGCCGCTAGCCGCGGCTTGGAGTCGACGTTCCGCCCCGTGCCGTTTCCCGCGGCGCGGGGCGGAGGCGCGTGTGGGTGCGGGTCATATCGCGGCCTGGCGGCCGCTCGTCCTCAATCGCCGGACGGGCTTGTTTTGGCCGCTGGGGCGCAACCGTCCGGTGGGCCGGATTTGGCCGCTGGAGTGCACACGCACGACGGGCCTGATGTGGCTGGGCGTCCTCGAACGGCGGGTGGGCTGGAATGGGTGTATCCAGGCGGCGGATCGGCGTTGCCGCGCCTAGCGTGGCCGCATGATCGAAGTCGAAGGGCTGACCAAGCGGTACGGGGAGAAGCTTGCCGTTGACGGGCTGAGCTTTGCCGTGCGGCCCGGCATCATCACCGGCTTTCTCGGCCCCAATGGTGCCGGGAAGTCCACGACCATGCGGATGATGCTCGACCTGGACAACCCCACCGCCGGCACGGTCCGCATCGACGGCCGGCACTACCGGCAGCTGCGCGACCCGCTCAAGTACATCGGTGCCCTGCTGGACGCCAAGGCCATGCACGGCGGGCGCAGCGCGTACCACCATCTCCTCTGCCTGGCGCAGAGCAACGGCATCCCGCGCGCCCGCGTTCATCAGGCGCTGGACACCGTGGGGCTGACGGCCGTCGCCAAGAAGCGGGCCAAGGGGTTCTCGCTCGGTATGGGGCAGCGGCTCGGGATCGCCGGTGCGCTGCTCGGCGACCCGCGGATCCTGATGTTCGACGAGCCGGTCAACGGTCTCGACCCCGAGGGCATCCACTGGATCCGCAACCTCATGAAGAGCCTGGCGGCCCAGGGCCGTACGGTCTTCGTCTCCTCGCACCTGATGAGCGAGATGGCGCTGACCGCCGATCACCTCGTCGTCATCGGGCAGGGCCGGCTGCTCGCCGACACCTCCATGGCCGAGTTCATCCGGCGCAATTCGCGCAGTTACGTCCGGATGCGCTCTCCGGAGCACGAGCGGCTGCGGGACGTGCTGGCGGCGGCCGGGCACACCGCCGTACCGGCCAGGGACGGCGCGCTGGAGATCGACGGGGTGAGCGCCGGGGACCTGGGCGAGCTGGCCGCCGGGCACGGCCTCGTCCTGCACGAACTCAGTCCGCAGCAGGCATCGTTGGAGGAGGCGTTCATGCAGCTCACGGCCGAGTCGGTGGAGTACCACGCGCACTCGGACACGACGGGTCCCGACGTGCCGGCGGGGCCCGCCCCCGGTCCGGACGCGGGCCCGCCACCACCGCCGCCGCCTCAGCCGGCCACCGGCTGGGGCGCCGACTGGCAGCGGAAGAAGGGGCGCTGACGATGGCGGTGGCCTCCCAGGTCCTCACCTCGGAATGGACCAAGATCAGGTCGGTGCGCTCCACGGTGTGGACGCTGGGCATCGCCGTGTTCGTCACGGTCGTCATGGGCGCGGCGATCTGTCTGCTCGTCAAGAACGACTTCGGCTCCATGCCGGTCCGCGAGCGGATCACCTTCGACGCCACCAGCACGGCCTTCTCCGGGATGGGCCTGGGCCAGCTCGCGATGATCGTCTTCGGGGTGCTGGTGGTCGGAGGCGAGTACAGCACGGGCATGATCCGCACCTCGCTGGCCGCCGTGCCGCAGCGCGGCACCTTCCTCTTCAGCAAGATCGCGGTGGCCACCCTGCTCGCGTTCGTCGTGTCCCTGGTGACCAGCTTCGTCGCGTTCTCCGTCGGCCAGGCCATGCTGGGCGCCGACCTCCGGGTGGGGCTGGGCGAACCGGGCGTGCTGCGCGCGGTCTTCGGGGGCGCGCTCTACATGACGCTGATCACGCTGTTCTCCATGGGCGTGGCCGCGGTGCTGCGCAGTCCGATGCTCTCGCTGGGCATCCTGATGCCGTTCTTCTTCCTGATCTCCAACATCCTCGGCGCCGTCTCGGCCACCCGTAAGCTCGGCCGGTACCTCCCCGACCAGGCGGGCCAGAAGGTCATGAAGGTGGTGACCACCGGCGACGACGTGCCGTACGGCCCGTGGGGCGGGCTCGGCATCATGGCCCTCTGGGTCATCGCCGCGCTGATCGCCGGGTACCTCTTCCTGAAGAAGCGGGACGCCTAGTGCTGCCCGCGGGCGCGCCGGGGCTCGGCCCCGTCCCCGCCCTGGAGCCGCTGACGTATCCGGGGCGGCCGGTGACGGCGCCCGTGCTGCTGGACGGCGGCACGCTGCTGCCGCTCACCGCGGTCCCCGGCCGGCACCGCGTCGGCGGCTGGCGGCTCGGTGCGGACCCGGACCGCACGCTCGACGACGTGCTGCGGGCCCGCGGCCTGCCGCCCGCCGGGCAGCGCCACCCCGTCCTCGCCGTCGGCTCCAACGCCTGCCCCGCGCAGGTCTCGTACAAGCTGACCCGGCGCGAAGTCCCCGCGGCCGTCCCGATGGTCCCGGTACGCCTGCGCGGCATCGGTGTGGGCAGCTCGGCGCACATCGGTACGCCGGGTTACGTGGCCGCCGCGCCGTTCACCGACCCGCACTCCGAAGTGACGCTCGTGGCGGGATGGCTGGACGCCGCGCAACTGGCGGTCGTGGACGCCACGGAGGCCCACTACCACCGCATCCTGCTGCCCGGTGACCGGTTCCCCATGACGCTGCCGTCCGGGGAGCGGCTGAGCGGCGCGTACCTGTACGTCGGCCGGCACGGCGTGCTGGCGGGGCCGGACGGCGGGCCGCGCCCCGCCGGGCCGCAGCCGGCGCTGCTCGCCGAGCTGCTGGCCGGGTCGGCGGCGCTGCGGCGGATCCTCGGGCCGGATCCGGAGGCGTGGGTGGCGCGGGCCTCCGCGGACGGCGCGGTCCGGTCGGAGGCGCGGCGGATCTTCCGCGCGGAGGGCCGGGTGCTGCCGCAGGAGGAGTTCTTCCCTTATGTGGACGATGGTGCGGAGGTCCGGACGTACGACGACCTGCCGCCCATCGGGGGCGAAGCGGCACTTCGCCGGTCACCGACACGCGGGGATTGAGCGGAACCGTCAATGGCTCGTTAGCCTCATAACCCTCACGGGGGCATGAGGTCTTTTTCGGCATGCCGTGCCCCGACACCATCTCGCGAGGGGCGGAGAATGATCGAGGCAGTCGGCCTGACGAAGCGCTACGGCGCCAAGACGGCCGTGCACAACCTGTCGTTCCAGGTACGGCCGGGGACCGTCACCGGCTTCCTGGGGCCCAACGGGTCCGGGAAGTCCACCACGATGCGGATGATTCTGGGGCTGGACACCCCGACCTCGGGCCATGTGACGATCGGCGGCCACCCCTTCCGCAAGCTGCCGAACGCGCCGCGCCAGGTGGGCGCGCTGCTCGACGCGAAGGCCGTGCACGGCGGCCGCAGCGCCCGCCAGCACCTGCTGTCGCTGGCGCAGCTCTCCGGGATCCCGGCGAGCCGGGTGGACGAGGTACTGGGCCTGGTCGGCCTGCAGGACGTGGCGAGAAAGCGCTCCAAGGGCTTCTCGCTGGGCATGGGGCAGCGGCTCGGCATCGCCGCCGCGCTGCTCGGCGACCCGCAGGTGCTGCTCTTCGACGAGCCCGTCAACGGCCTGGACCCGGACGGCATCCTCTGGGTCCGCAACCTGATGAAGCAGCTGGCGTCGGAGGGCCGTACGGTCTTCGTCTCCTCGCACCTGATGAGCGAGATGGCGCTGACCGCCGAGCACCTGATCGTGATCGGCCGCGGCCGGCTGCTCGCCGACATGAACGTCAAGGACTTCATCGCGGCCAACTCCACCGGCTTCGCGCGGGTCCGCACGCCCGACACGGAGCCCGCGCAGGGCGAGAAGCTGACCTCCGCGCTGAGCGAGGCGGGCGGCCAGGTCGCGCCGGAGCCGGACGGGGCGCTGCGCGTCACGGGGCTGGCGCTGCCGCGGATCAGCGACCTGGCGCACGAGGCCGGGGTCCGGCTGTGGGAGCTGTCGCCGCACCAGGCGTCGCTGGAAGAGGCGTACATGCAGCTCACCCAGGGCGCGGTGGACTACCGCTCGGCGGTCCCGCCGCAGGGTGTGCCGGGCGTCGTGCCCGGTGCCGTGCCCGGCGTGATGCCCGGTGCCGTGCCCGGTGGGCCGCCGCCGCAGGGGTACGCGGGTGATCCGTACGCCGGCGCGTACGGCCCGCAGGGCGGGGCGCCCGGACCGTACGCCGGACAGCCCGGACCGTACGGAGCGCAGCCGCAGGGCGCGCCGGTGCCGGGACCGTACGGAGCGCCTCCGGCGCCGCCCCAGCCGCAGCCGCAAGCGCAGCCCCAGCAGCACGCCGCCCCCGCCGACCCGACCCAGCAGCACAGCGAGGACGCCCGATGACCAGCCCCGACCAGCCGCAGCAGCCGCAGCAGCCGCAGCCGCCCCGCCAGGACGAGGGCACGATGATGCTGAACGCCGTCGGACCGCGGGCCGGCGGACCGCAGCCGGGCGCACAGCCGCAGCCGCAGGCACAGCCCCAGCAGCCCGCTCAGCAGCCTCAGCAGGCGCCTGCCGCGCCGCCCCAGCAGCAGCCCGCGTACGCCGCCGCTCCCCCGCAGCCGCAGTTCTCCGGGGGCGGCTACGTCTCGCCCATACCCGTGCGGCAGACGCACCTGGGGCACGCGCTGGCCTCGGAGTGGACGAAGATCAAGTCGGTCCGCTCCACGGTGTGGACGCTCAGCGTGATGATCGTCCTCGTGCTCGGCGTCGGCACGCTCACCGGCTTCGGCATCTCCGCGAGCGGCACCGACCTGCGCGGCGCCTCGCCGCTGGGCTTCGGCATGTTCGGCATGCTGCTCGGCCTGATGTGCGTGATCACGCTGGGCGTGCTGTGCATCTCCTCCGAGTACGGCACCGGCATGATCCGTACGACGCTGACCGCCTGCCCCAGCCGGGCGCGGGTGCTCGCCGCGAAGGCGATCGTCTTCTTCGTGCTGTCCTTCGTGGTCACCGCGGTCACCACGACGCTGGTCGCGCTGATCGAGACCGGCCTGCTCAGCGGCCAGGGCGGCGCCACGCCGAGCGGCTCGGAGTGGTTCAAGGCGACGGTCGGCGTGAGCCTGTACGTCGCGATGCTCGGCCTGCTCGCGCTGTCCGTCGGCGCGCTGCTCCGGCACTCGGCGGGCGCCATCACGATCATGATCGGCCTGGTCCTGCTGCCGCTGGTGCTGGCGCTGTTCATGATGGCGGAGAGCCTGCGGGACCTGAGGGAGTTCCTGTTCGAGTACTCCATCCCGAGCCAGCTCGGTGTGATGTACAGCAATGCCGTCGCCGCGTCCGGCCCCTCGGGCTGGGACCCGCTGTGGATCGTGACCGGGCTGACGGCCGTCGTCCTCGGCGGCGCCTTCGTGGCGCTGCACCAGCGGGACGTCTAGTCACCGCACAGAGGCCGAAAAGCGCGCGTCCCGGGGTCAGTATCGGGGCGCGTTACGGGACCGCTGGAGCCGGGCGCTCCGGCGGTCCCGCGCGTTCCAGCACGCCGTGTGCCAGTGCCGCCGGTCGTCGCCGTCGCCGTGCTGCGGCCACGCCACCACGTGCGGCACGCCGGGCGGGATCTCCTGGTCACAGCCCGGGCAGCGGTAGTGCTTGGCCGCCGCGCCGCCGCCGATCCGCCGTACGTACCACTCCTCGCCGCGCCACTCCTCCGTACGCTCCAGTCCGTAGCGCGGGCCACCCCCGCGATCCGAGGGGTTCTCACCGCCGCGCGGACGGTTTCGACGGGGGGACACTGGGCACCTCGGGACTTCTCGGGGGGAGTAACGGGCTGTCACCAGCCTACGACGACCGGCCGGGCTCCCGGACCCTCCGTCGCAATGCTGCGATCATCAGGAAACTTCGGCGGGAGCCGTGCCCTTGGCACGTGTCAGCCGTTGTTGCCTGTAGGGGGGATGTCGCGTCGGCTGCGAGGAGGCAGAAGAGCGATGCGCGTTGGGGCTTTTATCCTGGCCGCCCAGTTTCCGGGCCAGGGCGAGGGGGAGACACTGCACCGGGCCGTCCGGTCCGCCGAGGTGGCCGAGGAGGCCGGTCTCGACGACGTCTGGGTGGCCGAGCACCATTTCGTGCCGTACGGCATCTGTCCGTCGGCGGTGACCCTGGCGGCACAGCTGCTGGGGCGTACGCACCGCATCGGAGTCGGCACGGCCGTCAGCGTCCTGCCGACCGCGCATCCGGTCGCGCTCGGTGAGCAGGCGGCGCTGCTGCATCTGACGTCCGGCGGGCGGTTCACGCTCGGCGTCGGGCGGGGCGGGCCCTGGGTCGATCTGGAGGTCTTCGGCTGCGGCCTCGCGGCGTACGAGGAAGGGTTCCCGGAGTCCCTGGACCTGCTGCTGCGCTGGCTGCGCGAGCCGCGCGTCGGGGCCGCCGGCGGACGGTACGCCTTCCGGGACGTGGCGGTGGTGCCGCGCCCCGCCGAGGAGCCGGCCGGGCGGGACGGCCCGCCGGTGGTGGTGGCCTGCACCTCTGCCCGCTCCGTGCGGCTGGCGGCCGAGCGCGGCCTGCCGATGCTGCTCGGGATGCACTCGGGGGACGAGGAAAAGGCCGAGATGGTCGCCTGCTGGCGGCGTACGGCACTGGCCGCGGGGCGGGATCCGGACGACGTCGCGGCGGCCGGCCATGTGTCGGCGGGCGTGGTGCAGATCGCCGACGCCCGGCAGGACGCCAGGGAGACGCTGCTGAAGTCGATGCCCGGCTGGCTGCGCCAGGGGCTCGCGGCCCATGTCACGGTCGACGGCCGGCGCCGCGCCATGCGCGACCCGCTGGCCTATACGGAGCTGCTCTGCGGCCTGCACCCGGTCGGGACGCCGGAGGACTGCGCGGACCGGCTCGCCGCGACGACGGAGCGCACGGGCATCGCGCGCCATGCACTGCTGGTCGAGGGCTCCGGCGACCTCGCCGTGACCGAGGAGAACATCCGCCGGCTGGGCAAAGAGGTCCTGCCGATGCTGGCCTGAGTACCACTGTCCTCAGTACCGCTGTCGTGCGGACGGCTGCCCTGAAGTACCGCTGTCCCGAGTACTACTGTCCTGAGCGCCGCTGGGCCGATGGCCCGGGCGAGAGGACCCCGGGGGCCGGGGGGTCCGGAGAGATCCTTCATGTGCCCGACGGGCGGTCCGCCCGCCGACGGGGCCCGGAAGCCCCGCCGGCGGACCGTTTGCGGATGCCGCCGCTCGCGTACTGGCGCCGGTCCGGCGCCACATCCCACGTACGCGACGGCGGCAACTCCGATCAGCAGTCGCGCAGTTCGGGCGACTGGTTCAGCAGCTGGCCGCGCACGGAGGTGAATCGGGCCAGGCGGTCGTCCGCCGACGGGTCGAGCGGGAAGACCGCGACCCGGTGACAGTTCTGGAACGCCAGCCGCACGCCGAAGTGGCGTTCCAGCGACCCGCGTATCGCGTCACTCGCCAGCGCTCGCAGCAGCTGGCCGCGCGCCTGCTCGTCGGGCGGCGGGGTCAGGTTGTCGGCGAACTCTCCGCCGTCCACCTGCAGACGGGCCACCAGCGAGCTGATCATCTCCCATGCATAGGGCAGAGAAGTCCGGACGCAGTCGACAAATGCGGCTTCGTCGACCTCGCCTCGCTCGGCCTGTTCGAGGAGGGCCGGTGAGACGTCGAGCGACATGAGGTTCTCCTCTCGCGGCTCCATCAGGGGCGGAGCCTCAGGGACAGTACGAGGGACCGCCACGCAGCGTGTCCGCGTCACGACCCCCCGCGTCAACGGTATTCCGCCTTTCTTGCCCGCACCAGGAGATTGCGCACACAACCGGCCACGCGAGCCCGCCGGAGCTGCGGGGGTTTCCCCCGCAACGTCGCCCCGCACGCGGACCATGCCTCGTACGAGTACACCGCGTACGCCCCCGGGCGAATCGCGTGGACCACCCGGCGTCGAGTAGCGTGGCGCACCATGCGTCTCGTCATCGCCCGCTGCTCCGTGGACTACGCCGGCCGGCTCACCGCCCACCTGCCCTCCGCTCCCCGTCTGATCCTGGTCAAGGCAGACGGCAGCGTCTCCATCCACGCTGACGACAGGGCCTACAAACCGCTCAACTGGATGTCCCCGCCGTGCACCCTCAAGGGCGGCGACGGCGATGTGTGGACCGTGGAGAACAAGGGCGGCGAGAAGCTCATCATCACGATGGAGGAGATCATGCACGACTCCTCCCACGAGCTCGGCGTGGACCCGGGGCTCATCAAGGACGGTGTGGAGGCGCACCTCCAGGAGCTGCTCGCCGACCGGATCGACACCCTCGGCGAGGGCTACTCCCTGATTCGGCGTGAATACCCCACCGCCATCGGCCCGGTGGACATCCTGTGCCGGGACGCGGACGGTGCGACGGTCGCCGTCGAGATCAAGCGGCGCGGCGAGATCGACGGCGTCGAGCAGCTCACCCGTTACCTCGAACTCCTCAACCGTGACCCGCACTTGGCGCCGGTGAAGGGCGTGTTCGCGGCCCAGGAGATCAAGCCGCAGGCCCGGGTGCTGGCCACCGACCGCGGCATCGGCTGCGTCGTCCTGGACTACGACGCGCTGCGCGGTATCGAGGACGACAAGCTCCGGCTGTTCTGAGGCGTCCCGACTCCCTGTACGTACGCGCCGGCCCGCCCGCGAGACCTTTCGCGGGCGGGCCGGTGCTACATGTACGGCGGTACGGGCCGGTCAGGCGGTCGGCTCAGACGGGTCGGACGCGGTCCCGCTGCCCGTGCCGTCACTCATCGGGCTGCTCGCGGCCGAGCCGCCCTCGGACTGCGACGGGGACTCCGAAGTGCCGGGCGTCGTCTCCGACGGCGTCGGGTCCGGGTCCTGGGTCGGCGTGGTCGGGTCCTCCGTCGGCTGGGTGGGCCGGGTCGTCGGCGTCGAGCTCGTCGGCGGCTTGGTCGAGCCGGTCGGCTTGCCGGACGGCGACGTCGGGCCCGAGCCCGTCGGCCGGCCGCTCGGCTGCGTGGAGCCGGGGCTGCCGGGCTTCGCGCTGGTGGCCGGGTCGCCGGGCGTGGCACTGCCGGACGTGGCGGGCGTACCGGTCACCGCCCCTCCCGTACTGCTGTCCCAGGCACCCGGGCTGCCGGTCTCGCCCCGGGTCGGCTCGTCGGCGGTCAGGCCGTCGTTGTCCTTGGTCTCCTCGGCCGACTGGCCGGACTTGACCTTGTCCGCCGGGGCGTCGCCGCCGGAGGTGGCGCCGAGCGTGACGATCGTGCCGAGGACGGCGGCCAGCAGGGTGCCCGCACCGGCCGCGACCATCTTGCGGCGCGCGCCGGTGAACCCCGCTGCGCGCTTCTTCTTCGCGCCCGCCGGGCCCGCAGCGGCCGCCGCGGTCGCCGCAGTCGCCGCCGAGGGGGTCACCACGGTCGCCGCGGTCTCGTCCACCTGCGGTATCGGCGTGGTGATGGCGGTCGGCGAGCCGGGCGGCGAGGCGGACTCGTCGGTGCCCGTGTGCGGGACCTCCTCGCCCGCCACCGCGGCCGCGGTGATCTCCGGGGACACGGGGACGCCGGTGCGGTCGGCGACCAGGGCGAGGGCGCGCCGCCCCGCGACGGCGCCGCGCCGGTCGGCGAGCGCGCCGCGCAGCCCGATGGACGCCTCCAGCTCGGCGCGCGCCTTGTCGAAGTGGCCCAGGCACAGGGAGAGGACGCCCAGCTCGTGGTGGAAGTACGCCTCCTCGCCGACCTCGCCGGCGACCCTGGCGGCCTCCTGGCCGAGCCGCAGGCAGCGCTCCCAGGCGTTCCACCGCAGGGCCGCGGCGAACGCGGGGGCGGCCGTACGGGCGAGCAGCACGGCGGCGCTGGCGTGCCCGGACTCCCGGCTCGCGGTGAGCCGGGCCATCACGGCGAGCAGCGCGTCGGCCTCGGCGGCGGCCCGCTCGGGGGCGACCGAGTGGTGCCCGGCCCACCAGGAGTAGTGCTGGGCCGCCGCGTGCGCGTGGCCGGCCGCGCCCTCGGCGTATCCGGCGGCGGTGAGCTGCTCCAGGACGGTCGCCGCGAGGCGGTAGTGGGTACCGGCCGGGGTGATCAGCCCGCAGGCCAGCAGATCGCCCAGGGCGGCGTCCGCGTGGCTGTCCTTGAAGAGAGCGGGCAGGTGGGTGGGGTGCGGGAGGTCGCCGCCGAGGGCGACGGCCAGCCGCAGGGCGTCCTGCGCGGCCGGCGCCAGCCGCTCCGCGATCAGCGCGGCGAAGGAGGCGGCCTGGGGGATGCCGGGGAGCGGCGGCTGCGCCCCGGCCGCGTCAGCGGTCCCGTCCGTGGCCTCCGTACCTTCCGCGGCCTCCGTATCTTCCGCGTCTTCGGACGCCGCGTCGTCCGGCGTACCGTCGCCCGCCGGGCCCTCCCCCGCGGCGCCGGCGTCCGCGGCCCGGTCGCCCGCCGCGTCGCGCTGCCGCAGGATCGCGCCGGCCTGAAGGAAGCGCAGCGGCAGCCCCTCGGACTCGAACCAGAGGTCGCCCGCCCAGGCGGCCTCCTCGTCGGTCAGCGGCCGGCCCGCGGCCCGCTCCAGCAGCTCCTGGCAGGCGGCGCGGTCCAGGCCCGCGACGAAGACCTCCTCGATGTGCGAGGCGGCCGAGGGCGCGGGCACGTCGGGGGTGGCCGAGAGCAGGAAGGCGCACTCGGGCGTGGCGCCCAGCAGCTCCTCCAGCGCGTCGCCGCCGAACTCCAGGTCGTCCACGACCACCACGGCGCCGATGCCGGCCAGCGCGGTGAGCAGCTCGGGACGACCGGGGCGGTAGTGCGGCGCGCGGTACACGGCGGCGAACAGGTCGTACATCAGGTCGCCGGCCGTGCGGCGGTATCCGGAGAGCCGGACGACGCCGTCGGGCGCGAGGCCGGCGCAGCCCGCGGCGACCGCGTCCAGCAGCCGGGTGCGGCCCGCGCCGGAGGGGCCGGTGAGGCGTACGGAGCGGCCGCGGGTGAGCAGCCGGGTCAGCCGCTCGGTCTCCTCCTGGCGCGCCAGCAGCGGGAGCCGGTCCACGGGGTGCCCGAGGCCGCCGGGCGGCACCGGCGGGGCGCTCGTCGCCCGGGCCCGCTCGGCGCGCTCCTTGGGCGTGTGCTTCTGCGGCGTGCCCGGCTCCTCGCCCGGCGGCGTCGGCTCGATCTCGCTGCCGTCGACGGGATTGACGGTGAGCAGGTAGTCGCCGGTGATCAGCCGCGCGGTGCGGACCGGGCCGTCCGGCACGAACTGCGGACTGCCGGCGCCGGACGGCAGCGGGTCGGCAGGGTGGTCCTGCGCGCTGTGCTCCGGCCGCCGGCCGTTGTGCGGATCCATGGACTCAAGCCCCCCAGATGCGTGGCGTGCCGACTGCTCTTCCGGCCGTCCGCACTCCCCGACCGGGCCGGGGCGGGGCCCCGGCCGCCGCTTCTGGTCCGGTGTCCGCCGCCGCCGCTCGGGGGCGCGACGAGAACCGAACACTAAGCCTTCCGACAGTATCTACGATGCGCCGGGGCCCTGCCCTGCCCGGTACGTCACGGATTCGTGAGGATCAGTGACGTATGTACCGCTTGCGCCTCTCAGTTACCGGCGGCCGCCCGGTCACCCGCTGGTCACGCGGGCCTCAGACGCGGGGCAGCGACTCCGCTTCGAGGCCGCCCTCAATGGCCAGAATGCGGTGCAACCGAGTGGCCACGAGCAGGCGCTGCATCTGGGGCGGCACCCCGCGCAGCACGAGCCTGCGGTTCACCCGGCCCGCGCGGCGGTGCGCCCCCATGATGACGCCGAGTCCGGTGGCGTCCCAGGAATCCAGCTCGGTCAGGTCCAGCACCAGGTCTCCGCAGCCGGAGTCGACGGCGGTGTGCAGGGCCGTACGGGCGTCCGCCGCGCTGCGGACGTCGAGGCGGCCCCCGACGACCAGCTCGACGTGGTCGCCCTTGATGTGCATATGCGCTCCCCGTGATGCGAAAAATGTTTTTGCGTCTACAGAACTGACTGCCTCTCACGCGACGAAGTTGCCGCCTGTAAGCGAACCGATACCGAAATCACTCCCAGGAGTGACGGCTGAACGGGTGTGCCGCGGACCGGTTCCTCAGTGCTCGTAGAATCCCTGCCCGCTCTTGCGGCCGATATCTCCGGCGTCCACCATGCGGCGCATGAGCTCCGGCGGCGCGAACTTCTCGTCCTGCGATTCGGTGTAGATGTTCTCGGTGGCGTGCAGGAGGATGTCGACGCCGGTGAGGTCGGCGGTGGCCAGCGGGCCCATCGCGTGACCGAAGCCCAGCTTGCAGGCGGTGTCGATGTCCTCGGCGGTGGCCACGCCCGACTCGTACAGCTTCGCGGCCTCGACGACCAGCGCGGAGATCAGGCGCGTGGTGACGAAACCGGCCACATCGCGATTGACGACGATGCAGGTCTTGCCGACCGACTCGGCGAACTCCCGCGCGGCGGCGAGCGTTTCGTCGCTGGTCTTGTAACCGCGCACCAGCTCGCACAGCTGCATCATCGGCACCGGCGAGAAGAAGTGCGTGCCCACGACCCGCTCGGGCCGCGAGGTGGCCGCCGCGATCTTGGTGATCGGGATCGCCGAGGTATTGGAGGCCAGTACCGCGTTCTCCCCGACCAGCTTGTCCAGCGTCTGGAAGATCTCCTTCTTGACCTCGATCTTCTCGAAGACGGCCTCGACGACGATGTCCGCGTCGGCCGCCGCTTCCATGTCGGTGGTGGTGGTGATGCGGGCCAGCGCCTGCTCGGCGGCGGCCGCGTCCAGCTTGCCCTTGGCGACGAACTTCTCGTACGACGCCTCGATGCCCGCCTTGCCGCGGGCCAGCGCGGCGTCGGTGACGTCCCGGAGGGTCACGTCCCAGCCCGCCTGGGCGGAGACCTGTGCGATACCGGACCCCATGAGTCCGGCCCCGATGACGGCGAGCTTCTTTGCCACTGAATGACCCCTCACACCTGTGCACTTCACGGCTTCTTCCGAGCGACGTTAGCGCTCGTTCGCCGCCATTTGGAGCCTTAGAGATGCGCGTCACGTCTCACATGACGGACATCACACGGGACAGCCCCTCAGGGGCCCCATCCGGCGCTCCGTACCGCGTATTTGAGGACCCGTCCGCTCAGCGGGCTCTCTGCCCATGGCTTGCATCGTAGGGGGGATCGTCGTGACGGTCGGCACACGTGCCTTCCGCACAGCCCGCGCATAACTACGCTGACGGAATGGTCAATCTGACGCGCATCTACACCCGCACCGGCGACCAGGGCACCACCGCCCTCGGCGACATGAGCCGGACCGCCAAGACCGATCTGCGGATCGCGGCCTACGCCGACGCCAATGAGGCCAACGCCGTCATCGGCAGCGCCATCGCCCTCGGCGACCTCCCCGAGGAGGTCGTCAAGGTCCTCGTCCGCGTCCAGAACGACCTCTTCGACGTGGGCGCCGACCTGTCGACGCCGGTCGTGGAGAACCCGGAGTTCCCGCCGCTGCGGGTCGAGCAGGGCTACATCGACAAGCTGGAGGCGGACTGCGACCGCTTCCTGGAGCAGCTGGAGAAGCTGCGCAGCTTCATCCTGCCCGGCGGCACGCCCGGCGCGGCGCTGCTGCACCAGGCGTGCACGGTCGTCCGTCGCGCCGAGCGGTCCACCTGGGCGGCCCTGGAGGTGCACGGCGAGACCATGAACACGCTCACCGCCACCTACCTGAACCGCCTCTCCGACCTGCTCTTCATCCTCGCGCGGACGGCGAACAAGGAGCTCGGCGACGTGCTGTGGGTCCCGGGCGGCGAGCGCTGACCAGCACGGCCCGGTCAGGGTCCGGGGCCGCTCCCCCGGCGGCCCCGGACGCGTCCTGTCCGACGCGCCCGGAAAAAAACAGAAACCCGGACAGTCGTCAGGCCACGTTGACCCTCTGTCCGGGTGGTGCCGCCTCCAGCCACGCGAGGAAGCCGGTGAGCGCGTCCTCGCTCATCGCCAGCTCCAGGCGCGTTCCGCGATGCCGGCAGGCGAGGACGAGGGAGTCGGAGAGCAGGGCGAGCTCTTCCTCGCCCTCCGGGCTGCGCCGCTCCAGTACCTCGATGGAGGCCCGCTCCAGGACGCGCCGCGGGCGTGGCGCATAGGAGAAGACCCGGAACCACTCGATGCGGTCACCGTTGTACCGGGCCACGCCATAGATCCAGCCTTTGCCGCTGGGCTCGCCGTCCGCCGCCGTGACGGCCGCCGCGGCGGGCACGTCCCAGCGCAGACTGCAGTCGAACGTGCCGCCGGACCGCTGGATCAGCCGCCGCCGCAGTCCGAAGACGAAGAGCCCCAGTAGTACCAGGACGACGACCGCGGCGCTCACACACAGAGCGAGGACCATCTCCACCGACCTCCTCGCCTCGAATACGGGAAACGCACCTGCATCGGCTCAGCCGCGGACCGCTCTGGAGAATTCCAGCGCAGCCCGCGGCTGAGGGTAAAGCTCGTCTGTGACAGGGTTCAGTGAACGCCTGCCACCGCACGCAGCCGGACATCGGCGCGGCGCTCGGCGGCCGCGTCGGCCTCCGACTTCGCCCGCTCCAAGGCCCGCTCTGCGCGCTGGACATCGATCTCGTCCGACAGCTCGGCGATCTCCGCGAGCAGAGAAAGCTTGTTGTCGGCGAACGAGATGAAGCCGCCGTGCACCGCGGCGACGACCGTGCCGTCCCCGCCTTCGCCGGTCGTACGAATCGTCACCGGACCGGACTCCAGCACGCCGAGCAGCGGCTGGTGACCGGGCATGACGCCGATGTCGCCCGACGAGGTGCGCGCGACGACCAGGCTGGCCTCGCCGGACCAGACCTGACGGTCCGCGGCGACCAACTCGACGTGCAGCTCAGCCACGATGGCTCCTCGGGTCTTCACCTGCCGGGTACAGCAGATGTCGGGTCAAATACTAGTGGGCGTCGGGCCCGGGGGCGGCCACGGCCGCCCCCGGATCCGGAAGCCGGGGTCAGGAGACGCCCAGCTCCTTGGCGTTGGCCTTGAGGTCCTCCAGGCCACCGCACATGAAGAACGCCTGCTCGGGGAAGTGGTCGTACTCACCGTCGCAGATCGCGTTGAACGCGGCGATGGACTCGTCCAGCGACACGTCCGAGCCGTCCACACCGGTGAACTGCTTCGCCACGTGGGTGTTCTGCGACAGGAAGCGCTCGACACGACGGGCACGGTGGACAACGAGCTTGTCCTCCTCGCCCAGCTCGTCGATACCGAGGATCGCGATGATGTCCTGCAGGTCCTTGTACTTCTGCAGGATCGTCTTCACGCGCATCGCGCAGTCGTAGTGCTCCTGCGTGATGTACCGCGGGTCCAGGATGCGGGACGTCGAGTCCAGCGGGTCCACCGCCGGGTAGATGCCCTTCTCCGAGATCGGACGCGACAGAACGGTCGTGGCGTCCAGGTGCGCGAAGGTGGTCGCCGGCGCCGGGTCGGTCAGGTCGTCCGCGGGGACGTAGATCGCCTGCATCGAGGTGATCGAGTGACCACGGGTCGAGGTGATGCGCTCCTGCAGGAGGCCCATCTCGTCCGCCAGGTTCGGCTGGTAACCCACCGCGGAGGGCATGCGGCCCAGCAGGGTGGACACCTCGGAACCCGCCTGGGTGTACCGGAAGATGTTGTCGATGAAGAAGAGGACGTCCTGCTTCTGGACGTCACGGAAGTACTCCGCCATCGTCAGACCGGCCAGCGCCACCCGCAGACGGGTGCCCGGCGGCTCGTCCATCTGACCGAAGACCAGGGCGGTCTTGTCGATGACGCCCGAGTCGCTCATTTCCTCGATGAGGTCGTTGCCCTCACGAGTACGCTCACCGACGCCCGCGAACACCGACACACCGTCGTGGTTGTTGGCGACACGGTAGATCATTTCCTGGATCAGAACGGTCTTGCCGACACCGGCACCACCGAACAGACCGATCTTGCCGCCCTTGACGTACGGGGTCAGCAGGTCGATGACCTTGACGCCGGTCTCGAACATCTCGGTCTTGGACTCGAGCTGGTCGAAGCCGGGGGCCTTGCGGTGGATGGGCCAGCGCTCGGTGACCTCGGAAGCCGCCTCGGGCTTGTTGAGGATCTCGCCGAGGGTGTTGAACACCTTGCCCTTGGTGACGTCGCCGACGGGGACGGTGATGCCCGTGCCGGTGTCGGTCACCGCGGCCTGGCGGACCAGACCGTCGGTGGGCTGCATCGAGATCGCGCGGACCAGGCCGTCGCCCAGGTGCTGGGCGACCTCGAGGGTCAGCTTCTTCTTGGCGCCGGCCTCGGCCGGGTCGGCGACCTCGACGGTCAGCGCGTTGTAGATGTCCGGCATCGCGTCGACGGGGAACTCCACGTCGACGACCGGGCCGATGACCCGCGCGACGCGGCCCGTCGCCGTGGCCGTCTCAACAGTGGTGGTCATAGTTGTCAGTCACTCCCCGCGGTCGCGTCGGCCAGTGCGCTCGCGCCACCGACGATCTCGCTGATTTCCTGGGTGATTTCGGCCTGGCGGGCCTGGTTGGCAAGCCGCGAGAGCGACTTGATGAGCTCTTCCGCGTTGTCGGTCGCCGACTTCATCGCGCGCCGGCGGGCGGCGTGCTCGGAGGCGGCGGACTGCAGCAGCGCGTTGTAGATGCGCGACTCGACGTACCGCGGCAGCAGGGCGTCCAGGACGTCCTCCGCCGACGGCTCGAAGTCGAACAGCGGCAGCAGCTCGGCCTTGGACTCGTCCTCATCGTCCTTGGCGGCGTCGAGGCTGAGCGGCAGCAGCCGGTTGTCGACCGGCGTCTGCGTCATCATCGACACGAACTCGGTGAAGACGATGTGGAGCTCGTCCACGCCGCCCTCGGCCGTGTCCTTCTGGACGGCCTCGATCAGCGGCGCGGCGACCGCCTTGGCGTCCGCGTACGTCGGGCTGTCGGTGAAACCGGTCCACGACTCCACGACCTTGCGCTCGCGGAAGGCGTAGTACGACAGACCCTTGCGGCCGACGATGTAGGTGTCGACCTCCTTGCCCTCGGCCTTGAGCCGCTCGGTGAGCTGCTCGGCGGCCTTGATGGCGTTGGAGGAGTAGCCGCCCGCGAGGCCGCGGTCGCTCGTGATGAGCAGGATCGCGGCCCGGGTCGGGTTCTCGGCCTCGGTCGTCAGGGCGTGGTTGGTGTTCGAGCCGGTCGCAACCGCCGTCACCGCGCGGGTCAGTTCACTCGCGTACGGCGTCGATGCCGCCACCTGGCGCTGCGCCTTGACGATGCGCGAGGCGGCGATCATCTCCATCGCCTTGGTGATCTTCTTGGTCGCGGTGACGGAGCGGATGCGACGCTTGTAGACCCGGAGCTGGGCTCCCATGGATCAGGTCCCTTCCGTCGTCACTTGCCGGCGCCCGGAGTGTCCTCACCGAGCAGCTTGCCGTCCGAGGTCTCGAACTGCTGCTTGAAGGTGGCGACCGACTCCGTGAGGGCCTGGATGGTGTCGTCGGACATCTTGCCGCCCTCGACGATGCCGGTGAGCAGTTCCTTCTTCTCGCGGCCCATCCAGTCCAGGAGCTCGCGCTCGAAGCGGCGGATGTCCTCCACCGGGACGTCGTCCATCTTGCCGGTGGTACCGGCCCAGATGGAGACGACCTGCTCCTCGACGGGCATCGGCTGGTACTGACCCTGCTTGAGCAGCTCGACCATGCGCTGACCACGGGCCAGGGACGCCTTGGAGGCCGCGTCCAGGTCGGAACCGAAGGCGGCGAACGCCTCGAGCTCACGGAACTGGGCGAGGTCCACACGGAGGCGGCCGGAGACCTGCTTCATGGCCTTGTGCTGGGCGGAGCCACCGACTCGGGAGACGGAGATACCGACGTTCAGCGCCGGGCGCTGGCCCGCGTTGAACAGGTCGGACTCCAGGAAGCACTGGCCGTCGGTGATGGAGATGACGTTGGTCGGAATGAACGCCGACACGTCGTTCGCCTTGGTCTCGACGATCGGCAGACCGGTCATCGAACCGGCGCCCATGTCGTCCGACAGCTTCGCGCAGCGCTCCAGCAGACGCGAGTGCAGGTAGAAGACGTCGCCCGGGTAAGCCTCACGGCCCGGCGGACGGCGCAGCAGCAGCGACACGGCACGGTAGGCGTCGGCCTGCTTCGACAGGTCGTCGAAGATGATCAGGACGTGCTTGCCCTGGTACATCCAGTGCTGGCCGATGGCCGAACCGGTGTAGGGGGCGAGGTACTTGAAGCCCGCCGGGTCGGACGCCGGAGCCGCGACGATCGTCGTGTACTCCAGGGCGCCGGCCTCCTCCAGGGCGCCGCGCACGGACGCGATGGTGGAGCCCTTCTGGCCGACCGCGACGTAGATGCAGCGGACCTGCTTCTTCGGGTCGCCCGAGCGCCAGTTGTCGCGCTGGTTGATGATGGTGTCGACGGCCAGCGCGGTCTTGCCGGTCTGACGGTCGCCGATGATCAGCTGACGCTGACCGCGGCCGATCGGCACCATCGAGTCGACGGCCTTGTAGCCGGTCTGCATCGGCTCGTGCACCGACTTACGGACCATGACGCCCGGAGCCTGCAGCTCCAGGGCGCGGCGGCCCTCGGACTCGATCTCGCCGAGGCCGTCGATCGGGTTGCCCAGCGGGTCGACGACGCGGCCGAGGTAGCCCTCGCCCACGGCGACCGAGAGCACCTCACCGGTGCGCTGCACCGGCTGGCCCTCCTCGATACCGCTGAACTCGCCGAGGACGACCGCACCGATCTCGCGCTCTTCGAGGTTCAGCGCGAGGCCGAGGGTGCCGTCCTCGAACTTCAGCAGTTCGTTCGCCATCGCCGAGGGAAGTCCCTCGACCTTCGCGATGCCGTCACCGGCCTCGCTGACCGTCCCGACCTCCTCGCGCGAGGCCGCGTCCGGCTTGTACGCCTGGACAAAGTTCTCCAGCGCGTCCCGGATCTCCTCCGGCCGGATCGTGAGCTCCGCCATCTGGGTTCCCTGCTCTCCTTGTTGGGCCCGAAGTCTTGTTGCGGGGCATGGGCTCCCCCGCCGCAGGCAGAGGGCGGGTTCGCCCCCTGTTGCTGTTCCCTGCGTTACGGCCCAACTCGGGCCGCTGCTCATGCTGTTGAGTTGGTTGGCTGCCTCAGCCGGCCATCCGCCGCGACGCCTCTTCCAGGCGCTCGGCGATGGTCCCGTTGATGACCTCGTCACCGATGCGTACCTGCACGCCGCCGAGGACCTCGGGGTCCACGTCGAGGTTGAGGTGGACCCGCCGGCCGTACAGCGAGGCGAGTGCGGCGCCCAGGCGCTGCTTCTGCGTCTCACTGATCGGCACCGCGGAGGTGACCACCGCGACCAGCCGGTCCCGGCGGTGCGCGGCGAGCTTGGACAGGGCGTCCAGCCCTGCCTCCAGGCTACGGCCCCGCGGCTGTGCGACGAGTCGGACGACCAGCCGCTCGGTGACCGCGTTGGCGCGGCCGCCCAGCAGCGAGCGGATCAGCTCGGCCTTGGCCGCGTTGTCCGCCCGGCGGTCGACCAGTGCGGAGCGCAGCTCGGGCGAGGAGGCGACGATCCGGCCGAACCGGAACAGCTCGTCCTCCACGTCGTCGAGCGCGCCGGACCGCTGCGCGGCGACGAGGTCGGCGCTGTACGCCAGCTCCTCGATGCCGTCCACCAGGTCACGCGACTGCGACCAGCGGGAGCGGACCATGCCGGAGACCAGATCGACGGTCTCGCCGCCGACCTGCCCGCCGAGCAGGCGCCCGGCCAGCTCGGCCTTGGCCTCGCCGGACTGCGCCGGGTCGGTGAGGACCCGACGCAGCGACACCTCGCGGTCGAGCAGCGCGGTAACGGCAGCCAGCTCCTCGGCGAGCTTCGCCGCGTCGACGGTCGCGTTGTCCGTCAGCGCGTCGAGACGCTCGCGTGCGGAGGCCAGTGCCTCGCGGCTCGCTCCATTCATCGGCCGGCCTCGGCCTTCGCCGTGTCGGTCGCCGCCTTCGCCTCGAGCTCGTCGAGGAAGCGGTCGATCGTGCGGCTCTGCCGGGCGTGGTCCTCGAGGGACTCACCGACGAGCTTGCCGGCCAGGTCGGTGGCGAGCTTGCCCACGTCCTGACGCAGCGTCTGCGCGGCCTGCTTCCGGTCCGCCTCGATCTGGGCGTGACCGGCGGCGATGATCTCCTCGCGCTGCCGCTGGCCTTCCGCGCGCATCTCGGCGATGAGCGCGGCACCCTGCTCCTGCGCCTCCTGGCGCAGGCGCGCGGCCTCGTGGCGGGCGTCGGCGAGCTGGGCCCGGTAGTCCTCCAGGACCTGCTGGGCCTCGGCCTGCGCGGCCTCCGCCTTCTCCATCCCGCCTTCGATCGCCGCACGGCGCTCGTCCAGAACCTTGTTGATGTTCGGGAGGAGCTTCTTGGCGAGGAAGCCGAAGACGATGAAGAAGGCGACCAGGCCGATGACGAGCTCTGGGATCGGCGGAATGAGGGGGTTCTGGGGAACCTCCACTTCACTCGCCAGGGTGACCAGGGCGTTCACATCAATGCCTTCCGTCTAAGGGGTTCGTCGATGTGGCTCGGTTTACTTGTAAACGAAGCCCATGACGATGCCGATCAGGGCGAGCGCCTCACAGAAGGCGAAACCCATGATCTGGTTGGTGCGGATCAGGCCGGCGGCCTCGGGCTGACGGGCCAGGGCCTGGGTGCCGTTACCGAAGATGATGCCGACGCCGACGCCGGGGCCGATGGCGGCCAGGCCGTAACCGATCGCGCTGGCGCTGCCGGTGAACGCTTCGGCGGAGGCGAGGGTCTGGAGAGCGGACATGCCGGTTCTTCCTTCTCTTTCAAGGACCGGTGGGGGTTGGCCACCGGACGTCTGGTGTGTATCGGGGGAAGCGGGGTGCTCAGTGGTGCTCGGCGAGCGCGCCCTGGACGTAGTTGCAGGCCAGCAGCACGAAGACGTACGCCTGGACGGCCTGGATGAACAGCTCGAAGGCGGTCATCACGATGGTCATCACGAAGGAGGCGCCCGCGTAGACGAAGCCGACGCCGTTCGCCAGGTAGAAGCTGGCGATGGTGAACATCACGATCAGCATGTGGCCCGCGAACATGTTCGCGAAGAGCCGGACCGCGTGGGTGAAGGGCCGGATGATCAGGTTCGAGAAGAACTCAATGACCATCAGCAGCGGCAGCACCGCACCGAGCGACTTGTCGTAGCCGGTGATGTTCTTCCAGCCGCCAACGAAGCCCTGCTTCTTGAAGGTGAGGAACACCCACAGGACCCAGACCATGATGGCGAGTCCGGCGGGGAAGGCGATGACCGATGTCACCGGGAACTGGGCGAGCGGAATGATCGACCAGATGTTCATGACCCACACGAAGAAGAAGAGCGACACCATGAAGGGGACGTACTTCTCGCCCTCCTTCTTGCCGAGCGCGTCGTACACGAGCCCGCGGCGCACGAAGTCGTAGCCCGCTTCGGCGATCATCTGCATCTTGCCCGGCACGACCTTCGCCCGGCCGAAAGCAGCCCAGAAGAACCACACCACGACGACGGTGCTGAGCACGGCCAGCAGCATCGGCTTGTTGAAGTTGAAGCTGCCGATCGAGAAGAGCGGCTCGAAGACGAACGAGTGCAGGCCGGGAGCCTCGAAGCCACACCCTGGAATGAAGAGGTGACACTCGGTGTTAAAGGCGAGCGTATTCATGTCAGCACTCACCGCGAGCTCCTTCAGCGTGGCGCATAGGTACGGCAACCTCGTTGTGTCGGCGCGGCGTTGATCCGCGGAACGGCACTGGACTGGTCTTACGGATTTGGGGGCGGCACTTCGGCACTGGGCCGGTTCGCGTCACAGGCGGGGGCCGCAGGAGAGGGTCGTCCTGCCCCGGGGGACTCGGGAGCCGCGCCGCCTGCGCCAACTGTGCCGCAGATGGCACCGGACGATAGCAGGCTTGCGTGGCTGCGTTTATCCCGGCCCTACGTCTCACGTCGTGGACCCTGCCGTTTCCGCGCGCTTCGCTTCGGCGGTGTCGGGGTCGACATAGAGAATCTTCGCCTTCATGTACCCGCGGGCCTGTGCGGCGATCCACACAAGGGTCGAAGCGAGCAGCGTGAACGCGAATGCCTTGGTGTCGAAAAGGGAGGTGTCCTTGAACGCCATCAGGAAGACCGCGACGAACAGGATCTGCACGGCGTACAGCATGAGCCCCATCATCTGGAACAGCCCGGGGTACTTCCTGGCGGTCTGCTGCAGGACGACGAGGCTGACACCCATCACGAAGAGCACCAGCACCACCCCGAACACGGCACCGATCGCGCCCTTTCCGCCGGCGACCAGCGCACTGACGACGACAGCGAGGGCGCCGACGACAAGCGTGGGGACGAGGGCACGAAGAAACAGGCGAGCGTCATGTGACTGCATGGCGGCGCTCCGGCGGGGTGGGGGCAGATGTGCTCGCGGACGAGCGTAGACCCGGCACGACGGCGAGCTGACGAGCCGAATGGTCTGTCCGACTCGGGACTTACGGCTCTATCACCGGGTCTCGTGAACGGTATCACAAACTATTTGATGAGGTCTTTACCTACTTCGTGTGCTACCTGTCACACGTGAGCAGTACCCCGCGCGTTGGTGCACTGACGGCCGCCGTTTTGTGTGCTATGCGACCGGAATGGTCTGATTTTATGTGTGGCGAACGTAATCTCAAAAAAACAGGTGTGAATTATCCGGAACCCGCGCTTCAGCGCCCGCTGCCGACCCCGCGCCAGTCGCTGAACCGGGACCGGTCGCCGATCGCGGTGGCCCCGTGGATGCCCGCCGGCACCGGCTCCCGCGGCTCCTCCGCCCCGTCCGCCGCGGCGGTCGGACCGGCTTCCGGAGCCGCAGCCGTACCGGCCTGCCGCCGGTAGCGCGGCGGCACCATCCAGTGCGCCCAGCGCGGCGCCCGCGGCCGGAACCGCGGGAGCAGCAGGAGGCCGAGGCCCACGGCGCTCAGCACGACGATGCCCAGGACGATCCAGACGCTGGCGTTGTTCACCGAGTACGCGACCGCGCCGAACGCGATCAGCGCCGACCAGAAGTACATGATCAGCACGGCACGGCTGTGCGAGTGGCCGATCTCCAGCAGCCGGTGGTGCAGGTGGCCGCGGTCGGCCGTGAACGGCGACTGGCCGTTCCAGGTCCGCCGCACGATCGCGAGAACCAGGTCGGCGAAGGGCACCGCGATGATCGTCAGCGGCAGCAGCAGCGGGATGTAGACCGGCACCATCGTGTGCACCGCGAGCCGCTCGGAGCCGGCGAACAGCTGCATCGCGTCCGGGTCCACCTGGCCGGTGACCGAGATCGCACCCGCGGCCAGCACCAGCCCGATCAGCATCGAGCCCGAGTCGCCCATGAAGATCCGCGCCGGGTGCATGTTGTGCGGCAGGAAGCCCAGGCACATGCCCATCAGGATCGCCGCGAAGAGCGAGGCGGGCGCCGCCGCCTCCAGGCCGTAGCCGTACCAGATGCGGTACGCGTACATGAAGAACGCGGCGGCCGCGATGCACACCATGCCGGAGGCGAGCCCGTCCAGGCCGTCGACGAAGTTCACCGCGTTGATGGTGATGACGACCAGCGCGACGGTGAGCAGCGTGCCCTGCATGGGGGTCAGCGAGACCGTGCCGATGCCAGGGACCGGGATCCACAGGATCGTCAGACCCTGCAGGACCATGACGCCCGCGGCGATCATCTGGCCGCCGAGCTTGATGAGCGCGTCCACGCCCCACTTGTCGTCCAGGACGCCGAGGATCCAGATGAGCGCGGCGCCCGAGAGGAGCGCGCGCGGCTCGTTGGAGAACTCGAAGACGCTCTTGATGTTCGTCAGGTGGGCCGCGACCAGCAGTCCCGCGCACAGACCTCCGAACATCGCGATGCCGCCGAGCCGCGGCGTCGGTTCGCGGTGCACGTCGCGGGCGCGGATCTCCGGCATCGCGCCGGCCGCGATCGCGAATTTCCGTACCGGCCCGGTCAGCAGGTAAGTGACCGCGGCCGTGACGCACAGCGTCAGCAGGTATTCACGCACGGGCTGCCCCATTGGTATCGCTGGCCATCACAGCCACACACCATATGCGTGTCCGCCCCCCAGCCGTGAATGTAGGTATGGACGTTCCTCGCGCGTAAGCGGTTCCCGGATTCAGGCGTGCGGGGGATATGGCGGGAAGTGCCGGACCAGTTCCGTGGTCGCGGCACGGACCGCGCCGTCCTCCCGTAGCGCCGCTCCGATCAGCGCGCCGACACGTGCCATCTCGGCTTCCCCCATTCCTTGCGTGGAAACGGCCGCGGTACCGAGGCGGATGCCGGTCCTGCGTACCGAGGCGTCCGCCGGACAGGGCAGCGCACAGGTGTCCAGGACGATCCCGGCCGCGGCCAGCCGGCCGCGCGCCGTCCGCGCGTCCAGGCCCACCGGCGCGGTGTCGGCGGTGATCAGGTGGGTGTCGGTGCCCCCGGTCGTGACCGTCAGCCCCTCCCCCTCCAGCGCCTCGGCGAGCGCCCGCGCGTTGACCGTCACCCGGTGCGCGTACGCCGCGAACGCGGGCGTCGCGGCCTCCCCGAACGCCACCGCCTTCGCCGCCACCGTGTGCATCTGCGCGCCGCCCTGGGTGAACGGGAACACCGCCCGGTCGATCCGCTCGGCGAGGTCCGCGCCGCACAGGATCATGCCGCCGCGCGGGCCGCGCAGGACCTTGTGGGTGGTCGCGCACACCACGTCGGCGTACGGGACCGGATTCGGCGCCGCTCCCCCGGCCACCAGCCCGATCGGGTGCGCGGCGTCCGCGATGAGGTACGCGCCCACCTCGTCGGCGATCTCCCGGAAGGCCGCGTAGTCGATGTGGCGCGGATACGAGATCGAACCGCAGACGATGGCCTTGGGGCGGCGCCGGATCGCCAGCTCCCGGATGCGGTCGTAGTCCAGCAGGCCGGTGTCCGGGTCCACGCCGTACCCGGCGAAGTCGAACCACCGCCCGGAGAAGTTCGCCGGCGAGCCGTGCGTGAGGTGACCGCCGTGCGGCAGCGACATCGCGAGCACGCTGTCCCCGGGGCGCAGCAGGGCCGCGTAGGCGGCCAGTACGGCCGAAGAGCCGCTGTGGGACTGGACGTTGGCGTGCTCGGCGCCGAAGAGGGCCTTGGCGCGCTCCACGGCCGTCCGCTCGGCGAAGTCCACCATTTCGCAGCCGCCGTGGTGGCGGGCGCCGGGATATCCCTCGGCGTACTTGTTGGCGAGCGGGGAGCCCAGCGCCGCGAGGACGGCCGGGGACGTGAAGTTCTCCGCCGCGATCAGCTGGAGGCCCGCCGCCTGCCGGGCGCTCTCGCCGAGCAGCGCCTCGGCGATCTGCGGGTCCTGGGCGCGCAGCTGCTCGAAGCCGGGGCCGCTCCAGGCGCCCGGCGTGCTCGCGTGCGGCGGCCCGTCGCTCTGCTGCCGGGCCGGCCGGGAGTGCGGGGTGGCGCTGCGGGTGGACGCGGGAGTCGCTGGCATCGCTCGCTCCGGGCCTCGTACGGGGACGTACGTCCAATGTAGGCGCGGAACGGCGTCCGGGCGCGGTGTACGGCGTGACGGAGCGGCCGGGCGGGTGTCGGGGACGTCTTACGGCCACGGGGCGGCCACGCGGGCCGTGAGGCGGCTCGGGGACGGTGTGGCGGTTCGGGCGGGCGGGACGGGCTCAGGCGCGCGCGGGGACCCCGGTGAGGGCCGTGACGACCGGGTCGAGGGCCTGGTTGATCTCGTCGCCGATGGAGCGGAAGAACGTGATGGGCGCGCCGTAGGGGTCGTGCACCTCGTCGGCCTCGGCGTTCGGCGCGAGCAGCCAGCCGCGCAGCGCGGCGGCCGCGCCGACCAGGGCGCGGGCACGGGTCACCAGGCCGCCGTCCGGCAGCGCCGGGTCCGGCCCCGGCAGAGTGGCCGGGTCTATGGCCTTCACCAGCCGGTTGAACTCCTTGAGCGTGAAGGTGCGCAGGCCCGCGGAGTGGCCCATGGAGATGACCTGGGCGCGGTGGTCGCGGGTGGCGGTCAGCACCAGGTCGGCTCTGATGACGTGCTCGTCCAGCAGCTCGCGGCCGATGAACCCGTCCGGGTCGGCGCCGTAGTCGGCCAGGACGGTGGCGGCGTGGGTCTCCATCGGGGCGCCCTCGTGGCCCCAGGTGCCGGCGCTCTCCACCACGATCCCGCTGGTCAGCTCGGTACCGAGTCTGCGTTGCAGGCCATGGCGGTGCAGCCGCTCGGTGATCGGCGAGCGGCAGACGTTGCCGGTGCTGACGTGGAGGATGCGGAAGGTGTACTCGTCCTGCGTTCCCGCTATGCCACGCCCCTGCGGGGCCATCAATTGGCCACCTCGAGCTCGGGTACGACCTTGCGGAGCTCGTCGGCGTCGAGGGCGCCGGCCCGCAGCAGGCGCGGGATCTTGCCCGTGACGTCGACGATGGAGGACGGCACGGCGGCAGGGGTGGGCCCGCCGTCCAGGTACACGGAGACGGAGTCCCCCAGCATGTCCTGGGCCGCGTCGCAGTCCTGCGGGGACGGGTGTCCCGTGAGGTTGGCGCTGGAGACGGCCATCGGGCCGAACTCGGTCAGCAGCTCGATGGCCACGGGGTGCAGCGGCATCCGCACGGCCACCGTGCCGCCGGTCTCGCCGAGGTCCCAGGTGAGCGAGGGCTGGTGCCGCGCGACCAGGGTCAGCGCACCCGGCCAGAAGGCGTCCACCAGCTCCCACGCCTGCTCGGAGAAGTCCGTGACCAGGCCGTGCAGCGTGTTCGGCGAGCCGACCAGGACCGGCGAGGGCATGTTCCGGCCGCGGCCCTTGGCCTCCAGCAGGTCGCCGACGGCCTCCGAGTTGAAGGCGTCCGCGCCGATCCCGTAGACGGTGTCGGTCGGCAGCACGACCAGCTCCCCGCGCCGGACCGCCGAGGCGGCCTCGCGCAGGCCGGTCGCGCGGTCGGTCGCGTCGCTGCAGTCGTATCGCCGTGCCATTAGCGGGCCTCCTGGTGCGGAACGGTGGTGGGGGTGGAACGGCGCCCGGCGGCGGCCGGGGCCCGGTCGGGAACTGCGGATACGGTCACGGCGTCGCCCTGCGGGCGGTCGCGAAGCGCGGCCGGTTGTTCAGGTCGGGGTGGTCGGCCGCGTCCGCCCAGCCGCGCTCCTCGGTGAAGATCCACGGCACCTGGCCGCCCTGGGTGTCGGCGTGCTCGATCACGACGACACCGCCGGGCCGCAGCAGGCGGTGTGCCGTGCGCTCGATGCCCCGGATCGTGTCCAGGCCGTCCTCGCCGGAGAAGAGCGCGAGCTCGGGGTCGTGGTCGCGGGCCTCCGGCGCGACGTGCTCCCACTCGGTCAGCGGGATGTACGGCGGATTCGAGACGACCAGGTCGACCTGGCCGTCCAGCTCGGGCAGCGCGGTCAGCGCGTCTCCCTGGTGGAGAACGACGCGGGACCCCTCGACGTTCTTGCGTGTCCACACCAGGGCGTCCTCGGAGAGCTCCACGGCGTGCACGCGCGAGCGCGGCACCTCCTGGGCGAGCGCGAGCGCGATGGCGCCGGAGCCCGTACAGAGGTCGACGATGAGCGGCTCGACGACGTCCATCGCGCGTACCGCGTCTATCGCCCAGCCCACCACGGACTCGGTCTCCGGGCGGGGCACGAACACGCCCGGCCCGACGGCCAGTTCGAGGTACCGGAAGAAGGCGCGCCCGGTGATGTGCTGCAGCGGCTCCCGGGCCTCGCGGCGGGCGATCGCCTCCCAGTACCGGGCGTCGAAGTCCGCGTCCGCCACCATGTGCAGCTGGGACCGCTTCACGCCGTGGACGTGGGCCGCGAGCTCCTCGGCGTCGAAGCGCGGCGAGGGCACGCCCGCGTCGGCCAGCCGCTGGGTCGCCTGGGCCACCTCGGCGAGCAGCACGGACCGGGCCTTGGGCCCGCGGCCGGGCCGCTGAGGGGTGCCGTGTCCCCCGGGAGACTGCTGCACTGGTCCTCCAGCCGGTACGTACTTCGGTCGTGCGGTGAATCGGAGCGGGCGTGCCCGCCCGCCGCCGGTCTTACTGGGCGGCGGCGAGCTTGGCCGCCGAGTCGGCGTCCACGCACGCCTGGATGACCGGGTCGAGCTCGCCGTCGAGCACCTGGTCCAAGTTGTACGCCTTGAAGCCCACCCGGTGGTCCGAGATGCGGTTTTCCGGGAAGTTGTACGTCCGGATGCGCTCGGAGCGGTCGACCGTACGTACCTGGCTGCGGCGGGCGTCCGACGCCTCCCGCTCGGCCTCCTCCTGCGCCGCCGCGAGCAGCCGGGAGCGCAGGATGCGGAGCGCCTGCTCCTTGTTCTGCAGCTGGCTCTTCTCGTTCTGGCAGGAGACGACGATGCCGGTGGGCAGGTGGGTGATGCGCACCGCGGAGTCGGTGGTGTTGACCGACTGGCCGCCGGGGCCCGAGGAGCGGTAGACGTCGATCCGCAGGTCGTTCGGGCCGATCTCGACCTCGACCTCCTCGGCCTCGGGCGTGACGAGCACGCCGGCGGCGGAGGTGTGGATGCGGCCCTGCGACTCGGTCGCCGGCACCCGCTGCACGCGGTGCACGCCGCCCTCGTACTTCAGGCGGGCCCACACGCCCTGGCCGGGCTCGGTCTGCCCCTTGGTCTTCACGGCGACCTGGACGTCCTTGTAGCCGCCGAGGTCGGACTCGTTGGCGTCGAGGATCTCGGTCTTCCAGCCGACCCGCTCTGCGTAGCGCAGGTACATCCGCAGCAGGTCCCCGGCGAACAGCGCGGACTCCTCGCCGCCCTCGCCGGCCTTGACCTCGAGGATGACGTCCTTGTCGTCGCTGGGGTCCCGCGGTACGAGCAGCAGCCGGAGCTTGTCGGTGAGCTCCTCGCGGCGGACCTCGCCCTCCTTCACCTCGTCGGCGAAGTCGGGGTCGTCGGCGGCCAGTTCCCGGGCCGTCTCGATGTCGTCGCCGGTCTGCTTCCAGGCGCGGTACGTGGCGATGATCGGGGTCAGTTCGGCGTACCGCTTGTTGAGCCGCATCGCCTCGCGCTGGTCGGCGTGGACCGCGGGGTCGGCGAGCCGCTTCTCGAGGTCGGCGTGCTCGCCGATCAGTTCCTCGACCGCCTCGAACATCGTGGTGTTCCTCTGCTGGCTGGGATGTACCGGGGGTGCCCGCGGCCGGCGGGCCGGCGGGCCAAGGACGGCAAAACGCCGGTCCGGTCGCCCCTGCGCGAGGGGCGACCGAGAACCGGCGCCTTGTGGGTCGCTACTTCTTGGCGGACCCGGCGTTCTTGCCGAAGCGGGCCTCGAAGCGGGCCACGCGGCCACCGGTGTCGAGGATCTTCTGCTTGCCCGTGTAGAACGGGTGGCACTCGGAGCAGACGTCGGCGCGGATGGCGCCGCCTGCAACGGTGCTACGGGTGGTGAACGAGGCGCCACAGGTGCAGCTGACCTGGGTCTCGACGTACTCCGGGTGGATGTCGCGCTTCAAGGGAATCTCCTATGTATCGGGAGGGCACCGGGTCGTGCTCGCGGGATGCGTCACGTGAACCGGGGCCGACGGTCCAGTTTGCCAGTACTGGCCGCATCTCCCCAAACCGGGGGGCGGCTCCCGATATTCCCGGCCCCGTGCGGGGCCGGGCACCGGAGCCGCCTCCTTCACCGTACGTAGTTGCTCGTACCGCCCTTGTCGCCGGCCGAGTCCTTCAGCGCCGACTCCGGAATCGCCTTGTCGTGCCGGAGCGCCTTCCAGACCTGCTTGTTCGCGGCCTCCAGCGGCAGCACCCGGTTCGGGTTCTGCGGGTCGTAGGTCACCGGCAGCGTGGCCATGTTGATGTGGTCCGAGCCGATACCGCCGACGCTCTTGGCCAGGCCGACCAGCGCGTTCACCGAGTTCAGCTGGGTGTCGGTGGTGATCGCCCTGGTGGCGGTGTCCCCGATGTCGTACAGCTTCGCCGGGTTCGACAGCACGCCGAGCTGCTTGAACTGGTCCATCAGCGCCTTGATGAAGGTCTGCTGCAGCTGGATGCGGCCCAGGTCACTGCCGTCGCCGCCGGGCACGCCGTGCCGGGTGCGGACCAGGCCGAGGGCCTGCTCGCCGTCCAGCTTGTGCGTACCGGGGTCCAGGTCGAGGTGGCTGTCCGGGTCGTGGATGGGCTTCGTCGTGGTGATGTCGACGCCGCCGAGGGCGGTGATCAGCCTCTTGAAGCCGCTGAAGTCCACCTCGACGAAATGGTCCATACGGATGCCGCTCATGGACTCCACCGTCTTGACGGCACAGGCCGGCCCGCCGACCTCGTACGCGGTGTTGAACATGACGTGCTGCGCCGGCGGCGTCTGCTGCCCGCCCTTGGTGCACGAGGGCCGCGAGATCAGGGTGTCCCGCGGGATGCTCACCACGCTGGCCTTCTTGTGGCCCTTGTAGACGTGCACCACCATCGCGGTGTCCGAGCGGGCGCCGCCGCCGTCCGAGCCGTACTTGGCGTTGTCCCCGGCCCGGGAGTCCGAACCGAGCACCAGGATGTCCATCGAGCCGTTGTCGACGTCGTCCGGCCGGTCGCCGCCCAGCGCCGCATTGATGTCGACGCCCTTGAGGTTGCCGTTGAGCTGGTAGTAGACGAATCCGAGCCCCGCGCCGGCCAGCAGCACACAGCTCACCAGCGCGCACAGTGTGATCGCCAGCGCCCTGCGGCGCCTCGTGGGTCCCTTACGCCGGCGGCCGGTGGCGCGTATGCCGTGGGAACGGCTCGCGGCCGTCCGTCCGGCCCTGCTGCTGTCCGCCATCTGCTCCTCAGTCCTCTTGCTCGGCCGGCCTCGCCGTCCCCGGCTGTCACGTCCTCTCACCGGTGGTGGTCTCGCACCCCTTCAGACGGGAGGCATCCGGGAAGGGTTGCACAGACGGCGGGGCGGGCACGGCTGCGCCGGCCGGGCGTGCCGGACGCGCCGTACGGCCGTTCGTACCTCGCTCACCAGGGCATTTGCCCGGTTCGTTGACCGCGCAACGGGACGTATGCGGACTTTAGGTCTGTGCGGAAGGTCTCAAGAGGGCCCCTTCGGGGCGCGTAATGCGTCACATCATTTTCACGGCGGCCGCACGAGGACCGTACGGCGCCGCGGGCGACCGCACGGCGGTACGACGAAGCCCTCCCCGCCACCGGAGTGACGGGGAGGGCTTTCGCTGACGGCGCGCGGCCGCCGGGCGGCGTCAGTCGTTGCCGTTGCCCGGGGTCGGCGTCGTCTTCTGGATCTGCAGCAGGAACTCCGCGTTGGACTTCGTCTGCTTCATCTTGTCCAGCAGCAGCTCGATGGCCTGCTGCTGGTCCAGGGCGTGCAGCACCCGGCGCAGCTTCCACACGACCGCCAGCTCGTCGCTGGACATCAGGATCTCTTCCTTGCGCGTACCGGACGCGTCCACGTCCACCGCGGGGAAGATGCGCTTGTCCGCGAGCTTCCGGTCGAGCTTGAGCTCCATGTTGCCGGTGCCCTTGAACTCCTCGAAGATCACCTCGTCCATCCGCGAGCCGGTCTCGACCAGCGCGGTGGCCAGGATGGTCAGCGAACCGCCGTCCTCGATGTTGCGCGCGGCACCGAAGAAGCGCTTCGGCGGGTACAGCGCGGTCGAGTCGACACCACCGGACAGGATGCGGCCGGAGGCGGGCGCCGCGAGGTTGTACGCGCGGCCCAGACGGGTGATGGAGTCCAGCAGGACGACGACGTCGTGGCCCAGCTCCACCAGGCGCTTCGCACGCTCGATGGCGAGCTCGGCGACGGTGGTGTGGTCCTCGGCCGGGCGGTCGAAGGTCGAGGAGATGACCTCGCCCTTCACCGACCGCTGCATGTCGGTGACCTCTTCCGGACGCTCGTCGACGAGGACGACCATCAGGTGGCACTCGGGGTTGTTGCGGGTGATCGCGTTGGCGACCGCCTGCATGATCATGGTCTTACCGGTCTTCGGCGGGGCCACGATCAGACCGCGCTGGCCCTTGCCGATCGGCGACACGAGGTCGATGATCCGCGTGGTCAGCTGGCCGGCCTCGCCCTCCAGGCGCAGCCGCTCCTGCGGGTACAGGGGCGTCAGCTTGCCGAACTCCGGGCGGCCGCGGCCCTGTTCGGGGGCGACGGAGTTGACGGAGTCCAGGCGCACCAGCGCGTTGAACTTCTCGCGGCGCTCGCCCTCGCGGGGCTGGCGGACCGCACCGGTGACGTGGTCACCCTTGCGGAGGCCGTTCTTGCGGACCTGCGCGAGCGAGACGTACACGTCGTTCGGACCGGGCAGGTAGCCGGAGGTCCGGATGAACGCGTAGTTGTCCAGGATGTCCAGGATGCCCGCGACGGGGATCAGGACGTCGTCCTCGGCGACCTGCGGCTCGGCACCGAAGTCGTCGCGGCCACGGCGGCCACGGCGGTCCCGGTAACGGCCCCGGCGGCCGCGCCGGCCACCGCTCTCGTCGTCGAAGTCGTCCTGGCGGCCGCCCTGCTGGCGGTTGCCGCCGCCCTGCTGGCCCTGGCCCTGGCCCTGCTGGCCGCCGTCGTTGCCGTCGTTGTTCTTGCGGCGGTCGCGGCCGCCGCGGCGGTCGCCCTTCTGACGGTCCTGACGGTCCCCGCGGTCCTGGCGGTCACCGCGGTCCGGACGGCCCTCGCCGCCCTTGCGGCCCTCGCCCTCCTGCCCGGACCCGTCCTTCTGACCGTCCTTGACCTCGGTCTTCGGCTCGGCCTTGGCCTCACCGGCGGCAGACTCGGGGCTCCCGGCAGCGGCGGTGGCGCGGCGCCGGCGGCGCTCGCCGGCCGGCTGCTCGTCGCCGGCGCCCTGGCCGGGGATCTCGATCTGCTGCTGGCCCGCGGTGTCCGCGGCCTGCCCCGCCTTGTCGGCCTTCTCGGCCTTGGCGGGCTTCTCGGCGGGCTTCTCGGCCGCCGCGTCGCCGGTGCGGGCCTTGGAGGTGGCCCGGCGCTTCGGCTTGGTCTCTGCGGGCGCGTCGGCGGGGGCCTCGGCGGCCTTGGCCGCACCGGCTCCGCCGGCGGCCTGCTTCTCCTTGATGACCTCGATGAGCTGGCTCTTGCGCATCCGCGCGGTGCCCTTGATGCCGAGGCCGGAAGCTACCTGCTGCAGCTCGGCCAGGACCATGCCCTCGAGGCCGGTGCCGGAACGGCGTCGCCGCGAGGCACCAGTGGCGGCCCCGGTGGCAGGCGCGGCGGGAGCGTCCGTGGCGGGCGCTGCGGCACTGCCATCGGTGCGTACGCCCATCAGATCGGTGGTGTCGCTCACGAAGGGTCCTTCCCTGGAGCGGGCGTCGGCCTGTCTGGCTCGGCGACCGGTTGTGCTGTCCGACCGCGGTCCCTCGACGTTCACGGACCGGGCCGGGGCGGTGGTCCCGCCGAATTCGGCGGAGAGATCAGTTCATGATTCCGACGCGAAAGATGCTGCGCATTGATGCAGGTCACGCTTCATGCACATCACGCCGATTCCGGAGCGTGCTCGCTTCTGCTTTAGGCCCTCGCTCCAAGCAGGTTGGGAGGCTCCCGGAAGAAAAGTGGTCCCGACTGGGGACGCGAAGCACCTCGCCGCTGCGGCGTCGGGTACTCACTTGAGGTTAACACTACCGGATCCAACAAACATTCCCCCTCTCTCAGACCGGCAATCCGTCGGTCACCCCGCGAGCGGCAGGACGCTCGTCCCCGCCGCGTCGAGGGACAGCCGGTTGGCCGCCCATCCCTCGCCCGCCAGGCGCGCGACCTTGTCGGCCGCTCCCTCCTCCACCAGCGCGAGCACCGTCGGGCCCGCGCCGGAGACGACCGCGGGGACACCGTCCGCACGCAGTCGGTTCACCAGGGCGATGCTCTCCGGCATGGCCGGCGCGCGGTACTCCTGGTGAAGTCGGTCCTCGGTCGCCGCCAGCAGCAGCTCGGGGCGCCTGGTCAGGGCCTCGACGAGCAGCGCTGCGCGACCGGCGTTCGCCGCCGCGTCCCCGTGCGGCACGGTGCGCGGCAGCAGGCCGCGCGCGGTCTCGGTGAGCACCGGCTTGCCGGGCACGAAAACCACCGGAACGACGGAACGGGCGGGCTCCATCCTGATGGCACGCGCCGCACCGGCGTCCATCCAGGACAGCGTGAATCCGCCGAGCAGACAGGCGGCGACGTTGTCGGGGTGGCCCTCGATCTCGGTGGCCAGTTCCAGCAGCGCGGCGTCGTCGAGCTTCTGCTCGCCGCCTATCGTCACCGCCCGGGCGGCGACGATGCCGGCGCAGATGGCCGCCGAGGAGGAGCCCAGGCCCCGGCCGTGCGGGATGCGGTTGGCGCACACGACCTCGAGACCGCGCGGCTGCCCGCCGAGCAGGTCGAACGCGGTACGGAGGGACCGTACGAGCAGGTGGCTCTCGTCGCGCGGCAGGGTCTCGGCACCCTCACCGGCGATGTCAATGTGCAGTCCGGAGTCGGCGACGCGTACTACGACGTCGTCGTACAGACCCAGGGACAGGCCGAGGGCGTCGAAGCCGGGACCGAGATTGGCGCTGGTGGCGGGGGTGCGCACCCGGACGGCGGCGGCGCGGAACGCTGGACCGGCCATCGCTCGATGACTCTCCTTGATGTGAAACTGCGGTACTGCCCCTGAGTGCCGCGGTACCGAGGCACCTGATCGGCTCATGGGGTCCGTTCTGACCTGCCCCGCGCACCACTGCACTATGCCGCGGGGAGGGGAGTTGGCTGCCAGCCTATCGAAGGAAGGTTCAGTGGCGACATAGGGCGCACGGGAGGCGCACGATGCGTGTCGCGCGCCCTCTCATGCCACACCACTCACTTTGCAGCCTTTGCAGGGTTTGCCCTGTGGGGCGGAACGGGACCGGTGCGACAGCCGCGCCGGTCCCGCGGAACCCGTTCCGACCGGCTCTTTCCGGCCGAATTTTTGTCCTGGACCCGGTGGGCCCGGACGCCCGGCCTACGCCAGGCCGAGGCGCTCCGCCGCGGCGTCCGCGTCGACCGGGACCGTCACCGGCTGCGGCGCGCCGGCCACCGCCCAGTCCGGGTCCTTCAGGCCGTTGCCGGTCACCGTGCAGACGATCTTCTGGCCCGGGTCGACCTTGCCCTCCTCGGCGGCCTTGAGCAGACCGGCCACCGAAGCGGCCGAGGCCGGCTCCACGAAGACGCCCTCCTGCGAGGCCAGCAGCCGGTAGGCGGCCAGGATCTGACGGTCGGTCACCTCGTCGATGGCGCCGCCCGACTCGTCCCGCGCGGCCTCCGCGAAGGACCAGGAGGCCGGGTTGCCGATGCGGATCGCGGTGGCGATCGTGCTCGGGTCCTTGACCACCTCGCCGCGCACGATCGGCGCGCTGCCGGACGCCTGGAAGCCCCACATCCGCGGAGTGCGGCCGGCGATGCCGTCCGCCGCGTACTCCTTGTAGCCCTTCCAGTAAGCGGTGATGTTGCCGGCGTTGCCGACCGGCAGCACGTGGATGTCGGGCGCGTCGCCCAGCATGTCCACGATCTCGAACGCCGCGGTCTTCTGACCCTCGATGCGCACCGGGTTCACAGAGTTCACAAGTGCGACCGGGTACTTCTCCGAGAGACCGCGGGCGAGCGTCAGACAGTCGTCGAAATTCCCGTCGACCTGGAGAATCTTCGCCCCGTGCACCAGGGCCTGGCCCATCTTGCCCAGCGCGATCTTGCCCTGCGGGACGAGAACGGCGCTGACCATGCGGGCCCGCACGGCGTACGCGGCGGCGGAGGCCGAAGTGTTGCCGGTGGAGGCGCAGATGACGGCCTGCGCGCCCTCCTCCTTGGCCCGGGTGATGGCCATCGTCATGCCGCGGTCCTTGAAGGAACCGGTGGGGTTGGCACCCTCGACCTTGAGGTGCACCTCACAGCCGGTGCGCTCGGAGAGCACCTGCGCCGGCACCAGCGGCGTACCGCCCTCGCGCAGCGTGACGACCTCGGTCGTGTCCTTGACCGGCAGGCGGTCGCGGTACTCCTCGATGATGCCGCGCCACTGATGAGTGGTACCGGCGCTCGTATTGGCAGACATGGGTTCCTTTACTCCCCTTCGACCCGCATGATGCTGGCGACGTCCCGGACGGTGTCCAGCTTGCGCAGGGCCTCGACGGTCGAGGACAGCGCGGCGTCGGCGGCGCGGTGGGTGACGACGACGAGGGACGCCTCGCCGTCCTTGCCCTGCTGGCGCACCGTATCGATCGATACGCCGTGCTCAGCGAAGACCATGGCGACCTGGGCCAGGACGCCGGGTTTGTCGGCCACATCGAGGCTGATGTGGTAGCGGGTGACGACCTCACCCATGGGGCTGACCGGCAGCTGCGTGTACGCGGACTCGCCGGGCCCGGTGGCCTCGCTGAGCTTGTTGCGGCACACGGCGACCAGGTCGCCGAGGACCGCCGAGGCGGTCGGCGCGCCGCCCGCGCCCGGGCCGTAGAACATCAGCTGCCCGGCGGCCTCGGACTCCACGAAGACGGCGTTGTACGCCTCGCGGACGGAGGCCAGCGGGTGGCTCAGCGGGATCATCGCCGGATGAACCCGCGCGGTGACCGACTCGCCGTCCGCGGCGCGCTCGCAGATCGCGAGCAGCTTGACCGTGCAGCCCATGCGCTTGGCGGAGGCGATGTCGGCCGCGGTGACCTCGGTGATGCCCTCGCGGTGCACGTCGTCGATGGTCACGCGGGTGTGGAAGGCGATACCGGCGAGGATCGCGGCCTTCGCGGCCGCGTCAAAACCCTCGACGTCGGCGGTCGGGTCGGCCTCGGCGTATCCGAGGGCCGTGGCCTCATCGAGCGCCTCGCTGTACCCGGCGCCGCTGGTGTCCATCTTGTCGAGGATGAAGTTGGTCGTGCCGTTCACGATGCCGAGCACCCGGTTGACCTTGTCCCCGGCCAGCGACTCGCGCAACGGCCTGACCAGCGGAATCGCGCCCGCCACCGCCGCCTCGTAGTACAGGTCGGCGCCGTGCTCCTCGGCGGCCGCGTGCAGCGCGGCACCGTCCGCGGCGACCAGCGCCTTGTTCGCGGAAACGACGCTCGCGCCCTGCTCGAAGGCGGTCGTGATCAGCTTCCGGGCCGGCTCGATACCGCCGATGACCTCGATGACGACGTCAATGTCGCCGCGCTTGACCAGCGCGGTCGCGTCGGTGGTGATCAGCTCGGCCGGCACGCCCTCGCGCACCCGGTCGGGACGGCGCACCGCGATGCCCGCGAGCTCCACGGGCGCGCCGATGCGCGCGGCGAGGTCGTCCGCGTGCGTCGTCATGATGCGCGTCACCTCTGAGCCGACCACACCACAGCCCAGGAGCGCCACCTTCAGCGGACGCGTACGCATCATTCGACCTCTGCTCTTCCTCGATATGACCACGTCGGCCATTTCCGTGTTCGCAATGGACCAGTCTCATGCACCGGACGGGAATTCCTATCCCTCGTCCAGATGCCGAGACATCTATTTCACTTATCCGACATCGAGCCGCAGGAGATCTTCCTCCGTCTCGCGCCGGACGATCACCCGGGCCTCGCCCTGGCTCACCGCCACGACCGGCGGCCGCAGCGCGTGGTTGTAGTTGCTGGCCATCGACCGGCAGTACGCACCGGTCGCGGGCACCGCCAGCAGGTCACCCGGCGCGAGGTCCGACGGCAGGAACGCGTCCCGCACGACGATGTCACCGCTCTCGCAGTGCTTGCCGACCACCCGCGAGAGCATCGGCGCGGCGTCCGAGCGCCGCGAGACCAGCGCCACGCTGTACTCCGCGTCGTACAGCGCGGTACGGATATTGTCCGACATCCCGCCGTCGACGCTCACATACGTGCGCAGCCCCTCGAGCTCCTTGACCGTGCCGACCTCGTACAGCGTGAACGCCGTCGGCCCCACGATGGCGCGCCCGGGCTCGACGGACAGCCGCGGCACGCGCAGCCCCGCCGCCTCGCACTCATGGCGGACGATCTCCCCGAGCGCCTTGGCGATCTCGTGCGGCTCCCGGGGGTCGTCGTCCGGCGTGTACGCGATGCCGAGCCCGCCGCCCAGGTCGATCTCCGGCAGCTCGACCCCGTGCTCCTCGCGCACGTCGGCCAGCAGCTGGACGACACGCCGCGCGGAGACCTCGAACCCGGCCATGTCGAAGATCTGCGACCCGATGTGCGAGTGAATGCCGGTGAGCTCCAGCCCGTCCAGCTTCAGCACCCGGCGCACGGCCTCGGCGGCCTGCCCGTCGGCCAGCGCGATCCCGAACTTCTGGTCCTCGTGCGCGGTCGCGATGAACTCGTGCGTATGCGCCTCGACGCCCACGGTCACCCGGATCTGCACGGGCTGCGTCCTGCCCAGCTGCTGAGCGATGTGCGCGACCCGGGCGATCTCCTGGAACGAATCCAGCACGATCCGCCCGACCCCCGCCTCGACGGCACGGGTGATCTCTTCGGTGCTCTTGTTGTTGCCGTGCAGCGCGATCCGCTCGGCGGGCATCCCGGCCGCCAGCGCGGTGGCCAGCTCACCCCCGGAACAGACGTCGAGGTTCATCCCCTCTTCGTACAGCCACCGCACGATCGCCCGCGACAGGAACGCCTTCCCGGCGTAGAAGACATCGGCCGTCTCCCCGAAGGCGTCCTTCCAGGCCCGGCACCGCGCCCGGAAGTCGTCCTCATCGAGGAAGTAAGCAGGAGTACCGAACTCGTCCTTCAGATCGGCGACGGAAATGCCGCCGACGGAGACGACACCGTCTTCGTCGCGGCGCACCGTACGGGACCAGACCCGGGGGTCGAGGCTGTTCAGGTCGGCGGGCGGTGCGGTGTAGTGGCCCTCGGGCAGTACGTCGGCGTGACGGGGCCCTGCGGGGTGCGCGGAACGGCTCATGACGGTGGGAGATCCCCTCGGAAGTTCACAGATGTTCGGGTGCGGAGATGCCCAGCAGGGTCAGGCCGTTCGCGAGCACCGTACCGGCGGCCTGGGCGACGGCCAGCCGGGCGCGGTGAACGGCCATGGGTTTCTGGTCTCCGACGGGCAGCGGCGGACAGGTGGCGAGGAAGCTCAGGCACGCCTCGGCCGTCGCTTCCAGATGCCGCGCCAGCCGATCGGGCGCCCGCAGCCGGGCTGCGGCCTCGAGCACCGCGGGGTACGCGGCGAGCGCGGCGTGCAGGGGGGTGTGGGGGATGTCGTGGGACTGTCCCGTACCGGGCTCCTCGGCATGGCCGAACCCCAGGTCACGGGCGTTGCGCGACACTGCGCACGTACGAGCGTACGCGTACTGCACCAGGAACCGCGGATTACCCTCGCGCTGCACCGGCCGCTCCGGCACCCGCACATGATCGTGCGCGGCGGGGTACAACAACACCCACCGCATCTCATCCACCCCGAGCCGCGCGACCAGCCCGTCGACGGTCACATACCGCCCGGCCGCATCCTTCACGGGAACGGGCCGCACCTCTTCCCCGCCGGGCTCCTCCTCGGGACCGGTCCCCTCCCCCACCGCTTCCATGATCGCCCGCAGCGCGTCAGCGACTACGACGGCTCGGGGGTTGGGGGCGGGGTTGAGGTGGATGGCGCTTCCCCCCTCCGCGGCGCCGGCTCGGCGTCCGTACGCCGCCCCGGCCTCCAGTACTTCCCGTACGACCGCGGCAGGGGCACTGTCCCCCAGCGTGATGTTCAAGAACCCGGGCCCGGCGATCTCCACCCCGGCGATCCCCGGCGCGGCGGCCAGCCGCTTCCCCACGACCCCGGCCACCTCACGCGCCGGCAGCCCGGCCGGACCGGCCAGCCGCAGCGCGACATTCGTGGCGTAATCCCCGCAGCCCGGCCGCGGCGGCACCCGCACATCGACCGTCACGGGCACATCGGATTCGCCCAGCGAAAGCTCCCGCGCCTCGAGCGCCCCGCGCACGGAGCGCAGGACGGTGCGGGAGAGCTCAGCGGGAGTCACAGGACAAGCGTATGGGAGAACCGGGGTGGGTATGCGAACGGGTTTCGCACCGCGGACACTCCCCGCGCCGTCACCCGACTCTCCCCCACCCCTCACACGCGCGCCTCATCCCCTCCCGCGCGCCTTTCTTCCCCTCGCACTGCCCGCCGTACCGGCCGTGTCACCCCGTGGGCCGGACGGCGGGCTGGGAATCCGGATCGGCATCGGCCGCCCCGTCCGCCGGCCCGCCTCCGGGCCCGGAGCCGCGGACGCCGCCCAGCAACTGGCGCACGGTCCGTATGAGCTCGACCGGCTCGAACGGCTTGGCGAGGAACGCATCCACCCCGACGGCTTCCCCGTTGTCCACCTCCAGCTGCGTACACGCGCTGATGATGGCGATCGGAAGCTCACGGGTACGCGGATCGGCACGCAGCCTCTCGGCAGTACGCAGTCCGTTCAGCCGCGGCATCACGACGTCGAGCGTCACCACATCGGGACACACGTCGTGCACGATGTCGAGGCACTCGGCACCATCAGCCGCGGTCACGACCTCGAAGCCCTCCAGCTCGAGATTGACCCTGATCAACTGCCGGATGACCTTGTTGTCGTCGACAACAAGGACCCGGCCGGACAAGCCAGGCACATATTGAGACTAGGCGCGTGCCACCTGCTGCGTCCGGGTTTTCCCCACTTCCGCCCCGTGCGAGGGACCTTTCGCCGATCACCCGGGCCCCGCCACCCCGATGCGCTACGGCCGCCCGACCACTTCCCGAAACCCGTTCATGACCACCCCCTCCGAGCTGGTAGTGTTCTACCCGTCGCAAGCGCACAGCGCCCGACACGCCCCCGTAGCTCAGGGGATAGAGCAACGGCCTCCGGAGCCGTGTGCGCAGGTTCGAATCCTGCCGGGGGCACTCGCCAGACAGTCAGTGTGAATCAACCGCTGACCAGGGCGGATGCCAACTTCGAAAGGGCGAGAGTCAGTCCCACTGACTCTCGCCCTTTCTCGTTCTCCCCCAGTGCTCGCGACACATTCCCGGCACGCTCCGCAGAGCACATCGTTCTGCGGGCGAGCGCCTGCACTCGCAGTCGGCCACTGGCGAAGCCTGCCGCCCGGTGGACGCGTCACAACAGCCAGGTCACGGTCAGCGACGCGAACGGCGCTTCACCCTCCGGCATCGAGCGCGCCAGTACAGCCATCCAGCCCGTGACGGTCTGCCCGCATCTCCGGACGGAGTCCTATGTCACCACACATGGATGGCTGCTACGTCTTCAGACCCATCTGAAACAGATGACACAGCACTATCTCGCTGTCGCCATCTTCGGCCAGTCAGCCAGGGATTGCGCAACCTTGCGTTGGCGGCTTCCGCGTGCCCATGGACACCCTCCGGGCCACCTCAGCAAGAGGCACGCCGGCGTTCAACCACCGTGCCGTACACGCACGCCTGCCGGAGGTCGTACGGTCGCGAGGGAGATCGTCGACGCCGAGGGACGGGAGTTCCCCAACGGCTCTTCCAGAGGAAAGATGCACGTCCACGCTGAAGGATCGGCGCTTCCCGAGCTTGCTGCGAACGATGCTCGTCTCCACGGACCCACGTGGTACCGCACCTTGAAAGCGGGCCCGGAGCACTGACCTTCACCGATCATGTCCCGCGCCAGCATTGATCATGTCGTCACCGCGTGGAGGGAATCGGACCTCTTCCTAGACGACTGCGTCGGAGTCGAGACCCTGCAGGCCGCCGGCGTCACCGTGGTGGAACTGCCGGAGCCGGCAGAGACAGCCCGCAAAGTGCATGCTCGCCGACCCGGAATGGATCACTGACCGGCGCACCGGATTTACCGAACGCACCTACCGGTCGCGCACCAGGCACATCACGGCCGAGTAGGCGTCAACGCGTCGACCACCGCATCGAGCCAGACGCTGCTGACTTGACGGGAGGCTGCCAACTCTCGGAACGCTCTTGTCTCGAAGCCCAGTAGAGTGCCGCCGGTCTTGTCTTCGTCTCGCTGTACACGCAGCTCATCAATCATTGCCGCAACCGGCATGTCGTCATCCAGAGCAAAGCGCATGGCGTCCGCAAGCCCACTTTCCAGGGCCGCCATCGACTGCGTGAAAGAAGCAGCGACATCGGAGACGACACTCTCCCAGCGCCGAAGGGTGCTCGGTGATGCCGTGGAAGCGGTCGCGCTCATGCTAGCGATGGTGCTGCTGAGGTAGGACTGCAGCCAGACCATACGGACATGGAAAGCCGCTGGTTGTAATAGATGTGCCTGCCAAAGTGCCCGATTGTCGCGGTGCTGCAGAAGGTGCGCAAACCCCCTGCAGCGTTCGATGAATCCGATCTGCGTCTCGGCGAGCAGCAGCTCCGCGATGATACGCAATGAATGAGGGCGACCCGCCCCCGCGCGAGCCATGAGGCCGGGAAGCGTCTCCAAGACGACTTCCGCAGCGAAGAGATCAGCCACGACTTCACCCCGTAGGTGCCGGGGATGAAGCGGGTGTCCGGGCTGCTGCCGTATTTGATCAAGAACGGTGTCGAAACTGAAAGGTAATTGCGGGGCGGCAGCGATATTGTCGAATCCGGACCGCAGGAAAGAGAGGATGGCCTCATCGCTGAGTGGATCGATGGCAAATTTCTCTGCGTCGCAGTGATGCCCGAATTCATGGGCGAGCCCGAAGAACCACACCGCCACATATACCTCCGATATCGGCATCGCCTCAAGGTCATCCATCACGTTGGAGTCCGAGACAAACCAACTTCGCCCCAGGTTCGCCCCCACGGCGCATTTCGCCGCCACGTCTGCAGCACCCTCACGCAGGGAAATCTCCGCGATCAGAGTCAGCGCCGCCCGTCGACACAGATCGCGGCGCATATTCGAGATCGCATCATCCACGAGCAGCACGCGAGTAAACGACGACAGTTCCAGATAGCGAGTGCTCCAAACCGCCGTGGGCCACGGAAGGCCAGGCAGGGAGAATAAATCCGGAAAGCCGCCATCAACCCATATCAAGAGCGGCTCTTCACCGAGCTCTCCAGCTACGACATCCATGACGGCATTCATGGGAGTATTCAGATCCCGTGCATAGACATTCCACGGGACGTCAGGCCCAATGACCTCTGAGATGATGTGGCCCAGCTGCTTCCTCTGCGTGGGCGCGATGTCAGGTCCTTTATTCACGGGACATGTGACGGGTGCAGATTTCGAGTAGCCGATCGACATCCTGATCGCGCGGGTTTTCCACCTCGAATTCACCGCACTTGATCTTTGTGACCTTATCACGTCCGGCGTACTGTGACAGTACACCGAAAATCCCACCCAGGCTCTGAATCGTCGCGACGGCCAAGATGATCCACTGCGCCGCAGCCCCATCAATACCACGCCGCTCCGTCACAAGGGGCTCCTCGCCTTGCGCTTCAGCTACCGCGTGGCGCAGCTGTTGTGCAGCCTCACCGTCGTCCGTGATGATTATTAATTCCGTCTGCTTCATCATGCCGGCCCTCCCCGAATTGTCCGTCATCCAAGTATGCGTCGACAGTCGACCCGAATGTCCAGCCCCATGCAGCAGCCGAGTTTTGACTTTGCGGACCTTGTCGGGACGTTGCCGCTGCCGGCGAGCGGTGGATGTCACAGCAGCGACGCAAATCGGAATAACATCTTCACTTATCGCCGCAACGTGGCAACACAGCTGAAGATCAAATTCCACATCTACTGCAGCCGCACCGTTGACGTCGCAGAGAAGGCGGAGCAGTCTTCTTATCACAGTCTTTCTGAAGACGCAGAGAGCACTCCCCGCGGGACCCTCTGTCGTGCTCCTGCGTACAACAACACGGACATGGTGGCGACATTTTCTTCCTCAACTATGGCACCTACTGACTGACGCTATCAACACGCAATTCCGAAGGGAGGGCGTCCTGATGAACAGCCTGAAGTCAGGCCAGGACCTCAACGTCGGAGATTCCATCCGCTCAAATAATGGTGAGTACACTCTGACGCTGCAAACTGACGGCAACCTGACACTTCTAGGAGCTGGCCAGGTAATCTGGGACACTGGAACTTCCAACCAGCAGGTTGTTCGAGCGGTTCTGGAGCAAAACGGCAGCTTAGTCCTTTACCGGAGCGACGGAGTAGCGGCCTGGACCAGCAGTAGCTCCTTGAGTGGTGGTCCAGGAACTCTAGTCCTTCAAGACGATCGCAACGTCGTCATCTACCCGGAATCCGACCAGCCCGAGGTCGCCTCCGCCAAGACCCGAGAAGAGCGCGGGTACTGGGCTTCGGAAACCGCCGTCGATCCCAGCGAACCTGTCGACGCGCATGTCGATGAAGAGGTCGGACGCAAGAAGTGGATGGTAACGGACGCCCGCCTTTACCGTAACGGGTTTCTGGTCGCCCGAATCGACAGCACATCCGGCCACCCGACCGAGGCTCTTCGTCCCCACGTGTTGATTGCCGTCGTGGACAATGCAGGCCGCGCCATCTGGGTTTCTCCTGAATTCGTGGGAACTACCCGGTGCGCCAGGTACGACGTATCATGCGCTTCGCGCGGAGTTGACACCAAGACGGCCAGTTTTCCGGAGATCGTGGGCAAACTCGCTCGACGCCTGGACATATATCAGTCGGAAGAGGGGCTCGGAGGTTACCGGGAAAACATCATCCGAGGCATCAAGAACCTGCGGGACATCGGTCAGGAGCTGAAGGACGCGATCGATTCTCTCTCCTGACTTTGAACGTTCGCGATGGTCCACCGAGATATCCTCGGCAGACCGTCACGAAGCGTCAATCCAATGAGGTCCCGTAGAGTGGCGAGTGCTGATCGCACGGGCGGAAGCCGTGTGCGCAGGCGGATGGCGCCGGGGCACTTCGCTGTGAAAGGCGTGATCAAACCGCTGACCTGCGCGAGTGCCAAGCATGAAGGGCCGGACCCAGCACCACTGGGTCCGGCCGTTCGTCGTTGCGGCGAGCGAGCCCGGCGCGTGGGCAGATGCCCCGGGTGGCAGTCGACTCTCGTACCGGCGACGGGCGGGGCGTCGGCAACGGGCGGTTGCGCTCTCTTGTGCGCCCCCTGTTGCGCTTCCGTGCCGCCACGTGGCGTGGGTTTTTGTGGGGAGTGATGCACCTTCGGTGGATCGCTTGGGAAGTGTGCAGTATGTATGTCACATCAACCTTCGTGTGCAGTGGGTTGGTTGTGACGAGCGGGGACGAGGTTGCGGTCAGCAGCACGTCTTGGGGGAGCCTGTGGGGGGCTCGGAGAGGCCAGGGCGCATATGAGTCGTCGTGCCACCGGATTGATCGGTACCTGGGCGGAGATCCAGCGCCAGCAGCGGCGTCAAGAGGAAGCCCAGCAGCGCGCCTGGGTGCAGCATCAGCGGGAGCAGGAGCGCCGGCAGCGGGCGGCGGAGCGGGCGGCCGCACGCAGTCAGCGGGAACAGCAGGCGGCCTATCGGCAGCGGCGGGAGGCCGATGCGCGGCAGCGTACCGAGGAGCTGGACGCGCGGGTCGAGGTGCTGAAAAACCTGCTGAGGGCAGGGTGCGACGCCCCGGCGTTCACGCCTGCCTCGCTGGTCCGCCCCGAGCAGGTGGAGCCGTTTTCTCCGGGCCGGCTCGGTGTACCCATCCCCATGCCGGACCCGAACGCCTACCAGCCCCCGTCGCAGGGCGGGTGGGGCTTCGGGGCGAACCGCCAGGCGCAGGAGCAGGCACGCGCCCGGTATGAGCACGACTGGCGGGCGGCCCAGGCGGCGGAAGCTCAGCGGCAGCACCAGCTCGCGCTGTATCACCAGCAGTACCAGCAGTGGGCGGACGAACAGCTGGCGGCGATCCGTCGGCACAACGCCGGCATCGAGGAGCTGACCACCGCCCTTCAGCGGGGCGAGCCGGAATCGGTGGTGGAGTACTTCACCGCCGCGCTCTACGCCTCGCAGGGCTGGCCGCAGGACCTTCCCCGTCAGGTGTCCGCCGCGTTCGACTCCGCCGCCCGCCAGCTCGTCCTGAACTGGGAGCTGCCCGGTTACGCGGTCGTCCCCGAGGTATCGCTGGTGAGGTACATGCCCGGCGCCGACCGGGACAAGGAGGTCCAGCGGCCGGCCGTCGAACGCCGGACCCTGTACCGCGATGTGCTGGCACAGTGCGTGCTCCTGGCGCTGCACGACCTCTTCGCCGCGGACCGGTTCGGCGTGCTGGACTCGGTCGTCCTGAACGGATTCGTGGACGGCACCGACCCGGCCACCGGTCACCGGACGCAGGTCTTCCTGGCCACGGTGACGGTCCCGCGCGCCGACTTCGCCCGGCTGAACCTGACGCAGGTGAGCGCTCCCGACTGCCTGGTGGGCGGACTCCGCGGTCAGCTGTCGGACCGCCCGGAGCGGCGCGCCCAGGTGCGCCCCGGTCGGCTGCCCCGCGAGGTCGGAGGCAGTGTGGTCTCCCACGGAGACGACGAGGAACCGGATCTGTACGAGATGGACCCGCTGGAGTTCGAAGAGCTGGTGGCGGATCTGTTCCGGGCCATGGGGATGCAGGCGGTCACCACGGAGCGGTCGGGTGACGGGGGCGTGGACGTGGACGCGCTGGACCCCGATCCGATCCGCGGCGGCAAGATCGTCGTGCAGGTGAAGCGGTACCGCAACACCGTGCCGCCGAGCGCGGTGCGCGATCTGTACGGCACGGTCCAGGGCGTCGGCGCGAACAAGGGTGTGCTGATCACCACCTCCGCTTTCGGGCCCGGCTCGCACGCCTTCGCCGGCGGCAAACCGCTGACCCTCATCTCCGGTACCGAACTGGTGGATCTCCTGCGCCGCCATGGCCTGAACGGGCGTCTCGGAGCCATCCCTGGCCCTGCCCTTGCCCCTGCCCCTGAACGGCAGGAAGGCGGCGCGCACCTCGATGCCGGGCCGGACAACGATCTGCACACGGGGCTGGATGCCGATCCCGGAACCGAGCCGGGTACCGCCCCGGACACCGGCCTGGACGCCGATCTCGACGAGACCAGTGTGCTGGGGCTGACGTGGACCGGGGCCGTGGCGCTGGACGTGTGCGCGCTCGTCTGTCAGGGGAACCGCGTCCTCAGCGAGGACCGGTTCGTCTTCTACAACAACCCGCAGACCGCCGACGGCAGTGTCCGGATGATGCCTGCCGTCAGTCCGGACAAAGCAGCTGTGTGGGTGCGCTTCGAGCAGCTTCCGCCGCAGGCGGACCGGCTCGTCCTGGTCGCCGCTATCGACCCCGAGGTCAATCCCGAAGCGGACCTGTCCGGCTTCTCGGACGCCCGGATCCGTCTGTCGGATCCCTCGGGCACCGCGATCGACGAACTGGACGTCTCCGACGGCCGGCCCGGTGAGACCGCTCTCGTTCTGGGGTCGTTCCGGAGGCGGGCCAATGGGGACTGGAGCTTCGTGACCGGTGGCAAGGGTTATTCGGGTGGCCTGGTCGACCTGGTCGAGGAGTACGGGATCGAGGTGGCCTAGGCGCTACCGCCGGTCCTAGTGGTGCGCGGCGCGGTCCGAGGTTGGCCATACGTAGGGCAGGCCGGTGGGGGTGTGCGGGAAGTGCTGGCGGTAGTGGTCCGGGTCCTTGGTGAGGAGGGAGGACCGGTGGCTTCGGTGGAAGGCGGGGTCGCCCAGCCAGTTGGGGAGGTCGTGGGCGGCGGTCAGGGCGGCGTAGTCGCGTGGCGGGGCACCGGGGAAGTGGGCGGTGTAGTCCTGGGTGAGGGTCAGGGCACAGGTGTCCTGACGGCCGGACGCGGTCCATGCGGCGCAGATCTCCAGGCCGTACCGGACGAGGGCCTCCTCGTACCCCGCCCACATGCGGACCGCCGGGTGGTGGCGCCAGCCGTAGCCGGGGACGGTGAGTCCCCGCAGGATCTGGAGCGCCTCCACTCGCTGCTTGCCGAGCCTGCGCGGGTCGAGGACCGCGGCGGAGGCCGCGAAGTCCGGCCAGGGCAGGAATGTCTGCATGCCGGATGAGTAACCGGCGGGGGCCGTCCGCTTCGGATGGCGCGGCGGCTTTCACGCGGTTCGCGTAATGAGGTTGGTGTGCCGGCTCGCCATCGGGGTGGCGCGGCCCCCGTCACCGACCCGGCTCGGGCGGCAGTGTGATGTGGAGGGGGGCGCAGCCGAGGCGGGTTGCTTCCTTGGATACGTAGCGTGGGAAGAGGGTGCGGACGATGTGGGCGTGGGACGCCTCGTCGGTGCGGATGAGGAAGGTGACGTCGCCGGTCTGGCAGTTGGCCTGGAAGAGGGCGAAGCCGGGGCGGTAGAAGCCGCGGCCGTCCTCGGGGTCGGCGGCCTTGAGCTGGTAACCGTCCTGCGTCGACTGCCGGTGGTAGAGGGCGGCGAGGCGGGGGTCCTCGATGGTCATCAGCCGCAGCCCGGGGTGGTCGAACGCGACATCCCGGTCGCAGGTGCGGACGGGGCCCGGGCCCTGCGTCACCATCGGGCGGTACGTGGCGGCCCATTCCTGCCCGGACGTCCGCAGCCCCTCGATGCCGCAGAAGGCGTCGGCCCGCTCGTCGAAGAAGCCGGCCGGCCGCGGGAGCCGGGGCACCGGGTCGGCGAGCGTCCCGTCGCAGCCCTGCCCCGCCATGTAGTGGTTGACGAGCTTGACCACCGTGCGGGCGAGCCGGTCGCGCTCCGTGCCGTCGACCACGTCGTCGTACACGGTCCAGCCCGTCGCCACGTCGATCACCAGCGGCCCGTCGCCGGTGCGCGACCTGCCGGTACAGCCGTCCGGTACGGCCAGCCAGGCGCGGGTGTCCGACGCCATGCCCAGCAGCCCACCGCCCAAGGGGGCCAGGCGGGCGGACAGGAACTCGTCCGCCCACTGGTCGCCCGCGCCCCCGAAGCGGGTGTCGAGTTCATGGACCTGCACGGTGACCCGGCTGCCGTCGGGCGATTGCAGGATGCACTGGCCCGACGGGCCCTCGGACCCGATCGGGTCGTGGTCGAGGGGCGTGTCGACGCTGTCGATGTCCCCGTTGCCGGTGTCCTCGTTGTCGGTGTCCTCGCCGCCGAACAGCGCCGTTACGTCCGTGCTGTCGAGCGCGGACCAGCAGGCCCGTCGCCCGCCCGCGAACGGTCCGGTGTCCGTCTGCCAGGCCACGGCCGTACCGCCGAGCAGTACCCCGGCGAGCCCGGCGGCGAGCGCGGGCCGCAGCCGGCCGCGCATCAGCCGACGCCAGTGCCACCGGTGCCACCAGGGCGTACGGGGGACGAAGGGACCGGTTCCGAGTACGCCACCGCCACCAGGGGCTGTGGCGCCATCGCCCGAAGTACCTCTCTCGGTGTCCTCGTTGTTGTTCATGTCGGCGGTCATCGGTCGTTCCCCCCAGGTGCGGCCGGTGCGACGGGCGGGCACCCCAGGCGCTGTGTCACGGCGTTGGCGAAGGCCGCGAAGTACCGTGTGGCCGCGGCCTCGCCGGTGGACGGGGCGCGGAGCAGAAACGTGGTGGACCGGCCCGCGCAGTCGGCCCGCAGGACCTGGTGGGAGTCGGCGAGGAGGCCCGTGCCGCGCCAGCCGCGTGCCGGTGCCGCGTCGCCCACCGCGCCGTCGAACAGCGCGTTCAGCCGCGGCTGGGCGACCATCAGAGCACCGAGGACGGGGCCGCCGTCGCGACCCCATGTCCCGACCGAGCAGGACTGGAGGTCCCGGGTGACCGCTCCGACCTGATACCTCATGCCCCGCGCCGCGTCGTCGTCGAACTCCATGCCCCGGATGCGGCAGGCGCGCCGGAAGACGATCTCCTCGCCTTCGGGCAGCGTGAGTACGGGCGAGGTGAAGCGGATGTCGCGCGCGGGCGCGCAACTCGCCGCCTCCATCCCGCGGTTGGCCGCCGCCACGACCAGTCCGGCGGCCGAACGGGCACCGCCGATACCCGCGCCGGTACTCGACCTTCCGCCGTGCCAGGTCAGTTGGGCTTCGGAGTCGAGCGTGACCGCCGTCGGCCGGCCGTCGCGGGTGTCGCACCGCTTCGGCAGGACGAGCAGCGCGCGGCTGCCGTCGGTGGCTCCGGGGAGCCCGTCGGGCAGCGGCACGGCGCTGTCACCCAGGTACGTGAGGATCCACTCCGTCCGCCGGGCGGCGTCCTTGGGAGCCGGTCCGTACGTGACCGTGATCTCGGTCTTCCGGGCCCCCGACCCGCTTTCGGAGCGGAGGGCGACGGTACAGCTGCCACGCGGCCGCTCCGGCGTGGGCGCGGTCTCCCGGGCCGTCCGCGTCCCACCGTCCTCGACCGCCGAGTCCCCCAGGAACTCGGGCCCGCTCCCCGTCTCCCAGGCACCCCAGCAGTACCGGTCCCGGTCACCCGCGAACGGCCGACCGTCCATGGCCCAGGTCCCGAGCCCACCCGCGACGAGCAGGACCACGACGGCCCCGGCCCACCCCTTCGAGCGCCCGCGCCGCCACCACTCCCCCGCCACTTCCGCCCCCTTGGTGTCGGTGGGCGGTGATCCTATCCGGCGCGGACCCGGCGCACGGGTCACACGTCCGTCCGGCTCAGACGTCCGTGCGGATCACCACCACCAGTGTCCGTGGCCCGTGGACGCCTTCCACTCGCTCCAGCTCGATGTCCGAGGTGGCGGAGGGGCCGCTGATGAGGGTGGTGGGGCGGGTGGGGGTCAGGCGGGTCAGGGCTTCCGGGATGCCGGGGGTGACCGTGGAGAGGTCCACTACGCAGAGGTGGAGGTCGGGGACGAGGGTGAGGGCTCGGCGGCCCTGGTCGGGGGCGGCGTCGAGGAAGATGGTGCCCGTTTCGGCGCAGGTGACGGCGGAGGAGGTCAGCACGCCGTCGAGGGCGTCGAGTTCGGGGGCGGGGGTGTCGGCGGAGTCGACGTGTACCTCGCCTTCGTAGGACGAGAGCCAGGTGCGGTCGAGGCCGGGCGGGATGCCGATGTGGTGGGCCGCGTGGGCGTGGAGGACCTCGGCGATCACCTCGGGGGTGCGGTCCGCCGTACACGTGTGCACCTCCGCCTTGTAGTCGAGCAGGCGGTCGGTCAGCAGTTGCAGGAGCTCGGCGTCAGGGAGGGTGCGGCCGGTGCGGTAGTCGCGGGGGATCGTCACCTCTTCGGCCGGTGACAGGGCCTGGGCGTCGCGGATACGGGCGAGGATCGTTTCGCGGGCGGTCACTGTCACTGTTCCTCCTCGGGGCCGTCGGCTTCGGTACGGGTCCGCGCGCCTTCCTCCGCCGCAGCACGCATCGCGCTCACGCCCTCCGCGGATGCCAGCCACGCCCGGAAGGACTGCCGTGGCGGGGCCGGGGTGTCGCGGCTGTCGCTCCAGCCCTTGAAAGGGGGTGGGAGGTGGGAGATCCGGCCGTCCTTGCCCGCGAGCAGGCGGCCCGCGCCCGACGCCTTCTGCGCCGCCCGGTACGCCCCCGGCCTCCCCATCACCGCGGCCGCCGCCTTCATCGCCAGTTTCTCGGGTGTCCGGCCGACGGCCTCCGTGTGCTGGTGGCGGAGCTCGACCAGCAGTGACGGGATGTCGATCTTTACGGGGCAGGCGTCGTAGCAGGCGCCGCAGAGCGTGGAGGCGTACGGGAGGGAGCTGTTGGGGTCGTCGGAGGAGACGTCCATTCCGGCGAGCTGAGGGGTGAGGACCGCGCCGATGGGGCCGGGGTAGGTCGAGCCGTACGCGTGGCCGCCGGCCCGCTCGTACACCGGGCACACGTTCAGGCAGGCCGAGCAGCGGATGCAGTTGAGGGCCTGGCGGCCGATCGTGTCGGCGAGGGCCGCCGTGCGTCCGTTGTCGAGGAGGACCAGATGGAAGTTCTGGGGCCCGTCGCCCGGCGTCACGCCCGTCCACATCGAGGTGTACGGGTTCATCCGCTCACCCGTGGAGGAGCGCGGCAGGAGCTGGAGGAAGACCTCCAGGTCGGCGTAGCGCGGGAGGACCTTCTCGATGCCCATGACGGTGATGAGCGTGTCGGGGAGGGTGAGGCACATGCGGCCGTTGCCCTCGGACTCGACGACCGAGAGGGTGCCGGTCTCGGCGATGCCGAAGTTGGCGCCGGAGACGGCGACCGGGGTGGTCAGGAACTTCTCGCGGAGGTAGGCGCGGGCCGCGGCCGCCAAGTGCGCCGGTACGGAGTCCAGTTCAGGATCGACGCCCGGGATGCCGGCGCGGAAGATCTCGCGGATCTCGTCGCGGTTGCGGTGGATGGCCGGGACGAGGATGTGGGACGGCTTGTCGTCGGCGAGCTGGACGATCAGTTCGGCGAGGTCCGTCTCGTGGGCCGTGATGCCCTGGTCCGCGAGGTGTTCGTTGAGGCCGATCTCCTGGGTGGCCATGGACTTGACCTTGATGACCTCGTCGGATCCGGTCTGCTGGACGAGGCGGGTGACGATGTCGTTCGCCTCGGTGGCGTCGCGCGCCCAGTGGACCGCGCCGCCGGCCTCGGTGACCTTCGCCTCCAGCTGTTCCAGGAGTTCGGGGAGGCGGTTCATGGTGTCGGTCTTGATCGCGGAGCCGGCGTCCCGCAGCGCTTCCCAGTCCGGGAGTTCACCCGTGACGGCGAGCCGCTTGGCGCGGATGGTGTGGGTGGCCTTGCCGAGGTTGCGGCGCAGCTGTTCGTTGCGCAGCTCGTCGTGGGCGGCGCGGGGGAACGGGCGGTCGCCACGGAGGTTGCCGGTGCCGTACGGGGAGCGGGGCGGGAGGGCGGGCATGCCCAGGTAGGTGGGGGTGCTCATCGGGCGGCCTCCAGCGGGGTGCTCGGGAGCACGTACGGCGACGTGCGCGTGGACGCGAGGATCTGGGCCAGGTGGAGGGTGCGGGTACCGGCCTTGATGCGGGAGAGTCCGCCGCCGATGTGCATCAGGCAGGAGGAGTCGCCGGCCGTGCAGACCGCGGCGCCGGTGCCGGTGACGTGCCGCATCTTGTCGGCGAGCATCGCCGAGGACGTCTCGGCGTTCTTGACCGCGAAGGTGCCGCCGAAGCCGCAGCAGGCGTCGGCCTCGGGCAGCTCGACGAGGTCGATGTCCTCGACGGCGCGCAGCAGCCGCAGCGGCTTGTCGCCGACCCGCAGCATCCGGAGGGAGTGGCAGGTGGGGTGGTACGTCACCCGGTGGGGGAAGTACGCCCCGAGGTCGGTGACGCCCAGCACGTCGACCAGGAATTCGGAGAGCTCGTAGGTCTTGGCCCGGACGGTCGCGACGCCGGCGCGGAGGGCCGCGTCGCCGTAGCGCTCGGCGACGATGCCGTGCTGGTGGCGTACGGAGCCGGCGCAGGAGCCGGAGGGCATGACGACCGCCTCGATGGACGGGTCGCCGAACTGCTCGGCGAAGCCGCGGACGAGGGGGACGGGCTCGCGCTGGTAACCGGTGTTGACGTGCATCTGGCCGCAGCAGGTCTGGTCCGGCGGGAAGACCAGCTCGTGGCCGAGGCGGGCGAGCAGGACGGCGGTGGCGCGCACCGCGTCGGGGAAGAGCGTGTCACCCAGGCAGGTGGCGAAGAGTCCGATGCGCATGGGACCTCCGGTGGACGGACGCGGCAAGACCTCGGAGGAAACCTCAGGAGACCTTTGTATGGTCGGACCATACTAGCGCTGGAGCGCCAAGGAAGGGTGGGGCAGGCGTGGCGCTCAGTCCGCCGGGCGGTCCTCGACCAGGGTCCCGTGCAGCCCGCGGATGTGGCGTTCGACCAGGTCGGCCGCGCCGACGCCGTCCCCGGCGCGCACCAGGCGGAGCAGCTCGGCGTGCTCGGCGTTGAGCGCGGCCGCGGTGGCCGGCCAGTCCTCGGCGGCCTCCAGGGCGCGCAGGATCAGCGGGCGTACGGACTCGCGGACGGCCGAGGTGAGGGTCGAGGTGAGCGCGTTGCCGGAGCTGCGGGCGATCTGGACGTGGAAGCGGGTGTCCAGGTCGTTGAACTCCGGGACCCCGACGTCCGGCGCGCCCATCCGCGCGACCAGCTCCGCCGCCTCGTCGAGGCCGGCCTTCGACTCGTCGGCGTCCGCCGCCGCGCGCTCGGCCGCCGCCCGGAAGCTGGAGCGTTCCAGGGTGACGCGGGCCTCCAGTACGTCCTCCAGGCAGTAGCTGCCGAGGGCGAAGTGCAGGCGGAGGAGGCGGCCGAGCGCGTCGTCGGGGTTCCGGACGATGCGGGCGCCGGCGTCGGGACCGCGGCCGGCCTGGGCGACCAGGACGCCGATCGTCTCCAGGACGCGGAGCGCCTCGCGGAGCGCGGAGCGGCTGACCCCGAGCACCGGGGCGAGCTCACGCTCGGGCGGCAGCCGGTCACCGGCCTTGAGCTCGCCGGCCAGCACGCGCTCCTCGATGCTTTCGAGGACGAGCTCGTGCGTACGGGACTGCCGTACGGGTCGCCATTCGACAGCCATCCGTCACTCCCTGGTCGGCCGGCAGCTTCCACAAAAACTATGTCACACGCCGTGACAATCCATGGCTGCGGTCGGCTGCCACCGGCCGTGCGTGGATGGCAGCGCCGGCCGCGGTCGGGCCGGACGCTTCCCCCTTCGTTTTCCCCCTTCGGGCATCGGTACCGATGCCCGCCGTCTCAGCCGTGCAGCCGCACCGGCAGTGATTCCACCCCGTACACGATGGACAGCTTGCGGAAGGCCAGTTCCTGCTCCGGGACGGCCAGGCGCATGTTCGGGAAACGCCGGACCAGTGCCGGATAGGCGGTGCGGAGTTCCATCCGGGCCAGTTCCGCGCCGACGCAGCGGTGGATTCCGTAGCCGAACGCGAGGTGCGAGGGGACATTGCGCTGCGGGTCGAAGCGCTCCATGTCCGGGCCGAGCTTTCCGTCCCGGTCGGCGCCGCTGAGCGAGCACAGTACGACGTCGCCTTCAGCGATGGGCACGCCGCCGATTTCCAGGTCCTCCCGGGCGAACCGGGGAAAGGCCACCTGGACAACTGTCAGATAGCGCAGCAATTCCTCGACGTAGCGGTCGGTGGCGTCGTCGCCGTCCTTCAGCGCCGCGAAGTGGTCAGGATCGCGGAGCAGGACGAGGGCACCGAGCGCGAGCATGCTCGCGGTGGTCTCGAAGCCGCCGGTGAGTACGCCGTCGGCGAGACCGGCCAGTTCGTCGTCGGTGACGGTGTCGCCGTGGTCCCGCACGATCTGGCCGAGCAGGCCGTCACCGGGGTCCTTGCGCTCCTTCTTGACGATCTCCTGGAAATAGGCGAGCGATTCCGATATGGCACCGAACGAGGCGTTCGCGCCGCTGAAAAGGTCGAAGCGGGCCGCGCTCAGCCGCTCGAAGTCCGCGCGGTCCTCGTAGGGAACGCCCAGCAGTTCACAGATGACGAGGGAGGGAATGGGCAGGGCGAAGGAATGGACGATGTCGACGGGCTCACCCGAGCGACCGAGGCGCTCCATTTCCGCCAGCCGCTCCTCGACGATCTCGTGGATGCGCGGGGTGAGCCGGCCGAGCCGGCGCATGGTGAATTCGGGAGTCAGCAGGCGGCGCAGCCGCGTGTGGTCCGGCGGGTCGGCGAATCCGAGGCCGCCGGGGTTCTTCCCGGCGTCGGCGCCGGCATTGCCGACGAGGTTGGTGTAATCGCTGCTGAACGCCTTCGCCTTGCCCAGCACCTCCTTCACCTCGTCGTAGCCCGTGACCAACCACACCTTGGAGGCGAGCGGCACGGGAAGCATGCTCACCGGGGACTTCTGCCGTACTGCCGACAAGTCGGCCACCGGGTCAAGGCCGTGGCGACGCAGCGGCATGAGGGTGGACTCGGGCAAGAAGGGCATACGGGATAGATCGAAGCCCTTTTTCTGAGTCCGCGCGAGATATCTGCGGGCCAGCCAAGCGGTGACGCCCGAGCGGATTTTGGTCATGCCCGCAATACTGCCTGGCCGGTACCCGTGCTGACCAAGCGACCTGGCAGCGAACTGGTAACGAGATGAAACGACCGGTACGTCTGAGACGTCCCCCCGGCCGCCGCGCGCGGCCCCCGGGTGAGCCGCCGACGTACGACCGGCACACACCGACGCACACCGACGCACGACCGGAACATGATCGTCCTCGGGGGATTGTGCCCGGCCTCTTGCTACTTTGCCTGGCATGACCGCGACCACGGCCGCGACGGCTGACGCCCCTCCCCCCGGTCTCCGGCTGCCGAGGCGCCGGGGCGTCGAACTGCTGCTGCTCGCCGCGGCCGTCCTGATCAGCGTCTACGGTTACGTCGAGGTGGGCCTCGCCCGGCACGGCACCGTGCCCGCCGGCGCCGCGCGCTACGGCGCGGGGCTCGCCGTCCTCGCCCTTCTCGGCCATCTCGCCGTGCGCCTGCGCGCGCCGTACGCCGACCCGCTGCTGCTGCCCATCGCCGTCCTGCTCAACGGCCTCGGGCTGGTCCTGATCTTCCGGCTCGACCAGGAGACCCCGAAGAACGAGGCGGCGCCCACCCAGCTCGTCTGGTCCGCGGTCGGCGTGGCCCTGTTCATCGGAGTGGTGGCGCTGCTGCGCGATTACCGGGTGCTGCAGCGGTACGCGTATCTCAGCGTGGCCGCCGCGCTCGTGCTGATGACCGTGCCGATCTTCTTTCCCGCGGTCAACGGCGCGAAGATCTGGATCCGCTTCGCCGGGTTCTCCATCCAGCCCGGGGAGTTCGCGAAGATCCTGCTCAGCGTCTTCTTCGCGGCCTACCTCGCCGCGAACCGGCACGCGCTCGCGTACACCGGCCGCCGGCTGTGGCGGCTCCAGTTGCCCACCGGCCGGGTGCTCGGCCCCATCCTCGCGATCTGGCTGGTCAGCGTGGCCGTACTGGTCCTGGAACGGGACCTGGGCACCTCGCTGCTCTTCTTCGGCGTCTTCGTCGTCCTGCTGTACGCGGCCACCGGGCGGACCGGCTGGATCGCCGTCGGGCTGCTGCTCGCCGCGGTCGGCGCGGCCGCCGTCGGCAGCGTCGAGCCGCATGTGCACAGCCGGGTCGCCGACTGGCTGCACCCCTTCGCGAGCATCGAGCGGGGCGAGGGCGCGAGCCAGCTGGCCCTGTCGCTCTTCGCCTTCGGCGCGGGCGGCCTGCTCGGCACCGGCCTGGGGCAGGGCCACTCGGCCCTCATCGGCTTCGCCATGAAGTCGGACTTCATCCTGGCCACGGCGGGCGAGGAGCTGGGGTACACCGGGCTGACCGCGCTCTTCCTCCTCTACACCCTGCTGGTCGCCCGCGGTTACCGCGCGGGCCTGGCGATCCGCGAACCGTTCGGCCGGCTGCTGGCGGTCGGGCTGTCCTCGCTGCTGGCGATCCAGGTGTTCGTGATCGCGGGCGGAGTGATGGGGCTGATCCCGCTGACCGGCATGGCGATGCCGTTCCTCGCGCAGGGCGGCTCCTCCGTCGTCACCAACTGGATCATGGTCGCGCTGCTGGTCCGCATCAGCGACCGGGCCCGGCGGCCCCGGCCGGCCCGCGCGGACACCGGGGTCATCGCACGGGTCGTGGTACCGGAGGAGGAGCACGGCGGCAGAGACCACGGAGGCGGTCAGGAGGACGGCGACGGGAACGGCGGGCGGCACGGGCGCCGGAACGGGGGTGGTTCGCGGTGATCCGGCACATCCGCCGCACCTCGGCCTTCTGCCTGCTCCTGCTCGTCCTCCTGCTTCTGAACGCCGCCCGCGTCCAGCTCCTCAACGAGGACGAGTACGCGCACAACCCCGCCAACCGCCGCGCCGACCTCAAGCGGTACGACCAGCCGCGCGGCAGCATCGTCGTCGGCGGCCGGTCCGTCACCGGCTCGCGGGACAGCGGCGGGACGCTGCGGTACGCCCGTACGTACTCCGAGGGCCCGCTGTACGCGCCGGTCACCGGCTACGCCTCGCAGGTCTACGGCACCTCCCTGCTGGAGAACGCCGAGGACGACCTGCTCTCGGGCACCGACGCCCGGCTCGCGCCCCTGCCCCTGTGGACCGCGCTCACCCGTGAACAGCAGCCCGCCGGCGACGTCGTCACCACCATCGACCCGGCGCTGCAGCGGGCCGCGTACGAGGGGCTGGGCGGCAAGAAGGGCGCGGTGGCCGCCGTGGAACCGGCGACCGGCAAGGTCCTCGCGCTGGTCAGCACGCCCTCGTACGACCCGGGCGAGCTGTCCGGCAGCGGCTCCCGCACCACCGACGCCTGGACCCGGCTCAACGCCGCGGCCGACCGCCCGATGCTCAACCGGGCGCTGAAGGAGACCTATCCGCCCGGCTCGACGTTCAAGGTCGTCACCGCGGCGGCCGCGCTGGAGCACGGCGTGGTGGACGACCCGGACGCGGCCACGGACACGCCGAGCCCGTACACCCTGCCCGGCACGTCCACCCGGCTCACCAACGAGGCGGGCGGCTGCGAGGACGCGAGCCTGCGGCACGCGTTCGAGGTCTCCTGCAACACCGTCTTCGCCCGTCTCGGCGTGGACGTCGGCCTGGACGGCATGGCGGAGACGGCGGAGAAGTTCGGCTTCAACGACGACGGCCTCACGATCCCGTCCCGGGTGGTGGAGAGCACCTTCGACACGCACATGAACGACGCGCAGCTCGCGCTCTCCTCGATCGGCCAGTACGACACGGCCGCCACCCCGCTGCAGATGGCGATGGTCGCCGCCGCGGTCGCCAACCAGGGTGACCTGCGGCGCCCGTACCTCGTGGAACGGCTGACCGACGCGCACGGCGACACCCTCGCGCGCACCCGTTCGCGCCGGCTGCACCGGGCCATGAGCGAGGACACCGCGCGGCAGCTGCGGGAGCTGATGACCGACGTGGTCACCCGCGGCACCGGTACGAAGGCGGCGATCCCCGGCGCGACGGTCGGCGGCAAGACCGGCACGGCCCAGCACGGCGTCGGCAACTCCGGCACGCCGTACGCCTGGTTCCTCTCCTGGGCGCAGGCGGACGGCGCGGAGCGTCCCGCGGTCGCGGTCGCCGTCGTCGTCGAGGACGCGGCGGCCGACCGCGCCGACATCAGCGGCGGCGGCAACGCGGCGCCGGTCGCGCGGGCGGTGATGAAGGCGGCGCTGGCCCGGTAAGTGCAGTCGCGTGGTATGCCGTGCCGTCAGCCCAGCGGTTCGGTGGCGCCGTCGGGGTGGACGAGGAGGCGGATCTGGCTGCCGAAACGGTCGTCCACGATCATCGCCGGCGTCGGGCCGCCCAGCTGCTGTGCCCGCTGCTGGAGGATCGAGATGACGACCTCCTGGATGTCGCCGTACGGCGGCGCGGTGATCGGTACCCCGTCGATCAGCGCGGCGTTGGGGGAGAACACCCGTACTTGCGCGTCGCCCGGGTGGGCGGGGACCGAGGGCTGGGCCATCTCACTCATGCTGCAGTCGTCCTTCCGGGCCGGCGGGGCGCGGGCCACCTCACGGATCAGGTCTCGGGCGTGTCCGGGACCCCGGCGGCCCCGGCCTCGGCAGCGGGCCCCTGAGCACGCACGTACGTCCCCCGGGAGAGCCGCCGCAGACGCCCCGACTTGACCATGGCGGAGAGTACATTGCTCACGGCCTTGGCGGACTCACCGGGCAGCACGATGCCGCTCCGTGCGGCGACCTCGTCGATCAGGTCCCGCCCGGTGAAGGGCTCGGGGACGGTGGTCACCGCCTGCTCGACGGCCGCCCGGATGCTGAGGCGGCGGAGCTGAGCCGGAACGCTGTCCAACAGGTGGCGGCCCGCGGGTACTTCGCCATGCGCGGCGCCGGCGGCGGCCCGGGGCGCGAAGGGACCGGACGGCGCGGCCGCCGGGGCCACCGCCTCGTACGCCACCGCCTCGTCCGCCGGCGGCCGGTCCGGCGCGGCCTGCCCGGCATCGGCACCCGGAAGCCCGGCGGCTTCGTCCTCCCAGACCCCCGCGGCCAGTTGCCGCTCCAGGTACTGCCGGGCGGTGCGTATGGTCTCGATCTCCTTGACGGCGGCGCGGGCGCCGGGCACCGCCGCGAGCATGGTGCCCACCGTCTCGATGTTCGCGAGCGAGCTCACCAAGTGGCGCAGCAGCGGCACGAGGAACGCCTGCCGCAGCGCGGCCATGGGATTCGTCGTCGCGAGCTCCACCGACACCGACCCCTGGAGCAGGCTCGCCACGTCGGCGGCCGGCTCCGGCTCGTCCGGCAGCAGCGACTCGACGGCCCGGCGTGCCAGCCGGACGCTGGTCAGCGTCTCCGGCCGGACGCCGCTGTCCGGCGCCGCGATGAGCATGGCGACGAGATTCTCGGCGCCCGCCAGCGCGGGTGCCGCCGTACGGGCCAGCGGCCACAGCACCGCCTGGCGGACGGCCGCCGCCGGATCTCCCAGTGAGAACGCGATTCTTCGCTCGCTCTCTCCGGACATGAATCCCCCGTTCGCTTCATCAAATCGCAAATGCAGAGCCGCGTCTGTTCCCGCGGTTCCGGCGCGGGTGTTCCGCGCGCCTCCGACGCGTACCGAAATTCCGCGGTCGGCGGCCAGATGGTCCTGCAGCGCGTCGAAGGCGTCGAGTATCGCGCCGAGCTCCGGTCCGGATGTCTCACCGCGGCGCGGGCGCCGGGTGAACTCGTCGGTCCGGGCCCGTACCTGGGCCAGCCGGCGGGAGACCGTGCTGCGGCTGCACCCCAGCCGAACAGCCATTTCGCGCTGGCTGGCCTCCGGATGACGGCGCTGTTCCCGCGTCAGTTCGCCGAGCGTGCCCGGCTCGGCGCCGGCCGGCCGCAGGCTTCCCGCGGCGTCTCCGATCTTCAGCCGGCGCCGCATCCAGCGGCGGTCGTCGGCGGTGGTGGCGGCCGCGTACCCATACGGATCGGCATGGACGACGGCGCTCTGCAGGCACTCGGCCCACAGCGGACACGAGGCGCACATCTCGCGCGCCGTAGCGGCAAGCGTTTCAAATTCCCGCATCTGCGCGCGCGAAACTCCGTCCCCCACCGGAGGATTCTCCAGGAGGGGGTGGTGAAAGAGATCGGAGCGTCGCTGACACGGCAGAGCCGGCGAATCCTCGGATGGCGCGGACAGCGCAGCAGGCGCCGTACGGTCGACCGTACGCATAAGTTGAATCCCCCGAAACAATCTAATGTTCGTCGGGACTCTAAGGCATGCTCTTTCCGACGTGCAACGCGACTGCAAACGATCAGAGTTCTGCACGCAAAGTCGTGACAGAATTCTCACCGCGCGCTCAGTCGCCGGTTCGCGCGTGAGTTCCGGCACGTCGCAGAAAAGCCGCGAATGCCGACAACCGGCGACGCAATACCGTGATTCCCCGGCCCCGCAGCGCCAGTACGGTGAGCACGCCCAGGAAACCGGTCGGCACGGCCGCCGACGGCACCAGCGCACCCACGAACGAGGCGATGATCAGTACCCCGTCGGCGAGCAGAACGGTGACACCGCGCCGTCCCGGGTGCTCCTTGAGCATCCAGGCACCCAGCAGGGCCATGCCGGCCAGCGCCCAGTAACCGAACACCGCCTGACCACCGATCATATCCCCCGTGACACCCCGTGCCGTATCGCCGACGGCTGTCAGGTAGCCGGTCACGGCCGCGGTGAGCGGGGTGGCGAGCAGCGCGAGGAGCAGCTGCTTCCGGTGCCGCAGCAGCCAGCAGAGCAGCGCGACCGCGAGCAGTACGGCGACACCGGTGAATGCGGCGGCACTGGAGGACGCGACGTGGAACAGGGTGAACGCGGCGGCGATTCCGAAGACGACGCGCGGCAGGAGTTTCACCGCGAGGTGGTCCTCCCGGTCCTGGCGCACGAGTCGCCGGAACAGTGTTCCGGCGGTCTTCTCCGTGGTCTTCATATGCCTCGTTCCCCCCACTCGTCGGCCGGCTCGGTCATCCGAGTCCCGTACCGGTCACGGCCTTGCCCACGCCCGGCCCCGCGGGCTCCGGGGCGGCCACCGGCGCCGCCGAGGTGCCCTTCGCCGCCGCTGTCGGCCGGGGCGTGAAGCCCATCTGCCATACGGGAGTCGGCGCGGTGGGCCCGGACGGACCGGCCTCCTTGCCGCCCTCCTGGGCGGGCGCTTCGGTGGTCAGCGGCGTGATGCGCACGTGCGACGCGTCGGCCTGCGCGACATCCGCCGACAGCTTGCCCAGTACCGCCGTCCGTTCCGCGGCCGGCTTCGCCGCGTACTCCGCCGGGTCGACGTGCAGCGGCTTGTCCTTCAGGGCGAACTGCGCCTGGGCGCGCACCGCGTCCGTGCCCAGCTCCTCGCGCGCCACCGGCGGCCAGCCGTCCGGTGCCGCGTACGCGAACTTGATGTTGTCCAGGCCGACATCGGGATTGGTCCGCAGCGCGGGCAGCTCGGTGGTCTGCAGCACCGTGCCGGGAAAGGCCGTCTGCGCGAACACCACGACCTCGCCCTTGGCGGCCTCGGCGTACCGCTGGGAGAGCGTGGACCAGGCGGACTTCGCCAGGTCCCAGCCCTCGTCGCCCTGGAGGTTCAGCTCGCGGTGGACCGCCGTGTCCCACAGCCGGAGGTTGCCGAGGGCCCGGCCGCCCCGCGTCCCCTCCAGGTAGCGGGCCGAGCCGGGGACCTTCTCGTTCTCGGACTCCGCCCATGCCTCGGCGATGTACATGTTCGACAGCGCCTTGCCCGGCGGGAGGTCGGGGTGCGGCACCTCGAAGGACCAGAAGGCCGACTTCACATCGGGGTTCTCCGGGGTGACGTTCAGCCGCCGGGCCCGTTCGCGTACGTACTCCGGGACGCTCATGCCCACCCGGTCGGCGGCCGTCATGATGCGGTCGGCGATCCGTCCGGCCTGCTCGTCGGTCGCCGGGGTGTCCGCGTCGCGCAGCCCGAGGGCGCGCCGGCCGATGTCCTCCGGTATGTAGGGCGCGCTCACAGCGAATCCTGCGGATAGCAGTGCACATTGATCATGACGCCTCGTTTCCCCACTCCCCTGCGCGTGACCCCGCCGCTCTTCACCGTCAGCACGGTCACCGGCCCCTCCGGGTCCTTGGCGCTCCACACGGCCATCCGGTACGGATCGCGGCGTCCCAGCCGGAAGTCGCGCGAGGGCAGCCAGTGCCGGTCATCGGGCGGCTCGGGAAAGGCGGGGTCGTCCCAGGCCCCCGAGAACTCCGGCGCGCCCAGCACCTCCCGGGCGGCCGCCTCGTACGCCGGCCACACCTCGGCCGTCCGGTCCAGGACCAGGTCGTTCTCGTCCTGCGTGTCGGCGTTCAGGTGGCGGACCGTGAAGGTCACGGAGCGCACGGGGCTCCAGCCCCCGGAGACGAGCGGTTCGAGGGTGAGGTCCGCTCCCGTCGAGGTCCGCACCCGCAGCACGCGCTCCACCGTGAGCGGCCGCCAGCCGAACAGCGCGCACCAGTCGTCCAGCGCCTGGCCGGGGTTGGGCGGGCCGGCCCAGACCGCGGGCCAGTCGACATGGGTGGTCAGACCGCTCAGCTCTTCGGCGAGAGCCTGCGGCGGACGCTCCTCCGTCACCGTCGGCATCCTGTCACTGCCTTCCACTCGTACGTCGTATCGACCGGTCCGGCCGGATCCGCCGGTTTCTGCCCGGCTCGGAAGATCCTCGCACCATGGCCCCGCCGGCCGGTAGCGTCGGCCGGTCCCCTCCCCCGTACGTCACAGCAGCCAGCCCGGTCCCTGGTCGTCCGGGTCCTCCGGGCCGTGGCAGACGAGGGAGATCCTTGCCTCACCGGGCCCCTGGCCGGTCGCGATGCCCGCCCCGAGGTGCGCCCGGAGGGAGAAGAGCGGTGCGCCGGGCGTCCGGAAGGACCACAGCGCGAGGCGGTGCGGATCCTGGTGCTCCCGGCGCCACTCGTCGCTGTCCCCGAAGTCCCGGCCCGGCAGCTGCGGAAACCCCGCCGTGTCCCAGGCGCCGCTCCAGGTCGGCGGCCCCAGCACGGTCGTGGCGGCGGCCAGGCAGGACTGCCAGCGCTCCAGCAGCGCCTCGGTCAGCCGCGCGTTCTCCGCCACGGCCGTCGACCGGACCGCCCACGAGGTGTAGTCGACGCGGGTGACCGGCCGCCCGTACGCCGCCGAGCCGAGCCGCAGCTTTCCGCCCTGCCGGGTCCGGACGTACTGTCCGGCCTCGAACCACAGGGGCTGCCAGCCGAAGGCCGCGCACCACTCGCGGCGCGCGGTCTCCTCGGCCGGGACCCCCGCCCACACGACGTCCCAGTTGAGACCGGTCAGCGACCACAGCTCCGCGCCCAGTTCCTGCGGGGGGCGGTTGGCGATCTGACTCGGCACGGGACTCCTCCGGGGGACGGGAGCGGGCAAGGGGTCGGTGGGCGGCAGGAGGCGGGCAGCGGCGGACGCCTACTGCTGGATGCGGCCGTCGGAGCGGGGCGGGGGCGGCTGCGGCGGCTGCTGGGGCTGCGGGTGCGGCTGCGGCGGCAGCGGCCGGCTCGGCTGAGGTGCCTGGCGCGGCTGAGGTGCCGGCTGCGGCTGGGGCTGCGACTGCTGTGCCGGTGCCTGGTACTGCTGCTGCGGTGCGGACGGCTGGGACGGCTGCTGCCCGGTGCTGCTCAGCCGGGGCCTGGCGGACTTCTTCGGCCCGGTCTGCTCCGGCGCCGGGGCCTCCGGCCGCTGCGGCGGGGACTGCGGCTGCGGCTGCTCGCCGGGCTGCCCCACCCGCTGCTTGTTGGCCTGTGCCGCCTCGTAGGCGTTCTGCCGCTGCTGGCGCTTGGTCGGGTTGGTCCAGCCGCCCTTCTCCAGCTTCCCGCCGAGCAGCTTGCGGTCGGCGAACCGGGTGGCGGCGCCCGCGGCACCGGCCGCGACCCGCCCGCCGACGCGTCCGGCGCTCCCCGCGCCGCTCTGGCTCTTGTCGATGAACTTGCTGGTGGCGGCGTTCGCCATGTCGCCGACCCCGAGCGCGTCCTCGGCCCCGGCGATCTTGGGGCTGAAGTTCCCGGAGAGCAGCTTCTTGAGCATCATCACGACCGCGACGGTGACCAGGAGCAGCAGCAACAGCTGCATGCCCAGGGCGATCTGGGCGGGCAGGATCATCTGGTACAGCACCAGGAGCACCGTGAGGATGACGCCGAATCCCGCGCGCAGCACGAAGCTGTGGATGAACGTCTCCAGCCAGCCCTTGAGCAGTTTCTGCTGTGAGGGATGGATGCCGAGCGTCGCCACCAGGGGCAGCAGGACGACCAGGATCAGCGTGACGGCGTGCCAGAGCAGCGTCAGCACGCTGAGCACCATGACCATCAGCCCCACGATCAGCGCCGCGACGAGGGAGTAGAAGGCCATGCCGACGCGGTTGCCCGCGTTCTGTCCCGACCAGTCCTTGAAGATGTCGCCGTGGTCCCCGCTGGCGACTTCCTGCCGGATCGGGGTCCAGTCGTCCTCGAATTTATTGAGGTCTTTTCCGCGGTCCTTGTTCGTCTCCGACTGGGCGACGGCATGGCGCACGCGCAGGTCCTGGCAGCGCGCTCCCTTGCCCCAGTCGCAGCTCTCGCCGGGGTCAGCGGCCGTGCAGCCCTTCTTGTCGTCGATGATGCAGTCCTTGCCCGCGTCACCGAACTGCCCGAGGGCCCAGGGCCGGAATGCCAGGGTGTCGTACATCGCGCAGCTCGACACCCGCATACCGCGGTTGTACACGCCCTTCGGCAGGTCGCACGGTGGCTGCATGGTGCCGGAAATGCCGGACAGCACGGCCTCGGTCAAAAGTGAATTGGCCTGCGCGATACCCGAGTCGGCCGTGCTGACGACCTTGTCGTAATTGCCGCCCGTCAGGAAGGCCATCACCGCGACAACGGTGAGGCCGGCCCAGGCCACGCCCGACCAGACCTCGCGCATGTCGCCCTTGCGCCATTTCCCGAACACCCAGAGACCGGTCAGCACGATCATGACGGGGACGGCGGGCCGCAGGACGTTCTTCTTCAGCGTCTGGACGACGTTGTCGCGGCCCTCGTAAAGGCCGGCCAGCGGGCTGGGGTTGGACGCGGATTCCTTGATGGAGATGGCCGCGCGGGTGAGGATCTTGGTGCCGTTGAAAATGCTGTCGGCGATGCCGTTGTTGACGTAGTCCATGACGCTGCACTCGTCGGCGCCGCTGCCCCACTCGCCGTTGTCCTCGGCCGCGTCGCCCTTCCCCTTGAAGGTCATGGACCAGTTGAGCCCGCGCATGCCGTTGAGCTCGTACAGCGTGTAATTGGCGGCCGGGCCCGGCATTTCCACCGAACCGCTGACCGTGCCCCCGCGCACCCGCTCGGTGAGCGAGCCGTCGTCCGGCTTCGCATTGCGGTCCCACTGCTTGACCGCCGGCATCAGCGCTTCGCCGTTGTTGCCCGGCGTGTCCATCTGGTAGCTGTCGTCACCGGTGATGTCGCACGCGAACGCCATGGCCTGCGCCGGCGCGGGGGTGGCCAGCAGGACCGCCGCCAGGGCAAGCAGCACGAAAAGGCCGGCCCGCACCGCCGTGCCGACCTTGATCAATCGCCAGCTTATTGCGCGGCGCGGAACCATAGGGAATCCCCCGAATGAGAATGAGTGAGCGAAGCGGGCGGTACCGGCCCGGGCGGGTTCAGTTCTCCACGTAATCGGTCAGAACGCACCCGGAGACATGGGCCTTCTCCTTCTTGTAGCCGCTCGGCACGGCGAAGGACGGCGCGCAGTTCAGCTGCAGCAGACCGGTCTTCTCCAGGCCGCCCGAACCCTCACCGGAGTAATCCACGACGAAGTCCTTGCCCAGGAAGAACTTGCCGTCGGTGCGCCCGGCGTCGATCACCCCGCGCTTCACCTTCTTCTCGCGGTCGTTCTTGTACGCCTGCTCGAAAGCCGTCATGTTCTTGGGGCGGTAGATCAGGTAGCTGGACTGCCAGTCGGTGCCGCACACCGCTTCCTCCTGGATCGTCCAGGCCGCCGCCTCCCGCTTCTTCTCGGCGGACGCCGAGTCGGCCACGTCGTCGACGAAGGGGTCGTTGAGACGGTCGTCATCCGGGTCGTTGCTCAGATTCGCGCAGTCGACGTGCTGCTGCAGGAATTCCTGTGCCTTCTTGAGCGAGGCGGCACTGGGCAGCCCGCCGTCCTGCTTTCCTTCGCTCCGCTGGTCCTTCTGCTCGGCACCGCTGTGCGCGCCGCCGCCCTTCGCGTCGCCTCCGTCGCAGGCCGCGACCGACGTCAGGGCGGTCAGAGCGGCGCCGATCACGAGCATTCGCTTCATCCGCATGGCTCTTCCCTCTTTCGTTCGTGTCTTCCGGCTCAGGCGGCGGACGTGCTGTTCGGCGTGCCCGCGGGTGCGGGCTCCGCGGCGCGCGCCGCCGCGGCCGGGTCCGCCGCCGCTTCCTGCAGGTACGTCCACTCCCACACGCTCAGCGGCGGGTTCTTGCCCTGGCGGGCCGGGCGGGTGGTGCCGTTGGTGTCGGTGGCGGCGAGGATCTCCTGGAAGACCAGGTCGACGGCGACCGTGCCGACCCGCTTGTCCGCGTCGCGCTGCAGGCAGACACCGGTACGCAGGTCCTGAAGGGCGTCGATGACCTTCCGGTCGTCCTCGGCGCGGCCGAGGAGCGGGGCCACCAGGGACGCCTCCTGCGCGGACTTCTGCTTGAAGGCGAAGACGGTGTGGATCTGGTTGGCGCCACCGCTGCGCGCCTCGGAGTCCTCGATCTGCACCAGGTCGATGGCCTGCTGGGTGATCAGCACGGTGACCGCGAGGTACGAGCGGCCCTGCTTGAGCGCCCGGCGCATGAGGTCGCGGCCGCTCTCGGTCGCGGTGACGACGTACGCCTCGTCGACGAAGAGCGCCTTGGGGCGCAGCCCGACCTCGCCGGTGACCGGGTTCTTCTCGTACCCGACGTCCAGCATCTGGCTGCCGAGCTCGACGACCGCCATCAGCGCGGTGGCCGCGAGGCGTTCGGCGGGGTTCCAGTTGCGCGGGTCGGTGGCCGACGGGGACTGGAAGCCGCGCAGGGTGATGACGGTGCGGCGCTTGCGCATGCTGGACAGCGGCTGCGGCCGCTCGGCGAAGGCGAGCCGCGCGTACGGCAGGGTGCGCAGCTCGGTCAGGAGCATCTGGGCGAGCTTGAGGTCCTTGGCGGCCTCCCGGTCCCCGGTGGCGACGGCGTGGTCGTACGCGCGGACGACCTCGTCCACGACCTGCCACAGCGTCGGGCGCGGCACCTGCTGCTCCGCGTCGCGGGCCGACATGCCCTGCTCGACGGCCTGGCGCACGGCGGAGTTGTACCAGCCGACGACGGTCGCCATCGCCTCGATGACGGGCAGCCGGACCCGCTGATAGTCCTCGTCGCCGAGGAAGCCGCGCAGCATGCTCTCCGCGAGCAGCCGGCCGGAGGCGACGTCCCGGGCGATCACCCAGGGGTCGAGGACGCCGGCCTGGCCCTTGAGGAGGTCGACGACCTCGGTCTCGTCCCAGAACTCCCGGTTGATGGGCTGGAAGCGGCTCTGCGGCGTGCCGAGGATGCCGGCCTCCGCGTCGCCCGCGAACGCCGGATCGTTCACCTGGGCCCCGAAGCCCAGGTAGTAGCACATCTGGGCGAAGTCGGTCTTGGGGTCGATGACCAGGCAGCGGACGCCGGACTCGGACTCCTCGTAGAACTTCTGCAGCGCCAGCGAGGACTTGCCGCCGCCGGACGCGCCGACGATGGCCAGGCCACCGCCGTCGTTGCGGGCCGGGCCCACGTGCAGCGAGTAGTGCACGGGCATCTTGCCCGCCCAGCCGACGAGGTTGCCCACCCAGCCGAGCCGCTTGCCGGAGCGGTGCTCCGGGTTGTCCCCCAGCTCGGTACCGGCCGTGGGCAGCCCGGCGCCCAGCTGCTCGACCTCCTGGAGGCGCAGGTAGGGGGCGATGGGCAGCTTCGGCGCGTCGCCCGGCAGCTGCGACTGCAGGAGCCGCCACTGCTGGCGGGTGGGGCGCAGCAGCGTCACCTTCAGGTCCTGCTTGAACTGCATCTCCAGGACGCGGCGGCGCCGCTCCAGCTCCTTGACGTCCGGAGCGGAGACGGTGAAGCGGATCTGCGCCTCCATGCCCGGCATCTTGTGCTCGTCGATGTCGTCGCAGAGGTTCTGGGCGCGGGTGACCTGGTGGGCGAGCTTGGTGTCCGGCTGCCGGCCGGAGTTCGCCATGTCGTTCATCTCGTCGACGAGGTTGCCGCGGATCTTGTCGGCGCGGTCCTTGAACTTCGGATACGGGATGAGGGTGAACCGCATGTCGATCTCGACGGGGAACTCGACGTGCTGGGCGGCGTACCGGGCCCACGCGGTGCTCTGCCGGAAGCGCGTCTCGGCCGGCCAGTTGGCGGCGACCAGGGTGGTGGTGTAGCTGGTCTGCCGCTCGCCGCTGACCTCGTCGTACTGGTGCAGCACGATGTGCGTCTTGCGGTTCTCGCCGGAGAAGTCGACGACCAGGTCGAACTGGTCGGGGCCCCACGAGCGGCTGCCGAGCACCGGCTCCGGCGGCACGGGCAGCTCGCCGTGGAGCGGCTTGCGGATGAGCCACACCAGCTCCTCGCGGGTGAGCGGGGTGCCGTGGAGGCCCTCCAGGCTCTCGTGGACCTCGGTGGCGACCTGCGTCCACTCCGCGAGCGCCATCGGCGAGAGGTACTCGTCGTTGACTCCGGTGGCGGCGGCCGCGGCCTGGTCGGCCACGCCGCGCACGCCGCGCAGCAGACCGGGGTCCTCGTGCGGCTCGTCGTCCTCGGCGACCACACCGCTGTCGCCGCGCTTGAGCGAACCGAGCTTGACGAGCAGGATGTTGCGCTCGCGCATGGCGCCGATGCGCTCCTGGTACTCCGCCTTGCGGAGGTTGTACGCCTTGTAGTTCTCGGTCGGGTCCCAGGCCACCGCGTTCAGCTCCTCGGCCCAGTTCAGGGCCGTGATGGGCTGGTAGACCTTGCGGTAGTGGCACTCCACGTTGCGGTCGCCGCGCGCGAGGCTGAGCAGCCCGCGCGCCGGCCCCTCGGCCATCGACTGCAGCTCGGCGGCGCTGAGGTACTCGTCGATGGCGGTGGGCAGCACGAGCCCCGTCCACACGGAACTGCCGTGGACGAAGATCATGTCGTCGGCGTAGCGGTACGGGAGCCGGAGCTCCTCGCGCGCCGTCTTGGTGCGCCGGGTCGCGGACTGCTTACGGGCGCCCCGGCCCTGGCCTTTGCCCTGGGAAGCGGCCGCCATGATCATGGCGACCACGAAGAAGGCGGCCGCCCCGCCCAGAAGGATCAGCATGAACATGGAGAAGTCATCCTGCGGTGGTGTCGGACAGGTCGGCGCGCGTGCTGCGCGCGTGGCCTGCGGAGAAGGAGGAGCCGCGCTCGGCGGCGGCCCGGCGCGCCTGGTCGTACCGCGACTGCCAGCGCGGTGAGCCCGGCTGCCAGAGGATGACCTGCCAGTGCAGCTCCTCCGGCTCGCGGTCGGCGGAGAGTCCCTGCAGCCGCTTGGGCTGGAACCAGTAGTCGGCCCAGACCACGATCTGCTGGCTCAGCGTGAGCGCCGAGGGCAGCGGACGTCCCCAGATGAAGTAGACGGCGAACGGCGGTCCGAAGTACAGGACCGACGTCCACATCGACAGGCCGAGGAAGGGGAGGAAGGCCGACAGCGACAGCAGCGCGATCAGCCACACCAGGCCGAACCCGAAGGCCGCACCGAGCGCGGGCAGCAGCAGACCGGGAAGCGGGATGTTGCCCCAGTTCCAGATCCGCTTGGGACGGTTCAGCAGATCGGTGTGGTCGTAGGCGACCATGGACTCAGGTGCATCGGGCGCCATCAGCCGCTCCCCTCAAGGTCTGGCGGTCGGAATCGGGTGATCCTGCGCGGGCTCGCGGCCCGGGGAATCAGCCCTTGCCGCCGATCTGCTCGCCGAGGCCGATCAGCACGGACGCGAGGCCCGTGGCGCCACCGATGATGAGCGCGGCCAGCGCGATCATGCCGAAGCCCTGGAACGCCTCGCGCATCCCGTCGCCGCGCTTCATCGACAGCAGCATGCGGATACCGAGGATCAGCAGGGCGATGACCGCGACCATCGTGCCCGCGTTGCGGAGGATGTCCTGGATGTTGCCGAACATCTCGTTCATGGTGGTGGCTGCCAGATACATGGCGTGTTCCTTTCAAGAACTGAGGGGGGAGCGGGCGGCCGGCGTCCGGGACGGCACGGTCGCCGGCCTGTGGTGGGGTCAGTCGTCCTTGCCGGAGCGCTTCTTGCCGCCGGCGGACTCCTTGTCCTTCTTGCGGGTGGGCTCGGTGGACGGCTCGGTCTCCGCGCCGTCGCCGGAGCCGGCGCTCTCCTCCGGCCCGGGGGTCGGCTCGCCCGCGTCGGCGGAGCCGCCTTCGGGGTCGAGGACGCCGCCCCTGATGTCCTTGATGAACCAGCCCTGCTCGGTGTTGACCACCGTCATCCGGTACGCCCGCCGGACGGTGCCGCCGTCGGCGTCGGTCCAGTCGACCGTCACCCGGGCCTGCACGGCCTGGTCGGTCCTGTACGAGATCGTGTCGCCGTCGTCGGAGCCCTCGGGCGCCAGCGCCTGGACCTCGTTGACCTGCGGGGCGGAGAGCGCGTTCCGCAGGCCGGAGGTGGCGGAGGAGGTGGCGTCCGGGGTCGTGAAGCGGGTCATCGCCGTGGCGTCGGAGCGGCCCCACGCCTCGAAGTAGCCCGGCAGCACCTTCTTCTGGAGCTGCGCGGACAGGACGTCGTCCACGACCTGGTCGTCCTCGTCGACCGGCGGGGCCGAGCCGCGGGCCGGCAGCGGCATCTCGCCGACGTTGCCCGCGATCCGCAGGCCCTCGCCGTGCGCCAGGTCCTTCACGTACACCGGTACGGAGAGGGTGGTGAGCCGTCCGTCGCTCAGCCGGACCTGGATGCCCAGGTAACGGCCGTGCTCCCCGTACTCGGGCAGCTTCTCGACCGTGCCGTCCCAGTTGGCGACGACGGCCTTCTGCGCGCCGTCACCGTTCCAGCCGCAGTCGGCGTCCACGCCCGCCGAAGCGAAGCGCGCCAGCTCCTTGCGCCGGTTCTCCGACGTCTGCGGGGAGTAGGTCAGGCACAGCAGGGCGTAGTGCTCGGCGAACGTGGCGGCGGCCTGCGTCGGGAACCGCGTCAGCCGGTACTTCTCGGCCTCCGCGGCGTCCAGCGCGGCCGCCTGCGGCGCACCGGACTTGCCGATCACCAGGCCCATGACGCCGCAGGAGCCGAGCGCGAGCGCGCAGGTGGCGATCATCAGCGTGGCACGCAGCGCCACGTGGGTACGCCGGCCCGACGGGATGCGGCCGCCGGCCTTGGGGACGTCGAAGGACTTCCCGGCACCGGCCGGGCTGCCCGCCGCCGGGGCGCCGGCCCCCGGCTTGCCGCCCGACTTGCGCTGTTCCCGGGCCGCCTTCTTGCGCTCGTACTCCGCCTTGCGCTCGGCCCTGGCCCGCTCCCGCTTCTCCTTCTTGGCGTCCTTGCCGGAGCCGGCGGAGGCGCGCGGCGGGAGGGTGGGCACCGCCGCCTGGCTCGGCGGCACGGCGGCCTGCGGCGCCCTGCGTACCCAGGCCGCGGCGACCTGCGCCCGCGCGGCGTCCGAGGGCATCGGAGCCTGCTGCGGGTACTGGCCGTACTGCTGTTGCTGGGGCTGCTGTTGCTGCGGGGGCTGTTGCTGGGGCGGCTGTTGCGCGCCGCTCTGTTCCGCAGGATGACCGAAGGGAGCGGGGTGCCCGGAAGGCTGGCCTCCGCCGACCGCGCCAGCAGGGCTGTTGTGGTCTGTCATCGAGTCGGTTTCTCCAACGCGTTCGGTCACCGGCCGCCGCATTGTTCGTGGCGGGCCCCCGTTCAGCCAGGTGCCCGGTCAGTGTGGCAAATACTTGTCGCAGCAATGCCGTTGTTTTCCTCGCCCGGCGGGCGCGAGGAAAAGGCGAGGAATTGCGGCGAGGAAAACCGCCAGGCGCGTCCGCCGCCGCTGACACAGCCTTTCGCGACAATGCGGCGGGGTCCGTCCATCCGGCGCCCCCGATCCGACAGCCCTGGCGAAGGACGAGAGTTGAGCGAGCAGTACGCGCACCCGCAGCCGGACGATCCGCGTGCCCAGGGTCCTGCGCAGCCCGCCGCGGCGCCGCAGACGCTGGCGGCGCAGCACGCGTGGGTCGCCGGCTACGAGCCCGGCAACCCGTGGCAGGCGCAGCTGTGCATGCAGACGCAGTACGGCACGGTGGCGTACCCCCTCACCCCGCACACCATGCCCGAACTGCTGGAATCCCTGGTGCTGGTGGCCCAGGAGCAGCAGGGCGTGCCCGCCGGTCTCGACGCTTCCCCCGGCGCCGACCGGCCCGTGGAGACGCCGGAGGGAGAGGCCGAGGAAGCCACGCTGCACAACGGCCGGGCCGCCCGCCTCACCGGCTGGGCGCTCGTCCACGACCTGTGGGAACGGGAGGACCCGACCGCCCGCCTCGTCATGGGCGCGGTGGTCGTGGCACTCCTCGTACTCGGCGTCTTCCTCGCCTGACCATCGCCCATACCTTCGCCCGGCCTTCGCCCATACCTTCGCCCGGCCTCCGGAGAGGAGACCTCATGACCGCAGCAGCGGAAGACGACCGGGGCGAGGTGGAGTTCCTCTTCCCCGACGTCTACGCGTTCGTCTCCGACTATCTGGCCCAGGTGTTGCGCCGGCGGCTCAACGGCTCCGTCGCGACCTGGTGTCCGCGCTGGTGGGAGCACCCGGAGGCGGGCGCCCGGCTGTCGGCGCTCTGGCTGGCCTTCGAGCATCTGCGGCACGACACCGCGCTGGGCATGTCGACCTGGTGGCTCCATCACGCCGACCCCCATCTGCGCGTCCTGATGGATCCGGACGTGGGTCCGTTCGCCGCCTGCTCCCCCAAGGACGGGCACACGGCCTATCCGTTCGACCCGCTGCCGGTGGATCCGCGGCCGTCCTGATTTCCACCCCCGGCTTTCCTCTCCGGGGAAATCCGAGGAAAGGAATTCCCCGCCGGGGAAAGCGCCGCGGTACTCCGGAAAGCGCGGCGGCCGCATTGCTACAGCGCCGACCTATCGTGTTCCGGTCAACATCGCCCACCGCCGGACCGGCAGCAGAACACAAGGGGGACGCGGGGCCGTGGAGTCGGACGCGGAAAACAAGCGCAAGGGGCTGCTCGCCCTCGGACTGCTCGGCTTTCTCCTGATCGTGGTGCTGGCGGTGTTCACGCTCTTCGACGACGAGGACGGCGCGGAGCCGGGTGCTTCGGCCACCGCCTCCCCCACCGCCTCGGGAGGCGCGGCGGCGGAAGGCACCGGCGGCGCGAGCGCGGGCGGCGACGGCCCGGCCCCGATCATGTCCCGCGCCGACATCGCCGCGGCGCACGACGTCATGGCCCGGTACATGGCCGGCATCGCGACCTACAGCCACACCTCGGCGCCCGGTACCTGGGTACCGCCCCTGCTCGAACTGACCAACCGCGACACCGCGATGAAGCAGGAGACGGCCCTGCCCCGCGGCAAGGAGTGGGCCACCTGCAAGGCGGCCAAGTGCGTGTCCAAGGGCACCGCCGTGGTCAAGCGCGACGCCATGATCGCCGACGACCTCACGCGCGGCAGCGGCCAGTCGATCTCCAGCGTGGTGGAGGTGACCGCACGCCGCACCTTCGACGGCGACACCAGCGAGGAGACCAACGCCTGGCTGGTGACCGTGCAGAAGAGCGGCGGACAGTGGCGCGTCTCGGGATTCGACATCTTCGGCCTCGGCAACGTGGGCGCCTCCGACCAGACGGGAGAGTGAGCCGCTGATGGTGGCGCCAGCGGTTCTGGCCGCCGCCGCCAAGGCCGCGAAGGCAGCCAAGACAGCCAAGAAGATGGCTCAGCTGGCTGCCGGTGACGGGGGCGGGGGCAACGACAAGAAGAGCAGCAGCACCAAGTGGCTGCTGATCCTGGGGGGCGGCGGCAGCGCGCTGTCCATCGCGGGCATCGGCTTCCTGATCCTGGTGCTCATCAGTTCGCTGGTGGGCGGCATGGGCGGCGGAACGGCGGGCGCGGCCTGCGCCGACTACAACGACAACGCCAACTCCGGCAGTACGGGCCCCGCGGCGGCGACCAACCCGATCATGCCGGCGGGCAAGATGTACATGCCGAGCGAGACGGCGCGCAACGAGATACCGCCGAAGATGATCCTCGCCTCGATGCGGGCCGCCGCGCGCTACAAGGGCCTCGACTGGACGCTCATCGCCGGGCAGATGTACCAGGAGACCAAGTTCGGCCAGGACAAGTCCGCGGCGCCCGGCGGCAAGAACAGCGCCGGGTACATGGGCATCCTCCAGTTCGGCAGGCCGGCCTGGCAGGACTACGGCGCCGACGGCAACGGCGACGGCAAGAAGGACCTGTACAACATCGACGACGCCGCCTACGCCGCGGCCAACTACCTGCACGCGAAGCACGCCGAGACCAACGCGGCCGAGGCGCTGCGCATCTACTCCGGCTCGTCGACGAGCAACACCATCTACATGCGGGTGGTCCTCACCCAGGCGGCGCGCTACCGCGGCACCCTGACCGGTGACCAGGACCTGATCAAGCGCTGGTACGCGCATCTGAAGGAGACCATCGAGAAGAACCCGGACTTCCCCACCCTGGGCAAGCAGTCCGACATTCCCGAGCCGGTCAACAACGGCGCGAACCCCGGCAAGGCGCTGAGCATCAGCGCGACGGCCGCGCGCTCCTGGTCCACCCCGCCGCTGGACGGCGACGACACCGAGCAGGCGGCGTACGAGGTCTCCCCCGGCGCTCCGGGCCCGTCCGCCCCGGCCATGGTTCCGGCCGCCTACGCGCAGCCGCTCGCCAAGCCGCAGCCGTCGGCCGGGGGCAAGGACTGGCAGTGGCCGCTGAAGGAGGGCACGTACCAGATCGGCACCAAGTACCACCAGCGCGGCAACATGTGGAGCCTCGGCTACCACACGGGCCTCGACCTCGTGGCCGACAGCGGTACGCCGATCTATGCGCCGGCCGACGGCAAGGTGACCAAGGCCGGCAGCGGCGGCTCGTACGGCAACGAGACGAACATCGAGCACGCGGGCGGAATGATCACCCTCTACGCGCACCAGACCAGGATCCTGGTCAAGGTCGGCCAGCAGGTGAAGCGCGGGCAGCAGATCGGCACCGTCGGCGCGACCGGCAATGTCACCGGCCCGCACCTGCACTGGGAGGTGCTGAAGCCGGGCGTGGACAGCCCCTGGGTCGGCGGGCAGGACAACGGCCCCGGCATGATCGACCCGGAGCAGTGGATGGCGGGCAAGATCACCGCCAACCCGGACTACGGTTCGGTGCCCGGCTCGGAGGGCGGCCAGGACGGCCGGGACGCGCAGTTCGCCAACTGCGCCAAGGACCACGACGGTCCGGCGGTCGCCCCCGACGGCGCGGGCGCCTCCGGCGTGCTGCCCGACTCGGACGACCCGGTGATCCGGGCGGTGCTCGGCTGGGCGCAACGCGGCATCGGCGTCCCGTACGTGCTGGGCGCGCCGCGTCTGCAGGGCCGGAACCCCACCAGCTTCGACTGCTCCAGCTTCGTGCAGTGGGCGTACTACCAGGCGAGCGGCGGCAAGATCGACATCACCGGCACGACGTTCTCCCAGGAGCCGTACCTCAAGAAGTACGAGATCTCCCTGAGCGAGGCGCAGCCCGGCGACCTGATCTTCTTCAACCCGAGCAAGCGCGGCTCCGAGCACGTCGGCATGGTCTGGGACCCCAAGGGCCACAAGATCATTCACGCGCCGCGGCCGGGCAAGTCCGTGGAGTTCAGCAACTGGGACGTCCAGGACAAGATCACGCACGTGTACCGCGTACCGATCCCCACGGGCACCAACGCCGTCGAGGGCGACGGCCACGGGGACGCCTGAGCCGGGCACAGGAAAGCGGAGTGAAGACGGTGAAGTGGACCGTGAAGTGGCAGACACGCAGTACGGCGGTCATCGGTGCGGCGCTGGTCATGGGACTGGTGGCCGGGTGCGACGGGGCGGCCGCGCCGCACGGCGGGGACCGGGCCGGGAAGGACGGCGCGGCCTCCGGCGCGCCCGCCGCGCGCAAGGGCCCCGCATGGACCGGGAAGGCCATCCCCGGGCTGGCCGCGAAGGCGTCCTGGAGCCTGTCGTCCGAAGAGGCCGGCAGCTGCCCGGGCTACGCGGGAACGATGAGCAACGGCCGGGCGGAGGACGAGCGGTGCGTCGTGGGTGACGCCTCGGCCCTGGTCGTGGAAGAACCGCGCGGGGAGGGCGCCACCGGGACCCGGTTCACCGTCCGGCTGCGCGATCTGAAGACCGGTGCGGTCCGCAGGAAGCTGACGGTGAGGGTCGCGGCGGACCCCGACGGGACCGTGGAGTCCGACGGCGCGACCGCCGCGGACCACGTCCAGGTCAGCGAGTGGAAGGACGGCTCTCCCGCGCTGCTGGTGCGCAGCCGTGTGCACGCCCCCGCCGACGGGCCGGCGAAGGAACGGCTGCGGAGCGTCTTCACGATGTACGACCCGTCGGGCAGAAAGCTCGGCAGCTCGGCCTTCGACGCCGGCGCCTATGACGGACTCCCGGTCCGCAGGGGTTACGTGGTGGCGGACGGGGACGGGGACGGCCAGAAGTACGTACCGGTCGGCGGCGGGAAGACGGTCGTGACCGCGCTCAAGGGGGAGACGGAACTCGGGACGAGGATCGACGCCGGCTTCGGGGTCAGCATCTCCTCCGACGTCTCCTACCAGCCGGCCGCCGAGTGGCTGGTGGCCACCGACGCCCGCACCGGCAAGAAGCTGTGGAGCACCGAGGACCTGGAGCCGCCGGCCGCCATCCGTGAGCGGCTGGACGAGGAGACCGGGACAAGCTCCTGGATCGCCCCGCTCCAGGAGGGCAGGGCCGTACTCGGCTGGTCCGTCTACGCCGAGGAGAGCAAGGGCGGCGTCCTCACGATCATCGACGCGAAGACCGGCCGGCGGCTCACCGAAGGGCCGGCGAGCGACTACAGCACCGGCGCCGACGACGACGCCGCCGTCCTCTCGCCCGACGGCGGGACCGTCGTGACCCAGTACGGCGAGGGCGCCGTGGCCTGGGACACCGCGTCGGGCAAGGAGCTGTGGCGGCAGGCCGCGGGCGAGCAGAACATCCGCCCGGTGGCGCTGCCCGGCAACGGTGTGCTCTACGCCGAGCTGGACGAGGGCGGCCCCGCCGCGCTCCGCATGCGCGACAAGAAGGTCCTGCGGACCGGGATCGAGAAGCTGCCCGAGTTCTCCGCCAACGGCTGTGCCGTCGTCAAGGCCGACCACGGCTTCTACGTCTTCACGGCCCAGGACGTCTGACCCGGCGCCGGTTTCAAGGGTTTTCGAGAAAGGACCTTCCCCACGTGACCGTGGAACAGCAGAAGAAGCCCCGGGCCGAGGACGACTGGACGGTTGAGATCTTCATTCTCGTCGCGGTCGTCCTGCTGGCCGTATGTGCCGCGTGGCTGGCGGCGATGGGTGGTGCGGCGGTCTCAGGCGGCCCCGCGCCTGCGGGGAATCCGCTGACGTTCGTCGTCGCCCTGGTCAAGGGTGACTACACCTGGCCGGGCGGTGCCGCGAGCGCCATCGCCGCCGGTGAGGCGGTGGTACTGGCCCTGGCCGGGCTCGCGGTGTACCGCGTGGTGCAGAAGCGGCGCAACAGGCCCAAGGTCGACGGCGCGGCCCGGCACCTGGCCCAGCGGGAGGAGCTGGGCAAGCTCACCATGCAGGGCGCCGCGGCCACGGCCGAGCGGCTGGGGGCCCAGGTCAGCGTGCCCGGTGTCTTCATCGGCCGGTCGGTGCGCGGCAAGCAGCCGCTGTTCGGCTCGTTCGAGGACATGCACGTCGACATCTGGGGACCGCGTACGGGCAAGACGACCCGGCGGGCCATTCCGGCGATCCTGGACGCGCCCGGCGCGGTGCTGGTGACCTCCAACAAGCGGGACATCGTGGACGCGACGCGCGGGCCGCGCGCGGCGCGCGGCCCTGTGTGGGTGTTCGACCCGCAGCAGGTCGCGCAGGAGACGCCCAGCTGGTGGTGGAACCCCCTCAGCTACGTCACGGACATCGCCAGAGCCCGCAAGATGGCGGACCACTTCGCGTCCGGCTCGCGGGACGCCGAGGCGTCGACCGACGCGTTCTTCGACCCGGCCGGCCAGGACCTGCTCGCCAACCTGCTGCTGGCGGCGGCCACCGCCGGCATGCCGATCACGCAGATCTACACCTGGCTGTCCAATCCCAAGGACGACACCCCCGAGCGCATCCTGCGCGGCGCGGGCCACGTCATGCCCGCCGACGGGGTGTACGGCGTGGTCAACGCGCCCGACAAGCAGCGCAGCGGCATCTACGGCGTCGCGCAGCAGATGGCGTCCTGCCTGATCAACCCGGAGGTCAACCGCTGGGTGACGCCGTCGCCCGGGGCGCCGCTGCCGGAGTTCAACCCGCACGAGTTCGTGCGGACCGGCGGCGCGCTGTACTCGCTCTCCCGCGAGGGCCGGGACTCGGCCGGCCCGCTGGTCACCGCGCTGACGGTGGCGGTGGTCGAGGCCGCCGAGGAGTACGCGACCACGCAGCGCGGCGGACGGCTGCCCGTACCGCTGGTCGGCGTGCTCGACGAGGCGGCGAACGTCTGCCGCTGGCGGAACCTCCCCGACCTGTACTCGCACTACGGCTCGCGCGGCATCATCCTGATGACGATCCTGCAGTCCTGGGCCCAGGGCATCGAGGTCTGGGGCGAGCGCGGCATGGAGAAGCTGTGGTCCGCGGCGAACGTCCGGGTCTACGGCGGCGGCGTCTCCGACACCAAGTTCCTCGGTGATCTCTCGGAGCTGGCGGGCGAGTTCGAGCTGACGGACTACCAGACGACGCGCGAGTCGGAATTCGGCGGCTGGTCGGGCCACCGGACGGTCAACGAGTCCACCCGCCGCGAGCGCGTCCTGCACGTCTCCGACCTCGGATCGATGCCGCCGGGCCGGGCCCTGGTCCTGGCCTCCGGCACCAAGCCCGTGCTGGTCGAGACGATCCCCTGGTGGGAGGGGCCGCACGCCAGGGAGGTCAAGAGCTCGCTGGCGAAGTACGACCCGGGGGCCGCGCGCTGAGCGGGCCCGCCACAATGGCCGCATGAGTGACATGACGCTGCTGACGCTGCCCGAGGTCGAGGCGCTCGCGCGCCGGGCGCACGAGGGGCAGACCGACAAGGCGGGGCGGCCGTACGCCGAGCATCTGGCCGCGGTGGCGGCCGGCGTGCGGGCGCGCGGCGGCAGCGACGAGCAGATCGCGGCGGCCTGGCTGCACGACGCGGTCGAGGACGACGCGCTGTCGGCCGAGTGGCTGGCGGGGGCCGCGCTCCCGCCGGCCACGAAGGCCATGGTCCTGGCCGTCACCAAGCGGGCCGGGGAGCCGCCGGAGGAGTACGCCGCGCGCATCCTGGCCACGCCCGGCGCGCTGCTGGTCAAGGAGGCCGACCTCGCGCACAACGCCGATCCGGACCGGCTGGCCGTCCTGGACGCGGCGACCCGGGAGCGGCTGACGGCGAAGTACGCCCGGATGCGGGCGCTGCTGGGCCTCACGGGCTGAGGCCCGGCCGCACCTGCGGCTGGGCTTCAGCCCGCGACCGGCCGGAATCCCGTCCACCCGCCGGACGCCCCCGCACAAACGTGGCCAATGCAGCTAACCTGCCGCGCATGAGCCCATCGGACGACACCCAGGCGCGTGTGATCGCTGCCCTTTCGGGGGCGAGCGTCCGCCGCGTCACCACCGGCCAGACCATCCTCGACGGCATCGACTGGTCCGTACGCAGCGGGGAGCACTGGGCGCTGCTCGGCGCGAACGGCGCGGGCAAGACCACGATCCTCCGCCTCGTCGGCGCGCTGATGTTCCCCACCACCGGCACCGTGGAGGTGCTCGGGCACCGGCTCGGCACGGTCGACGTACGGGAGCTGCGCGCCGCGATCGGCCTGGTCTCCAGCGCGCAGAAGGTACCGGTGGACCTGCCCGGGCACACCGTCGTCCTCACCGGCGCGACCGGCACCGTCCAGCCGCTGTGGAAGAAGTACGACGAGGCCACCCGGGAGCGCGCGCACGCGCTGCTGACCGAGCTGGACTGCAAGGAGCTGGCGGACCGGCCGTACGGGGTGTGCTCGGGCGGGCAGCGGGCCCGGCTCCTGATCGCCCGTGCGCTGATGGCCGACCCCTCGCTGCTGCTGCTCGACGAGCCGTTCAACGCGCTCGACCTGCCCTCCCGCGAGGACCTGATCGACACCATGCACGAACTGGCCCTGAACCGGCCGGAGTTGGCGACGGTCACCGTCACCCACCACCTGGAGGAGCTGTCCCCGGCCATCGGCCACGCGGTCCTGCTGCGCGACGGCCGCATCCAGGCCAAGGGCCCGGTGGAGGACGTACTGACCGACGCCGGCATGACGGCCTGCTTCGGCCGCCCGATCGAGGTCACCCGCCACGAGGGCCGCTGGCTGGCCCGCTCGGGCCGCCGCTGACCACGACACGGCGCGGCCTGCGCAGCGTACGGCCGCGCCGCCTGGGCCCGTGGCTCACTCCACCGCGCCGCCGCGGGTGATCGCCTCGGCCACCTCCGCGGTGCGGGCGGCCTCCTCCGCCGCGAAGCGTTCCGCGTCCAGCTTCTCGGCCAGCTCCTCGTCCTGGGCCATGAGCAGGTCCAGGTTGGAGTCGCCGAGGTCGAAGACGCCCATGTCGAGGTATGCCTGCTGGAGGCGCTTGCCCCACAGGCCGATGTCCTTCACGCACGGGACGATGCGGCTGAAGAGCAGCTTCCGGAACAGGTGCAGGAATTCGGACTGCTCGGTGAACCGCTCCGCCTCGGCCTTGGGTATGCCCCAGTTCTCCAGCACTTCGAGGCCGCGCAACCGGTCGCGCATGAGGTAGCAGCCCTCGATGACGAACTCCTCGCGCTCGCGGAGCTCGGCCTCGGTGAGCTGCTTGTAGTAGTCGCGCAGGGCCATCCGCCCGAAGGCGACGTGCCGGGCCTCGTCCTGCATGACGTAGGCGAGGATCTGCTTCGGCAGCGGCTTGTTCGTGGTGTCGCGGATCATGCCGAAGGCGGCCAGGGCCAGCCCCTCGATCAGTACCTGCATGCCCAGGTACGGCATGTCCCAGCGGGAGTCCTTGAGGGTGTCGTTCAGCAGCGACTGGAGGTTGTCGTTGATCGGGTAGAGCATCCCGATCTTCTCCTGGAGGAAGCGGCCGTAGATCTCGGCGTGCCGCGCCTCGTCCATGGTCTGGGTCGCGGAGTAGAACTTCGCGTCCAGGTCGGGGACGGACTCGACGATCCGCGCCGCGCAGATCATCGCGCCCTGCTCGCCGTGCAGGAACTGGCTGAACTGCCAGGAGGCGTAGTGCTGCCGCAGCTCCCCGCGCTCCTTCGCCGACATCCGGTCCCAGTATTTCGTGCCGTACAGGGACATGGCCTCATCGGGCGTGCCGAGCGGGTCGTGCGGGTCGACCTCCAGGTCCCAGTCGATGCGCAGATCGGCGTCCCACTGCTTGTCCTTGCCCTTCTTGTACAGGGCGAGGAGGCGGTCGCGGCCGTCGTCGTACTCCCAGGTGAAGCGGGCCGCACCGGTGGCCGGCACCTGCCACAGCGGGTCGCCGGGGGCGGTCGTGTAGAGCTCGCGGGTGGACATGGAGAGCCTCCTCGGATCACCGAACACCGCTGAGCGTGCGGTAGTTGGCAGGCTCACACGCTTCTTACCGGAGGGTCAAGAAGTCGTGTGCGGGGGATTGACGCCCTTACTGACGCGCAGTCTCATAAGACGTGACCGCCGGTAACCCCACGAGCGAGGTAGCGACAGCCATGACGACAGCTCCTGACATCAGCACGGCGGAGACCGAGGCACTGCGGGACGCACTCGGGCTGCTCAAGGACCGTGAGCAGGTTGCCGAACGCCTGCTGGACTCCTCCGCCAAGCACTCCTTCGACCCGGACACCGAGCTGGACTGGGACGCGCCGATCGAGGACGGCAAGTGGTTCTGGCCGCCGGAGCTCGTCTCGCTCTACGACACGCCCCTGTGGAAGAAGATGTCGGAGGAGCAGCGGATGGACCTCGCCCGGCACGAGGCGGCGTCGCTCGCCTCGCTGGGCATCTGGTTCGAGATCATCCTCATGCAGCTGCTCGTGCGGCACATCTACGACAAGTCCGTCACCAGTGCCCACGTCCGGTACGCGCTGACCGAGATAGCGGACGAGTGCCGGCACTCCAAGATGTTCGCGCGCCTGATCCAGACGGGCGGCGCGCCCACGTACCCCGTCTCCCGCTTCAACCACAACCTCGCGCGCATCCTCAAGACCGTCTCCACCACGCCCGGTTCCTTCGCCTGCACGCTGCTGGGCGAGGAGATCCTGGACTGGATGCAGCGGCTGACCTTCCCGGACGAGCGGGTGCAGACCCTCGTACGCGGCGTCACCCGCATCCACGTCGTGGAGGAGGCCCGGCACGTCCGGTACGCGCGCGAGGAGCTGCGCCGCCAGATGGTCCGCGCGCCGCGCTGGGAGCAGGAGCTGACCCGCATCTCCTCCGGCGAGGCGGCCCGCGTCTTCTCCGTGGCCTTCGTCAACCCGCAGGTGTATACGAACGTCGGCCTGGACCGCCGGGAGGCCGTCGCGCAGGTGAAGGCGAGCGGCCACCGCCGTGAGGTCATGCAGACGGGTGCCAAGCGGCTCACCGACTTCCTGGACGAGATCGGCGTCATGCGCGGCGTGGGCCGCAAGCTCTGGAAGAGCTCCGGCCTGCTGGCGTGAGCGCGGGGCGGCGGTGGTGACGGTCGCGAAACCGGCCACCGGCCGCCGCCCGGCGCCCGCTCAGCCGCGGGAGCCCCCGTACGGATCAGCCGCGCAGGTGCCCCATTACCGACCGCGCCGCGTGCGCCACGGCCGCGCGCGCCTCGTCGGTGCGGTCCATGGTCTCGAACCCGTGGTGGCCCTGCGGGAGGTCGACCACCTCGACCGCGGCACCGCAGTCCGCCGCGGCGGCCAGGAACTCCTCGACCGTCGCCGCGATCTCCGGGCGCTCCTGACCCACCCGGGTCAGCACGAACGGCAGCCGCCCCGCGCCGCGCACCGCCTCGGCCGGGCGGAACCGGGATTCCCCCAGGCCCCAGCTCGGCAGCGGCGCGAGGACCGGGTAGTTGGCCGCCACGCAGCGCAGCCACGGCGGCGGCGCCGCGAGCCAGTCCGCCAGCAGCAGCCCGCCCGCGGAGAAGTGCCACAGCGCGATGCGGTCCGCGTCGACACGGGGATCGGCCCGTACCAGCTCGATCGCCCCGGCGAGGTCCTCGGCGGCACGCGGGTAATCGGTGACGGCGTGCAGCCGGTGGTCGAGCGTGACGCCGATCGCGCCCAGCCCCGCCACGTACCGCCCGTAGCCCACGAAGGCCGGCCAGTCGCGCGGCGTCGGGTCGATGCCCGGCGGCACCGGGCCGCCGTGCACGAACACCACGGCGGGGCGCGGGCGGTCCGGCTCCGCCGGGCCGTCGGGCAGGTCGTCCGGCAGGTAGAGGTCGACCCGCCCGACGCGCTCGCGGCGCCGCTCCGGTACGTCCAGGAGGAACGGCCGCAGATGGCCGGGCCGTTCGCGCACCGTCGCGGCCAGCCGGTACCCCTCGCCCGCCGCGGCCTTCAGCAGGACCTCGGCCAGCTCGTCGGACGCGGAGAGCATCGGCCAGTGCCCGGTGTCCAGTTCGAAGAAGGTCACCCGGGGGTCGACGAGCGCCTGGAGGCGGGGGTCCCCGAAGCCGACCGCCGCCTCGGCCCTGGCGATGCTCGCCCCGTTGACGGTGCAGAAGACGCCGGTCGCGGGCAGGGCTGCGGCCTCTTCGGTGAGGCGGAGCGGCCGGGTGAGCGTAGCGCGCGGCTGCGGTGCGGCGTGGCGGGTGAGCCGTGCCAGGTCGGCCGCGGAGAGGCCGGCGGTGCTCCCCCAGCGCTGCCACTCGTCGGCCGCCGGCGGGGGCAGCAGCCAGTCGTCCGCCGACTCGCCGCCGCCCTCGCCCTCGTCCTCGCCCAGCAGCCGGTCGCGCACCACCGGGTCGGGCACCAACCGCAGCGCCGGGTCGCCGTCCTGGGGCATCCCCGCGTCCAGGTACACGACCCGGGCGATCCGCTCCGGGCGCCGGCCGGCCGCGCCGAGCACCGGGTGGATGCCGTAGCAGTGGCCGACGAGCACGACCTCCGGCTCCGCCACGTCGTCCAGCAGCCGCACCAGATCCTCGACATGGGTCTCCAGATCCGTGCCGGGGCCCGCCAGGTGGCGGCGGTCCCCCATGCCGGTGAGCGTCACCGGGTGCACCTCGGCCCCCGACTCCCGCAGCCGGTCGGTCACCTCCCCCCACACCCAGCCGCCGGTGTAAGCCCCCGCCACCAGGACGAATGCCGTCATGAATCTCTCCTCGCGCGCGTCGGTCCCCCGCGCCCGGCCCCGTTCGGCCGGCCGCGCTCGCCGGTACCGTAGGAGCTCCCGCAGGGGGAGGTTCAAGAGTGCTGGCCGACAGCATGTGGAGCATCGGTGAGCTGGCCGAACGGGCAGGCGTCACCGTCAAGACCGTGCGCTTCTACTCGGACCGCGGTCTGCTGCCCGAGGCGGCGCGCAGCGCCGGGGGCCACCGCCGGTACGGGCCCGAGGCGCTCGACCGGCTCCGCCTGATCCGCTCGCTGCGCACCCTGGACCTGCCGGTCCCGGACGTGGGGCGGGTGCTGGAGCGGGAGGACGCGCTGGGGGACGCGCTGGAGGACGTGCTCGCCTGGCAGTTGCGGGAGCTCGGCACGCGGCTGGCCGCCCTGCGCTGGCGGGAGGCCGCCCTCCACCTGCTGCGCGACTGTTCCCCCGGGGAACGCCCCGAGCGGCTGCGCCTCCTCGGCTCCGTGACCGTCCCGCCGAGCACGGCGGCGCCGGCCCGCTTCTGGCGGTCCTGGCTGCCCGCGCGGCTCCCGGCCCGGCTGGCCTCCGCGATCGTCGAGAAGTCGATTCCGCAGCCGCCCGACGACCCGACGCCCGCCCACGTACTGGCCTTCGCCCGGCTGCACGCCCTCCTCGCCGGCATCCCCCACCCCGGCGCCGACCACTGCCAGCCCGCGCAGCACCGGCCGGAGCTGGGCTACGACCTGGGCATGCTCTACGACGGCCTCACCGAGGCCGCCGCGCTCGCCGCACCGGCGCTGCGGGCGGGGCGTTCACCGCACGAGGGCGAGGCCCTCGACTGCTTCGTCGCCGCGCACGCCCGCGCCCGCGGGCTCCGCGACACCCCCGCCTTCCGCCACCGGCTCGGCCACCAGCTCGCCGCCGACCCGTACATCGCGCGGTACTGGCAGCTGCACGCCGAGCTTTCGGGTCCGGAACCCAACCTCGGTGCCGCCCACGACTGGCTCCGGGCGGCCCTGGACACCCAGGCGCCCCGCACCGTGGGCCGGTTACGCTGCTGTCCATGAACGGCAGCGGCACCGCACCAGCAGTACCCCGCCCCGCGTACCGGCGGCTGAGCGTGGCGGAGCGGCGCGCCCAGCTGCTGGCGGCGGCCCTCGGCCTCTTCGCCCAACGGGCACCGGAGGACGTGTCGTTGGACGACGTGGCGAACGCCGCCCAGGTCTCCCGGCCGCTGGTCTACCGCTACTTCCCCGGCGGCAAGCAGCAGTTGTACGAGGCGGCCCTGCGCAGCGCCGCCGACAACCTCGAAGGCTGCTTCGCCGAGGCGGAGACCGGGCCCCTCACGCTGCGGCTGGCCCGCGCGCTGGACCGCTACCTCGCCTTCGTCGACCAGCACGACGCCGGATTCAGCGCGCTGCTCCAGGGCGGCAGCGTCGTGGAGACGGCCCGCACGAGCGCCATCGTCGACGAGGTGCGGCGCACCGCCGCCGAGCAGATCCTGCGCCACCTGGGCGCGCCGGAGCCGGGCCCGCGGCTGCGGATGATGGTCCGTACGTGGATCACCGCCGTCGAGGCGGCCTCGCTGATCTGGGTCGACGAGGAGAAGCAGGTGCCGCTGGACGAGCTGCGCGACTGGCTCGTCGACCACTTCGTCGCGCTCTTCGTCGCGACCTCGGCGACCGACGAGGAGACCGCGCACGCCGCGGCCGCCGCGCTGGCCACGGAGACCTCCGACGGGCCGGTCGGCCTCCTCGCGCGGCGGCTGGCCCCGGCCCTGTCGGGCGCCGCCCACCTGCTCTGATCCCGCCCCGCCGGCGGTGATGTGACACTGGCCGCGTGAGAAGCGAGAACACGCCCTTCGTCGGCGGCCCGCTGGACGGGCGGACGCTCCCGGTGCTGGTCGACGCGACCGGCCGGCCGCCCGCCCGGTACGAGATCCCCGTCCCCGGGGAGGCCGGCGCGCCGGAGACCGTGCACGTCTACCGTCGCGAGCCCGGCCCCGCCGGCCGGCTGGGGCTGCCGCGCGGCTGGGTGTACGCCTACGACGCGGAAGCGCGACCGGGCGCAGGGCGGCCCAAGTGGCCGTGGAAACGAGGGCGCTGAGGGGCCGTTGAGGGAACTCCCGGCGTCCGCCGGGCGTTTTTCCCTCACCTGGCGGCTTGCGCGACGGCCGCCGATCGGGTGATGCCCGTCCCCCGGTTCACCCGCTCCCCCGGCGGGAAGGCGTGGGCCATGGCACCATCCGAACCAGTCGGATGGTCGGTCCAGAGCGGAGGTGGCGCGGTGCGGGGACGGTTCCGGCGGTCGATGGGTTCGGTGGCGCTCCTGGGCGCCGTCGCCGTGGCGCTGCCCGCGACTCCTGTGTACGCGGCGGCCCGGCCCGCCGCGCCGCCCGACATCCCCGTGAGCGAGCTGCTGACCCGGCTGCAGAAGCTCTACCAGCAGACGGAGGCGGCCACCGAGGCGTACAACGCCACGGAGGAGGACCTCAAGGCGCAGGCCAAGCGCTCCAAGAAGCTCGACGGCCGGCTCAGGGCGGCCCGTGCGGACCTGGCCAAGGGGCGCGCGTACGCCGGCCGGCTGGCGCGCGAGCAGTACACGGGCTCCGGGCCCGGCGGCCTCTCGCCGTACGTGCAGTTCCTCCTCTCCAAGGACCCCGAGCAGGCGCTGGACCGCGGCCATCTGCTCAAGGAGGCGGCCGGCCACCAGGCGGACACGGTCACCCGGCTCGCGGGCAGCGCCAAGAAGGCGGACGAGCTGGCGACCGAGGCCAGGAAGGCGCTGGACAAGCAGAAGGACCTGGCCGACCGGCGGAAGAAGCAGAAGGCGAAGGTCGAGGGGCGGCTCCGCGAGGTCGAGGCGATGCTCTCCTCGCTCTCGCCGGAGCAGCTGGCGGAGCTGAGCCGGCTGGAGCGGGCCGGCATGGAGGACGCGCAGCAGGCGTTCCTCGGCTCCGGCAGGCTCGGCGGCCCGCAGGCCCCCTCCAAGGAAGGGCAGCGGGCGATGGCGTACGCGCTGACGCAGGTCGGCAAGCCGTACGTGTGGGGCGCCGAGGGCCCGGACTCCTTCGACTGCTCGGGGCTCACCTCACAGGCGTGGGCCCACGTCGGCAAGCCGATCCCGCGGACGAGCCAGGAGCAGTGGAAGCAGCTGCCGCACGTCAGCCTGCGCGAGCTGCGCCCCGGCGACCTGGTGATCTACTTCCCCGGCGCGACGCATGTGGCGATGTACCTCGGGGACGGCATGGTCGTGCAGGCCCCGCGCCCCGGCGCCAAGGTCAAGATCTCCCCGATCGCCGCCAACCCGCTGCTGGGCGCCGTCCGCCCGGACGAGGGCGCGGCCGGCCTTGAGGACTACACCCCACCGGAGCTGCCGGACGGCGCCACGGACGGGGACGACACGGGGTACGGCGACGCCTCGGCACCCGGGAACTGAGCGGACCCACGCGCACGCACGGCGGGGCGGCTCCCCCCGAGGGAGCCGCCCCGCTTCCGCGCCACGTGCCCGCGGCTCAGGCGGTCAGCGACGCGAGGTACGCGCCCGCCTTGTCCGGGTCGTAGAAGAAGTTCTCGAAGTCGGAGGGGTCGTTGAAGCCGTTGGCGAAACGGTCGGCCGCGGGCTGCAGCTGGCCGGCCGCGCCGATGTAGTTCAGCACGTGCTCCGGCGGCGGCGCCAGCATGGCGTTCGTCCACTTGGTGACGTGCTGGGCGGTGGCCCAGTACCGGTCGAAGGCGCCCTGCATGAAGTCCGCGTCGAACGGCTTGTCACCGTGCTCCACGATCGCGTCGAGGTAGGCGGCGGCGCACTTGGACGCGGAGTTCGAACCCTGGCCGGTGATCGGGTCGTTGGCCACGACGACGTCGGCGACGCCGAGCACCAGACCGCCCGAGGGCAGCTTGCCGATGGGGTTGCGCACGGTCGGCGCGTACCGCCCGGCCAGCGTGCCGTTGGCGTCGGTCAGCTCGACATTGGTGCAGCGCGCGTACTCCCAGGGGAGGAACTTCTCCAGCAGCTCCAGCGTCAGCGCCAGGTGCTCGTTGGGGTCCTTCACGCCCTGGAAGACGTCCAGCGGGCCGCCCGGGATGCCCTCCCAGAAGAGGATGTCGGCGCGGCCCGAGGTGGTGTAGGTCGGCATGACGAAGAGCTCGCCGACGCCGGGGACCAGGTTGCAGCGGACCGCGTCGAACTCGGGGTGCTCCGGGCGGGGGCCCATGCCGTGCACGTACGCGACGGCCAGCGCGCGCTGCGGGGTGTCGTACGGGGAACGCGTGGCGTCCCGGCCGAACATGGACACCAGCTCGCCCTTGCCCGCGGAGACCAGCGTCAGGTCGTAGCGGGAGGCGAAGAAGTCGAGGTCGGAGACGGCGGCACCGTGGATGACGAGCTGGCCGCCGCGCTGCGCGAAGGTCTCCATCCAGCCGGCCATCTTCACGCGCTGGTCGACGGACTGCGCGTAGGCGTCCAGCTTGCCGACCCAGTCGATGGCGCGCTGCGAGCCCTCGGGCGACTCGAAGCTGCCCGGTGCCGCCACGGAGACGCCCAGACCCTCGATGCGCGGCGCCTGGCTCTCCCAGAAGTTGATCTGGAGGTCGCGCTCGTGCTGGAGGGCGGTGTGGAACATGCACTGCGTCGACATGACCCGGCCGGAACGGATCTCATCGGCGGTGCGATTGGACATGAGGGTGACCTCATAGCCCTTGGACTGCAGTCCAAGGGCCAGCTGGAGACCGGACTGGCCGGCTCCGATGATGAGTATCTTCCGCATGGTGGTGCTCTTCTCTGCTGGGGTCCGCGACGTTGCGGGCCTATTCGGGGGTCATCTCCAGGGCATGCGCGACGAGGGTGAGCAAGGACTCCACGACCGTGATCCGATTACGCGCATCCATGATCACCACGGGCACGTCAACCGGCACGGACAGGGCCTCACGCACATCCTCGGCCGCGTATTCGGCGGTCCCCTCGAAGTGATTGACGGCCACGACGTACGGAAGACCGCAGCTCTCGAAGTAGTCGAGAGCGGGGAAGCAGTCCTCGAGACGCCGGGTGTCCGCCATCACTATCGCGCCGATGGCCCCCCGGACCAGGTCGTCCCACATGAACCAGAACCGCTGCTGACCCGGGGTACCGAAGAGGTACAGGACGAGGTCCTGGTCGAGCGTGATGCGGCCGAAGTCCATCGCGACCGTGGTCGTGGTCTTCTCCGGGGTGGCCGTCAGGTCGTCGGTGTCCTCGCTGGCCTGCGTCATCACCGCTTCGGTCTGCAGCGGCGTGATCTCGGAGACCGACCCGACGAAGGTCGTCTTGCCGACGCCGAACCCGCCCGCCACCACGATCTTGGTGGCGATGGGGGCCTGCGTTCGGTCCGTCTGCCAGCTCTGCAGCCCTTCGTCGGCGGCAGGCGTCCCGGCGCTCGCCGTCATCGTCTCAGAGCCTGCGAAGTCCACTCAGCACCCTCTCAAGCAGCGCGCGGTCGGGCTGTCCGGTGCCGTGCCCGGAGCCGTAGACGCGGATCTTTCCCTGGTCGGCGAGGTCGCTGAGCAGGACGCGGACCACGCCCAGCGGCATTTTGAGCAGCGCGGAGATCTCCGCGACGGACCGCATCCGGCGGCACAGCTCGACGATGGCGCGCATCTCGGGCATGACCCGGTCGGCCCAGCCGCCCGAGGTCAGCTCGCGGCGCTCCTCCGGCGCCTCCAGCGCGGCCACGAACGTCTCGACCAGCAGCACGTGGCCGAAGCGGGTACGGCCGCCGGTGAGCGAATACGGCCGCACGCGGGCGGGTTTCCGGTCCCCGCCTCGTGTGGGGAGTTTGGGTGCGGTACTCACTGAGCGCTCTCCATCGACTTGCGCAGTTCGCTGCGGAGTTCGGGGGTGAGGACATGGCCGGCCCGGCCGACGAAGAGCGCCATGTGGTAGGCGATGACACTCATGTCGCAGTCGGGGGTGGCGTGCACGCCGAGCAGCGAACCGTCACTGATGTAACTGACGAACAGACTGCCCTCGTCCATGGCGATCATCGTCTGCTTCACCGAGCCGCCGTCCATGAGCTTCGCCGCACCGTTGGTGAGGCTGCCGACGCCGGACACGATCGTGGCCAGGTCGGCACTGGAACCGCGCGGGCCGCGCTGTCCCGCGGCCTCAGCGGTCCCTTCCGCCAGCAGCGGGTCGGAAGCCAGCAGCAGCAGCCCGTCCGACGACACCACGGCCACCGAACGGATGCCCGGCACCTCGTCGACCAGATTGGACAACAGCCACTGCAGATTCCGTGCCTGATGACTCAGTCCGTAAGCAGTGGGCGCTTGCGCCTTCAATCGCGTGCCTCCTCGACAACGTGACTCTCTCCCGGGGCCCCCGCTCCGTCGGTGTCCGTTTGTGGGATGGTCTGTTCGGCCGTGCGCTCCGCGATCTCGGCCTCCACGTCCCGACGGCCTTCCCGCGCGCCCTGCTGGAAGCCGCCCAGCCGGCGCCGCAGCGCCTCGGCGTTCACCCCACCGCCCTGCCGCGGCGCGCTCGGCGGCCGCTGTGCCACGACACGGGGCGTGCGCTTGGGCAGCCCCATGTCGGTGAGCCGCCGGACGGGCGGCTCCTCCTCGGCGTCCGCCGCCCGGCTGTGCTCGGCGCCGCCGCCGTCGGCCGGGGCCGGCGCCGCAGGGGTCTCGTCGGCGACGTACGGGGACCGGCCGACCGGTACGGCACCGGTCTCGGGGCCGCCGTCGGGGTCACCGGAGAAGTCCGGCACACCCGGCCTCGGCGCGGCCGCGTTCGGCGCGCCGTTGCCCGGTGCGGGCGTGTTCGGTGCGCCGGTGCCCGGTGCGGGCGTGTTCGGCGCGGGCGTGTTCGGCGCGGCCGGGGCCGTTCCGATGCCCGCCGCGTCGATGGTCCGCTCCGCGGCCTCGATCAGCGGGTCCGCGAACGGGCCCGTGAGGGAGTCCGGCAGGGGGTCTGTGAGGGGGTCCGGCAGGGGATCCGTCAGGGGGTCCGGCGCGGGGCCCCGGAGGGACTCCGGCAGGGGGTCCGTCAGCGGGTCCGGCAGGGGGTCCGTGAGCGGATCCGGCGCGGGGCCCCGGAGGGACTCCGGCAGGGGGTCCGTCAGCGGGTCGCCGAGGGGCGCCGGTGCCGACTGCGACTGCTGCTGCGCCTGCTGGGGCTGCTGCTGCGGCCGGCCGTGCTGCGGCTGCGACGGCTCAGCCTGCTGCGGCTGCTGCGGCTGCGCCGGCTGCTGCCCCTGCCGGGGCGGCAGGGTGCGCTGGCCGCGCGGCGGCAGCGCGTTGGAATTGGCCTCCGCGACCGAACCCGGGAGGGTCGGCCCCGACTGCACCGTGCCGGGCTGCGCGGCCGCGGCCGGCGTCGGCCGGGTCGGCAGGATGGACTTCGGCAGCACCACGACGGCGGTGACGCCGCCCTGCTGCTGGTCGCGCAGCTGGACGCGGACGCCGTGCCGCGCGGCGAGCCGTACGACGACGTACAGGCCGAGGCCGAGCGCCTCGTCGACCGTCTCCGAGGACGTCGCGGCCTCCGGGTCCGCCAGCCGCTGGTTCAGCTCCGCCATCCGCTCGGCGGTCATCCCTATGCCCTGGTCCTGGACCGAGAGCATCAGCTCGCCGCTCTCCAGCAGCCAGCCGGAGAGCTCGACGTGGGCGTCCGGCGGCGAGAACGCCGTGGCGTTGTCCAGCAGCTCGGAGATGAGGTGGCTGACGTCGTCGGCGGCGAAGCCGGCGATCTGGGAGTGCGGCGGCAGCGACTGGATGCGCACCCGCTCGTACCGCTCGATCTCGCTGATCGAGGCGCGCAGCACGTCCAGCAGCGGCACCGGCACGGCGTTGTGGTTGCTGTGCTCGGAGCCGGAGAGGACGAGGAGGTTCTCGCTGTTCCGGCGGACCCGGGCGGCGAAGTGGTCGAGCTTGTAGAGCGTTTCCAGCCGCTCGGGGTCCTGCTCCTTCTCCTCCAGGCCCTCGATGACCGCGAGCTGCCGCTCGACGAGGCCGACCGTGCGCATCGCGAGGCTGACGAACCGGTTGTTCACGCCGGAGCGCAGCGCGGCCAGCCGCTCGGTGAGGTCGGCGCGCTCCTCCAGGAGCACGTCGCGCTCGGCGGCCAGCCGCTTGCGGCCGCTCGCCATCCGGGCGCGCTCGCCCTCCGCCTCGGCGGCCGTCCGCGCCAGCTCGGCGACCTGCGCGTGCAGCGCGTTGACCGAGCGCACGGTCTGCGCGTACTCGTCGTTGCGGCCCTTGTACTCGATGGACTGCTCGTCCGCCGGGTCCTTGGCGACCCGCGCGGCCCCGCGGCGCAGCGCGGAGAGCGGCTGGGTCATCGTGCGCGCCGCCCAGATGCTGATGCCGACGGCGAGCAGCAGGCAGAGCCCGACCAGCCCGATGCGGATCTCCAGCGAGGTGACGTCGTCGTCCCGGAGCTTCGCCATCGCCTTCACCTCGGCGGTGCTCAGCGAGGACTCCACGCTGCGCATCAGGCCGACGCGGGTGGCGGTGGTGGACTCGATGCGCTTCCGGTCGAGCTGGAGGTCCAGGGGGTAGAGCCGGGGCTGGTCGGTGAGCTTGCCGAGGTAGCGCTCGGCGGTGTCGACGTCGGTGCCGTTGACCGTGCGGTCGTAGCTGTCCCGGGTGTCGTCGCCGGCGCTCTGCGCGAAGTCGGCGAGCGAGGCCAGTTCGCGTACGTGCGACTGCTGGGCCGCGGCGGACAGGTCGGTCGCCCGGCCCTCGCTCGCCAGCCCGGCGAGCAGCAGCGCGCGGGTGGCCGACGCCTGTTCGGTGGCGCGGGCGAGGAGCGGCAGGGACTCGGCACGGGAGCCGGCCGCGGTGGCGCGGGGCGGCACCCGGCGGGCGATGTCGGCCGAAATGGCGTCAAGCGCCTGAATGGCGGCAGTGTAGGACTTGAAGGTGGCCAGGGCGCTGCCCGCGCCGGTCAGCCCCTGCTGGCGGACCTTGGGCAGCGACGAGAGCAGCTTGCCCGCGTCACCGAACGCCTCGGTCTCGGCCGAGCTCTCGGCCGCCTCGGCCCGCAGGTCCTTGATCTGCCGGTCCACGCGGGCCCGCTGGGCCTCCGAGACGCCGTGTCCGCCGCGCGTCGTCCGGCCTCCCGCGACGTACACCGTCATGGCGTCGCGCTCGTCGGCGAGGGAGTGGGAGAGGGTCACCGCGCGGGCGTTCAGCTCGCCGAGGTCGACCAGCTCCTGGGAGCTGTCCACGTCCTGTGTCGCCGAGGCGATGACGGGCGTGCCGACCGCCGCGACGGCGACGGCGACCACCGCCACGGCCCCCATGAGCCTGTTGCGCACGCGCGCGGGACGTCCGCCCGCGCGGTCACCGTCCGTACCGGACCTGGCCGGGCCGGCCGGTGTTCCCGGCTCCACCACGTCACCCCGAAGCCGCTTCTTCCGCACCGCTGCTCGCAATCCTGTCTCGCCTGCCCACGCCGTGTGTGGCCTTGCGGACCCGGCCGTTCTCCCCGGAAGGCGGATCCGCGGCGCATCCGCAGCACCTCACGCCCCCGCCGGGCAGACAGTCCGGCTGTGCGCGTCGCGGTGAGGGAATGGCCTCACCCATGATCCGGAATACGACCATTTCACCGGCGCCGCGCGGTGGCCCGGCAACGCCTGCCCGGCCACCTGAATGAGTGAACATCAATCGGAAGTTGACCATCAACTTCCGCTGTGGGGCGCAACAGTAGGCCATCGGCGGGCGGGTTTGGAGAACCGTCCGGGGCCTGGCAGGATGCCCGCCCGCATTTTACGGAGCGGCCTTTCGGACCGTCCCGCGGCCGGAATTGGCGCCGTTCAGGCGCCGCGCCCCCGATTCCCCGCATTCCGGGCGCCCTTCCCCGCCCGCTCCCCGCCGCTCCGGCATGCTTGCCCCCATGCGTATCGAACTCGCCACCGAGCCCGGCGACCCCCAACGCCCCAATGAGGACTACGCATCAGTAGCGCTGCCCGCTTCCGGGCAGGGCGGCGTCCTCGTTCTGCTCGACGGCGTGACACCCCCGAAGGAGGACTTCGGGTGCCGCCACGACGTGCCGTGGTTCACCGCGCGCCTCGGGGGCGCGATGCTCGAACTGTCCGGTTCGCTCCGCGACATGACGCTCGCCGAAGCCCTCTCCGAAGCCATCGGGCGCACCGCCGCGGCCCATCACGACACCTGTGACCTTTCTCACAGCAGGACTCCGCAGGCGACGGCCATCGCCGCGCGCTGGTCCCCGCACGCCGTCGAGTACCTCGTGCTGTCGGACTCGGCGCTGCTCATCGAGGCGCCGGACGGCACGGTCGAGGCGGTACTGGACGAGCGCCTCGAACAGCTGCCGGCCGCGGTCGGCGAGCTGCGCGCCGCGGTACGGGCGCTGCCGAAGGGCTCCGCCGAACGGGCGGCCGCGGCCCGCGAGTACGTCGCGGCGGTCGAGGCGCTGCGCAACGCCGAGGGCGGCTTCTGGACCGCGGCCGCCGACCCTTCGGTGGCGGCGCGCGCGGTCACCGGCACCGTGCCGCGCGACAAGGTGCGCTCGCTCACCGCGCTGAGCGACGGGGCCGGGCGCTGGGTGGAGGTGTTCCGCGAGGGCTCGTGGGCCGACTGCCTGGGCGTGGTGCGCAAGGAGGGGCCGCAGGCGCTCATCGACCGGGTACGGGCGGCCGAGAACGCCGACGCGGACGGGCTGGAGTTCCCGCGCGGCAAGATGCACGACGACGCGGCGGTGGTGTTCGCGGAGCTGTGAAGGGCCGCGCGGGGAGCGCGCGGACGGCGGCGCGCTCCGGGCGTCAGCCCTCTTCCCGCCCGTCTTCCTGTACCGCGTCCTGCTCCCGGGCCCCGTTCCGCTCCTGGCCCTGCTGTTCCTGCTCCTCGTCCTGCTCCGGCTCCTGTTCGTCGTTCAGCCGGTGCAGCAGGCGCGCCAGTTCGGCGATCTCGCCGCGGTCCCAGGCGGCGAGCCGGCGGGCATAACGGTCCCGGCGGGCGCCGCGTACCCGGGTGAAGCGGGCCCGCCCCTCGTCTGTGAGCCGGACCAGGACGGCGCGCCCGTCGGCCGGGTCCTTCTCGCGGGCCACCAGGCCCAGGTCGTCAAGGGCCCGCAGCTGACGGCTGATGGTCGCCTTGCCGACGCCGAAGTAACAGGCCAGTTCGGTGGCGCGCTGCTCGCCGGCCTCGGCGAGCCGGAGCAGCAGGCCGTACGCCGAGGGCTCCAGGTCGGGGTGGACCTCGCGGGCCATCTCGCCGGAGGAGGCGCGGGCGCGGCGCAGGAATACGGCCAACTCGTGCTCCAGCGACAGAAAGAGGTCGTCGATGCCGCCGGGCCGCTTCGCCGCCGCCCCGTCGCTTCCGGTGTTGTGCACGTCAGCGCCCTTTCCCGTTTTCCGGACGATGGAAGAATTTTTCAGCGGCGGCCGATTCCGCAGCTGAGCCAGTATTTCGCAGGATTAGACCAACGGAATCACCTGGTCCCCCTTTCCGCCTCTGGTCTACGCGCGTATCGTCCTTTATGGCATGACCACACCAAGTCAGCCCACTCCCTCCCAGGTCCCACCGAGATCTACGGAGTCACGTATGCGCGTGCACAGATCCAGATCCGGCCCGGCCCGCCACTTCCGGCGCCCCACCGCCACGGTGGCCGCGATTCTCCTCACTCTGCTCGCTCTGCTCTGCGGCACCGTCGGCACCGCGACCGCCGCCGGGCCCGCCGCCACCCCCGGCAAGGACGCCCCGGAGCCCACCCACCCCGGCCAGGACTGGGCCGGCTCGCAGGTCGCCAAGCACGAGGGCGGCACGGGGGCGCCCGTCGCGCCGTCCGTCCAGGCGTCCGTGGAAGGCGTGGACGTCAGCGGCCATCAGGGCAACGTCGCCTGGTCGACGCTGTGGAACAGCGGGGTGAAGTTCGCCTACGTCAAGGCGACCGAATCCACCAGCTACATCAACCCGTATTTCGCTCAGCAGTACAACGGGTCCTACAACGTCGGCATGATTCGCGGCGCCTACCACTTCGCGCTCCCGAACACCTCGTCCGGCGCCGCCCAGGCCAATTACTTCGTGGACCACGGAGGCGGCTGGTCCAAGGACGGCAAGACACTGCCCGGCGCGCTCGACATGGAGTACAACCCCTACGGCGCCACCTGCTACGGCATGAGCGCAACCGCCCTGGTGAACTGGATGAAGGACTGGTTCGCCACCTACAAGGCACGCACCGGACGGGACGCGGTGATCTACACCTCCACCAACTGGTGGAAGCAGTGCACCGGCAACTACGCGGGCTTCGGCAGCATCAACCCGCTGTGGATCCCGCGGTACGGCTCCTCGGTGGGTGAACTCCCGGCCGGCTGGGGCTTCCACACCATCTGGCAGTACACGTCCACCGGGCCGACCGTGGGCGACCACAACCTCTTCAACGGCGCGTACGACCGTCTCCAGGCGCTCGCGAACGGGTAAGAGGCCGACAGGGCTCCCCCACCGTGCCGTGAGGACCTGCGCCGGCCCCCTCCCGCAGGCCCTCGCGGCACGGCGCCCTGTCTCCCCTCCCCCGTTGCGCGTCTTCGAAAGAGGCTCCCCCCTATGCGCATACGCCGGTGCATCACGCTGCTCTCCACGCTCTGCACGGCCCTCGCGGTGGCCGTGCCCGCCTCCGCCGCATCCGCATCGCCCACCTCCCCCGCATCCGCCGACGGACTCGACCACCACGCCGGCTCCACGCTTCCCTCCCACGAGGGCACCACGTCCGGCCCGGCGCCGCAGCCGCTCGCCGGAGTGGCCGGCATGGACGTCAGCAGCCATCAGGGCAACGTGAACTGGGCAGCGGCCTGGAACGCCGGCGCCCGCTTCGCCATCGTCAAGGCCACCGAGGGCACCGGCTACCGCAACCCCAAGTACGGACAGCAGTACGGCGGGTCCTACCACGCCGGCATGATCCGCGGCGCGTACCACTTCGCGCTGCCGAACACCTCGTCCGGCGCCGCCCAGGCCAACTACTTCGTCGACAACGGCGGCGGCTGGAAGGCGGACGGCCGGACGCTGCCGCCCGCGCTGGACATCGAGTACAACCCGTACGGCGCGACCTGCTTCGGCCTGAGCCGGGCGGCCATGAACGCCTGGATCCGGGACTTCAGCGCCACGGTGCACGCGCGGACCGGCCGCTACCCGATGATCTACACCGCCACCAACTGGTGGCGGCAGTGCGTCGGCGACAGCGGGTCCTTCGGCATGAAGCACCCGCTGTGGATCGCCCGCTACTCGTCCTCCCCCGGCCCCCTCCCGGCCGGCTGGGCGGCGCACACCATCTGGCAGTACGCCGACCGCGGCCGCTTCCCCGGCGACCAGAACGTCTTCAACGGCTCGCCGGCCCAGCTCCGCGCGCTCGCGAAGGGGTGACAGCCGTTCCCGGGCACGGAGCGAGGCCCGGAGCCCCCGCCGTGCGGGAGTTCCGGGCCTCGTACCAGGGTGTTACGCCGCGACCGGGACCTCCGGCGCGGCCGGCGCGGACGCCGGGGTCAGGGCCAGGTCGAGGACCTGGCGGACGTCGGAGACCGGGTGGACGTCGAGCTTGTCCAGGATCTCGGCGGGGACGTCGTCCAGGTCCGGCTCGTTGCGCTTGGGGATGATCACCGTGGTGATCCCCGCGCGGTGCGCGGCGAGCAGCTTCTGCTTCACGCCGCCGATGGGCAGCACCCGGCCGGTGAGGGAGACCTCGCCGGTCATCGCCACGTCGGGCCTGACCTGACGCCCGCTGAGCAGCGAGGCCAGCGCCGTGGTCATGGTGATGCCCGCGCTCGGGCCGTCCTTGGGGACGGCGCCCGCGGGGACGTGCAGGTGCACGCCGCGGTCCTTCAGGTCGCCGACGGGCAGCTCCAGCTCCGCGCCGTGCGAGCGGAGGAAGGAGAGCGCGATGTGCGCCGACTCCTTCATCACGTCACCGAGCTGGCCGGTGAGCTGGAGGCCCGAGCCGCCGGTCTCGGCGTCGGCGAGCGACGCCTCGACGTACAGCACGTCGCCGCCCGCGCCGGTCACGGCGAGGCCGGTCACCACACCGGGCACCGCCGTGCGCCGCTCCTCGGGGTCCTGCGCGGACTCCGGGACGTGGTGCGGCCGCCCGATCAGCGGACGCAGCTCCTCCGTGCCGACCGTGAAGGGCAGCTCGCGCTCGCCCAGTTCGTGCTGGGCCGCGATCTTGCGGAGCAGCCGGGCGATGGACCGCTCGAGGTTCCGCACGCCCGCCTCGCGGGTGTACTCGCCGGCGAGCTTGCGCAGCGCGGCGTCCTCGATCACGACCTCGCCGGTCTCCAGCCCGGCCTTCTCCAGCTGGCGCGGGAGCAGGTGGTCGCGGGCGATGGTGACCTTCTCGTCCTCGGTGTAGCCGTCCAGCCGGACCAGGTCCATACGGTCCAGGAGCGGCTCCGGGATCGCTTCGAGGACGTTGGCCGTGGCGAGGAAGACCACGTCGGACAGGTCGAGCTCGACCTCCAGGTAGTGGTCGCGGAAGGTGTGGTTCTGCGCCGGGTCGAGGACTTCGAGCAGGGCCGCGGCCGGGTCGCCGCGGAAGTCGGAGCCGACCTTGTCGATCTCGTCCAGCAGGATGACCGGGTTCATGGAGCCGGCCTCCTTGATGGCGCGGACGATGCGGCCCGGCAGCGCGCCGACGTACGTACGCCGGTGGCCGCGGATCTCCGCCTCGTCCCGGACACCGCCGAGCGCGACGCGGACGAACTTGCGGCCCATGGCGCGGGCCACGGACTCGCCGAGCGAGGTCTTGCCGACGCCGGGCGGGCCGGTCAGGGCCAGCACGGCACCGCCGCGACGGCCGCCGACCAGGCCGAGGCCGCGGTCGGCACGGCGCTTGCGCACCGCCAGGTACTCGGTGATCCGCTCCTTCACGTCGTCCAGACCCGCGTGGTCCGCGTCCAGGACGGCGCGGGCGCCCTTGATGTCGTACGCGTCCTCGGTGCGCTCGTTCCACGGCAGCTCCAGGACAGTGTCCAGCCAGGTGCGGATCCAGGAGCCCTCCGGGCTCTGGTCACTGGACCGCTCCAGCTTGTCGACCTCCTTCAGGGCGGCCTTGCGGACCTCCTCGGGCAGGTCGGCGGCCTCGACGCGGGCGCGGTAGTCGTCGCTCTCGTCGTCCGTGTCGCCGTTCAGCTCCGACAGCTCCTTGCGGACCGCCTCCAGCTGACGCCGCAGCAGGAACTCGCGCTGCTGCTTGTCGACGCCCTCCTGGACGTCCTTGGCGATGGACTCGGCGACGTCCTGCTCGGCGAGGTGCTCACGGAGCGCTTCGGCGGCGTCCTTCAGCCGGGCCACCGGGTCGGTGGTCTCCAGCAGGCGCACCTTCTGCTCGGTGCTCAGGAAGGGCGAGTAGCCGGAGTTGTCGGCGAGCTGGCCGACGTCCTCGATCTGCTGGATACGGTCCACGACCTGCCAGGCGCCGCGCTTGCGCAGCCAGCTCGTGGCCAGCGCCTTGTACTCCTTGACCAGCTCGGTGACATGGCCGGGCAGCGGGTCGGGGACGGTCTCCTCGACCGTGGTGCCCTCCACCCAGAGGGCCGCTCCCGGCCCGGTCGTCCCGGAGCCGATCTTCACGCGCCCCAGGCCGCGGATCAGCGCGCCCGGGTCGCCGTCGGACAGCCGGCCGACCTGCTCGACCTTGCCGAGCGTGCCGATGCCGGCGTAGGTGCCGTCGATGCGTGGAACGAGCAGCACCCGTGGCTTGTTACCGGGTGAGGCGGCGGCCTGCGCGGCCTCCACCGCGGCGCGTACGTCCGCGTCGGACAGGTCCAGTGGCACCACCATGCCCGGCAGGACGACCTCGTCATCGAGGGGCAGCACGGGCAGGGTGAGCGGTGTGGACGTCGAAGCCATGATCTCCCCTTCGGCAGGCAAGTTGAGCTGTACTCACTCAATGCTCGTGAGCCGATAGATGTTCCCCGGGCCTTGTTCGCTGTGAGCGATCAGACACGGAGGGGAGGCGCGAGGGCCCGAAAGGGGTGCGCGTACGGGACGTACGGACTCATAAAGTGGGGGCCCGTCCGGCATCCATCCCGACTCCGGAGGCCCCGCACCCATGTCAGCCCCCTACGTCACCGACGAGACGCCCGTCACGCTGGAGCGGCGGGACGGGCCGTACGGGGAGGTGGTGCTGCGGCGGCGCGGGGCGCATTTCGAGATCATCGCCAATGGGTGCTTTCTGATGGACACCTCGGACGGGCGGTCCGAGCGGCTGCTCGTCGACGCCGCGCTCGCGGCGCTGCCCGGTGACCGCGCGCGGCCGTCCGTACTGATCGGCGGGCTCGGTGTCGGCTTCTCGCTGGCGCACGCGGCCGCCGAGCCGCGGTGGGGCCGGATCACGGTCGTCGAGCGGGAGGACGCGGTGATCGACTGGCACCGCGACGGGCCGCTGGACGCGCTGTCAGGACCGGCGCTGGCCGACCCGCGCACCGAGATCGTCCACGCCGACCTGGTCGCCCACGTGCGCGAGGGCACCGAGAGCTACGACGCGCTCTGCCTGGACATCGACAACGGCCCCGACTGGACCGTCACCGAGGACAACGGCGGCCTGTACTCGCCCGCCGGGCTCGCGGCCTGCCGGGACCGGCTGACACCGGGCGGCGTGCTGGCCGTCTGGTCGGCGCAGCCCTCCCCCGCGTTCGAGGACGCTCTCCGGAATGCCGGGTTCAGCGAGGTTCGCACCGAAGAGATCCCCGTTGTCCGAGGCGTCCCCGACGTGGTCCACCTCGCGGGGAAACGCGCGTAGCCGCGGGTCACATCGTGCCTTTACGCTGCTGCCCAGCAGTATGCGACCAGTCAGTACAGCCAGTCAGCACAGCAGTACACCAAGTCAGCACTCCAGCACAGCAAGTCAGTACGCGACCACGCACGGGGAAATTCAGGGGCGGGCGATGGACCAGACTCAGACCACCCACGGCGCCGCGGCGGCGGCCACGCCCGGCGCCCAGCGGCGGGTGCTCGTCGTCGAGGACGACCCGACGATCGTGGACGCCATCGCGGCCCGGCTGCGCGCCGAGGGCTTCCAGGTGCAGACCGCCGTCGACGGCCCGTCGGCCGTGGATACCGCCGAGGCGTGGCAGCCCGACCTGCTCGTCCTCGACATCATGCTGCCCGGCTTCGACGGCCTGGAGGTGTGCCGCCGGGTGCAGGCCCAGCGGCCCGTCCCGGTGATGATGCTCACCGCGCGGGACGACGAGACGGACATGCTGGTCGGCCTCGGCGTCGGCGCCGACGACTACATGACCAAACCGTTCTCCATGCGGGAGCTGGCGGCGCGGGTGCACGTCCTGCTGCGCCGCGTCGAGCGGGCCGCGCTCGCCGCGCACACCCCGCGCAGCGGCATCCTGCGCCTGGGCGAGCTGGAGATCGACCACGCGCAGCGCCGGGTCCGGGTGCGCGGCGCCGACGTGCACCTCACCCCCACCGAGTTCGACCTGCTGGTCTGCCTCGCCAACACCCCGCGCGCGGTGCTCTCCCGTGAGCAGCTGCTCGCCGAGGTCTGGGACTGGGCGGACGCCTCCGGCACCCGCACGGTCGACAGCCACATCAAGGCGCTGCGCCGGAAGATCGGCGCCGAGCGGATCCGTACGGTGCACGGCGTCGGGTACGCGCTGGAGACCCCGCCGGCATGAAGTCGCTCCGTCCTCTGGCACGTGAGCTCTGGCAGCGGGCCTGGGAGGCGATGCGCCCGCTCGATCCGTACCGCTCGGTCAAGGCGGCGCTCGGCGCACTGGTCACCGTTTCGGTGATCATCACGACCCTGTTGGTCCTCGTCGCGTTCCACTCGGCGACGGAGCTGCGGGTCATCACGGTCTTCTCGATCATCGCCTCGCTGCTGATCACCCAGTTCGTCGCGCAGGGGCTGACGGCCCCGCTGGACGAGATGACGGACGTCACCCGGGCGATGGCCGCCGGGGACTACACCCGGCGGGTGCAGGGCAGCCGCCGGGACGAGTTCGGCGAGCTGGCCGACGCCTTCAACACCATGGCCGCCGACCTGGAAGCGGTGGACACCCACCGCAAGGAGCTGGTCGCCAACGTCTCGCACGAGCTGCGCACGCCGATCGCCGCGCTGCGCGCCGTACTGGAGAACGTCGTCGACGGCGTCTCCGAGGCCGACCCGGAGACGATGCGCACCGCGCTGAGCCAGACCGAGCGGCTCGGCCGCCTGGTCGAGCACCTGCTGGACCTCTCCCGGCTGGACAACGGGGTCATCCCGCTGCACGCCCGCCGCTTCGAGGTCTGGCCCTATCTCTCCGGGGTGCTGAAGGAGGCCAACATGAGCCGCAAAGCCTCCACGCTGGCCGTCGGCTCCAGCCACCACAGCCGTACGGACGTCCATCTCCACCTGGACGTCTCGCCGCCGGAGCTGACCGCGCACGCGGACGCCGAGCGGCTGCACCAGGTCGTCGCCAACCTGATCGACAACGGCATCAAGCACTCCCCGCCGCACGGCCGGGTGACCGTACGGGCGCGCCGCGGCGAGGGCCCCGGCAGCCTGGTGCTGGAGGTGCAGGACGAGGGGCCCGGCATCCCGGCGTCCGAGCGGCACCGGGTCTTCGAGCGGTTCAACCGCGGCGGCCCCGCGCCCTCCGGTCCGGGCACCGACGGCGGCACGGGACTGGGCCTGGCGATCGCGCGCTGGGCGGTGGATCTGCACGGCGGGCGCATCGGAGTGGCCGAATCCCCGCGTGGCTGCCGTATCCGCGTCACCCTTCCGGGGACCGGTCAGCCCCGTCCTTGACGCCCGGTGACGTAGGGTCGGTGGTGGAACCACTCATTCGGGGTGTTCCCCGTGTCCCCACCGGGGGTGCGATGGCGATGCCCCCTACCCAGGCGCGAGAGAACTACGCATGTTTCCCGCCATCTCGTTCCCCGAAACCCACCGCTAAATGTGACGTGCGCGACGAGTACCCCTCCCGGACTGCAGCATTGGTCGACAGAGGCGTAGCCTTTATTCCCGCTGTCCACCACCTTTAGGAAGCGGAAGAGGGCGGTTGCCGCCGTGTCGCCACAGTCCCCCAACACTTCGAGTGCCTCGACCGACCAAGACGGGCAGGGAAAGAACCCTGCAGCCGGATTCGGTGCGAACGAGTGGCTCGTCGACGAGATCTACCAGCAGTACCTCCAGGACCCGAACTCGGTAGACCGAGCCTGGTGGGACTTCTTCGCCGACTACAAGCCGGGCGCACCGGTGACGTCGGGCACCCCGGCCGACGAGGCCAAGCCCGCCGCGCCCGCGACCCCGCCGGCCAAGCCGGCGGCCGCCGCCCCGGCGAAGGCCGAGCCGAAGCCTGCCGAGGCCAAGCCGACCGCCGCGCAGCCCGCGCCGGCCAAGGCCGCCCCGGCAAAGGCCGCCCCGGCAAAGGCCGCCCCGAAGGCGGACGCCAAGCCCGCCGAGGCGACCGAAGGCCCGGAGTACGTCACCCTGCGTGGCCCCTCCGCCGCCGTGGCGAAGAACATGAACGCCTCGCTGGAGCTGCCCACGGCCACGTCCGTGCGCGCCGTTCCCGTGAAGCTGCTGTTCGACAACCGCATCGTCATGAACAACCACCTCAAGCGCGCCCGCGGTGGGAAGGTCTCCTTCACCCACCTCATCGGGTACGCCATGGTGCAGGCGCTCAAGGCGATGCCCTCGATGAACTACTCGTTCACCGAGAAGGACGGCAAGCCCACCCTGGTCAAGCCCGACCACATCAACCTGGGCCTGGCCATCGACCTGGTGAAGCCGAACGGTGACCGCCAGCTCGTCGTCGCCGCCATCAAGAAGGCAGAGACCCTGTCCTTCTTCGAGTTCTGGCAGGCGTACGAGGACATCGTCCGCCGCGCCCGGGTCGGCAAGCTGACGATGGAGGACTTCACCGGCGTCACCGCGTCGCTGACGAACCCCGGCGGCATCGGCACCGTGCACTCCGTGCCGCGCCTGATGCCCGGCCAGGGCCTCATCATCGGCGTCGGCGCGATGGAGTACCCCGCGGAGTTCCAGGGCACCTCGCAGGACACCCTGAACAAGCTCGGCATCTCCAAGGTCATGACGCTGACCAGCACCTATGACCACCGAGTGATCCAGGGCGCCGCCTCCGGCGAGTTCCTGCGCATCATGAGCCAGCTGCTGCTCGGCGAGAACGACTTCTTCGACGACATCTTCAAGTCGCTGCGGATTCCGTACGAGCCGGTCCGCTGGCTCAAGGACATCGACGTCAGCCACGACGACGACGTCTCCAAGGCGGCCCGGGTCTTCGACCTGATCCACGCCTACCGGGTGCGCGGCCACGTCATGGCCGACACCGACCCGCTGGAGTACAAGCAGCGCAAGCACGCCGACCTGGACATCACCGAGCACGGCCTCACCCTGTGGGACCTGGAGCGGGAGTTCGCGGTCGGCGGCTTCTCCGGCAAGTCGATGATGAAGCTCCGCGACATCCTCGGCGTGCTGCGCGACTCGTACTGCCGCACCACCGGCATCGAGTACATGCACATCCAGGACCCCAAGCAGCGCAAGTGGCTGCAGGACCGCCTGGAGCGCCCGCACACCCCGCCGGAGCGCGAGGAGCAGCTGCGCATCCTGCGCCGCCTGAACTCCGCCGAGGCGTTCGAGACCTTCCTGCAGACGAAGTACGTCGGCCAGAAGCGCTTCTCGCTGGAGGGCGGCGAGTCCGTCATCCCGATGCTGGACGCGGTCATCGACTCCGCCGCCGAGTCGCGGCTGGACGAGGTCGTCATCGGCATGGCCCACCGCGGCCGGCTGAACGTCCTCGCCAACATCGTCGGCAAGTCCTACGCGCAGATCTTCCGCGAGTTCGAGGGCAACCTCGACCCGAAGTCGATGCACGGCTCCGGCGACGTGAAGTACCACCTGGGCGCCGAGGGCACCTTCACCGGTCTCGACGGCGAGCAGATCAAGGTCTCGCTGGCCGCCAACCCCTCGCACCTCGAAGCGGTCGACCCGATCGTCGAGGGCATCGCCCGCGCCAAGCAGGACATCATCGGCAAGGGCGGCACGGACTTCACGGTCCTGCCGGTCCAGCTGCACGGTGACGCGGCGTTCGCCGGCCAGGGCGTGGTCGCCGAGACGCTGAACATGTCGCAGCTGCGGGGCTACCGCACCGGCGGCACGGTCCACATCGTCATCAACAACCAGGTCGGCTTCACCGCCGCGCCGGAGTCGGCCCGCTCCTCCATGTACGCCACGGACGTGGCCCGCATGATCGAGGCGCCGATCTTCCACGTGAACGGTGACGACCCGGAGGCCGTGGTGCGCGTCGCGCGCCTCGCCTTCGAGTTCCGCCAGGCGTTCAACAAGGACGTCGTCATCGACCTGATCTGCTACCGCCGCCGCGGTCACAACGAGTCGGACAACCCGGCCTTCACCCAGCCGCTGATGTACGACCTGATCGACAAGAAGCGCTCGGTGCGCAAGCTCTACACCGAGTCCCTCATCGGTCGCGGCGACATCACGCTGGAAGAGGCCGAGCAGGCGCTGCAGGACTTCCAGGGCCAGCTGGAGAAGGTCTTCACCGAGGTCCGCGAGGCCACGACGGCCCCGGCGGTCCCCGAGGTGCCGCAGCCGCAGGCCGAGTTCCCGGTCCACGTGGACACCGCGGTCTCCCAGGAGGTCGTGAAGCGGATCGCCGAGTCCCAGGTCAACATCCCCGACCACATCACCGTGCACCCGCGCCTGCTGCCCCAGCTGCAGCGCCGCGCGGCGATGGTCGAGGACGGCACGATCGACTGGGGCATGGGCGAGACCCTGGCCTTCGGCTCGCTGCTGATGGAGGGCACCCCGGTCCGGCTCGCCGGCCAGGACTCCCGCCGCGGCACCTTCGGCCAGCGCCACGCGGTCCTCATCGACCGCGAGACCGGCAACGACTACACGCCGCTGCTGTACCTCTCCGAGGACCAGGCGCGGTTCAACGTGTACGACTCGCTGCTCTCCGAGTACGCGGCGATGGGCTTCGAGTACGGCTACTCGCTGGCCCGTCCCGAGTCGCTGGTCATGTGGGAGGCGCAGTTCGGTGACTTCGTCAACGGCGCGCAGACCGTCGTGGACGAGTTCATCTCCTCCGCCGAGCAGAAGTGGGGCCAGACCTCCGGCGTCACGCTGCTCCTGCCGCACGGCTACGAGGGCCAGGGCCCGGACCACTCCTCGGCCCGCATCGAGCGCTTCCTCCAGCTGTGCGCGCAGAACAACATGACCGTCGCGATGCCGACGCTCCCCTCCAACTACTTCCACCTGCTGCGCTGGCAGGTGCACAACCCGCACCACAAGCCGCTCGTCGTCTTCACCCCGAAGTCGATGCTGCGTCTGAAGGCCGCGGCGTCGAAGACGGAGGAGTTCACCACCGGCGGCTTCCGCCCGGTGATCGGCGACAGCACGGTCGACCCGAACGCCGTCCAGAAGGTCATCTTCTGCTCCGGCAAGGTCTACTACGACCTGGAGGCCGAGCGGCAGAAGCGCGGCGCGCACGACACCGCGCTCGTCCGCATCGAGCGGCTGTACCCGCTGCCGGGCAAGGAGCTGCAGGCGGAGATCGCCAAGTTCCCGAACGCCGGCAAGTTCCTCTGGGTCCAGGAGGAGCCCGCCAACCAGGGCGCCTGGCCGTTCCTCGGCCTGAACCTGATCGACCACCTGGACCTGGCGGTCGGCGCCGACATCCCGCACGGCGAGCGTCTGCGCCGCATCTCGCGGCCGCACTCCTCGTCGCCGGCCGTCGGCTCCGCCAAGCGCCACCAGGCCGAGCAGGCCCAGCTCATCGCGGAGGCGTTCGACGCCTGAGCAGGCCGCATGAGGCAGTACGGGTGGGCCCCCACCGGATCTTTCCGGTGGGGGCCCACCCCTTTGCCGTTTACCGTCAGATCGTCAGCGGCTCGAAGTCGCGGAGCTGGTACGGCGGCAGGTCGGCCTCGGTGGAGCGGGTGTTGTGGGCGAGGTCCAGGGTCCACGGGTGGCTCGGGCCGACGGCCGCCTCCATGGCGAGCAGCGCGCGGCTCAGGGACCCGAGGGCCACCTCCCGGTCGCCCACCGCGAGCAGCGCCAGCGCGTGGTTGGCGTCGCTGCCGACGGTGTACGGGTGGGCGGGGCCGAGCAGCTCGCGGTAGCTCGTGTAGGTGAGTTCGGCGGTGACGAGGGCCCGCTCGAGGTCGCCGGACTCGCGCTCCAGGCAGCCGAAGCCGGCGGCGATCATCAGCGTGAGCGGGTTCCGGCGGCCGAGCAGCCGCACCGCCCGCTCCAGCAGCCGTTCCATGCCCTGCCGCGCCCGCTCGCCCTGCCCGGCGCCCCGGCGGCAGAGCGCGAGGCCGTGCCCGGCGCGCAGCGACTGGGGGTGGTCGGCGCCCAGGACGCGGTGGTGGCTGCGCGCGGTCCGCTCCTGGAGCTCCAGTGCCGCCTCGGCGCGGCCGGTGAGCCGCAGACCGGTGGCGTAGTGCAGCTCGGAGTAGAGCGTCCAGGGGTGGCCGGGCCCGAGGAGCCGGCGGCGCGCCCGCAGCGTCCGCAGGTCCAGCTCCAGTGCCTCGTCGTACGCGCCGAGCAGCCGCAGGGAGACGGCGGTGTTGTTCTGTGCGGCGAGGGTGCGCGCGTCGCCCTCGCCGAAGGTCTGCCGGCTGCCGTCGAGCACGTACTGGGAGAGTTCCAGGGCTTCCTGGAGGCGGGCGAGGCCGCGCAGGTCGGCGGCGAGCCCGGTGGCGGCCCGCAGGATGTCGGCGTCGGGGGTGGAGCGCCGGCCGAGCAGCCGCTCCAGCGCGGCCCGGTCCAGCTCCTCGCAGGCCGCGTACTGTCCGGCGGCGCGCAGCAGGTTGGCGTGCGCGTGCAGCAGGTCCAGCAGGCGCGGGTCGTCCTCCGGCAGCAGCCGCCGCCAGCTGCGGTCCGCGCGCCGGGCCAGGGCCAGGCCGGTGTCCTGGACGCCGGCGAGGTAGGCGTAGCGCAGGCAGTTCAGCACCGGGCGCGCGGTTTCCGCCGGGTCGGCCTCCAGCGCGCCGGAGGGCAGCAGGTGCGGCAGCAGCGCGGCGTACGCGGGCCACTCGGCGGGGTCGTCGGGGCGGCCGGGGTCGGCGGCGGCGAGCGCGCCGCGCACGGCCCGCGCGTACCGTTCCCGCTCCGGCGCGGGGACGCCCTCGCGGACCAGGAGGCGGACCATGCGGTGCAGATGGACGCCGGTGATGGCAGCGCCGTCCGGGCTCTCCTCGGCGTCCACGACGGAGTAGCGGGCGAGCAGCCGCAGCGCGTCCTGGAGCCGTCGCGGGTCGCCGGTCAGCGGGGCGAAGTCGCCGCGGATCCGGCCGAGGAGGGTGACCGGCACGGTGCCGGGCGCGAGGACGGCGCACAGCCGCAGCAGTTCCCCGGCGTCCGGCGCGGTCTCGGCGATGCGGTCCAGCAGGGCCGTCCAGGCCGCGGCGAAGGTCATCGGGAAGTCCTCGGCGACGACCGTGCCGGCGTCGCCGAGGCCGCCCTCCAGCAGCCGCAGATAGCTCCCGACGCTCATGTCGGAGTCGTTCAGCCAGCCCGCCGTCTGGTCCAGGAGGAGCGGCAGGTCCTCCAGCGCCGCGGCCAGCCGGCCCGCCTCGGCCGCGTCCAGGCGCGGGGCCCGGCGGCGTACGAAGGCGATGCTCTCCGGACGGTCGAAGACGGGGACCGGGAGGAGGAGGGTGTTGTAGGTGTCCCAGGAGCGGTTCCGGGAGGTGATCAGGACGTGGCCCGAGCCGCTGGGCAGCAGGCCGGCCACCGCTTCGGGGTCATCGGCGCCGTCCAGGACGAGCAGCCAGCGGTGGTACGGCTCGCCGCGGCGCAGCGCGTCCGTGACCGCGCGCAGCCGCTCGGCGGTCCCCGTACCACCTCCGAGCCCCAACTCCGGTGCCAGGTCGGCAAGTTGTCGCCGCGCCTCCGCTCCCGTCCCGGCGGCGATCCACCACACCACGTCGTACTCGGTGGCGAAGCGGTGCACGTACTCGGCGGCCAGCTGCGTCTTGCCGACGCCCGCCATGCCCAGCAGCGTGCAGACCGCCGCGCCCCGTACGGAGCCCGCCAGGCGGCGGTGGATGCGGGCGAGGAGGGCCGCGCGGCCGGTGAAGCGCGGGTTGCGGCGCGGCACTCCGCCCCAGACGTCGGGCGCGTCCAGCGGGAAGCGCGGGCCGCCGGCGCCGGGCGCCGGGGTGTCCGGGAGCCCGAGGCGGCGCAGCAGGAGGCGCTCGGCGTGGTGTGCGCCGGCCTCGGTCAGCTGGGCGGGGCCGAGCTCCGCTGCGCCCCGCGGGAGGTTGCCGGGGTCGGTGACGGAGACGGCGGCGAAGCGGCCGGGGTGGGCGGCGGTGACGGCGGCGAGGGCGGTGTCCCACTCCCGTCCCGTGCGGACGCCGGGCTGGAAGTAGCCGGCGCTGAAGACGAGCAGGACCCGGCCGCCGGAGAGCGTGAGTCCGCCGAGCGCGGCGCGCAGTTCCATCGCGGCGGGCGGGTCCCAGTGGTGCAGCGGGGCGCGCAGCCCGTGCCGTTCGAGACGGTCGGCGATCCAGTCGCCCCAGGCCCTCGCGTCCCCGGCGACGCTGACGGTGACCCGCGGGCCGGGCGGCGGACCGGGCCGTACCGGCCGGGCGGGCCGCGGCACCCGCGCGGACGCGGCGTCCGTCGGCCGCTGCGGGAACGTCGACTCCGCCGGCTGCGCCATACGGTCCTGCTCTCCTCCGGGGGACCGTGGACACGGCCCTGTTCTTCCGTATCCCACCGGGCCCGGCCGCCGCGAGCGGATTCCGGCCTAGTACGGTGCGCCCGGCCGCGGCTGACGCAGCGTCAGGTCATCTGCGGCTCGAAGTCCCAGTAGGGCCGGGTACGGGCGCGCGCGGAGACGGTGTGGGCGTGCTGGGGGCCCAGTACGGTGCTCAGGCCGGTCAGGGCCTCCTCCTCCAGCTTGTCGGCCTCCTGGCGTTTGCGCAGGCCGCGCAGGTCCGCGGCGAGCGCGATCTGGCCGGAGAGGGTCAGCGGGTGGCGCAGGCCCAGGGTGGCGGTGGCGCGGGTGACGGTGTCCCGGCCCAGTTCGGCGGCGGCCTCCGGGTCGCCGGAGAAGTTGCGGGCCGCCGCGGCGTTCAGCGAGCAGCCCAGCGTCCAGGGGTGGTCGGGGCCGACTGCCCGGCGCATCCCCTCCAGCGCCTCCTCGGAGAGCAGCAGCGCCTGCTGCCGCTCGCCCGCGGCGCGCAGCACCAGCGCGTGGTTGGCCTGGGCGCCGATCGCGTACGGGTGGGCCGCGCCCAGCTGGAAGAGGTACCGCTCGGCGACCTGCTCGCCGATCTCCCGGGCCTGGTCCAGGCTGCCGTGCTCGCGGGCGAAGCAGGAGTAGCTGACGGCGACCATGAGGGTGAGCGGGTCGGTCTCGCCGAGGACCCGCTCGGACCGTTCCAGTACCCGGCCGAGGAGCCGGCCGGCCTTGGCGCGGTCGCCGGAACGGTAGAGGCACAGCCCGAGGTTGTGCTCGGCGCGCAGCGTCTGGGGGTTGTCGTTGCCCATGACGATGCGGTGCACCCGGACGCTGTGCTCCTGCACCGAGGTGGCTTCGGCGTAACGGCCGAGCAGGCGCAGGTCGGTGGCGACGTGGATCTCGGAGAAGAGCGACCAGTTGTGGCGGGGGCGCAGCAGCTCGCGGCGGGCCTCCAGGGTGCGCCGGTGCAGCGCCAGGGAGTCGGTGTAGCGGCCGAGGAGGCGGAGCGAGACGGCGAGGTTGTTCTGTGCGTTCAGGGTGCGCGAGTCCTGCTCGCCGACCAGTTCGGTGTAGCCCTGCAGGACGGTGGTGGACAGCTCCAGGGCCTCCTCGAAGCGGGCGAGGCCGCGCAGGTCGGCGGCGAGCCCGGTGGCGGCGCGCAGGGTGTCCAGGTCGCGCGGGCCCTGGGTCTCGCGCAGATGGTCCAGGACGACGCGGTCCAGCGCCTCGGTGGCGGCGTAGTCGCCGGTGGCGCGCAGCAGGTTGGCGTAGTGGTAGCTGAGGTCCCAGATCCGCGGGTGGGTGTCGCCGAGCAGCTCCCGCCAGGCGGCCAGGGCGCGTTCGGCGAGCTTGAGGCCGGAGCGGTACTCGCCGGAGAGGTACATGTACCGCAGTACGTTCAGGACCAGGTTCTGCACGTCGGGGTCCCGGCTGACCAGGACGTTCGCTGCCTTGAGGTGCTGGGCGAGCTCGGCGAACCGGGGCCACAGCCGGGTGTCGGTGGGGCGCAGCGGGTCGGCGGCGGCCAGCGCGCGCTGCGCGACGCGGCTGTACTCCGCCTGCTGCCGGTCCGGCATCAGGGCGCGGACGGTCTGGTGGACCATGCGGTGCATGTAGAGGATCTCGCCGCCGGGGGACGCGTCGTCGGCGGTGACGTCGTGGGACTCGATGCGGACGACCGAGTACTGCAGGAGCTTGCTGATGGCCTGGTTCCACAGCAGCGGGTCGTTCATCAGCCCGGTCAGCTCCTCCGGCAGGTCGCCGGGCGGGATCTCGCGGAGCAGCCGTACGGGGATGGCGGCGGGCGCGAAGAAGGAGCACAGCCGCAGCAGGTCGACGGAGGCGGGCACGGCCTCGGCCAGCCGGTTCTGCAGTATCGACCAGGAGGTCTGGTAGGTCATCGGGAAGTCGTGGGCGACCCGGACGACCTCGGCGTCGGCGCCGCTCTCCTCCAGCAGCTCGACGTACTCGTCGACGGTCATCGTGGTGTCGCTGAGCCAGCCCGCGGTCTGGTCGAGCAGCAGCGGCAGGTCCTCCAGCGCCTCGGCCAGCCTGTCCGCCTCGGGGCGGTCCAGGCGCGGGGCGCGGCGCCGGACGAAGGCGATGGACTCCTCGCGGGTGTAGACCGGGACCTCGAACATCATGGTGTTGTGCTCGCTCCACTCGCGGTTCTGCGAGGTGAGCAGGACGTGCCCGGGCCCGGAGGGCAGCATGTCGGCGACGTGTTCGGGCTGGTCGGCGCCGTCCAGGACGAGCAGCCAGCGGTTCGAGGGCTCGCCGCGGCGGAGCGCGTCGCGGACGGCGCGCAGCCGCTCGCCGTACTCCTGACCGGTGCTCAGGCCGAGCGCGGGGGCCAGCTCGGCCAGCCGCTGGCGCATCGGGGTGCGCTCGCCCGCCGCGACCCACCAGACCACGTCGTACTCGGAGCCGAAGCGGTAGACGTACTCGGTGGCGAGCTGGGTCTTGCCGACGCCGGACATGCCGTACAGCGTGCACACGGCGGCGCCGCGCTCGGCCTGCTGGAGGCGGTGGTAGACGTCGGCCAGGAGGTTCTCGCGGCCGGTGAAGCGGGTGTTGCGGCGCGGCACGCCGCCCCAGACGCGCGGCTGCTCCTGGGGGTAGCGGGGGCCGCTGCCGTCCTCCTCGGGCTCGGCGTGCGGGTCGGGGTCGATGCCGAGCCGGGCCAGCAGCCGCCGCTCGGCCTCGCGGGCGCCGACGTCGGCCAGCTCGGCGGCGCCGAAGACGGCGGTGGCGGTGGGCAGCGCGTTCGTCGTGATGGAGACCGCGGCGAACTTGTCCTGGCGGTCGGCGACGACGGTGCGCAGCGCGGCGTTCCACTCCTCGTGGCTGCGCGGGCCGAGCTGGATGTACCAGTCGCTGAGCACGATCAGGACGGTGCCCTCGGCGAGTGCGAGGTCGCTCAGCGCGTCCTCCAGCGGGGTGCCGGCCCGCGGGTCCCAGCGCTGGAAGGCCACTCGCATCCCGTGCCGTTCGAGCCGGTCGCCGATCCAGGCGGCCCACGCGCGGTTGAAGCCGGCGAAGCTGACCGTGACGGGGGGCCGGCCTCCGTGCGAGATGGTCCTGCGCGCTGCGGGCATTCGAACGACTCCCTCGTCTTGCGTACGAACGGACGGCCGGGCAAGGACCGTCAGAGCTGCCCTTCTGGGGAACATACACCGGCGAACCGGTCGTCGGCGGTCATCGCGCGTACTGTCGCCGCCACATCGTCCGCGAGGTCTCCACGTAGGCGCTGGCGCGCGCCAAGTACCCCTCGGGAGGCGGGCGTTCCCGCAATCGGGTGAGGCGGTCGGCCATGGCGCCGACCAGGACGCGGCCGGCCGGGGTGAGGGCGCGGGAGCCGAGCAGCGTGGGCAGCGCGGCGCCGACCTGTTCGCGGCAGCGGGAGTGCTCGGCCCACGCGGTGTGGCGCTCCAGCGCGGTGGTCGCGGTGAGCGCGAAGCGCTGCCAGTAGTCGGCGAGCGCGAGGTGCGAGTAGGTGCCCTGGAGCAGGCCGTCGAAGGGGCGCGGGTCGGGCCGCCAGGGGGCCCAGTGCCGGGCGGTACCGCTGTCGTGGTGCAGCGGCGACAGCTCGGCGAGCGCGGCGAGCTTGGCGTGCTGGAGTTCGTGGACGAGCGTCGCGGCGAGGAAGGCGGGGGTCTGCGGGGTGGAGCTGAGGACCGCGCCGAACGCCTCGCGGCGGGTGCCGCTGCAGTGCGCGGGGCCGGAGGCGTGCGGGCTGGCGTTGGGGGGCGGGGCGAGCGGGACGACGCAGTCCAGCAGGACGTCGACTTCCAGGGCGCGGGTCGGGCCGCCGCGCTCCAGCAGCGGCCGGGCCCCGGCCCAGGCGGCCTGCCAGCGGGCCCGTTCGGCGGTGGTGAGCGGCTCGGCGGGCCGCAGGCCGTGCCGCTCCAGCCCGCTGTCGGCCGTGCGGAAGGGGTCGAGATCGTCCAGCAGTACGGGGTGGGGGCCGCCGGTGAGGGGGCGCAGCGGGCGCCATGCCGGGTCGGCCGACTCCCAGGCGCCGTCGGGCCGGGGCAGCAGCACGGCGGCCGGCCCGGCGGGCGGCCGCAGCGTCAACTTGCTGTTGCAGTAGGCGAGTTCGAGTTCCGTCGGCGGTCCCTCACGTCCGGCCGCCCGCCCGGGCAGGGTGTACGCGCCGAGGGTGGGCAGGGCCAGTACGCCACTCGGGGCGCGCAGCCTCAGGGTGAACGGGAGCCGGGCGCGGGCGGCGGCCGCGGCGGCGACGGCCCCGAGGTGTTCGAGGTCGGGGAGGAGGCCGGGCGGCGGGACGGCGGCGGCGAGGCCGCGCAGGGCGCGCCGCACCCAGGGCCCGAGCAGCGGGTAGTACAGCACCCGGCGGGTGGCGTCCCGGTCCGCGCGGTCGGCCGCCTCCAGGAGCGCCCAGTGCTCCGCCACCCGGGCCGCCGCGGGCCGCGGCACGCTCGGCGCGCGGGCGGAGTCCACCGCGTCCAGCAGCGCGCGCAGCAACAGCAGCCGCCGCGTCCGCTGGTCGTCCACCAGCAGCCGCAGCGCCTCCGCACCGCCCTCGGACCGGCCCAGCTCGCGCAGCAGGTCCACCGGTATCCGGCTGCTCATCGGGCGGGCCCCCGGGTGGCACGGCCCGTTTCACGGGCCGTCGCCAGCCGTTCCGCGGCGTGCCGGATCAGCCGCTGGAGGTCGGCGCAGTACACCGAGGGGTTGGCGAAGCCGCTGCCCCGCCGGTAGCGGTGCGCGTACTGGCCGCCGCCGCATACCCGCACCAGCGGGCAGGCGCGGCACACGGGGGCGAGCGAGGCGGCGCCCGCGTGCCGGGCGGCGATGCCGGGGTGCGCGAGGGCCTTGTCGAAGGAGTGCCGGAAGACGTCCAGGCCGGTGGCGGCGGCGCCCTCGTACGCGGACTTCAGGGAGTCGACCTGCTCGATGCTGCCGTCGGTCTCGACCACGACGGCGGTGAACGGGGTCAGGCCCAGCGACTCGCCGCCGGCCGGCGCGCCGAGCAGCAGGGCCAGGCACTCCTCGAAGAGCCGGATCCGCGGCTGCCCGGGGCCGCCGTCCCACCAGGCGTCGAAGACGGCGCAGAGCCAGTCGCCGTACGGGGTGGGGCGGTCCGCGCCGGGAGTGAGGCCCGGTGGCGGGGTGGTCCAGTTGCCGTGCGGGAGCAGCAGGTCCAGGCGCGGCGGGCGGAGGGCGCGCAGCGAGGCGTAGGTCTCCACGGGGTCGGTGCGCGGGTCGACGACGGCGAGGATGCCCGCGTACGCCTCCGGCCGCTCCTCGGCGAGGAGGCGCAGGCCGCGGACGGCGCGGGACCAGGCCGGGCGCCCCGCGTGGTCCACGCGCGCGGTGTTGTGCGCGGGCAGCCCGCCGTCGAGGCTGACGCCGGCCTTGATGCCATGGTCCGCGAGGGTACGCAGCGCCGTGCGGGTGAGCAGGGTGCCGTTGGTCTGGATCGTGGCGTGCAGGGCGCAGTCCCCGGGGAGCCGGGTGCGCAGCAGGTCGACGGCGCGGCCGAGGCGGTCCGCGCCGGCCAGCAGCGGTTCGCCGCCGTGCAGGACGAGCGCCGCGTGCCGGAGGCCGTGGGCCGCGGCGTGCTCGGCGATGCGCGCGGTGGTGCGGTCCAGGACCGCGTCGCTCATCGTGGCGGGGCGGTCCCGCCAGCCGTGGTCGGCGGCCTCGTAGAGGTAGCAGTACCGGCAGGCGAGGTTGCAGTGGCCGTGCACCTTGAGGACGAACTGCCGGAAGGGGTGGCGGGAGGGGACGTCCGGCCGGTCCGCCGACGGGCCCGTGTCCCGTACGGTCTGCTGCGCCACGTCCGCACCCCCAAAGCCGTGGCCCGCGCAGGGACGGCCCCCGTCGCCGGTCCAGCGCGGAGTATCCCTGCGGGACGGCACGGCCAAACCGGCCGCGATCGCCGGTGTCCGGTTCCCCCGGCACCGACGGCCGAAATCGTTCGGACGGCAGCGGTTCACCTCAGCGGGTCCGCTTCAGAAGGCGCTGTTGAATCCCCAGAGCATTTCCGTCGGTTCGTCCACCCGCGTCCGTATCCGTTCCAGTACTTCCGCGAGCACCGGGTGGTCCACCGTCCGCAGCTCCGCGAGATCCAGGGCGAGCAGGTCCGGCAGCTCGGGCAGCTCGCCGGCCGGCGGCACCGGGGCCCCGGCCGTCTCCGCCTGCCCGGCTTCCGTGTCCTTGCGGCTCGCGCTCATCGCCCTGCCCCTTCCCGCCAACTGCCCCCGCTGGTACGCACGTTCCAATCTGCCGTCTGTCACCCGCCGATGTCCATGAGCCGGCGCGAGGTCTCCCGGGCCGCGGAGCCGCCCTCGTCGGGCAGCCGCCGCCATTCCTCCAGGGCCAGCCGGTAGGCGTCGCGCGCGGCACGCGGCCGCCGCGCGTCCTCGTACGCCTCGCCGCGCAGGTGGTACGCGCGGGCGCACAGCCGTACGGCGGGGTCCGGGTCCGCCGCGCCGTCCTGCGCCGCGCGTGCCGCCTCGGCGGCGCGGCGGTAGGCGTCCGCCGCCTGTTCGAGCTGCGCGTCCAGGCCGGAGCGGCGGTGCGCCAGCCGGTGCGTGCCGCCCAGCTCCAGCCAGCACTCCGCCCGGACCAGCGGGTCGGCGGCGGACTGCGCGGCGAGCCCGAAGAGATGCTCGGCCTCCCGCAGGTCCACCCGGTCGTCGTCGGTCCGCCGCAGCATCAGGGCGCGGCCGAGGGTGAGCAGCCGGCGCGCCAGCCGCGGGTCGCCGGCCGCGGTCTCCATCCGGCAGTCCCGCAGCACCCGGACCGTACGGTGGATGACGGCCCGGCCGCCGGGCTCGCGCGCCCGGCGCATCAGCGCGTCGCCCCACTCCTCGATCAGGTCGCCGTAGCCCTCGCGGTCCCGGGGCACCGCGCGGCAGGCCGCTTCGTACCGCCGGTCGGCCTCCGCCAAATGCCGTACGTCACCGTCCGCTTCGAAGCGGCGCACCGCCAGCCGGGCGGCGCGCACCAGCACCGCGGCCCGCTCGTCCGGCCCCTGCGCCGCCGCCTCCATGTCCGCGACCAGCCGCCCGGCCCGGTCCAGCGCCGTACCGGTCAGCATCAGCAGCGCGTCGGTCAGGTCCAGCCGGGCCCACAGCCGGGCGTCGTGCGGCGCGTCCTCGGCGGCCATCGCGTCGGCCGCGTGCGTGAGCGAGGCCGCGGCCTGCTCCGCGTACGCCGCGGCCTGCTCCCGGTCGGCGGCCGTACCGGCCAGCTGCAGCAGCGCCCGCCCGTGCGCCAGCGGCAGCCCGTGCGGCTGCGCCTCGTCGTACGGCCAGGCGTCCGCGAACGCCTCCAGCATCCCGACGGTCTCCTGGAGCAGGCCGCTGTCGCCGCCCAGCCGCCACTGCTCCTCCAGGACCCGCACCCGCTCCAGGGTGATCTCCAGGGCGTGCCACGGCTCCAGCCCGGCGGTCGCGCACACGGCCGTGAACTCCCGGTCGGCGCGGCGCAGCAGGTCCAGCGCGCCGCGCTCGTCACCGGCCGCGCGCCGCTCCCCCGCCTCGGTGTGCAGCACCCGCCCCAGGGCGGTGCGGGCGCGCGCCTCGCCGGACTGCGCCGCCGTACGCGCCGCCTCCCGCGCCTCGCGCAGCAGCGCCCGGCCGCCCTGCAGCTCCCACAGCCGCAGCAGGGTCTCCGCCAGCTCGCACCACAGCGCGGTGTCCGCGCCGCGGTGCCGCTCGCGTTCGGTGGCGTGCCGCAGCAGCTGCACCGCGTCGAGGAGGTTCTGCACCATGCCGTCGGCGGCGAACCGCCGCACCAGCGCCTGGGAGCGGCGCACCGCCTCGGAGGACGCCGGGCCGCCGGGGCCCTCGTGGCCGTCGGTGGAGATGGTGCGCAGCGGGACGAACCGCTCCAGGACGTGCGCCGCGACCTCGGCGAACGGCTGCGGGGCCCGTACGCCGGGCGCGTCGGCCGGCGGGTGGGTCCGCAGCCGCGCGGCCGACTCCGCCGGGTCCGCGCGCCGGTCGCCGGTGAGCTGCGCGATGGCGAGCGCGGGGAAGTTCGGGCCGCCCTTGCCGAACCGTTGCTCCACATACGCGGAGCAGTGCTTGAGCACCAGCAGCGCCTCGTCCCTGCCGAGCGGTCCGAGCAGTACCTCCTGCACGCCCTTGACGAACTCGTACCAGGGGCCGCCGGCCATCGACTCGCCGTCCGTGCGCGTCAGCAGCCCGCCGAGCAGCACCTCCGACAGCTCCGCCGGGCCGGTCCCGGGCAGCATCGTGCGCTGCACCAGCTGCATGACCGGCAGGCACAGCGGGGCCGCCGCCAGGTAGACCGCGAGCTGTGCCGCACCGGGCGAGGCGGCGCGGCGGAAGCGGGCGACGACCTCGGCGGCGGGCAGCGGGTCGCGGGGGCGCGCGGCGGGGGCCGGAGGCTGGTCGGCGCGGAGCCAGCCGACGGCGGCGGGCACCTTGCCCGCTCCGGTGCCGGAGAGCAGCCGGGCCCAGGCCGCGAGGGCGCCCGCGGCGGGCGGCAGGACGGGGACCGGCAGCGCGCCGCCGCCGGCCTGCGCGGTGTCGCCCGTGAAGTGCAGGGCCGTGGCGTAGGACGGGCCCTCGCCGCGGCGCAGCGTGCCGTAGGAGACGGGCAGCCGGGTGCGCGACCACATGCGCTGCGGCAGCGGCTGGAGGACGGCGAGCGGGCCCTGCCGGGCGAGCCGGTGCAGCAGCCGGTGCGCGTGGCCGCTGCGCCACAGGGGGCCCGCGCAGTCGCTGACCAGGACGGTGACGCGACGGCCCGTGGGGTCGCTGAGCTGGTCGGCCGAGCGTAACGGCGCGTCTCCCGCCTCGAAGCGGCGGGAGACCGCGGGGCGGCCGTCCGGGCCCTGGTGCAGGAACTGCACCTGTACGTCGCGGAAGGCGCCCAACTGGGCGAAGACCTGCTGGAGTTCGTGGAGCAGCCGCTCCCAGACGCACATCGAGGAGGACGCGTCCATGAGCAGCTGGAGCGACGCCTCGGCCCGCGGCACCGCCCGGAACACCGGCATCACCAGCCCGCCCGACCGCGCGCTGCGCTCCGCCGTCGCCGTCTCGTCCAGGACGTGGCGCACGGCGGGCGCCGCGCTGCGGTACCGCTGGAGGGGGCGCAGGGCGCGCTGCAGGGCGAGCAGATCGGGCAGCGCGGGCGCGGCGGGCACGCCCACGGGCAGGCCGCTGCCGTACGGGCCGGGCGGCGCGCCCGGACCGCCGCCGGGCAGCTCCTGGCCGGCCGGGTAGAGCGCGATGTGGGTGGCGCCGGGCGGCCCGGCGGACCCGCTGTCCGGCGGCTCCCGGTCGGCGCCGGGGCCGTCCTGCCGGGCGTCGGTGCGCGGGGGCGCGGGCGTCCGCGCTCCCGGCGTCCGGCTCTCGGCGTCCGCCGTGGTGCCGTCGCTCTCCTGCTCGGCGGCGGCCTCGCGCGGCCGGCAGTACTGCGCCAGCCACAGGGCGTCGGCCAGCTCCCCGACGTCCGGGTCCAGGCCCGCGCCGCGCACCGCCGCGACGACGTCGGCCCAGCTCTGCGGGGCGGTGGGGCGTCCTGCACGGTCCCGCGTCACGTGCTCACCTCGGCCGGTCGAGGCGCTGGATGAGCAGGTCGGCGAGCCGGTCGCGACTGGTGGGGGCGGCCTGGTGGGTGAGGTGGATGGCGTTCAGCAGCTGGTCGGCGGCGAGCAGTTCGCTGCGGGAACGCTCCAGGAAGCGGGCGATCAGGTCATCGCCCGCGCGGGCCGCCTCCTCGCCGAGGTGCGCCCGGACGACCGTGGCCAGCCGCTTGTGGTCGGGCTGGCCCAGCTCCAGGTGGATGCAGCGGCGCAGCAGCGGCGCGGGGAAGTCCCGCTCGCCGTTGCTGGTGAGAATGACGAACGGGAAGGCGTGGCAGCGCACCCGCCCGTCCCGGATGCGGACCTTCTGCCCGTCGTCGGTGAGCACCTCCACCTCGGGCTCCCGCTCCGCCAGCCGCTCCAGCTCGGGGATGGCGAACTCGCCCTCCTCCAGGACGTTCAGCAGGTCGTTCGGCAGGTCGATGTCGCTCTTGTCCAGCTCGTCGACGAGCAGGACGCGCGGCTGCGCGGTGGGCAGCAGGGCCGTGCCCAGCGGGCCGAGCCGGATGTAGCTGCCGATGCCGCCGGGGGTCGCGGCCTGGGTGCCGGGCCCGCCGGCCGCCCGGCTGCTCGCGGCGATCTGCACGTCCTGGAGGCGGGCGATGGCGTCGTAGCGGTACAGCCCGTCGCCCAGTGTCGTCCGGCTCACGACCGGCCAGCGCAGTACGCGGCCGAGCTTGAGCTCATGGGCGACGGCGTGCGCGAGGGTGCTCTTGCCGGTGCCCGGATTGCCGGTGACCAGCAGCGGACGGCGCAGGTACAGCGCGGCGTTGACGATCTCCAGCTCCTCGGCGCTGGGCCGGTGCATCTCCGCGACGTGCTCGCCGAGCCGCCGGGTGGAGGAGCTGTCCGTGGCGGGGCCGGGCGCGACGAGCGGGCCGCCGTCGAAGTCCCGCCAGGGCGGCGGGTCGGGGAGCGCGGCGATGCCGTCGTGGGGCTCGCCCGTGCCGCGGTAGATGAGCCATTCGTTCGGTCCGCTCACTGCGAACTCCTCGTCGCTCGTGGGTCATCGGCGGTAGCGCACCGGCCACGCTCCGACCGTATCGGGACGGACCGCGGCCCGGTAGAAGCACACGGAAACCCGTGGGAGCACGCCCGGAACCGGGTGCCCCTCACGGCGTTTCCAGCACGTCGTCCGCGCCCGGCAGCGGCCGCCCGGGATCGTCGTACAGCAGCGTGATCCCGCGTGACCAGTACGCTTCCGGCTCCGCGGCGCCGATGCCCGCCCGCAGCTCACGGACGGCGAGGGGCAGCCGGTGGGCGGTCGTGCCGCTCTTGACCGTGCGCAGTATCCCGCGGTGGTACTCCCCGCACACCGGGTCCATGCGCTCCCTGCGCCACAGTGCCACCGGGTGGCCGCTGCCGATGATCCGGCGGATCGCCGCGGACCCGCCGTCGCCCCCGGGGACCCGGCACAGCACCGGGAAGGACCGCGCACCCAGCTCCCGCAGCAGGTCCGCCGTCACCTCCTCGGGGCGGCCCTCGTCGCAGTCGACGCAGGCGTGCTCCATGCCGTCCTCGTGCAGCCGCGTCCAGCGCTCCTGGGGCCCGGTCCCGGGGTCCCTGCCGTCCCCCTCGCCGCACGGCGCGCCCGGCGGCCGGTCGGCGCAGCGCACCACCACCGGCCGCAGCTCCCCTATCGGTCTGCTGCCCGGCGGTATCCGCCAGGTGTCCACGTCCAGGTCCAGCAGCGCCTGTCTGAGGGCGACTTCGAGGACGGCGGGGCGGCCCGGCTCGTCGCTGCGGCGGAACGCCTCGCTCAGCGGACCGGCCAGCTCGGCGGGCAGGTCCGCCAGCGCCGTGCCGTGCCGGCCCTCGCCCAGCGGCAGGTCGCCGGAGGGTCTGCTCGCGGTGAGGTACCAGTCGAACCGGCCCTGCTCCCAGGCCCGTTCGGTGATCTCCAGCAGGACGGACGGCAGCGGGCCCGCGGCCGCGTGCTCGCCGGTGCGTCTGCCTCTGCCGATCGCGCGTGCCCGTACCCGGGCCTGCCACTCGGCGCCCAGCCGGTTCCTCGCCAGCGGCGGCAGCTCGGTCATGGCCAGGTCGCGCACCCAGCCCCAGACCGCGTCCGCCGCCTCGGCCGTCGCCGGATACGGATGCTCGGCGGTCGCCGCGTACACCGCGTACCGCAGCACGGCCTCCAGTTCGCTGTGCGCGTCGCGCAGCTCCAGCCGGTCGAGATAGACCTCCAGCCCCTCGCGCCAGCCGCGGGGCGCGGGCGAGAGGCCCTCGCCGCGGCGCGGCAGCAGCTCGTCGACCAGGGCCACCAGCGCGGGCGTGCCGGCCGGCGGCGGCAGCTGGGCGAGCAGGCCGTGCAGCACCACCCGGCGCTTGGGGGTGAGCGCCGCGACCGTGGCGGCCGAGGCGGGCAGCCCGCTCTGCGCCTCGGTCCAGGTGTCCCGGGCCTCGCTGACGTCGGCGTGCCGGTCGGCGTGGTACCGGTCGTGCGCGTGCAGGACGCGGTGGTACGGGTCGTCCTCCTCGCGGCCGATCGGGGTGCCGGGGACGCCGATACGGCGCAGCTGGGCCAGCGCGATGCCGAGCCCGCCGTCGCGCGCGCCGCCGCGCCGTCCCTTCAGTACGCCGATCACCTCGCCGCGCTCGACGTCGACCAGCGGGCCGCCGGAGAGCCCCTCCGGCATCTCGTCCTCGTTGCCGAGGCGCAGCAGGCCGTCGCCGCCGAACTCGCCGCGCACGGTGCACCGTCCGTCGAACGCGCCGACCGTCCCGGCGATCTCCGTGTACCCGAAGTACGCGACCCGCTCGCCGCCGTGCGCCCGGACCGTGCGCGGCGAGAGCCAGCAGCAGGGGTGCGCGGTGGGCTGGAGGAGGCGGATCAGGGCGAGATCGGGGGCGGGCAGCAGGCCGGCCGTGCGCACGGCGGGCTCGGCCCACTCGACGCGGCCGCGCGCGCTGCCCCCCTCGAAGCTCACGCCCACTTCGCCCCCCTCGCCCTCCAGCGCGACATGGGCGCAGGTGAGCACCCAGTTGGGGGCGACGAAGAAGCCGCTCCCCCACAGCGGCGGCTCGGGCTGCCCTCCGTGGGGATACCCGTCCCGGGCGGCGTGGATGCGCACGGTCGCGGCCTTGACGAGCGGGGCGAAGCGCCGGGAGAAGTACGCGTCCGGATCGTGCGCCCCGTTCATGCGCCGCCCCCGGTCCCGCCCTCCGCGAGGTCCGCGGGCGGGCCGCCCTGCCAGGTGAGGGTGACATTGATGGCGGCCTTGGCCTCGCCGTCCGCGAGCAGCCCGACCAGCTTCCCCGACTTCCCGCTCAGCTCGATGCCGAACTGCACGCTGACCTCGTCGGGCCGCAGCCCCTGGAGCGCGCCGGCCAGCGACCGGGCGACGCCGTGCACCAGCCCGTCCAGGCTCTCCATCCGCCCCAGGACGCGGTCGCTGAAGCGGCCGCTGTCGGCGTAGTCCGTGTCCTCGACGCCGGATATCCGGGCCCAGACGGGCGTGCCGTCCGGCAGTTCGATCCGTGCGACATGTGTCGCGTCCTCGCTCATGCCACCCCCCGCTGACACCTGCGCCAGGAGGCCGGCCCCTGTCCGGTGCCGATGCGCGGCCCCCGACCGCCGCTGCCTATCCTGACCTGGAATGTCCTTACCCCTACCCCCTTAGCGGAGCACTCACGTGTATTTCACCGACCGAGGTATCGAGGAGCTGGAGAGCCGGCGCGGCGAGGAGGAGGTGACCCTCGGCTGGGTCGCCGAGCAGCTGCGTACGTTCGTCGACCTCAACCCGGACTTCGAGGTGCCGGTGGAGCGGCTGGCGACGTGGCTGGCGCGGCTGGACGACGAGGACGACGACGAGTGACGCGGGCGCTCGGCCGCCGGCGCGGGACGCCCGCCCGCCGGCGCGGAGCGCTTGACTTCCCCACACCGCGATATATCGTGTTCTCAAGGGAACACGATATGTTGCGTTGTCGTACACAGTTGTCGTACATCGGGGAGGCACGTCATGTCTGCGAGCAAAGAGTGGCCGGACGGCCCGGCCGAGGTGGCCGAGCCCCGCACGCTCGACGTCGACGCACCGGTGAACACCCTGCAAGTACGGGTGTACGGCGGCACGGTCAACGTCGTCGGCAGCACGACGGCCGACCGCACCCGCGTCGAGATCACCGAGATCGACGGCCCGCCGCTCACCGTCTCCTACGACCGCGGCACCCTCACCGTCGGCTATGACGACCTCCCCTGGCGGGGACTGCTGAAGTTCCTCGACCGCAAGGGATGGCAGCGCAGCGCCGTCGTCTCGGTGACCGTCCCGGCCGCGGCGCGGGTCGAGGTCGGCGCGGTCGGCGCGAGCGCGGTGCTCTCCGGTATCTCCGGGCGTACGGAGCTGCGCGGCGTCTCCGGGGACGCCACCCTGGTCCGGCTGACCGGGCCGGTCCGCGCCGAGACCGTGACCGGCCGGGTCGAGGCCCAGGCCGTCACCGGCGCCCTGCGGTTCCACTCCGTCTCCGGCGACCTGACCCTCATCGACGGCGGCGGCAGTTCGGTGCGCGCCGAGTCGGTCACCGGCGACATGGTCGTGGACCTGGACCCGGCGGCGGAGGGCACCGACGTACGCCTGACGACGGTCTCCGGCGAGGTCGCCATCCGGCTGCCGGACCCGGCCGACACCGAGGTGGAGGCCAATACGACCAGCGGCGCGGTCTCCAACGCCTTCGACGACCTGCGGGTCGGCGGCCAGTGGGGCGCCAAGAACATCACCGGACGGCTCGGCGCGGGCACCGGGCGCCTGAAGGTCACCACCGTCTCCGGCTCGCTGGCCCTGCTGCGCCGCCCGCGCCCCGAGGACGCCCCCGCCGACCCGCCCGCCGACAAGAAGGTGCTGTAGAGCCATGCCCCCCGTCTTCGCGCACGGCCGCCTCCGTCTGTATCTGCTGAAGCTGCTGGACGAGGCGCCCCGCCACGGTTACGAGATCATCCGGCTGCTGGAGGAGCGCTTCCAGGGCCTGTACGCGCCCTCCGCCGGCACCGTCTACCCGCGCCTCGCCAAGCTCTCCGACGAGGGCCTGGTCACGCACGCCACCGAGGGCGGCCGCAAGGTGTACTCCCTCACCGACGCGGGCCGCGCCGAACTGACCGCGCGCGGCGGCGAGCTGGCGGAACTGGAGCTGGAGATCCGCGAGTCCGTCGCGGCGCTCGCCTCCGACATCCGCGAGGACGTCAGCGGTTCGGCGCGCGACCTGCGCCGCGAGATGCGCGAGGCCGCGCAGGCCACCCGCCGGCAGGGCGGCCGCGACGGCGGACCGGGCGGTGCCGGCTTCCCCGGCTTCCCCGGCCCCTCCGAGGCGTTCGACCGCGGCCCCGACGACCCCGAGGCGTGGCGGCACGCCAAGGAGGAGTTCCGGCGCGCCAAGGAGGAGTGGAAGGAGCAGGCCCGGCGGGCGAAGGAGGAGAGCCGGCGGGCCAAGCAGGAGGCGCAGCGCGCCCGCAAGCAGGCCAAGAACGCCAAGGACTCCGCGCGCGAGGAGGTCCAGGAGGTCATCCGCCGGCTGCAGGAGCGGGCCCAGGAGCAGGCGCGCTCGGGCGACTGGCCGGGCGCGGTGCGCGAGGCGCTCGCCGAGGTCTCGCGCGAGGTCGGCCGCTTCACGGACGGCCTGACGGCGACGGCCGGTACGGCGGGCGGGACGGCGGCGTCCGGCAGCACGGAATCCGCGCCGTCCGGTAGCGCTGCATCCGGTACGTCCGGTACGGCCGATCCGGCGCCCCCCGAGCCGGCGTGGGCGCACGAACCGGCCACCGGCGATCCGGCCCGCGATCTGGACCGGCTGCTGGACCGGTTCCGCGACGGCCTCCGGGACGCGGCGCGCGACCACGGCGTGGACGAAGCCCAGTTGGCGGCGGCCAGGCAGCACCTCGCGACGGCCGCCGCGCACATCGGCGCGCTGCTGCGCCGCCCCGCTCAGTAGTCACCCACGGTTAATTTCGAAGGGCCGGGTTCACCCCAGGTAATCGGGGGAACCCGGCCCTTCGCAGGGCCGCCGCCCGTACTCGGACCGGCCGCGGCATTCCGCCGACTCCTGGCCTTGCCCACGCTTAACGTCAATTCTTCTTACTCATATGTGACTTGAAGGCCATGAGGTAAGCGATGTCGGAGTACCCCGCGGTTGCCCGCCGGCTGTGGCACCACCTCGAACCACTGCACGCCACCCTCTACTTCGCCCCCGAGGCGTTCGAGGAGGCGGCGGCGCTCGGGTACGACGTCGGCACCCGCTGGCCCAGCTACTTCGCCTGGCGCACCGCGCCGCTGGGCGCTGCCGGGCCCGAGCTGGTGGCCGCCACGTACTACAGCTTCAGCCCGCGGATGGTCGAGCAGTACGTACCGCTGATCTGGTCGACGGCCGCGCCCGCCAAGGTGCTGGAGGCCCGGCTGCACGCGATGGACCGCGTACTGCGCCGGCTGATCGGCGACCGGCTGACCAAGGAACAGCTCGCGGAGGCGGCCCGGCTGGCCCGCCAGGCCGCGGAGAACGCGATACCGGCGGCCCGTCCGCTGGCCGCCGCCAACCTGGATCTGCCCTGGCCCTCCGAGCCGCACCTGGAGCTGTGGCAGGCGCTGACCGTCCTGCGCGAGCACCGCGGCGACGGGCACCTGGCCGCGCTGCTCACCGCGGGGCTGGACCCGTGCGAGTCGCTGGTCTCGTTCGCGGCGGTGGGCGCGGCGCCGGAGGAGCACTTCCGCAGCCGCGGCTGGTCCCCGCAGGAGTGGCACGAGGCCCGTGACCGGCTGGCCGCGCGCGGCTGGATCGCGCCCGACGGCCGGGCCACCGACCGCGCCCGCGAGGGCCGGGAGGCGGTCGAGCGGCTGACGGACCAGCTGGCCGCCGGTCCGTGGCGGGCGCTGGGCCGGGCCCGCGCCGACCGCCTCGCCCAGCTGATCACCCCGCTGCTGACCGCCGTCTTCAAGTCCGGCCAGCTCCCGAAGACCACCACCCTGGGCATCAGCACGATCCGCGTCGCGTACTGACACCTTCCCCGGCGCCTTCGTGGCGCCGGGGCCCGGCCAACGGCCCTTAACCGGCTGCTAGTTGACCACCGCCGCGTGGTGATCCGCCTCGCGCTGCAGACCGTGCAGGACGGCGCCGGGGTCGCCGTTCCGGGAGAGGGCGCCGGCGATCTTCTCCTGGAGCCCCGCCCGCACCCGCGGCCAGCTCGTCCTGCCCATCGGCTGGAACTGGACCTTCGGCAGCTGGTCGACGAACGGCCACAGCGGCCGGTACACGGCGTCCGCGCGCATCTTCCGCGCGGCCGGCACGGTCACCGGCAGGGTGCCCTGCCCGCCCGCGTAGTGCACCGCGTTGTCGGTGCTGTAGAGGAAGTCCAGGAAGGTGCCGATCTGCCGGGCGTGGTGGCGCTGCTTGAAGGCCACCAGCCAGTCCGAGAGCCCGGCGGGCGTCGCTTCGCCGCCCGCGCGGCCGGGGAACGGGACTGTGCCGTACGGGACATGGGCCGCCTCGGCCATCGGTATCAGCACCGGGTGGGCGAGGACCATGCCGACCTTGCCGGTGACGAAGCCGCGGTACGCCTCGGTGCGGTTGAGGGCGGGACCCTCGGGACCGGTCAGGCCCGGTGTGACCAGGCCGTCTTTCACTGCCTTCAGTGCCGCGGTGTTCTCGGCGGAGTCCAGGGTGTAGCCGCCGCTCATGCCGACGTAGCCGCCGTTGTTGCCGAGCAGCCAGCTCAGCGTCTCGTCCTCGGCGGCCTCGGGGCCGGTCTGCAGCGCGTACGGCGTCCGCACGCCGGCGGCCTTCAGCGCGGCGGCGGCGCGCTCGATCCCGTCCCACGAGGCCGGCGGGGTCTTGATGCCGGCCCGCGCGAAGAGCTTCTTGTTGTAGAAGAGGCGCGGCGTACTGGAGCTGAAGGGCATCCCGTACTGCACGTGGCTGATCTCGCCCGCCCTGGCCAGCGCGGGGACGAAGTCGGCCTGGGTGCCGATGGAGAGCGTCTCGTCCGCGCTGTAGAGCTGCCCCTTCGCCACGTACGGGGCGAAGGAGCCCGACTGCGCGATGTCGGGCGCGTCACCGTCCGCGGCCCGCGCGGCGACCGTCTTGTCCAGCCGGGTGTACGGCACCGGGTCCAGGTGCACCGCGATGTCCGGGTGCCGCTTCTCGAAGGCGTCGATGACGCGCTTCCAGTAGTCGGTCGAGGAGCGGGCGGTGCGGTGGCCGTAGTCGGCGACCACCAGGTCGAGCGTGACGTCCGCGTCACCCTCGGGGCCCGCGCCGCCGCACGCGGTGAGCGTGAGCGCCAACGCCAACGCAGCTGCCGTACCGGAAAGAGAAAAGGGCGCGCGTCGCCGCCGTATGAACATGTCCGCCTCTGTGCCGAAGTCCCGCCGGCGAGCGGGTGGTTCCCCCGGCCTCAGAGCCTGTCACCCGCCGCCATTGCTGCGCACATGATCACCCACGGGTGGCGCGGGAGTACAAAAATCAGCCGCCGGCGGTGAACGTGACGACGGCGGCCACGCCGTCCGGGCCCGCGTCGAGGTCGGCGCCGGTCCCGGCGGGCAGCAGCGCGGCGTCGTACCGGCCGAGCGTGACCGGTTCCGCGCTCCCCGCGGGGGTCAGCCGCACCGCACCGGCCACCGCGGCGACCAGTACCGCACCGTCCGGACCGGCGGCCGGGCGCACCGCGTACCGGCCGCGGGCCATCGCCACGTCCGCGTGGCAGCGGCCCTCGCGCACCATGACGTTGAAGTTGACGAGGGGGCCGTCGGCCAGGACGCAGTCCGTGGCGGCGCCGCCGGGGAAGGACAGCGGCCGGAACGGCTCGGTGACGGCGGTCCGCTCCCCGTCGATGGTCAGCTCCATGCCGCCCCCGGCGACCATGGTGAGGATGCGCCGGACGCCGGGCAGCGGGGAGTACGGGCCGTCCCGGTCCACGTCCGCCAGGCTGACCCGCCAGTCGAAGGTGTCCCAGCCCGCGCCGCGCGGCCCGGCGGCGATCTCCCGGGTCACGCCGCCCCCGTTGCTCCAGGGGGCGGCGGCGCGTCCGGCGGCCGGCAGCAGTCGTACGCGGTCCATCAGACGGTCAGCACGACCTTGCCGAAGAGGTCACCCTCCGCCATCTTCGCGAAGCCCTCGCGGGCCCGGTCCAGCGGCAGTTCGGAGTCGATGACCGGCTTGACGCCCTTGGCGGCGCAGAAGCTGAGCAGGCTCGCGAGCTCGTCCTTGTCGCCCATCGTCGAGCCGACGACCTTGAGCTCCAGGAAGAAGATCCGGTTCAGCTCGGTCTTCTCCGGGTTGAAGCCGCTGGTGGCGCCGGAGATCACGAGCGTGCCGCCGGGCTTGAGGGACTTGACGGAGTGCGACCAGGTCGCGGCGCCGACGGTCTCGATCACCGCGTCGACCCGCTGCGGCAGCCGCTCGCCGGACGCGAAGACGCCCTCGGCGCCCAGCTCCAGCGCCCGCTTCCGCTTGGCCTCGTCCCGGCTGGTGGCGAAGACCCGCAGGCCCGCCGCCGCGCCGAGCACGATCGCCGCGGTGGCCACGCCGCCGCCCGCGCCCTGGACCAGTACCGAGTCCCCGGGACGTACGCCGGCGTTGGTGAAGAGCATCCGGTACGCGGTCAGCCAGGCGGTCGGCAGACAGGCGGCCTCCGCGAAGCTGAGCTCCTTGGGCTTGGGCAGCACGTTCCAGGCGGGGACCGTGACCTGCTCGGCGAAGGTGCCCTGGTACCGCTCGGTGAGGATCGAGCGGGGCTCCCCCGGGCCGACGCCGTGGCCGGTCTGGCCGATCACGGAGTGCAGGACGACCTCGTTGCCGTCCGCGTCGATGCCGGCGGCGTCGCAGCCGAGGATCATCGGGAGGGCTTCTTCACCGAGGCCCACCCCGCGCAGCGACCAGAGGTCGTGGTGGTTGAGGGAGGCGGCCTTGACGTTGACGGTCGTCCAGCCGGGACGGACCTCGGGAGCGGGGCGCTCGCCCAACTCCAGGCCACTGAGCGGATCGTCACGGTCGATTCGGGCGGCATAGGCAGCGAACATGATCCGAACGTACGCCGCGGGAGCGCCGTTGCGGAACCAATACGGGGTGTGACACGCGCCCCTTCAGGGGCGCGGGGAACTGCGCGAGCAACCCCCGCGGCGCCGCGGCCGGGCCGAGAGCTCGGGAGCTTCCCACGGTGGCCCGCTGCGGCGGCGTCGTGGCCGGTCGCGCAGTTCCCCGCGCCCCTTACGGGTCCGGGCCCGCTCCCCCTGGGGGAGCGGGCCCGGACCACAGGCGGCAGCCGCGTCAGCGGCGAGCCACACCCTCCGCACGCGCGGCAGCCGCAACCGCAGCCGTCACGGCCGGGGCGACCCGCTCGTCGAACGGCGACGGGATGACCTTGTCCGCGCTGAGCTCGTCGGCCACCACCGCGGCCAGCGCCTCGGCCGCGGCGAGCTTCATGCCCTCCGTGATCTGCGAGGCACGCACCTGAAGCGCGCCCGCGAAGATGCCCGGGAAGGCGAGCACGTTGTTGATCTGGTTCGGGTAGTCGCTGCGCCCGGTGGCCACGACCGCGGCGTACTTGTGCGCCACGTCCGGGTGGATCTCCGGGTTCGGGTTGGCCATCGCGAAGATCAGCGAGTCCTTCGCCATCTTCGCCACCGCCTCCTCCGGGACCGTGCCGCCGGAGACGCCGATGAACACGTCCGCGCCTTCCAGCGCGGACTCCAGGGAGCCGGTGAGGCCGCCCTTGTTCGTGAAGCCGGCCACCTCGCGCTTGACGTCCGTCAGGTCCTCACGGTCCGCGGAGACGATGCCCTTGCGGTCGCACACCGCGACATCCCCGATACCGGCCTCGATGAGGATCTTGGCGATGGCGACGCCCGCCGCACCGGCGCCCGAGATGACCGCGCGCAGCTGCCCCAGCGCGCGGTCGGTGAGCTTGGCTGCGTTGCGCAGCGCGGCCAGCGTGACCACGGCGGTGCCGTGCTGGTCGTCGTGGAAGATCGGGATGTCCAGCTTCTCCTGAAGCCGGCGCTCGATCTCGAAGCACCGCGGCGCGGAGATGTCCTCCAGGTTCACGCCTCCGAAGGAGGGCGCGAGCCGCACGACCGTGTCGACGATCTCGTCGGTGTCCGTGGTGCCGAGCGCGATCGGCACCGCGTCGACCCCGCCGAACTGCTTGAAGAGGATGGCCTTGCCCTCCATCACCGGGAGGGACGCCTCCGGGCCGATGTCGCCCAGGCCCAGCACCGCGGTGCCGTCCGTGACCACGGCGACGACCTGGGACTTCCAGGTGTAGTCGTGGACGAGCTCGGGCTGCTCGGCGATGGCGCTGCACACCTTGGCGACGCCGGGCGTGTACGCGAGGGACAGGTCGTCCCGGTCGCGCACCGGCACCGTCGCCTGGACGGCCATCTTGCCGCCGCGGTGGAGCGCGAAGGCCGGATCGAAGGGCTCTTCGTCCGTATTGCTGTCGCTGCGAGGATTGACGATCTCCGCTGCCACTGTTCTGACCCCTTTGTCGTAAATCAGTTGAGGGTGACCGCTCCCTGGTTGCAGAGCGGGCGGGCACCGCGTCCGGTCCCTGCGCCGCGGATGGCCGCCGCGCGGGGGGAGGTACGGACGCCGGGCGCGCCGCACACGCGCCCTGAGCCCCGGATGAGGGGTGTAACGACCCTTTGTACCCGACGGGCGTGCACCCCGACGAGTCAGATTGGTTACCCTCGCGTTCGTAATTCCGACAATAGCCGCGAACCGCTCGAAAAGCCGGACGCGTGGATCATCTTCCGTCCACATGCCGAGACTTACAGACCAGTAATGCCTCTGCGGCGGCCCGAGCGGGCCCGCCATCGGTCGCTGACCAGGTTCGCCACGTCCGTTATGCGATTTTGACCTGCGCAGCAGTCCGAATACCGGAGTCCGGATGGCAAGATTCCGTGACCGAACGAGGTCGCGATGCCCGATGGTGTGTGCCCGGCCCCACCCGGCCGGCTCCCACGTCCCCGTCCCCAGTCGGCTCCATCCGTTCCGCAGCAGGAGGAAAAGCATGACCGCAAGTCCCCGTCGTCGCCCGGCCTCCGGCAGGTCCCGCACGGCCGCCGGCGCAGCGACAGCGGTCGCGGCCGCCCTTCTGCTCAGCGGCTGCGGCGACCAGACGGACGCCGCCATCGCCAAGCGCGAGGCCGCGAAGACCCGCAATGTGCACGCCCCGCTCTTCAAGAAGCTGCCCAAGGCCGTCCAGGACAAGGGCTTCCTCCAGGTCGGCTCGGACGCGACGTACAAGCCGGTGGAATTCCGGAAGAACGGTGCGATCGTCGGCATCGACCCCGACCTCGCCGCCGCCATGAGCAAGCAGCTGGGCGTCAAGCTCAACTTCAACAACGCCACCTTCGACACCCTCATGGGCGGTCTGAAGTCCAAGCGCTACGACATCGCGATGTCGGCGATGACGGACACCAAGGAGCGCCAGCAGGGCATCGACTCCACCACCGGCAAGAAGATCGGCGAGGGCGTCGACTTCGTCGACTACTTCAACGCCGGCGTCTCGCTCTACGTCCAGAAGGGCAAGAGCGACACCGTCTCGGACTGGGCCGACCTGTGCGGCAAGTCCATCGCCGTACAGCGCGGCACCGTCTCGCACGACTACGCCAAGGACCAGGCGAAGAAGTGCAAGAAGGACGGCGAGGAGACGATCTCCATCGAGGCGTTCGACAACGACTCCGAGGCCCAGACCCGGCTGCGCACCGCCGGTGTCGACGCGGTCTCCAGCGACTACCCGGTCGCCGCCTACGCCGTGAAGACCTCCGGCGGCGGCAAGGACTTCGAGGTCGTCGGCGACCAGGTCGAGGCGGCCCCGTACGGCATCGCCGTCCCCAAGGGTCAGGAGCAGCTGCGCGACGCCCTCAAGGCCGCGCTCGAAGCCACGATCAAGAACGGGGATTACGCCAAGATCCTCAAGAAGTGGCAGGTCAAGGACGCGGGGGTCAAGGAAGTGAAGCTCAACGGCGGCTCCTGAGCCTGCCACTGAGTCGCTGTCCCTTCCCGCCCGCCGAACTCCGCCGAACCCCGAAAGGCAACACCCGTGTCTGTCGACGTCGACAAGGCGGCCAGGCCGCCGCAGGACGCTCCCCCGCCGCTGCCCGAGTCCATCAAGGCCGTCCCCGTGCGCCACTACGGCCGCTGGATCGCCGCCCTGGTGGTCATAGCCCTGCTCGCGCTCCTCGTCCGGGCCTTCGCGACCGGTAACGTCAACTGGGACGCGATCCCCGATTACCTCTTCAACTCGGACATTCTGCGCGGTCTGCGCAACACCCTCCTGATCACCGTGCTGTCCATGGTGATCGGTGTGGTGCTCGGCGTGATCCTCGCCGTGATGCGCCAGTCCAAGAACCCGGTGACCTCGACCGTCGCGTGGTTCTACATCTGGTTCTTCCGCGGCACGCCGGTCTACGTCCAGCTCTTCCTCTGGTTCAACCTGGGCCTCGTCTTCCAGTACATCGACATCATGCCGATCTACAAGGACGAGTGGTCGGACTTCATGACCCCGTTCCTGTGCGCGCTGCTGGGCCTCGGCCTGAACGAGGCCGCGTACATGGCGGAGATCTGCCGCGCCGGCCTGAACGCGGTCGACGAGGGCCAGACCGAGGCCGCGCACGCGCTCGGCATGAGCCACGGCAGGACCCTGCGCCGGATCGTGGTGCCCCAGGCGATGCGCGTCATCGTGCCGCCGACCGGCAACGAGGTCATCAACATGCTGAAGACCTCCTCGCTGGTGATCGCGGTCCAGTACTACGACCTGCTGCAGTCCGCGCAGAACGTCGGCCGGGACTCCGGCGTCGTCGTCGAGATGCTGATCCTCGCCGCCGTCTGGTACCTCGTCGCCACCAGCGTGCTCAGCGTCGGCCAGTACTACCTGGAGCGCCACTACGCCCGCGGCTCCAGCCGCCAGCTCCCGCTCACCCCGATGCAGAAGGCCAAGGCCAAGCTGTCCGGCGGTGCCAACCACCCCGCCGGAGGTGCCTCATGACCGCCGCCAAGTCCGCTTCGAAGGCCGTCCCCATGGTCAAGGCCGAGGGCGTCCACAAGTCCTTCGGCGCAGCCCACATCCTCAAGGGCATCGACCTGGAGGTCGCGCCCAAGGAGGTCTTCTGCCTGATCGGTCCGTCCGGTTCCGGCAAGTCGACCTTCCTGCGCTGCATCAACCACCTGGAGAAGATCAACGCCGGCCGGCTCTCGGTCGACGGCGAGCTGGTCGGCTACCGCGAGCACAACGGCAAGCTGTACGAGCTGCGCGACAAGGAGGTCGCCGCCCGCCGCCGGGACATCGGCATGGTCTTCCAGCGCTTCAACCTCTTCCCGCACATGACCGCGGTGGAGAACGTCATGGAGGCGCCGGTCCAGGTCAAGGGCGAGTCCAAGGCGTCGGCCCGCGAGCGCGCCCTGAAGCTGCTGGACCGGGTGGGCCTGAAGGACAAGGCCGGCAACTACCCCTCGCGGCTCTCCGGCGGCCAGCAGCAGCGCGTGGCGATCGCCCGCGCGCTCGCCATGGAGCCCAAGCTGATGCTCTTCGACGAGCCCACCTCGGCGCTCGACCCGGAGCTGGTCGGCGACGTCCTGGACGTCATGAAGGACCTGGCCGCCGACGGCATGACCATGGTCGTGGTCACGCACGAGATGGGCTTCGCCCGGGAGGTCGGCGACTCGCTGGTCTTCATGGACGACGGCGTGGTCGTCGAGTCCGGCCACCCGCGCGACGTGCTGACCAAGCCGCAGCACGAGCGCACGAAGTCGTTCCTCTCGAAGGTGCTCTGAAACGCGCTGAGGGGGGGGGGGGGGGGGGGGGGGGGCCCCCCCCCCCCCCCCACCGCGCCCCCCCCCCCCCCCCCCCCCCCCCCCCCCCGCCGCCGGGCCCCCCCCCCCCCCCCCCGCGGCCCCCGGGGGGGGGGCCCCCCCCCCCCCCCCCCCCCCCCCCCCGCCCCTCGTCATTCCCGGCTACTTCAGCCCCAGCACCATCGCGTCCGACGGGGAGGCCCAGACCGTGCGGGCCTCGGCGAAGCCGGCGTCGCGGAGCGCCTGGGCGTGCCACGCCGCCGAGGGGGTGTCGCCGTCCGCGTGCTCGCCGTAGATCTCGAACCGCTCGGCGGTCGGCCCGGCCAGCACCGGGTCCGCGGCCGCGAGCGCCCACCATTCCTTCCAGTCCACCGCGCCGGCCGCCTTGGCCGCGTCCATGCGGGCGTGCCGCTGCGCGCGGTCGGCGGCGTTCAGCCGGGGCGTGGACGGGTCGGGCATGTGGTCGGCGTTCAGGAAGACGCCGCCCTCCCGGACCAGGCCGGCCAGCTGCCCGTACAGCACGCTCAGCTCGTCGCTGTGCAGCCAGTGCAGCGCAGTGGCAGTCAGTACCGCGTCATACGTCTCGTACGGGAGCTTCGCGGGCCACGCCGGGTCCTTCAGGTCGGCCCGGACGAACTCCACCCGCCGCTCGTCCGCGAAGTACCCCTCCGCAATGGCCAGCAGCGCGGGGTCGAGGTCGACGCCCGTGCTGAGCGCACCCGGCAGCCGCTTCAGCAGCCGGTCGGTGATGCTGCCGGTGCCGCACGCGAGGTCCAGGACGCGCGGCTCGGGGCCCGTCACCGCCTCGACCATGTCCAGCATGACCCGGAACCGCTCCTCGCGGTCCGGCAGGTACCACTCCTGCTGCCGGTCCCAACTGTCCTGCCACGCCTGCCAGTCCGTCCGCGTCACGGCCTCGGTCACCGGAACCCCTCTCGCCTGTAATACCCTCGAACAGACAACGCCCATTACGGGCTAGGTACGCAGACTAACCCGCGCCCGGTAAGGACTACAAGTGGAACTGGCCTATTACTCGGACTACGCCGTGCGGCTGGTCAACAGCGAGCAGCCGGAGCGCGGCACCGACACCCTGACGTCGGTCGAGGCCGTACGCGCCCTCTTCGGCCCCGCCCAGCACACCGCCCGGCGGGCCACCGAGGCCGATGTGACCCGGCTGCGCGCCGTACGGACCCGGCTGCGCGCGATCTTCGAGGCGGCCGCCGCCGGCGACGAGGTACTCGCCGTCGACCTCCTCAACGCGCTGCTCATCGAATTCCCGGTCAGCCCGCAGATCTCCGGGCACGAGACGCGGGACGCCGACGGCCGCCCCGACTGGCATCTGCACATCGCGGACCACGCCGCCAACGCCACCGCCGGCTACACGGCCACCGCCTGCATGGGCCTGGCCGTCCACCTCACCGAACTGGGCGTGGACCGCCTCGGCACCTGCCAGGCGGCACCGTGCCGCAACGTCTACCTCGACACCTCCACCAACCGCTCCCGGCGCTACTGCTCCGACCGCTGCGCCACCCGCGCCAACGTCGCCGCCTACCGCGCCCGCAAGCGCCAGGAGTCGGCCCGCGACGACACCTAGCGGCGGGCGTTCCGCACCGGCCGGACCGCCGACACCAGCCACGACAGCACCCCGGCGACCGACCGCCGCACCTCGCGCGGCGGCCGCACCCGCAGCCACGCGCGGGCGACCACCAGCTCGTCGGGCACCGTGCCGAACTCCCGGCTGTCGTTCTCCACGAAGGGGTTGTCCCCCTGCACCCACCAGCCGCCCGCACGCCGCTCCACCGCCCGCTTGACGATGAGCAGATCCTGCCGGAACGGGTGTTTCAGGACGATCACATCGCCCGGTCGCACCACCGCGCCGTACCGGACCACCAACTGGTCCCCGGGCCGCAGAGTGGGCACCATCGAGGGGTTGTACACCTCGGCGAGACCGATCGTCCGGAGCGGCCCACGGCCCTCCCGGCCCTGCTCCTGCCCCTGATCGGGCCAGCGCTCATGCACCTGCTCCGGCATCCGGCACCTCCCGGTCGAATCCTCCACCAGCCCCAGCCTCCCACCGGACTTTTGCCCTAAGACCCCCGGCCCACCCGAGAAAAGCCTTCCCGTACCGAGTAATCTCGCACCTGAGAAGACGATCACGAGGAAGGACTGAACATGCTTTCCCGCCTGTTCGCCCCCAAGGTGAAGGTCAGCGCCCACTGCGACCTGCCCTGCGGTGTCTACGACCCTGCCCAGGCCCGCATCGAGGCCGAGTCGGTCAAGGCCGTGCAGGAGAAGTACCAGGCCAACGAGGATGCGGACTTCCGCACCCGCGCGGTCCTCATCAAGGAGCAGCGCGCGGAGCTGGCCAAGCACCACGTCTCGGTGCTGTGGAGCGACTACTTCAAGCCGCCGCACTTCGAGAAGTACCCGGAGCTGCACCAGCTGGTCAACGACACCCTCAAGGCCCTCTCGGCCGCCAAGGGTTCGAACGACCCCGCCACCGGCCAGAAGGCTCTGGACTACATCGCCCAGATCGACAAGATCTTCTGGGAGACCAAGAAGGCCTGACCCCGGCCTCCCCGACCGCACCCGGTCCGCAAGCCGCCCCACCCGGCGGCCATGGCGGACCGGGTGCGGTCTTTTGCTGGTTTGCCTCCTCGATCAGGGGTTACCCGTTGGGACAGCCCATTCCGAAAGGACCACCGACCGGGGCAAGTGATCGTATGAGGGATTCGTCCGCCGCGGCGGAGCTGGTGCTGGCCGCTGCCGCCGAGGAGGACGCGCGCGGGCTCTCCGAGCGGTTGTGCGAGGCGCTGTGTGCGGCCCTCCCGGTGGACGGGGCGACGATCTCGCTGCTCACCGATACGCCCGACCGCCAGCTCCTGCACGCGTGCGGCGAGTCGGCGCTGCGGCTGGAGGAGATCCAGTTCACGCTGGGCGAGGGTCCGTGCGTGACGGCGGCGGCGACCGGGCGGGTGCAGATCGTGGCCGACCTGCACGGCCGGCTGACGCAGTGGCCGATCTTCGGCGCCGCGGCACGCCAGGAACTCCAGCAGGTCGGCGCGGTGTACGCCTTCCCGATGACCGACGGCGGCGGGGAGCCTCCGCTGGGCTCCATCGACCTGCTGCGGTACGAGCCGTGGGAGCCGGACGACGAGACCGTACGGGAGTGTGTGCGGGCCACGCGCGCCGCGACGGTGGCGCTGCTGACGGCGCCGTCCGCGCTGCCCTGGAACCCGACGCCGATGATGGACGCGCACTGGGGCCGCACGCACCGCGCGGCCGGAGGGCTCTCCCAGGAGACGGGCGTACCGGTGGCCGAGGCGCTCGCCCGGCTGCGCGCCGACGCGTTCGTGACCGGGAGGCCGCTGCCCGAGGTCGCGGAGGAGACGCTGGCGCGGCTGCACGGCAGGCGGCGCGGCGGCGGGTCCGCCGACGACAGCCGCGGCCGGTAGCCGCTACCGGAGCGCCTCGGTGTCGAGCGCGCCGTCGATGACCCCGCGGGCGACGTCGGCCAGCCGCTCGCCGTGCCGGCGGGCGTAGCCGCGCAGCGCGTCGAACGCCTCGTCGACGCCGGTCGCCAGGTGCTCCGCGAGCACGCCCTTGGCCTGCTCGATGACGGTACGGCTGACGATCGCGGCCTGCACCTGGGCCCGCTCGACGTTGCCCTGCGCGATGGTGTGCTGCCGGAGGACGGCGAGGGTCGCCACGTCGGCGAGCGTCCGGCCCAGCCGCACGCCCGCGGCGTCCAGCGTGTGCGGCCCCGTGTGGAGCATCCCTATCGCGCCGATGCTCCGCTGCCGCAGCCGCAGCGGCAGCGCGTGGGCGGTGGCGTACCCGGCCTGCCGGGCCCGCTCGGCGAACACCGGGAGGCGAGCGGCGCCGCCGGACGCGGCGAGAGCGGCGTTCACCACGGCCTCGCCGGTGCGGTAGCTCTCGGCGCACGGGCCGTCCTCGCTCTGCAGCCCGAACAGCTCCAGCAGCCCGGTGCGCTCGTCGGAGGCCGCGAGCACCTGCAGGTCACCGTGCGGATCGGCGAGCATGATGCCGACCGCGGTCACGTCGAGGAGTTCGACGCCCCGCGCGCACAGCCGGTGCAGCGCATCGATCAGGTCGAAGTCGTCGATCAGTGTGCCGACTGCTTCGCCGAACGCCTGCAGCACCCTTTCCTGCGGAGCCACCGCCATCATCTCCTCTTCCGGCCGGACGGGTCCGGCTCGGGTCCGTCGTTACGAAAGTCCAGGCGCCTGGCGACCACGTCCTCGGCGACCTCCAGGATGGGCCGGCCGTGCCGGTAGGCGTACGCACGCAGCCGCAGCAGCGCCAGGGACAGCGGTATCCCTGCTTGCACGCTGATCATGCCGGTCGCCTGATGGACGGCTGCGCGATAGAGGTCGGACGGGCGCTCCACGGCCATGAGCGCGTCGCTCGCGGCCCCGTCGTCCAGGAGCACGGCGGTCAGCGCGCCGGTCAGGATCAGCGCGTCGTCCATGCCGGCCTCGGTCAGCGGCCCGCTCGCCCGCCGCTGGAGGGTCAGTACCCCCAGGCAGACGCGGCCGACCAGCAGCGGGAAGCAGAACACGGCGCCGGTGCCGAGCGCCGCCAGCTCCGGCAGCAGCGCGGGCCAGCGCCCGGCCGGCAGCCTGCGCACGTCCGGCTCGATCACCAGCGAGCCGTGGCCCGCCGCGTCGACGCCGGGCCCCTCACCCAGCGTGAACTGGAGGTCCTCCAGCCGGCGGCTGTCGCCCTCCGACGCCCACACCAGCTCGGTGGCGTGCTCATCTGCCAGCAATGACAGCGCGACACCGTCCACGCCCAGCACCCGGGCGCAGCTGTCGGGATCGGTGCCGATCAGCCCCTGGCCTCCGCCGACCGGATGCAGGGTCTGCAGCACGGCCGCCATCGCTGCACTCGTACCCACGACGGTCACCCGCTCTCCCGTATCCGCCTCACCGACAGCACCAGTCCATGCCCCAGCGGGCGATTACACCAGCCTATCCGCTGGGTGCCCGTTGCCGTCGGCGACCCGGGCCGTAACGCCGCGGGGGCTTTCCGGCGCTGAGGGGAATGCGGGTGCGGAAAGCGCCGGCAGAAATGCGGACGGAAACGCCCCGGCGGACCCCGGACGTGCTTCATTCATCTTCGTCGAGGCGTTTTGCGCGCCGGATGGGAAAATCCCGTGAGCAACCCCCACAATCCCGCGCCGATGGACGGCCCGTACGCCCCGCAGGGGCATTACGGCGCCGGGCAGCCCCCGTACGAGCCCGGTCCGGCCGCGCCGTACGACCAGGGGCAGCCGGGATACGGCGAACCGAGCCGGGAGCGGTACCGCCGCCCGCGCGACGGCGCCGGCACGGCCCGCACCGCATTGATCATCCACACGATCGCCGACATTGCCGCGGCGTTCCTCGTCCTGTGGATTCTTCTTTACCTGCTGGGCGCCAACCAGGCGAATGTCTTCGTCGATTTCGTGGAGAGCTTCGCGGACGGACTCGCCTGGTGGTCGCAGGACATTTTCACCATGGACACGGAAGGACTGCGCGTGATCCTCAATTACGGCCTGCCTGCCGTGATTTACCTGCTTGTCGGTCATGGCATTTCCGCCCGGATCCGCCGCCTCTGACCGAAACCCGCGGCGCGCCGGGCGGCGCCTCAGCGGAGCCGCGCCGCCCGGGTCTGCAGATAGCGCTTCTCCGGGACGCTGAGCGCCCGCTCGGCGGCGCGTCCGTACGCCGCGCGGGCCTCGGCGCGCTCCCCGGCCTGCTCCAGCAGGTGCGCGCGGACCGCTTCGAGGCGGTGGTGGTCCGCGAGGTGCGGGTCGCCGGCAACGGTGGCGAGCAGGTCCAGGCCGGCCCGGGGGCCGCTGACCATGGCGAGCGCGACCGCCTCGTTGAGGGTGACCACCGGGCTCGGCGCGATCCCGGCCAGCAGGCGGTACAGGCCGAGGATCTCGCGCCAGTCGGTGTCCTCGGCGCGCTCCGCCTCGTCGTGCACCGCGGCGATCGCGGCCTGGAGCTGGTACGGGCCGAGGGGCGTACGGCGGAGCGCGTCGCTGACCAGCGCCACGCCCTCGGCGATCGCCTCCCGGTCCCAGGCGCCGCGGTCCTGTTCGGCGAGCGGGACGAGCGACCCGTCGGGCGCCGTGCGCGCCGCGCGGCGGGCGTCGGTGAGCAGCATCAGGGCCAGCAGCCCGGCCACCTCGCCGTCCTCCGGGAGCAGCGCGCGCAGCGACCGCGTCAGCCGGATCGCCTCGCGGGCCAGCTCGACGCGGTGCAGCCGGCTGCCGGAGGTGGCGGTGTACCCCTCGTTGAAGATCAGGTACAGGATCTGCAGGACCGCGCCGAGCCGTGCGGCACGCTCTTCCGGGGCCGGCTGCCGGAAGTGCCCGCCGGCCGCCCGGATCCGCTGCTTGGCACGGCTGATCCGCTGGGCCATGGTTGCTTCCGGCACCAGGTACGCGCGGGCGATCTCGGCCGTGGTCAGGCCGCCGACCGCGCGCAGCGTCAGCGCGGTCTGCGCGGCCGGGGACAGTGCGGGGTGGCAGCACAGGAAGAGCAGGGTGAGGGTGTCGTCCTCACTCGGGGCGCGGCTCTCACCGGGCGCCGGGGCGGAGAACTCGTCGCGCGGCGTCAGCGCGTACGCGGTCTCCTCGCGCCGCCGCCGCGCCTCCTCGGCGCGCAGCAGGTCCGTGAGCCGGCGCGCGCCGACCCTGATCAGCCAGCCCCGCGGATTGTCCGGGCGGCCGGCCTCCGGCCACTGCACGGCGGCGGCCAGCAGCGCTTCCTGCACGGCATCCTCGGCGAGATCGAAGTGCCCGTACCGCCGGACGAGCGCGCCGAGGACCTGCGGCGCGAGCGCGCGCAGCAGGTCCTCGGTCCGTTCCGGCGCTCCCACGGCCTCCGGTCGCCTCAGACGTCGCAGGGCGGGTTGTCGGGGATGGACCGGATGGTGACGGGGCCGTTCCCGGCGCCCTCGGGGACCGGGCACTGCAGGATGCGCTTGGCGATCTCGGTGGCGCGGTCCAGGGACGCGCAGTCCAGGAGCCAGTAGCCGCAGAGCACTTCCTTGGTCTCGCCGTAGGGACCGTCGGTGACGACCGGTTCGCCGTCCTTGCCGGGGGACACGACGCGGGCCTGCGCGGGCTCGCTCAGCCCCTGCCCGTCGATCATCTCGCCGTTCTCGGCGAGCTCGTTGTTGAGGTCCTGCATGAACTGGAACATCGCCTTCAGGTCGCCCTCGGTCCACCGCACCTTGCCGGAGTCCTTGCCGTTCATGGCGTCGTAGTGGGCCTGGCTCGCCTGGATCATCAGCATGTACTTCATGTCGCTCACTCCTCGGGAGCTGTCGGCGTCCGGCCGGGCGCCTCTCACCGGAGACGTCGGAGCCGGCGGCCGGTCCTCGACACGAGGAGCAGAAAAATCTTGCGGAATTCCGGCTGCCCGGGCACGTAGGAGCCTCCGCTACGGATTCTCCTCGTCACGGCCGCACCCCGCACGGCATACGGAGCAAGCGCACCGGGCCACTCCGGATCCCGCCCGGCCGGGGCGACGGCACAGGCTCTGGGGTTGTGTGCGCTGTCAGGCGATCCAGTGCCGCCGCCTGGTCGGCGGGCCCGCCGGTCGGCGCCAGGCCCCTAGGACCCCACCGCCAGCAGGCTCTCGTGCCTGACCAGCCACTTCCGGTACGCCTCGCTCGCCCAGGCCACTTCCATGTACGCCGCCCGCAGATCGTCGAAGAGCGCGTCGACCCACTCGGTGTCGCGTCCGCCGCCGCGGTACGCCAGGAACAGCCGTACGGCCAGCGGGTCGCCGCGCAGCGGGCGGACCACCATGCCGGGGCGCGGGCGGGTGGTCGGCTGGCAGGGCGTGACGACCTCGCCGGCTGCGACCAGGTCGCCCGCCGCGAGGTAGTCGCCGTGCACGATGCGCGGGTCCATCCCGGCCAGGGTGAAGATCCGCCGCAGCCCGGCCCACTCGCCGTCCACGGACGGGTCGACCATCCACTGGTCCCCGGCGAGGTCGGCGAGCGTGACGGCCTCCTGCGCGGCGGCCGGGTGCGTCGCCGGGAGCGCCATGAACTGCGGTTCGCGGGCGAGGAGTTCGCGTGCGGCCAGCCCGTCGGGGACGCGCAGCGGCGAGCCCTCGACCTCGTGCACGAAGGCCGCGTCGAGCTGCCCCGCCGCGACCATCTGCAGCAGGGTGTTGCCCGAGAGGTCGATCCGTATCGTGGTGTCGGTCTCGGGCAGCCGGGCCCGCAGCCGGCGCAGCCAGCCGGCCACCGCGCGGCTCCCGGTGCTGCCCACGCGCAGCCGTGCGCCCTGCTCGCGCACCACCGCCGACCTGGTCTCGTCGACCAGTGCGGTCATCTCGGCCACTATCGGCCGGGCGCGGTGCAGGACGGTGTGGCCGAGCGGCGTGGGCCGGCTGCCGGAGCGCTCGCGGATGAAGAGCTGGCCGCCCAGCGCGTTCTCGATGCGTCGCAGCTGCGTGGTCAGGGAGGGCTGGGTCATGCCCAGTTGCCGCGCGGCCTTGCGTACGCTGCCGGTGTCGGCGATGGCGCACAGCGCACGTAGGTGCCTCACCTCAAGCTCCACGCGCGGAGCATAACGACGTCCTTACGTGTCGCACCAGCCACCCGAACCCCGCGAATCACACATTTCCCAGGGGCTATTGGACCGTCCTATCGCCACATGGAATCTCCGCGCCCCCGGATATCTCGCGCAGACTCGGCGGCACCACAGTTCATCCGCGGGTCCCGGCCGTTGCCCCACACCTCGGCCGGGTCCCCCGGACACTAAGGAGCCCCCCACATGAGATCTCCTAAGACGGTGCTGTCGGCCGCACTTGGTCTGGGCCTCGCCGCGAGCCTCGCCGCCGCCGTGCCCGCGGTGGCCACCCCCTCGACCGCCCCCGCGGACAACACCGTGACCGCGGCCCAGTACGTCGGTTCGGCCGCCGAGAAGGCCGACACCAAGCGGTTCTTCGAGGCCGTGCTGAAGTCGGCGCTCGCCAAGCAGAAGAAGACCGGCGCCGCTTCGGTGACGGTGACGTACGACGCGAGCGGCGCGCCCACCTTCGCGCAGCAGATATCGAGCAGCGCGCAGATCTGGAACAGTGCCGTCTCCAACGTCAAGCTCCAGGCCGGCAGCGGCGGCGCGGACTTCTCCTACCGCGAGGGCAACGACTCGCGCGGCTCCTACGCCAGCACCGACGGCCACGGTCACGGCTACATCTTCCTGGACTACCAGCAGAACCAGGAGTACGACTCCACCCGCGTGACCGCGCACGAGACCGGCCACGTCCTCGGCCTGCCGGACCACTACGAAGGCCCGTGCAGCGAGCTGATGTCCGGCGGCGGCCCCGGCCCGTCGTGCACCAACTCCCAGCCGGACGCCAACGAGCGCGCCCAGGTCGACCAGCTCTGGGCGAACGGCCTGAAGGGCGCCCACTTCGGCACGGCGTCCTGAGCGCCCGTGCCATGACCCACCCGGAACACCGGCCGTCGACCTGCCGCCGATGACCACGAGGGCCGACGGCCGGCACCACTGACCGGTGCCGAACCGTGCGGCGGAAGCCTCAGGGCCTCCGCCGCACGGTTTTTTGACACACCCAAACATGGGATGTTCCTATCACCGGTGTACTTCGCTTACTTCGTCGGGGAATTCGTCAGGGAATTCCTCAGGGACAGAGCACCGGAAGGGGACGGCGGCCGATGCCGTTGCGCAACACCACCCGCACCAGCCTGGTGAACCTGGTCATCGACCAGATGGAGGGCCTGATCGCCGCGGGCGAGTGGGCGGTCGGCAGCAAGATCCCCGCCGAGCCGGTGCTCGTCGAGCAGCTCGACGTCGGCCGCAACACCGTCCGCGAGGCGGTCCGCGCCCTCGTGCACACCGGCATGCTGGAGCCCCGCCAGGGCGACGGCACCTACGTGCGCGCCAGCAGCGACTTCGGCGCCGCCGTGCAGCGCAGGCTGCGCCGCTCCGGCGACCTGGAGGCGTACGAGGTGCGCGCGAGCCTGGAGCGGGACGCGGCGCGCTACGCCGCCCTGCGCCGCACCGGCGAGGACCTCGTCGCGCTGCGCGCGGCACTCGCGCACCGCGACGAGCTCTGGCACGCCGGCGACACCGCGGCCTTCATCGAGGCCGACATCGCCTTCCACCGCACCGTCGCGGCCGCCGCGCACAACAGCGTCCTGGCCGACCTCTACGACCACCTCACCGACGCGCTGCGGGCCACGTTGCAGTCCGTCATGGCCGCACCGGTGCCCGACTCCGTACGCCACCAGTTCGGCGAGCACGCCGCCATCGTGCACGCGATCGCGGCGGGCGACCCGGACGCCGCCGAGCGGGCCGCGCTGGCCCACCTCCAGGAGGCCATGACGGCACTGCGGGAGCAGGACTGATGCCGCGCGAGACCGAGGAGGCCACCGCCGTGCGGACCGGAGAACGGCCGGACGCCATGCGCACCGGAGAACTGTCGGACGCCATGCGTACCGAAGAGCGGCCGGACGCCCGCATATCCGCCCGGACGCCCTCGGACGCGCCGCCGGTGCCCGCGGCCGGTCCCGGCCCCGTACGCGGCTCCCTCTACCTGGCCGCCGGCGTGGTCCTGCTGGCCCTGAACCTCCGCCCGGCGCTGGTCGCGGTCTCCCCGCTGGCCGACACCATCCGTACCGACAGCGGCATGTCGGCGGCCGCCGCCGGCCTGCTCACCGCGCTCCCCCTGCTCTGCTTCGGCCTGCTCGCCCCCGTGGCGCCGCGGCTCGGCCGCCGCTTCGGACTGGAGCGGTCCCTGCTCGGCACGATGGTGCTGATCTGCGCGGGCACCGCACTGCGGCTGGCCGACCAGGTGGCCGCGCTGTTCGCCGGCACTGTCGTCATCGGCGCCGGCATCGCGGTGGCCAACGTGCTGCTGCCCGGCCTGATCAAGCGGGACTTCCCCACGCGGACCGGGCTGATGACCGGGCTGTACTCCATGTCCCTGTTCGGCGGCGCGGCGCTCGCCGCGGGCGTGACCGTACCGCTGCGCACCGCCACCGGGCTCGGCTGGCAGGCCACGCTGGCCTGCTGGGGCTCGCTCGCGCTGCTCGCGCTGCTGGTCTGGCTGCCGCGGGCCCGGTCCCGTACACGGGTCTCCGAAGGCGCGGCCCGGCAGGCGGCGCACCCCGTGCGCGGCCTGTGGCGGTCCCCGCTGGCCTGGCAGGTCACCGGCTACATGGGCCTGCAGTCGCTCAGCTACTACGCGGCCACCGCCTGGCTGCCGACCATGCTGACCGACGCGGGCATGAGCGCGGGCGACGCGGGCTGGATGCTCTCGTTCTCGTCGCTGCTGGGCATCGCGGGCTCCTTCCTGGCACCGGTGATCGCGGGCCGCCGGCTGCGGACGGGGCACCTTGCGGCGCTCGGCGCGGTGCTGTGCGCCCTGGGCCTGGCCGGGATGCTGGCCGCGCCGGCCACCGGCGCGTACGTATGGATGACGCTGCTCGGCCTCGGCCAGGGCGCGGCGATCAGCCTCGCGCTGCTCTTCATAGTGCGGCGCGCGCCCGACACCCGGCACGCCGCGCAGCTCTCCAGCATGGCCCAGTGCTTCGGATACATCCTCGCCGCCGCGGGCCCGGCCGTGCTGGGCGCCGTGCACGACGCCTCCGGCACCTGGACGGTCCCGGTCGTCGTCCTGCTGGTCCTGCTCGTCCCGCAGGTCCTCGCAGGTCTGGGCGCCTCCCGGGAGCGGCACGTCGCCGGCCGGGGATGAACCGGAGCGCCGTGATCGGCATACTGGGCGGCGCCCGCCCGTAGGAGCCGCCCCGGAGCCGCCCATGTCGATGATCCGCCACCTCCGCCGGGCCGTACGTCTGCCACAGCAGCGCAGCCGCGGCGTCGACCTCGCCCACCCGGCGCGCTCGCCGCTGGGCACGGCGGTCGTCAACTGCGCGGTGTACGAGAACGGGGTGCGGCTGACCGGCGACCACCCCGTGGCGGAGGCGGTGCACCGGGTCCGCGCCTCGGGCAACGGGTTCGTGTGGATCGGGCTGCACGAGCCGTCGGAGGCGGAGTTCGCGGGGATCGTGGAGCTGTTCGGGCTGCACCCGCTGGCCGTGGAGGACGCGGTCCTCGCCCACCAGCGCCCCAAGCTGGAGCAGTACGACACCAACCTGTTCACCGTCTTCAAGACCGCCTGCTACGTCGACCACGACCGGCTCACGGCCACCAGCGAGGTCGTGGACACCGGCGAGATCATGGTGTTCACCGGCGAGGACTTCGTGATCACCGTGCGGCACGGCGGGCACGGCTCGCTCGGCCCGCTGCGCGAGGCGCTGGAGGCGGACCCGGACCAGCTCGCGCTCGGCCCGTCCGCCGTCCTGCACGCCATCGCCGACCTGGTCGTCGACGACTACCTGGAGGCGACGGCGGCCGTCCAGGACGACATGGACGTGGTGGAGAGCGCGGTCTTCGCCGAGGGCGGGCGGAACGCCGACGCCGGACGGATCTACCAGCTCAAGCGCGAACTGCTGGAGCTGAAGCGGGCCGTGGCCCCGCTGGACCGGCCGCTGCACCAGCTCTCCACCCAGCCGCTGGCCCAGGTCGACCCGCGTATCCGTACGTACTTCCGGGACGTCGCGGACCACCTGGCCCGGGTCACCGAGCGCATCACCGCCTTCGACGAGCTGCTGAACTCGATACTCCAGGCACACCTCGCGCAGGTCACCATCGCGCAGAACGAGGACATGCGCCGGATCAGCGCCTGGGTCGCGATCCTGGCCGTCCCGACGATGGTGTGCGGGGTGTACGGCATGAACTTCGAGCACATGCCGGAGAAGGACTGGGTGTTCGGATATCCGCTGGTGATGTGCGTGATCGTGGCGGCGTGCGTGGTGATCCACCGCGGGTTCAAGCGGAACGGCTGGCTCTAGGGGCGGCCGCCGGGCCGGGCCGTGACGTTCCGGCACGGCCCCGCGGCTCTCGGCCCGGCCAGCGGCTCTCACGGCCCGGCCCGCGGCGCTCAGGAGGTGCCGAGCACCTCCGCCTCCTTCTCCGGGGACAGCCGGTCCAACGGGCGGTCCGGCCGCTGCGGCGCCTTCCCGCCGACCGACCGCAGCCAGTCCCAGGTGTCGGCCACCGTCTCCGCCACCGGACGGCAGCGCAGCCCGGCGGCGTACGCCTTCTCCACCCCCGTACGGTGCAGCGTGTCGTGGTTCTCCGAGCCCGGCGGCAGCCAGACCGGCAGCTCCGTCCACGGCTCGATGCCGGCCGCGAGGATCTTCTCCGGGTCGGTCCAGCGCAGTTCGGCGCCCGATCCCGTGACCCGGACGCACGCGTCCAGCAGTTCGCCCATGGTGGCGTGGCCGCTCCGGCTGATCAGGTTGTACGGGCCCGACAGGCCCGCCCCGACGGCGTGCAGGACCCAGGCGGCGAGGTCGCGGGGATCGATGTACTGGATCGGGAGACCGTGCGGGCCCGGTGCCAGGACGGGGCCGCCGCGGGCGATCCGGGCCAGCCACCACGGCAGCCGCCCGACGTTCTCGTAGGGCCCGATGATCAGCCCGGCCCGCGCGAACACCGACCCATCGGCGCCGAAGAACTTCTCGGCCGCCAGCTCACCGCCCCGCTTGGCCTCCGGGTACGCCACCTCGCCCGCGTCCGGGTCGCCCGTCACGAGGGGGGCCTCCTCGCCCAGCCCCGCCGCCTTCGGGTGCGCGTACACCGAAGCGCTCGACACGTAGACGTAGCGCCCCGCCCGGCCGGCCAGCAGCCGCGCCGCGTCCCGTACCGCCGACGGCGCCCAGGACCAGGTGTCCACCACCGCGTCCCACTCCCCCGTACGCAGCGCCGCGAGCCCCTCCGGGGCGGTGCGGTCCCCCTGGAGCACGGCCGCGCCCGGAGGCGCCTCGTGCCGGCCCCGGTGGAACACCGTGACCTGCCATCCCTGTGCGAGGGCCGCCTCGGTCACGGCCCGCCCGACGAACTCCGTGCCACCCAGCATCAGCAGTCTCATACCGCCGACTCTGCCCGTACGGATGTACGGGCGTCCCGCGCCTCGCTCTCAGCGGAATCCCGTATCACGGGGTGACGGTCGGAACTCTCCAGATCCCCGCCCCGAATGTTGGAAGGACACGCACCCCGGTACGCCGCCACGCCGCCAACACTGGTGAGGTCGGTATTCCGTTTCCACTTTTCACCCACAGGGGGAGAGATGACCGGGTCGCGCATCCTTGCGCTGGGCCACTACCAGCCCGCCAAGGTGCTCACCAACCACGACCTGGCCGAGCTCGTCGACACCGACGACGCCTGGATCAGCAGCCGGGTGGGCATCCGTACCCGGCGCGTCGCCGCCCCCGACGAGACCGTGGACGCGATGGCCGCCGCCGCGGCGGCGAAGGCGCTCGCGACGAGCGGCCTGGCCCCGGCCGACATCGACCTCGTGCTCGTCGCCACCTGTACGGCCACGGACCGCAGCCCGAACACGGCCGCCCGGGTGGCCGCCCGGCTCGGCATCCCGGCGGCCGCCACGATGGACGTCAACGTGGTGTGCGCGGGCTTCACCCACGCGCTGGCCACCGCCGATCACGCGATCCGGGCCAGCGCGGCACGCAGCGCGCTGGTGATCGGCGCGGAGAAGTTCACCGATGTCGTGGACTGGACGGACCGCTCGACCTGCGTCCTGGTGGGCGACGGCGCGGGCGCGGCCGTGGTGACCGCGGCGGCGGAACCGGAGATCGGCCCGGTGCTGTGGGGCTCGGTACCGGAGATGGGCGACGCGGTACGCATCGAGGGCGAGCCGGCCCGCTTCTCCCAGGAGGGCCAGACCGTGTACCGCTGGGCCACCACCCAGCTGCCGGCCATCGCGCGCCAGGTGTGCGAGCGCTCCGGCGTACGGCCGGAGGACCTGGCCGGCGTCGTGCTGCACCAGGCCAACCTGCGGATCATCGAACCGGTCGCCGAGCGCATCGGGGCGGTGAACGCGGTGATCGCCCGGGACGTCGTGGAGTCGGGCAACACCTCGGCGGCGTCCGTGCCACTGGCCTTCTCGAAGCTGGTCGAACGGCGCGAGGTCCCCGCGGGGGCGCCGGTGCTCCTCTTCGGCTTCGGCGGAAACCTTTCGTACGCGGGACAGGTCGTGCGCTGCCCGTAGGGGCAGGGCTGTGCCCGTAGGTGCGGCTCGCGCACCTGGTGCGGCGCCGGTGGACGTCCGATTCGTTCAAGACCGGCGGGGCCGTGCCTTCGTACGCTCGGCCCATGACTGACAGCACCAGGACACAGACCACCCCCGGGACCGCGGCGGCGCGTACCGCTCCCGCGCCCCGGTTCGCCGCGATCGGCCTGGCCGCCGCCGACATGGCGGCCTCGCTCGCCTTCTACCGGCGCCTCGGCCTGGACATCCCGGCGGAGGCCGACACCGCGCCGCACGTGGACGCGCCGCTGCCCGGCGGGCTGCGGCTGATGTGGGACACCCACGAGACGCTGCGCGCCATGGACCCGGACTGGACGCCGTCCTCCGGGGGCACACCGGAGCTCGCTTTCGAGTGCGCGTCCCCGGAGGCGGTCGACGCCCTCTATACGGAGCTGGTCGGCGCCGGGTACCGCGGTGCGAAGCGGCCGTGGGACGCCTTCTGGGGCCAGCGGTACGCGGTTGTCCTGGACCCGGACGGCCACGGCGTCGACCTCTTCGCGCCGCTGCCCTCCTGAGAGCCGGTCCGTCCTGAGCGCCTGCCCTCCCTGAGGGCCCGCCTCAGAACACCGACCATCCGGTGAGCGTCGTGAAGTGGTCCAGCGCCGCGGCCCCGGCGACCGAATTGCCGCGCGCGTCCAGACCCGGGCTCCACACGCACAGCGTGCAGCGCCCGGGGACGACCGCCACGATGCCGCCGCCCACCCCGCTCTTGGCGGGCAGCCCCACCCGGTAGGCGAACTCCCCCGCCGCGTCGTACGTGCCGCAGGTCAGCATCACCGCGTTCATCCGCTTGGCGTCGCGCGCGTGCAGCAGCCGCGTGCCGTCGGCGCGCAGCCCGTGGCGGGCGAGGAAGCCGCCGGCCGTGGCCAGGTCGCGGCAGCTCATCTCGATCGAGCACTGCCAGAAGTAGTGCTCGATGACGCTGGGAACGGGGTTCTCCAGATTGCCGAAGCTCGCCATGAAGTGGGCCAGCGCCGCGTTCCGGTTGCCGTGCTCGGCCTCCGAGCCGGCCACGGCCTGGTCGAAGGAGAGGTCCGGATTGCCGCTCTCCTCGCGCAGGAAGTCCAGCAGCGCCGTGCTGGCGTCGCCGGTGAGGGTCAGCAGCCGGTCGGTGACGACCAGCGCACCGGAGTTGAGGAAAGGATTGCGCGGGATGCCCTGCTCGTACTCCAGCTGCACCAGGGAGTTGAAGGCCGTGCCCGACGGCTCGCGCCCCACCCGCTCCCAGATGCTCTGGTCCTCCTGGGCCAGCACGAGGGCGAGGGAGAACGCCTTGGAGATGGACTGCACGGAGAACGGGACCTCCCAGTCCCCGACGCCGTACGTCTCCCCGTTGAGGTCGGTGAGCGCGATACCGAAGCGGTCCGGCGAGACGCACTCCAGCGCGGGGATGTAGTCGGCGACCTTCCCCTGTCTCACCAGCGGCCGCGCACGGTCCGCCACCTCCTCGAGAACGCCCTGGTAGTCCATGGCGGACACGCTATCCCGGGCCGAGGACCACCCCGAGCGGGGCACCCGCCAGCGCTTTCACCTCGCGCGCCAGGTGTGCCTGGTCGGCGTACCCGGCGACCACGGCGACCTGGGCGTACGGCATCCCGGAGCGGGCCAGGTCCAGGGCGCGCACCAGGCGCAGCACCCGGCCGAGGGTCTTGGGGCCGTACCCGAAGGCGGCCAGGCAGCGGCGGTGCAGCTGGCGCTCGCCCACGCCGACCGCGTCGGCCAGCTCGCGCACCGGCGTCCCCCGGGCCGCCGCCCGCGCGATCAGGCCGCGTGCCGGGTCGGGCGCGGCACCGGTACGCAGCCGGGCGGCGGCCGCGGCTTCGAGGGCGCGGCCGGGCACGGCCCCCGGGGCTTGCAGGGCTTCCGGGGCGCGGCCGGCCACCGCGGCGGCCAGCTCGTCGGTCAGCCGCCGCACCCGGTCGCCGGGCCACAGCTCGGCGAGGGGAACGCGCAGGTCACGCAGCTCGTGCGCGGGCACCCCGAAGACGGCGGGGCCCTGCCCCGGGGCGAAGCGCAGGCCGACGACGGGCGCCTCCGGGGCCCGCTCCGGGGGCCCCGGCAGATGGGCGCGGGTGTCCGGGCCCGCGACCAGAAGGCGGCCGTCGTACCAGATCAGATCGGTGCAGCCGTCGGGCAGCACGGGGCGCGGCGCCATTCCCGGGGTCTTGGTCCACACGGCGGCGCCGGGCAGTACGGAGGGCCGTTCCCGGTACACGTCTCCAGCCTGGCACGGGAACCGGCGCCGCGTCCCGGCCGTTGATCGGGTACGGCACGCACCGGGGCCGGGCACGACGGGCGCCGGTGTCTGCGAGACCCATGGACCGACGCGGAGGCAGCACAATGGCAGGATTTCTGGACCGTGCCAAGGAGCAGGCGCAGCGTGGCCTGGCACAGGGCAAGCAGAAGGTGGACGAGGTCCAGCAGCAGCGCGCGGGCGCCGATCTGCTGAAGCGGCTGGGCGCCGCGTACTACGCGGAGCGGCGCGGCAGCGGCTCCCCGGAGGCCACGGCGGCGGCCGTCCAGGCCCTGGAGGCGCACATCGCGGTGCACGGGGACGGCGTCCTGCGCGGCGCCTAGGAGCTGATCCGCGCGACCGGCGCGGGTTCCCACGGTTCCGCTGCGCGAAACCGCTCCGGTGGGGACATATGTCCAGCGTATGCCCCGTAAGCGGACGGTTCGGCTCGCATTGACGGCGAACTGCTGACCTCGAAGGTTCCGTTCCAGTACAAGCGTTTTACGAGGCGGTACGCGATCGGCGGCCGCTGCTGCACCGGAACGGAGCCGTTCATGGCCTCACCCATGTCAGCGGACAGATTCCTCGAAGCGCTGCGGGACGAAGGGCTGCGCGTCGTCGAGGTCGGCAACTGGCGCACGCACAACCGCAATCACAAGGGTCCCTGGGGCGGGGTGCACGGTGTGATGATCCATCACACCGTCACCTCGGGCGCCGAGGAGACCGTACGGATCTGCTACGGCGGCCACCCGGACCTGCCGGGCCCGCTGTGCCACGGCGTGATCACCAAGGACGGCACGGTCCATCTGGTGGGCCACGGCCGCGCGAACCACGCGGGGCTGGGCGACGGCGACGTCCTGAAGGCGGTGATCGCCGAGCGGCGGCTGCCGCCGGACAACGAGGCCGACACCGACGGCAACCGCGTCTACTACGGCTTCGAGTGCGAGAACCTCGGCGACGGCAAGGACCCGTGGCCCGACGCACAGCTGGAGGCCGTCGAGAAGGCGGCCGCCGCGGTGTGCCGGGTGCACGGCTGGAACGAGCGCTCGGTGCTCGGCCACCTGGAGTGGCAGCCGGGCAAGGTCGACCCGCGCGGCTTCACGATGGACACGCTGCGCGAGCGCATCGGGAAGCGCCTGAGGTGACCCGTAGTACACCGATTCGATCGCGGCCGGGCTCCACGCGGACAATGGGGGCGTGACCGGCACCGTCCCCGACCCGATGACGCTGCGGCCGCACCTGCCGTCCCCGGTACAGGAGATCGAGGACGACCGGTTCGCGCGCCGCGGCGTACGCCTGCTGCTCAAGCGGGACGACCTGATACATCCCGATCTGCCCGGCAACAAGTGGCGGAAGCTGGAGCCCAACCTCCGCGCCGCCGCGGCGGCCGGGGACCGCACACTGCTCACGTTCGGCGGCGCGTACTCCAACCACCTGCGCGCCACCGCCGCGGCGGGCCGTCTGCTGGGCCTGGCGACCATAGGCGTCGTACGGGGCGAGGAGCTGGCCGGCCGGCCGCTGAACCCCTCACTGGCCCGCTGCGCCGCCGACGGCATGCGGCTGCACTTCCTGGACCGCGCCCGCTACCGCCGCAAGGACGACCCCGAGCTGCTCGACGCGCTGCGCGCCCGCTTCGGGCCGTACCGCCTGGTCCCCGAGGGCGGCAGCAACGCCCTCGCCGCCCGCGGCTGCGCCGCACTGGGCCACGAGCTGGCCGGCGCCGCCGACGTCGTCGCCGTGGCCTGCGGGACCGGCGGCACCCTCGCGGGGCTGGCCGCGGGCCTCGCCCCGGGGCAGCGGGCCCTCGGCTTCCCCGTACTGAAGGGCGGCCCCGGGCCCGGCCACTTCCTGGAGGCCGATGTGCTCCGCCTCCAGGAGGCGGCCTTCGGGGGGCGGCGCGGCGACTGGCGGCTGGAGACCGCGTTCCACTGCGGTGGGTACGCCCGCAGCACGCCCGCGCTGGACGCCTTCGCCGCGGACTTCGAGGCGCGGCACGGCCTGCCGCTGGAGCGGGTCTACGTGGCGAAGATGCTGCTGGGCCTGACGACGCGTACGGAGGAGGGGGCCTTCGCGCCGGGCACCACAGTGGCCGCGGTGGTCACCGGCTCGCCCTGAGGAGGGCCTGCCCGCACCGCTTTACTCCGGACTCACCGTCTCCCGGTACGCCGCCGCCTCCTCCAGGTCCAGCCGGCGCAGCAGCGTCCGCAGCATCTCGTCGTCGATCCGCCGCGCGTCGCGCAGCTCCACGAAGACCGCGCGCTCCGCGCCGATCATCTCCCGGGCCAGCCGCAGGTAGGTCGCCTCCACCGACTCCCCGGTCTCCGGGTTCGGCGGCCCCAGCCGCTCCCAGACGGCGTTGCGGCGGCGCTCCAGGACGGTCCGCAGCCGGTCCTCCAAGGGCCCGGGCAGCGCATTGCGCGAGTCCGCCAGGAGTTCCTCGAGCCGGCGCTCCGCCGCGTCCGACGCGTCGTTCTGCGCCTGCGCCTCCGCCAGCGTCTCGGCCTGCGGGTCCGGCCGGGGCATCTTGAGGAGGCGGATCAGCGGCGGCAGCGTCAGCCCCTGGACCACGAGGGTGCCGATGACCGTGCTGAAGGTCAGGAAGAGCACCAGGTTGCGCGCCGGGAAGGGCTCTCCGCCGTGCACCGTCAGCGGGATGGAGAAGGCGATCGCCAGCGAGACCACCCCGCGCATCCCGGCCCAGCCGACGATCACCGGCGCGGTCCAGGTCGTCTCGGACTCCCGTTCCCGAATGCGCGCCGACAGCCACCGGGGCAGATACGTCGCGGGGAACACCCACACGAAGCGCGCCAGCACCACCACGGCGAACACCACGAGCGCGTACGTGACCGCCTGCCCGGTACTGAACTCCCCCAGCCCCCGCACCACGACCGGCAGCTGGAGCCCGATGAGCACGAAGACCGCGGACTCCAGCAGGAAGGAGACCATCGTCCACACCGCGGCCTCCTGGAGCCGCGTCTCGAAGCCCACCTGCGAGGAGCGGTGCCCCAGGTACAGCGCGACCACCACGACGGCGAGCACGCCGGAGGCGCCGACGTGCTCGGCCACCGAGTACGCGAGGAACGGGATGAGCAGCGACAGCGTGTTCTCCAGTACCGCGGAGTCCCGCAGCTTGCAGCGCAGCCAGTGCAGCGGCCCCATGAGGACCAGCCCGATCCCGATGCCGCCGACCGCCGCGATGCCGAACTCCTTCAGGCCGCCGGCCCAGGTCGCGCCCTCCCCGACGGCCGCGGCCAGCGCCACCTTGTAGGCGGTGATGGCGGTGGCGTCGTTGACCAGCGACTCGCCCTGCAGGATGGTCGTGATCCGGCCGGGCAGCCGCAGCCTGCGGGCGATGGCGGTGGCCGCCACGGCGTCCGGGGGCGCGACCACCGCGCCCAGCACGAGGGCCGCGGTCAGCGGCAGGTCCGGGATGACGAGGTACGCGGTGTACCCGACGGCCACCGTCGCGAAGAGCACGTAGCCGACCGACAGCAGCGCCACCGGGCGCAGATTGGCCCGCAGGTCCAGGTACGAGCTGTCCAGGGCCGCGGTGTGCAGCAGGGGCGGCAGCAGCAGGGGCAGCACGATGTGCGGGTCGAGCGGGTAGTCGGGGACGCCGGGCAGATAGCCCGCGCCGAGCCCGGCCGCGACGAGCAGCAGGGGCGCGGGCACCGGTGTGCGCCGCGCCAGTCCCGCGACGGCCGCGCTCCCGGCGACCAGCAACAGCAGTGGCATCACATCCATGGCACGACCCGTCCCCGCGCGTTCCGGCTAATCTGGCAATCATGAGCGAGTGCCCGCACGTTCTCGAACTGCCGCGCCCCGAACCGGTCGCGCTGAGCGACACCTGCCCCGAGTGCCTCGCCGTCGGCAGCCACCCCGTGCAGCTGCGGCTCTGCCTGGTCTGCGGCCACGTCGGCTGCTGCGACTCCTCGCCGTACCGGCACGCCACTGCGCACTTCGAGGCGACCGGGCACCCGGTGATGCGCACCTTCGAGCCGGGCGAGGACTGGCGCTGGTGCTTCGCCGACAAGTCTCTGGTCTGAACGCTCGCCCGTTGGGCGCGCGGACCGCACGGCACCCGGCGCCGGTTGTCAGTGGGGCCCGCTAGCCTTCACGCATGATCCGCACTGCGACACCCGCCGACGTCCCGGCGATCCACGCCATGATCCGCGAGCTCGCGGAGTACGAGCGCGCGCTGGAGTCGGCCAAGGCCACCGAAGAGCAGCTCCGCGACGCCCTGTTCGGCGAGCATCCGGCCGTCTTCGGGCTGATCGCCGAGGAGTCCGGCACCCCGGTGGGCTTTGCCCTGTGGTTCCGCAACTTCTCCACGTGGACGGGCACGCACGGTGTCTATCTGGAGGACCTGTACGTCCGCCCCGCGCACCGCGGCGCCGGACACGGCAAGTCACTGCTCGCCGCTCTGGCGCAGATATGCATCCGCCGTGGATACGGACGTTTTGAATGGTCAGTCCTGGATTGGAATGAACCGTCCATCGGTATATACAAGTCGATCGGTGCTCAGCCCATGGACGAATGGACCGTCTTCCGGCTCACTGGAGAGGCACTGCACGAGCTCGCGGCAACTGCAGATGCCAACGCAGCGTAACCAGCGCCGATTTGGCAGTGCAGACCCCTAGCCACTGTCCGTACCCGTAGGCTTACAATGAGTGACACTCGTGGGTTTGCGGGACACTGCGAGCCCCACCGTCGTGCCAGGCCGGCAGCCACGCCGATCCCGGGCGACATTGCACCGCAGATCGCGATAGCGTCGCACAGCGCATGCGCTGTGCCGGGTGGCCGTTCCTTCCGCCGGGAGGATCAGGTCCGGCATGAATATCAGCTCAATCAGCTTGTGTCACCTTGGAGGTGAGGGTGTCCCAGATCGCAGGCGAGCCCGGGAATCAGGACTTCGTGGAAGTCCGGCTGCCCGCTGCGGGTGCCTACCTTTCGGTGCTGCGTACGGCCACGGCCGGACTGGCAGCCCGGTTGGACTTCACCCTCGACGAGATCGAGGATCTGCGTATCGCCGTCGACGAGGCGTGCGCGATCCTCCTGCAGCAGGCCGTCCCCGGCAGTGTGCTGAGCTGCGTCTTCCGGCTGATCGACGACGCGCTGCAGGTGACCGTATCGGCTCCCACCACCGACGGACGCGCCCCGGAGCGCGACACCTTCGCCTGGACGGTGCTCTCCGCACTGGCCGGCAAGGTCGACTCCACCGTCGCCGAGGACCAGACGGTCAGCATCAGTCTGTACAAGGAGCGCGGCGCCGGTCCCGGACCGTCATGACCGAAGAGGGGGCCCTGTGAAGGATCTGGAGCGCGGCGCGCGGATGGAGCCGAGACTGGCCATCCCCGAGCAGCAGGCCCGGCCGCACCCGATGGGCACGGACGACCTCAGCGGCCGGTTGAACGCGGCGGAGCAGGCAGAGCGGGCGGACCACATGGACCACAGCGAGCAGCAGCGGCAGCAGCAGGATCCGCAGCATCACCCTCACGATGCGCACGATCCGCACGACCGCAGTGGTGCCCGCGCGATGTTCTACGAGCTGCGCAAGCTCCCGGAGGGCTCCGACGAGCGCGCGGAGCTGCGGAACACCCTGGTCAGGATGCACCTCCCCCTGGTGGAGCATCTCGCCCGGCGCTTCCGCAACCGCGGCGAGCCGCTGGACGACCTCACCCAGGTCGCCACGATCGGCCTGATCAAGTCGGTGGACCGGTTCGACCCGGAGCGCGGCGTGGAGTTCTCCACGTACGCCACCCCGACCGTGGTCGGCGAGATCAAGCGGCACTTCCGGGACAAGGGCTGGGCGGTCCGCGTGCCGCGCCGCCTGCAGGAGCTGCGGCTGTCGCTGACCACGGCGACCGCGGAGCTCTCCCAGCGGCACGGCCGTGCCCCCACGGTGCATGAGCTGGCCGAGCATCTGCGCATCTCCGAGGAGGAGGTGCTGGAGGGCCTGGAGTCGGCGAACGCCTACAGCACCCTCTCGCTGGACGTGCCGGACACCGACGACGAGTCCCCCGCGGTCGCCGACACCCTGGGCGCCGAGGACGAGGCGCTGGAGGGCGTCGAGTACCGCGAATCCCTCAAGCCGCTGCTGGAGGACCTGCCGCCGCGCGAGAAGAAGATCCTGCTGCTGCGCTTCTTCGGCAACATGACCCAGTCGCAGATCGCCCAGGAGGTCGGCATCTCACAGATGCACGTCTCCCGGCTGCTGGCCCGCACCCTGGCCCAGCTCCGCGACAAGCTGCTGGTCGAGGAGTAGCGACGCCCCGGCGGGGCGGGAGACCGCCGGATCCGCCGCACTCCGGACGACGACCACGACCGCACCACGTAACGGGCGCGGGCCGCACCGACAGCCCCACAGAGCTCCGCGAGAGCCTCACGGGACCGGTACGCCCGCGCCCGTCGGCGTACGGGCTCCCGACACGCCCGCTCGTACGAGGGCGTACGGCGTTCCGGCACGCCTCGCGCAAGCCCGGCGTGTGGGCCGTCCGGCGTGCCCGCGCGAGTACCGGCGTACGGCCGTGTGACCGCCCCGGCGTGCACCGAGCGCCCGCCGCGCCTGCAAGCCCCCTGCGCGGCCCTGCGCGGCCCCTACGAGTCGGCTACGCGTCCTCGCGAGGCCCGATGCCCAGCGCCTCGGTGGCCGTCGGATTGACCAGCAGACCGAGCACGACGAACGCGACGACGGCCAGGACCACGCCGCCCGCGAGCAGCGCGCCACCGCCGTTGATCAGCGTCCAGGCCACCGGCAGCGCCACGATCTGGGTGATCAGCGAGGGCCCGCGGCTCCAGCGCCGCCGCAGCCACAGCCCGCGCGCGGAGATCAGCGGCAGCAGCGCCAGCACGATCACGGTGATCCCGCCCATCTCGGCCTGCTGAGGACTGTCGGGCGAGCCGGCCAGCCCGTCGACCAGCATGTAGACGCCCAGCGCCGCCAGCGCGAGTCCCTCGAGGCCCGTGAGCACCGCCGCGGCGGTCAGCCGGCGCGGCCGCGGCCCGGCGGGTCCGGGGGCGGGCGTGGGGGCGGCCGGTGTCCGCTTCTGCTTGTTGCTGCTCACCCCAGCAGGGTAGCGCCGGGGCCCCGTCCGCCTGACGGGCAGGGGCTGGGCCCTCGTACTTACAGGTAGGTACCCTGCTCCCCATGCGTGCACTTCTCGTGGTCAACCCTGCAGCCACCACCACCAGTGCGCGCACCCGTGACGTACTGGCCCACGCGCTGGCCAGCGACCTGAAGCTGGAGGTCGCGCAGACCGAGTACAGAGGTCACGCGCGCGACCTGGCCCGCCGGGCCGCGGAGAGCGGCGAGACGGAGCTGGTGGTCGCCCTCGGCGGCGACGGGACGGTCAACGAGGTCGTCAACGGCCTGCTGACCCACGGCCCCGCCCCGGAGGCACTGCCCCGCCTCGCGGTGGTCCCCGGCGGCTCCACGAACGTCTTCGCCCGGGCACTCGGCCTGCCGAACGACGCCGTGGAGGCCACCGGCGCCCTGCTGGACGCGCTGCGCGACGGCAGCGAACGTACGGTCGGACTGGGTTTGGCCGCCGGCACACCGGACACTCAGGACGAGATGATTCCGAAGCGCTGGTTCACCTTCTGCGCGGGGTTCGGCTTCGACGCTGGCGTCGTGGGGCGGGTCGAACAACAGCGCGAACGCGGCAAGCGTTCGACCCATGCGCTGTACGTACGACAGGTCATGCGCCAGTTCCTGGGCGAGCCGAACCGCCGGCACGGCACGATCACGCTGGAGCACCCGGGCGCCGAACCGGGTTCGACGGAAGTGATCGACGATCTTGTCCTGTCCATAATCTGCAACACCGCCCCCTGGACCTACCTGGGCAATCGCCCGGTCTACCCGGCGCCGCGGGCGTCCTTCGACACCGCCCTGGACGTCTTCGCGCTGACCAGACTCTCCACCCCGGCGGTCGCCCGGTACGCCACCCAGCTGCTGGCGTCAACCCCGGACCGCGGCCCACGGGGAAAGCACGCCGTATCGCTTCATGATCAGACGGACTTCACCTTGCATTCACAGGTTCCACTGCCCTTCCAGATGGACGGCGACCACCTGGGACTGCGTTCCAGCGTGACGTTCACAGGCGTACGCCGTGCACTGCGTGTGATTGTGTGAGCAGTAGGGCCTAAAGTCCTTTCAGTCGAACGTTTAGGCTGACTTCCACCCCCCAGAAGTACGGCTGTGACGCAGCCGACACCAAGGAATCAAAAAAAAGTTTCCGGAAGGGGTTGTATCCGCCGCCGAGGTTTGCGAGTCTCTTCATGGCGATCGGGACGGCCGCTCTTCGGCCCCCTTGAGAGCCCGAATCCCCTCCTCTTTTCCAGGACCGCACCAGCCCCTTGCGGGCGTTCGGCCCTTCCCTTGCGGAGGGATTCGTGAAAGCGTTCACATTCACAAGCAACGTTCCCGTAATACGAGGAGATGGAGCAGCCATGGACTGGCGTCACCGCGCCGTTTGCCGCGAGGAAGACCCCGAGCTCTTCTTCCCCATCGGCAACACCGGTCCTGCGCTGCTGCAGATCGAGGAAGCCAAGGCCGTCTGCCGCCGCTGCCCCGTCATGGAGCAGTGCCTGCAGTGGGCGCTCGAGTCCGGCCAGGACTCCGGCGTCTGGGGTGGTCTGAGCGAGGACGAGCGCCGCGCAATGAAGCGCCGTGCGGCTCGTAACCGGGCGCGCAACGCCAGCGCCTGAACCAGACGCCCCGTGGCATCCGAGCCGCAGCGCGCAGTACCCCCGATGCGCTAAGCAACGTGAGCTTTGAGCCCCGGACCGTAACTCGGTCCGGGGCTTACTGCTGTCCGCGCACGCGCTCGCGACCCGCCCCGCCCCCTCCGTATGGCCGTACGGGAAGGGGCGCGTGAGGGTGCGTACTGCGTGAGATGCGCCACCAGGCGCCCCGCCCGCACCTCCGCACACCGGGGCGCGAGCGGGATGAACCGGCCGCGGGCGGTCAAGACCCGCCCGGCGCGGTCAGTGCTTTTCGGCCCGTACGGGGATGTCCAGCACCACCTGCGTGCCGCGCCCGGGGGCCGGCAGCATGTCGAACGTGCCGCTCATCTCGCCCTCGACCAGCGTCCGGACGATCTGCAGCCCGAGGTTGCCGGCGCGCTGCGGGTCGAACCCTTCGGGCAGCCCGCGGCCGTCGTCCTGGACGGTGACCCGCAGCCGCGGCTCCGTACTGCTGCCGCCGCGCACCGCGGCCACCTCGACCGTGCCCTGCTCCCCCGGCGCGAACGCGTGCTCCAGCGCGTTCTGGAGGATCTCGGTGAGCACCATGGACAGCGGGGTCGCGACCTCGGCGTCCAGGATGCCGAAGCGGCCGCTGCGCCGCCCGGCCACCTTCCCCGGCGAGATCTCCGCCACCATGGCGAGCACGCGGTCGGCGATTTCGTCGAACTCGACCCGCTCGTCCAGGTTCTGGGACAGCGTCTCATGAACGATCGCGATGGAACCGACCCTGCGCACCGCCTCGTTCAGCGCCTCGCGCCCCTGGGGCGAATCCATCCGGCGGGCCTGCAGCCGCAAGAGGGCGGCGACTGTCTGCAGGTTGTTCTTCACCCGGTGGTGGATTTCCCGGATGGTCGCGTCCTTCGTAATCAATTCGCGCTCTCGGCGTCGCAATTCGGTGACGTCGCGCAGCAGCACGAGTGAACCGATGTGCGTGCCCTTCGGTTTGAGCGGGATGGCTCTCAGTTGAATGACGCCGTCGTCGCCCTCCACCTCGAATTCCCGCGGTGCCCAGCCGCTGGCGAGCTTCACCAGGGCCTCGTCCACGGGGCCGCGCGCCGGCGCGAGTTCGGCGGTGGCCCGGCCGAGGTGGTGGCCCACGAGGTCGGCGGCGAGCCCGAGACGGTGGTACGCGGACAGGGCGTTCGGACTGGCGTACTGGACGACGCCGTCCGCGTCGAGCCGGATGAGCCCGTCGCCCGCCCGCGGCGAGGCGTCCATGTCGACCTGCTGACCGGGGAACGGAAACGATCCTGCAGCGATCATCTGCGCCAGGTCCGACGCGCTCTGCAGGTAGGTGAGCTCCAGCCGGCTGGGCGTCCGTACGGTGAGCAGGTTGGTGTTCCGCGCGATCACGCCCAGCACCCGGCCGTCCCGGCGTACGGGGATGGACTCCACCCGTACGGGCACCTCCTCGCGCCACTCGGGATCGCCCTCGCGCACGATGCGGCCCTCGTCCAGCGCGGTGTCCAGCATGGGGCGGCGCCCGCGCGGCACCAGATGGCCGACCATGTCGTCCTGGTAGGACGTCGGCCCGGTGTTCGGACGCATCTGCGCGACGGACACGTACCGGGTGCCGTCCAGGGTGGGCACCCACAGGACGAGGTCGGCGAAGGACAGGTCGGAGAGCAGCTGCCATTCGGAGACCAGGAGGTGCAGCCACTCGAGGTCGGAGTCGCTCAGAGCGGTGTGCTGGCGGACGAGATCGTTCATGGAGGGCACGCAAGCGAGCCTACCGGCGTACGGTGTATCCGTTGACCGTGCACAGGCATGGACTGATGCGCATGGTCTAGTCCACAATGAATCGGTAAAAGGCTTCCGCCCTCCCCGCACAGGAGGACGGATAGAGGACCGAGGCGCTCTCTGCCCTGACTGCGCCGCGGCCTCCGATCGGCCGGACCGGGCGCCGCGAGGAACCGCACACCTCACGGCGTACACCGGCCGATGTCAGCTCCGGGCTGCGGTGCCGGACAGGTTGAGGGTCCTGTCCCGGCGCCGCGGCCCGCGGGTGTTTCCGGGCGCGTACGCAGGCGTACATCGGGCGCATACGCAGACCGGCATACAGATGGATATCGACGGACATACGGACGGCCCCGTTCCCACGAGGAGCGGGGCCGTCGGCGTTTGCGCAGGTGGACCGGGGCCCGGAGGTCTGCGGTAGCCCGTCGGACGGGGAGCGCTGAGCATGGAGGTGCGGTGGCGTGGGCGGCTGTGCGCCAAGGGCACCACGGGGCCGCGACGCCGCTGCTAGAGTGGTCTATACCACTTGCCCCCACTCCAGAACGGCAGGCCCAGCGTGGAAGTTGTCATCGTCCCGGATGCCAAGGAAGGCGGCGAGCTGATCGCCGAGGCCATGGCCGCCCTGCTGAGGCGCAAGCCCGACGCGCTGCTCGGTGTGGCCACCGGCTCGACCCCGCTGCCCATCTACGAAGCGCTCGCGCGCAAGGTCGCGGCGGGGGCCGTGGACGCCTCGCGGGCCCGGATCTGCCAGCTCGACGAGTACGTGGGGCTGCCCGCCGGCCACCCCGAGTCCTACCGCTCCGTGGTGCTGCGCGAGGTCGTCGCGCCGCTCGGCCTGAGCGCGGACGCCTTCATGGGCCCGGACGGCGCCGCCGAGGACCTCCAGGCGGCCTGTGACGCCTACGACCGCGCGCTGGCCGAGGCCGGCGGCGTGGACCTCCAGCTGCTGGGCATCGGCACCGACGGGCACATCGGCTTCAACGAGCCGTGCTCCTCGCTCGCCTCCCGTACGCGGATCAAGACGCTGACGCAGCGGACCCGGGAGGACAACGCCCGGTTCTTCGACAGCCTCGACGAGGTGCCGCACCACGTCATCACCCAGGGCATCGGGACCATTCTGGAGGCCCGTCACCTGGTACTGCTGGCCACGGGCGAGGGCAAGGCGGACGCGGTGGCCCAGACCGTGGAGGGTCCGGTGGCCGCGCTGGTGCCGGCCTCCGCGCTGCAGCTGCACCCGCACGCGACGGTGGTCGTCGACGAGGCGGCGGCCTCGAAGCTGAAGCTCGCGGACTACTTCCGCGCGACGTACGCGGCCAAGCCGGAGTGGCAGGGGCTGTAAGGAACTCTGTACGGAACGCAGAGGTGCCGAGTCCCATGGGGCTCGGCACCTCTGCGTCCGCTGCGGCCTACCTCTGCGTCTGCCGCGGCCTCAGCCGCCCGTGATCACCTCCGCGGCCGCGCGGCCGCAGACGCGGGCGGCACCGTGAGTGGCGATGTGCAGGGCGCCGACGGGCGGGGCCTGGGGCACCCCCATCTCGACCACGATGGTGTCCGGCCGGGCGGCGACGAGAGCGGCGAGCGCGTCGGCCATCCAGGGGTGCCGGTGGACGTCGCGTACCACCGCGACGATCCTGCGGTCCGCAGCGGCCCGCAGGACGTTCGCGAGCACCGCGGAGGTACCGGCCTGCTCGGCGTCCGCGGGGCCGAAGCTGCCGGTCGTGGTGGCGGGCAGCAGCCGCCGCAGCTCGGCCGCGACGCCCCAGGGCGTCTCGTCGCCGACCGCGATGTTGGCGACGGGCGTGAAGGCCGCGACGTACGCGGGCGTGCGCAACGGCTCGTACGGGCCTCCGGCCGCCGTCACCCGTAGGGCCCGCCGGGCCGCCCGGAGCCCCACCTCCGGGTCCCCGTGTGCGCTCGCCGGGGACCGCCCCGTGTCGCGCGCCCAGCGGGCCAGGGCGCGGACCCGGCCCGCCGCCTCGGCCAGACGCTCCTCGGTGAGCGCGCCGGAGCGCACGGCGCCCACCAGGGCATCACGGAGGCGCAGCACGGTCGCCTCGTCGGCCAGTCCGCCGCCGACACAGATGGCGTCCGCGCCGGCGGCGATGGCGAGCACGCTGCCGCGTTCGATCCCGTACGTGGCGGCGATGGCCCGCATCTCCACGGCGTCGGTGACGATCAGGCCGTCGAAGCCGAGGCCGCCCGCCGCGACGGGCGCGCGCAGCAGTCCGTGCAGGGCGGCCGGGCTGAGCGTGGCGGGCAGGTCACCGTCCAGGGCCGGTACGAGGATGTGCGCGCTCATGACGGCCTTGGTGCCGGCCGCGACGGCCGCCTTGAAGGGCACGAGTTCGCGGGCGTGCAGGGTGTCGCGGCCGGCGTCGATGCGGGGCAGGTCGTGGTGGGAGTCGACGGCGGTGTCGCCGTGACCGGGGAAGTGCTTGGTGCAGGCGGCGACGCCGGCGGACTGCATGCCCTGGACGTAGGCGGCGGTGTGCCGGGCGACCAGGTGCGGGTCGGAGCCGAAGGAGCGTACGCCGATGACGGGGTTGCCGGGGTTGGAGTTGACGTCGGCGCTGGGGGCCCAGTTGAGGGTGATGCCGCAGTCGGCGAGGCGGCGGCCCAGTTCGCGGGCGACGGCACGGGTGAGGCCGGTGTCGTCGACGGCGCCGAGGGCGAGGTTGCCGGGGAAGGAGGAGCCGCCGCGTACTTCAAGGCGAGTGACGTCGCCGCCCTCCTCGTCGATGGCGATCAGGAGGCCGTCGGTCTCGGCGCGGAGGCGGGTGCTCAGGGCGGTGAGCTGTTCGGGGGTGTGGACGTTGCGTCCGAACAGGCCGACGGAGGTGAGGCCCTCGCCGAGCCGGCGCAGCAGCCAGTCCGGCGCTTCGGTGCCCGTGAAGCCCGGCTGGAGCACGGCCAGCGCGTCGCGGGTGAGGGTGTCGGCGGAGCGTACGAGCGTCGTCATGGAGCTGCGTGTCCCTTCACTGACCGGGCGCGGCTTTCATCAGATCGCAGACGGGCGGCTTCGGCGCGGCGGCGGGCGGGCGAGGCGGGCGTCCGCGTCATCCCTTCACCGCCCCCGAGGTGAGGCCGCCGACCGCCTTGCGCTGCAGGAAGAGGAAGAGGACCAGGATGGGGAGGGCGAACAGGGAGGCGGCGGCCATGGTGGCGCCCCAGTCGTCACCGAAGTTGGTCTGGAAGCCGGACAGCCACAGGGGCAGGGTCTGGGCCTCGGTCTGCTTGTTGAGGATGAGGACGAGGGGGAATTCGTTCCAGGCGGTGATGAAGCCGAAGAGCGAGGTGGCCATCAGCCCGGGGGCGAGCAGCGGGAGGATGATCCGCCGGAACGCCTGGGGACGGGAGCAGCCGTCGACCATGGCGGATTCCTCCAGCTCCTTGGGGACGGCCGCGATGTAGCCGCGGAGGGTGAGGATCGTAAAGGGCAGCACCATGACCATGTAGAAGAAGGTGAGAGGCAGCAGGCTGTTCAGCATGTCGCCGTCCCTGACGATCATGTAGATCGCGATGACCATCACTTCCCAGGGCGCCATTTGGGCGATCATGAAGGTGACGATCACGCCGCGCCGCCCCTTGAAGCGCATCCGGGCGATCGCGAAGGACGCGAGCAGGGCGATCACCAGCGACATGCCCACGGCGAGCACCGTGACGGTGACGGAGTTGCCGACGTACCGCCAGAAGTGCGGGGCACTGACGGCGGTGCGGAAGTGTTCGAGTGTCGGGGTGAGCGGGAACCACACGGGGTCCTCGCTGATGATGTCGCCGGCCGGCTTCAGTGCCGTACTGAACATCCAGTAGACGGGAAAGAGGAAGCCGGCGGTCAGGGCCAGGGCCGTGGCGTTGGGCCAGACGCGGCCGAAGAGACTGCGTTTCATCGCTCGTCCTCCTCCTGCCGGAGCACGATCCGGAGGTAGTACGAGGTCAGGGCGAGCAGGATCAGGATGGTCAGCAGCGAGATCGCCGCGCCCATGCCGTAGTGCTGATTGCCCATGCCCTCGACGAAGGCGTAGACGGGGAGGATTTCGGTGAGCCGCTCCGGGCCACCCTCATTGATGGCGAACACCTGCGCGAAGGCTTTGAAGACCCAGATGACTTCGAGGAAGGTCGTCGCGTAGAGGAACGGCCTGATGAAGGGCAGCGTGACCGAGGTGAAGCTCTTCCACATGCCGGCGCCGTCGAGGGCGGCCGCTTCGTAGAGCTCCTTGGGGATGGTCGTCGTCGCGGCGTAGAGGTTGATGGCGACGAAGGGTACGGACTGCCAGACGACCAGGACGGTGATGACGAAGAAGGTGGAGAACTGGCTGCCGGTCCAGTTGAAGTCCGCCATGGAGTGCCAGCCGAGCCGGTCCAGTACCCAGTTGACGACACCGAAGCGCTGGGCGAAGAGCCACTGGTAGACGGTGGTGGCGGCGATGACGGGCATGGCCCAGGCCAGCACGAGCCCGAACAGGAGGGTGAGCCGCATACGGGGGCCGAGCCGGGCGAGGAGCAGTCCGGTGAGGGTGCCGATGCCCATGATCAGGGCGACGTTGGCGGCGGTGAAGAGGAGGGAGCGGAGCGAGACCCGCCAGAACTCCTCGTTGCTCAGGATCTCGCCGTAATTGTCCAGGCCGTTCCACTCGGTGGCGTGCCGGATCAGCTGTCCCATGTTGAGGTTCTGCAGGGACAGCACTCCGTTGGTGACCATGGGCCAGCCGAGGAACACCGCGGTGGCGGCGAGCGCGGGCAGCAGCAGGAGGTACGGCCCGTATGCGCGGCGCCGCACCTCTTTGGCGGGCCGCTGCGCCTCCTTTACGGGCCGTACCGCCTTACGGGGCCGTACGTCGGTGGTGCTCGCGCTCACTGCTTCTGACCGAGGCGCTTGTTGAACTCGCCCTCGACCTGCCGGGCGGCGTCCATCGGGCTCTTACCGCTCAGGACGGCGGTCATGTACGTCTTGATCGGGTTGGGCGGGTTCTCCACGGCGCCCCATTCGGGGATGAGCGGGGTGGTGCCGCCGCCGGCGACGGCGGGGGCTGCCGCCTCGGCCGCCGGGTTGCCCTTCAGGGCGCTCTGCAGCGAGTCCTTGTTGGGGATGACGCCGCCTTCCGCGGCGAGCTGTCCCTCGTACTTGTCGGAGAGCGCGATCTTCAGGAACTTCTTGGCCAGGTCCTGCTTCTGGCTGCCGGCGGCGACGGCGAGGTTGGACCCGCCGAGGAAGACGCCTTCGGGCTTGCCGGCGGTCTCACCGGGGATGGTGAAGTAGCCGATGTCCTTCTCGATCTTCGGGTTGGCCTTGATGGCGATGCCCGACTCCCAGCCCATGCCGATGAACGCGCCGGTCTTCCCCTTGGCGAAGACCTCGCCCTGTTGCGGAGTGGCCTCGTCCTTGTCCTTCGGCGCCTTGCTGAAGGACTGGTACTGCTTGTAGATGTCCATGGCCTTGGCGACCTTGGGGTCGGCGAGGTTGGAGACCCACTTGCCGCCCTCCTTCTTGACCAGGTCGGCCTTGGTGCCGATGGTCAGGCCGTCGAAGAAGTACCAGTTCTGGCCGGGCAGGTAGAGCGGCTCGGCGTCCGTCTTCTTCCGGATCAGGTCGAGGTCCTTGAAGAACTCGGTGCGGGTCTTCGGCGTGTCCTTGATGCCGGCCTCGGCCCAGATCTTCTTGTTGTAGATGACGACGCGGTTGGCCGCGTACCAGGGCGCCGCGTACTGCTTGCCCTGGTGGACGGCCGACTTGTTCAGGGACGGCGTCCAGTCGGCGCCGATCTCCTTCTTCAGGTCGTCCAGTTCGGCGAGGCCCGAGGTCTGGGCGTAGGCGGAGGTCTGGGTGTTGCCGACCTCGATGACGTCCGGCGGGTTCTCCTCGGAGAGCGCGGTGGTGATCTTCTGCTGAATACCGTTCCACTTCTGGATCTCGATGTTCAGCTTCGCGCCGGTCTTCTTCTCGAAGGCGGCCTTGACGTCCTTCGTCCAGCCCGGCGGGGTGGAACCGTCCATGACCCATAGGGTGAGGCTCTTGTTGTCCGCCCCCGCCGACCCGCCGGACCCGCAGGCCGCGACACTTACCAGCATTCCCGCGACTGCCGTCGCCGCGATCAGCCCACGCTTCACAGCACACTCCCCTAATGGCTGGTGGTGGTCTTTAATGGTTTAGACCAGTGCCCGCAGCTTGGCCTAGACCTTTAGGGGTGTCAAGAGGTGTATAAGAGTCGCAGTCGGCTCCGTTACCGGACCGACATCCGGCAGGCGCGGACCTGCGAGGGAGCATCGGCGCCCCGGCCGTGCCACGATGTGAGCCGCTACGTACGGAGGAGCCGGTGACGACAGCACGAGTGGAGTCGGAAGGGCGGGTCATGGAGACCGACGAGGCCGGCGCGGAGTCCGGCGGCGGAGCCGCGCGCACCGCGCGGGTGCCCAAGTACTACCGGCTCAAGCGGCACTTGCTGGAGATCACCGAGACGCTGCCGCCGGGCACCCCCGTACCGCCCGAGCGCACCCTGGCCTCGGAGTTCGACACCTCACGGACGACCGTGCGGCAGGCCCTGCAGGAACTGGTCGTCGAGGGACGGCTGGAACGCATCCAGGGCAAGGGCACCTTCGTCGCCAAGCCCAAGGTCTCCCAGGCGCTGCAACTGACCTCCTACACCGAGGACATGCGCGCCCAGGGCCTGGAGCCCACCTCGCAGCTGCTGGACATCGGGTACGTCACGGCCGACGACCGGCTGGCCGGGCTGCTGGACATCGCGGCGGGCGGCCGCGTGCTGCGCATCGAACGGCTGCGGCTGGCGAGCGGCGAGCCGATGGCCATCGAGACCACGCACCTCTCGGCCAAGCGTTTCCCGGCGCTGCGCCGCAACCTGGTCAAGTACACCTCCCTCTACACCGCGCTGGCCGAGGTCTACGACGTCCGCCCGGCGGAGGCCGAGGAGACCATCGAGACGTCCCTCGCCACCCCGCGCGAGGCCGCACTGCTGGGCACGGACGTGGGCCTGCCGATGCTGATGCTCTCCCGGCACTCCCTGGACCCGCAGGGCGAACCGGTGGAGTGGGTGCGGTCGGTGTACCGCGGCGACCGGTACAAGTTCGTGGCGCGCCTGCAGCGGCCGAACGACTAGCGGCACGGGCGGGGAGACGGCGCTCGCCCGGCGGTGCGGCGGCTCGGCGGGCTCGGCCGGCTCGGCCGGCGGGAAAACGGAAGGGGACATCCCCGTCACCCTGGTTATCCACAGGGTGTAGCGCACGTCACATTCCCTGCTCTACGGTCCTTCCGTCACCGTCAGGACGGGAGGACGGCCAGTGCGTACGACATCACCCCGAACGATCGCCATCTGGACCGCCGTTGCGCTCATCGGCGCCGCCGGCTGGACCCTGCTCGCACTGGGCCGCGGCGAGGAGGTCTCGGCGGCCTGGATGGTGGCCGCCGCCCTCGGCACGTACGCCATCGCGTACCGCTTCTACTCACGGTTCATCGCCACGCGCGTGCTGCGGGTCGACAAGACCCGCGCCACCCCCGCCGAGCGGCTGAACAACGGCATCGACTTCCACCCCACCGACCGCCGCGTCCTGCTCGGCCACCACTTCGCGGCCATCGCGGGCGCAGGACCGCTGGTCGGGCCGGTGCTCGCGGCGCAGATGGGCTATCTCCCCGGCACGATCTGGATCATCGCCGGGGTGGTCTTCGCGGGCGCCGTGCAGGACATGGTGGTGCTCTTCTTCTCCACCCGGCGGGACGGGAAGTCGCTGGGGCAGATGGCGCGCGAGGAGATCGGCCCGTTCGGCGGGGCCGCCGCGCTGCTCGCCGCCTTCGCCATCATGATCATCCTGCTGGGCGTACTGGCCCTGGTGATCGTCAACGCGCTGGCCGCGTCCCCCTGGGGCACCTTCTCCATCGGCATGACGATCCCGATCGCCCTCATCATGGGCGTCTACCTGCGCTTCCTCCGCCCAGGCCGGATCACCGAGGTCTCCCTCCTCGGCATCGCGCTGCTGCTCCTCGCCCTCGTCGGCGGCCGCTGGGTCGCGGAGTCCTCCTGGGCCGACACCTTCACCCTCCAGCCGAGGACCCTGGTCATCTGGCTGGTGGCGTACGGCTTCATCGCCTCGGTGCTCCCCGTCTGGACGCTGCTCGCGCCCCGCGACTACCTCTCCACCTTCATGAAGATCGGCACGATCGGGCTGCTGGCGCTGGGTGTCGTGATTGCCCTGCCGAATCTGAAGATGGACGCGGTGACGGACTTCGCGAGCCGCGGCGACGGCCCGGTCTTCGCCGGCTCCCTCTTCCCCTTCGCCTTCATCACCATCGCCTGCGGCGCGCTCTCGGGCTTCCACGCGCTGATCTCCTCGGGCACCACACCGAAGATGGTGCAGAAGGAGACCCAGATCCGGATGATCGGGTACGGCTCGATGCTGATGGAGTCGTTCGTCGCGGTGATGGCGCTGGTGGCCGCGTCCATCATCGACCCCGGCCTGTACTTCGCGATGAACGCCCCGGCGGGCGTCATCGGCGACTCCGTCCAGTCCGCCTCCCAGGCGGTCGCCCAGTTCGGTTACTCGATCTCCCCGGACCAACTGACGGCCGCGGCCAAGGCCGTGGAGGAACAGACACTGCTGTCCCGCACGGGCGGCGCGCCGACGCTGGCCGTCGGGGTGTCGGAGATCTTCTCGCAAGTGGTGGGCGGCGCCGGAATGAAGGCGTTCTGGTACCACTTCGCGATCATGTTCGAGGCCCTCTTCATCCTGACCGCGCTGGACGCGGGCACGCGAGTGGGCCGCTTCATGCTCCAGGACATGCTGGGCAACGCCTACAAGCCGTTCCGGGACATCAGTTGGAAGCCCGGACTGGTGCTGTGCAGCGCGGCCGTGGTGGGCCTGTGGGGGTACTTCCTGTGGGTGGGCGTCCACGAGCCGCTGGGCGGCATCAACCAGCTCTTCCCGATCTTCGGCATCTCCAACCAGTTGCTGGCGGCGGTCGCGCTGGCGGTGTGCACGACGCTGCTGGTGAAGTCCGGCCGGCTGAAGTGGGCCTGGATCACGGGCATACCGCTGGCCTGGGACGCGGTGGTCACGCTGACCGCGAGCTGGCAGAAGGTCTTCTCCGGCGACCCGAAGGTGGGGTTCTTCACCCAGCGCGCGGTCTACCAGGACGCGATCGACGCGGGAAAGGTGCTGCCGCCCGCGAAGTCGATGGACGACATGCACACGGTCGTCACCAACTCCACGGTGGACGGGGTGCTGTCGGCGGTACTGGCCCTGCTCATCGTGGTGGTGATCGCCGACGCGGCCCGCATCTGCGTCCGCCACCTCCGCACACCGGACGCGACCCCGCTCCACGAGGCCCCCTACGTCGCCTCGCGCCTGCTCGCCCCGGCCGGCCTGATAGCCACCCCGGAGGAAAAGGCAGAACTGGCAGCGGCCGCGCCCGAGGAGGCGAGGAGGTGAGCGGCCCGGCACGGACGGCACGCGGAGCGCCCGAGCGGAGGGCCGCCGCTGTGGGGCGGCGGGCGCAAGGCCGCCGGTGGGGGGCCGTCGTGACGCAGTGGGCACGTGGCATCGGGCGGAGGGCCGGGTCGGCTCGGAGGCCGGGTGCGGATAGGGGGGCCGCCGTGGTGGCGCGGTGGGCGCGTGGGGTTCGGTGGTACGTGCGGGAGTTGACCGGGGAGTCGGCGTACGACCGGTACGTCGAGCACCTCCGCGGGCATGACCCGGACGCCCCGGTGCCCACCCGGGCCGAGTTCGAACGCCGCAGGACGGACGCGAGGGAGGCCGACCCCCGCTCGGGCTTCCGCTGCTGCTGATCCGGGGCCCGGCACCGAAGGCGGGGGTGAGGTGGAGGTGGAGGTGGAAGTGGAAGTGGAGGTGGAGGTGGGAGGGGCGGGGGGGAAGCCCCCCCGAAGCGCAGCCCCCTCTGCCCCCACTCCCGCCCCCACCCCCCAAACCGTTTCCGTACCGATATGCGGACAGCTGGTGACGGCGAGTGCTCCGCGCGCTTAGATTTCCTGGCCATTACGTATGTGATCGCCAGGGATGGAGCAGCGGATATGTCAGAGCCAGCCGAAACACCCCGTTCCGGGCCGATCGTCACGCCCACACGTGTGGTGGCCGGCCTGTGCCTGCTCGCTCCGTTCGTGGCGATGCTCTGGGTGAGTTCGTACGCGAAGGTCGAGCCGACGCTGATCGGCATCCCGTTCTTCTACTGGTACCAGATGCTGTGGGTGCTGATCTCGACGGCGCTGACGATGATCGCGTACAAGCTCGTGCAGCGTGAGCAGCGTGAGCTTCGCGCCCGTAAGGACGGTGCGTCGAAGTGATGACCATGGCAACGAACTTCCCCGCCACCGCGGCCGTCCCGGCCGTTCCGGGCGGCAACGCGCTCGCGGCGGACACGAACGGCGGCGTGAACGGCATCGCGCTGGCCGTCTTCATCTTCTTCTTCATCGCCGTGACGGTCATGGGCTTCCTGGCCGCCCGCTGGCGCAAGGCCGAGCAGTCCGACAACCTCGACGAGTGGGGCCTGGGCGGCCGCAGCTTCGGCACGTGGGTGACGTGGTTCCTGCTGGGCGGTGACCTGTACACCGCGTACACCTTCGTGGCGGTGCCCGCGGCGATCTACGCGGCGGGTGCGGCCGGCTTCTTCGCCGTCCCGTACACGATCCTCGTCTATCCCCTGATCTTCACCTTCCTGCCCCGCCTGTGGTCGGTGTCGCACAAGCACGGGTACGTCACCACCTCGGACTTCGTGCGCGGCCGCTTCGGCTCCAAGGCCCTGTCGCTGGCCGTCGCGCTGACCGGCATCCTCGCCACGATGCCGTACATCGCGCTGCAACTCGTGGGTATCCAGGCGGTGCTGGACGTGCTGGGCGTCGGCGGCGGCGAGAGCACGAACTGGTTCATCAAGGACCTACCGCTGCTGATCGCGTTCGGCGTGCTGGCCGCGTACACCTACTCCTCCGGGCTGCGCGCGCCCGCGCTGATCGCGTTCGTCAAGGACGGCCTGATCTACCTCGTCATCGCGGTGGCGATCATCTACATCCCGATCAAGCTGGGCGGCTTCGAGCACATCTTCCACACGGCGGGCGACGCCTTCGCGCAGACGAACCCGGCCACCGGCAAGCCGCGCGGCGAGCTGGCGAGCGGCCCCAACGCGCAGTGGGCGTACGGAACGCTGGCGCTCGGCTCGGCGCTGGCGCTGTTCATGTACCCGCACTCGATCACGGCCACGCTCTCCTCGCGCAGCCGCAACGTGATCCGCCGCAACACCACCATCCTGCCGCTGTACTCGCTGATGCTCGGCTTCCTCGCGCTGCTGGGCTTCATGGCGATCGCGGCCGGGATCAAGGTGAAGAACGGGCAGCTGGCGATCCCGCAGCTGTTCGAGAACATGTTCCCCGACTGGTTCACGGGCGTGGCGTTCGCCGCGATCGGCATCGGCGCGCTGGTGCCCGCCGCGATCATGTCGATCGCCGCGGCGAACCTCTTCACCCGCAACATCTACAAGGACTTCCTCAAGCCGGGTGCCACGCCCGCGCAGGAGCACAAGGTCGCCAAGCTGGTGTCGCTGCTGGTGAAGGTCGGCGCGCTGGCGTTCGTCCTGACGATGGACAAGACGGTGGCGATCAACTTCCAGCTGCTGGGCGGCATCTGGATCCTGCAGACCATGCCCGCGCTGGTGGGCGGCCTGTTCACCCGCTGGTTCCACCGCTGGGCGCTGCTCGCGGGCTGGGCGGTCGGCATGGTGTACGGCACGCTCGCGGCGTACGGCGTGGCCAGCCCCACCCAGAAGCACTTCGGCGGCTCGAACGCGGTGATCCCCGGCATCGGCGAGATCGGCTACATCGGCCTGACCGCGTTCGTACTGAACGTCCTGGTGACGGTGGTCCTGACGGTCGTCCTGCGGGCCGTGAAGGCCCCCGCCGGCATCGACGAGACCTCGCCCGAGGACTACACGGCGGACATCGGCGACAAGGGCGTGCAGGCCGAGCTGCCGCCGGCCACCGCGGGCGCGGCGCACTGACGCCACTCCCTCCGCACGACAACGGGCAACGGGCCGCCGGGAAATCCGGCGGCCCGTTGCCGTGTCCGGCTCGGCTCAGTCGGTTCCGGCCCAACTCCCCCGCCCTCGCGGGGCTCGGACGGACGGCACCGACCACAGCACTGACAGTCACGTCGCGACACAAGATATGGGGACGCTCGCGCGAGGCGACACAAGATGTATGCTCGTCCTCGCTGTCGCCGCAGGGGAATCCGGTGCGAATCCGGAACTGTCCCGCAACGGTGTGCTGAGTGGGCATTTGCGCGCTCGCCGAGTCCGAGGACCTGCCGACGGTACGCCCGTTTCCGTTCCGGTACGGGCGTCGAGACGTCCGGGCTCCGTGGGATGGGCCGGTGGACGCTGCGTGGTGTGCCCGCGTGCCCGGCAGGGCTCCGGCGCGGCTGCCCGTATGCCTCCGTCACCCCTCCCCGGCCCCAGCCGAGTGAGGAGAGCACAAGGTGACCATCGCGCCAGCGGAGTCAGCACAAGAGGCGCAGACGGTACAGGCGGCACAGGAGGCGCGGGCGACGACCGCGCGGCCCGGCGACAGCACCCAGGACGGCCCCGGTACGGCCCTGCTGCGCACCCTGACCGACCTCACCGCCGACCTGCCGGCCACCGATCCCGGCAAGATCGCCGCGGCCGCGCTGCGCGGCCGGCACGCCGGCTCGGACGAGGCGGAGCTGCGCGAGCTGGCGATGGAGGCCGCGGCCGGGCTGATCGGCGACGAGCCGCAGTACTCCAAGCTGGCCGCCCGCCTGCTGACCGCCGCGATCGCCGAGGAGGCCGCGGGCCAGGGCGCGACGGGCTTCGCCGCGTCGGTCGCCACCGGTCACCGCGAGGGCCTGATCGCCGACGGCACCGCGGAGTTCGTCCGTACCCACGCCGCCCGGCTGGACTCCCTGGTCGAGCAGGCCCTCGCGGACGGCGCCGACGACCGCTTCGGCTACTTCGGCCTGCGTACGGTCTACTCCCGCTACCTCCTGCGGCACCCGCTCACCCGCCAGGTCATCGAGACCCCGCAGCACTTCCTGCTGCGCGTGGCCTGCGGCCTGGCCGAGGACCACTCGGACCGCGCCGTCCAGGACGTCGCCGCGCTCTACGCGCTGACCAGCACGCTCTCCTACCTGCCCTCCTCCCCCACGCTCTTCAACTCCGGCACCCGCCACCCGCAGATGTCCTCCTGCTACCTGCTGGACTCGCCGCTGGACGAGCTGGACTCGATCTACGACCGGTACCACCAGGTCGCGCGCCTCTCGAAGCACGCGGGCGGCATCGGCCTCTCGTACTCCCGCGTGCGCGCCCGCGGTTCGCTGATCCGTGGCACCAACGGGCACTCCAACGGCATCGTCCCGTTCCTGCGGACCCTTGACGCGAGTGTCGCCGCGGTGAACCAGGGCGGCCGCCGCAAGGGCGCGGCCTGCGTGTACCTGGAGACCTGGCACGCGGACATCGAGGAGTTCCTGGAGCTGCGCGACAACACCGGCGAGGAGGCGCGGCGTACGCACAACCTCAACATCGCGCACTGGATCCCGGACGAGTTCATGCGCCGCGTCGAGGCCGACGCGGACTGGTCGCTGTTCTCGCCGGCGGACGCGCCGGAGCTGGTGGACCTGTGGGGCGCGGAGTTCGACGCCGCGTACCGCAAGGCCGAGGCCGAGGGGAAGGCCATCAAGGCGGTCCCGGCCCGGACGCTGTACGCGCGGATGATGCGGACCCTCGCGCAGACCGGCAACGGCTGGATGACCTTCAAGGACGCCGCCAACCGCACCGCGAACCAGACCGCCGAGCCCGGCCGCGTCGTCCACTCCTCCAACCTCTGCACGGAGATCCTGGAGGTCACCGACGACAGCGAGACGGCCGTCTGCAACCTCGGCTCCGTCAACCTCGCCGCGCACCTGGGCGCCGACGGCGACATGGACTGGGAGCGGCTGGACGCCACCGTCCGTACCGCCGTGACCTTCCTCGACCGCGTGGTGGACATCAACTTCTACCCGACCGAGCAGGCGGGGGCCTCCAACTCCCGTTGGCGCCCGGTCGGTCTGGGCCTGATGGGCCTGCAGGACGTCTTCTTCCGCCTCCGCCTGCCGTTCGACTCCCCCGAGGCGCGCGAGCTGTCCACCCGTATCTCCGAGCGGATCATGCTCGCCGCGTACGAGGCGTCCGCCGACCTCGCCGAGCGGCACGGCCCGCACCCGAACTGGTCCGCGACCCGCACCGCCCGCGGCGTGCTGCACCCCGACCACTACCCGAACGCCGAGCCCCGCTGGGCCGACCGCTGGGCCGCGCTGCGCACCCGTATCGCGGCGACCGGGATGCGAAACTCACTCCTTCTGGCGATCGCGCCCACCGCGACCATCGCCTCCATCGCGGGCGTGTACGAGTGCATCGAGCCGCAGGTCTCCAACCTCTTCAAGCGCGAGACGCTGAGCGGGGAGTTCATGCAGGTCAACGCGTACCTGATCGAGGAACTCAAGGCGCTGGGGCTGTGGGACGCGCGCACCCGTGACGCGCTGCGCGAGGCCAACGGCTCGGTCCAGGACGTCCCCTGGATCCCCGCGGAGATCCGCGCGCTCTACCGCACCGCCTGGGAGATCCCGCAGCGCGCGCTGATCGACATGGCCGCCGACCGCACGCCGTACCTGGACCAGAGCCAGTCCCTGAACCTCTTCATGGCGGCGCCGACCATCGGCAAGCTCAGCTCGATGTACGCGTACGCCTGGAAGCGCGGCATCAAGACCACGTACTACCTGCGGTCGCGCCCGGCGACCCGGATCGCGCAGTCGGCCCGCGGCACGGCCGCCGCCACCCTCCCCGTACAGCAGGCGACCGACCCCGAAGCGATCGCCTGCTCCCTGGAAAACCCCGAGTCCTGCGAGGCATGCCAGTAATGACCACCGCCCCCGTGAAGAAGAACCTGCTCGACCCGGGCTTCGAACTCACCCTGCGCCCCATGCGGTACCCGGACTTCTACGACCGTTACCGCGACGCGATCAAGAACACCTGGACCGTGGAGGAGGTCGACCTCCACTCCGACGTGGCCGACCTCGCCAAGCTCTCGCCGGGCGAACAGCACCTGATCGGCCGCCTGGTCGCCTTCTTCGCGACCGGCGACTCGATCGTCGCGAACAACCTGGTCCTCACGCTCTACAAGCACATCAACTCCCCCGAGGCGCGCCTCTACCTCTCGCGGCAGCTCTTCGAGGAAGCCGTGCACGTCCAGTTCTACTTGACCCTCCTGGACACGTACCTGCCCGACCCGGACGACCGCGCCGACGCCTTCGCCGCCGTCGAGAACATCCCCTCCATCCGCGAGAAGGCGCAGTTCTGCTTCCGCTGGATGGACTCCGTCGAGAAGATCGACCGCCTGGAGACCAAGGCCGACCGCCGCCGTTTCCTGCTCAACCTGATCTGCTTCGCGGCCTGCATCGAGGGACTGTTCTTCTACGGTGCGTTCGCGTACGTCTACTGGTTCCGCTCGCGTGGCCTGCTGCACGGCCTGGCGACGGGGACGAACTGGGTGTTCCGCGACGAGACCTGTCACATGAACGCGGCGTTCGCCGTTGTCGACACCGTGCGGGAGGAGGAGCCCGACCTCTTCGACGACGACCTCGGCCGACAGGTCACCGACATGATGCGCGAAGCCGTCGAGGCTGAGCTGCAGTTCGCCGAAGACCTCTGCGGCGACGGCCTGCCCGGCATGAACACCGCGTCGATGCGGGAGTACCTGCAGTGCGTCGCCGACCAGCGCCTGCAGCGGCTCGGCTACGCACCGGTGTACGGCTCGGAGAACCCGTTCTCCTTCATGGAGCTGCAGAACGTCCAGGAGCTGACGAACTTCTTCGAGCGCCGCGCCTCGGCGTATCAGGTGGCGGTCGAGGGCTCGGTCTCCTTCGACGACGACTTCTGAGCCGCAGCGTCTTCGGTCCGGTCGGCGCGGGCCGCCTTCGGAAGGGGCGGCCCGCGCGGGTCAGCCGTTGCGCCGCGGAACCACCTCGACGAGGTCCGGGTCGAACGGAGCGTTCCGTGGGCGGCTCTTGGGAAGCGGATGCACGACGACCTTCTCGATCACTGCCGCGATCGCCTGCCTCTTCCGGCAGACATCGAAACCGGCCCATCGCTCCCGCGTGAATCCGGCAAGCAGCGGTGTCTCCCGCTCGCAGGAAAGCTGCGCCGCACAGGGGGAGCTGTCGACCAGCCTGTCCGCAGAGCGCGCTTCCAGGAGATCGAGTACGGCGGACTCGACGTGGGCGTCCACGAGATCCACTCGCCGCCCGACCTTGCGGCAGCCGGCGGCCGAGCATCTGTACGACGCATACCGGTTGGTGCCGTGCGGGGGATGGCCGCCCATCTTGAACCCGCACGCCTCACCACGGTCACCGACGTGACCGCATCGCAAGAACCCGGCCAGCAGGTACTTCCGCTTCTGGTCCGCCCGGGCCGCGCGTGCTCTCCGCTCACCGCCGGGGCCGTTGCCCCGGGAGCGGGAACGGTACGCGGTCTTGTAGTCGGGACGTGAAGCGTCGGGGGAGTACCAGCGGTCGCAGCGCTGAATGAGCGCGGACCACTCCGCAGGCGTGGCGATGACTTCCCAATGGCCGATCACGGGCTCTCCCGTCTCCCGGCTGCGTACCAGGAGGCCGTCGACGATGCGGTAGCCGCAGATCGCCGGGTTCGTCACCATCGCCTGCACCGTGGGAACCGTCCATGGTCCGCCACGCACGGTCGGCACCGCCTCGGCGGTCAGCCAGTCACCGATGGCGGTCCACGCCTCACCGGCCAGCGCCCGATCGACGGCTTCGCGCAGGTACGGGGCTTCGCGCGAATCCAGGAGCGTGTTCGTCGGCCGCTGTGCCCGGGCATCCGGCCCCAGCCAGCCGAATCGCCGCGCACCTCCCGTTCCCCGCCCTTCGCGCGCACGGTCCCGTACGGAGCGCCTTCTTCGTGTGCTGATCCGGGCAGTCTCCGTCTCACCGCACAGGTGTCCCGCTTCGCCTTCGAGCCGCGCCAATTCGGCCCGGACGTCCACGAACTGCTCGCTGTCCACCCAGTAGAGGCAGGTGTCTCCGTGCGCCGCCAGCGCACGGCATATCTGCAGGTGGTCGGCGGGCAGCCGCACCAGGCGCTCCTGCTCGACCGCGACGATCCCGCGGACGCGGATCCCCTCGGCCGTACGTCCCGCACGAATGTCCCGCAGCAGGCGCAGAAAGGCAGGCCGCTCCACGTTCGGATCGGCGGCCGTGATGCCGATGTCCGTGTACCTGTAGACGACGTCCAGCCCGAGCTCGACAGCTGCGGCTTCATTGTTGGCGTGCTGACGCCCGGCCGCCAGAGCCGCCTCCCCACCACCGCGGCTGATGCGCGCGTACGAGACGACGGGTCTCCGCCTTGTCGACCACTGATCCGGTCCTCGGCCGATCGACGGTGCTTCCGCCACCCCGGGGTGAGGTCCCCAATACGATGCGGCCACCGTTCGCCCCCTCCGCATGACACTTTCGTCCTGTGTTCGTACAAACGAACAGCAGGGTGCGACGTCACGGGAGGGGCGTCACGGGGTTGTTGGGCGCGTCAGTCGTTGGCCACGACCGGGTACCGCGGCGTGCCCTCTGCCATTTGCTTCAGGACGTCCTTGCGGTCGCGCTTGGAGAGGCGGTCGATGTAGAGGTAGCCGTACAGGTGGTCGGTCTCGTGCTGGAGGCAGCGGGCGAAGTAGCCGGTGCCCTCTACGGCGATGTCGTTGCCCTTGATGTCCTGGCCGCGGACGACCGCGTAGTCGGGGCGGGCGAGCTCGGCGTAGGCGCCGGGGACCGACAGGCAGCCCTCGTTGGAGTCGTCCAGTACGCGGCGCTCGGCGGGCAGCTCGTCCAGGACCGGGTTGCAGACCACGCCGACGTGGCGTACGCCCTGGTCGTCCATGCAGTCGTAGACGAAGACCTTCAGGTCGACGCCGATCTGGTTGGCGGCCAGGCCCACGCCCTCGGCGGTGCGCTGGGAGGCGAACATGTCGTCGACGAGCTTCGCGAGCTCGTCGTCGAACTCGGTGACGTTCTTGCACTCCTTGTGGAGCACCGGGTTGCCGACCACGGTGATCGGGCGGGAGGTGCCGCGCTCGCGGTGCGCCTTCTCGCGCGCGTCCGCGTCGGTCACGTCATCGATGAACTCGGTGTCCACCTTCTGGTCGCCGTCCTGATCAAACCCAGTTTGCTGCGCCATGTCCGCCGCACGCCTTCCGCGATGTTCCGCAAAGATTCTTCTTAGCTGCCAGTACAGCAACCCGTACAGGGTACGGGGGCCCGCCGTGCGCCCGTGGCCGCAGGGAACTCAGCAGACCTCTTCGAGGTCCCGCCACTCGCGGGTGTCCGGGCTGTCGGCGACCCAGCCGTCCAGCAGGCCGCGTACCAGCCCGGCGGGCGCGGCGATGCCGCACTCGCGCTCGGGCACCCACAGGGAGCCGGAGCCGGCCGTGCGGTGCCCGAGCGGGCCCGGGTGGCCGGGCTCGCTGTGGTCGTGCGGGTCCAGGTGCTCGCCCTCGCCCTCGTCGCTGGGCATCCGGCTCTCGGAGCAGGTGCGACAGAGCAGGCGGACGGAGGAGGACCAGTCCTCGGCGGCGTACCCGGCGTCCGCGGCCAGCCGCTCCAGGGCGTCCCGGTCGGCCTCGCCGGCGGCCTCCAGGAGGACGACCCAGGTCGGCACCGGGGAGGGGGCCCACAGCTCGATCTCGTCGAAGACGGGGTAGGAGGGCCCGGCCGTGGTCGTGCGCTCGCCGTGCGGGACGCCGTCGTGCAGGACGACCTCGCCCCAGCGGCGCCCGGAGGACGGCAGCGGGATGGAGAGCACCTCGATGCGGGCGGGGTCCAGCCGGCGGCCCCAGACGACCTCGGCCTCCCCCTCGGGCGAGAGGCGGACGGCGGCGCTGCCCAGCTGCATGCCGCGCGGCTCCCCGGAGGGCGCGCCCTCGCCGGGCACGTGCAGGCCGTACGCCTGCCAGGCGCGGCGGGCCAGCGGCCAGTCCTGCAGGGCGGTGGCCGCGATGCCCACGTTCCACCAGTCGGGGGCCCCGGCCTCGCGCTCCAGCAGGGCGACGGCGCGCAGGCCGGCGGTGCGCGCCTGCTCCCAGTCGTGCCGGAACTTGTGCAGCAGGGCGAGGTTGAACCAGGACTCCGACAGCCACGGCTCCATGTCGGCGGCGCGGGTGAGCAGCGCGCCCGCGTCCTCGTAACGGCCGTCGCCGATCAGCGTGAAAGCGCGGTCGGTCGCCTGCCGCCACGAGGCGGAGGGCCGGTGCCGTACCTTGCCGAAGATCTTCACGATTCCCGCCTGCCGATTGCTTCCTTGGTGCCGTCCGGCGGACGGCCGAGGGCTCACTCGACAACCTGCCACAGTTTGCCGCCGGGCTCAGCCCGATGACCGGCGCCCCCTGCCGCTCCTTGCCTCGCGCAGCCCCCTCGGCCCCGCTCCCCGGGGCCTCCTTCGCATCCAACCATGCCCATATCCGAGGCCGCTCATTACCCATCGGTTCTGTGACCTTGAACCGGTACCCCGATACCTGACGGCTACCCCTGTGGGCACCGCGCACACGGCGGGAAGCGCCGGTCAGGCCGGTCCGAGGGGCCGGGAGAGCACCCGGGCGAGGGCCTCCACCACACGGGCTTCGAAGTCCTGTGCGGTCGACAGGCGCAGCCGTTCCAGTGCGCGCAGCGTGGCCCCGGGGCCACCGTCGCCGCCCGCGAGGTCGTCGTAGGCGTTCACGGTGCGCACGATGCGGGCGGGCAGCGGCTGCTCCCGGAACGGATCGGCCTGCCGCTCGACGATCACCGCGACCTCGGCGGGCACCCCGGTCTGGCGGACGACGGCCCCGCCGAGCAGGGCGATCCTGCGCTGTTCGGCGGCGGGCAGCCCGGCGGTGGCGCCGCCGGTCACCGGGTCCACGAGGGAGAGCTGTCCGATGTCGTGCATCAGGGCCGCGTATTCCAGGACGTTCAAGTCGGCCTCTCCGAGGCCCAGTTCCCGGCCGACGGCGCGGCTGAGGACGGCGACCCGGCGGGCGTGGCCGGGCGGGGTGTAGCCGGCGATCTCGGTGGCGCGGGCGAGGGAGGCGATGGTCTGCCGGTACGTGGCGCGCACGGCGGCGTAGCGGCGGAAGGAGAACTGGGTGAGGAGGAGCGGCAGGCAGAAGACGGGCAGTGCCCACAGCCCGGCGACGGCCGTGGCCAGCGCGATGACCAGGCCGGTCGCGCAGATGGCCGAGCCGATGCCGAGCAGTGCGCGCAGTTCGTCGCGGAGGAGGGGGCCGTACGGCCAGCCGGTACGGGCCCTGGCCAGGGCCGCGGCGAGCACGGCGTCGCACAGGGCGGTGAGCACGAGGATGCCGAGGAGGTAGCAGGTGTAGTACGTGCCGTCGCCGATCCAGGCGGCCAGCCGGCCGGTGTTGTACAGGGGCTGGAAGCAGGTCGCGGCGAAGCCGACGGTCAGGACGCGGCGGGCGATGTGGTCCAGGGCGGGGCCCCGGCCGAGCGCCACATGGGGGACGAGGCCGATGAGCCCGGCCGCGACGACGACGGCGACGGTCTGCAGGACGCCGTGCGAGGTGGGCCGCCCGGCGACCTCGCCGAGCAGGGCGTAGGCCAGTGCTCCGGCGACGCCGAGCGGGGCGCTCTCGCGGTCTCCGGGCAGCGCGCCGGCGCCGCCGCGCGCGGGCGGTCCCGCGCCCCAGCGGGCCAGCTCGCCGACCGCTATGAGGGCGCCGAAGGCGAGCGCGATGCCGGGGTCGGTGAGGCCGTGCCAGAGGGTGTGGCCGAGCGCGAGGCAGGCGAGGGCGCCGGCCGCGGCGTGGACGAGGGCGACGGCGTGGGGGGTGCCGGTGCGGTACGGGACGGCGGGCGGGTCGCTGCGGCCGGCCGCAGCGGTCCGCGGCGCGGCGCCGTTCACCGCTCGCCCTTGGCGGCACCGGGGTGGGGCGTCGCGCCGGCACCGGGCAGCGCTGCGTTACCGGGCACCGCGGAAGTACCGGCTGGGGGTACGGCCCCCGGGGTGTGGCGCCTGCGCAGGGGGGCGCCCGTGCGCCGGGGCGGCGGCAGGGCGGGCCCGTCGGCGCCCGCGGTGACGACCTCGGGCTGCCAGCCGTGCCGGGCGAGCGCGGCGACCAGGGCGCGGACCATACGGGGGTCGAGCTGGGCGCCCGCGCTGCGGCGCAGCTCGGCGACGGCGGCGGCGACCGGGCGGGCGCGGCGGTAGGAGCGGGTGGAGGTCATCGCGTCGAAGGCGTCGGCGACCGCGACCACCCGGGCGAATTCCGGGATCTCGCGGCCCCGGAGGCCGTAGGGGTAGCCCTTGCCGTCCATGCGTTCGTGGTGGTGCAGGATCGCGGCCCTGGCCTCGCCGAGGAAGCCGATGCCGCGGACGATCTCGTGGCCGTACTCCGGGTGCAGCTCGATGACGCGGCGCTCCTCGGAGGTGAGCGGGCCGTCCTTCTGGAGCAGCCGGGTGGGCACGCCGAGCTTGCCGACGTCGTGCAGGATGCCGGCGAAGCGCAGTACCTCGAGGCGGTCCTCCGCCATGCCCAGCTCGCGGGCGATCATCACCGAGGCGCGGCCGACACGTTCGCTGTGGCCGCGGGTGTAGCGGTCCTTGAGGTCGACGGCCTGGACGAGGGCGCGGATGGTGGCCTGGTGCGCCGCGCGCTCGCGGTGGTACTGCGCGAAGACCCAGCAGGAGATGTACATGGGCAGCAGGACGAGGAGGGCGGCGGCCGGCCCGTAGGAGCTGCGCCAGAGGACGGCCATCATCAGCCCGGCCAGGCCGTGCACCAGGTGCGGGGCGAGCGAGCGGAGCAGCAGGCCGCGCCAGGCGGTGCGCGGCGGGTGCCGCTCGGCGGCGACCAGGACGCCGCCGTCCAGGACGGCGAGGACGGCGCAGAACGCGGTGGTGGCGGCCGCGGCGGGCAGCAGCGCGTAGGGGAATTCGGGGGTGAGGACGGCGCGGCTGCCGCCCGCGCCGAAGACCTGGGCGGCGGCCCAGGCGGCCAGGGCCAGCTCGGCGGCGTGCCAGACGCGGCGGGCGGCGGGCGAGCGCTCCGCGGTACCGGCGAGGAGCGCGCCCGGCAGAGCCACCAGGGCGGCAGCGGCGGGCGGCAGCAGGAAGACCCCGGCGAGCAGCACGGGGCAGCCCCATCGGGACGGCATGCCGTCGCCGTGCCCGGGAGCGCCGCCGGGGCGGGAGCCGCGGGCCAGGGCCCGGGACAGCGGGCAGTCCCGGACGCGCTCGCAGCCTGCGTAGAGCACGGCGAGCAGGGCCACGGTGAGCCAGGGGGTGCCCGCGGCGGGCAGGACGGCGGGGGCGGCACAGCCGGCCGCCGCCAGGACAGCACATCCGATGTACGCGTACGCGCCCATGGGCAGCTGCCGCATGGCGCCCTCCTCCCCGTACCGAGCGATGTCGCTTCAGGTCCGGTGAGCTTAGAAGGCGTGAGCGGCGCGTGCGGGCGCATCCGGGGATTGGGTGGGGCTCCTCAGCCAGCCCTCACCCGATGGAGTGACCCGGCGCGTTATTCGGCGCGCGCCGCCCCGGTGCGTGCATCGGTTTCGGTCGGTCCGGCCTGGTGCCCGGGGCCCTCGGCAGCGGCCGATTCCTGTGCCTGTTCGAGCACGCTCTTCTCGGGCACGGCCTCGCCGGACCGGATCAGTTCGATCCGCCCCATGACCTTCGAGCGCAGGTCGGTGGGCACGTCGTCGTGGCCGCAGCAGCGCTTGACGAGCTTCTTGACGGCCTGTTCGAGGCCGTACTTCTCCAGGCAGGGCGAGCACTCGTCGAAGTGCTCCTCGAACTTCGTGCACTCCCCGTCCGGCATCTCGCGGTCGAGATACTCGTACAGGTGGTCAAGGACCTCGGAGCAGTCCGTCTCGTGCGGGTCTCCGCAGCTCATGATGTGGAGCCTTTCCGATCGTGCGGCTGCTTCCCCGAAGCAGTCGCAGCGCCCGCCCCGGCCGGGACCAGCCCGCGGTCACGGGCGTAGTCCTCGAGCATGCCGCGCAGCTGCCGGCGGCCACGGTGCAGGCGGGACATCACCGTGCCGATGGGGGTTCCCATGATGTCGGCGATCTCCTTGTACGCAAACCCCTCCACGTCCGCGAGGTAGACCGCTATGCGGAATTCCTCGGGGATCGCCTGGAGGGCTTCCTTCACGTCCGAATCGGGCAGGTGGTCCAGCGCCTGCGACTCGGCGGAGCGCAGGCCCGTGGACATGTGCGACTCGGCGCGCGCGAGCTGCCAGTCCTCGATCTCCTCGGCCGCGCTGCGCTGCGGCTCCCGCTGCTTCTTGCGGTAGGAGTTGATGAAGGTGTTGGTCAGGATGCGGTACAGCCACGCCTTGAGGTTGGTGCCCTCGCGGAACTGGTGGAAGGACGCGTACGCCTTGGCATACGTCTCCTGCACCAGGTCCTCCGCGTCCGCCGGATTACGCGTCATGCGCAGCGCGGCGGAGTACATCTGGTCCAGGAAAGTGAGCGCGTCGCGCTCGAAGCGCGCATTGCGCTCGGCCTCCGACTCGCCCTTCGCCTCCGTGCGGGCAGCCTCCGGCTCGCCCTCGTTACGTGCTTGTGCCGTGCCGTCGGTCCCTGCGTCGGTACCGCTGACCGGACCCACCTCCTCCAACACCGTGCCGGATCCGGATGCGGATCCGCTCGAATCGGAGAATAGACGACGATCCCGTACCAGCGCCGCTCCAGCCGTGACGTGGTGTCCCGCGTGGAGCTGTGCCGGATCCGGCACCGTCCAGCCGGTGCCCTGCGGTCGGGCCGGGCATGCGATCCCCATGCGGTGGACTCCCATTCCTCGTGCGTACCAGTGCGTACCTGCCTACGCCTCGGACAACAGAGCGGGGGCGCCGTGCATTCCCACGCCTCTTCGGAGGCGCCTCACCGGCCTTCGGGGGCGCCGCACCGGCCCTCGGGGGCGCCGCACCGGCCCTCGGGGGGCGCCGCACCGGCCCTCTTCAAAGGCGCCGCGCCGGTCAGTCGGGCAGCCCGACGAGCCACTCGGCAGCCGCCTCCACGATCAGCATGAGCGCCGCGTCCTGGTCGATGGGGGCCTTCTTCGGTACGGCGAAACCGTGATCGGCGTGCGGCACCTCGACGATCTGGGTGCCCTCGGGGAATTCGTCGGGGCGCCCGAAGGGGTCGCGGCCGCCCTGGATCACCAGCGTGGGCACCCCGGCGCCGGTGAGCTCGTCGGCGCGGGACTTTTCCGGCTTGCCCGGCGGGTGCAGCGGGAAGCTGAGGGCGAGCACGGCGTGCGCGCCGAGCTCCCGCGCCGTACGGCAGGCCACCCGCGCCCCCGCACTGCGCCCGCCCGCGACGACCGGCAGCCCGGGCTTCCGCAGCGCGGGCCACAGCGCCGTCCAGGCCGCGTCCAGGGTCTTCGGCGCGGGCGCCAGCTTCTTGCCCGCCACCCGCCAGGGCTGCTCGACGAGCGCGACCGTGACGCCGCGCTCCGGGAGCGCCGCGGCCAGCGCCGCCAGGTCCCGCGCCTCGATGCCGCCGCCCGCGCCGTGGCTCACGGCGAGCACCGTGCGCGCCGTGCCCTGGGCGTGGTGCCAGGTGATCCGGGCCTCGCCCGCCGGTGTGCCGACCGTCTCGCTCTCACTCATGGGGCCATCCTGCCCCGGGCGGCCGCGCCCACCGGGACGGGGCACGGTCAGAAGAGCGTTTCCTCCTCCGGCGCCGCCAGCTCCTTCAGGAGCTCGGGGCTGTTGTTGCGGACGTTGCTGACCTCCGTGGAGACGGGGTAGGCGCGCATCATCCCGGCGGGCGGCGGCGCGAGCAGCTCGCGCAGCTCGTCGATGTCCGTGGTGGCCGGGTTCAGCCAGGCGTCCCAGCGGTCCGGCGGCAGGACCAGCGGCATCCGGGGGTGGATGTCGGCGAGGGACTGCGGGCCCGCGTCGCCGGACGCGCCGGCCAGCGGCGTGGTCTCGGCGGCCGTGGTGACCACCGAGCAGGTCGCCCACCACGCCTGCGGGTGGTCCGGCGGCAGCGTCGGGTCGCGCCAGAACTCGTACAGCCCGGCCATCGCCATCACCGCGCCGTCGGCCGGCGTGACGAAGTACGGCTGCTTGCGGGGGCGCTTCTTCCGCCCCTGCTCCTCCAGCTGCCGCTCCCCCGCGCCGGTCACCCACTCGAAATAGCCGTCGCCGGGGAGCAGGCAGCGGCGGGCGGCGAAGGGCTTCTTGAAGGACGGCTTCTCGTGGACCGTCTCCGCCCTCGCGTTGATCATCTTCACGCCGACGTCGGGTGATTTGGCCCACGACGGGACCAGGCCCCACTTCAAAGGCCGCAGCTGGCGAACCGGCCGCCGGTCCTGCGCGTCTTTGACGGGGCGTTCAAGGACCGCGTAGACGTTCTTGGTGGGGGCGATGTTGTAGTCGGGAGCGAGGGTCTCCTCGGGCTCCCACTTCTCGACCTCGAAGATCCCCACCAGATCCTCGGGCCGCCTGCTCGCCGCATACCGTCCGCACATGTATGCCACAGTGCCATGGCACAGCAAGGGGAGAGATGGACACCGAGCACATCACCGACGTATGGGACCGGGTTTTCGCCACACAGCCCGATCCGTCGTTCTGGCTGGTCGTGGCCACGGCCGCGGTCGCACTCGCGGTGGTGCTCCCGTACAGCGCGTGGCGGATATCCCGTAATGCCATCACGATCGCGCACGAGGGCGGGCACGGCCTCGTGGCCCTGCTGACCGGCCGGAAGCTGGACGGCATCCGTCTGCACTCGGACACCTCCGGGCTGACCGTCAGCCGCGGCAAGCCGCACGGCCTCGGCATGGTCCTGACCGCCGCAGCGGGCTACACCGCGCCCTCGCTGCTCGGCCTGGCCGGTGCCGCGCTGCTCGCCGCCGGCCACATCACGGCCCTGCTGTGGGGCGCGACGGCCCTGCTGCTGGCGATGCTGGTCATGACGCGGAACGCATACGGCGTCCTCACGGTGGTACTCGCCGGTGGAGCGTTCTTCCTGGTCTCCTGGCTGACCACCGCGCAGGTGCAGGCGGCTTTCGCGTACGCGGTGGTGTGGTTCCTGCTGCTGGGCGGGGTCCGGCCGCCGTTCGAGATCCAGGGGAAGCGCAGGCGCTCCGGAGGCCGGGTGGACTCCGACCCGGACCAGCTCGCCCGTCTGACGAACGTGCCGGCGGCGGTCTGGCTCGGCTTCTTCCACCTGGTGGCGCTCTGCTCGCTGTTCGGCGGCGGCCGGTGGCTGCTGCAGCTGTGAGAACCGCGCGTACGGGTGTGAGACATCCGCGGCGCCGCTTTACCAGTGCCATGTTTCGTACAGGTTGCACCCCATTTGATCAAGATCCGCACCCCTGGTGAGCCATTAAAGTGAGCTACATGACCGAGAGCCCCGCACACTCCGCCCTCTGGCCGGCCCCCACCGCACCCGGGGCGGTCGACGCGACCGTCACCGTGCCCGGCTCCAAGTCGGTCACCAACCGCGGCCTGGTCCTGGCCGCCCTCTCCTCCGAGCCCGGCTGGCTGCGCCGCCCGCTGCGCTCCCGCGACACCCTCCTGATGGCCCAGGCGCTGCGCACGATGGGCGTGGGCATCGAGGAGACCATCTCCTCCAACTCCTCCCCCGCCGGCGAGCCCGACGGCACCGGCGAGGCGTGGCGCGTGATCCCCGCCGGGCTGCACGGCCCCACCACCGTCGACGTCGGCAACGCCGGTACGGTGATGCGCTTCCTGCCGCCGGTCGCGGCGCTGGCCGACGGCCCGATCCGGTTCGACGGCGACCCGCGGTCGTACGAGCGTCCGCTGGGCGGCGTCATCGACGGGCTGCGCGCCCTCGGCGCCCGCATCGACGACGACAAGCGCGGCGCCCTCCCGATGACGGTGCACGGCACCGGCGGCCTGGACGGCGGCCGGGTCGAGATCGACGCGTCCTCCTCCTCCCAGTTCGTCAGCGCCCTGCTGCTGTCCGCGCCGCGCTTCAACCAGGGCGTGGAGGTACGGCACGTGGGCGACACGCTGCCGTCCATGCCGCACATCCGGATGACCGTGGACATGCTGCGGATCGCCGGCGCACAGGTGGACACCCCGGAGTCCGGCGGCGAGCCGAACGTCTGGCGGGTCACCCCGGGCGCGCTGCTCGGCCGCGACCTGGTCGTCGAGCCGGACCTGTCCAACGCGCAGCCGTTCCTGGCCGCCGCGCTGGTCACCGGCGGCCGGGTCACCATCCCGGACTGGCCCGAGCACACCACTCAGCCGGGCGACGCGCTGCGCGAGATCTTCACCGAAATGGGCGGTTCCTGCGAGCTGACCGAGCAGGGCCTGACCTTCAAGGGCAGCGGCCGCATCCACGGCATCGACATCGACCTGAGCGAGGTCGGCGAGCTGACCCCGGGCATCGCGGCGGTCGCGGCCCTCGCGGACTCCGAGTCCGTACTGCGCGGCGTCGCCCACCTGCGGCTGCACGAGACCGACCGGCTCGCGGCGCTCACCAAGGAGATCAACGGCCTCGGCGGCGACGTCACCGAGACCGCCGACGGCCTGCACATCCGGCCGCGCCCGCTGCACGGCGGCGTCTTCCACACGTACGACGACCACCGCATGGCCACCGCCGGCGCGCTGCTCGGCCTGGTCGTCAAGGGCGTCGAGGTGGAGAACGTCGCGACCACGGCCAAGACCCTGCCCGACTTCCCCGAGATGTGGACGGACATGCTCAGCCCGGCGGCGGCCCCCGCCCGGAGAGCCTGAGAGTCCGCTCCGATGCGCCGCTACGGCAAGCACACCGACGAGGACGACATCCGGGTCCGCCCGAACCGCAAGGGCAACCGTCCCCGTACGAACATCCGCCCGAAGCACGAGGACGCCAGCGAGGGCCTGGTCCTCACGGTCGACCGCGGCCGCATCACGTGCCTGATCGAGGACCGCACGGTCACCGCGATGAAGGCACGTGAGCTGGGCCGCAAGAGCGTGGTGGTCGGCGACCGCGTCATGGTCGTCGGCGACCTCACCGGCGCCAAGGACACGCTCGCCCGCATCGTGCGGGTCCAGCCGCGCACCTCCGTGCTGCGGCGCACGGCCGACGACGACGATCCGTTCGAGCGGGTGGTGGTCGCCAACGCCGACCAGCTGGCGATCGTCACCGCGCTCGCCGACCCCGAGCCGCGGCCCCGGCTGATCGACCGCTGTCTGGTCGCGGCGTACGACGCGGGGCTCGAACCGCTGCTCGTCCTCACCAAGTCCGACCTGGCGTCGCCGGACACGCTGCTGGAGTCCTACGGCGCGCTGGGCGTCCCGTACGTCGTCACCAACCGTGAGGAGCTGACCGACGGCGCCGCGGCCGACCGGGTGCGCGAGCGGCTGGCCGACCGGATCACGGCGTTCGTCGGCCACTCGGGGGTGGGCAAGACCACGCTGGTCAACTCCCTGGTACCGGCGCGGAAACGGGCCACCGGGCACGTCAACGCGGTCACCGGGCGCGGCCGGCACACCACGACCTCGGCGCTGGCCCTGCCGCTGCCGGACGACCGGGGCTGGGTGATCGACACGCCCGGCGTGCGGTCCTTCGGGCTGCACCACATCGACCCCTCGCGGGTGATCCACGCCTTCCCGGACCTGGAGCCGGGCACCGCGGAGTGCCCGCGCGCCTGCAGCCACGACGAGCCGGACTGTGCGCTGGACCAATGGGTGGCCGCCGGACACGCCGACCCGGCCCGGCTCTACTCGCTGCGCCGGCTGCTGGCCACCCGGGAGCGGCGCGAGGGCGACTGACGGATCGCGTCGGGGCGGCCAATGCGAAAAGGTGGCTGCCGCACGCCCTGAGTAACTGCATAATCACATCAGGACAGGGCGAAGCGGTCACCGAACCGACGGAGGCAAACTGATGGCGTGGCTGCTCGTCGTGGTGGCGGGACTTCTGGAGACGGGCTTCGCGGTGTGTCTGAAGCTCTCGCACGGCTTCACGCGCCTGTGGCCCACGATCGCCTTCTGCGTCTTCGCGCTCGGCAGCTTCGGCCTGCTGACCCTCTCGCTGAAGAAGCTGGACGTGGGTCCCGCGTACGCGGTGTGGACCGGGCTCGGCGCGGCCGGCACGGCGGTGTACGGCATGGTCTTCCTCGGCGACGTGGTGTCGACCTTGAAGATCGTCTCGATCACGCTGGTCATCGCCGGTGCGATCGGCCTCCAGTTCTCGGGCTCGGCGCACTGAGCCCTGCCCCCGGCCGGCACTCGGCGCCGTTCCCGGCGGTCAGTGCGCGGCCTGGTGGCGCGGCAGGCCCGCGAACGCGCTGCGGACGAGCCGCCCGACCTCCTCGGGATCGGCGGGCGCGACCACGCAGGAGAGCGTGAGCCGGGCCGCGGTCGTGCACGCCGTGCCCAGCTCGGTCAGCTCCTCCTTGGGCCAGTCCGCCTCCAGCGCGGCCACCGCCCGGTCGCTGAACCGGCCGACCAGCTCGCTCGGCCCGGGCAGCGGCGCCTCGACGGGCGGCGGCACCACGGGGAAGCCCGTGCGGGGTCCGGGCACCGGCAGCGGGAGCGACTGGTCGGCGGGCGAGGGCAGCCGCTCGTTCCAGCAGCCGGTCAGCACGGCCCGTACGAGGGGGTTGGCGCGGGCGGTACGCAGCGTCCAGTCGGCCGCCGCGGCCAGCCTGGTCTGGGCTTCTTCGAGCAGGGACGAGGGGCGCGCGACGCCCTCCGCGGGGGCACCGGCGGCGGGCGGAGCGGCGGCGGGCCGGGCCAGGATGCGTTCCACGCCCGCCAGGTAGCCCTCGGTCTCGCGGCGCACCAGGGCGCGCGCGAGCCCCTGTTTGCTGCCGAACTCGTTGTAGAGGGTCTGCCGGGAGACCCCTGCCGCGGCCGCGACATCGACCATCCGGACGCCTGCCCAGGGCCGTACTTCGAGCGCCGCGTAGGCGGCGTCCAGTAAGGAATCACGCGCTGCGGGCATCGTCGCCTCCCAGGCCGTAGTGCCCATATGGCCGGTGTGCGCACAGAATTGACGCCCCACCAGGTGGTGTCAAGGGTCCGGACCAAAGGTCTGCCGACGGGTGCGGAAGGGGTTCGCGGAAGCCGCCACGTTCCGCGGCGACCGCGGGATTTTCCATGCTCAGGTGCGGGGAAAGATAGTGTTCGCACATGGCCGACTACCACGATGATCTTCGTCTCGCCCACGTCCTCGCGGACGCCGCGGACGCCGCGACCATGGAACGGTTCAAGGCACTCGACCTGAAGGTCGAGACCAAACCGGACATGACCCCGGTGAGCGAGGCCGACAAGGCGGCCGAAGAGCTGATCAGGGGCCAGCTCGCGCGGGCCCGGCCGCGGGACGCCGTGCTCGGCGAGGAGTTCGGCTCGGACGGCGCGGGACCGCGCCGCTGGATCATCGACCCGATCGACGGCACGAAGAACTACGTGCGCGGGGTGCCCGTGTGGGCCACCCTGATCGCCCTGATGGAGCGCGGCGAGGGCGGGGACCGTCCGGTCGTCGGCGTGGTCTCCGCGCCCGCGCTGCACCGCCGCTGGTGGGCCGCCGAGGGGCTGGGCGCCTACACCGGCCGCAGCCTGACCTCAGCCCAGCGTCTCCAGGTGTCGAGCGTCGGGCGCATCCAGGACGCGTCGTTCGCCTACTCCTCGCTCACTGGCTGGGAGGAGCGCGGCACGCTGGGCGGCTTCCTGGACCTGTCGCGGGAGGTGTGGCGGACCCGCGCGTACGGCGACTTCTGGCCCTACATGATGGTCGCCGAGGGCTCCGTGGACATCTGCGCCGAGCCGGAGCTCTCCCTGTGGGACATGGCGGCCTGCGCCGTCGTCGTACAGGAGGCCGGCGGGCGCTTCACCGGCCTGGACGGGGCCCCGGGCCCGCACAGCGGCAACGCGGCGGCCTCCAACGGCCTGCTGCACGAAGAGCTGCTGAGCTACCTGCGGGACTGAGCCCCGCCCCGCGATCACTCCCGCGGGTTTTCAAACGGCGCCTTGGGGCGCGTGACCGGGTGACGGACCCTCACGCGCCCCTTGTCGCTTGCCATGGAGCATGTGAACATGAGAATCCCCCCGCTTGTGCACTTGTGAAATTTTTCTCCAGGCGCTACCGGCGCCGGGATGTCCTCCGCGGGGTCTCACCAAGGAGGTGGCTCCACTCCATGCCCATGTACGTCCGCGACGCCATGAGCACGGTGGTCCTCACCATCGGGCCCGCACACACTCTCCGGCAGGCAGCACATCTGATGGCGGCACGGCGCGTCGGCGCGGCCGTCGTCCTGGACGCCGATGCCGGTGGTCTCGGCATCCTCACCGAGCGCGACATCCTCAATTCCCTCGGCGCCGGGGAGAACCCCGACCGCGAGACCGCACAGAGCCACACCACGACGGACGTGGTCTTCGCCGCTCCGGAGTGGACCCTGGACGAGGCCGCCGCCGCGATGGTGCACGGCGGCTTCCGTCACTTGATCGTCCTGGACGACCGGGAGCCGGTGGGCGTGGTGTCCGTACGCGACATCATGCGCTGCCGCTCGGCGGCCCGGGAGCGGGCGACGGCCGTACTGGCCTGATCAGGTCCGGTCCGGCCCGTCCGGCCACCGGTCGGACGGGCCGGGCCGGAAACGCCGAGGAGGCCGGCCGCCCGAGGGCAGCCGGCCTCCTCTGTCCGGGGTGAAGGGGCCCCGGACGACGCGGTCCGTACAGTGGTGACCGGTCAGCCGCGCAGGGCCTGGACCGCGGCCTCCAGTCGCTTGCCGTAGTCCGCGTCCGCCTTGCGGAAGTTCTCGATGGCGCGCTGCGCGATGTCGTCGCGCGAGACCTTCGAGATGAAGCCCGCGAGGTTGTTGATCAGGCGGTCCTTCTCGTCGTCCGACATCAGGCGGTAGAGGTTGCCCGCCTGCACGAAGTCGTCGTCCTCGGCGTGCGAGGCCGCCGCGAGCTCACCGGTGGCACCGGAGACGGGCAGCGGCTGCCACAGCGCGCGGCCGGTCTCGGCCGGGCCGCCGAAGCTGTTCGGCTCGTAGTTCTTCTGGCCGCCGTGGCGGCCGTCGTACAGCGCGCCGTCCCGGCCGTGGCTGCGCGCCTCGGTGGCGTGCGGGCGGTTCACCGGCAGGTGGTCGGCGTTGATGCCGACGCGGTAGCGGTGGGCGTCGCCGTACGCGAAGAGGCGGCCCTGCAGCATCTTGTCGGGCGAGGGGCCGATGCCCGGCACGAAGTGGTGCGGGGAGAAGATCGACTGCTCGACCTCGGCGAAGATGTTCTGCGGGTTGCGGTTCAGCTCCAGCTTGCCGATCTCGATGACCGGGTAGTCCGCGTGCGGCCAGACCTTGGTCAGGTCGAACGGGTTGAAGCGGTAGTTCGCGGCCTCGGCGGCGGGCATGATCTGCACGCCGACGGTCCAGCTCGGGAAGTCGCCGCGCTCGATGGCCTCGCGCAGGTCCCGCTGGTGGCTGTCGGGGTCCTTGCCCGCCAGGATCTCCGCTTCCTCGGTGGTGAGGTTCTTGATGCCCTGGTCGGTCTTGAAGTGGTACTTGACCCAGAAGACCTCGCCGGCCTCGTTGTTCCACTGGAACGTGTGCGAGCCGAAGCCGTCCATGTGGCGGTAGGACGCGGGGATGCCGCGGTCACCGAACAGCCAGGTCACCTGGTGGGTGGACTCCGGGCTCAGACCCCAGAAGTCCCAGACGTTGTCCGCCTCCTGCGAGCCGGTGTACGGGTCGCGCTTCTGGGTGTGGATGAAGTCGGGGAACTTGATGGCGTCCTTGATGAAGAACACCGGGGTGTTGTTGCCGACGAGGTCGTAGTTGCCCTCTTCGGTGTAGAACTTCAGCGCGAAGCCGCGGGGGTCACGCACCGCGTCGGCCGCACCGAGGTTGCCCGCGACGGTCGAGAAGCGGAGGAAGGTCTCCGTCTGCTTGCCGATCTCGGAAAGGAACTTCGCGCGGGTGTACTTCGTCACGTCCGCGGTAACAGTGAACGTGCCGTACGCGCCGGCGCCGCGGGCGTGCACGATGCGCTCCGGAATGCGCTCACGGTTGAAGTGCGCGAGCTTCTCGATCAGGAGCTGGTCCTGGATCAGGCCGGGGCCGCCGATGCCGGCCGTCTCGCTGTTCTGGTTGTCCGCGACCGGAGCACCGGTCTCCGTGGTCAGCGGTCCGGTGGTGCTCTCTACCGACACGTGCGCCTCCTGTGTAAATACCTGCCCTTGGCTTGCGCCGAGCCCGATCCTACATTGGACAATGTCTAAGTCAAGAAGGATGAGAAATCCGTACCCGATCCGGTCATGGACCACCACTGGTACCCTGGCTCATATCTGACTGATGGGTGATTGGCATGAGTGACCTGCTCGAACGACTCCGGGGACGCGGCTGGCGGCTGACCGCGCAGCGCCGCGTCGTCGCCGAGGTCCTGGACGGGGACCACGTCCACTACACCGCCGACGAGGTGCACGCGCGGGCGTCCGAGCGCCTGCCGGAGATCTCCCGCGCCACGGTCTACAACACGCTCGGCGAGCTTGTCCTGCTCGGCGAGGTGCTGGAGGTCAGCACGGACGGCCGGGCGAAGCGGTACGACCCCAACGCCCACCACGACCATCACCACCTCGTCTGCTCGCAGTGCGGCACGATCCGTGACGTGCACATCGAGAGCGACCCGCTGAGCGCCCTGCCCGAGCCGGAACGATTCGGCTTCGAGGTCTCGGAGGTTTCGGTGACCTACCGCGGCACGTGTCCGAACTGCGCACGCGCCTGATCCGTACGCGACCAAGGCCCCTCCCCTCCGCCCCACCCCGCTCTTGCTGATCATCGCAGCCCGCCGCGTTCCGCGGCGGGCTTTTCGGCAGCCTGGCGCATTCGCGTGCGCTACTTCGGCATGTCGCGCACGCCTCTTCGGTGCACGGCGCGCTTCTCCGGTACGCGGCGCGGTTCTCCGTGCGCCGCGCACACCTCTTCCAGTTTCTGACGGCCCGTCATATCGTGCCCCGCGCCACGCCCCACGGCTGCCCGGGACCGCCGCGGCAGCCGGCCCGCACTCCGCGAGGAGCACACCGTGGGAGAGCCGCACCCGCCGTCCCCGCACCCGCCGTCCCCGTCCGCCGTCCCGCGCCCGGCCGCGCCCGAGGCGCAGCCCTCGCCCGCCGCTCCGGACCTGTCCGCCGCTCCGGCCCTGCGCGCCCGGGCGCTCGGCCGCTCCTTCGGCCGCGGCCGCAAGGCGCTGACCGCGCTCGGCCCGCTCGACCTCGAGATCGCCGCGGGCGAGTTCGTCTGCCTCGTGGGCCCCTCGGGGTGCGGCAAGTCCACGCTGCTGCGGATCGCCGCGGGCCTGCTCCGGCCCGGCACGGGCGAGCTGGAGATCCGCGCCCAAAGCGCCCGGCCGGCCGCGATGATCTTCCAGGACTACGGCATCTACGACTGGAAGTCCGTACTCGCCAACGTCCGCTTCGGCCTCGACGTGCAGCGCGTGCCCCGTAAGGAGGCCGATGCGCGCGCCCGTTCCTGGCTGGCCCGCATGGGCCTCGCGGAGTTCGCGGACGCCTACCCGGCGGCGCTCTCCGGCGGCATGCGCCAGCGCGTGGCCATCGCCCGCGCGCTCGCCGTGGAGCCCGAGCTGCTCCTCATGGACGAGCCGTTCGCCGCCCTGGACGCCCAGCTCCGCACGATCCTCCAGGACGAGCTGCTGGACCTCACCCAGCACACCCGTACGACCACCCTCTTCATCACGCACAGCCTCGAAGAGGCGCTCGTCCTCGGCGACCGGGTCCTGGTGATGTCCGCCCGGCCCGGCCGCGTCATCGCCGAGCGCCGCCCGCCGTTCGGCCGCCCCCGTAGTGGCGCGGTGCGCAGCGCCCCGGAGTTCACCGCGCTCAAGGCCGAGCTGTGGGACCTGCTGCGCGGCGAGGTCGACGCCCGCTCCGGTACGGGCACGGGCCCGCGCCCCGGTACGAAGGCGGCGCCCGTATGACGCTCACCGACCGCACGGCACCGCGCGAGACCGTCCTCGTACGCCGCCCCGGCCCTCAGGAGCTGCGTCCGCAGCGCACGTACAGGCGGCGCCGCGCCCTTGAAGCGGCGCTCGCCCTCACCGTGCCGGCGGCCCTGGTCCTCCTGTGGCAGCTCGCCGCCGTACAGGGCTGGATCGACGCCCGTATCTATCCGGCACCCACCACGATCCTGGCCGACGGCCGGGACCGGGCGCTGGCCGGCGAGCTGTGGCCGGACGTGTGGGCCACCCTGCGGCGGGTCCTCGCGGGCTATGCCGTCGGCGCCGTGGCGGGCTACGCGCTGGGCCTCCTCATGGGCTCCCTGGCGCTGGTGCGCGCCGCCCTGGAGCCGCTGCTGGACGCGCTGTACGTCGTGCCGAAGCTGGCCCTGCTGCCGGTCTTCCTGAACATGTTCGGGCTCGGCGAGGGGCCGCAGATCGCGCTGGTCGCGGCCACCGTCTTCTTCTTCGTGTGGATCTCCACCATGGCGGCGGTACTGGCCGTACCGGCCGGGCACCGCGACGCGGGCCGGGTCTTCGGGGCGAGTCCCTGGCAGATGTTCCGGCACGTGCTGCTGCCCGCCTCCCTGCCCGCGGTGCTGGTCGGGGCCCGGATAGCGGCCGGTGTCGCGGTCCTGGTGATCGTCGCGTCGGAACAGATCGCCGCCGCCGACGGGCTGGGCCACCTGATCTTCGACTCGCGGGCGCTGTTCCAGAACGACGTGATGTTCGTCGGGATCGTCTGCGTCGCCGTCCTGGGCGTGCTCTTCTCCGAACTGGTGCGCCTGGCCGGCCGGTTCCTCACCCCCTGGGCCCCGCGCGACCGCGGCCGCTCCCGGAGCTGAGAGCCCGCCCCTCCCCTACTCGGTACCCGGAGGCCCCATGCGCCGTCCTCTCACCGTGCTCGCCGCCGCCCTGGCGCTGCTCACCGGATGCGCCGCCCAGGAGGCCGGCGGCAGGCCCGCGGAGCCCCGTACGATCACGCCTGTCGCCGGCTGTGGCGCCCGCGCCTGGACCGACCCCGCCGACCTGGCGGCGGACCGCCGGCCCGCCCGCTGCGACAAGGGAGCCCCGGCCGCCCGGCCCCTGAAGAAGAAGCGTTCGCTCACGCTCGCCACCGGCACCCTGAACGCCGAGTACGTCGCACCCGTCCGAATGGCGCTCGCCAAGGGCGAGTTCGCGAAGGAGGGCCTGGACGTCCGCCTGAAGGTGCTGCCCACGCCCGAGGCGCTGCCGCTGCTGGCCAAGGGCGACCTGGACGTCCTGTGGGCGGCGCCGGAGGCCGCCGTCCTCAACGGCATCGCCGGCGGCTTCGACATCCGCTGGGTGGCCGGGAACTTCTCGCCCGACCCGCGGTCGAAGAGCGGCCTGTGGGTCCGGCTCGGCAAGGGAGAGACGGCGCGGTCGGCGTCCCTGAAGGGCGCGAGCCTCGGAACCATGATCGGCAAGGGCTCGGTGATCATGTACCCGATGGACCGTTCCTTCGCCCGGCACGGCGCCGGGATGGACTCCGTCACCTTCCAGCAGCTCGGCTCCTCGGACGTGCTGACCGCGCTGACCGGCGGCGGCGTGGACGCCGCCTGGCTGCTGGACCCGGTATGGCGCACGGTCGACGGCAACAAGAAGTACGCGTTCCTCGGCGGCCAGCCACAGGGCGAACCGCTCGGCGGCGCCCTGTACGGCCCCCACCTCCTGCAGCGGGACCCGGACGCCGGCGTCGCCTTCCTGCGCGCGTACATCCGTACGGTCAACACGTACTTCCGCGGCGACTACAAGGCCGACCGGGCGTTCGCGGCGGAGCTGGCGGGGCTGCTGAAGGTGGACGCCGACGTGCTCACGGCCGTGCCGTCGCTGCGGATGGACTGGGAGATCCGGAAGGGCACCGCCGGCCGCCTGCAGCGCGCCTACCGGGACGCGGGGGTCACCAAGGGCCCGCAGGTCCCGGAGAGCGGGCTCGTGGACCGCTCGTTCTACGCGGAGGCGGTCGGCCACCGGCCGTGAAGGGCGCGCACGCACGACGAAGGCGGCACGCACGCATGACAAAGGCCCGGATCCTTGCGGATCCGGGCCTTCGCCTTCAGTAGCGGGGACAGGATTTGAACCTGCGACCTCTGGGTTATGAGCCCAGCGAGCTACCGAGCTGCTCCACCCCGCGCCGTTGTGTTCACAACTCTAACCCCAAGCCGACGACCAGCGCAAATCCGTGCCCGCGACCCTCGCGCACCGGTGTCCGGCCGGCCCCTCGGGACCGGCCGGACCTCATGCGCTCAGCTCCTCCTTGAGGGCGTCCCGCAGCCGGGCGGCACGCTGGGTGACCTCCGGCGGACCCAGCTCCACCGCCCGCGTGCACCACCGCTCACTCTCCGCGAGCGCGCCCCGGCGAGCCGCCAGCAGCGCGAGGCGCAGCGCCGCGCGCCCGTGCCCGGCCTCGGCGGCGCGCGTCCACCACAGGGCGGCCTCCGGGAGGCTGCCCTCCCGGGCCAGCAGCAGCCCGAGGTTGAAGGCCGCGTTGCGGCTGCCGGCCTCGGCCGCCGCGCGGTACCAGTCGGCGGCCGCCGTGGCGTCGCCCTTGGACGCGGCGAGCATGCCCATCCGCACCTGGGCACCGCGGTGCCCCTGCGCGGCGGCGCGCTCGTACCACTCCTCGCTCTCGCCCCCGGACTCCTCCGGGCCGCTGGCCTCGCGGTCCAGCAGCGCGGCGAGCCGGTAGGCCGCCTCGGCGCTGCCCGCTTCCGCCGCCGTGCGCAGGTGCCGCTCGGCGTCCTGCCACTCGCCCTCCCGCAGGAAGGAGAGGGCCGCCTGCAGCGCCGCCTCGGTGTGCCCGGCCTCGGCGGCCCGCTCGTACCACTTGCGGGAAGTGCGCTCGGCGCCCCGGCCCGCGTGCAGGATGCCGAGGTTGAACGCGGCGTCCACGCTGCCCGCTTCGGCCGCCTTGGAGAACCACGGCTCGGCACCGGACGCGTCGCCGCGCTGCAGCAGCAGCACGGCGAGCGCGTTGGACGCCTCCCTGTGCCCCGCGTAGGCGGCCCGGCGGTACCACTGCTCGCTGCGGCCGTCGCGGCCCTGCTGGGCGCAGAGCAGGCCGATGTTGTACGCGCCGTTGACGTCGCCGGCCTCCAGCGCGGCCCGGTACCAGCGCTCGGCGGTCTGCAGCTCGCCGCGGTCGGCGTGCAGCGCCCCGAGGGCGTTGGCGGCGTTGCCGTCACCGTCCTGGGCCGCCCGGCGCCACCACTCCGCCGCGCTCTCCTCGTCGCCCGCGTCCTTCAGGAGGAAGCCGAGCGCGCACGCGGCGCGCGGCTCGCCGTCCTTGGCCGCGATGAGGTACCAGCGCCCGGCCTCCTTGAGCTCGCCGCGCTCCTCCAGGAGCGTGCCGAGGTGCAGCGCGGCCCTGCGGTGCCCGCGGGCCGCGGCCTGGCGGTACCACTGCTCGGCCGCGGCGCGCGGCTCCGCGCCCTCGCCGTACGCCGTGCCGTCGGACTCCCGCTCGTCCAGAATGCGCGCGAGGCGGTACGCAGCTTCGCGGTGGCCGCGCTCGGCGGCGGCCACGAACCACCGCTCGGCGCCCTCCTCGCCCCGGTGGTCGAGCAGGTCGGCGAGTGCGTAGGCGCCCAGGCAGTGGCCGGACTCGGCGGCCTGGCGCAGCCAGTACTCGGCGGCGGGCTCGTCGCCGCGCTCGCGGTAGTGCCGGCCCAGCGCGTGCGCCGCGGCGGCGGATCCGGCGACGGCGGCGATGCGCCACCAGCCGGCCGCCTCGTCGGCGTATCCGCGCTGGTGCAGCAGGACTCCGAGGTTGTTGGCGGCGGCCCGGTCACCCGCGACGGTGGCGGCGCGCAGGCACGGTTCAGCACCGTCCAGATCACCGCGGCGCAGCAGCATCGCGCCGAGCATGCTCGCCGCCGCCGGGTCGCCCGCGGCGGCGGCCTGCCGGTGGCCCACCTCGTCCATGGCCTCGGTCGCCTCGGGCGACTCCGTGCCGTCGGTCGCGTCGGCCGCGTCCCTCGCGGGCGGCGGCAGCTCGGATTCGCGCCCGTCGTCGGGCGCATGCACAAATGGACCTGTCTCCAACAACCTTGCCTTGTCCCCCATAAGGGCCATCGTCGCACCACCCGAAGCCCGGGTACACCTGGTATACCGCAGCCAGTGAGGTCACTACAGCGTTTTGTCGACTTCCCGACACAACGACATGCCAAACGCTCAGGACACGAGTCTCCCCAATGCGGGTGGTTTAACGCGCACATATGTGACGGCACGCATGACGAAGGCCCGGATCCAAGAGGATCCGGGCCTTCGCCTTGCAGTAGCGGGGACAGGATTTGAACCTGCGACCTCTGGGTTATGAGCCCAGCGAGCTACCGAGCTGCTCCACCCCGCGCCGTTGTGTATTTAAGGTACCACGGCGCGGAGGCGGAGCCATAATCCGCGGTCAGCCGCCCTGCTTGTGCTCCTCGGCGCTGCCGCCCTTGTCCGACGAACCGGCCTTCTCCCCCGCCTTCTTCTCCGCGGCGGCGGCCCGGTCCAGCGCGGCCTTCAGCTTCTTCTGCGCCTCGCCGTAGCCGGCCCAGTCACCGGACTCGCGGGCCTTCTCGCCCTCCTCGTACGCCTGCTGGGCGTCGTCCAGGGCCTCCTGGACGCTCTGGTCCGAGGGCGGTGTCGTACTGCCCGTGTCCGGCGGCGTGGTGGTGTCCTCGTCGCCGTCACCGACGTTCGGTGCCTTCTTCCCGAACACCACGTCCAGCGCCTCGCCGAGGCTGTCCTCGAAGGCCGCCTTGTTGCCGTAGCTGACGAGCACCTTCTTCAGCAGCGGGTAGTTGGTGCCCGCGCCGCGCAGATAGACCGGCTCGACGTACAGCAGGCCGCCGTCCAGGGGGACGGTGAGCAGGTTGCCGTACTCGATCTCCGAGTCACCCTTCTTGAGGATGTTCAGCGTCTTGGCGACCGTGTCGTCGGAGTTGAACTTCGACTGCACCTGCTGCGGTCCGGGGACCGTGGTCTCGGACGGGAGTTTGAGGATTCTGATCTTCCCGTAGTCCGGACTCTTGGCGTTGGCGTCGACCGCCATGAACGCCCCGAGGTTGTCCCGCTTGTTCGGCGTGAACGTCGTCGTCAGCGAGAACGTCTGGTTCTTCTGGTCCGGCATCTTCATGCTGAGGTAGTACGGCGGAACCGCGGTCGCCGACTTGGTCGTCGGGTCGTTCGGGATCTGCCAGCGCTCGCTGCCGGTGTAGAAGGTGTTCGCGTCGGTGACGTGGTACGTGGTGAGCAGCTGGCGCTGCACCTTGAAGAGGTCCTGCGGGTAGCGCAGGTGCTCCATCAGATCGTTGCTGATCTTCGACGTGGGCTCGACCGTGCCGGGGAACGCCTTCATCCAGGTCTTCAGGACCGGGTCGTGCTTGTCCCACTGGTAGAGCTTGACCGAGCCGTCGTACGCGTCGACCGTCGCCTTGACGGAGTTGCGGATGTAGTTGACCTGGTTCTGCTGGGCCACCACCGCGCGCTGGCCGTCGGTCAGCGAGTCCGCCGTGGTGTCCCCGAGCGTGGTCCGCGAGGAGTACGGGTAACCGTTGCTCGTGGTGTACGCGTCGACGATCCACTTGATGCGGCCGTCGACCACCGCCGGATAGGCGTCGCCGTCGATGGTGAGCCACGGCGCGACCGACTCCACGCGCTCCTTGGGAGTGCGGTTGTACAGGATGCGCGAGCCGTCGCCGATGGCGCCCGAGTACAGGATCTGCGGCTCGCCGAAGGCCACGGCATACGCCGCGCGGTTGACCGGATTGGCGAGGTTCACCCCGCTCTTGCCCTTGTAGCTGTAGCTCTTCTCGCCGCTGTCGTCGGAGTAGTCCAGCTCCTGCTGCGGGCCGCCGACGATGGAGTACTGCGTGGTCTTCTCGCCGTAGTAGATGCGCTGCTCGTGCTTCGGGAGATGGCCCTTGGCGGGGAGGTTCTTCTCGGTGTACTCCGGCTCGCCCTCATTGACCGTGCTGGTCCCCTTGGCGGTGACCGCGCCGAAGCCGTGGGTGTACTTGAAGTGGTCGTTGATCCAGTTGCGCTCGGGGATGCCGGCGATGTTCAGCTCGCGCAGGCCGATGACGGTGTCCTGCTCCTTGCCGTCGTTGCCCTTGTAGCGGTCGACGTCGAGCGTGGCGGGGAACTGGTAGTACCCGCGGACCTGTTGCTGCTGCTGGAAGGTGGGCGAGACGACGTTCGGGTCCAGCAGGCGCATGCTCGCCGTGGTGTCCGCCGCGTCCCGCAGCCGCTCGTTGTCCGCCTTGTCCTTGGGCTTGTAGTCGCCCTTGTAGCCGGTGACCTTGGAGCCGTCGATGCCGTACGCGTCCCGCGTGGCCTTGATGTTCTCCTTGATGAACGGCGCTTCCTTGGCCTGCTCGTTGGGCTGGACCTGGAACTTCTGCACGATCGCCGGGTACAGCCCGCCGATGAGGACGGCCGAGAGGACCATCAGGCCGAAGCCGATGACCGGCAGCTGCCAGGTCCGCCGCCACAGGGTGGCGAAGAAGAGCACGGCACAGATGGCCGCGATGAAGAACAGGATCGTCTTCGCCGGCAGGTAGGCATGCGCGTCGACGTACCGCAGGCCCGTCCAGCCCTCCGCGGACTTCAGGCCGCTGGACTTCACCGCGAGGCCGTACCGGTCGAGCCAGTACGCCATCGCCTTGAGCGACACGAAGATGCCCAGCAGCACCGACAGGTGGCCGGTGGCCGCCGCGGTGGCACGGGAACCGGGGCTCGTGACGCGCAGGCCGCCGTACAGGTAGTGCGTGAGCGCCGCGGCGATCAGGCACAGCACCACACAGGCGAAGCCGAAGCTCAGCAGGAAGCGGAACCACGGCAGGTCGAAGGCGTAGAAGGAGATGTCCTCGTGGAACTGCGGGTCCTTCTGGCCGAACGGCACGCCGTTGACCCACTGCAGCCAGGTGCGCCACTGGCTGGAGGCGGACGCGCCGGCGATCAGGCCGACCAGCGCGGTGACCGCGACCAGCACCCACTTCTTGTACGGCGCGATGCTCATCCGGTAGCGGTCCAGGCTCTGCTGCTCCAGCGACATGGCGCTGAGAGGCGGGCGGAGCCGGTGGGCCAGCCAGACGTTGACCCCGATGGCGGCGGCCATCAGCGCGCCGAAGAAGAAGAACAGGCCGACCTTGGTCCACAGCGTCGTGGTGAAGACCGAGGAGTACTTCACCGAGCGGAACCACAGCCAGTCGGTCCAGAACCCGGAGAACATCACGAAGAGCATGGCCAGCACAGCCAGCACGCCCAGGGTCAGGAGCCCGGTCCGCATCCGCCGGGACGGGCGGCCCACTCTCGTCCGTGGCCCGGCGGGGCCTGAGCCGCGGTCCGGCATCTGGAAAGCCAAGGTGCGCACCTCGAAGTTCGCTGTCGTATGAAGCGGGCCCGGTGATAGTAGGACCCACTCTTGCAACTTACTAAGGCTTTACCCGGTTCCCGTTTTCCGGGAAGTTCAGGGCACGATATTCCACATGACCAACCTCCCCGTTGACGGCACCCCTCTCGCCGCCGACCCACTGACCCGCGCCGTACTCGAAATCGACGAGTACGCCGCCGGGATCGGCTGGGACCAGCCCGCCCGCCTGTTCGCCCTCGTAGACACCGCGCGCCTGCGCGACGAAGAGCCCGCGCTCGCCGCCCAGCTGGGCATCGACGAGAGCGCCGACGCCTCCCTGACCCCCGTGGAGCAGGACGAGGTCCCGCCGAGCGTCCCGCTCGACGAGTTCCTCGGCACCATCGCCTGGCCCGACGCGGTGGCCGGCTGCGCCATGACCGTGGAGCGGCTGATGCTGCCGCCGTCCGCCGAGGAGTCCGTGCCGGCCGGCATGGACGAGGACGCGCTCGCCAAGTGGGTCGCCGAACACCCCGACCGCCAGGAGGTCCGGATGACCGTGGCGGTACTGCGCGACGGCCGGCGCGAGTCGGCGCTGCGGCTGCGCGAGAAGGACTCCACCGCCGAGGTGCTCACCGGCGCCGACCTCGTACCGGGCCTGGCGGAGGCCCTGACGGCGACCTTCGAGGAGTAACGGGCCCGGCGCCCGGGGGGCTCGGCGGCTCAGGGCGTGCTCGTGGGGGGGCTTGGCTTGGGGGCTCGTGCTCGTGCGCGCCCGTGGGGGGTCTCGGGCACGCCCGTGGGGGCTTGGGAGCTCGGGCGCGCGCATGGGGGTTCGCGCGCGCCCGCCGGGGGGCTCGGGCGCTCGGCAGGAGCGCCCGTGCGGCCCCGAGCCTTCGTCAGGAGTGCGCGGCAGGCGTGCAGCTCGGCAAGTGCGCCGTGTCGCCCTTACGGATCTTCGTGAGGGCCTGCGTCGCGTCGTGAATGGTGTTCACCTTGACGAGCCGGAGCCCTTCCGGGGTGTCCTTGGCCGCGGTGGCGCAGTTGTCCTTCGGAGTGAGGAAGTACTCGGCGCCCTTGTCGCGGGCCGCGACGATCTTCATGGAGATGCCGCCGATCGGCCCGACCTTGCCCTTGTCGTCGATCGTTCCCGTACCGGCGACGAAGTTGCCGCCGGTCAGGTCCTCGGGCGTGAGCTTGTCGACGATCCCGAGAGCAAACATCAGGCCCGCGCTCGGACCGCCCACATCGGCGAGCTTGATGTCGATCTCGAACGGGAACGTGTGATCGAGGCCGGCCTGGATGCCGACGATGGCCCGGCCGTCCGTGGCCTTCTTGGTCGTCAGCGAGACCTGGCGGCCGCCGGAGGGCTTGTCGCCCTTCTTCTCCGCCGCGGCCGCTTCCTTGGCCGGGACCAGCGTGAAGGTGACCTTCTCGCCCGCCTTGTGCTTCGTGACCAGCCGGGCGACGTCCGCGGGCCGCTTCACCGCCGTACCGTCCACCGCCTTGATGACGTCACCGGCGTGCAGCGTGCCGTCGGCCGGGGTGTCCTTCATGACCGAGGCGACCACGACCTGGGAGCTCACCGGGATGTGCAGCTCGTCCAGGGCCGCCACCTTGGCGCTCTCCTGCGACTGGCTGAACTCCTCGGCGTTCTCCTGGTCGGCCTGCTCGGCCGTCTGGTTGTCCGGGTACAGCGTCTTGTGCGGCACCACGGCACTGTCGTGCGCCAGCCAGCCGTACGCCGCCTCGAAGAGGTTCATGCGGTAGTCGGGGCCGGTGACGCGGACCGTCGTCATGTTGAGATGACCGGTCGTCGGATACGTCTTGCGGCCGTCGATCTGCAGCACCGGCTCGCCCGCGTGGTCGCCGAGGGTGTTGACCGTGGGCCCCGGCGTCATCTGCGCGTACGGCACGGGAATCAGCACCCCGGCGCACAACAGCGCGATCAGCATGAGAGTCGAGGCGAGGAGCGTCGCGGTCCGGCGTGGCATGGAACGACAGTACGGGACGGGTATGACAAGCGGCCCGCGGGGCCGTCCGTACGGGTCCCGGCCCCCCGGTGACGCTCAGGCGGCGTCGGAGCGGACCTCCGCGCGCACCTCTTCCCGTTCCTCGCGCTCCATGGCCTCCCGGAAACGGGCGTACCCGGCGAGCTCGGCAACATCCCCGGCCTTGCGGTACCTCGTGGTCCACGTACTCCACACGACGGCAGCCAGTGCGGCGAGAACCGGAATCAGCAACCAGAGAAGCGCACCCATAGCGGCCTCCCGACCCCTTGTACACAACCGCAACGACGAATAAGCAGATTAACCATCCGACAGCTCAACGCTCAGGCCCGGGGGCGGGTTACGCAACCGGAGGATGATGTCGGCTGTCCGGCTGATCACCGGGCGTCTGCGGCGGGGCGCCCGTAGAGGGCGCGTACCCAGTTACGGGCAGCTCACCGCTCCCGTACGCCCCATGAATGCGTCCTACACGCTTTCTTTACGCCATGGGAGCGAACCGATCACGTCGCGCGCCCCGGGGGACGGTGCTGTCCCCAGAAGACGGCGCTACGCTCCGACCCATTCTTCGGTCCCGTCCGAAAACGTCTGGTGCTTCCAGATCGGGACCTCGTGCTTGAGGTCGTCGATGAGCCGTCTGCACGCCTCGAACGCTTCGCCCCGGTGCGCGCAGGACACCGCCACGACGACCGCGAGGTCACCGATGCGCAGATCCCCCACCCGGTGGACCGCGGCCAGCGCCCGGACGGGGAAGTCCGCGGCCACCTTCTCCGCGACCCGGCGGAGCTCCGCCTCGGCCGTCGGGTGTGCGGAGTAGCCGAGCCCGTCGACGTCCGAGCCGCCGTCGTGCGAGCGGACCGTGCCGACGAACAGGGCGGTCCCGCCGGACGCGGCGTCCCCGACGGCCGCGAACACCTCGTCCACGGACAGCGGCGTGTCCCGGATGCCCAGCAGCCGGATCGGATCCGCTGTCCCCTGCTCACCGGGGTGATCGGGACGCGGCGACGGGTGGTGGTTCGTACCAGACATGCGCCTATCGTGCCCCACGGACGCGGCGCGGGGGAATGGCTGTTTCACCTGGTGTACCGACCGCCTTATGGAGGGTCCTACCAGACCGTAGGGGGACTGCCGCCGCGTACGGACGACGCATTCCCGCCGTCCGGAGGGAGCCACCGCTTCCGTACGGTCCCCCGCACTCCTGTGGCGCGCGTGCCCCGAGGGGCGCCACCCGCGCTGCCTCAGATACGCCGCCGGGCCTTACGGGCGCGGCGTACGAGCGCGGCGGTACCCAGCAGCGCGACGGTCGCGCCCGCCGCACCGGCGGCGGTGGCGTCCTTGCGGCCCAGCCGGCGCCCGGCCACCGTGTGCCGCCCCGCGACCTCCTCCAGGAGCTCGGCGAGCACCTCCTCGTTGGTCCAGCGGGGCCGCCAGCCCGCGTCGTGCAGCCGGCTGCCGCTGACCACCCACGGGTGCATCGTGTACGCCAGGTCGCCGGCGGGCGAGGGCGTGAGTCCGATGCGGTGCAGCCGGGCCGCGGCGCCGAGGGCCACGGAGGAGGGCAGCTCCATCCTGCGGATACCGGTGAGCTCCTCGACCTCCTCCTGCTCCAGCCAGCCGTCGCAGCCCACCGCGAGCTCGCCCTCGACCTTCTCCAGGGCGGCGTACTCCAGTGCGCTGACCAGGTCCTCCACGTGGCAGAACTGCCACGCGGGGCGGGAGCCCGCGACGACCAGGAGGCGCGGCGACTCGAAGTACCGGGTGAGCGCGGTGTCGGTGCCGCCCACGAGGACGGTGGGGCGCAGCACGGTGACGTTGAGTCCGGGGTGGGCGCGCGGCGCCCGGTGGGCCAGCCGTTCGATCTCCATGAGGTCGCCGACCCCGGTGGCGTCCGCGGTCGCGCGCAGCTCGGCGTCCTCGGAGAGCGGCACGTCGTTGTCGGGCAGCGCCCCGTAGACCATCGCGGAGGTGCACAGCACGACCCGGTGCACGCCGGCCGCGGCGGCCGCGGTCAGGACGGTCTGGGTGCCGCGCACGTTGTACGCGGTGCGGGCGGCCGGGTCGGTCTCCAGGTCGAGGTCGAGCGCCAGGTGGACGACGACGTCGGCGCCCCGGAGCTTCTCGGCGATGGCGGGGTCGCGGACATCCAGTACGTGCCAGTCGGCGTCCTCCTCGTCCCCGCGCCGCTCATCGATGGCCACGACCCGCTTGACCTCGTCGGACTCCAGCAGGGCACGGGTCAGCAGCGCACCGACACCGGAGGCGGCGCCGGTGACCGCCACGACGGGGCGGTGCTGTGGCGCGGCTGCCCCTGGGAGCGTCGTTTCGGACGTCTTCTCGGGCCTGGCAGCACTGTTTCGCGCTGCGCGAACGGTCGGATCTGGGGAACTCACCGGGCGTCTCCAGCGGTTGTCTTCAGTACGTATGCGCACCGGCGCGTACGGACCAGCGTGCGTCCATCCTGCCGCAGGCGCCCCGACAGCCAAGCACCGAGCCCCGGAGCGGCGCGGGGTGTCACAGGGGGTACCGGACCGTCTTCTCCGCGGCCGCGGAGAACGGCCGGACACCCTCTAGGCTGGAAGGGAATGTCGGGCAGCCGCCGTCGGCCCGGGGCCGGCGGCCCTACGAGCCGAGGAAACCCGTGAGTGACAACCCATTCGGATTCGGCCTTCCGCCGGAGGAGCCGGAGGACGGCGACAACGGCAAGCAGAAGGGCGGCCAGGGAGGTAACCAGGGCCCCGCGAATCCGTTCGGGTTCGGCGGCGGGAGCGGTGGCGCGGACAATCCGTTCGCGGCGCTCTTCGGCGGCATGGGCGGGCCAGGGGGCGAGATGAACCCTGGCGACCTCGGAGCCGCCTTCCAGAAGCTCGGCCAGATGCTCTCGTACGAGGGCGGCCCGGTGAACTGGGAGATGGCCAAGGACATCGCGCGCCAGACGGTGGCGCAGGGCGCCCAGGACGGCAGCAAGGACGCCAGCGTGGCGCCCGGTGAGCGGGCCGCGGCCGAGGAGGCCGTGCGCCTCGCGGACCTGTGGCTGGACGGCGTGACGTCGCTGCCCTCGGGCGCGAACACCGTCGTGGCCTGGAGCCGCGCCGAGTGGGTCGAGGAGACCCTGCCGGTGTGGAAGGAGCTCGTGGACCCGGTCGCCGAGCGCGTCGGCGCCGCGATGGGCGACGTGCTCCCCGAGGAGATGCAGGCCATGGCGGGCCCGCTGCTCGGGATGATGCGCTCCATGGGCGGCGCGATGTTCGGTACCCAGATCGGGCAGGCGCTCGGCACGCTGGCCGGCGAGGTCGTCGGCTCCACGGACGTCGGGCTGCCGCTGGGCCCGGCCGGCAAGGCCGCCCTGCTGCCGGGCAACGTCGAGGCGCTCGGCTCCGGCCTGGGGGTGCCGCCCGAGGAGGTGCGGCTGTACCTGGCCCTGCGCGAGGCCGCCCACCAGCGTCTCTTCGCCCACGTACCGTGGCTGCGCTCGCACCTCTTCGGTGCGGTCGAGGGCTACGCACGCGGCATCAAGGTCGACACCAGCAAGCTGGAGGACGCGGTCGGCCAGCTCGACCCGGCCCACCCCGAGCAGCTGCAGGACGCGCTGCAGCAGGGCATGTTCCAGCCCGAGGACACCCCGGAGCAGAAGGCCGCGCTGGCCCGTCTGGAGACGGCGCTGGCCCTCGTAGAGGGCTGGGTGGACGCGGTCGTGCACGCGGCCGCCGCCCCGCACCTCCCGTCGGCCGACGCGCTGCGCGAAACGTTGCGGCGGCGCCGGGCGACCGGCGGCCCGGCGGAGCAGACCTTCGCCACCCTGATCGGCCTGGAGCTGCGCCCGCGGCGCCTGCGGGACGCCTCGCGGCTGTGGGCCTCGCTCACGGACGCGCGCGGCCTGGACGGCCGGGACGCGCTGTGGTCGCACCCGGACATGCTCCCCACGGCGCAGGACCTGGACGACCCGGACGGCTTCGTGCACCGCGAGCAGCTGGACTTCTCCGAGCTGGACGCGATGCTCGGCGAGGCCGCGAAGGGCAAGGGCACTGCCGAGGGCGGCAAGCCGGACCTGACCAAGCGGGAGGGTGCCGAGGGCGAGCGCCCCGAGGGCGACGGTTCCGAGGGCAAGGACGGCGGCGAGGGCGACGGCGCCAAGTGACCGTGAGCCTTCATGAGAACGCGGCGCGGGTCCTCAAGGAGTGGCCCGCGCCCGCTCCCGACCAGGAGCAGCTTCGGCTGGCGTACCTGGACCACCTGGCCGCCCACCCGGACGGCATGTGGAAGCCCTGCGGCGACGGGCACCTCACGGCGAGCGCCCTGGTGATCGACCCGTCGCGCGGCCGCGTGCTGCTCACGCTGCACAAGAAGCTGCGGATGTGGCTGCAGATGGGCGGCCACTGCGAGCCCGGGGACGCCACGCTGGCGGACGCGGCGCTGCGCGAGGCGCGCGAGGAGTCCGGCATCGACCGGGGGCTCACGCTGCTGCCGGGCGGCCCGGTGCGCCTGGACCGCCATCACACGCCCTGCGCGTGGCACTTGGACGTGCAGTACGCCGCGCTGGCCCCGGAGGGCGCCACGGAGGCGATCAGCGACGAGTCACTGGACCTGCGCTGGTTCCCGTACGACGAGGTGCCGGACGTGGCCGACGAGTCGGTGGTACGGCTCGTGGAGCGGACCAGGGCGCTGCTGTAGGACGCGCGGCGAGCGGGCCCGGCACAGGAGTGCCGGGCCCGCTCGCGCGTCTCTGAGGGGCGCCTGAGGGCGCCCTGCTCAGTTCGTGAAGATGTTGCCCTGGTTCTGCCCGTGGGCGCCGCGCTGCCCCATCCCGTACTGGGCGGCGAGGCCCTGCCCGATGACGGCGTTCTGCGGCGGCAGCAGCTCGCTGGGCTGGACGAGCGCGTAGCCCTGTCCGAGGAAGCTGAGCTCCCAGCCCTCGCCCGTGCTGCCGCGGCGCCGCCACACGCCCGAGGAATGCGTCTGCGCCTGCATCTGGACGCGCAGCGAGGTCGACCAGGCGACCACCGCGTCCGCGTCGGCGTTGACGTACTTGTCGGGCGTCACCTGCATCATCAGGGGCTGGCCCGAGGTCATCAGCGCGACCTTGCCCCGGCCCGAGATGTTGAGCTGGTACTTGCCGGTGCCCGAGATGCCGTACTGGCTGTCCACGGAGATGACCTCCCAGTGGAGCGTGGAGTCCAGCGCGAGCACGTAGTTGCTGTCGACGGTCAGCCCGTCGTGGTCGACGTCCACGAGATGGACGTGCTGGGCGAGGTTGGCCAGGTAGACCGTGCCCTGTCCGGAGACGCGCATCAGGTCCAGACCCTCGCCGGCCCGGGCGCGCCGCCGCTGCTGGTTCGGGGTCTGGTACTCCCCGTCGAATTCGAGCAGCCCCTGATAGGCGACCATCGTGCCCTTACGGGCGAGCAGGTCCTCGTGGCCGGTCAGCGCGACCCGCAGCAACTGCGGGTTCTGCAGCGCGTACCGGTCCTGGGTCTGCGCCTCGGTGTAGGCGAAAAGCGGGCTCTGCATGGTGACGTAATTCCTCCCCCTCAGCCCCGGGCCCGGAGCCGGTCGGCGCTGTCCTCGCTGGGCTGTACGACCACGAAGCCCTGGCCGGAGAAGCCGAGCTGGTACGCCTCGCCGCTGCCGCGCCCGATCATCGAGGACGCCTTGAAGCTGCGCTTGCCCTTCACGTTCAGGTTCGTCGACCAGGCCACGAGCGCGTCCGGGTCCACGTAGGTCTCGTCCTCGCCACGGCCGCAGTCGACGACGATCGGAGTGCCGCGCGAGGTCAGCGCGACCCATCCGGTGCCCGCGATCCCCACGTTGAACAATCCCTGGCCCGCGAACTTCGCCATCCCCTTGACGCGCTGCACGCCCCACTGGAGGTGCGCGTCGAAGGCGAGCAGGTTGGTGCCGTTCACGGAGATGGCGTCGTCGTTGAGGTTCAGGCACACGACGTCGGCGCCGTAGTCGGCGAGGTAGAGCAGGCCGTCGCCGCTGGCCTTCATGAGGGGCGCGCCCTCGCCGGTCAGCCACTGGGAGGCCATCTGGCGCACGGCCGGCGGGTTCGGCTCGTACTGGACGAAGCCTTCGTAGGCGACCATCGAGCCGGTGCGGCAGAGGACGTCCTGACCGCTCTGCATGGCGATCTTCACCATCGCACTGCCGTGGTTCTCCATACGGACCGCGGGTGCGGTCGGGGCGTAGCCCGAAAGCTGCTGCTGAGTCATGACGGGCTCCCTCAGACCTCGTAGGGCTGGACGACGATGAAATTGCCGGGAGCGCCCCGGAACTGGAGGTTCACGGTCTCCCCCGAGTGGCCGGGGTACGCGCTGCGGCGCAGCCGCACCTGGCTGGAGATGATCACCTGGGAGGCGGCGGACCACGCGACGATGGCGTTGGCGTCCGCGAAGGTGGTCGGCGTGACGGGCAGGACGACGGGAGTTCCGGCGGTCTTCACGACCACCGTGCCGGTGCCCTGGAACTGCATGGTGAACAGCGCGCCTCCGGGGATGCCGTGCCCTTCGATGCGCCGCACTTCGTGCTGCAGCGACTCGTCGAAGGCCAGCACGCTCTCGGCGTTGACGCAGATCGCGTCGCCCTGCAGCTCGATGGGGTGCACATGGGCGCTGTTCTCCGCGAAGAAGACCTGCCCCTGGCCGGAGCAGCGCATCAGCTGCATCTCCTGGCCGGTGGCGTTGCCCACGATGCGGCCGCGGAAGCCGGCGCCCTTGTAGCTGAAGTCGACCTTGCCCTGGTAGAGCACCATGCTGCCCTGGCGGGCCAGCACCGGCTGTCCGTCGACGCCGAGGTCGACCCGGATCAGCTTCTCGCTCTGGGGCGTCCAGCGCTGCCCTGTGGGGGCCTCGCGGTACTTCTGCAGCGAGGCTTCCAGCCCCGCGCCGGGACCGCCCTGCTGCGGTACGGCGTACTGCCCGCTGCCCTGCGGCGCGGGCTGCCCGTAGGCGGGCGGCTGCTGACCGTAGGGACCGGGCTGGGCGTACGGGCCGGGTTGGCCGTACGGGCCGGGCTGGGCGGGCGGCGGCGCGGGCTGGCCCGGGTGGGGCGCGGGCTGGCCCGGGTGGGGCGCGGGCGCCGGCGGCGCCATGGGGGCGGCGATGGTCGGCGCCGCGTGCATCCGGGCCTGCTGGTCAGGCTGGTTCTGCTGGTTCTGCTGCGGAGCCGTCGGCTGCTGGGCGGGGGCGGGCCCGGGCTGCGGGGCGTACGGCTGCGCGGGCTCCGGGACCGTGGGCTGCTGCGGGGCACCGAAGCCGGGCGCCGGGGCAGGTTCCGGGGTCGGGGCAGGCGCCGGGGCCGGCTCGGCGGCGGGCGGCGCGAAACCGGGCGCGGGCTCCGCTGCGGCAGGCGGTGCGAAGCCGGGTACGGCGTCCGGCTGCGGCGCGGCCTCCGCCTCCTCGGCGACCTCGCCACCGAAGTTCTTCAGCAGCGCCTCCAGTCCACCGTCGAACCCCTGCCCGACAGCCGCGAAGCGCCACACGTCCTTCATGTAGAAGTCGCCGAGCATGACAGCACGCTCGGTACTGAACTCGGACCCCGTGAAGGAATACCGCGCGACTTCTTCGCCCCCTGCGACGATCCGGATGTACCCCGGACCGATCTGCGACATCTGGCCCGCACCGTCGATCGCCGCCGTGAAGGACAGCTTCTGTACGTGCTGCGGGATCCGGTCGAGCGTGACCCGGAAGGACTCGGTGTCACCGGCCTGCGCACCGAGCTGCTGGAGGGACTCCTCGGGCGACTTCGGCTGGTTGAAGAAGATGAAGTACCGGTCGTCGGACAGCTTTTCGTCGGCGTCGAGGCCGAAACAGCTGATGTCGAAGGTCAGACCGGGACCGGCGATCCGCACGCCCACGTACAGATCCGTCCCCGCGGTCAGGTCACTGATCCTGGCCTTGTGGCCCCGTTGGAATTCCCTGGCCATACGTAACGACCGTCCCCCATCCGAACTTGATTGCGTCGCGCGTCAGGCTAACGGCTGGTACGTATGCGGCACGATGCCGGGGCTCGACGGTTCTGTCACGAAAGCGGCGGCCGTGGCGGTACCGCCGTCACTCGCTGCGCGCTGCGGGCAGGTGCGGCAGCCGGTCGGCGGCGACCACTCCTTCGAGGTAGCCGCGCGCCCGCTCCGTCCGGGGATACGCCGTCAACAGCTCCCAGAAGCTGGGACCGTGTCCGGGCACGAGCAGATGGGCCAGCTCGTGCACGAGTACGTAGTCGATGACGTACTCCGGCATGCCCTGCAGCCGGTGCGAGAGCCGGATGCTGCCCTCGGCCGGCGTGCACGATCCCCATCGGGTGTTCTGGTTGGTGACCCAGCGCACGGACGCGGGGCGGGCCCGGCCGCCCAGGTACTGCGCCGACAGCCGCTCGGCGCGCTCGGCCAGCTCGTCGTCGCCCAGCATCCGCTTGCTCTCCTGGGCGGCCAGCTTGTCCAGCATGACCGTCACCCAGCGGCGCTCCTCGGCCTCGGACATCCGGGCCGGGATCAGGACGACGGTCCGGTCGCCCTCCCGGTACGCGGAGACCGTGCGCCGCCGCCGCGAGCTTCTGCGCACCTCGACCGCGCTGGTCGCGGACGCGCGGCTCTGTGGGCTCGCTACGGTCCTGCGCTGCGGGTCGGCGGCACGGTGCGGTGGGTCGGCGGGCACGCCCCGACGTTACCTTCTGGCGCCGGGCGAAGTCCCGTCTCCGAGCCGGGTTGCGGGCGAAACCCTCCACGACGGGTACAGAGACGCTCGACGCTTGTACGACTAATCGCGCCTTCTGTGGATAACTTCCGGCACCGATCCGGCCTTTGCCGCATGCTCGAGCCGTACGACAGATCCGGACCTCCGCGAACGGCCGGAAGACCACCGCGAAGTCCATGATCACCGACCAGAAGTCCGTGACCACCCGTCCCGCTCCACGGCACCACCGACCGGCACCGCATCAACGGGGGATGACATGCCGCACCCACACCCGACCATCTCACCACCCGCGCCTCCCTCACCACCCGAATCGCCGAAATCCACCTCCCTCCCCCGCCCCTCTCCTCTCCCCTCTCCCCCGTCGGCTCCCCTCCCTTCCCCGCATCCGATGCTCAAGCCGGCTCTGCGGCGTGGCTGGCCGGACAGGGACACCGTGCGCTTCGGCGTCGCCCCGGCCCACGCCGTGGTGATCGGTCCCATGGACAGCGCGACCGGCAGCTTGCTGAGCCTGATCGACGGCACCCGCAGCGTGGAGCAGCTGGAGCGCGAGGCCAAGGCGATGCAGCTGCCGCCGGGCCACGCCCGCGAAATCGTCGGCCGCCTGGACGCCGCCGGGCTGCTGGAAGCTCCGGCCCGCGGCACCCCGGCGGCCGAAGCCCTCCAGGCCGATCTCTCCGTCTTCGACCGGTTACGCCCCGACCTCGCCGCCCTGTCGGCACGCCATCGGGACTCGGCGGGCGCGGACGAACGGATGTGGGCGCGCCGCTCCGCGCGAGTACTGGTGCGCGGCACGGGACGGGTGGGCGCGTCGATCGCGGCGCTGCTCTCCGCGGCGGGCGTCGGGCAGGTGGACGTGCTGGACAGGGGCCTGGTCGAGCCCTGGGACGTGCTGCCCGCCGGCTTCCGCCCCGATCACGTCGGCGAGCGGCGGGACGTGACCGCCCGGCGCCTGGTCAGCGCCTCCTCTCCATGGAGACGACGAACCGGCCGCCCCGCCCGGACCACCGGCGGCGCGTCCGCCCCGTCCGATGGGCTCCCGCACTCCCTCACGGTGCTCGCCCCGCGGGACGGCCTGGCCGCCTATGCCCCCGACCCCGGGCTCGCCGAGTCGTACCTCGCCTCCGGCATACCCCATCTGTACGTGGGCGTGATCGAGGCCACGGGAGTGGTGGGCCCGCTGGTCCTCCCCGGCGACTCGGCCTGCGCCCGCTGCTGGGAGCTGCGCCGTACGGACGCCGAGCCGGCCTGGCCCCTGCTGCTGGCCCAGTGGCGTTCGGGCCGCGCCGCGCCGGTCGTGCCCGCGTGCGACGCGGCGCTGGCCACGACGGTGGCGGGACTCGCCGCGACACAGGTCCTGACGTTCCTCGACGGGCATCTGCCACCCTGTACGGGCGCACGGACAGAGCTTGCGCTCCCCTGTATGAGCTGGGACACCGATCAGATCGAGGCTCATCCCGAGTGCCCTTGTGGCGCGGCGCGCTCCTCCGCCACCGCAGCCGCCTCGGATCCTCGTCCCCGACGCGCAACAATGACGGAGTAACCCCACCCGGGGCCAGCGCGAGTTGGAGGGGCGCATGCCGGCACAACCTCACCCAGCGGTCACCGATCCCACGAACACCGACCGCGCCGTCCCTACCGCCCTCAGCGTCCCGGCCGCGCCAACCGACCCCTGCGTTCGCACCGAACTGACCGCTCGAACTGCTCCATCCGCTTTGATCGATCCGACCGCTCTGACTCACCTGACCTGTGGGAACAACGCTCCCGGCCGAGTCGGGACCTTGGGAGGACGCGCACATGTCTGATCTGCCGCGCAAGGCCGTCGTCCGGACCGCCAAGCTCGCCGCCCTCCCTCTGGGCTTCGCCGGACGCACCGCGCTCGGACTCGGCAAGCGCATCGGCGGGCGGCCGGCGGAGATGATCGCCACGGAGCTCCAGCAGCGCACCGCCGAGCAGCTGTTCGCGACGCTGGGCCAGCTCAAGGGCGGGGCGATGAAGTTCGGGCAGGCGCTGTCCGTCTTCGAGTCGGCGCTGCCGGAGGAGATCGCCGGGCCGTACCGCGCCGCGCTGACCAAGCTGCAGGAGGCGGCGCCGCCGCTGCCCTCCGCCACCGTCCACGCGGTGCTCGCCCAGCGGCTGGGCGAGGACTGGCGGGAGCTGTTCGCGGAGTTCGACGACAAGCCGTCGGCCGCGGCCTCGATCGGGCAGGTGCACCGGGCGGTGTGGCACGACGGCCGCGAGGTCGCGGTGAAGGTGCAGTACCCGGGCGCGGGCGAGGCGCTGCTCTCGGACCTCGCCCAACTGGGCCGGTTCGCGCGCCTGCTGGGCCCGCTCATCCCCGGGATGGACGTCAAACCGCTGATCACCGAGCTGCGGGACCGGGTCTCGGAGGAGCTGGACTACGGCCTGGAGGCGGCGGCTCAGCGTACGTATGCCGCGGAGTTCGCCGACGATCCGGACGTCGTGGTGCCGGCCGTCGTCCATCAGGGCGACGAGGTGCTGGTCACGGAGTGGATGGAGGGCGTGCCGCTCTCCGAGGTGATCTCGGGCGGCAGCCCGGAGGAGCGGGACCGCGCCGGACAGCTGCTGGCCCGCTTCCTCTTCTCCGGGACCTCGCGCACGGGCCTGCTGCACGCCGACCCGCACCCGGGCAACTTCCGGCTGCTGACCGGGCACGCGCCGGACGGGCCGCCGGAGGAATGGCGGCTGGGAGTACTGGACTTCGGTACGGTCGACCGGCTGCCGGACGGGCTGCCGCCCACGATCGGCACCTCGCTGCGGATGACACTGGACGGCCGGGCGGACGCGGTCTACGAGCTGCTGTGCGAGGAGGGCTTCATCAAGGACTCCGTCGACCTGGAGCCGGACGCGGTACTGGACTATCTCCTGCCGATCATCGAGCCGGCACAGGCGGAGGAGTTCACCTTCACCCGGGGCTGGATGCGCAACCAGGCCGCCCGGGTCGCGGATCCCCGCTCCCCGGCCCACCAGCTGGGCAAGCAGCTGAACCTGCCGCCGGCGTACCTCCTGATACACCGCGTGACGCTGAGCACGATCGGCGTCCTGTGCCAGCTGGGCGCGACGGTCCGGCTCCGCGACGAACTCACCACGTGGCTACCGGGCTTCGTCGAGTCCGCTCCCATCCCCACCCAAGCCGTCCGTGAGCCCTGTTCCGACGTGACCGCAGACGAGGAGGACGCGGAAGAAACCTCCGCCTGAAGCGCGGGGGCCGGCGCTCGCCGATCTCGGCGTGGAGGGGGCCGGCGAGCACCCTACGAACCGGTGATCACCACCAGGCGGAGTCCAGGCGGGATTCGATGGCGCGGAGGTGGGTGCGGGCGCAGGACTCGCAGAAGTAGCGGCGAGTGCCGTTCTCGACGGAACAGGTCCAGGTCGTGGGCGTGCCGTCGGCCACCGCGCCGCACCGGGCGCACACCGTGCCCTCGCCGGACCCGCTGGACCCGCCGGGCCCGCCGGTCGGGGCGGACCACTCGGTCCGGTCGGTTTCGTCGGTCAACTCCGCCCGTTCATGCGTCTCATGGTCCACTGCCCGACGATATCTCCGCCAAGGCCGACAATACGTGCACAACGCACCAGTAAGGCGGTGCGTGTCGGAGCACGACTCCGGCATCCGGCGCACGGGCCCGCCGCCCCGGCGCACGGTTCACTCACGGGGTGCACGTTCCATCACAACGGCGCACGATCTGATCGGGATATGACACCGCGCGATCCGGCACGGTCCGGCACGATCCACGCCCGGACGTCATCGCTCAGATTCCCTCTCCGAGCCACTTCCCCACCAACCACCGAACACCAACCACCGAGCACCGAACGCCAAGAACTGAACATCAGGCGCCCCAAAGCGCGTAGCGCGCCGCACTGCCCGGGAAGGGCGTGGGGCGCGCTACGGGTTGGACAGGCGACGCGCGGGCGTCACCGGCGTCACCGCGTCACCGGTGTCACTGCATGACGGCCATGGCCAGGGCGCGGCGGGCGCGGAGGGAGACGCGTTCGGCGCGGCGCTGCATGCGCCGGGCCGTGGCGAGCCGGAGGGCTCTGCGTTCGGTCTCGGCCTCGCGCAGGCGCTGATGGATATGGGCCCTCGCCAGGGCTTCTGGGATGAGTTGCATTTCACGGGTCCTGTTCTGGCGACGCTCGTTCGCGCCGGAGTTCGCGGGGGCGGGGGTGTCGGTGAAGGAGGGGTTCATCGTCGGGTCCTGCTTCTGGGGGTCCCGGGTGGCGGGACGGTCGATCGTTCCTGTGCCGGTGGTGTTCATGCCGCGACCGGGTTCTTGCGCGGACGGCCACGCGGGCGCTTCCGGGGGACGACGACCCCCTGGACGAAGAGCTCACCGCCCCAGACACCCCAGGGCTCGCGGCGGTCCTTGGCGCCGGCCAGGCACGCTTCGCGCACGGGGCAGGTCTGACACAGCGACTTGGCGTACTCGACGTCGGCCGGCGACTCGGCGAAGAAGACCTCCGGGTCATAGGTGCGGCACGGGACGGCGGCGCCGAGGCGGTCGATCTCGTCGTCGAGCTCGGTGAGGGGCAGCAAGGGGTTCTCCTGGAGGTCGGGCGGGGGATTCAGGTCGGTGGCGACGGACGGGGTGTGCGTCTGGAGTTGCACGGTGGTGTGTTCCTCGTCTTTTCGGCCCGGCTGGTGGCTGGGCTGTCGTGTGGTCCCCTCTGCCGGCTGCGGAGGGGCAAACAAAAGGGCCGCGGATCCCGGTGTGGGTTCCGCGGCCCTGGAAGGTGCCGACCTGATCTCGCCGATCAGGCTGGATCACTCCAGGGTTCGAGCCCGCGGAAGGCCCACATGCTGTTCTGCTGCGTGAAGTACTGAGTCGTGGCGTACTGAGTCCGGGATTCGGCACCATTGGCCGCCGCGAAGGCAAAGGCGTGCGCGTTTGCCGCTGCTGCTACCTCAGGTGCCTTGGTCGGTCGCTCGCTGCGCTCGCGAATCGGAAGAATCGCGAGGGACACGGGACGCACTGCCGCGACGCCGGACGGACGGACGGAACCGGACAGGCCGGCTCCGGACAGACCGGTGCCATGGAGCGAAGAGCCGAGCGGGCAGGTGGCGGCGACCGAGAGATCGGTCATTTTCTGGGTCTCGATGAAGCTGATCACTGGTCTCGCCTCCTTTCGGCGTCTTCGGGGACCGATGCGGACCGGTCCGGGTCGTTCAGTACAGCACGAATCCAACGGTTCTCGGAAGGCCCGTTGTCTCCGTGCTTCCGAAGGCTATGGGGATGCGCTCCGCGCGCGCAAACTATTTTTCCGACGACTTTTGCGCGTCGCAGAAACCGTTCCCCGGAAGCCCTCATTCCGTAGCGTCCTCGTCACCTCCGGCCTGGTCCGCCGCGAGTTCTCCACCGGGGAGTTCCTCCCCCGCGCACAGGGCCAGGACGTCGGCGCCGAATCTGCCGAGCTTGCGCCTTACCACTCCAGGGATGCTCGCCAGCTCCTGTTCGGTTCCCGGAACGGCTTCGGCTATCGCCATGAGTGTCTTGTCGGTGAAGACGCAGAATGCCGGCTGGCCCAGCGCGGCGGCCTGCGCCTCGCGCCACTCCCGCAGCCGCTCGTACAGCCCCTCGTCGAGGTCGGAGGGGCAGTCCTCGCAGCGCATCAGCTTCATCTCGCCGCCGTCGGTGAGCACCCGGCCGCACACCCGGCAGCGGATCGGCCCGCGGCGCTTGCGGCGGACCGCTTCCCGCTCCGTACCCGGACCGGCCGCTCCGCCGCCGACGCCGCGCTCGATACCGCCGCCCCCGCCGGGCGAGCGGTGTCCCGTCCCTCCTGAGCCCGGCCGCAGCCCCTTCAGGAACCGGCTGGGACTCCGGTGGGCCCGGCCGCCAGGAGACCGCGAGAGGGACCAGGAGAGGCTCAGGTGCCGCCGGGCGCGCGTGATGCCGACGTACAGCAGGCGGCGCTCCTCCTCCAGCTGCTCGTCCGTCTTGGCGTACGTGATCGGCAGCATGCCGTCGGTGAGGCCGACCAGGAAGACCGCGTCCCACTCCAGGCCCTTGGCCGCGTGCAGCGAGGCGAGCGTCACACCGTCGACGGTCGGGGCGTGCTGCGCGTTCGCCCGCTCGTCGAGCTCGGCGACCAGGTCGGCGAGGGTGGCCCCGGAGCGGGCCCGCGCGAAGTCCTCGGCGAGCCGGACCAGCGCCGCCAGCGACTCCCAGCGGTCTCGCACTGCGCCGGAGCCGGCCGGCGGCCGGTCGCCCCAGCCCATCTCGCTGAGCACGGCCCGGACCTCGGAGGGGAGGTCCATGGCGTCGTCCAGCAGGGCGTCGTTCCCGCCGAAGCGGGCCGCCGCGCGCAGCTTGTGCCCGGCCTCGCGGACCTCCGGACGCTCGAAGAACCGCTCGGCCCCGCGGAGCTGGTACGGCACGCCCGCGTCGGCCAGCGCCTGTTCGTACACCTCGGACTGGGCGTTGATGCGGAACAGGACGGCTATCTCGCCCGCGGGCACGCCCGAGGCGATGAGGTCCCGGATCCGGCGGGCCGTGCCCTCCGCCTCGGCGGGCTCGTCGCCGTACTCGGTGTGCACCGGCTCCGGGCCCGCCTCGCGCTGGGAGATCAGCTCCAGGCGGTGCTCGGCGGCGCGGCCGCGGGCCTGGGCGAGGAGGCCGTTGGCGAGACGGACGATCTGGGGGCTGGAGCGGTAGTCACGGACCAGCTTCACGACGGTCGCGCCGGGGTGGCGGGTGCGGAAGTTCAGCAGGTGATCGGGGGTGGCGCCGGTGAAGCTGTAGATCGTCTGGCTGGCGTCGCCGACCACGCAGAGGCTGTCGCGGTCGCCGAGCCACAGCTCCAGGAGGCGCTGCTGGAGGGGGCTGACGTCCTGGTACTCGTCGACGACGAAGTGCTGGTACTGGGCGCGGACCTGCTCGGCGATGTCCGGGCGCTCCTGGAGCACGCCGACCGTGAGCAGCAGCACGTCCTCGAAGTCGATGACGCCGCGGTCCCGCTTGAGGTCCTCGTACGTGCGGTAGATCTGGGCGATCTCGGCGGGGTCGCGGGGGGCCTCGCGGGTCGCCTTGGCCACGGCGGCGGGATAGTCGGCGGGCACGGTCTGGGTGACCTTGGACCACTCGATCTCGCTCGTGACATCGCGCAGCTCCGAGCGGTCCAGCCGGATGCCGGAGCGGGTCCCGGCCTCGGCGACCAGCTGGACCTTGCGGTCCAGCAGCCGGGGGACCTCGCCGCCGACGGCCTTGGGCCAGAAGTACTGGAGCTGGCGCAGCGCGGCGGAGTGGAACGTCCGGGCCTGGACACCGCCGGCGCCGAGCTGGCGCAGCCGGCCGCGCATCTCGCCCGCCGCGCGGTTGGTGAACGTGACGGCCAGGACGGTGTTCGGCTGGAGGATGCCCGCGCGGACGCCGTAGGCGATGCGGTGGGTGATCGCGCGGGTCTTGCCCGTGCCCGCACCGGCCAGCACGCAGACGGGGCCGTGCAGCGCGGTGGCGACCTCGCGCTGCTCGGGGTCGAGCCCTTCCAGCACCGCGTCGGCGTCCGCCGGGGCGGCGGGGAAGTTCGTCGCCTGCGGTGCCTGCGGGAAGAGGGTGGGGTCCGTTGCTGCTGTCACCCCGCCATGCTGCCAGGTCCACGGCGGCGGCCGGGAATGTTGTCCACAGCCGGGCCGTGCGGTCATATGAATGCGCGCGTCCCGTGGACGGCCGGGAATGGCCGGGGGTGGTGGCGCGTTAAACCTTCCGGCCGCGGCAGTCGCCGCGGTCCCCAGCAGCACAGCTGATCACAGCACACAGCTGACCAGCACGAAGGAGTACGGGACTCATGGCGGGCACTGTCACGATGTACAGCACCACCTGGTGTGGTTACTGCCGTCGGCTCAAGAGCCAGATGGACCGCGAGGGCATCGCGTACACCGAGGTCAACATCGAGCAGGACCCGGAGTCGGCGAAGATCGTCGAGAAGGTGAACGGCGGCAACCAGCTCGTACCGACGGTCGTCGTGGTCCCCGAGAGCGGCGGCGAGCAGCACGCGATGGGCAACCCGCCGCTGGCGTGGATCAAGGAGAAGCTCGGCGCCTGAGGCCCGCGGCCCGACGCTGAGGGCCGGAACCCCATGGGTTCCGGCCCTCACGCATGTCCGCGGCCGCTACGGCTTCGGCAGCGGCTTGCCGTACCAGAGCTCGATCAGGCGGGCCGCGATGGAAATGCCGTACGGCGGCAGCACCTCGCCCGATTCGAACGCCTCGCGCAGGTCCTCGCGGGAGAACCAGCGGGCCTCCTCGATCTCCTCGCCGTCCACCTGGATCTCCGGCGAGGTGGCGCGCGCCATGAAGCCGAGCATCAGGCTGGAGGGGAAGGGCCAGGGCTGGCTGGCGACGTACTCGACGTCCCCGACGACCACGCCGGCCTCTTCGAAGACCTCGCGCCGCACCGACTGCTCGATGGACTCGCCGGGCTCGACGAAGCCGGCGAGCGTGGAGAACCGGCCTTCGGGCCAGTGCACCTGGCGGCCGAGCAGCGCGCGGTCCTCCTCGTCGGTGACGAGCATGATCACGGCCGGGTCGGTACGCGGGTAGTGCTCGGCCCCGCAGGCCGGGCAGCGGCGGATGTGGCCGGCGGCCGCGATGACCGTGCGCTCGCCGCAGCGCGAGCAGAAGCGGTGCAGCCGCTGCCAGTTCTCCAGGGCCACGGCGTGCACAAGAAGGCCGGCGTCGCGCTCGGACAGCAGCAGGCCCGCCTCCCGCAGCCCCGCGGGGCGCGCGGACTGGTCCATGCGCCCCGGCAGCGAGTCCTTCTGCAGCGCGAAGTACCGGACGCCGTCCTCGTCCTGGCCGAGGTAGTAACGGTGGGTCTCGGTCATCGGCGCCTCGAAGGAGGGCGTCATGACCAGTTCCGTGCGGCCGTCCGGGGTGTCGTCCACCAGCGCCTGACCGCCGGAGACCACGAAGACGCGCGTCGTCGGGTGGCTCCACGCCGCGGCGAGCCATGCCTCGTCGAGTCGGTGATGCGCGCTGCGGTCGATGCCGCTGTCGGCGCTGAAGGTGATGGGCCGGTCTGCGTGGTGATCGATCCGGGTGGTCACGGGTGTTTCCAACTCCCCCTATGCGAGAGGTGCGGGCTGCGTACGGATGTGCGGCGGCGGCACTACGAGGGGCCGCGGCCGCGAAGGGCTGGTCACGCCGGCCGCCAGTTCTCCGCCAGGTCGCCCCACAGGTACGCCGTGGTCTCGACGCCCTTCATGAGCAGGTCCAGCTCGACCTTCTCGTTGGGCGCGTGCCAGCCGTCGGAGGGGACGGAGATGCCGAGGAAGAGCACGGGGGCGCCGAGCGCGTCCTGGAGGTCGGCGGCGGGTCCGGAGCCGCCCTCCCGGGTGAAGCGGACCTGCTGCCCGAAGGCGCGGCCCATCGCGCGGGCGACCGCCTGCAAAGCGGGGTGGTCCAGCGGGGTCAGACAGGGCCGGGTGGCGCCCCAGAAGGTGATGTCGTGCCGGATACCGGCCGGCAGCCGCTCGGCGACCCAGGTGCGCACGGCCTTCTGGACGGCGTCCGCGTCCTGGCCCGCGACCAGCCGGAACGACAGCTTCAGCTGCGCGCTGGACGGCACGATGGTCTTGCCGCCGGGGCCCTGGTAGCCGCCGCCGATGCCGTTGACCTCGGCCGTGGGGCGGGCCCAGACGCGCTCCAGTACCGAGTAGCCCGCCTCGCCCAGGGCGGCGTGCGAATGGGCCGTACGCAGCCACTGGTCCTCGTCGAAGGGCAGCTCGGCGAAGAGCTCCCGCTCGCGCTCCGTGAGCTCGATCACGCCGTCGTAGAAGCCGGGGATGGCGACCCTGCGGTCCGCGTCGTGCAGCGCGGCGGCCAGCCGGGCCGCCTCGGTGGCCGGGTTCGGCACGGCGCCGCCGAAGGAGCCGGAGTGGATGTCCTGGTCGGGGCCGTACAGGTCGATCTGGCAGTCGGTGAGGCCGCGCATGCCCGTGCACACCGTCGGGGTGTCCTTCGCCCACATACCGGTGTCGGAGACGATCACCGCGTCGCACGCGAGGCGGTGCGCGTGCTTCGTGATCAGCGCGGGGAAGTTCGGCGAGCCGGACTCCTCCTCGCCCTCGATGAGCAGCTTGAGGTTGACGGCGGGGGCGGTGCGGCCGGTCGCTTCGAGGTGCGCCCGCACCCCGAGGGTGTGGAAGAACACCTGGCCCTTGTCGTCGGCGGCGCCGCGTGCGTACAGCTTGCCGTCGGCCGTGTGCGGCTCGAAGGGCTCCGTGTGCCAGCCGTCCTCCCGGGCGGCGGGCTGCACATCGTGGTGGCCGTAGACCAGCACGGTCGGGGCCTCCGGGTCGCCGGACGGCCACTCGGCGAACACCGCGGGCAGGCCCTCGGTCTCCCAGACCTCGGCGGTCGGGAAGCCGGTCTCGGTGAGCTTCGCGGCGAGCCATTCGGCGCTGCGGCGTACATCGGGGGCGTGGCCGGGGTCGGCCGACACGGAGGGGATGCGCAGCCAGGCGCCGAGGTCGTCGAGAAAGGCGTCACGTCGGCTGCTGATGTACGTGCGGACAGCGCTGTCCGGGGTGCTGCTCATACCCCTGAGCCTATCGGCCCCCGTGGGTCGTACGGTCGCCGGTCTCACCCCCGTGACCGGCCGGGTACGCCCGGTCGCCGCCGTACGCCTCCGCCGCGCCGTCCGGGGCCTCGCCGAGCAGGATGCGCTCCAGCTCGCGGCGGCCGGGGAGCCGGGCGGGGCGGACGACCTCGCCGCTGCGTACGTACACGAAGGCGGCGCGCACAGCGGACAGCGGGACGCCGCGCTGCTCGGCCCACCCCAGGCGGTACAGGGCCAGCTGGAGCGGGTCGGCGTCCTGCCCGCGGCCGGTCTTCCAGTCGACGATCTCGTAGGTGGGGCCCGTGTAGCCGTCCGCCGCCCCCGGGTCGGGGTCCTGGCGGTACACCGCGTCGATGCGGCCGCGGATGAGCCGGCCCGCGAGGGTGAGCTGGACCGGTGCCTCCACTCTGTAGGGCGTGCGCTGCGCATACGGGGTGCGCGCGAACGCCTCCTTCAGTAGGGCGAGGTCCCGCTCGTCGGCGATGCCGTCCCCGTCAGGCTCGTCGTCGGCCGCGCCGGGCAGCTCCTCGGGGCCGAGCATCGGCAGCGTCAGCTCCTCGAAGCGGGACTCGACCCAGGCGTGGAAACGCGTGCCGCGGCGGGCGGCGGGCTGCGGAGGACGCGGCATCGGGCGGGCCAGCTCCCGCGCGAAGCCGTCCGGGTCGGCGGCCAGCCGCATCATCTGCGAGGCGCTGAGCGAGGCCGGCAGCGGCACGTCCTGGACGCGCGCCCTGGACCTGCGCAGCTCGCCCGCCAGCGCGTCGAGGTCCCGGTCCCAGGAGGCGATCGCCCGCCGCTCCTCGGGGGCGAGCGCGGCCGCGGCGTCGGCCGCGGCGCCGTCCCGGGCCGCGGGGACGGTGGGGGCGGTGTCACCGGAGTACTCGGGAGAGCCCGGGTGTGCGGGGTCGGGTGCGGGCGCGGGGACCTCGGCCTCGGACTCGGCGGCGTCGATCCCTGCCGGGGCGCCGTCGGCGGGGGCGTCCGCGGCCGCTTCGAGGTGCCGCAGGCGCTCCAGTACCGCTTCCGCCGCCGCTCGGCGCCGGGTCATCGCCTCCGGGTCCAGCGGGAGCGGCCACTCCCCCGTGCCGTCATCGGCCGCCGCCAGGAGGGCCGGGTTCTCCGCGTCCTCCTCGGGAGGCTCGGCCCATTCCTCGATCTCGCCGTGGCCCGCCTCGCAGTGTGCGCGCAGCGCGTCCAGGAAGGCCGAAGGGCCGCGCGGCTTCTTCTGGTCGGGGCCCCACCAGTGGCCGGAGCCGAGCAGCAGGGAGCGCGGGCGGGTGAACGTGACGTACCCGAGGCGCAGCTCCTCGGTGGACTGGTGGTCCTTCATCGCCTCCTTGAACGCCTTCATGCCGCGGCTGTCCCACTGCTGCACGTCGGGCAGGGTGTCGGCGTCGCCCCGCAGGCCGTGCGGCAGCACCTTGGCCTGGCTGGTCCAGGACTCGCGGGCCCGGCTGCTGGGGAACTGCTTGTCGACCAGCCCGGGGACCGCGACCACGTCCCACTCCAGGCCCTTGGACTTGTGGGCGGTCAGGACCTTGACCGTGTTCTCGCCGCCCGGGAGGGAGCTGTCCAGGCCCTTTTCGTGCTGCACGGCCGTGCGGAGGAAGCCGAGGAAGGCGAGCAGCGTGGCCTCGCCGTCCAGGGCGGCGAAGCCGGCGGCGATGTCGAGGAAGGAGCCCAGGGTCTCCCGGCGGCGGGCGGCCAGGGCGTGCGGGGAGGCGGACAGCTCGACGTCGAGCCCCGTGGTGGCCAGGACGCGGTGCAGGACGTCCATCAGGGGGTCGCCCAGGGAGCGGCGCAGGTCGCGGAGTTCGGCGGCGAGGTGGGCGAAGCGGACCCTGGCGTCGGCCGAGAAGGGCAGCCCGGCGCCCGGCGCGTCGCCCTCGGGAGCGGCCCCGTCCGTCCCGAGGAACGTGTCCAGCGCGTCGGCGAGGGAGATCACCTCGGCCGGGTCGGTGCCCTCCACGGCCTCGGCGAGGCGCCGCTCGGGGTCGTCGGAGGGGCCGTCGCGGTGCACGAGCGTACGGGCGAGGCGGCCGAGCAGGGCGAGGTCCCGGGGGCCGATCCGCCAGCGCGGCCCGATCAGGAGGCGGACCAGCGCGGCGTTGGCGGTGGGGTCCTGCAGCACCTCGCAGACGGCGACCAGATCGGCGACCTCCGGGAGGTGCAGCAGCCCGGAGAGGCCGACGACCTCCACCGGGATGTCGCGGGCGACCAGCTCGCCCTGGATGCGGGCGAAATCGCCGGCCGTGCGGCACAGGACGGCGATCTCGCCGGGCGGCGTGCCCGTACGGACGAGGTGCGCGAGGGAGTCGGCGAGCCAGCGCATCTCGTCGGCGTGGGTGGGCAGCAGGGCGCAGCGCACGATGCCGTCGCGCTCCGCGCCGGGCGCCGGGCGCAGCGCCTCGACGCCTTCGTGGCGCTCGCGCAGCGGGGCCGCCAGGCCGTTGGCGAGGTCCAGGAGGCGGCCGCCGCTGCGGCGGTTCTCGCTGAGCGCGAAGCGGCGGGCCGGACTGCCGTCGGCGAACGGGAAGTGCCGGGGAAAGTCGTCGAGGTTGGCCACGGAGGCGCCGCGCCAGCCGTAGATGGCCTGGCAGGGGTCGCCGACGGCGGTGACGGCGTGGCCGGTGCCCCCGCCGAAGAGCCCGGAGAGCAGCAGGCGCTGGGCCACCGAGGTGTCCTGGTACTCGTCCAGGAGGACGACGGCGAACTCCTCGCGCAGCAGGCGGCCCACTTCGGGGCGGGTGGTGGCGAGCGTGGCGGAGAGGGCGATCTGGTCGCCGAAGTCGAGGAGGTCGCGGCGGCGCTTCTCGCTGCGGTACGCGCCGACCAGCTCGAGCAGCTCCAGGCGGCCGCGCACCGCCTCGGGGACCTGGCGCAGCTCGGCGTTGCTGAGCTTGGCGGCGTCCAGCTCGGCGAGCAGCCGGGTGTCGTGCGCGCGCAGCTCCTCGGGGGTGACGAGGTGCTCGGCAAGCTCGCCGTCGAGGGCGAGGAGGTCCTCGACGAGGGTGGGCAGCGAGGTGGTGAGCGCGGGATACGGGCCCGGCGCCGTGCGCAGCACCCGGGCGGCGAGCTGGAAGCGGGTGGCGTCGGCGAGCAGCCGGGCGCTGGGCTCGACACCGATGCGCAGTCCGTGGTCCTTCAGGAGCTGCCCGGCGAAGGCGTGGTACGTGGAGATGCGCGGCTCTCCGGGGGCGTCGTCGGCGCCGCCCCGGTCGGCCGGCACCGGATCGGGGTCGGTCACGCCGGCCGCGAGCAGGGCCGTGCGGACGCGCTCGGCCAGCTCGCCCGCCGCCTTGTTCGTGAACGTCAGGCCGAGGACCTGCTCGGGGGCGACCTGTCCCGTGCCCACCAGCCAGACCACCCGGGCGGCCATGACCGTCGTCTTGCCGGAGCCGGCGCCGGCCACGATGACCTGCGGGGCGGGCGGCGCCGTGATGCAGGCCGTCTGCTCCGGGGTGAACGGGATGCCCAGCAGCTCTTTGAGCTGCTCGGGGTCGGTGATGCGTGCGGACACGTCCGAGACGGTAACGGGCGGCACTGACAACGGAGGAAAGCGGCCGGTCAGAGCATGCAGAGAGCTCAGGTGGCGCGGACCGTCACTCGACGACGTGCTGTCCCTCGGGACGGGCGGAGCAGGAGCTCTTGAAGGCGCAGTGGGCGCAGTGCTTGCCGGTCGAGGGGACGAAGCGCTCCTCCAGGACCCGCCCGGCCGCGGTGGCCAGCAGGTCGCCCACCCAGTCGCCGTCCAGCGGCTGCTGGGCCTGCACCACGGGGAGGGCGTCACCGCCGTCCTTCTTGGGCGCGCCCTGGCGCAGGTGGACGAGCTCGGCGCCGCCGGCTTCCGGGGTGCGCCCCTCGAAGACCTCGTCGACCGCGCCCGCGCGCACCGCGAGCTGGTACACGGCGAGCTGCGGGTGCCGGGCCACCTCGGGCCCGGTCGGCTTGCTCTTGCCCGTCTTGAAGTCCACGACGTACGCACGGCCGTCCGCGTCGGCCTCGACGCGGTCCATGCTGCCGCGGATGCGGACGGCGTACTCGCCGGCCTCGCCGGCCGGCAGCGTGATGTCGAAGCCGTGCTCGGTGGCGACCGTGGTGCGGCCGAGCGTCTCGCGCTCCATCACGTGCCAGCGCAGGAAGCGCTCCAGGGCGGCGCGCGCGCTGTCCTTCTCCTGGCGCGACTTCCACGGCGCATCGAAGGCGAGCGCGTCCCATACGGAGTCCAGCCGCTCCATCAGGACGGCGAGGTCGGCGGGCGTGCGTCCGGAGGCGACCTCGTCGGCCAGGACGTGGACCACGTTGCCGAAGCCCTGCGCGGCGGTCGCGGGCGCGTCCGCCCTGACCTCCCGGCCCAGGAACCACTGGAGCACGCAGGCGTTCGCGAGCTGGTCGAGCGCGCTGCCCGAGAGCGCCACGGGGGTGTCGCGGTCGCGCAGCGGTACGGAACTGTGCGTCGGCTCGTACAGGCCCCACCAGCGGTACGGGTGCGCGGCGGGCACCAGGGGGCGGCCCTCGTCGTCCCGGAGCGCGGCCAGCCGGGCGAGCCGCTCGGTGGCGGCCGCGCGCAGCGCTTCGGAGGCGTCGGGGTCGACGGTCGTGGCACGCAGCTCGGCGACGAGCGCGGCCACCGAGAGCGGGCGGCGCGGGCGTCCGGTGACGTCCACCGGGTCGACGCCGAGCTCGGTGAGGAAGCGGGAGGGCTGGTCGCCGTCGTCGGCCGCGGCCTTCACGGCGGTGACGACCAGCCGCTCGCGGGCGCGGGTCGCCGCCACGTAGAACAGCCGGCGCTCCTCGGCGAGCAGCGCGCCCGGGGTGAGCGGTTCGGCGAGGCCGTCCCGGCCGATCCGGTCCGCCTCCAGGAGCGAGCCGCGGCGGCGCAGATCGGGCCAGAGCCCTTCCTGTACGCCGGCGACCACCACGAGGCGCCACTCCAGGCCCTTCGCGCGGTGCGCGGTCATCAGGCGGACCGCGTCGGGCCGCACCGTGCGGCGGGTCAGTGTGTCGGCGGCGATGTCCTGGTTGTCCAGCTCCTCCAGGAAGTTCAGGGCGCCGCGGCCGCCGGTGCGCTCCTCGGCGCGGGCCGCGGTCTCGAACAGCGCGACGACGGCGTCCAGGTCGCGGTCGGCGTTGCGGCCCGCCGCGCCGCCGCGCCGGGCGGTCCGCTCCAGCCGGCCCGGCCACGGTGTGCCGTCCCACAGCTCCCACAGCGCCTGCTCGGCGGTGCCGCCGCCGGCGAGCAGCTCACGCGCCTTGCGCAGCAGCAGGCCGAGCCGCTGGGCGCCGCGCGCGTATGCCGGGTCGTGCGCCACGAGGCGCTCCGGCTCGTCCAGCGCCTCGGCGATGAGCACGTCCGAGGGGCGCGGCACGGTCCGCCCGGCGGCCCGCTCCTCCTCCCGGAGCGCGCGCCCGAGCCGCCGCAGGTCGGCGGCGTCCATCCCGCCGAGCGGCGACGTCAGCAGCTCCATGGCCACCTCGGGCGCGATGCGCGTGGGCTCCGCGGGTGCCGCCGCGGAGCCGTCCGGCTCCTCCTCCAGCGCCTCCACGGGACCGTCGGGCCGCCCGGCGGCCTCCTCGCCGTCCGCCGGCTCCGTCCAGGGCTCCCCGGCGCTCTCCGGCGCTTCCAGCGGCTCCTCGTCCCCCTCCGGCCCGTCGGCCGGCTCTCCGTCCAGATCCTCGCCCGGCTCCCCGTCCAGTACCGCTTCCCCGTCCGCCCCCGGCGCGTCCGTCGCCGCCACCCGCAGGGCCAGCAGCAGCGGCGCGACCGCGGGCTCGTGGCGCAGCGGGAGGTCGTCGCCGTCGATGTCGAGGGGGACGCCGGCGGAGGTGAGCGCACGGCGTACGGACGGGATCGAACGGCCGCCGGCGCGCACGAGGACGGCCATGTCCTGCCACGGGACGCCGTCCTCCAGGTGGGCCCGGCGCAGGATGTCGGCGATGTTGTCCAGCTCGGCGCCCGCCGTCGGGTACGTGTACACCTCGACCCGCCCGCCGTCCCGTACGGGTGTCGGCTCGCGGTGCTCCCGGACCTGACGGGCGGGCAGCCGGTTGAGCGGCATCCGGCGGGTGAGCAGCCGGGTGGCCGCGACCAGCGCGGCACCGGAGCGCCGGGCGGTGCGCAGCACCTGTACGGGCGCCGGCGCGCCGTCCGCGCGCCGGAAGGTCTCCGGGAAGTCGAGGATGCCGTTGACGTCGGCGCCGCGGAAGGCGTAGATCGACTGGTCCGGGTCACCGAAGGCGATCAGGGTGCGGCCGCCGCGGCCTTCTTCGGGGCGCGCGAGCCCCCGGTTCCCGGCCAGCGCGTGCAACAGCCTGACCTGCGCGGCGTCGGTGTCCTGGTACTCGTCGACGAACACCGCGTCGTAGCGGCGCGCCAGCTCGGCCGCCACCTCGGGGCGCTCGGCGAGCAGCACCGCGCGGTGCACCAGCTCGGCGTAGTCCAGCACCCCCTGGGCGTCCAGGACGTCGAGGTACTCGGCGAGGAAGCCGGCGGCCGCGCCCCAGTCGGGCCGTCCCGTGCGGCGCGCGAAGTCGCCCAGCGCGTCCGGGCCGAGGCCCAGCTCCCGGCTGCGCGCGAGCACGGCCCGCACCTCGTCGGCGAAGCCGCGGGTGGTCAGGCACGCCCGCAGCTCGTCCGGCCAGCCGACCGGCGTGCGGTGCTCACGGGCCAGCTCGGCCTGGCCGGCCAGCAGCTCACGGACCACGAGGTCCTGCTCGGGGCCGGACAACAGGCGCAGCGGGTCGGCGAAGAGGTCGGCGTCCTGATGGGCGCGGACCAGCGCGTAACAGAAGGAGTGGAAGGTGGTGGCCTGCGGGCTGCCCGCCCGGCGCACGGGCTCGTGCACCGGCGCACCCTCAGCGTCATGCGCCGCCTCTCCCTGGCCGGGCTCTCCGTCCGCGTCGGGTGCCGTCTCGTGGCTCAGCCGTGCCGCCATCCGGTCGCGCAGCTCCACGGCGGCCTTGCGGCTGAAGGTGAGGACGAGGATCCGCTCGGGGTCGGTGCCTTCCCGTACCCGCCGGGTGACCGCCTCGACGAGCGTCGTGGTCTTGCCCGTACCGGGCCCCGCGAGCACGAGCAGCGGGCCGTCCGCATGGTCAACCACGGCACGCTGGCGTGCGTCCAAGGCAGGAGGGCGCACCGCGTCCGGCCGGGTGCGCACCAGGCGGTACGCGCCGGGGGCATCCCGCCGCGCCGGCTGCGGATGCGGCCGGGCCTGCGGAATCGCCGAGGGGGAGGAACTCACGTGGATCGCCTGTGCCGGTGTCTGAGGTGCGGTTGCGGTGGTACTGGGGGCCTGGTGTGCGGATGCGGTGGAGACGGGGAGCCGGTGAATGATGCCGGACGTTCCGTCTGCGGTGATGCTGGTGTGACGAGGTAATTCTGTCGATGCGTGTGGTGTGGGAGTGCGGGATGGTTCGGGTGCTGATGTCCGCCGTGGGGGCTGCGCCCGACGCTACGCCAGGCGGCGCACGAGCCGCAGCGCGTCCCGTAACCACGCGTCGGAAGCCGACCGTCCCGTCAGTCGTGCGTGGCCGACTCCGGCCCCTCCCGGCCGTCCCAGCGCGCCCGCCGCATGTCCACGCGCGGCATCGTCCGCTCCCCGCGCGCGCCCTCCGTACGCCGCGCCTCACGCAGCGGCGTGCCCTCGGCACGGTACTGCCGCAGCGCGTGCCGCTCCTTGCCGGGCAGGAACACGCCGTCCGCGCGCACCACGCGCCACCACGGCACGGCGCCGCCGTACAGCGCCATCACCCGGCCCACCTGTCGCGGGCCGCCCTCCCCCAGGTACTCGGCGATGTCCCCGTACGTCATCACGCGGCCCGGCGGAATCCGCTCCGCCACCCCGAGCACGAGGTCCGCGTACTCCGGGAGCTCACCGTCCGGGGCGTCACTCCCGCGCTCTTCGGTCCCACTCATTCGCCCCATCCTGCCGCATGCCACCGACAGCGCCCCGCGTTCCCCGCCACGGCGGTGACGTCGCGTGCGTGGAGGGCTGCCGCGGCGTACGCTGCGCATCCCGCGCCCCCGAAATGCACCCTGATGCCCCCCTCCGCACCGGGGCCGTGCCACCATCTTCCGGGCGGTGACTGGTGATACGAGATCAAGAAGACAGGGCCGAGCAGGCTCAGGGCGCGGCGCCTCCGGAGGAGGCGGGCGCCTCTGAGGCGTGGTCCGGATCCGGCCACCGCGCCGACGATCACCGCGCCACCCACGACCACCGCTCCACGGACACCGACGGCACGACCACGAGGAAGCCGGAGCAGCCGGACCAGCCGGAGAGAGAACCGGGACAGCCGCTACAACGGGGAAGGGCTTCCACCACCGACATGGCAAGTACCACCGACCAGACCGGGCGGACCGACGCGCCCGAAGGGGCGGGCGCAGCGGGCGGCCGCACCCCGAAGGACGAGCGTCCGCCACCGGGCGCGGCGCGCGACGACGCCCCGGGACAGGACGCCGACAGACCCGGCGCCGGCCGGCCGCGCCTCATGAAGGCGCCCCGTGCGGACCGCGCCGAGCGCCCCGCCCCCGAAGGCGTCGGCAGCGAGTTCCACGTGGACCACGTCTCCGGCGACGAGCCGCTGCTGCCCGCACGTGTGCACCGCCCCTTCGACCTGATGCGTTTCCTGCTCGGTGTGGTGGGGATCGGGCTGGTCCTGGCGCTGGCGACGTTCGCGCACGGCACCACGCAGGGCCTGGAGAACGACATCGGCAAGGGCGCGGGACAGGCGCCCCAGCTGCTGATCACCTTCGCCGGTCTGACCGCGAGCATCGCCGTACTGATCGTTCCGGTCGCCTTCGCGATCGAACGGCTGATCAAACGGGACGGACTGCGGATCGCGGACGGCGTGCTCGCGGCCGTGCTCGCCCACGGGGTGTCGCTCGCGACGGACCTGTGGGTGGCCGAGGCCGCTCCGGAATCGATCCGGGACGCCCTCACCCAGCCGCTCGCCAACGGGGCGATCACCGCCCCCGTGCACAGCTACCTGGCGCCGGTCATCGCCTACATGACGGCCGTCGGCATGTCCCGTAGGCCGCGCTGGCGCGTGGCCATGTGGTGCGTGCTGCTCCTGGACGCCTTCGCGGTGCTGGTCGGCCGGTACACCACGCCGTTCGCCATCGTCACGACCGTGCTGATCGGGTACACCGTCGCCTTCGGCACGCTGTACGCGGTCGGCTCCCCGAACGTCCGGCCCACCGGCCAGAACCTCCTCGCGGGCCTGCGCCGGGTCGGCTTCCACCCGGTCAGCGCGCTGCGTGCGGAGGACACCGCGTATCCGGAGCACTCCGACCGCGGCCGCCGGTACATCGTCACCCTGGAGGACGGCCCGCCCATCGACGTCACCGTCGTGGACCGGGAGCAGCAGGCGCAGGGCTTCTTCTACCGCGTGTGGCGGCGGCTGTCGCTGCGCGGCATCAACCAGCGCCGCAGCCTGCAGTCGCTGCGGCAGGCGCTGGAGCAGGAGGCGCTCCTGGCGTACGCGGCGATCGCCGCCGGCGCGAACGCGCCCAAGCTGATCGCCACCTCCGAGCTGGGCCCGGACGCCGTGATGCTCGTGTACGAGCACGTCGGGGGCCGCACCCTGGACGCGCTCGCGGACGACGAGATCACCGACGAGCTGATGCACAACGCCTGGCAGCAGGTCGACGCGCTGCAGTCGCGGCGCATCTCGCATCGGCGGCTGGTGGGTGACGCACTCCTGGTGGATCGTTCCGGCACGGTCGTCCTCACGGATCTGCGCGGCGGTGAGATCGCCTCCGGCGACGTGGTGCTGCGGATGGACGTCGCCCAGCTGCTGACCACGCTCGGCCTGCGCGTCGGCGCCGAGCGCAGCGTGCAGGCGGCGGTGGAGGTGCTCGGCCCGGACGCGGTGGCCGACAGCCTGCCGCTGCTGCAGCCGATCGCGCTCAGCCGGACCACCAGGGCCACGCTGCGGCATCTCGCGAGGGAACGGGCCAAGCGGGAGCGCGAGGCGGTCCTGGCGGCCTCCCAGGCCGCCAAGGCGGCAAAGGCGACGGAGGGCAAGGCCGACCGCAAGACGCTGCGGGCCGAGAAGAACGCCGAGAAGCGGGCGCTGGACGAGGCGATGGAGGAGGCCCGCGAGGACGACCTGCTCACCCAGATCCGCCGCCAGGTGCTGCTGATCCGCCCGACCGCGCCGGTGGAGCCGGCCAAGCTGGAGCGGATCAGCCCGCGCACGCTGGTCAGCTGGATCGCGGGCGCGTTCGCCGCGTACTTCCTGCTCTCGCAGCTCACGCACGTGAAGTTCGACCAGGTGATCGGGGAGGCGAACTGGGGCTGGGTGGCGGCCGCGATGTTCTTCTCCGCGCTGACCTACATCGCGGCGGCGCTCAGCCTGCTGGGCTTCGTGCCCGAGAAGGTCGCCTTCGTACGGACGGTGATCGCGCAGATCGCGGGCAACTTCGTGAAGCTGGTCGCGCCGGCCGCGGTCGGCGGCGTGGCGCTCAACGCGCGCTTCCTGCAGCGGGCCGGCATCCGGCCCGGCCTCGCGGTGGCGAGCGTCGGCGCGTCCCAGCTGTTCGGCCTCGGCAGCCACATCCTGCTGCTGCTGACCTTCGGCTATCTGACCGGTACCGAGCGCACGCCCTCGCTCTCGCCCTCCCGTACGGTCATCGCGGGGCTGCTGACGGCGGCGGTGCTGGCCCTGGTCGTCACGGCGATCCCGGCGCTGCGCAAGTTCGTGGTCACGCGGGTGCGGTCGCTGTTCGCCGGTGTCGTGCCGCGCATGCTGGACGTGCTGCAGCGGCCGCGGAAGCTGGTCGCCGGCATCGGCGGGATGCTGCTGCTGACCGGGGCGAACGTGATGTGCCTCGACGCCTCGATCCGCGCCTTCGGGGGCGGCGACCAGATCTCGTACGCGAGCATCGCCGTCGTCTTCCTCGCGGGCAACGCGCTGGGCTCCGCGGCCCCCACCCCGGGCGGTGTCGGCGCCGTCGAGCTGGCCCTGACGGGTCTGCTGACCGCGGCGGGGCTGGGCAGTGACACGGCCCTGTCGGCGGTGCTGCTGTTCCGGCTGATGACGTTCTGGCTGCCGGTCCTGCCGGGCTGGCTGTCGTTCACGTTCCTGACGCGCAAGGGAGCGCTGTGACGCGCGCACACGTAGTGCTGTGAGGTGAGCGTATGAAGGGGGAGGCGCGCGCCTCCCCCTTCATACGCCGCGGACCGCACGCCCCCGTACGCGCGCTCAGTCGTCCCAGAAAGGCCGGGCCCTGGCCGCGGCCGCCGCGATCTCCGCGCCGTCCAGCGGCGTGAACGTGAGCCCCACCTCCAACAGGGGCCACTCCACCGCCAGTTCGAAGAGCTGCGGCGGGGGCAGTGGCCAGAGCCAGAGCGCGTACTCGCTGTCGATGTTCTCGCCGGAGCTGCCGCCGCCCTCCTCGTTCAGGGTCAGCACCGGCAGCTCCGGGCGCGGCCCGGGCCACTCGTCCCCGTCGTCGCGCTCGTCGACGGTGGTGACCACGCAGCCGTCCGCGAAGCGCACACCGAAGCGCAGCAGCCCGTCCGGATGCCGGCCCTGCTCGGCCGCCGCCTCCGCCGCCGCCAGCTGCCACGGGTCGTCGTCGTAGCCCCATACGCCGCGGGAGACCCGCGCCCAGTCCTCGCGGCTCATACCGGGACGGCGCCGGGCGCGCATCCGCAGCCGGATCTCCACGCCGTCCTCGTAGGCCACGGCCTGGGTCGCGACGATCGCCAGATGGTCATTGCGGGCCAGCACCCGCTCCAGGGGCACGACGCCGCCGATGACGTCCTCGGGCGCGCTCTCCCACGGCACCCGCGCGAACTCCGGCTCGTCACCGGGCTCTTCGCCCCTCGGCCGGGGCGGCGGAAAGAAATCCATACGGCAACGGTACGGCGGTGCCGTCCGGCGGCGGTACCGGTTTTACCGCTGCGGAGTCCGGCATGCGGAAGGCCCGTCCGCATCGCGGACGGGCCTTCCTGCGCTTCAGAGTCGCGGCCGATCAGTAGACCGGCTTCTCCGGCTCGATCTGGTTGACCCAGCCGATGACGCCGCCGCCGACGTGCACCGCGTCCGAGAAGCCCGCGGACTTCAGGACCGCGAGGACCTCGGCGGAGCGGACGCCCGTCTTGCAGTGCAGGACGATCTTCTTGTCCTGCGGCAGGTCCTGGAGGGCGTTGCCCATCAGGAACTCGTTCTTCGGGATCAGCTTGGCGCCGGGGATCGAGACGATCTCGTACTCGTTCGGCTCGCGGACGTCGATGATCTCGATCTTCTCGTCGCCGTCGATCATCTCCTTGAGCTGCTTCGGAGTGATCGTCGAGCCGAGCGCCGCCTCCTGGGCCTCGTCCGACACGACGCCGCAGAAGGCTTCGTAGTCGATGAGCTCGGTGACGGTGGCGTTGGGGCCGCAGACCGCGCAGTTCGGGTCCTTGCGGACCTTGACCTGGCGGTACGTCATCTCCAGCGCGTCGTAGATCATCAGGCGGCCGACCAGCGGGTCACCGATGCCGGCGAGCAGCTTGATGGCCTCGTTGACCTGGATGGAGCCGATCGAGGCGCACAGCACACCGAGGACGCCGCCCTCGGCGCAGGAGGGCACCATGCCGGGCGGCGGGGGCTCCGGGTACAGGCAGCGGTAGCAGGGGCCGTGCTCGGACCAGAACACCGACGCCTGGCCGTCGAAGCGGTAGATCGAACCCCAGACGTACGGCTTGTTCAGCAGCACGCAGGCGTCGTTGACCAGGTAGCGGGTGGCGAAGTTGTCCGTACCGTCGACGATCAGGTCGTACTCGGCGAAGAGCTCCATGACGTTGGAGGAGTCGAGGCGCTCTTTGTGCAGGTTGACCGTGGTGTACGGGTTGATGCCGAGGACGGTGTCCTTGGCGGACTCCGCCTTCGAGCGGCCGATGTCCGCCTGGCTGTGGATGATCTGGCGCTGCAGGTTCGACTCGTCGACCTCGTCGAACTCCACGATGCCGAGCGTGCCCACGCCCGCCGCGGCCAGGTACATCAGCGCGGGCGAGCCCAGGCCACCGGCGCCGACACACAGCACCTTGGCGTTCTTCAGCCGCTTCTGCCCGTCCATCCCGACATCCGGGATGATCAGGTGGCGGGAGTACCTGCGGACCTCATCGACGGTGAGCTCCGAAGCGGGCTCGACCAGGGGTGGCAGCGACACGGGGACTCCGTTGGTCGGTAATTCATTACGTTGGTTCTCCCCGTAACACTGCCACGCCCTTCTTCATTCCGAGACACCCGGTCCGATGTGCGAGACGAATTCGTCCCAGTAACCGGGCAGGGCCTGCCGGGCCCCTCCGGAGTCGCGGTCGCTGCCGTCCCGGCGGATCTCGACGGGGTGTGTCCGCGCTGTGGGACGGCAGTCCAGATCGAAGCCGTCCATGCCGTACCGGGTCATACCGGTCAGATGCGACATGCGGCCTCCATCCAGATGTCCGCGAGCGACTCCTCCAGTCCGATGCGCGAACGCCAGCCGAGCCGGTCGCGGGCGGTACGGACGTCGGCCTGCTGCCAGCTGCCGCAGCCGTCCGGGTACGGGTACGCGGGCAGCCCGCCGCCGGGGTGCTCGCCGGCCGGGCCCGGGATCGCGACCCGGCCGGGCGCGTGGCCGCCCGGCGCGTACCCGGGCGGCGCGTCCAGCTCGTGCAGCGCGCCGCCGAACCCGGCGACTCTGGCGAGCACGGCGGCGGCCTCACGCAGTCGTACGGCTCTGCCGGTGCCGATGTTCACCACCCCTTGAGCGGCGGACAGCGAGGCGGCGTGCACGGCGCGCGCCACGTCGCGTACGTCCACGAAGTCACGCTGCACACCGAGCCCGCCGAGCTTCAGCTCACCCTCGCCGGACTGCAGGGCGCGGCGCATCGCCTCGGCGAGCCGGCCCAGCGGGGAACCGGCCGGCGTGCCCGGACCGACCGGCGAGAAGACCCGCAGCACCACCGCGTCCAGGCCGGAGCCCAGCACCAGCTCGGTCGCGGCGAGCTTGCTGACGCCGTACGGGCCTCCGGGGCGCGGCACGGCGTCCTCGGCGGTGGACGAGCCGGGCTGGGAGGGCCCGTACTCGGAGGCGCAGCCGAGGTGCACCAGGCGGGCGCCGCAGCCGCTGCGCCGCAGCGACTCGCAGATCGTGGCGACCGCGACGGTGTTGTGCCGGGTCAGGTCGCGGGCGCCGCCGCGGGTCGCGCCCGCGCAGTTGATCACGACACCCGGGTGCACCGCGTCCAGGAACCGGGTCAGCGCGCCGGGGCTGCCCGAGGCCAGGTCGAAGCGGACGTCGGCGTCATCGCCGCGGCCGAGCGCGGTGAGCTGGACGGCGGGATCGGCGAGCAGCCGGTCGGCGACGTGCCGGCCGAGGTACCCATTGGCACCGACGAGCAGAACCCTCATCGCGCGGCCCCCAGTTCTCGGACTGCCGGAACGGCCGGCAGCACCGGAACGGCCGGAGCGGCGGCCTGCTCCCGTACGGCCGGTTCACGTACGAGCGGCTCTCGTACGAGCGGTTCTCGTACGGCGTGATGGACGGTCATGTGCGAGGGCTCCTCAGAGGGGTCGAAAAGGATCGAGGGGGTACGAGGCGGGGTTGTCGGGTGGGGGCCGCGCGAGTCCTTACGGGGCGGCGGCCGCCGGCGGGGCGGCGGCGGGGCCGGGCGGGGGCGCGGGGGTGCCGTGCCGGAGCGTGTCGGTGCCGGGCGCCGGGGAGTGCGCCGCCGCGCCGGTCAGCGCCCGCAGCCCGTACACGAACAGGCCGAGCGCGGCGGCCGCGCAGGCGACGGCCGGTACGACGGCGGGGCCGAGCAGGCCGGCCGCCGCCTCGACGGGCCGGGCCACCGCGGCGGCGCCCGGCAGCCGCCCCAGGGGCAGCGTCGCCAGGGCGACGGCCTCCAGCGCCACCGCCGCGGCCAGGCCGCGGCCCGCCGCCACGGGGAAGCCGTGCACGGCCAGAAGGCGGACGAGGAAGAGCAGCACGGCGAGGGTCAGCGCGGCGGCGAACGGGGTCAGCGCGCGGAGTGGCGGGAGCGCCGTCGCACTGCCCGTGCCGAACCGGCCCGCCAGGAGTCCCGCGACGGCCAGCAGCGCGCCGGTCGCGGCCACGAAGAGCAGCACCGCGCCCGTCAGCAGGGGCCGCATTCCGGCGGCGAACTCCCCGAGGCCGCGGCTGGCCGCGAGCCGCCGCCGCCCCCGTACCGCGAACCGCCGCGCGCACCAGGCGGCGGGCGCGACCGCGCAGCACAGCGCGACGATGAGCACGGCGGCGGCCGGCAGCGGGCCGGACGGGAACGGCTCATGGGCGGCGGCGGACGCCGGGCCGGTGACCGGCGGGAAGACGCCGGCGAGCGACGGGAGGGCGGCCGACAGGCGGGCGAGGGACACCTCGGGGCCGTCGGCCCGCAGCGCGCCGAGCAGCCGGTCGGCGAACAGGGTGTACCCCGTGAGCCAGCAGGTCCACAGGGCGGCCGCGCGGCCGAGCCCGTGCCCCGTGCGCAGCGGCCCGCTCCGTAGGCACAGCCGCAGCGCCAGGACCACGAACACCGCGCCTACGAAAGCCAGCGCGGGGCGGAGGACGGCGGGCGCCGCGCCCTGGACCGCGGCGACGGCGGTGACGGTCGTGACGGCCAGCGCGCCGGGCAGCACGTGCAGCGCCGCGCGGGTCCGGCCGGACGGCAGCGGTGCCGGGTCGGCGGGGCGCGGCGGGGCCGCGGAGGCTTCGGCGCGCGGCACGCGGGCGTAGAGCTCCTCGGCGAGCGAGAAGACGTCACGGTGCCGGAACCGGGCGGCCGTGCGGTCGGTCACGCCGTGCGCCTCCAGGCCCGCGGCGATCTCCAGCGGGTCGACGGCCCGTTCGCACAGCTCACGGTGGCGGTGCATCAGCTCGCGCACGGGGTCGGCGGGGCCGCGCCGGGGCGGGACCTTCCGGGCGGGGGCCGCGCCGGGAGCCGGTGCCGCGCCGGAAGACGGTGCCGCCCCGGGAGCGGGCCCCTCGCCCGGGGTGGCTGCTCCCCCGGGGGCAGCTGTTCCTCCGGGGGCAGCTGTTCCTCCGGGGAGCAGCGCGCTGGAGCGGGGGTCCCAGCCGCCCGGGCTCTGCGGGGTCACAGGGGTGTCGGGCCGCTGTGCGGCCCGCGTCCGGTGAGCGGTCATGCGTCGCCTCCTGCTCTCGTCCGGGCCACGCCGGCGGGCACCCGCGCCCCGGCGTCGTGCGGTACGGCGGGCGGCCGGGCCCAGCTGGGGGCGTGGCCGCGGTCCTGCGGCGCGGACGACGGGCCGGTGGCGGCCCAGGGGTCCGGCAGGCGCGACTCGGCGGGGCGCGCGAAGGGGCGCGGCGCGCCGTCCACGTCCCGCTCCGCGTGCCTGACCTGGGCGCGGGACATCAGCTCCAGGTAGATGCCACGAAATGCCGCGATGTTCTGCTCGACGGTGAACAGTTCGAGTGCACGGGCCCGCGCCGCGGCGCCCAGCCGGGCCCGCCGCTCCGGGTCGCCCAGCAGGGCGGTGCACGCGTCGGCCAGCGCCCGTGGGTTGCGGGGCGGTACGACCAGGCCCGTGCCGCCGATGACCTCGCAGACGGCGCCCACGTCCGTGGACACCGTGGCCCGGCCGCAGAACATCGCCTCCACCAGCGTCCTCGGGAACCCGCCGACGACGCTGGACAGCACCAGCACCGCGCCCGCTTCGTACGCGTCGGCCGGCCCCGCCACCCCGGGGTCGCCGATCGTCTCGAACGAGACCGGGTTCTCGCCGACCGTGATCGCGTCGGCGGCCTCGTCCGGGAAGAGCTGCGCGGCCAGCGCGCGGCAGTGCGCCAGATAGGCGGCCGCCTCCGGGCCGGCGCCGGGCGCGCCGATGATGCGCAGCGTCGCGTCCGGCTCGGCCGCGCGGACCTGCGCGAAGGCGTGCAGCAGCCCGATGAGGTCCTTGTCGGGCTCGACCGTGCCGACCCACACCAGGGTCTTGGAGTCGTCGGCCGCGGCGTCCGGGACGCGGGCGAACGGCCCGGCGTCCATGCCCGGATAGACCGTGCGGAGCCGGTCGCGGGGCGCGCCGCACCGCTCCTGCCAGCGGCGGATGTGGGTGTTGCCGGGAGTGATCAGGTCGGCCGTGCGGTACGTCTCGGCGGCCAGCGCGCCCTCGAAGGCCGCCAGCAGCGCGTGCACGGGGGAGCTGAGGGCCGCCGTGGCACGCGCGAGGTGGTGCTCGCGCAGCCGTACGCCGTACTCCGTGACCAGGAGCGGAGTGCCGCAGAAGCGTTTGGCCAGCAGTCCGGCGAGGGCCGCCGGGCCGCCGCACGTCACATGGCAGAGGTCGACCCCGCTGAGCCCCTCGGCTCCCCCGGGCAGCGCGCCGCGCCCGTCCCCATGGGGGCCGCCCGCACCGTCCCCGTACCGGCCGCCCGCGCCGTCGCCGTACCAGTCCAGCGACAGCGGGCGCAGGGCGCCGTCGAGCGCCTCGGTGACGGCCAGCAGGTCGGTGACCTGGGCGGCGCGTGCGGCCGGCAGCGCCCCGGGGGCGCGGCAGGCGGCCTCCAGGATGCGGACGGCCGTTTCGGAGTGGAGCAGCTCGGGCAGCGAACCGGCGCTGCGAGCCAGGTCGGCGAGGCCGTACAGGCCGGCGGCGAAACGGTCCGCCTCGTGTCCGGCCTCCCCCGGCGGGCCGCAGAACGCCGCCGCGAGATCGGCGAAGTGCCCGGCGAACCGCTGCCGTTCGCGGCGGCCGGGACCGGCCGCCCAGCCGCGCCGACCTGGCCCGCGCCGGCCGCTCCGGGTCCGCGCGGCGTCCCGGCCCGGCGCCTGCGCCCCGGAGCCGTCACCGACCGCGTACACCTCGAAGTCATGGCCGGTGAGCCCGCGCACGAGGCGGTCGCACCAGGCACCCGTTTCACCGGACGCGTACGGATAGCCACCCTCGGTGAGCAGTCCAATGCGCACGAGCGCACCCCCGTCCTCGGATCGGCGTCCTTCCGAGCGGCGACCGGATCGTCACCACCTGCGACAAGACGCTACGCAGAAGCACCGATGGCGCGACGGACGGTTGTCCATCGCGCCACCAAAAGGGGTGAAGCGGCGTAACTTTCCACCAGGCTGGGCGTTCCGAGGCGGTACCGGAGCGCCGCTCAGCCGGTCGGGAACGGCCAGGCGTTCGGGCGGCAGGTGGCGCCGTCCGTGGTCAGGAACTTGGTCTGCTGCATCATCACGGGAGCGAGCGCGCCCTGCCGGCGGCAGCCCTCGTGGTCGTGGCCGAGCCGGTGCCCCACCTCATGGTTGATCAGCATCTGCCGGTACGCGTACATCTTGTCGGGCCCGTACGTCGCCGCGCCGCGCGCCCACCGGTACGCGTTGATCATCACGCGCTCGGTCGCGGCGGAGTCGCAGGAGACCCGGTCCTGGCTGGTGTCCAGGCCGGACTTGGCGCACCACTCGTCGGTGGTGCCGGGGCTGGCCAAGGTGATGACGAAGTCGGCCCGGCCCGAGGCGACGCGCGCGAACGAGCGCTGCCCTCCGTGTGCCCAACTGCGTTCGTCGTTCAGCGTCTTGTGCACCGCTTCGGCGAAGAGCTCGCCGTCCAGCGGCAGTCCGTCCTCGACGTCGACGCGGTAGCGCACCACGTGGCCGCGGCCCGGCGCGGGCGCCGCACCGCCGACCGGCTTGAACGTCCCGCTGCCCTTCAGGTCGGCGGCGAGCGGGTACGTCTTGGCCATCTTCGCGGCGTACGTGGCGGGCGCGGCCGTGGCCCCGCCGTGCGGCTTGCCGGCGTCCGCCTCCGGCGACGCGTCCCCGCCGCTCGGCGAGGGCCCGTCGGCGCCGTGCTTGCGGGCGTCGGCGACCTGGCCGGCGACCACCACCGCGAGCACCGTGGTCACCGCTGCGGCGGCCAAACCGGTGAACGTGCGCCCCTTGGCGCCCTTGCGCCGCCGGGCGTCACCGGACGCGTCCTCCAGCGCCCCCTCGGCCCCGAACTCCGCTTCGTAGGCGGCGATCTCTTCGTCCACCCCGGGCGCGTACGGGTGCGGCGCGGACTTCGGGGAGAGTCCCTGCGGTGTGTCCGAGGCGGGCGAGGATGAGGCGGCCATCGGTACCTGCGCTCCGTTCGGGGAACGCCGCGGCCCCGCGGCGGACGGAGCGCCGGCCGCGAAGTGGGCGTCGTCGGCGAAGGCGTCGAGGTACTCCTGCTTCGGCCCCGGCCGGCCGCCTCCCGGGTCGACCGGCGTGCCCAGTACGCCGGGCCGCGTGCCACCGGTACCGCGCTGGTGCGGCAGCACGGGGGCGCCCTGCCCCGGCGCGGCCTGCGGGGCGGCACCGGACTCCCACGGCTCGGGGTGCCCGCCGCGCACGGGAGGACCGGCCTCGGGGCCGGGCTCGCCGCGCCGCCACCGGCGGCCCCTGCCGGGGTCGGCGGGGGGCCGGGGGCCCGCGGCGGCGCCCTGGTCCGGCACCGCGGCGTCACCCGGGCCCGCGGGCCTGCGGGCGGCCGCTGCGCGCTCGCTCCAGGCACCGGTCGCCCCCGTAGCGGCGCCGCTCTCCGTGGTGTCGGTCGTCCCCTCCGGGGTCCGGCGGCTATGGCGTCCCACTGGGCCCGTCAGCTCCTGCTCGCATCGGCGGTCGTGTCACCCGTCGCACGGCGGGCCGCACGGCCCTCCCGGCCGCCGGCCGATTCTCCCGCAGCCGTGCGCTCCGTGTCGTCCAGCAGCTCCCGGACGGCGCGGGCGACGGTCGACGGGTACTCCATCATCGCGACGTGGCCCGCCTCGGGGAGCGTGAGCAGGCGCGAACCGCGGAAGGCGGCGGCCGCTCTGCGAGCCATCCGGAAGGAGACCAGCCGGTCCCGGCCCCCGTAGATGAGCAGGGTCGGCGCGAGGACGCGCTCCGCCTGCCGCCACAGGTTGTGCTGGCCGCCGAGCGTGTAGGCGTTCACGATGCCGCGCGAGGCGCGCTCCATGACCTCCCAGAAGTACGGCAGCTCCAGCCGGCGCGCGGTCTCCTCGACCGCGGCCGCCACCTCCTCGGGCGTGGCCATCGCGGGGTCGCCGTAGCAGAGGGCGAGCACCTCACGAGTGCGGCGCTCGGCCGTCCAGTCGCGCGTGAGGCGACTGAAGAGGGTGGTGACGCCGGGGACCGCCAGCAGTCCCGTGGGCAGCGCGCTGAGCTGCGGGCGCAGTTCGGGCAGCGCGGGCGAGACCAGCGTCAGGGTGCGCACGAGGTCGGGGCGGACCGCGGCGACCCGGGTCGAGACCGCGCCGCCCATGGAGTTCCCGATGAGGTGGACGGGGCCGCGGTCACGCTGGTCGAGGTACCGGATGACCGTGCGGGCCTGGCCGCTGATGGAGTAGTTGCCGTCGTCCGGAGGCGGGGAGTCGCCGAATCCGGGGAGGTCCAGCGCCTCGCCGTCCACCCGGTCGGCGAGCAGCGCCATCAGGGCCGACCAGTTCTGCGACGAGCCGCCGAGGCCGTGCACGTACAGGGCGGGCGGCAGGCCCTCGCGTACCCGGGCGGGTGCGCGGACGCTGAGCGTCACGCCCGGGAGGCTCGCGCTGCGCAGCGTCTCCTCGGTGCCGACGCGCGGGCCCGGGCCCCCGGGCGGCACCGGGAGCGCGGTTCGGGTGTCCGGCGGCTCCGTGGAAGACATGCGTCGATGTTACGAGACGATCACGCCCGATCGGATGTGTTCGCCATCACACGTCTCTTGCGTCACGAACGCGCCTCGAAGCGCTGCGGCCCCTTCGTGGACGGCGGGCACGGCCGCTTCATGGCCGCGCGCCCGCTCCGTAGTCGTGCGGGCGCGGCTCCCGGTATTGCCACCCGTTCGCGGCGCGCACCACGTCGCGCCGGGCAATCCCCTCTCCTAGGCTCGTGTAAAGGGCGCTCGCCCAGGAAAGGGGAGCCACCATGCCTGTCGACCCCACAGATCCGGATACCTTCGACGAGGACGAGGCGACCGAAATCGATACGGAAGCACCCGAGGCGGACGCCCAGGAACAGCTCGCGGACGTCGCTCCACACCAGGACGACGCGCTGACCGGGGGCGATCCCGACACCGCGAACGAAGCGGACCGCGCAGAACAGGCCCGGGTGGTCGAGCTGGACGAAGACGATTACCGGTGACCTGAACCGGTATGTCGGCTTCCCGCAAGCCCCGGGCGGATAAATTCTCGCTCCTGACCGCGCACAGCCTCGTTACCCAAAAGTACGATGGCGGGCGCGGTGCACCGTGCTGTGTGCATCTCGTACGGAACGACACTGGGAGGCGGCGTGAGCGCCATCGAGCAGACAGAGGCCGCGCGCCCTCGGGGCACGCGCCTGCCGCGCCGGGCGCGGCGCAACCAGCTCCTGGGCGCTGCACAGGAAGTCTTCGTGGCGCAGGGGTACCACGCTGCGGCGATGGACGACATCGCCGAGCGGGCCGGCGTCAGCAAGCCGGTGCTCTACCAGCACTTCCCCGGCAAGCTCGACCTCTACCTCGCCCTGCTGGACCAGCACTGCGAGGCGCTGCTGCAGTCGGTACGGACGGCCCTGGCCTCCACCACCGACAACAAGCAGCGGGTCGCGGCGACCATGGACGCGTACTTCGCATACGTGGAGGACCCGGGCGGCGCGTTCCGCCTGGTGTTCGAGTCGGACCTGACCAACGAGACGGCCGTCCGCGAGCGCGTGGACAAGGTCTCGCTGCAGTGCGCCGAGGCGATCAGTGACGTGATCGCGGAGGACACCGGGCTGTCCAAGGAAGAGTCCATGCTGCTCGCGGTGGGCCTGGGAGGCGTCTCCCAGGTCGTCGCGCGGTACTGGCTCTCCAGCGAGCGCACGGTCACCCGTGACACGGCCGTGCAGCTGCTCACCTCGCTGGCCTGGAAGGGCATCGCGGGCTTCCCCCTGCACGGCACAGAGGGCCACTGACGCCCGCCGCGGCACACGGGGCGCCCAGGGCGAGCCCTGGCCCCGTGTTCGCTGCGGGCGTGCTCCATAGCGGCCTGTCCGTCCCCGTACCGGGCTAATGTGTGCTGCGTACGGCGCGGATCGTCGCGCACCCCGCCCCCTGGTCAGCCCGGGGGGACCGAGACCGTCGGAGGGACATAAGCCGTGGAGGTCAAGATCGGCGTGCAGCACGCGCCCCGCGAGATCGTCCTGGAGAGCTCGCAGCCTGCCCAGGAGGTCGAGAGTGCGGTGGCCGCCGCGCTGGCCGGCAAGTCGCAGCTGCTGAGCCTGGAGGACGAACACGGCCGCAAGGTCCTGGTGCCGGCGGACCGGCTGGCGTACGTCGAGATCGGCGAGCCCGCCGGGCGCAAGGTGGGCTTCGGCGCTCTGTAGGACGCCTGCCGCGCACAGCACGTGAACGGGCGGGGCCCCCGGGAGAAACTCCCCGGGGGCCCCGCCCGTACGCATGCGCCCGCTCTCCGTACTGTCGGGCGCTTTTCCCCTGCTCAGGGCCGTGATCGCACCTTTGTCCGGCCCGGCACGATTGCCCGTGGCGCCCCTTGGGTACGACGGCCCACGAATGGCCGTGACACCGCCACCGCACGGCGGTGTCATCCGTGCGGGAGGGGAAACATGATCTTGGAAGTGCTCGGCGCCGCCGCCCTGGGCCTCGCCCTCGCTCTCGCCGCCCTCCGGCGGCTGCCCGGCCGCTTCCCGAAGCACAGCCTGACGCTGTCCACGGGCCCCGCGGCAGCCGTCTTCGGCGCGCTGCTGGCGCACACGATCCTGGGGCCCGGGCGGATACCGGTCGTCCTGCTCGTGGCCGTGGGCCTGTCCGCGGCGCTGCTCTCGCTGCTGATGCGCCCCGAGCCCCGGCCCGCCCGGCGGCTGCGCCGATCAGCGACGGCCTGAGCGGCCCGTACCGGACTCTGAGACGGACGGCCCGGAGGGGGCCGGCGCCGCAGGAGCGGGCGCCGGTGGGGCGGCCGCCGGGACGGACGGTTTCCGGCCGATGTCCGGAGAGAGAAACGGCGTGTTCACGTCTGTGCGCCCCGCCTGCCGGAGCAGTGCGGGGCGCACAGAGGTGTGAGTGATCGCACGCCCGCCGGGCGCACCGGTCCAGGGCCTGCTGACGCGGCCCCGGCCCGGGGTGCGCTTACGCGGCCAGCCCCAGCGCCGCCATCCGCTTGGTGTGCGCCTCGGTGATGCGCGAGAACATCCGGCCCACCTCCGCCAGGTCGAAGCCGTCGGCCACACCGCCGACCAGCATCGTCGACAGCGCGTCCCGGTCCGCCACGACCCGCTGCGCCTGGGAGAGCGCCTCGCCCATCAGGCGGCGCGCCCACAGCGCGAGCCGGCCGCCGACCCGCGGATCGGCCTCGATGGCCGCGCGGACCTTCTCGACGGCAAAGGAGGCGTGCCCTGTGTCATCCAGCACACCGAGCACCAGCTCCTTGGTGTCGGAGTCCAGCCGGGCCGCCACCTCACGGTAGAAGTCGCTGGCGATGGAGTCGCCGACGTACGCCTTGACCAGGCCCTCCAGCCAGTCCGACGGCGCGGTCTGGCGGTGGAACTCGTCCAGCGCGGCGGCGAACGGCTCCATGGCCGCGTTGGGCTCCGCGTCGATCTGCGCGAGCCGCTCCCGCAGTCGCTCGAAGTGGTGGAACTCCGCCGTCGCCATCTTCGCCAGCTCAGCCTTGTCGTCCGTCGTGGACGCCAGCTTGGCGTCCTCGGCCAGCCGCTCGAAGGCGGACAGCTCGCCGTACGCGAGGGCGCCGAGCAGGTCGGTCACCGCGGCCCGGTACTGCGGGTCGGCGGCCGCCTCCTCCCAGGTCTGGGCGGCGATCCCGGTGGGCTCGTCGGGCGTGGCGGGGGCGTCGGCGGTGGCGTTGTCAGGCGTCTCCATGGAGCGCACAATAGCCCGCTCCGCAACCCGGGGAAGGGCCTGGTCAGCCACTCGGGTACCACCCGACCGAACGATTGCCCGGACACACATGCGCTCATCCGGGGTATGGTGGTAAAGAGCCCGCCGAAGTTTCGGTGGGTGCTTCACGAATGCGGATGCCCGGTCGGTGGCCCGATCGGCTCCACCCCGACCGCCCTCTGCCTCGACGCGTACAAGACAGCGCACGGCAGGGGAACACCGCTCGCGGCACGAGCGCCTGAGCGAAGGCAGTGGTCCCGCGCCATCCGGCCCTAGGAGGCCGGGCCGAGCCGAGTACGTAACCGTACGACGGCAGGCAGGCACGGTTGATCCCCTTCGTCGCCTCGCGCCGCGACTCACAGAAGAGGCAAGCATCCTGTCTACGTTCCGAGACCTCGGGATCCTCCCCGAGACCGCCGAAGCCCTCGAGGCCGTCGGCATCACGACTCCCTTCCCCATCCAGGCCCTGACCCTCCCGGTCGCCCTCTCCGGCTCCGACGTCATCGGCCAGGCCAAGACCGGCACCGGCAAGACCCTGGGCTTCGGCCTTCCGCTCCTGGAGCGCGTCACCGTCCCCGCCGACGTCGAGGCCGGCCGGGCCAAGCCCGAGCGGCTGACCGACGCGCCGCAGGCGCTGGTCGTCGTCCCCACCCGCGAGCTGTGCCAGCAGGTCACCAACGACCTGCTGACCGCCGGCAAGGTCCGTAACGTCCGCGTGCTCGCCATCTACGGCGGCCGGGCGTACGAGCCCCAGGTCGAGGCGCTCCAGAAGGGCGTCGACGTCGTCGTCGGCACCCCGGGCCGGCTGCTGGACCTGGCGGGCCAGAAGAAGCTGGACCTCTCGCAGGTCCGCGGTCTCGTGCTGGACGAGGCCGACGAGATGCTCGACCTCGGCTTCCTGCCGGACGTCGAGAAGATCATCCAGTACCTCCCGGCCAAGCGGCAGACCATGCTGTTCTCCGCGACCATGCCCGGCCAGGTCATCTCGCTGGCGCGGCGCTACATGTCGCAGCCGACCCACATCCGCGCCACCTCGCCCGACGACGAGGGCGCGACGGTCGCCAACACCACCCAGCACGTCTTCCGCGCGCACTCCATGGACAAGCCGGAGATGGTCTCGCGCATCCTGCAGGCCGAGGGCCGCGGGCTCGCGATGATCTTCTGCCGTACCAAGCGCACCGCGGCCGACATCGCCGACCAGCTCGCGCGCCGCGGCTTCGCCTCCGGCGCGGTCCACGGCGACCTCGGCCAGGGCGCCCGCGAGCAGGCGCTGCGCGCCTTCCGCAACGGCAAGGTCGACGTCCTCGTCTGCACCGATGTCGCCGCGCGTGGCATCGATGTCGGCGGTGTGACGCACGTCATCAACTACCAGACGCCCGAGGACGAGAAGACCTACCTGCACCGCATCGGCCGTACGGGCCGCGCGGGCGCCAAGGGCACCGCGGTCACGCTGGTCGACTGGGACGACATCCCCCGCTGGCAGCTGATCAACAAGGCGCTGGACCTTTCGTTCAACGATCCGGTGGAGACGTACTCCACCTCCGCGCACCTCTACGAGCTGCTGAACATCCCCGAGGGCATCACCGGCGTACTGCCGCGCTCGGAGCGCACTCGTGCGGGCCTGGCGGCCGAGGAGGTCGAGGACCTCGGCGAGACCGGCGGCCGCGGCCGCGGGCCGCGCAAGGCCGACCGGGAGCGCGAGGAGGAGCGCGCGGAGCGCACGCGTACGCCGCGCAAGCGCCGCCGTACGCGCAACGGCGCCCCCGTCGAGGGCGAGGAGGCCGCTGCCGGTACGCAGGGCAGCGAGGCGGCCGAGACCGCGGCGGACACCGCCGAGGGCACGACCGCGCCCCGCCAGCCGCGCCGCCGTCGCCGTACGCGCGCCGCCGCGTCCGCCACGGCCACGTCCGCCGCCGCCACGCAGCGGACCGCCACCGCGCACGCCGCCGTCGAGCCCGAGCCGGCCGTCGCGCAGGCCGAGCCGGTGGCCGCCGAGCCGGCGGCACCCGCGACCGCGACCGTTCCGGTGCAGGGCACCGGCCCGGACGCCGCGCAGGAGGCGCCGGCCAAGCCGCGCCGCCGCCGTGCCCGCGGCTCCCGTGCTGCTCAGGGCGCGGCCCCCGAGGCCGCCGTCGCCACCGCCGAGGGCCGGGCGCCCGTCGCCAAGGCTCCGGCGCCCCGGCGCCCGGTGATCGTCAAGGAGGACACCTCGGTGGGCTTCCAGACGGTCGAGGTCGCCGCGCAGCGGCTGGCCGCCGAGCGCCGCGCCGCCGAGGAGGCCGCCGCCAAGAAGGCCGCCGAGCGCGCCGCTGCGAAGGCCACCGTCACGGAGAGCGCCCCCGAGGCGCCGGCCGCCAAGCCGCGCCGTACGCGCAAGGCCGCCGCCACGAAGGCGGAGGCCGCGGTGGACACCGCCGAGGGCACCGAGGTGACAGCCGAGGCCGCCGCGGCGGACGAGGCCCCGGCCAAGCCGCGCCGGACCCGTAAGACGGCCGCCAAGAAGGCCGAGGCCGCCGTCGAGACCGCCGAGGGCACGGACGCGGCCGCCGAGGTGACCGAGGCGCCCGCCAAGCCGCGCCGCACGCGCAAGACCGCGGCCAAGAAGGCGGAGGCCGCGGTGGACGCCGCGGAAGGCGCCGAGGCCACCGCGGCGGACGAGGCCCCGGCCAAGCCGCGCCGCACGCGCAAGACGGCCGCCAAGAAGGCCGAGGCCGCCCCCGAGGGCACGGACGCGGCCGCCGAGGCGCCCGCCAAGCCGCGCCGGACCCGCAAGGCCGCCGCCAAGAAGACGGCCGCGGCACCCGAGGCTGCGCCCCAGGGCTGAGCCCGCAGGCCCTCGACGGCCCCGTACCGCTCAGGCGGTACGGGGCCGTCGTCGTGCGGGCGGGCGGACCGTGCGCGGACGGCCTCCGCTGCCGTCCGCACGACGGCCGTACGCACTACGTCGTACGCCGTACGGCGGAGCAGGCGGACGTCATCTTTCCGGCACCCGCCGGACATCCGTCCCGGATAGCCTCGGGTCCATGAGTAGGCCCCCGTTCCTCGATCTGCCCTCGTGTGCCCGTGCGTACCGACTCGCCACCGCGCGAGGTGAGTTCGCGGTGCACGACGCGCGTCCCGACGGTCCCGTGCGCGGCACCGCCCTGCTGGTACCGGGCTTCACCGGCAGCAAGGAGGACTTCCTCCCGCTGCTCGCGCCGCTGGCGACGGCCGGGTACCGCGCTGTGGCCGTGGACGGCAGAGGCCAGCACGAGTCGCCCGGGCCGCGCGATGAACAGGCGTATGTCCAAGGGGAGTTGGCGCGGGACATCGCCGCGCAGGCGGCCGCGCTCGACGCCGGTCCGGTACACCTCCTGGGGCACTCGCTCGGCGGACTGCTGGCCCGGGCCGCGGTGCTCGACGACGCCTCGCCGTACCGCTCGCTGACGCTGATGAGTTCGGGGCCGGCGGCGGTCGCCCCCGAACAGCAGGCCCGCGCCAAAATGCTCATCGACGCGCTGCAGACGCTGACGATGGAGGCCGTCTGGCAGGCGATGCGGGACCTGGACCCCCCGGAGGCGGCGGGCGAGACCACCCCGCCGGAGGTCGCCGAGTTCCTTCACCGGCGCTGGCTGGGCACCGTGCCGGAGCAGCTGATCGGCACCGCGCGGCAGATAGCGGGCGAGCCCGACCGGGTGGCCGCGCTGGCCGCCGTACCGCTGCCCAAGCACGTGCTGTCCGGCGCCGTCGACTACGCGTGGCCGGTGCCGCAGCTGGACGAGATGGCCGAGCGGCTCGGCGCGCACCGCACCGTCGTGGCGGGCGCCGAGCACTCCCCCAACGTCGACCGGCCCGAGGAGACGGCGGCGGCCCTCGTCGCTTTCTGGGACGGGGCGGACGGCCGGTAACGGCATCCCTCCGCCACGCCCCTTCCGTCGCGACCCTCCCGGAATGGCCGGAACGGCACTCCGCCGGCCACTTCGGGAAGCCGGCCGCGCCCACCCGGGCGACCATCTACCCATGACGGACGACAGCGGCATCTCGATCATTCGCCTCTTCGATGCCCCGCGGGACCGGGTGTTCCGGGCGTGGACGACGCCGGAGGCCCTCGCGTACTGGTACGGGGGCGAGCTGGAGGTCCCCGTCGAGGGGGTGGCGATGGACGTCCGGCCGGGCGGCGCGTGGCACCTGGTCGTGCGCACCGAGGACGGCGGTGAGCTGCCGTTCGGCGGCGTCTACCGGGAGATCGTGCCGCCCGAGCGGCTGACCTTCACCCTGAAGGACGCCTCGGCCCCGGAGGAGGCCGAGGGCGAGCTGGTCGCCGTCACGCTCAACGGCCTCGGCGACAAGACCGAGATGGACTTCCAGCAGACCGGCGGCACGCTGACCGCCGAGCAGTACGCGCAGGCCAAGGCGGGCTGGACCGATTTCTTCGCGCGCCTCGCGGAGTACGTGGCGGACTGATGCCCCGGACGGCGTACGGGCTCAGAACTGCGCCCGTACGTGCTCCCAGAAGCCGTCCCGCAGCACCCGCCGCAGGTCCGCGTACGGGCGCAGGGAGTGGTGCAGCAGGCTCTCGGCGGTGGTCAGCAGGTCCTGGTCGACGGCGCCGGGGAGGTACGGGTGGCCGGGCAGCAGGTCGGCGGTCCAGTCCCGGCCGCGCGAGGCCAGCCACTGGGCGGCGACCTGCGCGCCGACGAAGCGGACGTCCTCGCGGCTGGGGGCCGGGCCGTCATCGGCCGGGCCCGCGGTACCGCCGTCGTGGACCGTGCGCTCGGTGACGTACGGCTTGCAGAATTCCAGGTCGAAGGTGCGCTGGCTGTCGACCTCCCAGAGCAGCGGCTCGGCCTGATTGCGCCCGTCGACGGCCTCGATGCCCCACAGGTGCACCCGCGCGCCGTACCCCTGCGCCGCCTCGACGGCGGAGACCAGGTCCTCGTCGCCGCCGATGAGCACGGCGTCGCTGATGGCGCGGTGCCGGGCGAGCGACTCCAGGTCGGAGCGGATCAGGGAATCGACACCCTTCTGCTGGTTGTTGGCATTGAGGTTGCCGAGGCGGACCTTCACGTCGGGGAGCTCGGCGATGGACTGCTGCTCCAGGGTGTGGATGCGGCGCCGCGCGCCGTCGTACCAGTACACGCGGAGCAGCCGGCTGTCGGGGAAGACCGTCCGGGCCATCTCGATGAACGCGTCGATGATCCCCTCGGCGTCGAGGTCGAAGGAGCGGCGGTCCTCCGTGCCGGTGACCAGCCGGCCGGCCGCGGCGTAGAGGTAGCCCGCGTCCACGAAGACCGCGTGCGTGGAAGGAGTGGTGGCGACCTCGGCCAGGACGCGGTTGAGCAGCTCGTTGGTGCGCTCGATGCCCGCCACGACAGCGGCGAGGTCGGTGGGGCCCGTGGGCCGGAGGTCGTCGTTCATACCGGTCCGATTCTCCTGGCGCGGGCGGGGAAGGCACAACCGGCCGGGGGGTGTGCGACGACCGTACTTACCAGTGAGTAATTAGACTGGTAAAAATTTTCTTTAGCGTAGGGAATTATTGCTCAGGACACATCGTTGTCCCCCATGGCATGCCTGACACCGATGACAGGCACTCGTGCCATTCGAGTAGTTCTCCTCAGGAGGATCAGACGAAGGGAGAAGCCCTTTATGCGCTTCGAGATCATGCGCCTTGACGACGTCAACGGCACCGCCGTGGACAGCACCGTCGTGGACGCCGCCTCCGTCAACCGGATCGTGCAGCAGGCCGCCGCAATCGGCCAGCGCATCTACATCCGGCCCGCCGATTCCGCAGTGGCCGCTTCGTAGCGCAGCCCCCGGCTTCCCGGCCCGCCGGACCACCGGCCCGCCGACAGCCGCGCCCCCGTACGGACGATCCGTACGGGGGCGGCGTGTTTCCGGGGCGCGGCGGCCGCACCTGGGGCTCAGGCCCCGCCGACCACCTGCGTCACGCCGTTGATGATCTGCTGGACGGCCAGCGCGGAGAGCATCATGCCGGCCAGCCGGGTCACCAGTACCACCCCGCCGTCCTTGATCACCCGAATGATCACCAGCGAGAAGCGCATGACCAGCCACAGGACCACGTGGATCGCGGCGATCGCCGCCCAGACCGAGACCTGACCGCCGAGCCCCTGCGCGTGCTGCACGGCGAGGATCACCGACACGATCGCGCCCGGCCCGGCCAGCAGCGGCATGCCCAGCGGCACCAGCGCCACGTTGACGTCCTTGGTCTGCGTCGGCATCTCGGACTTGCCGGTCAGCAGGTCGAGCGCGATCAGCAGGAGCAGCAGCCCGCCCGCGATCATCAGCGCGGGTGTGGAGATGTGCAGATATGCCAGGATCTGCCGGCCGCAGACGCCGAAGACGGCAATGACGCCGAACGCGACGGCCGCCGCCTGCCAGGCCATCCGGCGCTGCACCTTGGCCGGCCGGCCGGAGGTCAGGGCGAGGAAGATCGGGGTGATTCCGGGCGGGTCCATGATCACGAAAAGCGTGAGAAAGAGGGAGCCGAAGACAGCGAGGTCGAGCACGGTGATGGCCTTGCGAGAGGTGGTACGGACGTACCCGCGCAGCACGGCGCGCGTACGGAGGGGGAAGACGGCGCGGGGCGCCGGAAAGCCGCCGGGGCGGAGAGGTGACGGGCCGGGCGGCCCGGATCAGCCGCCGGCGCCCGGGACGGGGAACGCGCCGGTCGCGCGGCGCACGATCTCCCCGTAGATCTCGGGGTCGGTGGTGTACTCGCCGAGCCGGCAGGTCTTGCGGCTGCCGTGGTAGTCGCTGGAGCCGGTGGTGAGCACGCCGAGGTCGGCGGCGATGCCGCGCAGCCGGTCCCGGGTCGGCGCGTCGTGGTCCATGTGGTCGACCTCGATGCCGTCCAGACCGGCGGCGGCCAGCTCGGCTATCGCGCTCTCGGGGACGCAGACGCCGCGCTTGAGGGCCAGCGGGTGCGCGAAGACGGTGACCCCGCCCGCGGCCTTGACCAGCCGGACCGCCTCGAAGGGGTCCAGCTCGTGCTTCTCGACGTACGCCCGTCCGTCGTTGGCCAGCCACTCGGGGGTGAACGCGTCCGAGACGGTGGGCACGACGCCCAGCTCGACCATGGCGGTGGCGATGTGCGGCCGCCCGACGGCGCCGTCCCCGGCGATCCGCTCGACCTGCTCCCAGGTCACGGGCACGCCGAGTTCCTGGAGCCTCGCGACCATGCCGCGGGCGCGCGGCACCCGGTCGTCCCGTACCAGCTCCCGCTCGCGGGCGAGCTCCGGCTCCTCGGGGTCGAAGAGGTAGGCCAGCATGTGCAGGCTGATGCCGTCGCCGCTGCCGTCGCGCGCCGGCAGCCGGCAGGACAGCTCGGCGCCGGTCACGAGCGTGAGGCCGGGCGGCAGCGCGGCCTTGGCCGCCGCGTGTCCGCCGACGGTGTCGTGGTCGGTGAGCGCGACGACGTCCAGGCCGGCGTCGGCGGCGTTGCGTACCAGCTCGGCGGGGGTGTCCGTGCCGTCGGACGCGGTGGAGTGGGTGTGCAGGTCGATGCGCACGACGCGGACTCCAGACACGGACCGGACAACAGGGGACGCCCAAAGGATAACCGGCGGCCGATCGGTCGCCTGTTCGCCGCCCGTGGGACCGCCCCCGGCGGGGGCGCGGCTCTCAGGACAGGATGCGCTTCAGGAAAGGATGCGCGGTGACAGCGCGCCGCACGGCAGCAGGTCGACCTCGGCGCCCGCGTCCCGCAGGTCGGTCAGGACCAGCTCGTCGTACATCAGCATCCCCGACTGCTCGGGCCAGACGACCGCCCACAGCCACAGCCCGCGCGCCTCGCCCGCGAAGACCGCGCGGTCCTCGGGGACGCCCTCGACGTGCCACAGGGGGGTCGGCCGGCCGGCGGCCAGCACCTTGGCGTGCGGCGAGCGGTCCACCTTCATGTACGGGACCGGGTCCGGGCCGTCGATGCCCGCATACCGCGCGCCGAGGCCGACGCCCAGCTCCTCGGCGACCAGCACCAGCTCGCCCGGCCCGCCCAGCGGTCCGGGTCCCGAGCAGGCCACCGCCGTGGCCCGGCCGCCGCTGCGGTCGTCCCCCGCGCAGGCCACACCCGTGAACAGCCAGCCCACCGGCAGCGGCCACGGCATCCACACGGGAACGCGCGCACGGTTCACCACCACGGCCAGCGCTTCGACGCTCGGCGGCACGACCGGCTGGAGCGGGTGCACGGTGCCGTGCACGTCGCACTGCCAGGAGTCCGCAAAGAGACCGGGCGCCCGCACCCGGCCACCGCACTTCGGGCAACTGGGTTCGCCCCTCATAAAGCTCAACGGTCCTCCAGGGCCGCCCGCGCGTCAAGGACGATCACCCGTCCGGGCAAGCCCTGCGCCGCGCCGCACCGATCACTTCAGGCCAATGAGCCACTCGGTTCACGCCATCTTCGTACGGTGACGTTTCGATCTCGGTGCGTCAGTCCAGAGGAGTGCGTCAGTCCAGGGCCACGCCGCTCCGCAGCGGGTCCCGCAGGTCGGTGCCCTGCTGCAGCCAGCGCTCCTCCAGGGCCGCCGCGCCGTGCACCCGCTTCCAGGCCGCCTCGTTCGGCGTCATCGGGAGCAGCGGCAGGAAGCGCACCGGATCCATCGGGTCGTCGAGCTCCAGGTCCTCCACCAGTCCCCCGCCCTCGGTGACCAGCACCGAGGTGAAGGGGGCGCCCGGCCACAGCGGCTCGCCCACGTCCAGGGAGGCGCCCGGGGCCACGATGACGCCCTCGACCTGCGGGGACGCGGCCAGTACGGCGAGGGCCTTGAGCACCTTGTCGGTGTCGGCGCGGCCGTTGCGGACCGTGAGGACCAGCTCGGCACGCGGACCGCGCAGGGGGTCGGCGAGCACCTCGGAGGGGTCGGTCATGGGGTTCGCGGACATGCCCAGGGTGACGTACCGCACCAGCTCGCCGTCGGCGTAGCGCAGTACTTCGATGCGGTCCGTACCGAGGAACGTCACCGACGCGCGCGCGTCCGGATTGCCCAGGGCCATCAGCAGCCGGGCCTCGACCAGCTCAAGAACGTCAGACATGCGGCGAGCATAGGCCCGGCCACGTACCCGGTATGGAACAGGCAAAGCGCGGTGGAGCGGGGCCGTAACGGTTCAGTCGGCTGATAGCCTTGCCATCTGGTCAGCGAAAGACGTCGTCCCCCAGCAGGGACCGGCCGGAGGAGGTGGGACTGGCATGGATCCTAGTCGACCGTGCAGTACCGGCAGTTCTCCCGTCCTCCCGCTGATGATGCGACTCTCCTGATTCCGAGAGCTTCCGTACCCCGCCGTTTCACGGCGAAACACTGAAGACCCTTCGCACCCGCAGCACCTGACGGAAGAACGCCTGCACCTCGGTTTTCTCTGTTCTTTCCGCACTGCGAACTGCCGTCAGCACCCCGCACGGAGCGCCGCCCGCTTTGCGGACGTACGGCCGACGATGCCGCGTACGTCCACGTTCCGGGTTGCGTTACGCCCCGCGCCCTCGGCTGACGGCCGGCCCGTGAAGGAGCCCGCCATGTCGATGATCCGCGACCTGCGCGCCGCCGTCCGCCCCTCCCGGCGTCGCGGCGACTCCCCGTACGAGTACGACACCACCCGCGCCGCCACGACCAACAGCGCCATCGTCGACTGCGGCGTCTACCGCGACGGACGCCGCGTCACCAAGCACATCACCCCCGCCGAGGCCATCGCCGACGTACAGGAGAACGGCGGCTTCACCTGGATCGGCCTGCACGAGCCGAACGAGCGCGAGTTCGCCGGCATCGCCAAGGAGTTCGGGCTGCACCCGCTGGCCGTCGAGGACGCCGTCCACGCCCACCAGCGGCCCAAGCTGGAGCGGTACGACGACACGCTCTTCACCGTCTTCAAGACGATCCACTACGTCGAGCACGCCGAGCTGACCGCCACGAGCGAGGTCGTGGAGACCGGCGAGGTGATGTGCTTCACCGGCCGGGACTTCATCGTGACCGTCCGGCACGGCGGCCAGGGCTCGCTGCGTGCGCTGCGGCACCGCCTCCAGGACGACCCCGAGCTGCTCGGCAAGGGCCCCTCGGCCGTGCTGCACGCCATCGCCGACCAGGTCGTGGACGGCTACATCGCGGTCGCCGACGCGGTGCAGGACGACATCGACGAGGTCGAGATCGATGTCTTCAGCTCCGGCACGAACGGCAAGGCGCAGGGCCGGGGCGGCAGCGCGTCCAAGGGCGACGCCGGGCGGATCTACCAGCTCAAGCGCGAGGTACTGGAGTTCAAGCGGGCGGTGTCGCCGCTGCTGCGGCCGATGCAGCAGCTGAGCGAGCGGCCGATGCGGCTGGTCGACTCCGACATCCAGAAGTACTTCCGGGACGTCGCCGACCACCTGGCGCGCGTCAACGAGCAGGTGCTCAACTTCGACGACCTGCTGAACTCCATCCTCCAGGCCAACCTGGCGCAGGCGACGGTGGCCCAGAACGAGGACATGCGCAAGATCACGTCCTGGGCGGCGATCTTCGCCGTGCCGACGATGATCGCGGGCATCTACGGCATGAACTTCAAGTACATGCCCGAACTGCACTGGAAGTACGGCTACCCGGCCGTCCTGATGCTCACGGTCGCCATCTGCTTCGGCATTCACCGCGGCTTCAAGCGCAACGGCTGGCTGTAGCGGGCGGGGGCGCGCACAGCAGCACGAGCGCTCGGCGCAGCGGCCCGAGCACTCGGCGCGGGGCGGCGGCACGGTCCGCGCGGGGGCCTGGCTAGGCTTGCGGGCATGACGGAGACCGTGCCTCAGCCGCTGCTCGACCAGGCCCTCATCGAGGAGGCCACCAAGAAGTCCGGCCTCATCTGGGTCCAGGGGACCGCGGGTCCGGCCCGCGCGCTGTGGCACGTCTGGCACGACGGCGCCGCGTGTCTGGTCGGCGACGGCCCTCTGGAGCAACCGCTCGCGGACCTCGGCCTCACCGACGGCGCCACCGCCACGGTCACCGTCCGCAGCAAGGACAAGGGCGGCCGGCTGGTCGCCTGGACGGCCCGGGTCACCGAGGCCGCGCCGCACAGCGAGCCCTGGGAGGCCGCCGTCGGCGAGCTGAAGGGCAAGCGGCTGAACGCGCCGGACGCGGACACCATGCCGGAGCGCTGGGCCCGTGAGTGCCGGGTACTGCGGCTGGCCCCGCTCACCCGGGACGGGGCGCCCGCGGCCCGTACGGACTTCGGCGCGGACGCGCAGGCCGCCCGTCCGCTGCCGACCGGTGCCACGACCCGAGAGCCGGCCCCCGCGGCGCTGCCGAAGCTGCTGCGCCGCAAGAAGCGCGGCTGAGCGCCGTTCCCCGAGTACCGCTGCCGTGTTGCCGGCAGGGCCTTCCGTAATGCCTGCGCGGCCGGATCAGTTCCCGCTGCCCAGGCTCTCCCCGTAGTCCACGACCTTGTCGTCGGCCGGGCGCTCCAGCTCGATGTGCTCGTCCCAGTCCTCGAAGGTGACCACGCCCGCGCCGCCGGCCCGCTGCAGCCGCAGCGGGTAGGGCTCGCCCTCCAGGGAGACGTCCAGCGTGCCCCCGTTGCCCTTCGCGGCCGCGACGCGGATCGTGCGGGTCCCGTCCAGGCTGCCGTGCGCGCCGCGGGAGAGGCCGCCGTGCAGCGTGAGCAGCGTGTCCAGCAGCGGCTCCTTCTCGGTGAAGCCGCTGAACTGCTGGTAGGTGCGGTCCTCGGAGGGCACCTTCACGTACTTGCCGCCCAGCTTGGCGGCGGCCGCCGTATCGGTTTTGCTCGGCGAGGAGCCCTTCCGGTGCGCCCAGAAGTCCGCGTCGGCCTTCACCCACAACGACCGGTCGATGCGCAGCAGGGAGAAGGTGGTGTCCTTCGTGCTGACCGTGCCCTTGCCGCCGTTCTGGGCCAGCTGCATGTCCAGTTGGTACGTGCTGCGGCCGCTGACGAGCTTGCCGGAGACGTGCACGCTCCCCGCGTCCGCGGCGGCGGCCAGCGTCTTCGTCCGGATCTTGGCGGGGGACAGCTTCCCGACGCCGTTGGTGCCCGCGTCCGGGTCCTCCGTCTCGCCGCCGCAGGCCGCCAGCGCGAGGGCCAGGCCCGCGCACACCGCCGCGGCGGCCGTCGCGCGGACCGCGCGGCGGCGGGCGGCGCGGGACCGGCGGCTCGTTCCTGGCGAACCTGGCGAAATAGCGGTCACGGCTGCCTGCCTCCTGGTGCACTGGGTCGGTCGCGGTGGCCTCGACGGCGTACGGCAGCGTACCGGTGCCCCGCACACCTTCCGACGCGGAGGGCCGGGGCGGAGAAGGGGACAGCCGTACGGTGGTGCCTGCCGGGGCACCCGCCCGGTGAGCGCGTTAGCCTGAAGTCCGGCCGAAGCGCGATTTCAGCCGTTTTATCGGGAGTCGGGCGGCCCCGGTCCGCCGGGAGCCGGAGGAGAAGGAGCGGAGGCGCGCGGCATGGCGGTGGTCACCCCCCGGGTGTTCGTCTCGCACCTCTCCGGCATCGCCGTCTTCGACCCCAACGGCGACCAGGTCGGCCGGGTGCGCGACCTGGTGGCCATGCTGCGCGTGGGTGGCCGGCCGCCCAGGCTGCTGGGACTGGTCGTCGAGGTGATCAGCCGACGCCGGATCTTCCTGCCGATGACGCGGGTGACGGGCGTGGAGTCCGGCCAGGTGATCACCACCGGCGTGGTGAACATGCGCCGCTTCGAGCAGCGCGCTTCCGAGACGCTCGTCCTCGGCGAGCTGCTGGACCGCCGGGTGAGCATCGTGGAGACCGGTGAAGAGGTCACCGTCCTGGACATCGGCATCACCCAGCTGCCGGCCCGTCGCGACTGGGAGATCGACAAGGTCTTCGTACGGAAGGGGAAGGGCGGGACGCTCAGGCGCCGCGGAGAAACGTTGACCCTGGAGTGGTCCCAGGTCACCGGGTTCTCTCTGGAGGAGCACGGGCAGGGCGCGGAGAGCCTGCTCGCCACGTTCGAGCAGCTGCACCCCGCCGACCTGGCGAGCGTCCTGCACCACCTCAACCCGAAGCGGCGCGCCGAGGTGGCCGCCGCGCTGGACGACGACCGGCTCGCCGACGTCCTGGAGGAGCTGCCGGAGGACGACCAGATCGAGATCCTCGGCAAGCTGCAGGACGAGCGGGCCGCCGACGTCCTGGAGGCGATGGACCCGGACGACGCCGCCGACCTGCTCTCCGAGCTCCCCGAGGACGAGAAGGAGCGGCTGCTGACGCTGATGAAGCCCAGTGACGCGGCCGACGTACGGCGTCTGATGTCGTACGAGGAGCGGACGGCGGGCGGTCTGATGACCACCGAGCCGATCGTGCTGGGCCCGGACGCCACGGTCGCCGACGCGCTCGCCCGGGTACGCGACCCCGACCTCTCCCCCGCGCTCGCCGCGCAGGTGTACGTCTGCCGGCCGCCGGACCAGACGCCGACCGGCAAGTACCTCGGCGTGGTCCACTTCCAGCGGCTGCTGCGCGACCCGCCCTTCACCCTCGTCGGCGCGATCGTGGAGAGCGATCTGCCGCCGCTGCCGCCGGACACCCCGCTGCCGTCCGTGACCAGCTACCTCGCCACGTACAACATGGTCGCCGCGCCGGTCGTGGACGAGAGCGGGTCGCTGCTGGGCGCGGTGACGGTCGACGACGTACTGGACCATCTGCTGCCCGAGGACTGGCGCGAGACGGATCTGCACGGCGCGCCCGGGGTGGACCCCGGCGCGCACATGGCCGAGGACGGCGACGGCCGCCCGGAGGGCCGCATGAACGGGCATACGAGCGGCGGTCGGGGCAGCAGTGCCGCCGGGGCCGCCGGCGGGGGCGCGCATGGGCGTTGAGGAGCGCGAGAGCGCGAAGGAGCGGGCACGGGCCGCGGCGGTCACCGGGGAGCGCTCGCGGGTGCGGCTGGACATGCCGCGCGCGCCGCGCCGCAGTCTGCTGCCGGAGTACGACCCGGAGGCGTTCGGGCGGCTGTCGGAGAAGATCGCGCGGTTCCTGGGCACCGGCCGGTTCATCGTCTGGATGACCGTCCTGATCATCGTGTGGGTCACCTGGAACGTCTCGGCACCCGCGCCGCTGCGCTTCGACGAGTACCCCTTCATCTTCCTGACCCTCGCCCTGTCCCTGCAGGCGTCGTACGCCGCGCCACTGATCCTGCTCGCCCAGAACCGGCAGGACGACCGGGACCGGGTCAGCCGCGAGCAGGACCGGAAGCAGAACGAGCGGTCGATCGCCGACACCGAGTACCTGACCCGCGAGATCGCGGCGCTCCGCCTCGGCCTCGGCGAGGTCGCCACCCGGGACTGGATCCGCTCGGAGCTGCAGGACCTGATCAAGGAGCTGGAGGAGCGGCGGGACGAGGACGGCGAGTACGAGGAGCGCACGTCGGCGCGCCGCCACCGAGAGTGACGAACACGACCGTGCCCGGCCCTTTCCGGAGGCGGCCTACTGAGCCGTACCATGCAGTACATGGCTACCGACACGCCCACGACGGCCGCACCGAGCGAGGACGCGATCCGCGATGCGCTCGCGACGGTGAACGACCCCGAGATCCACCGCCCCATCACCGAGCTGGGGATGGTCAAATCGGTGGACATCGCGGCCGATGGCGCGGTCTCGGTCGCCGTCTACCTCACCGTCTCCGGCTGCCCGATGCGCGAGACGATCACCAGTAACGTGCGCGACGCGGTCGCGAAGGTCGAGGGCGTCACCAGCGTCGCCGTCGAGCTGGACGTGATGAGCGACGAGCAGCGCAAGGAGCTGGCCGCGGCGCTGCGCGGCGGCATCGCCGAGCGCGAGGTCCCGTTCGCCCAGCCCGGCTCCCTGACCCGGGTCTACGCGGTCGCCTCCGGCAAGGGCGGCGTCGGCAAGTCCTCGGTGACGGTGAACCTCGCGGCGGCGATGGCGGCCGACGGCCTGAAGGTCGGCGTCGTGGACGCGGACATCTACGGCCACTCCGTGCCGCGCATGCTCGGCGCCGAGGGCCGCCCCACCCAGGTCGAGAACATGATCATGCCGCCGGCCGCGAACGGCGTGAAGGTCATCTCGATCGGCATGTTCACCCCGGGCAACGCGCCGGTCGTCTGGCGCGGCCCGATGCTGCACCGCGCGCTCCAGCAGTTCCTCGCAGACGTGTACTGGGGCGACCTGGACGTCCTGCTGCTCGACCTGCCCCCGGGCACGGGCGACATCGCGATCTCCGTGGCCCAGCTGGTGCCGAACGCCGAGATCCTCGTCGTGACCACGCCGCAGCAGGCCGCCGCCGAGGTCGCCGAGCGGGCCGGCTCCATCGCCGTCCAGACCCACCAGAAGATCGTCGGCGTGGTCGAGAACATGGCCGGTCTGGAGCTGCCCAGCGGCGAGATCGTCGACGTCTTCGGCACGGGCGGCGGCGAGCAGGTCGCCGAGGGCCTCACGAAGACGACCGGTACGCAGGTGCCGGTGCTCGGCTCCATCCCGATCGACGTCCGGCTGCGCGAGGGCGGCGACGAGGGCAGGCCGGTCGTGCTCACCGACCCGGAATCCGGCGCGGGCGCGGCGATCCGCGCGATCGCCGGCAAGCTGGGCGGCCGTCAGCGCGGCCTGTCGGGCATGTCGCTGGGGATCACCCCGCGCAACAAGTTCTGAGCGGTACCGGGGCGATTCCCGGGCCGTGAGAGAGCCACGAGGGGCGGGCCGCCGGACGGTCCGCCCCTTCCTCGTCGTACGCGGCGGGCGCTCAGCCCTCGTACGTCTTGATGTCCCTGACGACCGCGAAGCCCAGACCGTAGGCGCTCATGCCGCGCCCGTACGCGCCGATGTGCGCGCCGTCCGGGCCGTCGCCCGCCGAGCCCGCGAGCACCCAGCCGTACTCCGACTCGCGGTAGTGGAACGGCGTCGGCACGCCGTCCACCGGCAGCGTCAGCTCGCTCCACGCCTCGCCGGTCAGGTCGTCCGCCAGCTCCCACGCGAGCATCGTCTGCTGGTCCAGCCAGTCCTGCCGCAGCGCCCGCTCCATCTGCGCCGGCCAGGTGCAGTTCAGCAGGCCCGAGCCGGCCAGCCAGGCGGCCGAGGAGACCGAGGTGGCTTCCAGGACGCCCGTGCCGTCCGCGCTGCGCCGTACGGGGCGGCAGGGGACGGTGACCACGACGGTGAAGCGGTCGGCGTCCGGCACGGTCTCCACCCGAATGGTGGGCTCCTCGCCGTGCGCGAGCGAGCCGTGCTCGACCGTGCCTTGGGGGGTGACGCCGGCGTGCATCAGCCGGCGCGGGCCCGTGAACGCCTCGTCCAGGCCGTACCACGGGAAATCGGCCATCAGATAGCCGTCGATCTTCTCCCCGGTGTCAACGGACACCGGGTGTGCGCCGGCCCGACTCTTCGTCTCCATCTGCGCGGAGCCTCCTCGTTGCCCTGCGTCGTGGGCGGCCCGCCCCCCTCAGGCGACCTCACCCCGGACACGGGGAGCATAGCCATACGCGTCAACACAGCCGGACATACGGACGTATCAGGTGGCGTCGGCGTCGAAAGGCGGCCGGTCCGGCACGCCGGGCGTTTCGCGCTTGGTGAGCCGGTCGGACGTGCCGCTCGCGGCGTCCGGGGAGTCCTTGGTGAGGCTGTGGCGGACGCCGCCACCGGCGTCGCCGTTCCCCCGGACGGCTTCCGTGACCTCGGCCATCTCCTGCTTCACGTCGAAGCCGTTGCGGATGTCCTGGAGGCCGTACTCGTCCTTCTCCAGGACGTGCTTGCGGACGAAGTTCTTCGGGTTCAGGTCCTCGAACTCGAAGTCCTTGAACTCGGGGCCCAGCTCGGAGCGGATGTCTTCCTTGGCGCTGTCGGAGAACTGCCGCACCTTACGGATGAATCCCGTCACGTCCTGGATCACCTTCGGCAGCTTGTCCGGGCCGAAGATCAGTACCGCGAGGATCACGAGCGCGACCAGCTCGAGGGGTCCTATGTCGAAGAACACCTGGCAGCTCCTTGATCCGTCCGCGGCCCATCCTGCGGCCTGCCGGCCAGGCCGACTATCACGGTACCTGGCGCCGGCTGTCCAACGGGAGTCACCCGCCCCAACACCGTGCAAACGATCGAGCCACCCGGCCGCGCCGGGCCGGCGACCGACGGGCGGCCGCCCGGACAGCCCGGTCGATGGCGGTCGATGGCGGTCGGGTACCGGTCAGCTCTGGTCAGTGGATGAGCCGAGGGTGATCTCGACCGTGCGCGGACTGCCGTCCCGCTCGACCCTGAGCTTCAGCCGGTCTCCGGGGCGGTGGCTGCGGATCTTGACGATCAGCTCCTCGCCGCTGTGTACGGGACCGCCGTCCACCTCCGTGATCAGGTCGCCCGCCTTGATGCCGGCCCGCGCGCCCGGCCCGCCGGGCGTGACCGCCGCGCCGCCGCCCCGGCCCTTCGCGCTGACCCGCGCGCCGTCCCCCGAGTACCCCATGTCCAGCGTCACGCCGATCACGGGATGCGTCGCCCGGCCGGTGTTGATCAGCTCTTCGGCGACGCGCTTGCCCTGGTTGATCGGTATCGCGAAGCCCAGCCCTATGCTGCCGCCCTGCTCGCCGCCGAAGCTGTCACCGCTGCCGGCCGCGCGGATGGCGCTGTTGATGCCGATGACGTGCGCCCGGCCGTCGACCAGCGGGCCGCCGGAGTTGCCCGGGTTGATCGGCGCGTCCGTCTGCAGCGCGTCGACGTAACTGACGTCGCTGCCGTCGCCGCCCGCGGTGATGGGGCGCTGCTTGGCGCTGATGATGCCGGCGGTGACGGTGTTGGCGAGGTCGAAGGGCGCGCCTATCGCCACCACGGGGTCGCCGACGCGGACGTCGTCGGAGTTGCCGAGGGTGAGCGGCTCGAGGCCGCTCACGCCGTCGACCTTGACGACGGCGAGGTCATAGCCACTGTCGCGGCCCACCACATGGCCGGTGGCGGTGTCGCCGCCGCTGAACGTGACGGATATCTCGCCGTCCGCGCCGCCCGCCTCGACGACGTGGTTGTTCGTCAGGAGATGGCCCCGGCGGTCCAGTACGAAGCCGGTGCCGGTGCCCTCCTCGCCGCCGCCGCGCACGTGCAGCGTGACGACGCCGGGCAGCGCGGCATGCGCGATGCCCGCCACGCTGTCCGGGGCGCGGCCGGTCTGCTCACCGGAGACCTGCGGCAGCCGGACGTCACCGACGCCGCCGTCGCGCTCGATGTACGCGCCGACGCCGCCGCCCACGCCGCCCGCCACCAGTGCGAGCAGGACGGCACCCAGGACGATCCGCCCGCGCCCGCGCTTGCGTCCCCCGGGCACCGGTACGCCCGCACCGGACCCGACGGCCCAGGGGTCGTACCGCTCCCACGGGCCGCCCGGTTGGGCGTGGGGGACGGCCGGCGCGGGGGCCTCGGGGGCGGGCGCCTGGGCGTACTGCTGTGGCTGTGGCTGTGAAGCGGCCTGCGGGGCCGGTGGGGGCGGCAGCGGGGCCGGGAGCGTGACGCCCTGGGGCGGTGTCGGCACCGGGCGCTGCACCGGCGGCGCCGGGGCCCACGGGCCGGGGCCTCCGTACGGCGGCGTGGCGTACGGGTCCTCGGGATGCAGCGGCTGCGCGGGCTCGCGCGGGGGCTCAGCGCCGGACGCCGACGACTGCGGCGACGACGGCGACGGCGGCGCTTCGGTCTCGCGGCCGGCGGCCGCATCGGAACGGTCCTCGTGGTGGGGCCCGGAGGCCGTGCCCTCGTTCATGTTCTCCCCACAATTCGCCCACGTGCGGGGCCGCGCCCCCTGGGCGTGCTCATGGCGCGATATGCGGCCCCCCGGCGATTCAACCAGGTTCGCGGCCGGCGCGCGCAGGGCCCGGTGGCTGCCGGGCCCTGCGACGGCGGAGACCGACGTGGGGCCCTCGGGCACCGGCCCTGACGCTGCGTCAGAACCGGTATCAGGGCGCCGCCGAAGCGCTCCGGGTCAGCAGCGGCCGCTTGGGCTCCAGGGGAGGCAGCGGCGCCGCCGGATACGACGTGGCCGGTGCGGCCGGGGAGGCGAGCGCCGAGGGCAGCGGGCCGCCGCCGGGCCGGCCCGCCGAGCCGTCCGTGCCCCTGCCGGCTCCGGTCCCCGTGCCGGGGAGTCCGGGCGAGGCGCCCACCGGCGTCCCCGCGACGGCGCCCGCGTCCGCGCCGGGCCCGGAGGCCGTACCGGACCCGGAGGCGCCGGACGAGCCGGGGGCTATCAGCGGGCTCAGGCGCGCGCCGCGGTCGCTGACCCCGGGAGACGCGTAGCTGACCGGGAGGGAGGCGGCCGCGGGGTAGAACTCCGCCGACGCCGCGGCCGGCGTGGCCCGGCCCTGCAACACCCCGAGCAGCGCGTCCCGGTCCCGGGAGCCGCGCTTCACGCCCGGCCGCTCGCCCACGGCACTGCTCACGTCCGCCGACGAGGCCGTCAGCGGGCTGTTCGCGCCCTCGCCACGCCCCGCGGCCGGGTCGACCGCCGCCTCCAGCGGCAGCGCGCCGCTGAGCGCGAAGGCCGCCAGGGAGACCGCGCCCGCCGCGGCGAACGCGAACCGCCGCCGGGGCGAGCCCACGCCGGGGGCCGCACCGGCACCCGCGGCCGCAGCCGGCCGCGCGCCGCCGCGGCCGTGCACCGGGAAGCCGCGCTCGGCGGCCCGCTGCGGGAAGCCCCGCTCGGGCCGCTCCGGGAGCATCCCCGGGACCGCGTGCGCACCCGAGGGCGCGTACCCGAAGGACAAGCCGCCGCGGCCGAAGCCGCCACCGTCCAGGCCGCCCCGGCCGAAGCCGCCGCGCCCGAGGCCGCCCTCACCGAGCCGGGCCGCGGGCGCGCCGGGATCACCCCCGGGCAGCCCCTGGAGCCGGGCCAGCAGCCCGTCGGAGGGCCCTGGCGGCGCCATTTCGGCGAAGACGTTCTTCAGTTCCCGCTGGGCGTCCGCCTCGGCCTTGCACTTCCCGCACGTGGCGAGGTGCGCGAGCACCCGCTCACGCTGATCGTGCCCCAGCTCCCCGTCGACCAGAGCCGCGAGGCGGTCGCCGAGATGCTGCTCAGCGGGGGACTGACCGCCGGTGCCGCTCACGCGATCCCGACCTCCCCTGTCAGGGGCGCGAACGCGCGCTGCCGCTGCTCGCGCTCCCGCTCCTCGGCGCGCGCCGCCGGGGAGCGGTGCTTGAGCGCCTTGCGCAGGTGGGAGCGGCCGCGGTGGATACGGCTGCGGACCGTGCCGAGCTTCACGCCGAGGGTCGCGGCGATCTCCTCGTACGACAGGCCCTCGATGTCGCACAGGACGACGGCGGCGCGGAACTCGGGCGCGAGGGTGTCCAGCGCCTGCTGCACGTCGGCGTCGAAGTGGGTGTCGTTGAACTGCTGCTGAGGGCCGGCCTCGCGGCTGGGCAGCCGCTCGGCGGCGTCGTCGCCCAGCGCGTCGAAGCGGATCCGCTGCCGGCGGCGGACCATGTCCAGGAAGAGGTTGGTCGTGATGCGGTGCAGCCAGCCCTCGAACGTACCGGGGGTGTACGTCGAGAGCGAACGGAAGACGCGGACGAAGACCTCCTGGGTGAGGTCCTCGGCATCGTGCTGGTTTCCCGTCAGGCGGTAGGCGAGGCGGTACACACGCGCACTGTGGGTGCTGACGATCTCCTCCCAGCTGGGCGGAGTCCACGCCTGGGATTCCGCATCGGCGGCAAAGGTCGCGGTAGGTGCGGAGTCGTTCGCGCGGGCACGGTCAGCATTGTTGGTCACGGATTTCGGCTCGCCGGCCGACCTTCGAAAACGCCGGAGCGTTCTTCGGTCACCCGCCGCAGCCGCACCTCCCCTGGTGGCTCTGGTGGTGTCCAGTAGAGCCCCTACCATATCCACCTCACCCGTTAGCTCCGGATAAGCAGTTTTGACCTGCATTTGGTCCGGCTTGTGGTTCTCTTCCGTCTTCACCCGCGCATCCCCCCTGTTCCCCTTCAACGCCCGGTCCCATCTGCGGGTTCCCGCACTCAGCGGATACAGTCACGGTTGCGTCAACTACGGGGACAGGAGAGGGCCATTACCGGCAACCGGCAGACGAGCTTGGCATTCGCCGAGGCATACGGCGCCGGGACCATCGACGACACGGCCGACGCCGCCCTGCACTGGTCCCGCGACCGGGCCCGGGAAGCCGGCATCCGTACGGTCTCGACCGGCACCGGATCGGCCCTCAGCCTGCTCGCCGCGACCGCGGACGCCAAGGCCGTCGCGGAGATCGGCACCGGTACCGGCGTCTCCGGCATCTACCTCCTGCACGGCATGCGCCCCGACGGCGTCCTGACCACCGTCGACCTGGAGCCGGAGCGGCAGCAGTTCGCCCGGCAGGCGTTCCGCGCCGCCGGTTTCGCCGGCAACCGCGCCCGCTTCATCCCCGGCGGGGCCCTGGAGGTCCTGCCGCGGCTCGCCGACGGCGGCTATGACCTGGTCTTCTGCGACGGCGACCGGATGGAGTACGCCGAGTACCTCGCTGAATCGTTGCGCCTGCTGCGCCCCGGCGGGGTGGTCTGCTTCGAGGGCGTCTTCGCCGACGGCCGGACCGTCGACTCCGGCGAACAGCCTGCGGAAATACAGCGGCTGCGGGAACTGCTGCGGTCCATCCGCGAGAGCGTGCACCTCGTACCGTCGCTGCTGCCGGTGGGCGACGGCCTGCTGTGCGCGGTCAAGCGCGGCTGAGGGTACGCGCACCGGGGCCCCTGCGCAGCGGGTGAGTAGGGGTGCGTAGGGTGCCTGGGGCGAGAACGCGTACGCCGGGACCGATCCCCCGTACGTCCACATGTGTACGCACGGGCGCGTATTTCCGGGTCCGGCCGCTACGCCCGGGGTACGACACGGCCCCGGGGCCGGGCGCGTATCGCGTACACGCCGCCCACCGGGGCCGGACATTCAGTGAGGCTCCGCCTGCGTCAGACGCTGACCTTGTCGAGAGCCTCGCCGAGAGCCTTGGCTTCGTCCGGAGTCAGCTCGACGACGAGCCGACCGCCGCCTTCGAGCGGAACGCGCATGACGATGCCCCGCCCCTCCTTGGTCACCTCGAGCGGGCCGTCACCCGTTCGCGGCTTCATGGCCGCCATGCTCGTTCCCCTTCCTGAAACCAGCTCATCGTCAGCCGACGGCCCTCTGGAGAGGGGCACGCGTCACCGGCATCGAACACATTGCTTCCATGTCATTATCCCGCATCGCAGGACCCGATGACCAACATCAGCGGGCATCCCTTCGGCAACGTACATTCGCAAAACCACCCAATTCGGGGAGTCACCTGCGATACTGCGCCACCTGCCACTACGCGCCGCCCTGCCTTTCTTTGATGTACGTCACACGACAGCGCCGATGATCTCCGGCATTCTGATCGCCGGGCTGTACTCGTTCCCGCAGTCCGAGCCGCGACGGAGGGGATCCCACCATGGCCGACACCGTGCTCTACGACGTCACCGAGGGCGTTGCCACGATCACGCTCAACCGCCCCGATGCGATGAACGCGCTCGACACGGAGACCAAGGTCGCCCTCCGTGACGTCGCGCGCGAGGCCGCCGCCGACCCGGCCGTGCGGGCGGTCCTGTTGACCGCCACCGGGCGCGCCTTCTGCGTCGGGCAGGACCTCAAGGAGCACATCGGGCTGCTGGCCGAGACCCGCGAGAGCGGTGAGGGCAATGCGCTGAGCACCGTGCGCGAGCACTACAACCCCATCGTCGAGACGCTCACCGGCATGGCGAAGCCGGTGGTCGCGGCGGTGAACGGGGTCGCGGCCGGGGCCGGCGCGGGCTTCGCGATGGCCGCCGACTACCGCCTCGTCGCCGATACCGCCTCCTTCAACACCTCCTTCGCGGGCGTCGCGCTGACCGCCGACTCCGGCATGTCCTGGACGCTGCCGCGGCTCATCGGCCACGGCCGCGCCGCCGACCTGCTGCTCTTTCCGCGCAGCATCAGCGCCCAGGAGGCGTACGAGCTGGGCATCGCGAACAAGGTCGTACCGGCGGCGGAGCTGGCCTCGGAGGCCCGCGCGCTCGCGCTGCGGCTGGCGCAGGGCCCGACCGCCGCGTACGCCGCGATCAAGGAGTCGCTGGCGTACGGCACCGATCACTCGCTGACCGAGACGCTCGCCAAGGAGGACGAGCTGCAGACGCGGGCCGGCGCCTCGGAGGACCACGTGATCGCGGTGGAGGCGTTCGTGAAGAAGGAGAAGCCGAAGTTCGTCGGGCGCTGACCCCCGCGGTGCGGGGCCTCGCGGGCCCCGCACGGGGCCTACGCCGCCGTCTGCGCCGCCTCCGTCGCCGCGCGGGCGTGGCAGTCGGCCAGGTGGTCGTTGACCAGCCCGCACGCCTGCATCATCGCGTACGCCGTGGTCGGGCCGACGAAGCGGAAGCCGCGCTTCTTGAGGTCCTTGGCGAGCGCGGTCGACTCGGGGGTGACCGGCGGGACGTCGGCGGTGCTGCGGGGCGCCGGACGGGCCGCGCGGTCCGGGGCGTACGACCAGATCAGGGCATCCAGCTCGCCGGGCGCCAGCTGCGCGGCGACCCGGGCGTTGGCGAGCGTGGCGGCGATCTTGAGGCGGTTGCGGATGATGCCCGGGTCGGCGAGCAGCCGCTCGGCGTCCGCCTCCGTGAACCGCGCGACCTCGGCGATCCGGAAGCCCGCGAAGGCGGCGCGGAAGCCCTCCCGGCGGCGCAGGATCGTGATCCAGGACAGGCCCGACTGGAACGCCTCCAGGGACATCCGCTCGAACAGCGCGTCGTCCCCGTGGACCGGGCGGCCCCACTCGGTGTCGTGATACCTGCGGTAGTCCGCCATCGACTCGGCCGCCATGCCCCAGGGGCAGCGCGGCACGCCGTCCGGCTCGCTCAGGACGCCGCTCATGCGCTCGCACCGCCCTCGGGGGTCTCGCGCGGGTCGGCCGGGTCCTGTATGTCCGGCTCCTGTATCCCGCCGGGCTTGCGCAGATCGGCGCCCTCCCCCGGCGCCGTCGGGCGCGCGTCCGCCACCGGGCCCCGCTCGCCCATCGTCGCCGCGCGCGCCCCCGCGAGGGCCGCCTCCAGCTCGGCGATCCGGGCGTCCCGCTCGGCCAGCTCGGCGCCGAGGCGGTCCAGCACGTCGTCCACGTCCGTCATGCGGTAACCGCGCAGCGCGGGCGGCAGCCGTACCTCCTCCACATCGGCGCGGGTGCAGGGGCGGTCGGCGGGCAGCGGATCGTGCAGCCGCTCGGGCTCGGCCTCCCGCAGCGCGCCGCCGTCACCGCCACCGATCACGGCGAGCGTGACCACGGCGACCACCGCGACCAACGCGATGAGCAAGAACCAGAACACGACCATCTCCCCACGCTCTCCGTCGTCCATTGATCGTGCCATGTGCCTCTGACAGTTAGGGTCACTGGCGGACGACCATCAGGGAGTAGGGAAAATGCTGCGGCTGGGGAATCGCGAGTTCGGCGCGCACGAGCCGGTGATCATGGCGATCGTGAACCGTACGCCGGACTCCTTCTACGACCGGGGCGCCACGTTCCGGGACGAGCCGGCGCTCGCCCGGGTGGAGCAGGCGGTCGCGGAGGGCGCGGCGATCATCGACATCGGCGGGGTCAAGGCCGGCCCGGGTGAGGAGGTCACCGCCGAGGAGGAGGCGCGGCGCACGGTCGGCTTCGTCGCCGAGGTCCGCAAGCGCCACCCCGACGTGGTGATCAGCGTGGACACCTGGCGGCACGAGGTCGGCGAGGCGGTCTGCGAGGCCGGCGCCGACCTGCTCAACGACGCCTGGGGCGGCGTGGACCCGAAGCTCGCCGAGATCGCGGCCCGGTACGGCGCGGGCCTGGTGTGCACGCACGCGGGCGGCGTCGAGCCGCGTACGCGGCCGCACCGGACCACGTACGAGGACGTGATGGCCGACATCCTGAAGGTCACGCTCGGGCTCGCGGAGCGCGCCGTGGAGCTGGGCGTACGGCGCGACGGGATCATGATCGACCCGGGGCACGACTTCGGGAAGAACACCCGGCACAGCCTGGAGGCCACGCGCCGGCTCGGCGAGATGACGGACACCGGGTGGCCGGTGCTGGTCTCGCTGTCCAACAAGGACTTCGTCGGCGAGACGCTGGACAAGCCGGTCAAGGAGCGGGTGCTGGGCACCCTGGCCACGACCGCGGTCTCGGCGTGGCTGGGCGCCCGGGTCTACCGCGTCCACGAGGTCGCCGAGACGAAGCAGGTACTGGACATGGTGGCCTCCATCGCGGGCCACCGACCCCCGGCGGCGACCCGCCGCGGACTGGCCTGAGAACGGACCGGCCCGAGAGCTGACCGGCCCGGGACGGGCCGCGGCCCCCGGAGAGCCGGGGGCCGCGCCACGCCTCACCGGGAGGCCCGGCTCACCGGGAGGGCCCCGGCCCCACTTCCTTCGTGACCAGCGCGACCGCCTCGTCCACGTCGTCGCTGAGGTGGAAGAGATCCAGGTCGCGCAGGGACGCCTTGCCCTGGTCGATGAGGGTGCCCCGCAGCCAGTCCACCAGGCCGCCCCAGTACTCCGTGCCGAAGAGCACGATGGGGAAGCGCGTGACCTTACGGGTCTGCACGAGGGTCAGCGCTTCGAAGAGCTCGTCCAGCGTGCCGAGGCCGCCGGGCAGGACGACGAAGCCGCGCGCGTACTTCACGAAACAGGTCTTGCGCACGAAGAAGTACCGGAAGTCCACGCCGAGATTGACGTACTCGTTCATGCCTTGCTCGAAGGGCAGCTCGATGCCGAGCCCGACGGACGTGCCGCCGGCCTCGTGCGCGCCCTTGTTGGCGGCCTCCATGGCACCGGGGCCGCCGCCGGTGATGACCGAGAAGCCGGCCTCCACCAGCGCCCGGCCCAGGCCGACGCCCGCTTCGTACTCGGGCGACTCGCGGGGCGTGCGGGCCGAGCCGAAGACGCTGATCGCCGGGCCCAGTTCGGCGAGGGCGCCGAAGCCCTCGACGAACTCCGACTGGATGCGCATCACGCGCCAGGGGTCGGTGTGCACCCACTCGGAGGGGCCTTCGGAGTCCAGCAGCCGCTGGTCGGTGGTTCCGGGACGCACCTGGTCGCGGCGGCGCAGTACCGGGCCGAGCCGCTGCTGATCGCGCTCGGCTGCCAGGGTCTCGCGCTCGGCTGCCTCAGGATCGGCCATGGTGTGCTCCCTCCGCAGGGTCTCCCGCCTGGGGCGGAAGACAGATCGTTGCCGGTAAAGCGTATGTGCACAAAGGTGACGAGCGGCGGAATTCGGTCTGCCGGTCCCCCCGGCCGCCGCACGGCGCTCCAGTGAACCTCTACCCGCGCAGACCACCGGAGATCACCGGAACCCCGGTCACCACATTTCCGGGCCGCAGGGCGCCGCTCAGCCCTCCAGCCAGGCCCGCAGCCGCTCCTCGCACCGGATCACGTCGGCGGCGACGACGTGCTCGTCCCGCTTGTGCGCGAGCAGGGCGTTGCCCGGGCCGTAGTTGACCGCCGGGACGCCGAGCGCGGAGAAGCGGGAGACGTCCGTCCAGCCGAACTTGGGCATCGGGGTACCGCCCACCGCCTCGATGAACGCCTTGGCGGCGGGGTGCGAGAGGCCGGGCAGCGCCGCGGTCGAGTGGTCGTCGACGACCCACTCGACGATGTCGCAGTCCGCGAAGACCTCGCGCACGTGGGCGAGGGCCTCCTCGCCGCTGCGGTCGGGCGCGTAACGGAAGTTGACCGTGACCGTGCACGCGTCCGGGATGACGTTGCCCGCGACACCGCCCTCGATACGGACGGCGTTCAGCCCCTCGCGGTACTCCAGGCCGTCGATGACGGCGCGGCGCGGCTCGTACGCGGCCAGCCGCTCCAGGATCGGGGCCGCGGCGTGGATGGCGTTGGAGCCCATCCAGGAGCGCGCGGAGTGGGCCCGCTCGCCCGCGGTGCGCAGCAGGACCCGCAGGGTGCCCTGGCAGCCGCCCTCCACCTGATTGCTGGACGGCTCCAGCAGGACGGCGAAGTCGCCCGCCAGCCAGTCCGGGTGCTGCTCGGCGATCCGCTTCAGGCCGTTGTGCTCGGCGGCGATCTCCTCGGCCTCGTAGAACACGAAGGTGAGGTCGCGGTTGGGCTCGGGCACCGTGGCGGCGACGCGCAGCTGGACGGCGACGCCGGACTTCATGTCGGAGGTGCCGCAGCCCCACAGGACGCCGTTCTCGTCCAGCCGGGAGGGCACGTTGTCCGCGATCGGCACGGTGTCGAGGTGGCCGGCGAGCACGACCCGCTCGGCGCGGCCGAGGTTCGTGCGGGCGACGACGGTGTCGCCGTCGCGGTCCACGGTCAGGTGCGGGAGCGCGCGCAGAGCGGTCTCGACGGCGTCCGCGAGGACTTTCTCGTCCCGGCTGACGGACGGCACGTCCACCAGCGCCGCGGTCAGCTGCGCGGCGTCGAGCGAAAGGTCGAGTACGGGGGTCTGCGCGGGGCGTTCCATGGCCCCGACCCTACCCGCCGCCGGTTGCGTCCCTGTTGCGCGTGGCCCTGCGTTCCCGGAGGTCCGCAGGGGGGCCGCCGGTGCGCTCCAGTACCGTATGGCGCGTGCTTCGCCGTCCCCAGCGTGCCCCCGTCCGCCGCAAGCGACTCATACGTGTGTTCGCGGCCTTCGTCGTGCTGCTCGGCCTCGCGGGCTACCTCGCCTTCCAGTACGTGACCGGCGGACCCGGTGCGCCGCGCTGCACGGTGCAGCCGGAGGGCGGCGGCGAGCCGTACGAGCTCTCCCCGGAGCAGGCGGCGAACGCCGCGACGATCTCCGCGGTGGGCGCCTCGCGGGGACTGCCCGAGCGCGCGGTGACGATCGCGCTCGCGACGGCCATGCAGGAGTCGGGGCTGCGCAACATCGAGTACGGCGACCGGGACTCGGTCGGCCTCTTCCAGCAGCGGCCCTCCCAGGACTGGGGCACGGCCGAGGAGATCATGGACCCGGTCTACGCGGCCGGGGAGTTCTACAAGCACCTGGTGCAGGTCCCCGGGTACTCCCGGCTGCCGCTGACGGTCGCGGCGCAGAAGGTGCAGCGCAGCGGGTTCCCGCAGGCGTACGCCAAGCACGAGGCGAACGCGGCGCTGCTGACCGGCGCGCTGACCGGGCGCGTGCCTGCCGCGCTGAGCTGCGCGGAGAGCCGGCCCGCCGAGGACGCGCCGGGCGGCACCGCGCAGGTGCGCGAGAAGCTGGTGCGGGAGTTCGGGCCCGAGGTGCTGCCGCGCGCCGTCACGGCCGACCGGGCGGCGGCCGGCCGGACGCTCACGGTGCCGGTGACGGACGGCGCGGGCACGACGGCGCGGCAGCGCGGCTGGCAGCTGGCCGCCTGGGCGGTGGCGCACGCGTCGGAGTTGCGCATCGAACGCATCTCTTACGGCGATCGCCGGTGGACCGCCGCGGATTCCGGGAATGGCTGGCAGAAGGTGTCCGGCGATTCCGGTGACACTTCGCCGACAGCTGTTCGGATCACCACCGCGCAGTAGTCCGGGTATTCCCTCGACAGTGGGAATGTCGTCAATCCAGGTCGACAATTCCCGGCGTTTTCCTCACTCCTGCCACTGACCGGCAACTTCCTTGGGGCAGCAGAGGTGTGACGTTCTTTCACCTCCGCCGGACGTACGAATTTCACCCACTTTCATCCGAAACAGATAATGCGATGCGTTACCAATTCTTTACCGGGGCGCACCGCAACCTTCGGGGCTCTGGCGCGGTATTCACTGCGTCCGCCCGGCAGTCGACTGCCGCCGCCCGGCGGACACCGCACGTCCGCACAGAAGAACAAGTCCCTCTCCGTCAAAGGAGCACCATGTCCCTCCCCCTTACGCGTCGGATCGCCCGGGCCGCGCTGCTGGTCGCAGCGGGCGCAGCTCCCGTGGTCGGCGCCGCCGGCTCCGCGAGCGCCGTGGACCTGCCCAAGGCCGCCGACCTGGGTGGACTGACCAAGGTGGACCCGTCGAGCGTCACCGAGACCGCCGGCAACGCCCTGGAGAACACCAGCGCCGTGGCCGGCCCGGTCGCCGGTGAGGCCGTGAAGGAGGCCGTCCCGGAGGCCGGCCGCACCGGCAACGAGACGCTGCGCAAGCTCAACCCCACCGCGAAGAAGACCACCGGTCACGTCACGGGCGACACCAAGGACGCCGTCGGCGACACCACCCGGTCGCTGCCCACCGAGGGACTCACCAAGGACCTGCCGCTCGCGGAGCAGCTGCCCACGGGCGAGCTGCTCGGGCAGCTGCCGCTGGCCAAGGGCCTGCCGACCGACAGCCTGGGCGGCCTGCCGGTCGGAAGCCTGCTCGGCGGCCTGGGCGGCCTGGGCGGCTGACAGCCCCGCTTATACATGCGTGAGGGGCCCCGGGAGCAGCTGCTCCCGGGGCCCCTCACGCATGACCGATGCGTTACTCGGCGAGCCGGCGGACCGCCGCGTCCACCCGCTCGTCGGTGGCCGTGAACGCGATCCGTACGAACCGCTCCCCCGCCGGGCCGTAGAAGTCGCCCGGCGCGACGAGGATGCCGCGCTTGGAGAGGTCGCCGACGGTGTCCCAGCAGGGCTCGTCGCGGGTCGCCCAGAGGTACAGCGACGCCTCGCTGTGCTCGATGCGGAAGCCCGCGGCCTCGAAGGCGGCGCGCAGCGCGGTACGGCGGCGGGCGTAGCGCTCGCGCTGCTCGGCGACGTGCTCGGTGTCGCCCAGCGCCGCGATCGTGGCCGCCTGCACGGGCGCCGCGACCATCATGCCGCCGTGCTTGCGGATCTGCAGCAGCTCGCCGAGGACCGCGGCGTCACCGGCCAGGAAGGCCGCGCGGTAGCCCGCCAGGTTGGAGCGCTTGGAGAGCGAGTGCACGGCGACGAGGCCGTCGTACGATCCGCCGTTGACCTCCGGGTGCAGCACGGAGACCGGGTCGGCCTCCCAGCCCAGCTCCAGGTAGCACTCGTCGCTGAAGATCAGTACGCCGTGCTCGCGGGCCCAGGCGACCGTGCGGCGCAGCTCGTCGGCGCTCAGCACCCGCCCGGTCGGGTTGGACGGGGAGTTGAGCCACAGCAGCTTCAGGCCGGCCGGGTCCAGCTCCGTAGGGTCGTCGTAGACGACCGGCTCGGCGCCCGCCAGCCGCGCGCCGACCTCGTACGTCGGGTACGCCAGGCGCGGGTAGGCGACCTTGTCGCCGGCGCCCAGGCCGAGCTGGGTGGGGAGCCAGGCCACCAGCTCCTTGGAGCCGACGACGGGGAGCACGTTCTCGTGGGTGAGGCCGGTGGCGCCGAGGCGGCGGCCCGCCCACCCGGTGAGCGCGTCGCGCAGCGCCGGCGTGCCCCACACGGTCGGATAGCCCGGGCTGTCCGAGGCGTCCGCGAGCGCCTTCTGGATCAGCGGCGGCACCGGGTCGACCGGGGTCCCCACGGACAGGTCCACGATGCCGTCGGCATGCGCGGCGGCCGTCGCCTTGTAGGGCTCCAGCCGGTCCCAGGGAAAGACGGGGAGGCGTGCGGATACTGCGCCCACGTTGCTCTTCTTTCGTACGTGTCGGGGAACGGCTCGGTCCCGTACGGCGGTGCAGGCCGTACGGGACCGGAGCGGCGCTGTGGCCTGCCGCTTACTGGTTCTGCGGCGGCAGCGCGGCGATGAAGGGGTGGTCCTTCTCGATCAGGCCCAGCTTCGACGCACCACCGGGCGAACCCAGCTCGTCGAAGAACTCGACGTTCGCCTTGTAGTAGTCCTTCCACTCCTCCGGGGTGTCATCTTCGTAGAAGATGGCCTCGACCGGGCAGACCGGCTCACAGGCGCCACAGTCGACGCATTCGTCCGGGTGGATGTACAAGGACCGGGAGCCCTCGTAGATGCAGTCGACCGGGCACTCCTCGATGCACGCCTTGTCCTTGACGTCGACACAAGGCTGCGCGATGACGTAGGTCACGCTGTCGTTCCTCCTCGTTAGGGCCGGCGGACCGTCTTTGGGGCGGCCGCCTCAGGGCGCGCGGGAGCGCGGCGTCGTCGATGCCCGCACCTAGTATCTCCGGTCCCGGGCACGAGACGAACAAGAGGGGCGGGCACAGCTGTGGAATTCACCACGGGCGGACGACTGGAGGTCGCCATCACCCCTGCTGACGTGGGGAAAAGGGTATCGGTACGCAGGCGCGCCGAGCCCGGCGCGTCCACGGAGCGATTCACCGACACGGTCGGCGTTCTCACATCGTGGGACGATGGTGTGCTGAGCATCACACGGCGGACCGGCGAGGAGGTGCGGATCATGGAGAGCGCGCTGGTCGCGGGCAAGGTGGTCCCCGCCGCACCGGCCCGCCGGAGAGGCCCCGCGACGAGCGTGCGGGAGCTCACGGAGGTCGCCGCGCGCGGGTGGCCGGCTGTCGAGACGGAGCGGCTCGGGGAGTGGACGCTCAGGGCTGCCGCCGGATTCACCAGGCGGGCGAATTCCGCGCTGCCGGCCGGTGACCCCGGCCTCCCCCTGGACGCCGCCCTGGACCGTGTCCGCGCCTGGTACGCCGCGCGCGGCCTGCCCCCGTACGTCGTCGTGTCCACCGGCGCGGCCGACGGTGACGAGCTGCTCGCCGCCGAGCTGGAGCGGCACGGCTGGACGGCCGAAGCGCCCACCGTCGTACGCGTCGGAGCGCTCGCCCCGCTGGCCGACACCGAGGCGGACACCGGCCGGGTACGGCTCTCCCGGAAGCCGGACGGCGGCTGGATGACGGTCTACAACCGGAGCGCCGACGCGCCGCCCGAGGCGGTCGAGGTGCTGACCGGCGGGCCTTCGGTGTGGTTCGCGACGGTGCCGGGCGAGGACGGGCCCGCCGCCATCGGGCGGGTCGTTGTCGACGGCCGCTGGGCGGGCTTCGCCGCCGTGGAGGTCGCCCCGGCGCACCGCCGGCAGGGACTGGCCACGCTGGTGATGGCCGCGCTCGCCGAGCGGGCCCTGGAGGAGGGCGCCTCGGCGGCGTATCTGCAGGTCGAGGCGGACAACGCGGGGGCCCGGGCGCTGTACGACGGCCTCGGCTTCACCGATCATCATCACTACCACTACCGGCGCGCCCCGCAGGACGGCCCCCGCTGAACGGGTACGGACCTGACATGCACCCCGACCCCGAGCCCGGTCCCGGACGCGACGCCGCCGCACGGCGGGAACGGTTCGCCGCGGCCGCGCGCGAGAAGCGCCCCGACCTGACACTGCTGTGCCTGCTGCTGGCCGCGGAGGCCGATCCGAAGCTGGACGAGCAGGCCCTGGACGCCGCACAGATCGAGCTGGACCGGCTGGCGGGCCTGCTCCCGTACCGCCCGGTCGGCGGTCCGCACGCCTGGGCCCGCAACGTCGCCGAGCTGCTCGGCCACCGCTGCGGCTTCCACGGCCTGCCCGCCGACTACCAGCGCCTGGAGTCCTCGCTGCTCCACGAGGTGCTGCGGCGCCGCCGCGGACTGCCCATCCTGCTGTCCGTGGTGTGGACGGAGGTCGCGCGGCGGGCCGGGGCACCGGTGTACGGCGTGGCGCTGCCCGGGCACTACGTCGTCGGGTTCGGCGACCCGTACGGCGCGCACGTGCTGGTGGACCCGTTCGACGGCGGGCGCGTCCTGACGGACGAGGACGCCGGGCTGCTGGTCGCGGGCGCGACCGGCGAGCCGCTGACGCCGCAGATGCTGGCGCCCGCCGATCCCCTGGAGACCGTCCTGCGCATCCTGAACAACATCAGAGCCTGGGCGGCGGCCCGCCCCGAGCGCAGCGACGTACGGCTGTGGGCGGTCGAGCTGTCGCTGCTGCTGCCGAGCCATCCGGCGCGGCTGCGGCACGAGCACGCCAAGGTGCTGGTGGAGCGGGGCGACTTCGTGCGCGGCGCGGCGGAGCTGGAGGAGTACGCGACGGTGGTCGAGGCGGTGGACCCGGCGGCCGCCGAAACGGTCCGCCGGCAGGCCGCGGCGGCCCGGGCGATGCTGAACTGAGCGCGCGGCCAGGACACGGCCCAGGCCGTGCGCGCGGACGGCCGGCTACGCCGTGCGCGCGGACGGCTCCGCCACCGGCCGCAGCGGTGCGCTGTCCGGGCTGCGCCGGACGACCAGTACCGTCGCGTCGTCCCGCAGCGCCCCGTCCGTGAAGTCCTCCAGGTCGGCGCGGAGGGCCTCGGCCAGCTCGGCCGGGCCGAGCCCGGTCCAGCGGGCCAGCCGCTCGCGCAGCGGGTAGAACGTGCCGTCCGGGCCGCGGGCCTCGGTCACGCCGTCGGTGCACAGCACCGCCCAGTCCCCGTCCAGCGGCCACGCGTCGAAGGCCCGGCGCCGCTCACCGGTCAGGTCGCCCAGGCCGAGCGGCAGCCAGTGGCCCTCGTCGCGCTCGGTGAGGGAGTCGCCGCGGACGACGTAGTACGGGATGTGCCCGCAGGACAGCGAGCGGCCATGGCCCTCGGGACCGACCTCCATGAGCAGCGCCGTCACGAAGCGCTCCTTGCCGCCCTGCGCGACCGCGCGCGCGTTGTGGCGCTGAAGGGACGCCTCCATGCGCTCGGCGACCCCCTCCAGCGTCGCTTCGTAGTGCGCGGCCTCGCGGAAGGACGCCAGCGCCTCGTGGCCCGCGCCGATCGCCGGCATGCCCTTGCCCTGCACGTCGCCGATGACCAGCCGGGTGCCGTACGGCGTCTCGACCGCCTCGTAGATGTCGCCGCCGACCCGGGCGCCCTCCAGCGCGGAGACGTAGAAGCCGGCGACGCGGTACGGTCCGGCGCGCAGCGGCAGTTCGTGCAGCATGGCCCGCTGCACCTCGTCGGCGACCAGCCGGGTGCGGTCGTACACCTCGTCGCGCCGCCGCCGGTTGTGGCACAGCGCCAGGGCAAAGGCGGCGACCACGAGGGTGCCGACGATGCCCACGAGGGAGCCGGACAGGGTCCAGTCCACGAAGTTCAGCGAGTAGATCCAGGCGCTCGCGGCGACGAACGTGGCCGTCACCGCGGCGGTCCAGCGGGCGGAGCAGCGCAGCGCGGCGAACATCGGCACGACGCCGGCGAAGGAGATGATGCGCACCTGGGGGCCCGTGGCCCAGTCCGCCAGCGCGAGCAGGACCAGCACGGCGATCAGGAGCAGCGCTCTCCGGCGGCCGGAGTGCTTCAGACGCGTGAATGGCATGGCACTGACCAGCATGCGCCTGCCGGCCGCCGCGCGCGCAGGGGCGAAGGTCCCGTCGCCGGGGGCCCTTCGCGGGCAGTACGGGAAGGCCCCCACGGGCGTGCCGTGGGGGCCTTCGTGCCGTCGCCGCGGGTCAGCTCGGGTTCGTCGGGATGGTGACGACCCGCTGGGCCGGGGTGGCGCCGCGCAGCGCCTGGCTGACGGCGCTCGCGACCTCCTCGACGCTGACCGGCTTCTTCGAGCCGTCGCCCTTGGTGACCAGGACGCCCTTGAAGGTGTCGCCGTAGAGCGACTTCAGGGCCGGCCGGTCGTAGTACTCCACGAGCTTGCCGTTGACGGGCTTCATGGAGAGGAACTTCGGGATCGACTTCTCGGGGCTGAAGGACACCGTGTGCTCCGCGTCCGTCCGCACCGTGATCAGCCCGGACATCGCCGGCCTGGCGAAGTCCTTCAGGGCGCGGTTCACCTCGGCGTCCGGGACCGTCGGCCGCTGCATGCTGGTCTTCAGGGCGACGGGCTGCCCCTCGGTGCCGGCGAGCCGGTCCTGGTACGCCTTGGTGACCTCCTGCTTGGCGGCCGCGACGTCGATCGACTTGTACGGCTTGCCGTAGTGCGGGACGGCCTTGCCGGCGGTGAAGACTATGCCGCCGTCCTTGGCCGCGCCCTGCTCGCCCGCCACCGCCTTCAGCGCGATGTCCAGCTTCTCGTCGTCGACGATCATCGCGGGCTCGGCCGTACGGGCGCCGCCGAACAGCGAGCCGATGACCGAGACCGGGTTGTAGTCGCGGCCCGCCGCGCCCCGGACGGTGGCCTGGGTGTCGATGTCCAGGCCCGCCTTGGCGGGCAGCAGCGTCTGCGGCCGGCCGTCCACGGTCAGCTTCAGCGGCGCGGTCCTGGTGTCCTTCAGGGCCGCGTCGAGCTTCTCGACGGCCTGTTCCTTGGTCGTGCCGCCGATATCCACGCCGAGCGCGGTGGTGCCGCCGGGCACGTCGGAGTGGTCCAGCAGCAGCCCGGCACCGTAGGCGACGCCCGCGATGACGACGATGCCGCCGAGCGCGAGGACGAGCTTGTTACGGCCCTTCTTGCGCGGGTTGATCGGCTCGGGGATCTTCGCACGCTGCGGGGGCTTCGGCGCCGCAGACCCGTCGGAGGGGCCCGGGCGGTCCCCGCGCGGCGGAGCCGGCGGCGCGCTGTCGGCGGACACCGTGGGGATGCCGCTGACGAGCGTGTCGCTGGAGGTGCGGTCGGACGTGCCGGTGACCGGGCCGACGGCGCCCATGCGCTGCCCCGGCTGCGGGGTCAGCTCGGCGGTGTCGTCGCTCAGGGGCGGCGGGGTGGCGCCGCCGGTGAGCCCGCCTCCGTTGTCCGCGGCGCCCGGCCAGTCGTCGGCCGGCCAGTCGTCGGAGCCGGAGCGCGCCCGGCCGGGCCGCTCGCCGGTGAGTCCGGTGGGACCGGTGGGACCGGTGGGACCGGAAGGCGGCAGCGTCTCGCCCGCCGCCAGCGCCTCCAGCCCGGAGCGCGGCCGGCCACCGTCCGCGGGGCCGGCCGGGGGGAAGGAGAGGTCGCCGCTGGCCGGACCGGTCGTCGGCCCCGACGGGCCGGGCGTGCCGGGAGCGGTGCCGCCGGGGCCGGCCGGGCCGCCGCCACCGGGCGCCGCCGGGCCGTCGGAGAAGTACGGCAGGGCGGAGTCCTGGCCGGGCCCGGACTGGCCGGGGCGGCCGCCGCCGGCCGGACGCTGCGGGAACTGCCCGCTGCCGGAGTCCTGGCCGCCGGCGGGCGGGGTGCCGCCCTGCGCAGCGGGGGCCTGGCCGGCCGCCGGGCGCTTGGGCCGGCGCGGCGCGAACCAGTCGCTGGTGCTGGTCGGGGCGGCGGGCTCCTGCCGTTCCTCGGGCGCGTTCTCGGCGGACGCGGCGGGCGCGGGCGGCGCGGCCTGCGGCCGGGACCGCGGCGTGCTGCCGGTGCGCTCCGCGGTCCGGCCGGCGCCGTCGGCGCCGTTCGCCGCGGCGTCCTCGCCGACCGTCTTGCGCACCACGACCGGCGGGATCGGCCGCGATCCCGGAATGTTGATCTTGATGCGGGTGGTCAGCGTGGTCTCGGTCCTGGGCTCCTCCGGCCGCGCCGCTACCGCCTCGTCGGCGTCGCCCTGGCGGGTTCCGTACGGCGGGGTACCCGAGGGGTAGGCGGCAGCGCCGCGCCCCTGGGGCCCGGAGGACGAACTGTCAGATTCACGACTCAAAGCAGGATCTCCCGGTTGGCTCCGCCGCTCGTCATCGACGTGCTTGGGCGGCTCGGCGGCGCGCACCACCATACTGTCCGGCGCGGGCGGGGTTCCGGGGTGCGCCGGAACGCTCCCCGTACGGACGCCTGCCCGCGCCGCCGAACAAGGGCCTCGGTCGGCCCGTCACATGCCACGTCGTACCGCACCCAGGTGCGACGGGCGACCCATGGACGCCGTGGTACAGATCACAGCGACGGCGATGCCGCCCAGCAGGAAGGCGTAGGCCCCCAGCCCGGCGCCGAAGACGAAGTCGCCCTCGGCGCGCGTCGTACTGAGCGCGATCACCGTCACCAGCCAGGCGGCGGCCGAGGCCAGCGCCCCGACGACCGAGACGGCCGCCCGCGCGCCCCCGGTGAACAGCGCCGCGGCGCCCGCCAGCGCGAGCAGCAGGCCGCCGGGGAACCACGCCCCCTGGATCAGCGCCCCGGCCACCGCGACCAGCACGCCGAGGACGGCCAGGAGGACGTACAGCCCGGCCTTCAGCGCGCCGCCGGGGGCCGTCTCCGGCTGCTGCTGCGCCTCGGCCGCGCCGGCCCCGGCACCGCCGCCGGCCGCCCGGCTGCGCTTGTCCGCGCCGTCCTTGCCGCTCATCGCGCCGTCTCCCTCGTGTCCGCGGCCGTCTCCGGGCCGTCCTGCGTCCGTACCCCCGCGAAGAGGTCGTCCTCGCGCTCACCGTCCCGCGCGCCGGGCGTGCCGCGCACGAGACGGTAGTGCTCGTCGCCCAGCAGCGGCTGGCCGAGGTCGTTGGAGAGCGCGAAGAAGGGGCCGTCCACGGCGATCTGGGTGACGTGCGCGCGCATCGCGGCCGCCTTGACCGCGCCGTGCTCGGGCGCGGCCGCGATCGAGGCGGTGACCTGGTCGTCCGGCACCACTCCGGGGACGTCGTCCACGGCGGCGACGCCGGGGAAGGAGAGCCCGGCCGCGCGCAGCCGCTCGAAGCCCTCCTCGACGACGGAGCGCGGGTTGCAGTTCCAGTAGATCTTCTCGATCACATGGGCCGCGCCGAGCTCCGGCCGGAAGGCGGGGTCGGCGGCCAGGTCGGCGGCGCGCATCGCGACCCGGTGGGCCTGGATGTGGTCGGGGTGGCCGTAGCCGCCGTCCGGGTCGTAGGTGACCAGGACCTGCGGGCGCACCTCGCGGACCACCGCGACCAGGTCGCCGGCGGCCGTGTCCAGGTCGGCCTGCCAGAAGGCGTCCGGGCGGTCGTTCTGCGGCGCGCCCATCATCCCGGAGTCGCGGTAGCGGCCCGGGGCGCCGAGCAGGCGGTGGTCGGTGACGCCCAGCTCCGCCATGGCGGCGGCCAGTTCGCCGCTGCGGTACGGGCCGAGCACGTCGTCCTTGTCGGCGGCCAGATGCGCGAGGTGCGGCGGGATGACCTCGCCCTCCTCGCCGAGAGTGCAGGTCACCAGCGTGACGAGGGCGCCCTCGGCCGCGTACTTGGCCATGGTGGCGCCGTTGTTGATCGACTCGTCGTCCGGGTGCGCGTGCACCAGCAGCAGACGGCGGGCGGGAAGGTCGGACATGGGGACAGCGTACGAGCCGTGGGTGCGGCACGGGGAACCCGACCGGATGATCCACCCGGTCGGGCTCGGTGGCGCACGTCACGGCCGCCGGGGCGGCCCCGGCCGGCTCAGAACTTGATGCCGCCGATCATCCCGGCGATGTTGGTCGTCAGCTCTCTGATGGTGGGAGCGATCGTCGAGCTCGCGATGTAGAAGCCGAGCAAGATGCACACGACTGCGTGGCCCGCCTTCAAGCCTGACTTCTTCACCAGCAGGAAGACGATGATCGCCAGCAGCACCACCGCCGAAATCGAGAGTGCCACGGCGGTCACCTCCAAGTACGCACGGACGGAACGGGATTGGGCAGGTACGGCCCCGGCCCTTTGGCCAATGGCTCCATACCCACACGCCTCAGCGATCATAACTTTCGGCACGCACGCATATGCCGGTGCACGGGAGCAGAGTGGGGGCGCACACGATCTTCACGAGAGCTGCCGCGGTGTGCCCCATGGCCCTTACGCTCGGGCGCATGACCGGACAGCTCTCATTTCCCCGGCAGCACGCACGCACCCAGCGCTTCAGCCTGGGCGTGCCGCGCGGCTTCAGCATCTCGCCGGACGGTACGCGCGTCGTCTTCCTCCGTTCCCGATCCGGCACCGATCGGGCGAATCTGTTGTGGGTCCATGACCTCGACGCCGGGCGCGAGTACCCCGCGGCCGACCCGGCGGCGCTGCTGGGCGGCACCGACGAGGAACTGTCGCCACAGGAGAAGGCCCGTCGCGAGCGGGCCCGTGAGGGCTCGGCCGGCGTGGTCGGCTACGCCACCGACGCGGCGGTGGAACTGGCCGCCTTCCCCCTCTCCGGACGGCTGTTCGTCTCCGAGCTGCGCGCCGGCACCTGCCGCGAACTGCCCGTTCCCGGTCCGGTGGTGGACCCGCGCCCGTCCCCCGACGGCCGGTACGTCGCGTACGTCGCGGAGGGCGCGCTGCGCGTCGTGCGCGTCGCGGGTGAAAGCACCGCGGACGACGACCGCGCGCTGGCGGCGCCGGACGGGCCGAACGTGGCCTGGGGCCTCGCGGAGTTCATCGCGGCCGAGGAGATGAGCCGGTACCGCGGCTTCTGGTGGTCGCCGGAGAGCGACCGGCTGCTGGCCGCGCGGGTCGACGACTCCCCCGTACGGCGCTGGTGGATCGCCGACCCCGCGCACCCCGACAAGGCGCCCGCCGAGGTCGCCTACCCGGCGGCCGGCACCCCCAACGCCGAGGTCACGCTGGCCCTGCTGGATCTGGACGGGGAGCGCACGGACGTCGTCTGGGACCGCGAGCGCTACCCGTACCTGGCCCGGGTGCACTGGTCCCCCGCCGGCCCGCCGCTGCTCCTGGTGCAGTCCCGCGACCAGCGCTCCCAGCGCTACCTGGCGGTCGACACCGAGACCGGCGCGACCCGCCTGGTGCACGCCGACGAGGACCCGGTGTGGGTCGAGCCGTATCCGGGCGTGCCCGCGTGGACGCCGGACCGGCGGCTGGTGCGGATCGCCGACGAGGGCGGCGCGCGCAAGCTCTTCGTCGGGGACCGGCCGCTGACGTCCGCGCCGCTGCACGTGCGCGGGGTGCTCGATATCGGCCAGGAAGATGTCCTGTTCTCGGCGAGCGGCGAGGACCTGCACGACGTGGGGGTCTACCGGGCCTGGTACCGCGGCAGCGGCGACCAGGGCGGCTGGGAACGGGTGACGGAGCGCCCGTACGCCTCGTACTCCTCCGCGGTGCGGGTGGGCGAGGTGGCGGTCGTCTCGCACATGTGCGCGGAGCGGCCCGGGACGCAGGTGGAAGTCCTGCGGCTGAGCGCCGACGGCAAGGAGACCCGGCTCGCGGAGATCCCCTCGTACGCGGAGACGCCGGTGCTCACCGCACGGCCGGTCTTCACGACGGCGGGCGAGCGGGACATCCCGTGCGCGGTGCTGCTGCCGGCCGGTTACGAGGAGGGGGACGGGCCGCTGCCGGTGCTGCTGGACCCGTACGGCGGGCCGCACGCGCAGCGCGTGCTGGCGGCGCACAACGTCTTCCTCACCTCGCAGTGGTTCGCCGACCAGGGCTTCGCCGTGGTGGTCGCCGACGGCCGGGGCACGCCGGGCCGCTCCCCCGCCTGGGAGAAGGCCATTTCGCGGCGGGTCGCGGAGGTGGCGCTGGAGGACCAGGTCGACGCGCTGCACGCGCTGGCCGAGCGCTTCCCGCTGGACCTGGACCGGGTGGCGATCCGCGGCTGGTCCTTCGGCGGCTTCCTCGCCGGACTGGCCGCGCTGCGCCGCCCGGACGTCTTCCACGCGGCGGTGGTCGGCGCGCCCGTCACCGACCAGCGGCTTTACGACACGCACTACACAGAGCGGTACATGGGGCACCCGGACGAAGATCCGGATTCCTATGCAAGGAATTCCCTGGTCACGGACGCGGGACTGGTGGAAGCGGCCGATCAGCACCGGCCAATGATGATCATTCACGGGCTGGCCGACGACAACGTGGTCGTGGCACATTCCCTGCGATTCTCCTCGGCACTGCTGGCCGCGGGCCGGCCGCACGAGGTTCTCCCGCTGTCCGGCGTGACCCATATGACGCCGCAGGAACAGGTGGCCGAAAACCTGCTCCTTCTGCAAGTCGCATTCCTCAAGCGGAGTCTCGGCCTCTCCTAAGCACGGAGAACGGGGCGAAAAGCGACCGACCGGGGAGGCTGTTGGCCTCCCCGGCCGGTCCACGGCACCCGCACGGCCGTACGCTGTCCAGGATGGCGCGTTCGTATATCGGTGCCGCGACAGCCAAGTGTCCTTCTTGTTAAGGATGTTGGGGACGATATGTCCCCCATGCCGTACACCTCCGGTAACTGTCAAGCACGCCGTGGCGTCAATCTGCGCAATCTTCGCTCAAGAAGCGAACAAGGTGGCCACGGTCCGTCCGCAGACCCTTGACTCCGCCGTAAATCACTTGCGAAAGTCCGCTCAACCAGCGGTGCAACTCTGTGCCGCTTCATGTTCCAAGAGAACTCGGCGCGGGGGCACTTCGCGATGACTAGTCCATCCCAGACCGCGGTTTCCAAGACCGACACCCCAGGACTTGGACCCGACGGGCTGAGCAAGGGAAAGGACCGCAAGGGCGGCGAATTGGTCGGCCGTTCGCCGGGCCAATTGATGTGGGCGCGCTTCAAGCGTGACCGCACCGGAGTGATCAGCGCCTACGTCGTGCTGTTCTTCTTCGCCGTCGGCCTGCTGGCCCCGCTCATCTCCAAGCTGTACGGCAAGGACCCCTACACGCGGTACGGCATGCTCACGCCCGGCCTGCTGACGAACGGTTACCCGACCCAGCCCAACGGCGGCATCTCGGGCGAGTTCTGGTTCGGCATCGAACCGACCCTCGGCCGCGACGTGTTCATGCAGCTCGTCTACGGCATCCGCACCACGCTCTACACCGCCGTCGCGATCACCATCGCCTCGGTGCTCACCGCCATCGTGCTCGGCGTGGCGGCCGGCTACTTCGGCGGCAGGATCGACTACTTCATCGGCCGGGTCATCGACCTGCTGATGGCCTTCCCGAACCAGCTGTTCTTCGTCGCCTTCGTCCCCGTCGTGGGTGCCGTCTTCGTGGCCCCCGAGGACGCCATGCCGACCTGGCTGCGCGCGACCATCCTGATCCTGGTGATGTGGTTCCTGGGCTGGATGAGCCTGGCGCGCCTGTTGCGCGGCCAGGTCCTCTCGCTGCGCGAACGGGAGTTCATCGAGGCCGCGAAGGTCTCCGGCGCCTCACCGGCCCGCATCATCCGGCGCGAACTGCTGCCGAACGTGGTGACGCCGATCCTGGTCCAGACGACCTACATGCTCCCGAACTTCGTGACGTCCATCGCGGGCCTGTCCTTCCTGGGCGTCGGCTTCGTCGAACCCACCCCGGACTGGGGCCGGATGTTCGCCAACGCGGCCGACTACTACCGCAACGACATCACGTACTTGTTCTTCCCCGGCCTGGCGATGGTGATCTTCATCGTCGCGTTCAACCTGCTCGGGGACTCGGTCCGGGACGCTTTCGACCCGAAGCGGGCTCGATGAGATCCGTTCCGTGGGGGGTGCTGCCACCCCGGCACCGCATGAGTCAGGCAGCAGCAACGGATCAACGACAGGCAGGTGCATACACCGTCATGAGCAGCAACCGTACGCGCAGAACTCACGCCACCCTGGTCGCCCTGGCCGCCGGCGCGCTCGTCCTCACCGCGTGCAGCAGCGGCGCGGGCACCGGCTCCGGTGACGGCGCCAACGACCGTTCGGGCGCCGAGAAGCAGCGCGAGCAGATCGCCTTCGGGGACGCCGCGGCGTCCAAGGGAGCGGCCGAAGAAGTGCCGGGCGCCCAGAAGGGCGGCACGATCAAGGTCTACCAGCGCGACACCTACTCGCACCTCGACCCGGCGCAGATCTACGTCAGCGACGAGGGCGCGCTCGCCACGCTGCTGTTCCGCAAGCTGACGACCTATCACATGGACAACAAGGGCAAGTACACCGTCGTCGGTGACCTCGCCACGGACAGCGGCCAGTCCTCGGACGGCGGCAAGACCTGGAAGTACACCCTGAAGGACGGGGTGAAGTGGGAGGACGGCTCGCCGATCACGTCCAAGGACATCCGGCACTCCGTCGAGCGGACCTTCGCCCCCTTCATCACCGACGGCCCGTACTACCTCCAGCAGTGGCTGGCGGACACCAACTCCACCGACTACCGCAAGCTCCTGAAGGACGGCCCGTACAAGGGCAAGCACCTTCCGGACAGCGTGCTGGAGACGCCGGACGACAAGACCATCGTCTTCCACTTCAAGTCGCCGCACCCGGACCTGCCGTACGCCCTGGCCATGGCCGGCTACGCCGCGGTGCAGGAGAAGAAGGACACCAAGGAGAAGTACGACAAGGCCCCGCAGTCCTCGGGCCCGTACAAGATCAAGCCCGGCTCCTTCAAGTCCGGCAAGGGCATGACACTGGTCCGGAACCCCCAGTGGGACCCGAAGACGGACAACTCCCGTCACCAGTACGTCGACAAGTTCGACATCCAGTTCGGCGTCTCCTACCCGGACTCGACCCAGCGTCTGATCGCGGACAACGCCGACAACCAGACGGCGGTCAGCTTCAACAACCAGGTCGACGCGGCCAGCATGCAGACCGTGGCCAACGACCCGAAGGTCAAGAAGCGCTCGACCTCGGGTTACCAGCCCTACGTCGGCGTCATCAACTTCAACATGAAGCGGATCAAGGACAAGAAGGTCCGCGAGGCCCTCGCCTACGCGATGCCGACGCAGGCCGTCCTGGACGCCTACGGCACCCCGGGCGGCGGCGAGCTGGCGGGCAGCTACATCAGCCCGACGGTCACCGGCTTCAAGGACATCGACCCCTACGGCAAGCTGAAGAAGCCGCTGGGCGACGTGGCGAAGGCGAAGAAGATCCTGAAGGAAGCCGGCAAGACCGGCATGAAGATCACCTTCGCCTACATGAACGCGCCGGAGCCGCAGAAGTACTCGGTCTCCATCGTCGACAACCTCAAGAAGGCCGGCTTCGACGTCCAGCCGAAGGACCTGCCCTCCGACACCTACTACGACGTGATCGGCAAGGTCGACAACAAGTTCGACATCTACGCGTCGGCGTGGGGCGCGGACTGGCCGAGCGCCTCGACCGTGCTGCCGCCCACCATGGACGGCCGCCAGGTCCAGGACGGCTCGCCGAACTACTCGCACTACGACAACCCGGAAGTCAGCAAGGAGATGGACCGCATCGCCAAGATGACGGACCAGGAGAAGGCGTCCGAGGAGTGGTTCAAGCTCAACGAGAAGATCCTCAAGGAGGACCTGCCGGCGATCCCGACCTTCTACTACAAGCAGATCCAGCTGCACGGCTCCAAGGTCGGTGGCGTCGTGAACAACGACATCATCAGCGGTGTCGACCCGACGAAGCTGTTCGTCAAGAAGTAACCGTGCCCACGCGCCGGTAACCCTGGCGCCCGGTGTGCCCGTCCGGACCGGACGGGCACACCGCGCGGTCCCCACCCACTTCCTCCCGCTGCCCCACGAGAGCTGCGATCTGCCATGCTTCGTTTCCTTTTCCGCCGGTCCCTCGGCGCGATCGTGATCCTGCTGCTGATCAGCGCGTTCACCTTCTTCCTGTTCTTCGCCGCCCCACGGGATCCCGCGCTGCTGTCCTGCGGAAAGAACTGCACCCCGGACGCCATCGCCCTGATTCACAAGAATCTCGGCCTGGACAAGCCGATCCCGGTCCAGTACTGGGACTTCATGTCCGGCATCGTCACCGGGCGCGACTTCGCCCAGGGACCGTGCCCGGCCCCGTGCTTCGGCTACTCGTTCGCCAACGGCGACCCCGTCTGGGACACCATCGTCGACCGCTTCCCGACCACGGTCTCGCTGACCATCGGCGGCGCGGCGGTCTTCCTCACGGTCGGCCTGGGCACCGGCATGATCGCCGCCTGGAAGCAGGGCAAGCTGGTCGACAAGGTCTTCAGCTCCGCCTCACTGGTGCTGAGCTCGATGCAGATCTACTTCATCGGCCCCATCGTGCTGGCCCTGCTGGTGTACAACCTCGAAATCCTGGGGCAGCCGAAGTACGTCAACTTCACGGACAATCCAGCGGCCTGGTTCATGGGGCTGCTGATCCCCTGGTGCGTGCTGTCGGTCATCTTCACCGCGCAGTACACCCGTATGGCGCGCTCCTCCATGATCGAGCAGCTGGCCGAGGAACACGTCCGGACGGCGCGCGCCAAGGGCATGACGGGGAAGACGGTCTTCTTCCGGTACGCCTGGCGCGGCTCGCTCATCCCCATCGTCACCATCTTCGGTATCGACCTCGGGTCGCTCTTCGGCGGCGCGATGATCACGGAGCAGACGTTCGCCCTCCCGGGCCTGGGAACCCTCGCGGTGAAGTCCGTACGGGACACCGACCTGCCGATGGTCATGGGCGTGATGCTGTTCGCGGCGACGTTCATCGTCCTCTTCAACATCATCGTCGACGCCTGCTACGCGTTCATCGACCCGCGCGTGCGCCTGTCCTAGGAGAGCCACCAGTGACCACACTCACCAAGACCGAAGGCGCACCGGTCCCGACCGGATCGGACCCCTTCCTGTCGGTACGCGACCTGTACGTGCGGTTCTCCACCGAGGACGGCATCGTCAAGGCCGTTGACGGGCTCTCCTTCGACCTGCAGAAGGGCCAGACGCTCGGCATCGTCGGCGAGTCCGGCTCGGGCAAGTCGGTGACCAACCTCGCCGTCCTGGGCCTGCACAACCCCGCCTCCACCGAGATCACCGGCGAGATCACGCTGGACGGCCAGGAGCTGACCGGCGCCCGCGAGCGCACGCTCCAGAAGCTCCGCGGCAACAAGATGGCGATGATCTTCCAGGACCCGCTGACGGCGCTCTCGCCGTACTACACGGTGGGCCGGCAGATCGCCGAGCCGTTCATGAAGCACACCGGCGCCGGCAAGCGCGAGGGCCGGCAGCGCGCCATCGAGATGCTGACCAAGGTCGGCATCCCCCAGCCGAACCTGCGGGTGGACGACTACCCGCACCAGTTCTCCGGCGGCATGCGCCAGCGCGCCATGATCGCCATGGCGCTGGTCTGCAACCCCGCGCTGCTCATCGCGGACGAGCCGACCACCGCGCTCGACGTCACCGTCCAAGCCCAGATCCTGGACCTGCTCAAGGACCTGCAGCAGGAGTTCGGCTCGGCGATCATCCTGATCACCCATGACCTCGGCGTGGTCGCCAACATGGCGGACGAACTGCTGGTGATGTACGCCGGGCGGGCGGTCGAGCGCGGCACCGTCAAGGACATCCTCACCGCGCCGCAGCACCCGTACGCCTGGGGCCTGCTGGGCTCGATGCCGCGCCTGTCGTCCAGCGTCGACGAGCCGCTGCACCCGATCCCCGGCACCCCGCCGAGCCTGCTGAACCCGCCGACCGGCTGCCCCTTCCACCCGCGCTGCGCCTTCACCTCGGAGGTGGGCGGCACCCGCTGCGCCGACGAGCGGCCGCTGCTGGCGCCGGGGCGCGCCTCGGCCTGCCACCTCAGCGCCGAGCAGAAGCACACCTTCTTCACCGAGCAGATCAAGCCCCGGCTGGGCTAGGGAGCGACGACCATCATGAGTGAAACCACAGACGTCACCCTGCCCGCTCCCCGCGACGCCGTCCCGGCGGGCGAGCCGCTGCTGGTCACCGAGGGCCTGACCAAGCACTTCCCGATCATGGGCGGCTTTCCGTTCCGGCGGAAGATCGGCGCCGTGCAGGCGGTGGACGGGCTCGACCTGACCGTGTACGCGGGCGAGACCTTCGGCCTGGTCGGCGAGTCGGGCTGCGGCAAGTCCACGACGGGCCGGCTGCTGACCCGCCTGCTGGAGCCCACCAGCGGCACGATCTCGTACCGGGGCCGGGACATCACCCACGCGAACCGCAAGCAGCTCGCGCCGGTCCGGTCCGAGATCCAGATGATCTTCCAGGACCCGTACTCCTCGCTGAACCCGCGGCAGACCGTCGGCACGATCATCGGCGGCCCGATGGAGATCAACGGGATCAACCCGCCCGGCGGCCGCGAGAAGAAGGTCCGCGAGCTGCTGGAGACCGTCGGCCTCAACCCCGAGCACTACAACCGCTTCCCGCACGAGTTCTCCGGCGGCCAGCGGCAGCGCATCGGCGTCGCTCGCGCCCTCGCCCTCGAACCGAAGCTGATCGTCGCCGACGAGCCGGTCTCGGCGCTTGACGTCTCCATCCAGGCGCAGGTCGTCAACCTCCTCCAGGACCTCCAGCGCGAGCTGGGCATCGCGTTCCTCTTCATCGCCCACGACCTGGCGATCGTGCGGCACTTCAGCCAGCGGGTCGCGGTGATGTACCTCGGCAAGGTCGTCGAGGTCGGCGACCGCGAGTCCATCTACACCCGGCCGCGCCACCCGTACACGCATGCGCTGCTCTCCGCGGTGCCGGAGGCCCGGCTGGCCGGGGACGAGGAGGACGAGCGCGAGCGGATCCGGCTCGCGGGGGATGTCCCCTCGCCGGTCAACCCGCCCTCGGGCTGCCGGTTTCGCACGCGGTGCTGGAAGGCGCAGGACAAGTGCGCGTCTGAGGAGCCGCCGTTGTTGCAGATCGCGGGGAACGCGGCCGGGCATCTGACGGCGTGCCACTTTCCTGAGGAGCCGACGATTGCCTCGCGGGGCGAGGACATCGTGCTGGACCCCGCGCTCGCGGCGATCGAGGACACCGCGGACAAGGACTGACGGCCCCGCCGTTGGGGGCCCGGCCGGTGACCGGCTGTCCCGCCGCGCCGGTTGCTCGCGCAGTTCCCCGCGCCCCTGAAGGGGCGCGGGGAACTGCGCGACCAGCCACGACGGTGCCGCACCCGGCTACTCACTCGGCACGACGTGGCGCTCTTCCGCAAAGTGGCACGCGGAGGCGTGCGCCGGGCCCGCGGCCCCCGCGAACCACTCCGGGACGGCAAGCGGCGGGACGACTTCCGCACATACCGGCTGCGCCTTCCAGCAGCGGGTGCGGAAGCGGCAACCGGACGGCGGATCGGCCGGCGAAGGCACGTCCCCGGCCAAAAGAATCCGCTCACGACGCTCCCGGGCCTCGGGATCGGGGACCGGCACCGCGGAGAGCAGCGCCTGCGTGTACGGGTGCGTCGGGTGCCCGTAGATCTCGTCCTCCGTGCCGGTCTCCACGATCCGGCCCAGGTACATCACCGCCACCCGGTCCGAGATGTGCCGCACCACGGACAGGTCGTGCGCGATGAAGACGTACGACAAATCGAACTCGTCCTGGAGGCGCTCCAGCAGGTTCACGACCTGGGCCTGGACGGAGACGTCCAGCGCGGACACCGGCTCGTCCGCGACGATGATCTCGGGCCGCAGCGCCAGCCCCCGCGCGATGCCGATCCGCTGCCGCTGCCCGCCGGAGAACTGGTGCGGGTACCGGTTGACGTACTCCGGGTTCAGCCCGACCACGTCCAGCAGCTCCTGGACCTTGCGGCGCCGGTCGCCCTTCGGGGCCACCTCGGGGTGGATGTCGTACGGCTCGCCGATGATGTCGCCGACCGTCATCCGCGGATTCAGCGAGGTGTACGGGTCCTGGAAGACCATCTGGATGTTGCGGCGCACCGCCTTCAGCGCGCGCCCGGACAGCCGGGTGATGTCCTCGCCGTGGTACCGGATCGCGCCCGCGGTAGGCCGCTCGAGGCCGACCAGTGCCCTGGCGACGGTGGACTTGCCGCAGCCGGACTCCCCCACGATGCCCAGCGTCTCGCCCTTGCGCAGGTCGAAGGAGACGCCGTCGACCGCCTTGACCGCGCCGACCTGCTTCTTCAGGACGATGCCCTGGGTCAGCGGGTAGTGCTTGACCAGGTCGCGTACTTCGAGAAGGGCGTCAGCGGGCATGCGGCGGCTCCTCGTCACGCACGGTCTCTTCCCAGAAGTGGCAGGCGCTGGCCCGCCCCGGCGCCACGTCGTACAGCGGCGGCCGGTCCGTGGTGCAGACGTCCCGGGCCCGCGGGCAGCGCGGGTGGAAGGGGCAGCCGGGCGGGATGTCGGTCAGGCTCGGCGGCAGGCCCTTGATCGCGTAGAGCTCCTGGCCCTTCTGGTCCAGGCGCGGGATGGAGTCCAGCAGGCCACGGGTATAGGGGTGGGCCGGGCTCTTGTAGAGATCGTGGATGGGGGCGGTCTCGACGATCCGGCCCGCGTACATCACCGCGATCCGGTCGGCGACGTCCGCGACCACGCCCAGGTCGTGGGTGATCAGGATCAGCCCCATGGCGTACTCCCGCTGGAGGTCGGCCAGCAGGTCCATGACCTGGGCCTGGACCGTGACGTCCAGCGCCGTCGTCGGCTCGTCGGCGATGATCAGGTCCGGCTCCAGGGCGAGCGCCATCGCGATCATGATGCGCTGGCGCATGCCGCCGGAGAACTGGTGCGGGTAATCACCGACGCGGCTGCGGGCCGCGGGGATCTTCACCCGGTCCATCAGCTCGACCGCCTTGGCGCGCGCGTCCTTGCGCTTCATGCCCTGGTGGACCTCGTACATCTCACCGAGCTGGGCGCCCACGGAGAGCACCGGGTTCAGCGCGGACAGCGCATCCTGGAAGATCATCGCCATCCGGGCGCCGCGGACCTTGCGCCGCTCCTCGGGCGTGGCCTTGAGCAGGTCCCGGCCCCGGAAGAGGACCTCGCCGCCGGTGACGAAGCCGGGCGGTGAGTCGAGGATGCCCATGACCGCCTGGGCGGTGACGGACTTGCCGGAGCCGGACTCGCCGAGCACGGCGAGCGTCTCGCCCGCGTCGACGCGGTAGCTGACGCCGTTGACGGCCCGGGCGACGCCGTCGCGGGTGCGGAACTCCACGTACAGGTCGCGCACGTCGAGCAGCGCGGTCGGCGGGGCGCCGGCGTCCGGTGCCGGGTCGGGAGTGGTCGCCGTGGCCATCAGCCGTCTCCTCAGCGCAGCTTGGGGTCGAGGGCGTCGCGTACCGCGTCGCCGAGCATGATGAACGCCAGCACCGTGATCGACAGCGCGCCCGCCGGATACAGCAGCATGTGCGGTGCGTTGCGGATGTAGGTGGAGGCGGTGGAGATGTCGATGCCCCAGGAGACGGTGGGCGGCTTCAGGCCCGCGCCGAGGTAGGACAGCGTGGCCTCCAGGGAGATGTACGTGCCGAGCGCGATGGTGGCGACGACGATGACGGGGGCCACGGCATTGGGCGCGATGTGCCGCAGCAGCAGCCGGCCGGAGGAGGCGCCGAGCGCCCGCGCGGCCTGGACGTAGTCGTTCTGCTTGGCGGTGACGACGGAGCCGCGGGCGATCCGGGCGATCTGCGGCCAGCCGAGCAGCACGATGAAGCCGACCACCGGCCAGACGGTCTTGCTGGTGACGACGGACAGGAAGACCAGGCCGCCGAGGAGCACGGGGATACCGAAGAAGATGTCGGCGACGCGCGAGAGCAGCGCGTCCCACCAGCCGCCGAAGAAGCCGGCGAGGCCGCCGAGGGCGCTGCCGAGGAGGGCCGCGCCCGCGGTGGCGCAGATGCCGACGGTGATGGAGGCGCGGGCGCCGTAGACGGTACGGGTGTAGACGTCCCGCCCCTGGGTGTCGAAGCCGAAGGGGTGGCCGGGCGCGGAGCCCTCCTGGGCCTTGGCGAGGTCCGCGCGGTAGGGGTTCCCGTCGGCGATCAGCTGCGGCCAGATCGCGATCACGATCAGAAAGAGGATGATCAGCGCGGAGACCAGGAAGACGGGATTGCGGCGCAGGTCGCGCCAGGCGTCGCCCCACAGGCTGCGCGGCTTGTCGCGCGGGCTCCCGCCCCGGCCGTTCCGGCCGCCCTCCAGTGTCTCGGCCTCGGCCATCGCCAGGGCGGTGGCAGCGCCGTCCCCGTGGGTGACCGCTTCTTTCGGTACATAGCGCTCAGGCATAGCGGATCCGCGGGTCGAGGACGGCGTACAGCAGGTCGACGACGAGGTTGGCGAAGAGGAAGACCAGGACGAGGACGGTGACGAAGCCGACGACAGTGGGCGAGTTCTGCCGCAGGATGCCCTGGTAGAGCTGGAAGCCGACGCCGTGGATGTTGAAGATCCGCTCGGTGACGATGGCGCCGCCCATGAGCTGGCCGATGTCGGTGCCGATGAAGGTGACCACCGGGATCAGTGAGTTGCGCAGCAGGTGCCGGGTGACGACCCGGCGCCGCGGCAGACCCTTGGCCACCGCCGTGCGCACGTAGTCGGCGCGGGCGTTCTCGGCGAGCTGGGTGCGGGTCAGCCGGGTGACGTACGCGAGCGAGACCAGCGCGAGCACCACGCCGGGCAGCAGCAGCTCGTCCAGGTACGCGTCGGTGGAGACGGTCGGCTTCACCCACCCCCACTTCACGCCGAGCAGGAACTGCAGCACATAGCCGCTGACGAAGGTCGGGATGGAGACCACGACCAGGGTGAAGACCAGCACGCTGGTGTCCAGCGCGCGGCCGCGGCGCAGCCCGCTGAGGACGCCGAGGGTGACGCCCACGATGATCTCGATGACGATGGCCACCAGGGTCAGCCGCAGGGTGACCGGGAAGGCCGTGCCCATCAGCTCGGTGACCGGCTGCCCGTTGAAGGCGGTACCGAAGTCCCCGCGGAAGATCTGGCCCATGTAGTGCAGGTACTGCTTCCACAGCGGCTGGTCGAGGAGGAGTTCCTCGCGGATTCGCGCGGCGGTGGCGGGGTCGGGGGCGCGGTCGCCGAACATCGCGGCGACCGGGTCGCCCAGCGCGTACACCATGAAAAAGATCAGGAACGTGCTGCCGATGAACACCGGGATCATCTGGAGCAGCCGCCGGATGACGTAGCGTCCCATGAGGTCAGCTGCCGACCTTGATCCGGTCGTAGACGGGCACGCTGAACTGATTGAGTCTCACATCGCTGAGCCGGTCGGTGTAACCGCCGCTGCCGTTCTGGTACCAGAGCGGGATCACCGGCATGTCCTTGACCAGCACCTTCTCCGCGTCCTGGAACTTCTGCACCGCGGCCTGCCGGTCGGTCTCCGCGTTCGCCTCGTCGACCAGCTTGTCGAACTGCTTGTTGCTGTACTTGCCGTCGTTGGAGGAGGCGTCGGTGTAGTACATCGGCTGCAGGAAGTTCTGGATGAGCGGGTAGTCCATCTGCCAGCCGGCGCGGAACGGCCCCTTCATCTTCTTGGCCGTGATCTGGTTCCGGTAGTCGGCGAAGGTCCCCACCGGATTGCCCACGCACGCCTTGTCGTTCTTCAGCACCTTGTTGACGCTGTTGCAGAGCGCGTCGACCCAGTCCTTGTGCGAGCCGGTGTCGGCGTTGTACGTGACGGTGACCTTGCCGCCGGGCAGCCCGCCGCCCTCCTTGATGAGCTTGCGCGCCTCGGCGGGCTGGTACTCGCACGCCTTTCCGCACAGCCCGGCCTTGTACCCGCCGTCGGTCTTGAGCACGGGCGAGGTCCAGTCACTGGCCGGGGTCCGGGTGTTCTGGAAGATCTGCCGCGTGATCGTCTTGCGGTCGATCGCCATGGACAGCCCCTGCCGCACCTTCGCCATCCTCGCCGATCCCCACTTTCCGTCGTACATGGGAAAGGTAAGGGTCTGGATGATGCCGGCGGGCTGATTGATGTACCGGTCGCCGAGGTCCGCCTTCGCGTTCTTCAGCTGCGCGGCGGGAATGTCGTCGCTGAGGTCGAGATTGCCGGCCTGCAGATCGGTGTAGGCGGTGTTGTTGTCGGTGTAGACCCGCAGGTCCACGCCGCCGTTCCGGGCCTTGTCCGGGCCCTTGTACCCGCTCCACTTCCGCAGCGTCATCGCCGACCCCTTGGTGTAGGACTCGACCTTGTACGGCCCGTTCCCGACCGGCTTCTTCAGCCAGCTGTCGTGGTTCTTGAAGAAGGCGCGCGGCAGCGGCGCGAAGGCGGGATACCCGAGCGTCTGCGGCCAGGTGGAGAACTTCTGGTTGAGCCGCACGGTAAAGGTGCGGTCATCCTTCACCCGCAGCCCGGAGAGCGTCTTGGCGCTGGACTTCCCGCTCTCCGGATGGACCTTGTCATACCCCTCGATATACCCGAAGAAATAAGCATTCTTCTGGTTGTTGTCGATCAGTGCCCCGTAATTCCAGGCATCCACGAACGACTGCGCGGTGACCGGCTCCCCATTGCTGAATTTCCAGCCCTTTTTGATCGTGACCGTGTAATTCTGCTGATCCTTGGTCTCGATCTTCTGGGCGAGCATGTCCTCGGCCTCGCCGGTCTTCGGGTCGTACCGCTTGAGCCCCCGGAAGATCATGTCGAGGACCTTGCCGCCCTGCACCTCGTTGGTGTTGGCGGGCTCCAGCGGATTCTGCGGATCACCCCAGGACGAACTGAGAACCCCCTTGCCGTCCCCGCCACCGCCGCCCCCGCCGCCGCCACCACACGCCGTCGCCACGAGGGCGACGGCCACCGTTCCCACCGCCCACTTCGCACGGGTGGCTCCACGCATCCGGTGCCTCCTCAGTCCGCGACACAAGTCGTACGTAGGCCACATAAGAACCCAAAGAGGATGCGGTCGCACTCCCACTACGGCCGTACGAGCCCCCGGCTCCACGGAAACCATCCGAATGCGCGAGCGCCCCCGGGGATGCCGGGGGCGCGGAGGGGGTGAGGGGCTCTGCTACTGGTCGAGGGAGGCCAGGATGCGACGCTTGCCCGCGATCTCGTCCTCGACCAGGTCCCGGGAGAACTTCTCCGGGTCCTTTTCATAGAGCGCCCTGCCGCGCTCCGAGGTGAAAGCGCCGGCCGGGATCCGGTCCTCCCCCGCCGGGAAGAACTTGATCACTTCCTCCACCGCCGCGAGACCGTATTCCAGCGCCGCCCGGTGCTCCCCCCGCTCGGCCGGCGGAGCGGCGAGGAGGAGCGGGCCGACACGGGCGGACACGCTATTGGCCACCGCCTGGAATTCCCCGGGGTCAATGATCCGGGAAGGCGTCGGCCCACCGAATGCCGGCGGAGGCGGCGGCGTTTCCTCCGCCATCTCGAAAACGAACTGCCGCTGCCGCCCGCATCCCGCGCACGCGCCCTCGTACACCGAAACCAGCGCACCCGCGCGCTGCTGAAGGCTGTGCTGACGCGCGAAATCCGCGACCCCGCATTCGCAGGGGTGCAGATCCATGTAGAGGTGGGCTTCCAGGGCCGAACGCGCTATCAGCATGATCGTGATCCTATACGCTGCGGCTCACGGTAGTACGGGAGTTGACGTCATCGGGGGAATACGTGGACGCGGGTACCGATCCCAGACTGCTGCTGAGCATGCCGCGGCAGCAGGGCTCATGGACGAGCCAGCGCGAGTTGCTCACGGAAGCGCAGCGGCTGCTGCCGCAGGTGCTGGAACTCGCCGGTTACCGGGCCGAGCTCAAGCACGACGACGGGCGTCCGTTCTTCGCCGCGCTCCATGTCTCCGGGCAGTCGATCTCCGTCTGGGTGGACGCGGTACCGCTCCCGGACGGCACGGTGGCACGAACGCTCATCAACACGACGTCCGAGCACTACATGATCCATACCTCCGACCGGCTGCCCCTCGACCGACTCGGCCGGGTGCTCTCCCAGGGCACGGGCGAGTTCCTGGCCTGCCGGGAACGGTCACGAGCCGGGCTCGCGCCCATAGCGGCGGACCTGCTGGGGCGCGGCGCCGAACTGCCCACCGACCCTTCACTGTCCGCGACCGACCGCGGCCTGATCGGCGAGCTCAACTGGCTCGCCGAGCAGTACGCCCGGCCCTCGCTCGAGGCGGTCCAGCGCGAGCAGGCCAGAGCGGAGCTCTCCGGACTCCTCGACCGGTGCGGGCTGCGGCCCACTGCCCCCGTCAGCGAGGCGGAGAGCTTCGCGGCCGCGGCGCAGGCCGCCGAGATCCGTCTCGACTACGCACGGCAGCACCTGTCGGCCGGCAGCCTGCGGCTGGTCCGCGAACTCGCCCACCCCATAGAACAGCTCACCCCCCAGGACGCCGCCGCTCTCCAGGCGTTCAGGGAGGCGGAAGCGCAGGCCGCGCGCGAGGTGCAGACAGTCATCGGCGGACGGGCGGTGTCGGTCGCGCTGCCGGAAACACACGCACCGGCGAGCACCGTGGCCGAGAGCGTCGCGCAGGAGGCCGCCGCCCGCAGCGCCCGGAGCGCGGCCACCGAGCGGCAGCTGCGGGACGAAGCCCTGTGGCAGGGCGGGAGAGTGCGGCCGCGCCCCGTGATGATCGGGGGCGGCGCCGCGCTGACCGGCCGGGACGCGGACACGCTACTGGTCGACGCGGTCGGGCGCTGGCATCTGGACCCCGGCGCGGGGCTCGTGCAGTCCGCGGACCAGGACCGCGACCTGCGGCGCGTCGGTCTCGACCCGTACGCGGGCGGCGGGCCCACCGACCGGGTGTCCATCCTGGCGACCCGGGCGTGGGAGGACCGGCTGGCGGCGCGTGGTCCGCTGGTGGACGGGTACGGACAGCTCACGCTGGACAAGAACGGCCGGCTCGTGACGCGCATCGAGCCGCTGAGCGGCGGCGAGCCGCTCACGGTCGAGGTGGCCGGCACGCCGGTCATCGCCACGGGCCTGACGCCGGAGGTCGTGCCGGGGGTCGCCCGCGACGACAACGACCGCGGGGTCCGGGGCGTGGAGAGCCTGAGCGAGGCGGTGCGCCTTCTGGGCGAGCGCGTGCCCGAGTTGCGGGAGCGGCTCCACGAAGCGGAGCGCTCGGGCGGCGGTGCCGCCGCCGTCCTGCGCATGCTGGACGAGGAGGCGGTCCAGGCGCGGCTGGGCGGCAGCAAGTCCGTACAGGGCGAGACCGTGGACGGCATCCGGCAGACGGTGGAGGCCACGCAGAAGTGGGAGGACGCCCGCGCGGCCGCGCCGGGGCGGGCGCTGCTGGGCGACGAGGTCGCCGACAACCGGTTCGACCCGCGCGCCGCCCGGCACTGGATCATCGCGGGATCGGGCGGCACCGGCGTCGCCAACGCGGAGATCATCCTGGGGCAGAACCCGGAGGCGCGCGTCACGATCCTGGGCGGCAACGCCCCGGCCGCGCTCAACCACCAGGTGCAGTACCGGGAGATGACGGGCGAGGGCTCGGGGTACGGCGACCGGCTGGACATCAAGAGGGCCCGGCTGGGCGCGGTGGAGACCGTGCCGGGGCCGGACGGGAAGCCGCTCTTCCGGGTGCCGTTCACGGACCGGGACGGCACGGTGACGGAGGTGATCGCCGACGGGTACGTCGCGAGTCTCGGCCGTACGAATCCCCTGCCGCCGGTCACCCGGGAACTCGCCGACCGTGTAAGGGAATCGGGCAACCAGGTCCAGGGCACGCTGCTCTTCGACGAGCACCAGCAGTACCTGGGGTACGGGCTGACCTTCCCGGTGGACGGCACGGAGCACCGCGTGGACGTGACCGGCGCGGCTTCCTGGCAGCTGCCGCGGCAGGTGTTCGACCAGCGGACGGTCGGCGAGCTGACCAGGATGGGCGTGCGCCAGATCCCTTCGGAGAGCGCCAACGCCGCTCCCGGGTTCGCGCCGGTCGCGCACCAGGCCGCCGCCTTCGCCACGGCGCGGGCGACGGACTCCGTGCGGCGGCTGCCCGGGGTGCCGGAGCGGTGGGTGGGGCCGCGACCGCCGGCCCCGGAGACCGAGGCCCACGGCCCGGCCAAGACCGCACCGGAGGCCGAGGCTCGCGTCCCGGCCAAGGCCGAGAGCCACTCCCCGGCCAAGACCGAGACCACGCCAGCGGTGTGGCAGACCGGCATGCCGGCCGGGCCGTCCAGGGGCCCGGCCGCGGCCCGCCCCGTACAGGCCCCGCCCGCCGGGCCGGCGCCGGAGCCGCCCCGGCCCGACCAGGGCCTCGGCAGGTAGGCGGCCTGCGCCGCCGACCGCGGGCTACGCCGCCCCCACCACGTCCTTCTCCTCCGCGAAGTGACAGGCCGACTCGTGCGCGGCGAGCGAGTCGGTGTCCTTGAAGGGCGCGGGGACGGCGAGGAGGGGCGTCTCCTCGGCGCACTTGTCCTGCGCCTTCCAGCAGCGGGTACGGAACCGGCAGCCGGACGGCGGGTTCGCCGGGGACGGCACGTCGCCGCTGAGGATGATGCGCTCCCGCCCGCCGCGCGCCTCCGGGTCGGGGACCGGCACGGCCGAGAGCAGCGCCTGGGTGTACGGGTGCGTCGGGTGCTCGTAGATCTCCTCGTCCGTGCCGATCTCGGCCATCTTCCCGAGGTACATCACGCCGACGCGGTCGGAGATGTGCCGGACGACGGAGAGGTCGTGCGCGATGAAGAGGTAGGAGAGCTCGTACTCGTCCTGGAGGCGCTCCATCAGGTTGACGACCTGGGCCTGGACCGAGACGTCGAGCGCCGAGACCGGCTCGTCGCAGATGATGATCTCGGGGTTGAGCGCGAGGCCGCGGGCGATGCCGATGCGCTGGCGCTGGCCGCCGGAGAACTGGTGCGGGTACCGGTTGAGGTACTCCGGGTTCAGCCCGACCACGTCCAGCAGCTCCTGGACCTTGCGGCGCCGGTCGCCCTTCGGGGCCACCTCGGGGTGGATGTCGAAGGGCTCGCCGATGATGTCGCCGACCGTCATCCGCGGGTTGAGCGAGGTGTACGGGTCCTGGAAGACCATCTGGATGTTGCGGCGCACGGCCTTCAGGGCGCGGCCGGTGAGCTTGGTGATGTCCTCGCCCTTGTAGAAGACCTCACCGGCGGTCGCCCGCTCCAGGTTCATCAGCAGCTTGGCGACGGTGGACTTGCCGCAGCCGGACTCCCCGACGATGCCGAGCGTCTCGCCGCGGTACAGGTCGAAGGAGATCCCGTCGACCGCCTTGACCGCGCCGACCTGCTTCTTGAACAGGACGCCCTGGGTGAGCGGGAAGTGCTTCACCAGATTGCGGACCTGGAGGATCGGCTCGCGGTCCGCGTTCTTCGTGACGGGCTCAGCCATGGAGCGTCTCCTTCCAGAAGTGGCACGCGCTGCCGCGGCCGTCGGCGACCGTGGCCAGCGCCGGGACGTCGGTACGGCAGACGTCCTGGGCCTTGGGGCAGCGCGGGTGGAAGGCGCAGCCGCCGGGGATGTTCAGCAGGTTGGGCGGCAGGCCCTTGATCGCGTACAGCTCCTGGCCCTTCTGGTCCAGGCGCGGGATGGAGTCCAGCAGGCCGCGGGTGTAGGGGTGGGCGGGGTTCTTGTACAGCTCGCCCACGGGTGCGTGCTCGACGATGCGGCCCGCGTACATCACCGCGATCTTGTCGGCCACGTCCGCGACGACACCCAGGTCGTGGGTGATCAGGATGAGCCCCATGTGGTACTCGCGCTGCAGCTCCGCGAGGAGGCCCATGACCTGGGCCTGGACGGTCACGTCGAGGGCCGTGGTGGGCTCGTCGGCGATGATCAGGTCCGGCTCCAGGGCGAGCGCCATCGCGATCATGATGCGCTGGCGCATGCCGCCGGAGAACTGGTGCGGGTAGTCCCCCACCCGGTTCTTCGCCGCCGGGATCTTGACCTTGTCCATCAGCTCGATGGCCTTGGCCTTGGCGTCCTTCTTGGACAGGCCCTGGTGGACGCGGAACATCTCGCCGAGCTGGTAGCCGACCGAGAGCACCGGGTTCAGGGAGGACAGCGCGTCCTGGAAGATCATGGCGATCTTGGCGCCGCGGATCTTCCGGCGCTGCTCGCCGGACATTGTCAGCATGTCCTGGCCGCGGAAGAGGATCTCGCCCTGCGGGATCTTCGCCGGCGGCATGTCGAGGATGCCCATGATCGCCTGGGCGGTGACGGACTTGCCGGAGCCGGACTCGCCGAGCACGGCGAGCGTCTCGCCCGCGCTGACGCTGTAGTTGACGCCGTTGACGGCCTTGACGACGCCGTCCCGGGTGTGGAATTCGACGTGCAGGTCGCGGACCTGGAGCAGCGGCGAACCGGCCGCTTCCGGGGTCCGCGGGCCGGGCACGGCCGTGGTCTTCTCGGTGGTGGTCACGTACGCCTCCCTCAGCGCAGCTTGGGGTCGAGGGCGTCGCGCACCGCGTCGCCGAGCATGATGAACGCCAGCACCGTGATCGACAGCGCGCCCGCCGGATACAGCAGCGTGTGCGGCGCGTTGCGGATCTGGGTGGCGGCCTGGGAGATGTCGATGCCCCAGGAGACCGTCGGCGGCTTCAGGCCGACGCCGAGGAACGACAGGGTGGCCTCCAGCGAGATGTACGTACCGAGCGCGATGGTCGCCACGACGATGACGGGCGCGAGGGCGTTCGGGGCGATGTGCCGGAGCAGCATGCGCGGGGTGGACGCGCCGAGCGCGCGGGCCGCCTGCACGTAGTCCTGCTGCTTGGCGGTGATCACCGCGCCGCGTGCGATACGGGCGATCTGCGGCCAGCCGAGGACGGCCATCAGCAGTACGACCGTGAAGATCGAGCCGCCCTTGACGACGGACAGGAAGACGATGCCGCCGAGCAGGATCGGGATGCCGAAGAAGATGTCGCCGATCCGGGAGAGCAGCGAGTCCCACCAGCCGCCGAAGAAGCCGGCCAGCCCGCCCATGACGCAGCCGAGGACGGCGGCGAGGAGGGTGGTGCAGATGCCGACGGTGACCGAGGCGCGGGCGCCGTGAACCGTACGGGCGTAGACGTCGCAGCCCTGCTTGTCGAAGCCGAAGGGGTGGCCGGGGGCCGCGCCCTGCGCCGACTTGGACACGTCGCAGGCGTACGGGCTGGTGCTCGTCATGATGCCCGGCCAGATCGAGATGACGACCAGGAAGAGGATCAGGACGGCGGAGATGTAGAAGATCGGGTTGCGGCGGAGGTCGTGCCAGGCGTCGCCCCAGAGGGAGCGGGCCTTCTCGGCCTGCTCGGGCACGGACTCGGCGGCGGCCACGGCTTCGTCGGCCGCTGTCTTGGTCATCTCAGGCATACCGGATCCTCGGGTCCAGGACCGCGTAGAGCAGGTCGACGAGCAGGTTGGCGGCGAGGAAGACGACCACGAGCACGGTCACGAAGCCGACGACGGTCGGCGCGTTCTGCCGCAGGATGCCCTGGTAGAGCTGGTAGCCGACGCCCTGGAGGTTGAAGATCCGCTCGGTGACGATGGCGCCGGCCATCAGGCCGCCGATGTCGGTGCCGAGGAAGGTGACGACCGGGATCAGGGAGTTGCGCAGCAGGTGCACGCTGATCACACGGCGGCGCGGCAGGCCCTTGGCGGTGGCGGTGCGGATGTAGTCGGAGCGGATGTTCTCCGCGATGGAGGTGCGGGTCAGCCGGGCCACGTACGCCAGCGAGACGCCCGCCAGCACGATGCCGGGCAGGATCAGCTCCTCGAAGCGCACCTCGGTGGAGACCGACGGGGGCAGCGCGCCCCACTTCACGCCGACGAAGTACTGCAGCAGATAGCCGGTGACGAAGGTCGGGATGGAGATCACGAACAGGGTGAGGACCAGAACGCCGGTGTCGATCAGGCGGCCGCGGCGCATGCCCGCGATGACGCCGAGCGTCACGCCCACCACCAGCTCGATGACGAAGGCGACCAGGGTGAGCTGGATGGTGTGGGGGAAGGCGTCCCCCATCAGCTCGATGACCGGGCGGCCGTTGAAGGCCATGCCGAAGTCGCCCTGGAAGATGCCCGCCATGTACTGCAGGTACTGGCTCCACAGCGGGTCGTTCAGGTGCAGGGACTCCCGGATCTGGGCGGCGGTGGCCGGGTCGGGGGTCCGGTCTCCGAACATGGCCGCGACGGGATCGCCGAGCGCGTAGACCATGACGAAGATCAGGAAAGTGGTGCCGATGAAGACGGGCACCATCTGGAGCAGTCGTCGCACGACGTAGCGCCCCATGTGTCCTCCAGAAATGCGCCGACGCGGGGGCAGCCGGGCCCGCGGGCCTCGTGACCGAGGCGCGGGTGACCGGCTGCTCCCTGCTGCCGTGAGCGGTTGGTTCGGTGCGGCCCGCTCAGGGGCTGCGTCGGGTCAGCTCTTGACCTTGATCTCGGTGTAGACCGGGACGCTGAAGGCGTCGAGCTCGACGTCGGAGACGTTCTGCGACCAGCCGGCGACGCCGTTCTGGTAGAAGAGCGGGATGGCGACCATGTCCTCGAACACCAGCTTCTCGGCGTCCTGGTAGAGCTTGGTCGCCTTCTTGGTGTCCGGCTCGGCCGCGGCCTGCTTCAGCAGGTCGTCGAACTTCTTGTTGCTCCAGTGCGAGTCGTTGGAGCTGGCGCCGGTGGCGTACAGCGGCGTCAGGAAGTTCTCGATCTGCGGGTAGTCCATCTGCCAGCCGGCGCGGAAGGCGCTGGTCATCTCGCCCTTGGTGATCTGGCTGCGGAAGTCACCGAAGGTGCCCACGGGGTTGCCCACGCACGCCTTGTCGTCGCCCAGCACCTTGTTGACGCTGTTGCAGATCGCGTCCACCCACTCCTTGTGGGAGTCCTTGTCCGCGTTGTAGCTGATGGTCATCTTCCCGCCGGGCAGGCCGCCGCCCTCCTTGATGAGCTTCTTGGCCTCGGTGGGGTTGTACGTGCAGGCGTCGCCGCAGGCGTCCTTGGAGTAGCCGTTGGCGGCACCGAGCACCGGGGAGGTGAGGTCGGTGGCCGGCGTCCGCGTGCCGTTGTAGATCTTCTCGGTGATCTGCTTGCGGTCGATCGCCATGGAGATGCCCTTGCGGACCTTCTCCATGCCCGGCTTGCTCCACGCGCCCTTGTCGAGCGGGAAGGTGATGGTCTGGTTGATGCCGGCCGGCTGCGAGACGTAGTTGCCCTGCAGGTCGGTCTTGGCGTTCTTGATCTGCTCGGCGGGCAGGCTGTCGAGCACGTCGATGTTGCCGGCCTGCAGGTCGGAGTAGGCGGTGTTGGAGTCCGTGTAGACCTTCAGCAGCACGCCCTTGTTCTGCGGCTTGTCGTCGCCCTTGTACTTCTTGTTGGGCACGAGCTTCATCTGCGTGCCCTTCTGGTACGAGTCGACCGCGTAGGGGCCGTTGCCGATGGGCTTGTCGAGGTAGCCCTCGTGGTCCGAGAAGAACTTCTTCGGCAGCGGCGCGAACGCCTTGTAGCCCAGGCGCACCGGCCAGGTCGACATCTTCTGGGTCAGCTTGACCGTGAAGGTGTGGTCGTCGACGACCTTCAGGCCCGACAGGGTCTTCGCGGTGGGCTTGCCCTTGGCCGGGGCGACCTTGTCGTAGCCCTCGATGTCGGCGAAGAAGTAGCTGTTCTTCTGCTGGTTGGTGGCCAGCGCGCCGTAATTCCAGGCGTCGACGAAGGAGTTGGCGGTCAGCGGCTCGCCGTTGGAGAAGGTCAGGCCCTTCTTCACCTTGATGGTGAAGGTCTGCTGGTCCTTGCTCTCGATGGACTCGGCGGCGTCGTTCTCGGCCGCGCCGGTCTTCGGGTCGTACTTCTTGAGGTTCTGGAAGATCATGTCCAGGACCTTGCCGCCCTGCACCTCAGTGGTGTTGGCGGGCTCCAGCGGGTTCTGCGGGTCGCCCCAGGCGGACCGGACTACTCCGGCCTCGGAACTCGCGCTGTCACCGCTTCCGCCGCACGCCGTCACACCGAGGGCGATGGCTATGGCTCCCGCGACCCAAGTGGCGCTTCTGGCACCGCGCATGGGACTGCCTCCTCATGAGTCCATTCGTGACATGGAAAGGAGCCGGCCGTCCGCTGACACCCCTGACAGCGCGCGACCAGCCCCCGACGCTCGTGAGTCGGCGCCTTCACAGCGCGTGACCCATTGACCCGAGCTCAATGCCCCCATCCTTAGTCACGTTCGCCCCATAAGCCACGAGTCCCTGGTCTCGGTTTGATCACATCCCGGAGATCGACGTCCGGAAACCGGACAAACCAATCCATCCAGAGGGGAATGAATCGGACCTCCAACTGACCGGAGGGCGCCGCCCGTCCACTATCCGGCCGCCCGGCGGGGGTCGCGGACGACCCTCGGCGTCTTGACGACGCGATCACCGGTGCGCTAGCGCGCACCGGCCGGCCGGTGACGGAGCGTACATACGACAGCGCCCCGCCGGACAGAAGTCCGGCGGGGCGCTGGGAAGTCGGCCTGCGGGGCCTTAAGACGGTCAGCCGTGCTTGGCGCGCGAGGCGGCGCGGGCGCGCTCGCGGGCGTCCAGGTTCACCTTGCGGATGCGGATGGCCTCCGGGGTGACCTCGACGCACTCGTCGTCGCGGCAGAACTCCAGGGACTGCTCCAGGGAGAGCTTGCGCGGCGGCACGATCGACTCCGTGACATCGGCCGTGGAGGACCGCATGTTCGTGAGCTTCTTCTCCTTGGTGATGTTGACGTCCATGTCGTCGGCGCGGCTGTTCTCGCCGACGATCATGCCCTCGTACACCTCGGTGCCCGGCTCCACGAAGAGCACGCCGCGCTCCTGGAGGTTGGTCATCGCGAAGGCGGTGACCGCACCGGCGCGGTCGGCGACCAGGGAGCCGTTGTTACGGGTCTGCAGGGTGCCGAACCAGGGCTCGTGGCCCTCGTGGATCGAGTGCGCGATGCCGGTGCCGCGGGTGTTGGTCAGGAACTCCGTACGGAAGCCGATCAGACCGCGGGACGGCACGATGAACTCCATGCGGACCCAGCCGGAGCCGTGGTTGGACATGTTGTCCATCCGGCCCTTGCGGACACCCATGAGCTGCGTGACCGCGCCCATGTGCTCCTCGGGCACGTCGATGGTCATGCGCTCGGTCGGCTCGTAGACCTTGCCGTCGACCTCCTTGGTGACCACCTGCGGCTTGCCGATGGTCATCTCGAAGCCCTCGCGGCGCATCTGCTCGACCAGGATGGCCAGCGCCAGCTCACCGCGGCCCTGCACCTCCCAGGCGTCGGGGCGCTCGGTGTCCAGCACGCGCAGCGAGACGTTACCGATCAGCTCGCGCTCCAGGCGGTCCTTCACCTGGCGGGCGGTGACCTTGCGGTCCTTGACCGCGGCCTTGGCGTCCGCGCCCTTGCCCGTGCCGCCGCGGCCGACCAGCGGCGAGGTGTTCGTACCGATGGTCATCGAGATCGCGGGCTCGTCGACCGTGATCAGCGGCAGCGCGACCGGGTTCTCCGGGTCGGCCAGCGTCTCGCCGATCATGATGTCGGGGATACCGGCGACGGCGCAGATGTCGCCGGGGCCCGCGACCTCGGCCGGCTTGCGGGTCAGCGCCTCGGTCATCATCAGCTCGGTGATGCGGACGTTGGAGACGGTGCCGTCACGCTTGATCCACGCGACGGTCTGGCCCTTCTTCAGCTCGCCCTGCTCGACGCGGAGCAGCGCGATACGGCCGAGGAAGTTGTCCGCGTCGAGGTTGGTGACGTGGGCCTGCAGCGGCGCGGTCTCGTCGTACTCGGGGGCCGGGACGGTCTCCAGCAGCGTGGTGAAGAACGGCTCCAGGTTCGTGCTGTCGGCCGGGACGGTGCCGTCCTCCGGCTTGGTCAGCGACGCGACGCCGTCACGGGCGCAGGCGTAGACGATCGGGAACTCGATCTGGTCCTCGTCCGCGTCCAGGTCCAGGAACAGGTCGTACGTCTCGTCGACGACCTCGGCGATCCGGGAGTCGGGGCGGTCGGTCTTGTTGATGCACAGGATGACCGGCATCTTCGCGGCCAGCGCCTTGCGCAGCACGAAGCGGGTCTGCGGCAGCGGGCCCTCGGAGGCGTCGACCAGCAGGACGACCGCGTCGACCATCGACAGACCGCGCTCGACCTCACCGCCGAAGTCGGCGTGGCCGGGGGTGTCGATGATGTTGATCGTGATCGGGTCCCCGCCGTCCTTGGGGTGATACTTCACCGCCGTGTTCTTGGCGAGGATCGTGATGCCCTTCTCACGCTCCAGGTCGTTGGAGTCCATCATGCGCTCGTCGAGGTTCTCGGCGGCGTGTGCGGCGAAGGCTCCCGCCTGCTTGAGCATGGCGTCGACAAGGGTGGTCTTGCCGTGGTCGACGTGGGCGACGATGGCGACGTTACGAATGTCGTGGCGCGTGGGCACTTGCGGCGCTTCTCCCGGAATTGTGGTTGACGGCGCGTACGGTCCGGCACGCGCGCCCGCCGGGCATGCAGACGCCACGGCCTCGTCCCATGGTACGGGGCTGGCGCGGCATCGGCCGCCCCAGCCCGCTCGCACCCGTCCTGACCTGCTATTTCTTGTAACCGATGTCCTGATACACGGGCGTCGCGAAGCCAAAAGCGCCCACATTGGCGAGCTGGGACCTGGTCGCGACGAGCTGCGGCTGCCGGTACAGCGGGATCGATCCTGCAGCCGCCCAGATCCGCTGGTCGGCCTGGGCGACGAGGTCCCGCGCCGCGTCCGGGTCGAGCTCGGCGGACGCCTGGTCGAAGAGCTGGTCGATCCGGTCGGTGCCGACCCGGGTGTAGTTCTGCTCGACGGTCAGCGAGCCGTCGGCGGCGGGCCGGGGCTTGGCGTAGATGGGCCGGGCGTCGGTGGCCGGGTAGGCGCTGCCGGGCCAGGAGTAGAGCGCCAGGTCGTAGTCCCCGGACGCGATGTGGTCCTCGAAGTAGCTCTTGTCGGCCACCTTCTGGACGCTCGTCCGTACGCCGATCTTCCGCAGCATTTCGGAGATCCGGTCGGCGACCGTACGGAGCTGGGCGGTGCCGGGGCCGTCGGGCAGGACGAAGCGCAGCATGAGCGGCCGGCCGTTCTTCTTCACGAAGACGGCGCTCTTGCGGGCCGCGGCGTCGTCCTTGCCGTGCGCGTGCCCGCCCTTGGCGCCCTTGGCGTCCGGACCGCCGTGTGCGTCCCCCGCTTCTTCGGCGGCCCCGGCCGCGACGGGCTCGGGCCGCTCGCGCCCCGGCTGCCCGGCCGGCCGCTGCTGCCCCGCCTCCCGTTCCGCGCGCTCCGCCACCGCGGCGAGCCGGTTGCGCTCGGCGGCGGCCTCGGCCTCGCGGGCCTGGACGGCGCTGAGCGGACCGGCCGGGCCGGTGCCCGCGGCCTCCTGGCCCGCACCGGGCTTGGTGTCGTCCCAGCCCCGCGCTCCGGGGCCCGCCGCGAGGGCGGTGGTCTGCCGCCGGGCGGCGTCCGCCAGTACGTCGGCCTCGTCCCAGGCGTCCGCGGCCCGGCCGCCGGCCCGCTCGTAGGCGGCGTACGCGGCCGACCCGGTGTCGCCCAGCGCGCGCCGCCGCTCCGTGCGCGCCGCCGCGTCGTACAGCGCCGCGCTCTGCCGCAGCAGGGCCGCCCGCTGCAGGCCCGCGGAACCGGCGCCGGTCAGCCCGGAGAGGGACGCCGGGCCGGTCGCGGTCCCCGCGCCGGAGCGGGCGGGACCGCCGTGCGGCCGCCCCGCGTCCCGCTGTCCGCTTTTCCCGTCGCCCTGCCCGTTCTCGTCGTCGGCCCGGCCGGCGTCCGCGTCGGTCCGGCCCCGGCCGGCCTCCCGCTCGCCGGGCTGTGCGTCCGTCTCCTCCTCGGTGCCGCCCTGCGGCAGCCGCCAGCCCGCGTCGGCCAGCAGGGCCTGCGCCGCCCCGGTGTCCTGGCCGCCCAGCGCGCCGCTGTTGTCCCGGTAGCCGGGCTGCCCGGCGAGCAGCAGATGGCTGCCGACCGGCGCGGCGGGCAGCCGGAGCGGGCCCAGTACCTCCTTGGCCAGCGTGGCGCGGTCGATGGCGCGGGCCACCGCGCGGCGGACCCGCTCATCGGTGAGCGGTCCCGTGCTGCCGTTCAGGGCGAGCTGCGTGAAGGACGGGGAGAGGGCGCGGTGGACGGTGTAGCCGCGCAGGTGCGCGCGGCGCTCGGCGGCGGCCGCGGCCTCCTGGCGATGCCTGAGCTCCGCCTTGCGCTCGGCGTCGGTGCCGCGGGCCAGTGCCTGGTGGCGCAGCGCGTCGGCGGAGACGGCTCCGCGCGGCGCGTCGTCCCCGACCGCCGCCTGCTGGTTCCCGCCACCCGCCGCGCCGAGCTCCTTGGCCGTGCCGCGGTCGATCTCCGCGACGTCGATCTTCCCCTTGGCCAGCGCGGCGGGCCGCTTCGTGGCGGGCAGCTCGGTCAGCACGATCTTCTCCAGCCGGGCCCGGCCGCCCCACCACCGCGCGTTCCGTACCAGGGTGACCGTGCCGGCGCGAGCGTCCCGCTCCCGCACCCGGAACGGCCCGGCGCTGCTCGCGAGCTTCTTGCGCGCGCCGTCGTTGAACGCCGCCGGGCTGCCCATGACGCTCTTCGGGTACAGCGGCGTGAAGAGCGACTGCCAGTCGGCGTACGGGCGGTCGAAGGTCACTTGGACCTCGCCGGGACCGGGGCCCGGCTCGACCTTCTCGATGCGGTCGTAGCCGGCGTTGCGCGCCGTCCAGTACGCGGCGTTCCTGCCGCGCAGCGCCTTCCACTGGGCGGCGAAGTCGGCCGCCGAGATCTTCCGGCCGTCGCTCCAGCGCGCCGCCGGGTTCAGGGAGTACCGCACCACCTGCTTCGGCTCGCGCTGGGTGACCTCGGCGGCCTTGAGGTAGTCGGGGTTGCGCTGCGGTACGCCGTCGGCGTCCAGGGTGAACAGCGCGGGCAGCACCGCGCCCGCCACCGTGTCCGTGCTCTCCCCGGCGTCCGTCTGGAAGGCGTTGAAGGTGCGCGGGAGTTCGTCCACGGCCCAGCGCACCGTGCCGCCGTCGCGCAGCGTCGCCGGGGCTGCCGGAGCGATGTCCTGGCTGCCGGCGCCGGCCGGCCGCGGCTCGTCGCCGCTGCAGCCGGCCAGTACGGGCAGCGGGAGCAGCGCGCCCGCGGTGAGGAGCGCGACCCGGCGCCGCCCACGGCCCGCCGCCCGGCCGCCGTGCGCGCCCTGCGGTCCGACGTCGTCGGTCATGACTGTTACCTCCGGGCTCGCCCGTGCGGCGGCGCCGCCGCTGATCACATTCGGCCGACTTTGCGGCTCATCACACCTATGGCCCGTCCACTCAAAAGGACGCCGCGGCGCGCGCCGCGGCGACACGGCGGCGGTACTCCCCAAGGCCACCCGCCCGGCCCAACGCGTTCCGGTACGACCGGTCACGCCCCCCTATGCGCCATCGTGACCCGGAATACCGGCGAATCCCTTCCCAACCGCGACTGTGACGCGCGACACTCGCAGGCGCATGAGATTGCCGACCGCACCCTCGGAAGTGAGGGCTCGTCATGTCCTTGCACGATGATCTGACGGCTGTGCAGCGCAGCCTCGACGACCTGGTCCGCTCGGTGGGACGCCTGGAACAGCAGGTCGGCGGCGGGCTGGAGATACGCCGGGTCCGCAGCGACACCGAGCATCTGCGCGAGAGCCTCGAGCTGCTGCGCGCACAGGCCGCGCCCGACGCCGGCGACCGGCCGGTGCCGACCGCGGGGCGCGCGGTGTCCGACATGGTCACCATCCCCGACGCCCCCTACGACTCCTCCCTGTGGACCGACGCCGAGGACGAGGGGCTGGGCGCCCGCGACCGCCGCGCGCCGTAGCGGGGTCTCCTGCCCGGACGTCCCCCTCGTCCCAGTCCCCCCGCTCACGGAGAAAACGTTGGCCACAGGCACCGAACCCACATCGAAAACCGGCGCGAGCGGGGTGCACGGCCCCGCTCGCGCCGCCATCCCCGCCCGTCACCTGCGCACCGAGCGCTGGTGGCTGTACCCGGCGAGCACCGCGGCCGGACTGCTCGCGTTCGTCGTGTACTCGACGTGGCGGGCGTTCGCGAACGCGGACTACTACCACGCGCCGTACGTCTCGCCGTTCTACTCCCCCTGCCTCGCGGAGAACTGCGAGACCATGCGCGCGGGCCCCAACTGGGAGATCTTCGGCAGCTGGTGGGGCCTCTCCCCCGCGCTGCTGATCCTGATCTTCCCGCTGGGCTTCCGGCTGACCTGCTACTACTACCGCAAGGCGTACTACCGCGGCTTCTGGGCCTCGCCCCCGGCCTGCGCGGTCGCCGAGCCGCACAAGAGCTACAGCGGCGAGACCCGCTTCCCTCTGATCCTGCAGAACGTCCACCGGTACTTCTTCTACGCCGCGCTGCTGGTCGCGGGCGTGCTGACGTACGACACCGTCCTCGCCTTCCGCGACGAGAGCTACGCCTGGGGCCATATGGGCCTGGGCAGCCTGGTCTTCCTCGTCAACATCGTGCTGATCTGGGCGTACACCCTCTCCTGCCACTCCTGCCGGCACATCGTCGGCGGCCGCCTGAAGCACTTCTCCAAGCATCCGGTGCGGTACCGGCTGTGGGGCTGGGTCGGCAAGCTCAACGCCCGGCACGCGGTGCTCGCCTGGGCCTCGCTGATCAGCGTGGCCGCCGCCGACTTCTACGTCTACCTGCTGTCCGTCGGGGCCATCGTCGACCCGCGGTTCTTCTAGACCTTTCCAGGAAGGGTGCGCATTTTCATGACGCAAGTCGAACGGCAGGGCTGGGACGTGGTCGTGGTGGGCGCGGGCGGCGCCGGGCTGCGGGCCGCCATCGAGGCCCGCGAGCAGGGCATGCGGACGGCGGTGATCTGCAAGTCGCTCTTCGGCAAGGCCCATACGGTCATGGCCGAGGGCGGCATCGCCGCCAGCATGGGCAACGTCAACGAGGGCGACAACTGGAAGGTCCACTTCCGCGACACCATGCGCGGCGGCAAGTTCCTCAACCACTGGCGGATGGCGGAGCTGCACGCGCGCGAGGCCCCGGACCGGGTCTGGGAGCTGGAGACCTGGGGCGCGCTCTTCGACCGGACACCGGACGGGCGGATCTCGCAGCGCAACTTCGGCGGGCACGAGTACCCCCGCCTCGCGCACGTCGGCGACCGTACGGGCCTGGAGCTGATCCGCACCCTCCAGCAGAAGATCGTCTCGCTGCAGCAGGAGGACGAGCGGGAGTTCGGCTCCTACGAGGCGCGGCTGAAGGTGTTCCAGGAGTGCACCGTCACCCGCGTACTGAAGGAGGACGGCCGGGTCGCGGGAGCGTTCTGTTACGAGCGCGAGTCCGGCCGCTTCTTCGTCCTGGAGGCGCCCGCCGTGGTGCTGGCCACCGGCGGCATCGGCAAGTCCTTCAAGGTGACGTCGAATTCCTGGGAGTACACCGGCGACGGCCACGCGCTCGCCCTGCTCGCCGGAGCCCCGCTCGTAAACATGGAGTTCGTGCAGTTCCACCCGACCGGCATGGTCTGGCCGCCGTCGGTGAAGGGCATCCTCGTCACCGAGTCGGTGCGCGGCGACGGCGGGGTGCTGCGCAACAGCGACGGCAAGCGCTTCATGTTCGACTACGTCCCGGACGTCTTCAAGGAGAAGTACGCGCAGTCCGAGGACGAGGGCGACCGCTGGTACGAGGACCCGGACAACAACCGCCGGCCGCCCGAACTGCTGCCCCGCGACGAGGTCGCGCGGGCCATCAACGCCGAGGTCAAGGCGGGCCGCGGCTCCCCGCACGGCGGCGTCTTCCTGGACGTCTCCACGCGGATGCCCGCCGAGGTGATCCGCCGCCGGCTGCCCTCCATGCACCACCAGTTCAAGGAGCTGGCGGACGTGGACATCACGGCCGAGGCGATGGAGGTCGGGCCGACCTGCCACTACGTCATGGGCGGCGTGGACGTCGACCCGGACACCGCGGCCGCGGCCGGCGTGCCCGGGCTGTTCGCCGCGGGCGAGGTGGCCGGCGGTATGCACGGCTCCAACCGGCTCGGCGGCAACTCCCTCTCCGACCTGCTGGTCTTCGGGCGGCGGGCCGGGCTGTACGCGGCGGAGTACGCCGCCGCGCTGGTGAGCGGCGAGCGGCCCGCCGTGGACCCGCGGGAGATCGAGGCGGCGGAGGCGGAGGCGCTGCGGCCGTTCAGCGCGGAGGGCGCGGACCCGCTGCACACCGGGGGCCCGGCGGAGAACCCGTACACCCTCCACCAGGAGCTCCAGCAGGCGATGAACGACCTGGTGGGCATCATCCGGCGGCAGCCGGAGATGGAGCAGGCGCTGGACAGGCTGGCGGACCTGCGGGTGCGGGCGCGGCGGGCCGGGGTGGAGGGCCACCGGCAGTACAACCCCGGCTGGCACCTCTCCATCGATCTGCGGAACATGCTGCTGGTCAGCGAGTGCGTGGCGCGGGCCGCGCTGGAGCGGCAGGAGAGCCGCGGCGGCCACACCCGCGACGACCACCCGGAGATGGACCGCCGCTGGCGCCGCGTCAACCTGCTGTGCCGGCTGGCCACGAACGACGGCCGCCCCGGGCTCCCCGAGGACCCGGCGCTCGCCCACATCCGGCTGGAGCGGCGGGAGATGCCGGCGATCCGCGCCGACCTGCTGGAGCTGTTCGAGCGGGACGAACTGGCGAAGTACCTGACGGACGAGGAGCTGAGCTCGTGAGTTCGTACGACGCGCACTTCAGGGTGTGGCGGGGGGACGCCGCGGGCGGCAGCCTCGGCGACTTCACCGTCGAGGTGAACGAGGGCGAGGTGGTGCTGGACATCATCCACCGGCTGCAGGCCACCCAGGCGCCGGACCTGGCCGTGCGCTGGAACTGCAAGGCGGGCAAGTGCGGCTCGTGCAGCGCGGAGATCAACGGCCGGCCCCGGCTGATGTGCATGACGCGGATGTCCGTCTTCGACCGCGCGGAGACCGTCACCGTCACCCCGATGCGGGCCTTCCCGGTCGTCCGCGACCTGGTCACGGACGTGTCCTTCAACTACGCGAAGGCCCGCGAGGTGCCGTCCTTCGTCCCGCCCGCCGACCTCAAGCCCGGCGAGTACCGGATGCAGCAGGAGGACGTGGGGCGCTCGCAGGAGTTCCGGAAGTGCATCGAGTGCTTCCTCTGCCAGGACACCTGCCATGTCGTCCGCGACCACGAGGAGAACAAGGAGGCGTTCGCGGGCCCCCGCTTCCTGATGCGCGTCGCCGAGCTGGACATGCACCCGCTGGACGCCGCGTCCGAGGTGGGCCTGGACCGCAAGAGCACCGCCCAGGACGACCACGGCCTGGGCTACTGCAACATCACCAAGTGCTGCACCGAGGTCTGCCCCGAACACATCCGCATCACGGACAACGCCCTGATCCCGCTGAAGGAACGGGCGGCGGACCGCAAGTACGACCCACTGATCTGGCTGGGGAAGACGATCCGCCGGCGGCGGAACGCGCCCTAGAACAGGTCCAGCAGCGCGTCCGCCGGGTCCACCGGCTCCGTGTCGCCGTCGGGCAGGTCCAGTTCGAACCAGACGGTCTTGCCCCGCGGCGTACGGCGGCTGCCCCAGCCCCTGCTGAGGAGGCCGACGAGCTGGAGGCCGCGGCCGCCCTCGTCGGTGTCCCGCGCGCGCCGCCGCCGCGGCTGCGCGAGGTCCGCGTCCCAGACCTCGCAGACCAGCGTGCGGTCCAGCAGCAGGCGGAGCCTGATGTCACCGTGGCCGTGCCGCAGGGCGTTGGTGACCAGCTCACTGACCAGCAGCTCCGTGGTGTCGACGAGGGCTTCCAGACCCCAGTCGGTGAGCTGGTCGCGGGCCAGTTCGCGGGCGCGGGCGACCGAGCGGGCCTCGGGGGCGAGGTTCCAGTCGCCGACCGCGTCCTTCGGGAGGCCGTGCACCCGGGCCATCAGCAGGGCGATGTCGTCCTCGCCGTGCCGGGTGTCCAGCGCGGACAGCACGTGGTCGCAGGCGTCCTCCAGCGGGCGGCCCGCCTCCGACAGGGCCGCGCGGAACGCCTGCAGGCCCTCGTCGAGCGGGTGGTCGCGGGACTCGACCAGGCCGTCGGTGTACAGCGCGAGCAGCGCGCCGTCCGGCAGCTCGACCTCGATCTCCTCGAAGGGCTCGCCGCCGACGCCCAGCGGCATGCCGGGCGGGACGTCGAGGAGCAGGGCGTCCTCGCCCTCCTCGACCAGGACCGGCGGCAGATGGCCGGCGTTGGCGAACGTACATCGCCGGGTGACCGGGTCGTAGACGGCGTACACGCAGGTGGCGAGGTAGACCTCGGAGAGGTCGGCGGCGCGGTCGGTGCGCCGCGAGCCCGCGTGCACTCCCGCCTCCGCGTCGGTGTCCGCGCCCGTGCCCGCTGCCGTACTTCCGTACGCGCCCGCCTCCGTGCCGGCGTCCGGTTGCGCACCGGCGCCCCCCGCCGCTCCGCGCCCCCGCAGGCCCGAACGCCTCTCGCTACCCGTGGCACCCAGCCCGCGCGCGATCTCGTCGAGCGCCGAGAGCACCTCGGCCGGCTCCAGGTCCAGCAGCGCCAACGTCCGTACCGCCGTGCGCAGTTCGCCCATGGCGACGGCGGCGCGCAGGCCGCGGCCCATCACGTCGCCGACGACCAGCGCCGTGCGGTGGCCGGGCAGCTCGATGACGTCGAACCAGTCGCCGCCGACCTCCGTCGCGGTCGTGCCGGGCAGATAGCGGCAGGCGATGTCCAGGCCCGCCGCCTCGGGGTCGCCGGGCGGCAGCAGGCTGCGCTGGAGGATCAGCGCGCGCTCGTGCTCGCGGCGGTACAGCCGGGCGTTGTCGATGCAGACGGCGGCGCGCGCCGCGAGCTCCACGGCGAGCGCGGTGTCCCGCTCACCGAAGGACTCGCTGCCCTTCGTACGGGAGAACTGCACCAGGCCGACGACGGTGTCGCGGGCGACCATGGGGACGGCGAGCGTGGAGTGGATCACGGCGCCGCCGAGCTCGGGCCGCTCGTCGTCCGTCTGCCGCCCCGGGATGATCTGCGCCTCGGCCGTGCGGAGCGCGCCCGCGCAAGGGGAGTTGAAGGGGAAGCGGTGCACGGCGCCGACCGCGACCGGCATGCCGTCGTCCTCGGCCGCACCGCCGCCCGGGGCGCCGCCGCCGCTGCCGCCCTCCGGGAGCGGCCCGTCGGACACGGCGCTGGCGAAGGCGACCCGGCGCAGCTCGGCGCTGCCGTCGGTCATGCCGGGCGGCGCCTCGTCCCCGGCCAGCAGCCCTTGGTACAGGTCCACCGAGGCCAGGTCGCAGAACTGCGGCACGGCGACGTCGAGGAGCGTGCGCGCGGTGGTCTCCAGGTCCAGCGAATTGCCTATGCGCGCCCCCGCTTCGTTCAGCAGGGCCAGATTGCGGCGGGCGTTGGCGGCCTCCCGCTCGGCGCGGCGGCGGCCCGTGACGTCCTGGGCGAGCGCCGCGACGCCGATGGGACGGCCGCTGGCACTGTGCAGCCGGTACAGCGACACCGACCAGCGGCGGCGCTCGGTCGTGCCGTGCGGGGTGCCCACGATCTGCATCTCGGCGACCGGGTCGCCGGTCTCCAGGACCCGGCGCAGCGCGGCGTTGAGCCGCTCGGCCTCGGGCCGGGGGAGGTACTCGTCGGGTGCCGCGCCGCTGAACCTGCTCGGCGGGCCGCCGAAGACGGTGGCGAAGCGCTCGTTGACCCGGCGCAGCCGCAGGTCCGTACCGAAAAGCATGAAACCGATCGGGGACTGTCCGAAAACCGCCTGCGCGGCGGCGAGATCGGTCTCGATGCCGCGCAGCGCCCGTACGTCCACGACGAGACAGACCGCGGCCCGCTCGCCCGTGCCGGTCTCGGACGGCATGACATAGATCTCGGCGAGGCCGTCGACGGGGGCCTCCGGGCCCGTGCGGTAGGGCACCAGGCCGGTCCACTCGCGGCCGTCGAGGATCTCGCTGACCGTGCGGTGCCCGGCCTCGCGCAGCTCGCGCGGGACGAACGCCTCCACCGGGTCCTGGCCGATGGCGTCCTTGGCGGGGATGCCGAGCATGTCGGCGGCGCGGCGGCTCCACTGCTCGATGCGGCCGTCGGGGCCGAGGGCGAAGGAAGCGACGCGGATGTAGTCGTAGATCGATCCGGGCGCGCTGCTCTGCCAGACGGGCGGGCCGTCCGGTACGTCCATCCGGCCCGACCCATCCCTCATCGCAGGGTGTTCCTCACCCGCTGACATCTCGCTCACGAGCCCCGTCCCCTCCAGCTCATCGTGCCCGGACCGGACAGGCCGAGTATCCAGCAACACGGCTATCCGGAACACGGTCTTCACGATCACAGCACAGTCTCGATCGCAGGTCATCGACGAGGTCTCGATGAATTTGCAACGATCGCGACGTCACCCAGACTCATAACCAGCCGCGGTCCGCTCCAACCTCCCCACCAGGCACGAAGCAGTGATTTCTGCGCGACGGCCACAAGGGGCGCGCCCGCCCGACGGGTGTCAGCCGGTTTCGGCCAGCTCGAACCACACCGTCTTGCCGCTCCTGCCCCGTCGGGTGCCCCAGCGACGGGCACTGCATGCCACCAGCTGCAGTCCGCGGCCGCCTTCATCATCGGGCGCGGCCGTGCGCTCGCGGGGCGGATCGGGGAGCGGATCGGACACCTCCACGAGGAGGTCGCCGCCGCGCAGCCGGACGATCCGTACGCCGATCGGCCCGCTGGCGTACCGCAGGGAGTTGGTCACCAGCTCGCTGACCAGGAGGACGGCCACGTCCACCGCCGGCTCCATGTCCCAGTCGCGCAGCGTCTCGCGGACCATGGCGCGGGCCGTACGGACCACGCCCGGCTCGGCGGGGAAGCTCCACTCGGCGATCGGCGGGATCGCGGCCATGCCCAGCCGGCGGGCCTGCGACGCAGGAGACCCCGGAGGCCCTGCCGCTGCGCTGTCGCTCACGCCGATCACTTCCCCAGCCCGGTGCTCCCCCGGCGGTTTTGTACATTTTGAGGGGGGTTAATCAGCACATACCCGATATCAGGGTTCGGTTATCGCCCCAAGAGGGTCAACCGGGTGCATCGTGGCGCGAACGGCGTAGCCCGTCAGTCGAGCGCCCCCTGCCTCACCAGCCGGGTCATCGCCGCGGCGACGGCGGGCCGGTCCTGGTCCAGCCAGTCCACCGCGCCCTCTTCGCCCGGCGGCAGCCAGCGCAGCACATCGTGGTCCTGCAGCGGCCGCGGCGTCCCGGAGACCAGCCGTACGGTCCACACCTGGAGCACCAGTCCGGGTTTCAGCGGCCACTCCCCGGGGATGCGCGCCACCGGCTCGGCCTCGACCCCCAGTTCCTCGCGCAGCTCCCGTACGAGCGCCTGCTCGGGCGTCTCGCCGTCCTCGACCTTGCCGCCGGGCAGCTCCCAGCGCCCGGCCAGCTCCGGCGGCGCGCTGCGCCGCGCGGCCAGCAACCGTCCCCGGTCCAGCACCGCTCCGCCCACCACCACGCGCACCGTACTCATGCGCGGCAGCCTATGCGGCCGCCGCTCGTGCCCCGCCTCGGCCCCGCGCGCCTCGCCCCTTCACGCGCCGGGCCCGCCGGTCCCGCCGCCCGCGACCGTCAGGCCGTGGCGCGGTCGACGCGCTCGACCACGTACGGCCGATGGTGCTGGCGGTCGTCGAGCCGGTCGGCGACCTGCTCCGCCTCCTGACGGGTGGCGTACCGGCCGACGCGGTAGCGGTTGCCGTTGTCGTCCTCGCGGATGACCAGCCACGGCAGTACAGCGCCACTGTCGGTCATCGCGCTCCTCCGTCCGCCGTCCGGCGCGCCGGGGCGCGCCCGTCCTGCACTAACACCGAAAACCCATTCCGCATATGCCCGAGCCTACGCCCGACCTTCACGCAACGGATACGTCTTTGCACAAAGAGGCACCGAACCGGCCATGTCACCGTCCACGTCCGTATCTCCCCGTCACTCGTACCGCTGACGGGCCGGCAGCCGGGCCCCGGAACGACGGCCGCCCGGCACCGAGACGGTGCCGGGCGGCCGGACGTGTGCGGGGGCGGGTCAGACGCGGGCTTCGACCTTCTCGGCCGGGTCCCGGCCCTCGTCACCACCGTCGGTGACCTCGTCCCGCTCGGCGGCGGCGCGTGCCTCGGCCTCCGCCACGACGAGCGAGGGGTTGCGCCACGAGCTGCGCACGCCCCAGTAGTAGAAGGCCAGCGCGAGCACGACGACGACGGCGAGGTCCACGCCCTGCGGGATGAAGCCGCGGCCGCCGAACTCCGTACCGCCGCAGTACGACACCGCGGCCATGACCAGCAGGTACGCGACCATCCAGGCGCCGGCCTTCAGGTGCGGCTTCAGCTCGGCCCAGGGCTTGCGCAGCTCGTACCAGGCCCAGACGGGCAGGCCGACGGCCATGATCAGGATGACCTTGCCGGTGAGCGGCCAGCGGCCCCAGTACAGGACCAGCGAGCCGAAGACCATGGCGATGGGGGCGATGACGGGCATCGCACGCAGCTGCACCGGGCGCTTGAGGTCCGGCGAGAGGCGGCGCAGCGACATCACGGCGACCGGGCCGGTGATGTAGGAGATGACCGTCGCGATGGAGACGATCTCGGCGAGCGAGCCCCAGCCGCGGAAGACCGCGAGGAAGAGGAAGGCGATGATCAGGTTGAGGACCAGGGCCGGGCGCGGCACGCCGGTCTTCTTGTCGACGCGGCCGAAGATGCCGGGCAGGTGGCCGTTCTCCTGCACGCCGTGGATCATGCGCGAGGTGGTGGCGGCGTAGATCATGCCGGTGCCGGACGGGGAGATGAAGGCGTCCGCGTACAGCAGCATCGCCAGCCAGTTCAGGCCCCAGGCGAGCGAGAGGTCGGCCAGCGGGGAGTTGAAGCCGAGCCCGGCCCAGCTGCCGGCCTTGGTGAGGTCACCGTGCGGGACGCCCATGAGGAAGGCGACCTGCAGCGCGAGGTAGATGACCAGCGCGATCACGATCGAGAGGATGACGGCCTTGGGCAGCGACTTGCCCGGGTTGCGCGCCTCGGCCGCCATGTTCAGCGGGGACTGGAAGCCGTTGTAGGCCCAGACGATGCCGGAGAGGGCGACGGCGGTGAAGACCGCGCTCCAGCCGTTCGGGGCGAAGCCGCCGAACTGCTTGACGTTGCTGGTGTCGAAGTGCGCCAGCATCAGCGCGCCCGCGGTCATGATCGGTACGACGACCTTGAAGACCGTGATCGCGGTGTTGGTCTTCGCGAACAGCGTGATCGCGAACCAGTTCAGGAAGAAGTAGAAGATCAGCAGCACGCTGGCGCACGCGACGCCGGAGCCGGTGAGCTCCTTGCCGTCGTACAGGCCCTGCGCCCAGCCGAAGTCCCACGAGCTCATGTACTGGACGGACGCGGTGGCCTCACCGGGGATCACGGAGACGATCGCGATCCAGTTGGCCCAGGCGGCGAGGTAGCCGGCCAGCGAGCCGTGCGAGTACTGGCCGTACCGGACCATGCCGCCGGCCTTGGGGAACATCGCGCCCAGTTCGCTGTAGGTGAGCGCGATGGTGAGGGCGACGACGGCGCCGATGACCCAGGCCAGGATGGCGGCAGGACCGGCGATGGCGGCGGCGCGCTCGGCTCCGAACAGCCAGCCCGAGCCGATGATCGACCCGAGTCCTGTGGCCGTCAGGGCGATGGTCCCGAGGGACCGGCGGTAGTTCGAGTGGGAGCCCTGCTCCGCGCTCGAGGTCTTCGGCGTGCTCAACGTGCTTGGTCTCCTGATCTTCCCCCACGGCCGTGCACAAACTTCGCCATCGTAAGAGCGAAACGGAAGATCGGAATCCAAGGTTCGGTCAAATGCCCCTGTTCACTTGGGCGGTGTGAGTTTTTCAACATCGCAAAGTGGGCGACAAATGCGGACATTGTCGGGCGTTATGGGGTGTCGACGTGGTGGTTACGCACCAGTACGGACGGTGGTGTGCCGACGTCAGTACGCAGTCGGCACAAGGCACTTCGCTACTGGGAACGGTCTCACCGCACCGGTCTCACTTCACCGGGAGGTGGTACGCGATCCGGTGCCGGTCGGCGAGCATGACCACATCGGCGGTCTCCACGGGGCGGCCGCCCGCGTAGTACGTCCGCGAGATGACCAGTACGGAATGGCCGGGCACCCCGCCCAGCACCATCGCCTCCTCGGCCAGCCCCGGGCGGGCCCCGACCTCCTCGACGACGTTGTCAACGATCACATCGATGGCCGCCATCCGCTCGACCACGCCGCGCCCGGCCAGCGGCCCCTCCTCGGGCAGCATCACGGGCGTCCGGCCCGTCACCTCCAGCGGCTCCCAGGAGGTGGAGAGCATCACCGGCTCGCCGTCGGTGCGGAAGAGATAGTGCGTGCGCATGACCCGCTCGCCGGGCCGGATGCGCAGCCGGTCCGCGATCGCCTCGCTCGCCTCGTCCTGCTCGCTGCTGGACTCCCAGGTCCCCTTGACCTTCTCGTCCGACTGCTCCTGGCGGAACGGCGTCGCGCCGGCGCCGGTACGGAATCCGGCGCGGGCGATACGGCGCTGGGCGGGGCGCTCACGGACATACGTCCCCGATCCCGAGCGGCCCTCCACCAGCCCTTCGGCCATCAGGACCTTGCGCGCCTCCAGCGCGACCGTGTCCGAAACTCCGTACTCCTCGCGGATGCGGGCTTGCGAGGGGAGGCGGGTGTGCGGCGGCAGCACGCCGTCGACGATCTTCTGACGCAGGTCACCGGCGACACGGAGGTACGCGGGCTGCTCACCGAAAGGCACATGCCCTCCCAAGGGCTTGACAGTCAGCAACAGCGTGGCAACCCACCGTTGTCACCCGCAAGCCTGGGCCACTTATTCACCCGATGTGATGACATGCAGCTCAGCAGGCACAGCAACGGGCGTACACGCGCGCCCGGCGCGCGCCACGGCTCCGCGCCGGTGCCATTCGGGGGCCCCCGGAACCGCCCGCACGCCCCCGCGACCGGCGAGGATCAGCCGTTTCCGACCGGCCCGTTTCCGGCCATCCACGGTCACCGCACCGTGGCATGCTCGAAGCAGGCGTACGCCGTCCGGCGGGTGCGCCGCGCAGGGACGCGCAGGCGTTGCGCCGCCCCGGGAAGGAGCCCCTCGTGCCCGCACCCGACCCCACGGCCCCCGGCCCCGCCGGCCTCACCCCGCTGCCCGACGACTGGCAGCGCGCGCTGGCGATCGTCGCCCACCCCGACGACCTCGAATACGGCGCCGCCGCCGCGGTCGCCGAGTGGACCGACGCCGGCCGGGAGGTCACGTATCTCCTGGTCACCCATGGAGAGGCGGGCATCGACGGGGTCGTCCCCGAGGAGTGCGCGGTGGTCCGCGAGGCCGAGCAGCGGGCGAGCGCCGCGGCGGTCGGCGTGCAGAACGTGGAGTTCCTGGGCCATCCGGACGGCGTCATCGAGGCCGGGCTGCCGCTCCGCCGCGACCTGGCGGCCGCGGTCCGGCGGCACCGCCCGGAGCTGCTGATCACGCTCAACCACCACGACACCTGGGGCGGCGTGCACTGGAACTCGCCCGACCACCGGGTGGTCGGGCGGGCCGTCCTGGACGCGGCGGGCGACGCGGGCAACCGCTGGATCTTCCCCGAGCTGCTCAAGGAGTACGGGCTCGCGCCCTGGAACGGCGTGCGCCGGGTGGCGGTCGCCGGATCGCCGCACCCCACGCACGCCGTCGAGGTCGGCCCCGGCATCGAGCGCGCCATCGCCTCGCTCGCCGAGCACCGCTCGTACATCGAGGGGCTGAACGGCGGCGCCCAGGACCCGCTGGCCTACGCCCGCGGCTTCATCGAGCAGATGCTCCAGATGGCGGGCGAACGCCACCGCGGCCTCCCGGCGGTCACCTTCGAGGTGTTCCCGCGCTGAACGCCGCCCCGCCGCCACGGTGGTCAGCCGGGCTACGCCGCGGCCCGGACGTGCGCGGCCGCCCGCTCCGCCTCCCGTACGACCTCCTCCGTGTCGACGCCGACCAGCTCCCCGTGGGCCTTGCGCGGCCGGCCGTCGACGAAGACGTGGGAGACGTTCGGCGGCTGGCCGTTGAGGACGATCTGGCTGGTCCAGTCGAAGCGGGGCGCGAAGTTGAGCGTGCCGGGGTCCAGTACGAGGACGTCGGCACGCTTGCCGGGCGTCAGGGAGCCGATCCGGTCGGCCATCCCGATGCACTCGGCGCCGCCCAGCGTCGCCATCCGCAGCACGGCCGGGAGGGTGGGGTGGATCTCCGCGTCCTCGTGCAGCGCGCGCTGGAGCCCGACCGCGGCCTTCATGACGTTGAACATGTCCGAGGTGTCGTTGGTGCCGCCGTCGTGGCCGAGCCCGGCCTTGATGCCGCGCCGGTGCATGGCGGGCAGCGGCATGATCCCGGAGGCCAGCCGCATGTTGCTGAGCGGGCAGTGCGCCACCCGTACGTCGTGGTCCGCGGTCAGCGCGAGCTCGTCGTCGGTGAGGTGGATCGCGTGGTTCATGAGCAGGTGCGGGCCGAAGGCGCCGGCCTCGCGGAGGGAGCGGACCGGATCGTCCTTGCGGTCGTCGCGGTGCTCCAGTACGTGCGAGTTGAGCATCGTGCCCAGGTCGTGCGCGACCTCCCGGAAGCGGCGCAGCTCCGGTATCGCCTTCATGCCCGCGTGCACGGACACCTGGGCGGAGGCCAGCGGCAGCGGGTCCAGCAGCTCCTTCTTGACGCGCGGGATGAGATCGATCGCGCCGGCGCTCTGCGTCATCGCGTACACGAAGCGCAGCCCCGCGTCGTCCAGCGCCCGGATGTACCGCTCGCTGGTGTCGTACGGGATGGCGTGCACCCAGTCGACGACGGTGGTGACGCCGGCCTGGAGGGCGTCCAGCGCGGCGAGGCGCACGAAGCGGTACATGTCCGCGGCGTCGATCTTCGGGAGGGTGGCGCGGTTGCAGGCGGCCAGCCAGCCGTTCAGGTCCTGGTCCGCGCAGCCGCCGCGGATGCTGGACTGCCAGAGGTGGTTGTGCAGGTCGACGAAGCCGGGGAGGACGAGCTTGCCGCGCGCGTCGATCGTCCGGGCGCCCGCGGGTGCCGTCAGCCCGTGGCCCACCGCGGCCAGCCGTCCGCCGCGCATCAGGACGTCCGCGTGCTCCAGGGTGCCCAGTTCGCCGTCGCCGATCTCGGGGTCCATGGTGAGGACCAGGTCCGCGCCGCGGAGCAGGGTGGCGCGGGCGCCGTCGCCGGGTGCGGGCGGCGCCTCCTGCCGTGGCGCGGCACCGGCGATCCCGGCGGCCAGCGGCACGCTCCCCAGCCCGGCCAGCACGGCTCTTCGCGTCGGTTTCGGAAAAGTCATTCCGCTGTTGTACCGCGGGTAACACTTCGCCCCGAGAGGCGACTTCCAGCCAACTGACACTCTGTCAATCACACTGACCGCGAGCTCAACTCTTCGTAGCATCCGCCTACTTGCTCAGCAGGCGGCGGACCCGGACCAGGGACCGCCGCGCCTCGGGGGTCCATACCGCGCTCACGTATACGTGGCCCGCCTGCGGCTCGAAGGTGTACGTGCCGCCGTTGCCGGCCGCCGCCAGCCGGTCTGCCAGCAGCCGCGCGTCGGCGGCGAAGAGGTCGCGGCCGCCCTGGAAGACATGGACCGGCGGCAGCCCGGCCACGTCCGCGAACCGCGGGCTGAGCAGCGGGTCGCGCGGATCGGCGCCGTTCGCCCACAGCCGCCCGGCCTCGATCAGGTCATCGGTGCGCAGCAGCGGATCGAGCGGTTCGAGGGACGACAGCGCGGGGTGCGACATCGTGAGGTCCAGCCAGGGCGAGAACAGCAGCACCTGGCGCGGCGGGGGCGCTCCGGCGTCCCGGTACGCGACCGCCTGGCCGAGCGCGAGCCCGCCGCCGGCCGAGTCGCCGCCGAGCGTGACGTTCCCGGGCCCCGCCTCGGCGCACAGCGCGTCGTAGACCGTACGCAGCAGGGCGTACGCCGCGGGCGCGTCACCCTCGGGGGCGAGCCGGTAGAGCGGCACGGTGAGGGTGACGCCGGTGCCCTTGGCGGCGTGCTGGAGGAGCCACCAGTGGGCGGTCTGCAGCGGGAAGGCGTACGCGCCGCCGTGCGTGTAGAGCAGGTGGCGGCCGGTGGCGCCGCGGCGCGGGGCGAGCCGCAGGACCGGCCGCCCCGCCACCGTCGAGCGCGTCACCTCGTAGCGGGCGCGCAGCGGGGCCGGTACCGGTGCGGCCTGCGCTGCCTGCGCGCACGTCCCCGCCATCGCTCACGTCATCCCTTCGCCGCGCCCTCCGCCGCCGCGCTCCCGGCGCCGTCTCCCTTCGCGGTGTCCTTCGAGAGTTCCTTCGGGAGTTCCTTCGGGGGTTCCTTCGGGGGTTCCTTCGGGGGTTCCGGCACATCCTTCGCGGGGCCCGTCACGCTGTCCAGGAACCCGGCCGCCAGCGCGGTGAATTCCGCCGCCCGTTCGATCTGGGGCATATGCCCGGTGGCCGGGAAGAGGTGGCTGCGGGCGTGCGGCAGCGCGGCCACCGCGGCGTGGAAGTGCGTGACCGGCAGTACCCCGTCCGCGTCGCCCCAGACGACGAGCGTGGGTACGCGGGCCGCAGCGGTCCGCGCGAGGAGGGCGCGGCGCCAGCCGGGGTACGAGCCGAGGACCGGCACGCCCAGGCTGAGCATCGTGGCCACGAAGGTGGCGCGGAAGTCGGGCTGCCGGCCGACCAGCCCGGCGTGCCGGATCAGCTCCTCCGTCGCGTGCCGCGGGTCGTGGAACAGGTCGCGGTTGACCTGGACACCGGCCTCCCGGGCCCGCCCCCGGAACCGCTTCCCGATGCCCGGGAGCGCCGCCAGCACGGCGTAACCCATGGGGCGCAGCGAGAGGTTGGCCTCGCGGCCGAAGCCGGCGCTGTTGGCGAGGACGAGGGCCGCCACCCGGTCCGGGTACTCCGCCGCGACGGTCATGGCGACCGCGCCGCCGAGCGAGTTCCCCATCAGATGGACGGGGCGCCGCTCCCCCAGCGCGTCCAGCACGCCGACCACGGCGCGCGCGAAGGAGGCGAGCCCCGCGCGGCCCTTCATGCGGCGGGTCAGGCCGAAGCCGGGCAGGTCGGTGCTGATGACCCGGTGGCCGCGCGCCGCGAGCAGGTCGTGGGTGAGCTGCCAGTCCTCCAGGCTGCGCGCGATGCCGTGCAGCAGCACGACCGGCGGGCCGTCGCCGTTCGCGTCCCCGCTGACGCGTACGCGTACGGGGTGCCCGTCGACGTCCACGTACGTCGTGTCGGCGGCGGTCACTTGGCGGCCTCCGCCCGCGTGTGCGCCGGGCCCTGCCCCGGCACACCGGCCGGCGCGTGCTCCGGCGCGCGGCCCGGCACACGCTGCCCGCCGCGCACGGCCGCGCGGGGCGTGGGCTTCAGCGTGCGCCGGAGGTTCGTCCGCATCGTCGTGGCGGCGTCCAGCACGTAGTTCTGCCGTACCTTCCACGGCCCGCGGTCGCCCTGCCGCGGGAACGCGTCGATGGAGCGCTTGACGTACCCGGCGGCGAGGTCGAGCAGCGGCCGCTCGGCGAGCGGGCGCCCGGGCTCCGGCACCACCGCCGCGTAGTCGTTCCGGTCCATGAAGTTCAGCACCTTGCACACCAGCCGCGAGGTGAGGTCGGCGCGGAGCGTCCAGGAGGCGTTGGTGTAGCCGATGCAGACGGCGAAGTTGGGCACGCCGGTCATCATCGCGCCGCGCCACACGAACTGCCGCGACAGCTCGACCGGCCGCCCGTCGATCTCCGGAGTGATCCCGCCGAAGGCGAGCAGCTGCAGGCCGGTGGCGGTGACGACCACGTCCGCCTCCAGCACCTTGCCCGACTTCAGCCGGATGCCCTCGGGCACGAAGGTGTCGATGTGATCGGTGACGACCTCGGCCCGGCCCTTCTTCAGCGCCTTGAAGAGGTCGGCGTCCGGCACCGCGCACAGCCGCTGGTCCCAGGGGTTGTACGAGGGCGTGAAGTGCTCCCGTACCGCCTGCTCGTCCTTCAGCATGCGGGTGTTCAGGCGGGTGAGCAGCTTGCGCGCGGCCTGCGGGCGGCGCCGGCAGAACTGGTAGAAGCCGATGCCGAAGAGGATGTTCTTCGTCCGCACGGCGCGGTGGGCCACGCCCGCGGGCAGTGCGCTCCGTATCTTGTCGGCGATCCTGTCGCGGCCCGGCACGGCGCTGATCCAGGTCGGCGTGCGCTGCAGCATGGTGACCCGCTCGGCGCGGCCGGCCATCGCCGGTACCAGCGTCACGGCGGTGGCGCCGCTGCCGATGACGACCACGCGCTTGCCCTCGTAGTCGAGATCCTCGGGCCAGAACTGCGGGTGGACGACGGTCCCGGTAAAGGCGTCGAGGCCGGGGAAGTCGGGCGCGTGCCCCTGGTCGTAGTTGTAGTACCCGGCGCAGGAGTACAGGAAGTCGCAGGTGAGGGTGGAGCGTTCGGTCTCGCCCGTCGCTTCGTCGGTGCGTTCGAGGGTCAGCGTCCAGCGCGCCTCCCGCGTCGACCAGTCGGCGGAGAGCACCTTCGTGCGGTACCGGATGTGCCGGTCGATCCCGAATTCCGCCGCGGTCTCCCTTATATACCGCAGGATCGTCGGGCCGTCCGCGATCGACTTGGCGTCCCGCCACGGTTTGAACGGGTAGCCGAGCGTGAACATGTCGGAGTCCGAGCGGATGCCGGGGTAACGGAAGAGATCCCAGGTGCCGCCCAGGGACGCGCGCGCCTCCAGGATCGTGTACGAGCGTCCCGGGCACTCCGTCTGCAGCCGGTAGGCCGCGCCCACGCCGGACAGTCCGGCGCCGACGATCACGACATCGATGTGCTCGGTGTCCGGCTCCTGGCCGGCGGAAGTCTGCATGGCCCCAGTGTGCGTAATGGGGCCGGCGGGGTTCTTGACTTCGCGCGACACGTATTTGACCCTGAACGACATGTCGGTGCTCACATGTCGGTGATCGGGTCCAGTCACGGGCTCTCCGCGCACAGGCTCCCCGCATGTCGGTGATCAGATCGGCGGGGCTGCGGGGCTTCCGTGCGACGGTGGCCGAGCTGGGCGGCGACGCCGAGGAGTACGCCACGGCCGCCGGGCTGCCCGTCGCCGCGCTCGACGCCGACGACCTCCTGGTCGACGACCAGGCCGTGACGAGGGTGCTGGAGCTCGCCGCCGCCGGGCTGGACCGCCCCGACCTCGGGCTGCGCGTCGCGGCCCGGCAGGACTTCGGCATGCTCGGCGCGCTGGCCCTGGCCATCCAGCACTCCCCCACCGTCGCCGACGCGCTCGAGTGCACCTCGCGCTACCTCTTCGTGCACGCGCAGGCCCTCAGCCTCACCCTCGAACCCGACCCGTACGACGCGCCGGGCATCGCGGCGCTCCGCTACGGCCCGCACCCCGGCCTCGCCGCCCCTGTGCAGGGCACCGACCTGGGCCTCGGCTTCCTGCACCGCGCGATCCAGTTCCTCGTCGACGGCCCCTACGGACTGCGCACCGTCGAGCTCCCGTACCGCCCCGCCGCTCCGCTCGCCACGTACGAGGAGTTCTTCGGCGCCCCCGTACGCGTCGCCCGTCCGGCCGCCCTGCTCCGCGTACCGAAGAGCCTCGGCGACCGGCCGCTCGCGGGCGGCGACGAACACCTCCGCCGGCTCGCCCTGGCGTTCCTCGCCGAACAGGCACCGGACGAACGGGCCGATATCGTCCTCCGGGTGCGCGGCGCGGTGCAGCAGTCCCTGGGCACCACCCCGCCCGACATCGGTGCCGTGGCGCGGCTGCTCAGCGTCCACCCGCGCACGCTGCAGCGGCGGCTGCGCGCCGAGGGCACGACGTACGCCGCGATCCTCGACGACGTGCGCCGCCAGGCGGCGCGCCACTACCTCACGGGCACCGCCATCCCGATGACCCAGATCGCCGCCCTCCTCGGCCTCTCCGAACAGTCGGCCCTGACCCGCTGCTGCCGGCGGTGGTGGGGGCTGTCGCCGACGGGGGTACGGCGCGGGGACGGGCTTCCGGAGTCTCCGGAGCTCCCGGAGCTTCCGGAGCTCCCGGAGGGGCGTACGGGCTGACCTCGGGTCGCGCGCAGAGGCCCAGCACCTGTCGCGCAGAGGTAAGCCTCTGTCGCGCAGAGTCAAGCCACGGGCAGCGCTTCACGGGCAGACTGGTGCGGCCGGAAAGATCACCGAAGCCCCGCAGTCCCTCCCGGAGGAGTCCCATGTCTGCCGCCGCCCTCTCCCCGTACCGTTTCGCCGGCGGTACCGCGGTCCTGACCGGCGCGGCCGGCGGCATGGGCGAGCAGCTGGCCTACGGTCTCGCGGCGCGCGGCAGCGGTCTCGTCCTCATCGACCGGGACGCCGACCGGCTGGCGGCGGTCGCCGGCAAGGTACGCGCCGACCACCCGCACCTGACCGTCGACACCCATGTCGCCGACCTCGCGGACACCGACGGCCTGGACGCCCTCGTCACGCGGATCACCGAGGCCCACCCCCGCATCACGCTGCTGATCAACAACGCCGGGGTGGCACTCGGCGGCCGCTTCGAGCAGCTGACGGCCGAAGAGTTCGACTGGGTGCTGGCCGTCAACTTCCGCGCCCCGGTGGCCCTCACCCGCCTCTTCCTCCCGCATCTCCTGCGCTCCCCCGGCAGCCACATCGTCAACGTCTCCAGCCTCTTCGGGCTGATCGCGCCGCCCGGCCAGTCGGCGTACGCCGCCAGCAAGTTCGCGCTGCGCGGCTTCAGCGAGTCGCTCCGCCACGAGCTCGCCGGCCGCGCCACCGGGGTCACCACCGTCCACCCCGGCGGCATCCGCACCCGTATCGCCGAGAACGCCCGCGTGGCCGCCGCGGCCGACCCGGCCGAGTCCCGCGCGGGCAAGGAGAGCTTCGCCAAGCTGCTGACCTACCCGGCCGACAAGGCCGCCGAGCAGATCCTGGCGGGCATCCGCACCCGCAGGCCGCGGGTCCTGATCGCCGCCTCCGCCGTCGTCCCCGACGTGCTGGCCCGCCTCTTCCCCGCCTCGTACATGAGCGTCATGAACCGCCTCCGCCCGTCGACGGCGCGCCGCGGGCGGTAGCGGGCGCAGCCTCGTCAGCCGCTCCCGTACTTGGCGGCGTACTTCCGGGCGATCTCCAGCTGCTCGCGTTCCATCCACTCCGCGGCGGCCAGCATGTCCGGCAGCGACTTCCGCTCGGTCGTCACGGCGCGGAACAGCCGCCCGACCGTGACCTCGTGGTCCGGGCGGTCCACCACCTCGACCGGATCGCCGGGGCTGCACTCCCCCGGCTCGATGACGCGCAGCATCGCCCCCGGGGAGCCCGCGAGCGTGAACCGCCGCAGCCAGCCCTTCTCGGCGAGCCGGCCCGCGAACGTACGGCACGGGATGCGGCCGCCCGTCACCTCCAGCACGACCCCGTCCCCGACCCGCCACCGCTCGCCGACCAGCGCCTCACGCAGGTCCATCGCCACGGTGGTGAGGTTCTCCCCGAAGGCGCCGTTGGCCAGCGGCCGCCCCAGCTCGTCCTCCCACGAGTCCAGGTCCTCCCGGGCGAACGCGTAGACGGCCCGGTCGTCGCCGCCGTGGTACCGCAGGTCGCAGACCGTGTCCCCGGCCACGCCGCTCGCCCCGACCCCGGCCGGCCCGGGGGCCGTCACCCGCACCGGCCCGGCCACCGGCTGCTTGTCGATACCGGTCTTTCCGGACGGCGCGTCGGTGTAGTCGACCGCCTTCGCCGCCCCGGCATTCACACTGAGGATCTTCATAAACCGAATCTAGGCTCTAACGGGATCATTGGGTCGCAGTCGGGCGGCGCACTCATGCGCCGCCGCACGGTTATCCACAGGCTCAGTACCCTCGATTGCAGTGCTCATCCCGACTTGATAGATATGACTCCACTTAAGACGACAGTCGTCCAGCCCGGCGGGGGGAGCCTGATGAAGTTCGACATGGGAGCGCAGACGCTGTCGACGCTGCAGTCGAAGTCGCGTGGGTCGAGTGAGGATCTGGGGACGCTGATCCGGCAGCTGGTGGATGCCGCGGCGCCACTGGAGGGCAAGTTCAACGGTTCGGGCAAGGCCGCCTTCGACCAGTTCAAGGCACGCTCGGACGAGATCGCCGCCGCCCTGCAGAGTTCCCTGTCGGCAATCCTGGGCGGTCAGTCGGGGATGGATTCGGCGTTCAGCTCCGGTGACCAGGAGCACGGGGACAACGCACGGCAGCAGATGTCGGCGGCCAATTTCGACGCGGCGCGCTTCGGCGGCCGCTGAGCTGTTTCCTCGGCCCGCGGGAGTGGGCCGACTTCTGTAACGGGGAGTGAGTGTTCATGGGTGCAGGCCAGGATCGCCGTTCGTACGACACGGGCGCTTCCGCGGATGCGCAGGGCAATATCCAGACGGTGATCGCGCGGCTGGAGCAGGTGATCACGGCGCGCGACGGTCAGGTGAAGGCGGCGATGGCGGACTTCACGGCCGATGGTGTGGCGGATGAGTACCACGGCAAGGAGCTGCGCTGGAACCGTGCCTCGCAGGAGGTCAAGAACATCATCCAGCTGCTGAAGACGACGCTGGAGAAGAACGACGGCACCGCGCAGCACACGCTGTCCCGGGCCAAGGCCGCGGTCGACAACATCGGCTGACGCCTTTTCTGTGGCGCGGGCAGGCAACGGGGAGCTGGGTAGGCATGGCGGGCTGGGACCTGCATCCGCAGGGCATTTCGGGTGTGCTGAAAACGACCGGTGAATTCGCCGGAAAAATCGAGGAACACGCGAAGGCGTACGGGGACCATCTGCAGTCCGCGGCGACCAGCGCGGGCACGATCACCGCCGAGGGCGGAGCACACGGCGGCGGTCAGGGCGGCAAGGGCGGGGAAAAGGCCGCCGGCGGCCTGGTGGCGCTGGCGCTCTCGCAATTCGCCGAACACACCACCAACGACCTGAAATTCATCGCCGCCCGGGCGGGCAAGTCCCTCACGGGCGCGGTGGAGGCCACCACCGCCTATCTCAACGGCGACCTGGACATGGCCGCGGACGCCCAGCGCAAGGCCCTCGGCGTACCGGACCTGGACCCGAAGAAGCCAGGGGTGCAGTCCGCATGAAGATCGAGCTGAAGCCGGACCAGATTCCGCAGTACACCGGTGATCTGGCGCAGCTGGAGAAGGACCATGCCGCGCTGAAGACGGATGCCGGGCATATCCGCACCACCGGCTCGGATGTCCACTCCCATTTCCAGGGCCTGTCGGCGTACTACAAGGCGCCGGAGGCGGAGCAGCTCTTCGCGACCACCAAGCCGGTACAGGACCGGGCCGACGGCTTCGCCGACAGCCTGGAGACGGTCGCCTCCGCCCTCTCCTCCTACGCCGACGAAATCCGCCCGCTGGTCCCGAAACTCGCGGAGCTGAAGACCAAGGCGCAGAACTTCATCCGCGACCACAAGGACGACGAGGACGGGGACTACGACGAGGATCTGATCGCCGAGCACAATCAGATCCGGGATGACATCACCGCCACCGTGGCCGCCTTCTGGGCGGCGGAGCGGACCTGCCACAACAAGATCACCGCCTTGTGGGGCGGGACGCAGATGGTGGCCGGGGACGGCTCGGACAAGAAGAACCAGTACGGCTTCAACGCCGAGGACATGAAGAACGCCAAACTCCCCTGGGGCGACCCGGTGGAGGAGAAGCACCACTGGTACGAGGTCGGCCACTGGGTGAAGTCCTTCGTGTGGGACGGCCTGATCGTCGACGGCATCTGGGGCACCATCAAGGGCCTGGGCACCCTGGTGGGCTTCGGCGGCTGGGACGCGATGGGACAGGCATGGAAGGGCCTGGCCCAGCTGGCCACCGGCCTGGCCATCACCTCCATCCCCGGCGTCGGCACCGCCTTCTGGGCGCTGCCGGAGGACAAGCTCCCCTCCTGGCTGCGGGATTCGCGCACCGCGATGAAGGAGACCGGCAAGGCCCTGGTGGCCTGGGACGAGTGGGGCAAGAACCCGGGGCGGGCGGCGGGTGCGGTCACCTTCAACGTCGTCACGACCATCTTCACCGGGGGTGCGGGCGGCGCGGCGGCCGGTGCGGGCAAGGCGGGCGCGGTCGCCAAGGCCCTCTCGGTGGCCGGCAAGGCGGGCAAGGTCATCGACCCGATGACCTATGTCGCCAAGGGCGCGGGCGCCGGCCTCTCCAAGATCGGCGACATCACGAAGGGCCTGAAGGGGATCGGCAATGTCGACATCCCCAAGCTCCCCGACGGCTCGGTCCAGCTCCCCGACGGCCGCCTCCTGGACCCCAACGGCAACCTCATCGCCACGAACGGCACCATCGAGACCACCCCGATCCCCCACGAACCACTCCCCGGCACGACGACCCTCCCGAAGTCCTGGACCATCGACCAACCGGCGATGTCGGCCGCCCACGCGGCCCCGGACACCCACATCCCGGCCCACCCCGCCCCGCACGCCCCCGGCCACGACCTGCCACCCACCGGCCCACACACCCCCGCCCACGACGCACCGCCCCTCGGCAACCCGCACACCCCCGACACCCCGCACACCCCCGGTCACGACGGCCCCGGCACGCACGGGCACGACGGCTCACCGGGCGGCCACGCCGACGACGCGACCACCCACGGCGACGACGCAAGCGGCCACGGCGACGACACGGCGCACCCCGGCGACCATCCGGACCCCGGCGACCACGCGGACCTCGGCGACCATCCGGGCCTCGGGCATGACGCGGCGGACGCCGCCGCGCACCACGGCACCGACGCACCAGCCGCCTCGGGCCACGGAGGTACGGACGTACCGGGCAGCAGCGCCGGGGAGCCGTTCGAGTACAAGCCGCACGTGTCCGCGGACGAATTCGACCAGCTCACGGACGCCGAGAAGCACGCGGTGGCCCAGGCCGAGCTGGCCCACGGCACAAATCCCGCGCCCAGCGTCACCGACGAAGCGGGGCTCCGTTACGGCAACGCGTACTGGGACGACTTCATGGACCAGGTCCCCACCTCGTCCAAGGAGTCGTTGGTGACCTACACCGGGAGCGCCTACCACCAGATCAACGGGCACCTGCGCTTCGGGGACGACGTGCCCGACTCGATCACACACACCATCGATGAGATGGACAAGGTCATGGGCGCCCGCCCCGTGCCCGAGAACATCATGGTCGTCCGCGGCACCGGCATCGACCACCTCAACCTGGACTCACCGCTGGACATGGAGGGCCGCGTCTTCGACGACAAGGCGTACACCTCCACGGCGCTCGGCAAGAAGCCGCCGCCCCCCTTCGACCAGAAGCCCGTGTACATGCATCTGCGGGTGCCGCAGGGCACGCCGGCCCTCTGGCTGGAGCACATCACGCAGGTCAAGGGCGAACGGGAACTGCTCCTCGCCCGCGGCAGCGAGTACAAGGTGACGCGCGTCTTCATGGACGAAGCGGACGGCAAGTGGCACGTCTACGGTGAGGTTCTGCCGAGGCCGTAGGGCCGCAGCCTCGTCGCCGACCAGCTGGAAATTAAGGAATGTGGACGTCATGAGCAGCGATCGACCGATCAACCCGCGCTTTGCCGAGGACCTGCGGTTCAACCAGGTGTCCGGCCCCGCCACGTACAACCGGGAGACCAGCGGACCGGTCGCGTACCTGAACGTCGCCGACGCGGCGGGTTCGGTGATCGGGTACGTCTGGGGCAACGACGGTGACGACGCGGCCGGCTGGGTCGTACCCGCTGGGCTCACGGCCGGCCAGGTGAACGCGGGCGCATCATGGCTTCGGGCGCTGCGCGGCGGCAAGGCCCGGGGGCTCGCGCCCACGGCGCTCCTCGCGGAGCTGGCCCAGGGCGCGAACGACAACAAGCTGAGCCATGCTGTCCGCGGTTCCCTCACCGAGGCCCCGTCACTCGCCGCCCTCAAGGAACTGGCCGGCGAGAGCTGAGCCCCTGGGTATGAGGAACATGTCCGATCCCGTGCACTACATCAGCGCCGCCACACCCGACGGGCAGGTCATGGGGTACGCCTGGGCCGACGCCGCCGAGGTCGGCTGGGTGGACCGCAAGGCGAGCAGTATGGACGCCTACAAGGCAGGGCTGGAGTGGTACGACGCCAAGGTGCGTGCGGCGCGGGAACGCGGCGTCGCGCCCCGGGACGTCCTCGGCCTCCTCAGCCGCGAGCCCGGTGCCGGCCCCGTCACCGCCGCCCCCGATGTGGCCGCGATCGAGGAGCTCGCCCGTACGGTCACCCCGGCCGACGACCAGCGCCTGACCGCCGCGCTCGACCGGGACAACGCGGCGGCCTGGCGCGAGTTCGTCGACGCCTTCGAGGCGCTGACGGACGAGGACCGGAAGGTCGAGTGGGGCGGGGGTCAGAAGGACGCCGACGGCGTGATCCAGATGCCCTATCCCCGTTACAGCAAGGCGCTGTTGTACGCCGTCAGCACGCTGCGAGGCGTCGGTGCCCTCACGACCGAGTACCGGTGGTCGGCCAACCCCCTGCCCCAGCTGTCGCCGGACGGACGCCTGTCAGCGGCCGATGCCGTCCGCGCGGCCATGGCGGTGGTTCTCGGGGAGCGGATCAGCGACGGGAAGATCGACCAGGCATTGAAGAGTGGCCTCCTGGACGCCGCCGTCCAGTCGCTCCGCACCTGGTACGAGGCAAACAGCACAACGCAGACCCCGTAAGCCCGGCAGCCCGGCCGGTGCGCCGGCGGCCGCTCGCGTATATCGCGCTGATTCCCGTGCCGGGGGCCCGCTGGGTGTACTGCTTACTCGGCCATGCCATATGTTCCAGGGACCAACACGACCGACACAACGGACGACGAGACGTATGGCACGGGATTACGACAGCCAGCTTCTGGAGTCGGTGGCGGTGCGCCGGCGCAGGATGCGGGACGCGCTGCTGTTCGGTGCGCAGCGGGCGCGGCGGACGGCGGACGAGCGGATCGGCAAGATGTTCGCCGGCATCGCCATCGCCGCCGTGCTGTGCGCGGGCTGCGTCGGATGGTCCTTCCTCCAGCACACGCTCGCGCAGCAGAAGGCCGAGCAGGAGAAACAGCAGCGGCAGGAACAGCAGTATGAACAGCCGGCGAAGCAGTAGAAGAGACCCGGGGAATCCGGGAAGAGTGGGAGAGTTTCGGTAATTTCGTGCCGATAACTCGGGGGGATAAAGGGGGAATTCGGCGTACCGGTGGTGGAATTCCGCACAAAAGGGAATGGGCGGGGCGCCAGTAACATGGGAACGCCGAACAGGCCCGTGTCCTCAACGTCGCGACGATAGGTTCCCGTAAGTGGTGAGCACAGCAACGACATCCCGGGCGCAACTCAGCCGGGTGACCTTGGTCGGCGAGCGACGCCGGGCCGACATCGTCCTGCCCTCCGACACCCCGATAGGGCAGCTGCTGCCGGACATCCTGCAGCTGCTCGACGACCGGGCCGCGTCGCGGCCGATGACCCGGCAGCTGATCACGGCGGACGGGTCCGCGCTGCCGCACGACAGCACGCTGTCGTCCGCGGAGATCGCGGACGGCGCCGTGCTCCGGCTCGTCCGGGCCCACTCCGCGCCGCCGGCCCCCGTCGTGCACGACGTCACCGACCTGGTCGCCGACGACCTGGACCTGCAGACCTGGCGCTGGCGGCCCGCCGCGCGCCGGGTCAGCGCGGGCGTGGCGACGGTCGCCTTCACGCTGGTCGCCGCGCTGCTCGCGCGCCGCGAGTTCGCGCTCGACGCGCTCGTGGGCGTACTGGTCGCGATCACGCTCGTACTCCTCGCGGCCGGCGCGCTCGTCGCGAAGATCGGGCAGGGCAACCGCGGGCTCGCCACGGCGCTGCTGCTCGCCTCCGGCGGCCTCGGCGTCCTCACCGCCTGGACCGCCGCCGACGCCTACGACTGGTCGGGGACCACGCGGCTGGCCGCCGTCGGCGGCGCGCTCGTCGTGACGCTGGCGCTCCTCGGGTACTTCTCGCCGCTCGGCCGCGGCGGGCTCATCGGCGCCGCTGCCTCCGCCGGGATCGCCGTGCTGTGGGAGGCGGTCGCCGCCCTCCAGGACGACCCGGTGCGGCTCGGTGCCGTGCTGGCGGTGTGCTCCGTGATCCTGCTCGGCCTGCTGCCGCGGCTCGCCCTGATGGCCTCCGGGCTCACCGCGCTCGACGACCGCCGCTCCGGCGGCACGTCCGTCAGCCGCCACCAGGTGGGCAACGCGCTCGCGGCCACCCACCGCGGCCTCGCCCTCGCGACGATCGTCACCGCGGCCTCCGCGGTGGCCGGCGGCTGGCTGCTCACCACGGCCGCGACGCCGACCGTGTGGACCGTGGCGCTGCCCGCGCTGGTGGCCCTGGTGCTGCTCTCCAGGGCGCGCGCCTTCCCGCTGGTGGCCGAGGTCGTGGCGCTGTTCGCCGCCGCGGCGGTCCTCGTCGTGCGGCTGGTCGTGGTGTGGCTGGACCACGCCGGGGGCGCCGGGCCGTTCGTCGTGCTGTGCGCGGCGGCGGTGCTGCCGCTGCTCGTACTGGCGGTGCAGCCGCCCGAGCACGTGCAGGTCCGGCTGCGGCGCGTGGCCGACCTGGTCGAATCCATCGGCGTGATCGGGCTCTTCCCGCTCGCGGTCGGCGCGTTCGGCGTGTACGGACAGCTGCTCAACAAGTTCTGAAGGGCTGACATGCCGAACGGAGACAACTGGCAGGGCGATGTGCTGCGCGACCTGCGCGGCGGGGCGACCTCGTCTCAGGACGGGGGCGCGCCCCAGCCCCCAACGCAGCAGGCCGCGTCCCAGCCCGCGGCGCAGCAGGGCGCGCCCCAGCCCGCAGCGCCCCAGCCGGGCGCCCAGCAGCAGTACCCGCAAGCAGCCCCGTACCAGCAGGCGCCCCAGTACCAGCAGACGCCTCAGTACCAGCAGACGCCCCGGCACGACCAAGCACAGCCGTACCCGCAGCAGACGCCCCAGTACGACCAGCCGCAGCAGTACCAGCAGCAGCTCCCCCCGCAAACCGCCTACGCCCCGGGCGCGAGCCCGCACCGCACCCCCGACTCCCGCCCCGTCGTGGACAAGGGCCTCGCCCGCGCCGGGCGCAAGCCGCGGCACGGCGAGTCGTTCGCCGCCCGCGCCACCCGCAATCTGCGGCGCACCGTCTCCTCCTCCGCCGCGCGCGAGGTCGCCGGGGCCACCGCCACCGCCGAGGTCCTCCAGCAGCCGGTGACCACCGGCCGGCAGATCGCCGTGACCTCCATCCGGGGCGGCTCCGGCAAGTCGACCGTCGCCGCGCTGCTCGGCACCACGTACGCGCACTACCGGCAGGACCCGGTGCTGCTCGTCGAGGCCGACCCGTCGCTCGGCTCGCTGCCGCTGCGGCTCGGCGCCGAGGCGCTGCGCTGGACCACCGGCGACCTGGCGGGCATCGTCGAGCCGCAGATGTCGCTGCTGGACGTCACCGGGTACCTCGTCCAGCTGCCCAACAACGCCTGGCTGCTGCCCGGCAGCCAGGGGCAGATCGGCGCGATGCTGGAGACCCGGGCGTACGAGCGGGTCATGGTCTCGCTGCGCCGGTACTTCGGCGTGACGGTCGTGGACTGCGAGACGCTGCCCGCCGAGGTCGCCCGCGTGGCGCTCTCCGCCGCCCAGGCCCGCGTCCTGACCGCGCCCGCCACGCTGGAGGGCATCACCAGTACGTACTCCGTGCTCCAGTGGATGCAGGGGCTGCCGCCGCACGTCATCGCCGGCACGGTCGTCGTCCTCAGCGAGCTCGTCCCGCACTCCGGCCTCGACCTCGACGAGGCGGTCAAGCAGCTGGAGTCCACCGGAGCGACCGTCCGGACCCTGCCGTACGACCGGCATCTCGCGGCCGGCGGCACGATCCGTACCGAACTCCTCGCGCACTCCACCAGGGAAGCCGCCACCCGCCTCGCCGCGGACGCGTTCCGGCTCTCCCAGCAGCGCCACTGATCCCCATGGCGCCACTGATCCCCATGCCAAGCCCGACCGTGAGTGACGGACGCCGATGAGTACCCGACTGATCCACCGCCCGGCCAGGACCGCGCGGCCCCAGGCCGCGCCCGAGGCACGCGTCATCGAGGCCCCGCCCAACCTCCCCGAGGGCAAGTCGGGCAACGTCGCGATGTCGCTGCTGCCCGTCGCGGGCGTCCTGTCGTCCGTCGTGATGATGACGGTCGTCCGCAACAGCCAGTTCGCCGGGCTCGGCGCGATCATCGTCGTCGTCACCCTCATCGGCACGCTCGGCCTCGCCTTCTCGCAGCGCGGCAAGGCCCAGCGCACCCGCCGCACCCAGCGCGAGGCGTACCTCGCCTACCTGGAGGACCTGCGCGAGGAGCTGTCCCGCGAGGAGCGCGAGCGGCGCGAGCAGGCCGACGTGCTGAATCCGCCGCCGGACGCGCTGTACGACATCGTGCGCGACCCGGCGCGGCTGTGGGAGCGCCGCCGGCTGGACGGGGACTTCCTGCGGGTGCGCGTCGGCACGGGCGAGATGCCGGTCCGCGATCTGACGGTCGCCCAGCAGGGATCGTCCGTCCTCACGCCGCCCGACCGCTTCATGCTCAACGAGGCGTCGGCGCTGATGGACCGCTTCCGTACCGGCACCGAACTCCCGCTCACCGTCCCGCTCGACCGGGTCGGCAACATCAGCGTCGTCGGCCCGCGCGAGGACTGCCTGCGCGTCGCCCGCGCGCTGCTCGTGCAGGCCGCCGCGACGCACGCGCCGGACGACGTGGCGATGGCGCTGGCGGTACCGGGCGACCGGCTCCCCGAGTGGGAGTGGGCCAAGTGGCTGCCGCATCTGCTGGACACCGAGCAGTTCGACGGCCCGGTGGCGGCCCGCCGGATCGCCCCCTCGGCACCCCAGCTCGCCCGGCAGATCGGCCCCGAGCTGCGCCGCCGCGCCTCGTACGCGGCCGAGGTGCGCCGCGGCCTGTCCAACAGGGACGCGCTGGCCATGACCTCCCGGCTGCTCGTGGTGTCCGACGGGCACGGCGAGGACGCCGTCGACCTGCCGCGCCCGGACGACGCGGTCGGCCTGCGCGACATGGGCGTCACCGTCCTGCACCTGCTGGAGCAGCGGGTCCAGGAGCCCGGCCAGGTCAGCGTGCGGATCACGGTGAACGGCGACCAGGTCGTGATCGAGGACCTGCGCGAGCAGGAGCCGATCAGCGCGCACGGCACGGTGGACGAGGTCAGCGTCCCGTTCGCCGAGGGCCTGGCGCGGATGCTCGCGCCGCTGCGGCTGTCCGCCGAGTCGCTCGTGGACGCCCCGCTGTCCGGTCCCGTCGACTTCGCCGAGCTGCTCGGCATCGACGACGTGGCGCAGCTGGACCTGTCGCGGCTGTGGGCGCCGCGCGGCGAGCGGGCCTTCCTCCGCGTACCGATCGGCATCAGCGACTCCCACGAGCCGGTGCTGCTGGACCTCAAGGAGTCCTCCGAGCTGGGCATGGGCCCGCACGGCCTGTGCGTCGGCGCGACCGGTTCCGGCAAGTCGGAGCTGCTGCGCACGCTCGTACTGGCGCTGGTCGCCACCCACCCGCCGGAGGACCTGGCGCTGGTCCTGGTCGACTACAAGGGCGGCGCGACCTTCGCGCCGTTCGCGGACCTGCCGCACGTCGCCGGTGTCATCACCAACCTGGAGAACCAGGCCGGCCTGGTCGAGCGCGTGCACGCCTCGCTCGCCGGTGAGGTCAAGCGCCGCCAGCAGGTGCTCAAGGACGCGGGCAACGTCGCCGACATCGGGCACTACGCCACGCTGCGCGCCGAGAAGCGCCCCGACCTGGACCCGCTGCCGCACCTCTTCGTCGTCATCGACGAGTTCGGCGAACTGCTCACCGCCAAGCCGGACTTCATCGACCTGTTCCTCTCCATCGGCCGCATCGGCCGCTCCATCGGCGTCCACCTGCTGCTCTCCAGCCAGCGCATCGAGGGCGGCAAGCTCAAGGGCCTGGACACCTACCTCTCGTACCGGCTCGGCCTGCGCACCTTCTCCGCCGACGAGTCCCGTACGGTCCTGGACACCACGGACGCCTTCCACCTCCCGCCGCTGCCCGGCTTCGGTTACCTGAAGGTCGACACCAGCCACTACGAGCGCTTCAAGGCGAGCTACGTCTCCGGCGCCTACCGCGGGCCCGTGCAGCGCGCCGAGGACGAGGACACCGGACCGCTGGCCCTGGAGTACGCGGCGTACAACACCCTCGCCGAGCCGGACAGCTCCGCCGAGCAGCAGCCGCAGATGCGCCGCCGCGAGACCGGCCCGACCGAGATGGGCGTCATGGTCGGCCAGCTGGAGGGCGCCGCCGACCCGGTACGCCGCATCTGGCTGCCGCCGCTGCCCGCCGCCATCGCCCTGGACAAGGCCGCGGGCCCGGTGGAGGTCGGCGCGCGCGGCATGCAGCTCGCTGCCCGGCGCGGTCCCCTCCAGGTCCCGCTCGGCCTCCTCGACGACCCGACCAAGCAGTGGCAGGGCCAGTACGTCCTGGACCTCACGGTCGCCGGCGGGCACGCCGCGGTCATCGGCGGCCCGGCCTCCGGCAAGACGACCCTGCTGCGCACCCTCGCGCTCTCGGTCGCGCTGACCCACACCCCCCAGGAAGTCGGCATCTACGGCCTGGACCTGGTCGGCGGCGGCCTCCAGGCGCTGTCGGGCCTGCCGCACGTGGGCGGCGTCGCGGGCCGCGCCGACCGCGAGCGCGCGGGCCGCACGGTCGAAGAAGTACGCAACATGCTGGCCCTGCGCGAGGACCTCTTCCGCGAGCACGGCATCGACTCCGTCGACCAGCTCCGCACGCTGCACGCCGCGGGCCGCCTCCCGCAGCTCGCCTCCGCGGAGATCGTCCTCGTCATCGACGGATTCGGCGCGCTGCGCGACGACTTCGAGCAGCTGGACGAGGCCGTCGCCGACATCCTCAAGCGGGGCAGCGGTTACGGCATCCACGTCGTCGCGGGCATGACCCGCTGGAACGACGTCCGCATCGCCACGCAGTCGCACTTCGGCGCCCGCGTCGAGCTCCGGCTCAACGACCCCAGCGAGTCCAGCATCGACCGCAAGCTCGCCGAGACCCTCTCCCCCGACGAGCCCGGCCGCGTCCTGACCGACGGCAAGCTCTTCGCGCAGATCGCGCTGCCGCGCACGGACGGGCTGGCCGACACCGCGGAGCTGGGCGCGGTCCTGGAGCGTACGGCCCGTACGGTCCGCGCCACGTGGAGCGGTGAAGTGGCCCAGCCGGTACGGGTCCTGCCGCGCGTCCTGGAGCCGCACCTGCTGCCCGGCCCGGCCGCCGAGCCCCAGCGGGTCCCGATCGGCCTGGACCAGACGGCCCTGGCGCCCGTCCTGCTCGACCTCTTCCAGCACGACCAGCACCTGCTGATCCTGGGCGACAGCGAGTGCGGCAAGACCAACCTCCTCAAGACCGTCGCGCAGGGCCTCATCGAGCGCTACGGCGAGGAGGAGCTGGTCTTCGCGGTCATGGACCCGCGGCGCGGGCTGCGCGGTGCGATCCCCGAGGAGTTCCGCGGCGGCTACGCGTACAACCCCAAGATGTGCGCGGGCCTCGCCCACGGCGTCGCCTCGCAGCTGGAGAAGCGGCTGCCGGGCGACGGCACGGACGTCGAGGACCTGGAGCCGGGCAGCTGGGGCGGCGGCCCGCGGATCGTCGTCCTCGTCGACGACTACGACGTGCTGACGACGGCCGGCCAGGCCCCCCTCGAACCCTTCCTGCCCTACATCCCCTCCGCGGCCGACATCGGCCTGCACTTCGTCCTGACGCGCCGCGTCGCGGGCGCCTCGCGCGGCATGTACGAGCCGCTGATGCTGAGCCTGCGCGAGTCGGGCGCCTCGGCGCTCCTGATGTCGGGCGACCGCAGCGAGGGCCAGCTGTTCCCCGGTACGTACGCGTCCCTGCAGCCGCCGGGGCGTGGCGTGTTCATGCAGCGGGGCCGGCCGAACCGGCTGATTCAGACGGTGTACACGGAGGGGTGACGGGCCGCCCGCACGCCCTCCCCGCGATCACTACTACGACTACGACCAGGAACCGGACGGCCCCATGACCAAGGACGTCATCGCCCTCACCCACAAGATGCCGGACCCGCTGACCGTGCTCGCGGGCCTGCTCTCCGGCGGCCCCGACAAGCTGGTCGGGACGACGGGCGAGGACGCCGTCGTGCAGCTCTGCGACGCCGAGGGCCGCCCCCTCGTCTCCATCGAGGCCCCGATCCTGGTCCAGGTCGAGGGCGAGGCCGAACGCCTGCTCGGCACCACCCCGCCGCCCGTCCCCTTCTGGTGGACGGAGGCCCGCGCCACGACCGGCGTCGGGGAGGCCGAGCGGCTCGCGGGCACCTTCTCCGCGCGGCTCGCCTCCCTGTCCGGCGGCTCCGCCTGGCCGCCGGAGGCCGCGCGCTCGCTCGCCGTCGTGGAGACCGACGGGGTGAGCGTCGCGCCCACGCCGGCGGCCGCCCAGCCCGCCGTCGACGTGCTCACCGACAAGGCCGCCGTCATCATCCAGGACCGCCCGGTGATCGCCATGACGGCCTGGCTCTCGGACGCGTTCCGGGCCGCCGCCAACGCCGAACTGGGCCTCCAGATCGTCACCGGCCCGGGCGCCACCCTCTCCCCCGCGGTACGCAACAGCCTCCCCGGCTGGCCGTCCCGCTGGGTCGTGCAGGACGAACGGGACGGCTACTACGACGGCCTGTCCGGCGCCGTACTCCGCTTCCAGAACGGCCTGTTCTCCCCGGTCGAGGGGCCGGGCGCCACCCCCGAGGACGCCCGTACCCCGCTGGCCGCCACCTTCCAGGAGGTCGCCGACACCGGCGAACGCCAGCTGGCCGTCTCCTTCCGCACCGTCCACCCCGCCGACGACCGCCTGGTACTCGGCGGCGCCCTGGAAGCGGTATGGCGCGAGCTGACCGGCGAGCCCCCGGCCGGCTGGGGCACCGCCGAACCCGCCAACCTCCCCTGGTCACTGCGCGGGCTCACCGACCTGGCCCACGACCGCGCCCCCGAACCGACCTGGCTCGTGGTCGTCGGCACCCCGGACCGCCCCGGCCTGGCCACGGTCCGCATCAACCGCACGACGGCCGGCATCGAGGAGGACATCACCCTCGCCTTCGGCTACGGCCCCGACGAGGAACCCCCGCTGGACGCCCTCCCCCGGGCCGCGGAGGTACTGGCCACCCGCCACCACCTCCAGTCCATGCTGGTCCAGCTCCGCAAGGCCCGCCGCGACCTGGCCGTCCCGCCCCGCTTCGAGGGCCCCGGCGTCCCGCTGGCCTTCGTACTGGGCGCGGAGGAGGTCCGCGCGATGCCCGGCGACCGCGCCCGCCGCACCCCCCTCGCCGAGCCCCCCGTCCAACTCGGCCCGAAGACCCGCCCGGCCCTTTACTACCCCCTCCCCGGCGACCCGTCCGACCTCTCGGGCTGGCAGGACTTCGAACGCTTGATGCGGCATTTGAAGGGGGCGTGAGGGGCGCCGGGTACGGGCCCGGCGGCCCTGCGGCTTGTTGGCAAGCTTGCAGCTGTGCGGGTCACACCTTGACCGCCGCAAGCTTCTCCGGGTTGCGGACGCAGTAGATCGCCGTCACGACACCCCCGCGCACCTCGACCGAGGTCACCTGATCGAGCTTGCCGTCGATGCGTACGACAACAGCGTGCATCCCGTTGTAGGCACCGACACGGACGTCGAGTTCGCCCATACGGGCGCCCTTGTCCAACAGCCCGAGCAGCAGCCTGGAGACCTTGTCGGGACCGACCACCGGGCGCCGCCCCGCGTTCACGACCCCGCCGCCGTCGGCCAGGAACACCACGTCCGGTGCGAGCAGGTCCATGAGGCCCTGGACGTCCCCGGTAGCGGCCGCCGCCAGGAACCGCTCGACGACCGGCTGTGCCTCGGCAGGCGAGGCGACCGCGCTCTGCCGCCTCGCCCGCACGCTGTTCCGCGCCCGCTGATTCAACTGCCGCACCGCCGCCTCGGACTTGCCCACCGCGGCCGCGATCTCCGCGTACTCGAACCCGAACACCTCGCGCAGCACGAACACCGCGCGCTGACTGGGCGTCAGGGCCTCCAGCACCAGCAGCATCGCGGTGGTCACGGCCTCGCCGGTGAGTACATGGTCGATACCGTCGGGTGCGTCGCCGCCGGCGGCGGTCACCAGCGGCTCGGGCAGCCACGGCCCCACGTACTGCTCCCGGCGGCGGACTGCCGACCGCAGCACGCCGAGCGCCTGCCGGGTGACGATCCGCGCCAGATAGGCCCGCGTGTTCTCCACCGAGGCGTGATCCACCGAACGCCACCGCAGGTAGCTGTCCTGCAGCACGTCTTCGGCGTCGGCCACCGACCCGAGGATCTCGTAGGCGATCGAGAACAGCAGGGGCCGGTGCTCCGTGAACTCATGTACCGGATCCGGCTGTTCGGTCACTTCTGGCCCCGCATGGGTCACTTCTGGCCCCGCAGCCAGGCGTAAGTGGCGGTGCGAGCACCGAACTTCGCGAACCGACAGATCCGCTCCTTGACCACGGCCGCGCCACGCCCCGCGAAGTAGACCCGCCGTACGGTGTCGTCCCTGCGGCTGACCTGCAGCACTGCATCCCGCCGCCCCAGACTCAACGCCTGTCCGGTGTACCCCATGGAGTACGGCTCGGGCTGCCGACCTTGGATCATCCGCGCCAGCGTATCCGCCGCGTGCGCCCCCTGCGGCAGGGCCGTCGCACAGGCCGCCCGAGCCCCGGGGACCGCCGCGCAGTCCCCGACAACAAAGATCCGCGGATCGCTCACACTCCGCAAATACTCATCGACCACCGCCCGCCCGTCGCTCTCCACCGCAAGCCCACTACGGGCCGCCAGCTCCGGCACGCTCCCGATAACGGCCCACAACGTGAGGTCCGAGCCAACCGACGCCCCCGACCGCAGAAGCACCTCCCCCGGGTCAATCCGCTCGACGGAGTCCTCAACGACCTCCACACCCAAGCGATCCAGACCAGCGCGCACCCGCTTCCGCGCCCCCGCCGACAGACTCCCGGCGATCGCCGTCCCCACAAGCCGCACGCGAAGGTCGGGCCGACCGAAGGCGATCTCGGCTGCCGTCTCAACCCCCGTCAGCCCACCTCCGACAACGGTGACGACCCTCCCACCGCCCAACCCGGCCAACGCGCCCCGCGCCTCCTCAGCCCCCTCCCAAGTACCCACGGGAACGGCCCCCGCCAACGGCGCGACGGTACTCCCCACCGCAAGCACCAGATAGTCGAAGTCGACCCGCGCCCCGCCGTCATCGAGGGCGACCTGCCCGTCGCCGATCTTCTCCACGGCGCCCACTCGTGTGTCGATCCCGTCCCGCAACATCGACGCCAGCGGAGTCGCCGCTTCCCCGGTCCCAGCAACCTGCTCGTGCAGCCGCACCCGCTCCACGAACTCCGACCGGGGATTGACCACCGTAATCTCCGCGGCCTTCACCTTCCCGGCCACCCGATTGGCCGCGATCACCCCCGCGTACCCGGCCCCCACCACCACGACCTTCATGTGCGCACCTCCTGTTGCGGATCCAGTCCACACACGGGATGCACCCCACCTCATCCCTGTGACGGGCACGCCGAGTGACCTGCATCACACACAAAAAGGCCGTCCGCCCCGCGCATGGCCGGCGAGAGACAAGAGGCCCCCGACCTGTGGTCGGGGGCCTCTTTCAAGTAGCGGGGACAGGATTTGAACCTGCGACCTCTGGGTTATGAGCCCAGCGAGCTACCGAGCTGCTCCACCCCGCGTCGGTGGGCCTCACTCTACGGCATGCCTGGTGGCGCCGATGCACAGGGCAATCGTGGGCGTTCGCCTCAGGCGCTCCGATGGTATTGCCATCGACACGCCGCAGTGAGCAGATCCATGATCCAGGCATCGGGTGATCCGCCCGCGATCTCCGCCCACATGTTGACGCCGGCCTCGGCGAATGCCGCGAGTGCCGCAGGAGTAAGCCCTGTGCCAGGAGGAGATCTGGGCGGCGCACGCACTGTTCGTGGACGGTCGCGGATCGGGTCGATCGCCCTGGACCGATTCCGGTGGCGACCCGATAGGGCCTGCTTCACCGGTCGGTCGTTGTGCACGACGCGCACGGATCCTTCCATTTCCTGTACTGCCGCAATCCGACTCCGGCGTTATGGGGCACTTTCCTTCCGGCCTGCATGAGGCATGGCAGGGGGCGGCAGACTGTGCGCTTATCCCTGCGCGGGCGATGTGCGGGCGAAGTGCGGGGCGGGGGAAGGACGTTCGTGGTCGTTGAGCAGCGCCGGGTGGGCAACCTTCCGGCGGCGAGGACGAAGATGGTGGGCCGCCGTACCGAGCTGGCGGACATCGGGCGGCTGTTCGCGGGAGCCGCGCGGCTGGTGACGCTCACAGGGGTCGGCGGGGTGGGCAAGACCCGGCTCGCTCTGGAGGCCGCGGCCGGGCTGCAACCCCGATTCCGGGACGGGGCGTGGCTGGTGGAACTGTCGCCACTGCGCCAGGGCGGGCTGCTGGCGCACACCATCGCCGACGCGCTGCCGCTGGCCGACCAGACCACCCGTCCGATGATCGACGTACTGGCCGACTACCTCGCCGACCGTGAGCTGCTGCTCGTCCTGGACACCTGCGAGCATCTGACCGACGAGTGCGCGCTGACCGTCCAGTCGCTGACACGGGCCGCGCCGGGCCTGCGAATCCTGGCCACCAGCCGCCGCACCCTGAACGCCCCGGGTGAAGAGGTGTGCACGGTCGAGCCGCTGCCGGTCCCGGCGACCGACGACCCCGTGGCAGCGCAGGCGGATGCGGTGGTACTGCTGGCCGAGCGCGCCGCCCAGAGCATCCCCGGCTTCGAGGCCACCGACGCCGGCCGGGCGGAGCTGATCGGCCTCAGCCGACGCCTGGACGGCCTCCCGCTCGCCATCGAACTGGCAGCGGCGCGGCTGGGCGAGCTGTCCGTACGGGAGCTGACCGACCGCCTGGACGACCGGTTCGCCGTCCTGGGCGAGACCGAGCAGGTTGTGTACGGGACCGAGCCCCCCTGGCATCAGGCCCTGCGGACCGCGATCGGCTGGAGCCACCAGCTGTGCAGCCCGGCCGAACGGCTGCTGTGGGCCCGGCTGTCGGTGTTCGCCGGGACCTTCGACGCCGAGGCGGCCCGCATGGTGTGCGCGGATGCGCATCTGGCCGCCGAGCGCATCACCGGCCTGCTGGCCGCGCTGGTCGACAAGTCGATCCTGACCTGGCGGCCCACCGGCGGCGGGGAGCGGTACGGGATGCTCGACACCCTCCGCGAATACGGCGCCGGCTGGCTGCGCCGGCTCGGCGAGGAAGGCGCGCTCCGCCGCCGGCACCGAGACTGCTACCGGGCACTGGCCCTGCGGGCGGAGGCTGCCTGGATGGGCCCTGACCAGATCGCCTGGTACGAGCGGACGTCCGCCGACCACGCCAATTTCCGTGCCGTGCTGGACTTCTGCCTGGGCGAGGGCGAGGACGAACACACCGCGCTGGAGATCGCCGGTGCGCTGTGGTTCTTCTGGCACGCCTGCGGCTTCCAGCGCGAAGGCCGCCACTACCTCGACCGCGCCCTCCAGCGCTGCCCGAAGCCGGGTCCGTCCCGCAGCAAGGCACTGTGGGCCTGCGGCGCGATCGTGCTGCAGCAGGGCGACCGCGACGCGGGCTTACGGCTGGGAAAGGAGTTCCGGGCCGAGGCGGAGGCGGCGGGCAGCCAGGCCATGCTGGTCGCCGCCGCCTTCCTCGACGGCGCGTACTTCATGATGGGTGAAAACCCCGCGCAGGCAGCCGCGGTGTTCGAGGCGGCGCCGTACACCCAGGATCACGGCGGTGCGTACCTCGGGGCGCGCCTTCTGACGTGGCTGAGCCACACGTTCACCCACACGAGCCTGGGGAAATACGCGGACGCCGCCGCGGCAACCGATGTCCTGCGCGCGGAGTGCGACACGCGCGGCGAACGGTGGATCCGGGCCTACGCCGACTACGTACAGGGGCTGGCGGCGTACGGCCTCGGCCGACTGGACCAGGCCGCCACGCACGCCCGCACGGCCCTGGAGGGCAAGGTCCTGCTCCACGACAGCCTCGGCATCGCCCTGGTCATCGACCTGCTGGCCTCGCTGGCCGCCGGCTCCGGACGGGGCGAGCGGGCGGCCCGGCTGCTCGGCATCGGCCAGCAGATCTGGAACACCATCGGCCGCTCCCAGATCGGCTTCCCCGATCTCGTCGCCGCCCGCGAAGCCTGCGAACGCCAAGCACGCGAGACCGCCGGGGACACCGCGTACGAGACCGCCTTCCGCAAAGGCATGGAGGACAGCCTCGACGACGGCATCGCCTACGCCCTGCACCAGACCTGACCCCGCAGACGAACGCCCGCCCGGGCCGGGCCGGGTGCGGCCCATGATCAGACACGCCCTATGTACGTCGCGCCATCGGCGCGGAAGACGTGGTGCTCGGAGTCGGTGATGCCGTTGGCGGGCTGGGCGTACACGAGGGGCTTCACCGAGTCGACCCGCCAGCCGGTCTCCTCCTCGCCCCAAGGCCGCCCAACCCGCTCCACCGCGGGTCGGACGGCCTTTCAGCAAGCGGATCAGACGTTGAAGCGGAACTCCACCACGTCGCCGTCCTGCATGACGTAGTCCTTGCCTTCCATGCGGGCCTTGCCGGCCGAGCGGGCGTCGGCTACCGAGCCGCACTCGACCAGGTCGTCGAAGGAGATGACCTCGGCCTTGATGAAGCCCTTCTGGAAGTCGGTGTGGATGACGCCGGCGGCCTCGGGGGCGGTGGCGCCCTTCTTGATCGTCCAGGCGCGGGATTCCTTGGGGCCGGCCGTGAGGTAGGTCTGCAGGCCGAGGGTGCGGAAGCCGACGTGGGCGAGGGTCGCGAGGCCGGGCTCCTCCTGGCCTACGGACTGGAGGAGCTCCAGGGCCTCGTCCTCGTCGAGCTCGGCGAGGTCCGCCTCCAGCTTGGCGTTGAGGAAGATCGCCTCGGCGGGGGCGACGAGCGCGCGCTGCTCGTTCTTGAAGTCCTCGTCGGTCAGCTCGTCCTCGTCGACGTTGAAGACGTAGAGGAAGGGCTTGGTCGTGAGGAGGTGCAGGTCGTGGAGGAGCTCCTCGTTGCCGGAGCCCTGGACGATGCCGGCGGAGAAGAGCGTGTCGCCCTTCTCCAGGATGGCCTTGGCCTCCTCGACGGCCTTGACCTTGGGAGCGATGTCCTTCTTGATGCGCGATTCCTTCTGGAGGCGCGGGAGGACCTTCTCGATGGTCTGGAGGTCGGCGAGGATCAGCTCGGTGTTGATCGTCTCGATGTCGTCCTTGGGCGAGACCTTGCCGTCGACGTGGACGACGTTCTCGTCCTTGAAGGCGCGGATGACCTGGCAGATCGCGTCGGACTCACGGATGTTCGCGAGGAACTTGTTGCCCAGGCCCTCGCCCTCGGAGGCGCCGCGCACGATGCCGGCGATGTCGACGAAGTCGACGGTGGCCGGGAGGATCTTCTCGGACGAGAAGATCTCGGCGAGCTTGGCCAGGCGGGGGTCGGGGACGCCCACGACGCCGACGTTCGGCTCGATGGTGGCGAACGGGTAGTTGGCCGCCAGTACGTCGTTCTTGGTCAGGGCGTTGAACATGGTCGACTTGCCGACATTCGGCAGACCGACGATTCCGATCGTGAGCGACACGTTGGCGACTCGACTTCCGACGGGAGGTGGGGTGGGCGGGCATCGGCCCGGGGAGGCCAGCGCCCGGACGGCCAGTGGCCTCGGTGGGCACGGGCCCGGACGGGCGGTGGCCCGGGTGGGCCGATCCACCAGTCTACGGGGAGGGACGAGCGGGCCGTGCGCCGTACCGGCGGCCCCGTACGTACCCGTGTCCGTACCGCTTCCGTACCGCCACGCGACGCCATCGTCGTGGAATCCGAGGTCATCGTCGGGGAAAGCGCGTGTCCTACGGGCTATTAATCCCACTTAGCGGCCTACCGTTGGCGAGTGGAGCAACACGAAGCGCGCGCATCTCAGCACACCCCGTCCCGGACCGGGCGGCCGCCCGCCGGGCGGGCCGCCGGGTTCCGCCCCGACGCGGCGCCGCCCACGGACCGCGGCGGCAGGCCCGCCGCGCGCGGCTCCGCGCCGGCCGGAGCGCAGCCCGCGGCGCAGGCCGCCGGTCCCGCCATCGCCGAGACCTCGACCGTCTACCGGGCGGGCGCCCGCCGCGTGCTGCCGGGTCCGGTCGCCGCGCTGGCCCGCAGGGTGCCGGCACCGAAGCTGACGGGGCTGGGCTGCGCGCTGCTGACCACGCTCGCGCTGCTGGTCCTGGCCTGCCTGGACCGGCTGCTGGCGGGCGGCTCACCGGCCGTGTACGGCGTCGGCTTCGTGCTGGCGGGGGCCGCCGGAGCGCTGTGGGTACGCCCGTACGACCTGGTCGTCGCGCCCGTGACGCTGCCGATCGCGTACACCGTCGGCAGCCTGCCCGTCGCGCGCGGCGGGGACGGCGCGGGCAGCCTGCTGATGGGCGTCTTCACCCTGCTCGCGGTCAACGCGGGCTGGCTCTACCTCGGAACGGCGCTCAGCGTGCTGATCGTCGGCGTACGGAAGGGCCTGCTCATCCTCCGGCGGCGGGCGCAGCGTCACGAGGTCCACCGGGGCGGGGGGCGGCGCCCCCGAGACCGGCGTCCTGACCGGGCGCGGGAGCGGCAGCAGCCGGGTGGGAAGCCCGCCGGGCGGCCATTGCGGCCCCCACGATCCCCGCGTTGTTCTGAAGCTGCGCAGGCACGATCTCGGCCCTGACGCCCTCGATCAGCGGCAGGAACTTGTGGGCCTTGCGGCTCACCCCACCGCCGATCACGAACAGCTGGGGCGTGAAGAGCATCTCGACGTGCCGGAGGTACTTCTGCAGCCGGGGCGCCCACTCGTGCCAGCTCAGGTCCTCCTCGTCCTTGACCCGGGTCGAGGCGCGGGTCTCGGCGTCGTGACCGTCCAGTTCGAGGTGGCCGAGCTCGGTGTTGGCGACCAGCTGCCCGTCGGTGAAGACGGCGCTGCCGATGCCGGTGCCCAGGGTCAGCATGATGACCGTGCCCATCCGGCCGCGGGCCGCCCCGAAGTGCATCTCGGCGAGCCCGGCAGCGTCCGCGTCGTTCAGTACCGTCACCTCGCAGCCGCCGGCCTCGCCGCCGAGCCGGGAGGTCAGCAGGGCGACGGCGTCGGTGCCGATCCAGGACTTGTGGACATTGGCGGCCGTACGGGTCACCCCGCCCGTGACCACCCCCGGGAACGTCGCCCCCACCGGTCCCGACCAGCCGAAGTGCTCGACGACCTGCTGGACGCCGTCGGCGACCGCTTCCGGGGTGGCCGGGTGCGGGGTGAGCACCTTGAAGCGCTCCTCCGCGAGCTCGCCGCGTTCCAGGTCCACGGGGGCGCCCTTGATGCCCGAACCGCCGATGTCCACGCCGAATACGTTCATGGGGAAAGGCTAGGCGGGAAGGGGCCGCTTCACCCCGCAAATCCGCCCGTCGAATTCACCCGCACAAGGCGAACCGGCCGGTCGCTGGGCGAACCGGCCGGTGTGCCGTCGGGTCACTCCGCGGCCGACTCGCCGCCCGTGGCCGCCTTCGCCTCCGCGCGCAGGTCGCGGCGGAGCTCCTTGGGCAGCGAGAAGTGGATGGACTCGGTGGCGGAGGTGACCGTCTCCACGTCTTCGTAGCCGCGCTGCGCCAGCCACTCCAGTACGCCCTCGACGAGGACCTCGGGGACGGAGGCGCCGGAGGTGACGCCGACCGTGCCGACGCCTTCCAGCCACGCCTCGTCGATCTCGTCGGCGCTGTCGACCAGGTGCGCGTCCTTGGCGCCGGCGCCCAGCGCGACCTCGACCAGGCGGACCGAGTTGGAGGAGTTCTTGGAGCCGACGACGATCACCAGGTCGGAGTCGGCGCCCATCTGCTTCACGGCCGTCTGGCGGTTCTGCGTGGCGTAGCAGATGTCGTCGCTGGGCGGGGAGAGGAGGTTCGGGTAGCGGCCCTTCAGGGCGTCGACCGTCTCCATGGTCTCGTCGACCGACAGGGTGGTCTGGGAGAGCCAGACGACCTTGTCCGGGTCGCGGACCTCGACGTTCTGCACGTCGTCGGGGCCGTCGACCAGGGTGATGTGGTCGGGGGCCTCGCCGCTCGTGCCGATGACCTCTTCGTGGCCCTCGTGGCCGATCAGGAGGATGTCGTAGTCCTCCTTGGCGTAGCGGACGGCTTCCTTGTGGACCTTGGTGACCAGCGGGCAGGTGGCGTCGATGGTGGCGAGCTTGCCGCGCTTGGCCTCGTCGTGGACGACCGGCGCGACGCCGTGCGCGGAGAAGATGACGATGTTGCCCGGAGGCACTTCCTCCGTCTCGTCGACGAAGATCGCACCCTTCTTCTCCAGCGTCTTGACCACGTATTTGTTGTGGACGATCTCGTGACGTACGTAAACGGGCGCGCCGTACTGCTGCAGGGCCTGCTCGACGGCGATGACGGCTCGGTCCACGCCGGCGCAGTATCCGCGGGGGGCTGCGAGGAGGACGCGGCGGGAAGTCGGGGTGGTCATGGTCCCCATCGTACGGGTCGTGGTGGCGCCGAACGGAAGGCATGGCCAAGGCATGGCCGACGCGTGGCCATGGGGCGGAACGCAGTGCTGTCAGGGCGGATGCCGGTACGGCGGCTGGGCGGACGCCGGTACGGCTGCAGGGCGGATGCCCGTACGGCAGGGCGGCTTGCCCGAAAGGGCGGGACGGCCGACGATCATGTGAGGCCGTCGATCGCCGGCGGCCCGTTCGTACTGCAGAGGTGTCCGCCATGTCCCCAACGGCCGAGCCGCAGCCCCCGTCCGGCGGCACCCCCGACGCCGGCGGCGCCACGGGCTCCGGCGCCACCCTGGCCGCCGGGGCCCGGCTGAAGCGGTCCCTGTCCTTCCGGGACCTGATCGTCTACGGCCTGCTCTTCATCGCCCCGATGGCGCCGGTCGGCATCTTCGGGACGCTGCAGGCCAAGTCGCACGGCGCGATCACCATCGTGTACGTCGTCGCCACGATCGCGATGGCCTTCACGGCGTACTCGTACGCGCAGATGGTGCGGGTCGCGCCGCAGGCCGGCTCGGTCTTCACCTACGCCCGCGTCGGCCTGGGCGAGGGCGCGGGCTTCGTCGCGGGCTGGATGGCGATGCTGGACTACCTGCTGATCCCGGCGGTGGCGTACCTCTTCTCCGGGATCGCGCTGCACTCCCTGGTGCCGTCGGTGCACCAGTGGATCTGGACGGCGGTCGCGGTCGTCGTCACCACGCTGCTGAACCTGTGGGGCGTACGGACCGCGGCCGTGGTGGGCTTCCTGGTGCTGGCGATGGAGATCGCGGTGCTGGTGGTCTTCGTCGTGGCGGCGGTGTGGGTGCTGGCGACGGACGGCGCGCAGCGCGGCTGGACGGCGCCGCTCACGGGCGAGGGCGCGTTCTCGGCGAGCGCGGTGCTGTCGGCGGTGTCGGTGGCGGTGCTCTCGTACCTGGGCTTCGACGCGATCGCCGCGTTCGCCGAGGAGGCGTCCGGGGGCGGGCACCGGGTGGCGCGGGCGGTGCTGACCTGCCTGGTGGTGGCGGGCGTGCTGTTCGCCGTGCAGACGTACCTGGCCGCGCTGCTCGCGCCGATGTCCGCGGCCGAGCTGGCGGCGAAGCCGGCCGAGCAGGGCGACGCCTTCTACGCGACGGCGAACGCGGCGGCCGGCGAGTGGCTGCAGAAGCTGGTCGCGGCGAGCAAGGCGATCGGCGCGGCGTTCGCGGCGCTGGCCGGGCAGGCGGCGGCCGGGCGGCTGCTCTTCGCGATGGCCCGGGACCGGCGGCTGCCGGGGGCGATGGCGAAGGTGGACGCGGGGAGCGGGGTACCGCGCCGGGCGCTGCTGGGCGCGGCGGTGGTCACGCTGGTCGCGGCCGTGTGGGCGGCCCGCCGGGACGACGGCCTGGACCACCTGTCCTCGATCGTGAACGTCGGCGCGCTGACCGCCTTCGGGCTGCTGCACGCCTCGGTGATCGGCTACTTCTGGCTGCGCAAGCGGGGCGCCGCACGGGGCGTACTGGCCCATGTGATCGTCCCGCTGCTGGGCCTGGCGGTGGTGGTCGCGGTGATCGTCGAGGCGTCCCCGACGGCCCAGGTGGTCGGCGGGGCGTGGCTGGTGGTGGGGCTGGTGGTGCTGGCTGCGCAGTACGGGCGGGGCCGGAAAGCCGACCCGTCCGGGAAATCGAGCCCGTCCGGCGCTTGAGGACCGGGGGTCCGGGGGGGGCAGCGCCCCCGTGCGACGGCGCCGCACCCGGCACACGCCCCCGCTGTCAGTGGCCGCCGATACCCTCGGGGAATGGCTCTACAGACGTCCGCAGAGACCCCCATCCCGGTGGGCGAGGTATCCCGCCTCATCGGCGGGTGGATCGACCGGCTCGGCGCGGTGTGGGTCGAGGGGCAGATCACCCAGCTCTCCCGGCGGCCCGGCGCGGGCGTCGTCTTCATGACGCTGCGCGACCCGTCGCACGACATCTCGGTGAGCGTGACGTGCTACCGCCAGGTCTTCGACAAGGTCGCGGACATCGTCAGCGAGGGCGCCCGGGTCGTGGTGCACGCGAAACCGGAGTGGTACGCGCCGCGCGGCCAGCTCTCGCTGCGGGCCGCCGAGATCAAGCCGGTGGGCGTCGGCGAGCTGCTGGCGCGGCTGGAGATGCTGAAGAAGGCGCTGGCCGCCGAGGGGCTGTTCGCGGCGGAGCGCAAGCGCCCGCTGCCGTTCCTGCCGCAGCTCATCGGGCTGGTCTGCGGCCGGGCCAGCGCGGCCGAGCGGGACGTGCTGGAGAACGCCCGGCACCGCTGGCCGGCCGTCCGCTTCGAGGTGCGGAACGTCGCGGTGCAGGGGGTGCATGCCGTACCGCAGGTGATCGAGGCGGTGCGGGAGCTGGACGCCCGGCCGGACGTGGACGTGATCATCGTGGCGCGGGGCGGCGGCAGCGTGGAGGACCTGCTGCCGTTCTCCGACGAGCAGCTCGTACGGACCGTGGGCCAGGCGCGTACGCCCGTCGTGTCGGCGATCGGGCACGAGCCGGACAGCCCGCTGCTGGATCTGGTCGCCGACCTGCGCGCCTCGACGCCGACGGACGCGGCGAAGAAGGTCGTACCGGACGTGGGCGAGGAGCTGGTCCGCATCCAGCACCTGCGGGAGCGCGCGCTGCGCTCGGTCACCGGCTTCCTGGACCGCGAGGAGCGCGGCCTCGCGGGCGCGCTGAACCGCCCGTGCATACGGGAGCCGCACCGCATGGTGGAGGCCCGCGAGGAGCAGGTCACCGCCCTGCTGGAGCGCGGCCGGCGCACGCTGGGCCATCTGCTGGACCGGGCCGACTCCGAGCTGTCGCACACCCTCGCGCGGGTGGTGGCGCTCTCCCCCAAGGCGACGCTGGAGCGCGGCTACGCGGTGCTGCAGCGCTCCGACGGCAGCGCGGTCCGCTCGCCGGAGGAGGTCGGCGCGGAGGAGGAGCTGCGCGCCCGGGTGGCCGAGGGCGATTTCACGGTCCGCCGGGTGGACGGCGCTGTCACACCCCCCGCTTAGGCTGGGGCGCATGGCCAAGGCGAAGACGGACACGGGCATGGACACGGACGGCGAAGCCGGCAGCGAGGCGGCGGGCGCGCCGGACGTGACGTCCACGCTCGGGTACGAGCAGGCGCGGGACGAGCTGATCGAGGTGGTCCGCAGCCTGGAGGCGGGCGGCACGACGCTGGAGGAGTCGCTCGCGCTGTGGGAGCGCGGCGAGGAGCTGGCGAAGGTGTGCCGGCGCTGGCTGGACGGTGCCCGGGCCCGGCTGGACGCGGCCCTGGCGGAGGAAGAGGCCGAGGAGCCGGCGGAGGACTGACTCCCCGCCGGGCCCGCCCAGGGAGCGGGCGGCGCCAAAGCGCGGCGCGCGCCCTCAGGGCGACCCACGCGATCCACGCGACCCATGTGAAACGGCTCACAACGCCCGAGTTTTAGTTGAAACTTAATCTATCTTCGTTAAAGTAGAGGGTGTACGACCGGACCGGCCCGGCCCGGAACCACCACGAATCACCGAGGTGCCCTCCATGACTCTCGCCCTTGACGCCGCCGCTGCTGACCTCCTCTTCCGCGAGGCCCAGACCGCCAACACGTTCACGGACGAGCCGGTCACCGACGAGCAGGTTCAGGCCATCTACGACCTGGTGAAGTTCGCCCCGACCGCCTTCAACCAGTCGCCGCTGCGCCTGACGCTGGTCCGCTCCGAGGACGCCCGCAAGCGCCTCGTCGAGCACGCCATGGGCGCCAACGGCCCGAAGACGCTGTCGGCCCCGCTGACCGTGATCCTCTCCGTGGACCTGGACTTCCACGAGAAGCTGCCGACCCTGTTCCCGCACGCCCCCGGCATCAAGGACACCTTCTTCGCCGAGGCCGAGGCGCGCGAGGTCGCCGGCACCCAGAACGCCACCCTGCAGGCCGGTTACTTCATCCTCGGCGTCCGCGCCGCGGGCCTGGCCGCCGGCCCGATGACCGGCTTCGACTTCACCGCCATCGACAAGGAGTTCTTCGGCGACGGCAAGCAGAAGTCCTTCATGGTGATCAACATCGGCAAGCCGGGCGAGGACGCCTTCTTCCCGCGCTCCCCGCGCCTGTCCTTCGAGGACGCCGCCACCACGGTCTGAGCCACGGCCGCACGGCTCACCGCGTACGGCATCGCGTACGACAAGAGGCCCCCGCACCCGCTCCGGGTGCGGGGGCCTCTGCCGTATGCCGTACGGCCGCCCTGTGCGGTGCTGCCGTTACTTCTCGTTCTTCGCCTTCAGCGCGCCCGCCAGCTCCGCGAGCCCGTCGTAGGAGGCGGTGCCGGTGACGACCGTGGTGTGGCCGGACTCCTTGCGCACGAGGGCCTTGTACGTGTCGCCCTTGTACTCGTCCCAGCGGACGCCGCCGACCTGCTGGTGGCCGCCGGCCGGGGTGGCGTTCAGCGTGACCTTCTTGATGAACTCACGGGCCGGCGCGTCGCTCTGCTCGACCGCCGCGTACTGGTCCTTCGGGTTGAGGAAGCCCAGGTGCCAGGCGCCGCCCCTGCCGTCGTCGCTCGCCTCGTACGAGACGGAGGTGGCGCGCCAGCCCTTGGACAGCCCCTCGGGCGCGGCGACCGGATACGGCGCCGCGCGCCGGGCGGTCGAGAGCTCGACGCGGTAGCCGACCGTCTTCACCGCGCTGTTCTCGGCGCCCTTGCTGTCGTCGTGCGGGATGAAGAAGTAAATCGCCGCGACGACCACGCCGATCACCGCCATCGACAGGACCATGTCCCGCACCGTCTGCTTGCCTCGCATACCAGCCACGCCCTCTATGGTCCCCCATGCCGGGGACGAGCCGGACAAGGCCCCCACCCAGCGCACCTCGGCCACCACCGCCACCACGCCGCGGCCGGGTTCCGGTGCTCATCCGTGGACCCCTCTGCTCATTTTCTCGACATAGCGATAAGGTCGAGCGAACCCTCACCTACCCGGCCGTCGCCGTACAGAAAGGTGCGCTCCGATGACCGAGCATCATCTGCCGTCCCAGCTCGAGGTCAGCCCAGAGGCCCCCGATCGCAACCTCGCACTCGAACTGGTCCGGGTCACCGAGGCCGGTGCCATGGCCTCGGGCCGCTGGGTCGGCCGTGGCGACAAGAACGGCGCGGACGGCGCCGCGGTCAAGGCCATGCGTGCCCTGATTCACACCGTCTCCATGAACGGCGTGGTCGTCATCGGCGAAGGCGAGAAGGACCAGGCGCCGATGCTGTACAACGGCGAGCGCGTGGGCGACGGGACCGGCCCCGAGTGCGACGTGGCCGTGGACCCCGTGGACGGTACGACGCTGACGGCCAAGGGCATGGCCAACGCCGTCTCCGTCATGGCCGTCGCCGACCGCGGCTCCATGTTCGACCCGTCCGCGGTGTTCTACATGGACAAGCTGGTCACCGGGCCGGAGGCGGCGGACTACGTCGACATCAACGCCCCGGTCGGCGTGAACATCCGCCGCATCGCCAAGGCGAAGAAGTCCAGCCCCGAGGACGTCACCGTCGTCGTCCTGGACCGCCCCCGGCACGAGGGCATCGTCAAGGAGATCCGCGAGGCGGGCGCCCGTATCCGGTTCATCGCCGACGGCGACGTGGCCGGCGCGATCATGGCCGTACGCGAAGGCACCGGCGTGGACCTGCTGCTGGGCATCGGCGGTACGCCCGAGGGCATCATCACGGCCTGCGCGATCAAGTGCCTGGGCGGCACGATTCAGGCCAAGCTGTGGCCCAAGGACGACGAAGAGCGGCAGCGCGCGATCGACGCCGGCCACGACCTGGACCGCGTGCTGCACACCGACGACCTGGTCAGCGGCGAGAACGTGTTCTTCGTCGCGACCGGCATCACCGACGGCGAGCTGCTGCGCGGCGTCCGCTACCGCGCGGAGACCGCCACCACCCAGTCGCTGGTGATGCGCTCCAAGTCCGGCACGATCCGGCAGATCGACTCCGAGCACCGGCTCTCCAAGCTGCGCGCCTACAGTTCGATCGACTTCGAGCGGCCCAGCTGAGGCACGCTCCGGACGCCCGACGGCCCGGTGCCCCGCCGCTCTCGCGGTGGGGCACCGGGCCGTTGCTATGCGTCGTACGGACGTCAGCCCGCGGCCGGCATCCGGGCCGGACGCTGCAGCTCGGCATCCCGGCGCCGGCGGCGGGCCAGGACGACGCGGCGCTCGGCGGCGGTCAGGCCGCCCCAGACGCCGTACGGCTCGGGCTGGAGCAGGGCGTGCTCGCGGCACTCGATCATCACTGGGCAGCGGGCGCAGACCCGCTTCGCGGCTTCCTCCCTGGCCAGCCTGGCGGCCGTCGGTTCCTTCGACGGCGCGAAGAAGAGTCCCGCCTCGTCCCGTCGGCACACCGCCTCGGAGTGCCAGGGTCCCGCCTCGTCCCTGGCGGGCACTCGCTGGGCGGGCACGACGGCGGCGTCCTGCAGGGACTGATGCGGTAGCAGCACGGTCTACTCCTGACGACGGCTCGGCGATTTCAGTCACCACTTGCCCGTCTCGCTGCGCACGACGTTTCGCACACCCCGCAGCCGTACGAGAGACGATGCACCAGCCCTACCCGCTGTACGCGGCTCTATGCACACCGTGTGCGTATACGTTGAAAGCAGCGTCGGATGCGGCGCCCCTTACAGGTGTGCATTACATGTGCCCGCGCCGGCGTTCGCCGCGGTCCCGCCTCCGGCCGTGCATCCGGTCCTGCATCCGGCCGTGCAGATCGCGCACCCACTTCCCGCGCTTCGGCTTGGCCTCGACGCTGCCGAGCACGGCGAAACCGTGCACCGTGATCACGGGAGCGGCCGGGTCGTCCGACTCGTACGTCTCGGCCTCGAAGGCGCCGAGCACGCCCGCGCCGCCGCCGCGCAGCGTCACGTTCTCCGGGACCCGGATCTCGACGCTGCCGAGGACCGACGTGGCGTTGATGTGGAGGTGCTGCCGCGTGAAGAGCGCCTCGGTCAGATCGATCTCCACGGAGCCGAGGACGGCCACCGCGGAGATCCGGTCCGGCGCCCGCCAGCGGCCCTTGCGGACCGCCGAACTGAAGATGCCGACGAGGGTGGCGGCCACGGCGCCGCCGGACGGCTCCGGGGCGTACGCGGCCGCCGCCCGGTCCGTGCCCGCCCCCTCCCGGCCGGCGGGCAGGTCGCCGATCAGCGGCTCCAGCTCGCCCATGGTCTTGGCGCGGTAGACGCCGTCGATGCGCTCGGCGTGCTCCTCGGCGTCCAGCCGGCCCTCGGCCAGCGCCTCGCGCAGGATCGCCGCGATCCGGTCCCGGTCGGCGTCGGACGCCCGGATCGCGGCCTCGGCGGGCGGGGCCTGCGCGGGCTTGGTGAGGTCCACGGGTGCGGGGCGCTGTCCCCCGTTGTCAGATGCGTCCACACCCGCAGCGTAGCGAAACGCGATAGATCGCGACCAGAGGACGGCGCCACGGACCTCAGCGCCACGGACCTCAGCCCGCCGGGCAGAACCGCTGGGGTCCGTCCAATCCGCGGCCGGTCGCCCGGACGCAGCCGCCCGGCAGACCGTGGTACGCCCGGCTGCCGAAGTTGGCGGTGATCTGCAGGCCACCGCGGCCACCGAACGTGGTCCGCTGGACCCGGTGATCGGCGGTGAGCGTACGGAAGTCCGTCATGGCCTCCGTCCCCGCGGCCTGCTGGATCCCGGCGAAGAAGCGCTGCATGGCGGCGATCTCCTTGCCGTGCTCGTCCAGCGCCTTGCCGTCGAGCGCGAGGTTGACCGGGGTGTTGTAGAGCATGGCGAGCAGCGCGCGGTCCTTCTTCTGCGCCGGCAGCTTGTAGAGGGGGAGCTCCCAGCGGTCGGTGCTGACCACCGAGTCGTGCAGCACCGTCTCGTACAGCGGCACCCGGTACGCGGGGTCGAACATGGCCTTCGCGACGGGCTTGTCGAGCGTCGCCGGCTTGAAGAACATGCCGGGCCGCCCCTTGGGCCAGTAGCCGCCCCAGGTCTTCTTGTCGCGCTCGGCCTTCCACAGGCCGTCGTGGACCGGCGTGCTGGAGCCGTGGCTGAAGTCGATCACCTGGTTCGCCCAGGAGCCGGCCGACTCCGAGCCGAGGACGTACGGGCGGCCGCGGGTGAGGGCGCCCCCGGACACCCCGCGCATCCGCTCCAGGCGGTTCTTGCGGTCCTGCCCCTGCGTCATCGGGTGGCCCGGCGTGTGGTCCCGGAAGAGCTCGCCGGTGGCGTCGACGTCGAGGAAGTAGCTGTTCACGCCGCCCGCGGTCATGGCCTTGGCGCGGTCGGCGAGGTAGTGGTGGCGCGGCTCGGCGTCCGCGAGCGCCTGCGAGCTGAGGTAACAGCCGCGGCCGCCGAAGCCGCCCGCCGGCTTGCCGTCCGCGTCGTGCACGCAGCCGTCGGGCCACAGCCGGTCCGGCCACTTCGCCACGCTGGTGTCGGCGCTCTTCGGGTCCTGCGCGTTGTCCCAGCTGTCGTACGGGCCGACCAGGTAGCCCGCCTTCTTCGCGGCGGCGACGGCCTCCTTCGGCATGGGGTCGCCGTCGGCGTCGTAACCGAGCCACATGCGGGAGATGCCGAGCTTCTTCAGGCGCTCGACGGTCTTCGCGCTGCGGCCGTCGCCCCACACGTACGCGTGCGGGGCGCCGGTCAACTTGGCGACCTCGGGGTTCTCGCGGATCTTCTGCTTCAGGCTGCCGAGCTGTCCCTTCGAGGCGAGGTACCGGCGGTAGTCCTTGGCCGCCGCGACCGGCGAGCCGTCGGTCAGCGAGAAGGCGACCGTGTAGTCGTCCGTACCGTCCGCGCGGCTGAAGTCGTGACTCGCGGCGGTCCGCAGCCGCCCGCCCGTGGAGCGGAACCGCAGGTGGGTGCCGAGGTCGGTGGGTACCAGGGTGCTCACGCCGTGGCCGCCCGCCGTGGTGCCCCAGAAGGGCATCGTCAGGTCCTTGAGGTCGGTGCCCTCCTCGCCCGTAAGCCCGCCCTGCGCGGAGTTCCAGAACGGGTCGGCGACGGGGATGCGCAGGCCCTCGCCGCGCGGCAGTTCGATCGCGGCGCCCTTCGCGTCCCCGGTGACGGCCGCGCCCGCCGACGGCCAGCCCAGGCTGCCGTCCTTCGCCGCGTGCAGGTCGACGACGAGCCGCCCGTCGCGGGCGGCCGCCGAGACGGTGAGCCCGCGGCCGGGGTAGGACCAGCTCGCCGAGGCGGCGCCGTGCCGGGAGACCCGCGAAGGAGTACCCAGCGACTGCGCTGCCGCCGCGGAGAGCACGGACTCCGTACCGCTCGCCGTACGGGCGGTGATCCGCAGCGTGCGGGGGTCGATGTGCGCCTCGCCGCCCTTGATCCGCAGCGCGACCGTGCCCCCGCCGTCACCGGAGTCCGTGGGCCCCGCGTACGCCTGCAGCGCGGTGAAGGTGCTCGCGGTCAGCGCGGTCCCGGCCAGCGCGGCGAGCGCGGCCCGCCGCTTGCGGGAAGCGGTCGCGGCTTTCAGGAAACGTGTCATGCGACGGCACCCTGCAGATCATTTCTAAGCGAGTTGTGAGAACGGCTACTGAGCCTTACCTCACAGCGGCGGGGCGCGCGCGGCGTTCTACGCTGTTGAGGCTGCCGTTGATGACAGCGAAGTCACCGTCGAGTGAGGATTGGCCGCAATGCCGGAATTCGCCTATACCGACCTTCTGCCCACGGGCGAGGACAAGACCCCGTACCGCCTGATCACCAAGGAGGGTGTCAGCACCTTCGAGGCGGACGGCCGGACGTTCCTCAAGGTCGAGCCGGAGGCGCTGCGCAAGCTGGCGGAAGCGGCGATCCACGACATCCAGCACTACCTGCGGCCCGAGCACCTCGGCCAGCTCCGCAAGATCATCGACGACCCCGAGGCGTCCGGCAACGACAAGTTCGTCGCCCTGGACCTGCTGAAGAACGCCAACATCGCGGCGGCGGGCGTGCTCCCGATGTGCCAGGACACCGGCACCGCCATCGTCATGGGCAAGCGCGGCCAGAACGTGCTCACCCAGGGCCGCGACGAGGAGGCCCTGAGCCGCGGCATCTACGACGCGTACACCAAGCTCAACCTGCGGTACTCGCAGATGGCCCCGCTGACCATGTGGGACGAGAAGAACACCGGCTCGAACCTGCCGGCGCAGATCGAGCTGTACGCGAACGACGGTGACGCGTACAAGTTCCTCTTCATGGCCAAGGGCGGCGGCTCGGCCAACAAGTCCTTCCTCTTCCAGGAGACCAAGGCGGTCCTCAACGAGGGCTCCATGATGAAGTTCCTGGAGCAGAAGATCCGCTCGCTCGGCACGGCCGCCTGCCCGCCGTACCACCTGGCGATCGTGGTCGGCGGCACGTCGGCCGAGTACGCGCTGAAGACCGCGAAGTACGCCTCCGCGCACTACCTCGACGAGCTGCCCGCCGAGGGCTCCGAGCTCGGCCACGGCTTCCGCGACAAGGAGCTGGAGGAGAAGGTCTTCGAGCTGACGCAGAAGATCGGCATCGGCGCGCAGTTCGGCGGCAAGTACTTCTGCCACGACGTGCGCGTGGTGCGTCTCCCCCGGCACGGCGCGTCCTGCCCGGTCGCCATCGCGGTGTCCTGCTCCGCCGACCGCCAGGCCGTCGCGAAGATCACCGCCGAGGGCGTCTTCCTGGAGCAGCTGGAGACCGACCCGGCGCGCTTCCTGCCGGAGACCACGGAGGAGCAGCTGACCGAGGGCGCGGGCCCGGACCTGGACGCGGTCAAGATCGACCTGAACCGACCGATGGACGAGATGCTGGCCGAGCTGACCAAGCACCCGGTCAAGACCCGGCTGTCGCTGACCGGCACCCTCGTCGTCGCCCGTGACATCGCGCACGCGAAGATCAAGGAGCGCCTCGACGCCGGCGAGGAGATGCCGGAGTACCTCAAGAACCACCCGGTGTACTACGCGGGCCCGGCCAAGACGCCCGAGGGCTACGCCTCCGGCTCGTTCGGCCCGACGACGGCCGGCCGGATGGACGCGTACGTCGAGCAGTTCCAGGCGGCCGGCGGCTCGAAGATCATGCTGGCCAAGGGCAACCGCTCGCAGCAGGTCACCGAGGCATGCCACAAGCACGGCGGCTTCTACCTGGGCTCCATCGGCGGCCCGGCGGCCCGGCTCGCGCAGGACTGCATCAAGAAGGTCGAGGTCCTGGAGTACGAGGAGCTCGGCATGGAGGCGGTCTGGAAGATCGAGGTCGAGGACTTCCCGGCGTTCATCGTGGTGGACGACAAGGGCAACGACTTCTTCCAGGACCCGGCCCCGGCGCCGACCTTCACGAGCATCCCGGTGCGCCAGGGCGCGTAACGCCCTGGTCCGTTCTCCGCGGTTCCAGATGTGGTGATCAGCGCTCCGGCGGCGCACTCTGAGAAGAGGGACCGCTGGAGGTGAGCCACCATGCAGACACACACGCTGGTCGGCTGGCACGTCGACATGGAATTCACGGAGGACGGCAACCGCACCAAGGCCGCCGCCCTGCTGCGCCTCAGTGACGGCACGGAATGCCGCGGCCACGGCCGCGCCGACCGCCACCCCACCGACCCGGAACAGCTCCGGGTCGGTGAGGAGATCGCGGGCGCCCGGGCGCTCATGGACATCGCCGGTCAGCTGATGGACAAGGCGCACGCGGAGATCGACGAGGTCGTGGGGCATCCGACGCACCCGCTGCGGTGGGCGGCGCTGGACGACTCGCGCGACGAGGCCCGCCGCGCCCGCCGCGAGTGGTGAGGCGCCGGAGCGGCGCCGCCGGAAGGTGAAGCGCGCCGCATTCGCCGAATTGGATCAGTACCCGGGAACAGATGTCCGTCCCCGGGTACTGACATAGGCATGAGCGACAACGGCACATCCTTGAGCGCGTCGGGCGACTTCCGGATCGAGCACGACTCCATGGGCGAGGTACGGGTCCCCGCCGACGCGAAGTGGCGGGCGCAGACCCAGCGCGCGGTGGAGAACTTCCCCATTTCCGGACAGCGGCTGGAGCGGGCGCACATCGAGGCGCTGGCCCGGATCAAGGCCGCGGCGGCGAAGGTCAACGCCGAGCTGGGCGTGGTGGACGCGGACGTCGCGCGGGCGATCCAGGAGGCCGCGGCGGAGGTCGCCGAGGGCCGCTGGGACGACCACTTCCCCGTCGACGTCTTCCAGACCGGCTCCGGCACGTCCTCCAACATGAACACCAACGAGGTGCTGGCCACCCTCGCGACCGAGCGGCTGGGCCGGGACGTGCACCCCAACGACCACGTCAACGCCAGCCAGTCCTCCAACGACGTCTTCCCCTCCTCGATCCACATCGCGGCCACCGCCGCCGTCACCGCCGACCTGATGCCCGCCCTGGAACACCTGGCGGCCGCGCTGGAGCGCAAGGCCGAGGAGTTCAAGGAGGTCGTGAAGTCGGGGCGGACGCACCTGATGGACGCCACGCCCGTGACCCTGGGCCAGGAGTTCGGCGGGTACGCGGCACAGGTCCGGTACGGCGTGGAGCGGCTGACCGCCTCGCTGCCCCGGCTCGCCGAACTGCCGCTGGGCGGCACGGCGGTGGGGACCGGCATCAACACCCCGCCCGGCTTCGCCGCCGCGGTGATCGCGGAGGTGGCGCGGGCCACCGGGCTGCCGCTGACGGAGGCCCGCAACCACTTCGAGGCGCAGGGCGCGCGGGACGGCATCGTGGAGACCAGCGGCCAGCTGCGGACCATCGCGGCCGGCCTCACGAAGATCGCCAACGACCTGCGCTGGATGGCCTCCGGGCCGCGTACCGGCCTCGCGGAGATCACGCTGCCGGACCTCCAGCCCGGCTCGTCGATCATGCCGGGGAAGGTCAATCCGGTCATTCCCGAGGCGGTGCTGATGGTGGCCGCACAGGTGACGGGGAACGACGCGACGGTCGCCGCGGCGGGCGCGGCAGGCAACTTCGAACTGAACGTGATGCTGCCGGTGATCGCCAAAAACGTCCTGGAGTCGGTACGACTTCTGGCCAATGTCGCGCGGCTGCTGGCGGACCGTACGGTCGACGGAATCACCGCCAACGCCGAACGGGCCCGGGAATACGCCGAGTCCTCCCCTTCCGTGGTCACGCCGCTCAACAAGTACATCGGCTACGAGGAAGCGGCGAAGGTGGCCAAGAAGTCGCTGGCCGAGCGGAAGACCATCCGCGAGGTGGTGATCGAGTCCGGATACGTCGAACGCGGCGCGCTCACCGAGGCCCAACTGGACGAGGCGCTGGACGTGCTGCGCATGACGCATCCGTGACGTTCGCTGCGGCCCACGTCACGGCGGTGCGGCGATTCCGCCCCTAAGATCTGCGCATGACAGCGGATACGGTGGAGACCAGGGACGGCCATACGTCCGGTACCGCGCGCTGGGCGCCGGGCGAACACATCCTGTGGCGCTATCGCGGCAATGCCACCGACCGCTTCCACATCTGCCGGCCCGTCACCGTCGTCCAGGACACCGACGAGCTGCTCGCCGTCTGGCTGGCGCCGGGCACCGACTGCGTGAAGCCGGTGCTCGCCGACGGCACGCTCGTCCACCGTGAGCCGCTGGCGAGCCGGTACACCAAGCCGCGGCGCGTGGTGCGGGACCGCTGGTTCGGCACCGGCGTGCTCAAGCTCGCCCGGCCCGGGGAGCCGTGGTCGGTATGGCTCTTCTGGGAGCGCGGCTGGCGGTTCAAGAACTGGTACGTCAACTTGGAGGAGCCGCGCCGCCGCTGGTCCGGCGGCGTGGACTCCGAGGACCACTTCCTGGACATCGCGGTCTACCCGGACCGGCACTGGGAGTGGCGGGACGAGGACGAGTTCGCGCAGGCGCAGGCCGACGGGCTGATGCCGGCCGCGCAGGCCGAGGAGGTACGGGCCGCGGGCCGGGCCGCGGTCGAGCGGATCACCGCGTGGGACGCGCCGTTCACGGACGGCTGGGAGCACTGGCGGCCCGATCCGCAGTGGGGCCTGCCGGTGCTGCCGGACGACTGGGACCGGGCGCGGGACCCCTCCCCTTCGTGACGCCCGCGTGACGCCGCCGCGTGACCGGCCGCCAAAAAGCGGCCGCTTGTGCGAAATCCGCACCCGTAAGAGTGGCGGGTCGAGCCTCAGAGGCGACGGAAGCGCCCGAAATGCAGCGACTTCGGGGAACATGCGTTCCCTTTGAAACCATGCTCAGGGGCGAGCCCCCTTGCTGCACACCACTGGTTCAAACGTAGGATCGTCCTCCGCAAGAGGGCGCAAGAAGGCACAGACGCAACTCCAGAACTGGAAACCGAACTTGACCGCGGTCGCAGGAGGGGCGGGGTCGTGAGCGACAGCTACGACGGGTACGAGGGCCTGAACCGGTTAGCACTGGACCGGGCCGGGCAGGCCGAGGCGTTCAACGCGATCGCCGGGGCCTACGACAGCGCGTTCCCCCACAAGGAGGGACAGCGCGCCGCCGGTGCCTGGCTCGCCGCGTCGCTGCCGGACGGCTCCCGCGTGCTGGACGTCGGCTGCGGTACGGGCCTGCCCACCGCCGCTCAGCTGTCCGGCGCCGGCCACCGGGTCGTGGGCGTCGACCTCTCCGCCACCATGGTCAAGAAGGCGCGGGAGAACGTTCCGTCCGCCGAGTTCCACCACCTCGACCTCGCGGACCTGCGGGACGGCCGGCTCGGCGGTCCCGGCTCCTTCGACGGTGCCGCCGCCTTCTTCTCCCTGCTGATGCTGCCGCGCGCGGAAATCCCGTACGCGCTGCGGATGCTGCACTGCCTGCTGCGGCCGGATGGGCTGCTCGCCCTGTCGATGGTCGAGTCCGACGTGGACGACTACCCGATTCCGTTCCTGGGTCACACGATCCGGGTATCGGGTTACCTGCGGGACGACTTGCGCCATGTCGTGCGCGACGCGGGTTTCGAAGTCACCGGGGAGGACTCGTATGCGTATGCCCCGGCCAGTACGGACGTGCCACCCGAAATCCAGCTCTTCCTGCACCTGCGACGCGCATGAGACGCAGCGCGCCAGGCGCGCAGCCCCGGACGGATGGAATCCCACGCGTGACGGAGCACCCCACCTCCCACGAGCCGCGACCGGCACCCTTGCCGGCCGCGCCCCCGGCCATGCCGCCGCGGGGGTTGCCGGAGACGACGGCGCACGGCGCCGCCGATCCGCGCGACGCCCTGCGGCGGCCCGCCGGCCCCGCCCCAGCCGATCTCCCCGGCTCCGCCCTGCCCGGTTCCGGCCTGCCCGGCTCCGGGGCCGCGGGGCCGCCGGGGCGCAGCACCGGTGGTCCCGGTGAGGTGCCCGCGCCCCCGGGGCGCAGCGGGAAGAAGCGCCGGCGGCCCCGGGACCGGCGGACCGCCGACGCGGCCGACCGCAATGCCGCGCAGGGCGCCGGCGGCCACACCCAGGCCGGCGGCCCGGGCGGCGACGCCCCCGGCGGCCCCGCCGGCGTCTCCGGCAACGGCGCGGCGGGCCGGGCCCGGTCCCGCGCCGAGGAGCCGGACGACGGGCCCGGCCCGCACGACGGCGGCGGCGCGGCCGGCGTCGGACGGCCGCGGGACGGCGAAGGCCGTGCCCGGCAGCGGCCCCAGGAGCCCGTGGTACCGCCTCCGGGGCCCCGCCGGGCCCGCGACCAGGATGGCGGCGGCAGCCGGCGCCAGGCCACGGAGCCGGCGCGCCCGGAGGCGCCGCCGGCCCGGTCGGCACATCCGTCCGAGGGAGGTGAGCCGATGCCGGCCCGGCAGCCAGGCGGCGACCGGCTGCGCTTCGTCGGCGCGGCCACCCGGCGGATCGCCCGCGGCATCGACCTGGACGAGATCGTGCTGGGCCTGTGCCGGGCGACGGTCCCGACGTTCGCCGACGCGATCCTGGTGTACCTGCGCGACCCGCTGCCGGTGGGCGACGAGCGGCCGGCCGGCCCCGTCGTGCTGCGGCTGCGGCGCACCGACCGGATCCCGGAGGAGGCCGACACCAACGGCGGCCGGCTGCCCACCCTGCCCGCGCAGCCCGATCTGGGCCCGGCGATGGGCGGGATGGCGGCCGAGCTGGCCGAGGTCGTGCCCGGCGGGCCGCTGGCCGAGGTGCTGCGCGGGGTGCGCCCGCTCTTCGGCGAGGCGCAGGCCGCCCAGGCGGCGCTGCCCGAACTGCTCGGCCCCGGCACGCGGATGCCGCAGGGCCAGCGCGTCATCCTGGCGCCGCTGCGCGGCCGCCGCCGGGTGATCGGCGCCGCGGTCTTCCTGCGCCGCCCGGACCGCCCGGCGTTCGAGCCGGACGACCTGCTGGTGGCGGCGCAGCTGGCGACGCACACGGCGCTCGGCGTGGACAAGGCGGTGCTGTACGGGCGCGAGGCGTACATCGCCGACGCGCTGCAGCGCACGATGCTGCCCGACTCCCTCCCGCAGCCCACCGGCGTGCGCCTGGCCAGCCGTTACCTCCCGGCCGCCGAGACGGCCCGGGTCGGCGGCGACTGGTACGACGCGATCCCGCTGCCGGGGTCCCGGGTCGCCCTGGTCGTCGGCGATGTGATGGGGCATTCGATGACCTCGGCGGCGATCATGGGGCAGCTGCGCACGACCGCGCAGACCCTCGCCGGGCTCGACCTGCCGCCGCAGGAAGTCCTGCACCACCTCGACGAGCAGGCCCAGCGGCTCGGCACGGACCGGATGGCGACCTGCCTGTACGCGGTCTACGACCCGGTCGCGCACCGCATCATCGTCGCCAACGCCGGGCATCCGCCGCCGGTCATGCTGCACCGCGGCGGCCGCGCCGAGGTCCTGCGCGTGCCGCCCGGCGCCCCGATCGGCGTCGGCGGCGTGGACTTCGAGGCGGTCGAGCTGGACGCGCCCGCCGGCGCGACGCTGGTCCTGTACACCGACGGCCTGGTGGAGTCCCGGATACGGGACGTGTGGACCGGCATAGAGCAGCTCCGCGAGCGGCTGACGGAGACGGCCCGGCTGACCGGACCGAACCCGCCGCCGCTGGAGCCGCTCTGCGACGAGGTGCTGGACATGCTCGGCCCGGGCGACCGGGACGACGACATCGCGCTGCTCGCGGCCCGCTTCGACGGGATCGCGCCGAGCGACGTGGCGTACTGGTACCTCGACCCGAAGGCGCAGACCGCCGGGCAGGCCCGCCGCCTCGCCCGCCGGGCGCTGCAGCGCTGGGACCTGGAAGAGCTGACGGACCAGGTCGAACTGCTGGTCAGCGAGGTGGTCACCAACGCCGTGCGGTACGCGGAGCGGCCGATCACGCTGCGGCTGCTGCGCACGGACGTACTGCGCTGCGAGGTGGGCGACGACGTGCCGCAGCTGCCGCGGCTGCGGCAGGCCCGCCCGTCGGACGAGGGCGGCCGCGGCCTGTACCTGGTCAACCGCCTCGCGCGGCGCTGGGGCGCGACCCGGCTGAGCACCGGCAAGGTGGTCTGGTTCGAGATCTCGATGCCGCCCGTCGCACGGCGGCTGCCGGGCCGGGAGTAGACGGTACGGAGACACGCGGCGGGCCCGGGGCAATGCGCCCCGGGCCCGCCGTCGTTCACTCGCGCGCGCTCACTCGCCGGTCACCGGTCGTCTGCCGTTTCCGGGCTTCTCCTCCGTGTCCCCGCCGTCCGGCAGCGGGAGGTCCGAGGACTCGCTCGGCGACGGGGAGGCCGACTCCTCCGGCGGCTCGCTGGTCTCCGACTCGCTGGGCGACGGGGACGGCGAGGGCGAGGCGGACTCGGAGGAGCTCTCCGACGGGCTCGGCGACGGGGACTCCGACTCCTCGGTCTCGGTCGGCGTCGGGGTGGGCGTCGGCGCGACCCCGGCACCGAGGTCGGTGTCCAGGTCGAAGCGGGCCGACAGCTCGCCGCCCAGGGCGTTCTGGGTGTAGGCGGCCCAGATCTCCGCGGGGTAGCCGCCGCCGTTGACCCGGCCGCCGCCGCCCGCGCCGCGCAGGGTGACATGGCCGTGCGGCGCGTCGGCGTCCTCGCCGAACATGCCGACGGCGGTGACCAGTCGGGGCGTGTAGCCCACGAACCAGGCGGACTTGTTGTCGTCGGAGGTGCCGGTCTTGCCGGCGATGTCGTAGTCGGCGTTGCGGACGGCGGTGCCCGTGCCGTCCTGGACCACGCCGGTCAGCACGGAGGTCACGGTGTCCGCGGTGGTGCGGCTGATGACCTGCCCGCCGATCGGCTCCGGCAGATCGACGGGGGCCTCCTCGCCACGCTGCGCGGAGGTCACCAGCTGCGGGGTGACCTTCTTGCCGTGGTTGTCGAGGGTGGCGTAGACGCCGGCCATCTGGAGCGGGCTGGCGCCCATCGAGCCGAGCGTCATAGCCGGGCGGGCCGACATCTTCTCCGCGTCCATGCCGAGCTGTCCGGCGGTCTGCCGTACCTTCTCCAGCCCCACGTCCACGCCCATCTGCGCGAAGACGGAGTTGACGGAGTTGTTCATGGCCGTCTGGACGCTGATCGGACCGTAGTCCTTCTCGTCCTCGTTGGGCGGCGCGAAGCCGATGGCGCTGCCCTTGACGGGACGGCGGCTGGTGCCGTCGTAGACCGTGTCCGGGGTGATCGGAGTGCCGTCCTGGGTGGTGGAGTTCTTCTCCAGGGCGGTGGCGAGGATCAGCGGCTTGAAGGTGGAGGCCGGCTGGTAGTCGTCGCGGGTGGCGTTGTTGACGAAGTGCTCCAGGTAGCCCTTGCCGCCGTACAGCGCCACGATGTGCCCGCTCTTGGGGTCGACGGAGACCGCGCCGGCCTGGGCGTCGGCGTCCACGTCGCGGGCCTTGGGGTCGAGCTTGCTGGTCAGCTTCTCCTGGACGGCCGACTCCAGGGCGCTCTGCCGCTTCTTCTCGACGCCGAGGCTGATCGTCCAGCCGCCGGCCGCGAGGTCGTCCTCGGTGACGCCCTGCTTCTTCAGCTCGGCCTTGGCCAGCTCGATCAGGTAGCCCTTCTGGCCCTTCAGACCGGGGCTGGGCTTGGGCTTCTCCGGCACCGGGAACTTCAGGCCCTGCCGCTTCCCCGGGTCCAGCCACTTCATCTCGACCATGTTGTCGAGGGTGTAGTTCCAGCGCTCCTGGACCCGCTTCTTGCCGGCGTCGGTGGCGACGGCCCAGTCGTACTGGCTGGGCGCCTGGAGCAGCGAGGCGAGGTAGGCGCCCTGCGCGACCGTCAGGTCCCGGGTGTGCACGCCGTAGTACGCCTGCGCCGCGGCCTCGATGCCGTATGCGCCGCGGCCGTAGTAACTGGTGTTGATGTAGCCGGCCAGGATCTCGTTCTTGCCGAGCTTCTGATCGACCTTCAGGGAGATCACGATCTCCTTGAGCTTGCGGCTGACCGTCTGGTCCTGGGTCAGGTAGTAGTTCTTCACGAACTGCTGGGTGATGGTCGAGCCGCCCTGCTTGCCCCGGCCGCGCAGGGTGTTGAGGATGCCGCGGGTGGTGCCCTTCAGGTCGACGCCGGAGTCCTGGTAGAACGACTTGTTCTCGGCGGCGACGAAGGTGTGCTGGACGTCCTTGGGGATGTCGCTGATCGGCACGCTCTCGCGGTTGAAGCCGGTGCGGGCCAGCACGGAGCCGTCGGCGTACTTGTAGACGTTGGCCTGCGCGGTGGCCTGGCCGTTGGCGTTGGCCGGCACGTCGACGACGAGGTACAGGCCGATGAAGCCGAGGATGCCCAGCAGGCAGACGGTGAAGAACGCGCCGAGCAGCTTCCTGAAGGTGAAGAAGCGCCCTATGCCGCCGCCTCTTTTGCGTTTCGCCCGGCGGCTGCCCCGCTTCCGCGCCCGTCTCGCCTCGGCTCGTCCCATCGCTCGTGTCACTCCAGTCGTTCCGCCCCCAATAACCCAGCCTCCGAAGCTAACCCCCCGGTGTCATCACATAGGCATCGATCAAGCCTTTTCCGGACGTGACAATGAGCACCCCGTTCCTGTGCAACCGTTCGGGAGTTTCCGCGTCCGCCCTTGCGCCGCCCCGCCCGCCGGGCTTAAATAGCTATCACTTTGCTAGACCAGCGAAAGCATGCGAGTACGGCCCGACCGCCGTACGGAACGGGGGAACCCCATGTCCGACCAGACGCCCACGCCGCCCGCGGCCACCGAGCCCGACACCCCGGCCCTGCCCGCACCGCAGGTCAGAGAGGTGACGGCGCACAGCATCCCGGGCGGCCTCGGCCTGCTGCTGACCGTCATCGGCGTGATCGGCGGCATCGCGCTGGCGATCCTCGGAGCCGCGTCCGCCTCGGACGGCAACAAGGCGCTGGGCGGCACGATGATCGCCGTCGGCATCGCGCTGCTGCTCGTCTCCCTCTTCTGCATGGGCGGCGTGAAGATGGTCGCGCCCGGTGAGGCCCGGGTCATCCAGCTCTTCGGCCGGTACGTCGGCACGATCCGCACCGACGGCCTGCGCTGGATCAACCCGCTCACCAGCGCCACCAAGATCTCCACCCGGGTCCGCAACCACGAGACCGCGGTCCTGAAGGTCAACGACGCCTACGGCAACCCCATCGAGCTGGCCTCGATCGTGGTCTGGAAGGTCGAGGACACCGCGCAGGCGCTCTTCGAGGTGGACGACTTCCTGGAGTTCGTCGCCACCCAGACCGAGGCGGCCGTCCGGCACATCGCGATCGAGTACCCCTACGACGCGCACGACGAGGACGCGCTCTCGCTGCGCGGCAACGCCGAGGAGATCACCGAGAAGCTCGCCGCCGAGCTGACCGCGCGGGTCGAGGCGGCCGGCGTGCGGATCATCGAGGCGCGCTTCAGCCACCTCGCGTACGCGCCCGAGATCGCCTCCGCGATGCTCCAGCGGCAGCAGGCCGGCGCGGTCGTCGCGGCCCGCCAGCAGATCGTCGAGGGCGCGGTCGGCATGGTCGAGTCGGCCCTGGACCGGATCAGCGAGCAGGGCATCGTCGAACTGGACGAGGAGCGCAAGGCGGCCATGGTCTCCAACCTCATGGTGGTGCTGTGCGGTGACCGCGCCGCGCAGCCCGTCCTGAACACGGGCTCGCTCTACCAGTGAGCCCGCGCAGCGAGGAGCCCGGGACGCCGGGGCGGCGGCCGCAGCAGCGCAAGCAGATGCTGCTGCGGCTCGACCCGTCGGTGCACGACGCGCTGGTGCGCTGGGCCGGTGACGAACTGCGCAGCGCCAATGCGCAGATCGAGTTCCTGCTCCGCCGCGCGCTGGCGGAGGCGGGGCGGCTGCCCAAGGACGCCGGGGCGATGCGGCGCCGGGGGCGCCCGCCGAAGACCGACGCGCCGCCGCCCTCGGAAGACGAGTGACACCGATCCCGGTCAGTCCACGACCCGTACCGGCAGCGGCCGCAGGGCCGTCCGTAGCGCCCGGGCGAACTCCTCGAACTCGCGCTGCCGGGCCGCGCCCGTGCGCATGGCCAGGGCGATCCGCCGGGAGGGCGCCGGGTCGTCGAAGTACCCGGTGGTCAGCTCCTCGTTGCGGCCGGTCTCCACGCGCAGCGCGGTGCGCGGCAGCAGCGTGACGCCCATCCCGCCGGCCACCAGCTGGACGAGCGTGGAGAGCCCGGCCGCGCTGGTGGTCACCGCGGCCCCTTCCTCGCGCCCGGCCTCCCGGCAGATGTCCAGCGCCTGGTCGCGCAGGCAGTGCCCCTCGTCCAGGAGCAGCAGGTCCAGCTCGCGCAGCGCCTCGCGCGGTATGTCGCCGCGGCCGCCGAGCCAGTGCTCCTTGGGCGCGACGAGCACGAAGTCCTCGTCGAAGAGCGGCAGTTCGGTGACGCCGGCGACACCGAGCGGTACCGCGAGCAGCAGCAGGTCCAGCCGCCCGTGCGCCAGGCCGTCCAGCAGCGAGGCGGTCTGCTCCTCGTGGACCTGGAGGTCGAGGTCCGGGTACGTGTCGTGCACGAGCTTCAGCACGGTCGGGAGCAGGTAGGGCGCGACGGTCGGGATGACGCCGAGCCGCAGTACGCCGGTGAAGGGCGCGCGGGCGGCCTCGGCCTCCTCCATGAGGTCGCCGACCGCCTCCATTACTGTGCGTGCCCGGGCCGCGACCCGCTCCCCCGCGGGCGACAGCAGTACTTTTCGGGTCGTACGCTCGAGGAGCTGGACTCCGAGGGCGTCCTCCAGAGCCGAGACCGCACCGGAGAGCGCGGGCTGGCTCATGCCGATCTCGGCGGCCGCCTCGCGGAAATGCAGATGCTCGGCCACCGCGGCAAACGCCCGGAGCTGCGAAAACGAGGGCTGCCGGGGGCGTCCGGCCCCTGCGGTAGTGGGCTGGGCCACTGATAACCACCTCCGATCAACGCCACCGAGTCTAGCTATTTCACTGATCAATGCACCTTGTGGCAACGTGGAGACCGTCCAACCCCCAGGAAAGCCCCAAAAGGGAATTCCTACCCTGCAAGGAGTGCGTGTGCTCACCGTTGGTGACAAGTTCCCCGAGTTCGACCTGACTGCCTGTGTCTCGCTGGAGAAGGGCAAGGAGTTCGAGCAGATCAACCACAAGACCTACGAGGGCAAGTGGAAGATCGTCTTCGCGTGGCCCAAGGACTTCACCTTCGTGTGCCCGACCGAGATCGCGGCCTTCGGCAAGCTGAACGAGGAGTTCGCCGACCGTGACGCCCAGATCCTCGGCTTCTCCGGCGACTCCGAGTTCGTGCACCACGCCTGGCGCAAGGACCACCCGGACCTGACCGACCTGCCCTTCCCGATGCTGGCCGACTCCAAGCACGAGCTCATGCGGGACCTGGGCATCGAGGGCGAGGACGGCTTCGCGCAGCGCGCCGTGTTCATCGTGGACCAGAACAACGAGATCCAGTTCACCATGGTGACCGCCGGCTCCGTCGGCCGTAACCCCAAGGAGGTCCTGCGGGTCCTGGACGCCCTGCAGACCGACGAGCTCTGCCCCTGCAACTGGTCCAAGGGCGACGAGACCCTGGACCCGGTCGCGCTCCTCTCGGGCGAGTGAACGGGAGGCTGAATCATGGCTCTCGATGATCTGAAGTCCGCCGTTCCGGACTACGCCAAGGACCTGAAGCTGAACCTCGGTTCGGTGATCGGCAACAGCGACCTGCCGCAGCAGCAGCTGTGGGGCACCGTGCTGGCCTGCGCCATCGCGTCGCGCTCGCCGAAGGTGCTGCGCGAGCTGGAGCCGGAGGCCAAGGCCAACCTCTCCCCCGAGGCGTACACCGCCGCCAAGTCGGCCGCCGCCATCATGGCGATGAACAACGTGTTCTACCGGACCCGGCACCTGCTGTCGGACCCGGAGTACGGCACGATGCGCGCCGGCCTGCGGATGAACGTCATCGGCAACCCCGGTGTCGACAAGGTCGACTTCGAGCTGTGGTCGCTGGCCGTCTCGGCCATCAACGGCTGCGGCATGTGCCTGGACTCGCACGAGCAGGTGCTGCGCAAGGCGGGTGTCGAGCGCGACACGATCCAGGAGGCCGTCAAGATCGCGGCCGTCCTGCAGGCCGTTGGCGCCACGCTGGACGCCGAGGCGTCGCTGGCCGAGTAACACCGGCTTCGCGCCGCGGGAGTGCCGGCCGTCGGCCGGGTGCTGCCACGTCGTGGCTGATCGCGCAGGTCCCCGCGCCCCTGAAGGGGCGCGGGGACCTGCGCGTTTCAGCCAGCGGGCTAGCCGTCCGCGCCCCGAGCCGGCACCGGCGCTCTCCGGAGGGCCTGTTCGTGCGCGTACGCGCGCAGGTACGACACCACGGTGTTGGTGACGGCTACCAGTGGCACCGCCACCACCGCTCCGCCGATGTCCGCGACCAGGCCGCCCGCGGCCACCGAGAGGATCACGGCGAGCGGGTGCACCCGCACCGCGCGGCCCAGGATGAAGGGCTGCAGGATGTGGCCCTCGATCTGCTGCACGGCCAGCACGACCACCAGCACCATCAGCGCCGTGAACACGCCCTGGGTCACCAGCGCGACCACGCACGCCAGCGCGCCCGAGACCACCGCGCCCACCAGCGGGATGAACGCGAAGAGGAAGATGAACACCGCGAGCGGCACGGCGAGCGGCACGTTCAGGAAGTACAGCCCGATGCCGATGAAGATCGCGTCGATCAGCGCCACGATCACCGTGCCGCGCACATAGGCGGTCAGCGTCCGCCAGGCCCGCGGCCCGGCCCCCGCCACGCCCTCGCGCGCCGCGCTCGGCACGAGCTTGAGCAGCCACTCCCAGATGCGCCGCCCGTCGTAGAGCAGGAAGAGCGTGGTGAACATCGCCAGCAGGATGCCGGTGAGCATCTCGATGACGACCGTGACGCCTTCCAGGCCCGCGCTGGTGATCTCCTCGGTGTTCGAGCCGATCGCGTCCTGGAGGTTCTTCGCGATGTCGTTGATCTGGCCCTCGGTCACATGGAACGGGCTCTTCAGCAGCCAGTCCTTCAGCTCGCTGATGCCGTCCTGGACCCGGCTGGAGACCGAGTCGATGTTGTCCATGACCTGCCAGACCACGAACCAGCCGACCAGGCCCATGATGACGAAGCCGGTGATGAACGTGATGGCCGTCGCCGGGCCCCTGGGCAGGCCGCGGTGCTTGAGCCAGGCCACGGTCGGCTGCAGCAGCGCGGTGATCAGCAGTGCCGCGACGAACGCCAGCACCACCAGCTGGATGCTGGTGATGGCCCGCGCGAGGACGTACACGGTCGCGGCCAGGACGAGGAGCCGCCAGGCCGCCTCGGCGGCGACCCGTATCCCCCACGGCACCGCGTCCACGGGCTCGGGCCGGTGCGGCACGGCGGGCGCGTACGCGGGCGGCGCGGGCACGGACGCCGGTACAGCGGCCGTGGCGGCCTCCTGAGGGGGCGTCGACGGCTTCGGGGGCACCGGAGCGGCGGCAGCGGCTTCTGTGGCGTCAGAGGCGGCAGAGGCGTCCGTGGTGCGCGTGGCGCCCCCGTCCTCCGAAGCGGTACCGGCGGGCCCCGCGTCCTCCGGGGGAGCGCCACCGGGCACGACGGGCGGTTCCAGCGGCTTGGGCGGCACCGCGTGGCCGTGCACCGTGCCGTGCCCCAGCCGGCCGTCGCCGTCGGCTGCCGCGGCCTCCGTACGCCGGCGCCGTTCCTCCAGGCGCGCGGCGAGCCGCGTCAGGCCGGCCCCCGCGCCGCCGACCCACTGAGGCAGTCTGGACATCTCGCTTCCTCTTCCCCCCTCGGTCCCCTTCAGAACCGGTGCCGACACCCTGGCTCTCACTGTCGGGACGACGTTACCTGTGTGGAAAGCGCGAAACCCCCGACCCTTGTACGGTCGGGGGTTTCGCGTCGCTGTACGGCGAGCCGGTCTAGTACCAGCTGTTGGCCTGCCAGAACGACCAGGCGCCGCAGGGGCTGCCGTAGCGGTCGTTCATGTAGCCCAGGCCCCACTTGATCTGGGTGGCCGGGTTGGTCTGCCAGTCGGAGCCCGCCGAGGCCATCTTGGAGCCCGGCAGCGCCTGGACGAGGCCGTAGGCGCCCGAGGAGGCGTTGGTGGCACGGTAGTTCCAGCCGGACTCGTGGTCCACGATGTTGCTGAAGCACTGGAACTGGTCGGCCGGCATCATCTGCCGGGCCATCGCCTGGGTCTCTGCGATCGTGTACGACGACTTGACGGCGATGTCACCCAGGGCGCCGCGCTCGGCGGAGCGGCTGGCTGCCTGCTCCTTGGCCTCGGCACGGTCCTTGGCAGCCTGCTTCTCTGCCGCGAGCTGCTTCTCGGCCGCGTCCTTCTTGGCCTGTGCGCTCTCCGCTGCCGCCTTGCGGGCCGCCTCCTGGGCGGTCTTCAGGGCGGCGGCGTCCGCCTGGGTGGACTGGTCATCCGCCTGCTGCACGAGGGACGCCGTCTCCACCTGGGCCTGCTGACCCGCGGGGATGTCCGCGATCGACGCGTCGGCAGCCGTTGCCTCGGTGTTGGCGACCGAGCCCGGCTGAGCGCCCGACGCGACGCCGACAACGGCGCCGACTGTGGTGACCGCGGTGGCGGAGGCCACGGCGAATCCCCGGACCGAAATCCGGCTCACACGTTTTCCTTCCAGCGTCGTCCGCGTAGGTGACCATCGCGGACGCAATCGTGCCCCTGGCGCTGTCCTCCGTATTGCTCCGTCCCCGAAGTGCGGGTGGGGCCGGCTGGTCACAGGAGGCACTGGCCCGGTACGTACCCCTCAGGGGTCCGCGTGGTGCTCGGGCGGCATACGGCGAACGCTTTTCAGTTCTGTGGTTCTACACCGCTGGGGGTGCCAATGTGCCGTATGCGGGGCCTGACAGGTCCCAGACTCTGCCCGAAGCGGACGCGCGGAATCAATTCTGAGCCGGGTGTGAAAGCTCACACCTCGTTTACGCCTCTGAGTTTCCGGATATCTCCGCGCGCGACGACGCCGCCCGGCTAGGCTCTCTGGCTTCGCCGGACGGCGCAGGTCACACAAGGGGTAGGGGCCGTGCGAACCCCTCATTCGGGGCGCGTCCCCTATACAGGATCAGATACGTCCGTCCTCCAGCATTTCGGTCACCAGGGCCGCGATCGGCGACCGCTCCGAGCGGTTCAGTGTGATGTGCGCGAAGAGCGGATGGCCCTTCAGCTTCTCCACGACCGCGACCACGCCGTCGTACCGCCCGACCCGCAGGTTGTCGCGCTGCGCGACGTCATGAGTCAGCACTACGCGGCTATTTGCCCCGATTCGGGACAGAACGGTCAGCAGGACGTTCCGCTCCAGGGACTGGGCCTCGTCGACGATCACGAAGGCGTCGTGCAGTGACCGGCCGCGGATGTGGGTGAGCGGCAGCACTTCCAGCATCCCGCGCCCCACCACCTCCTCGATGACATCGGACGATGTCACCGACGTGAGGGTGTCGAAGACGGCCTGCGCCCACGGGCCCATCTTCTCGGCCTCGGTGCCCGGGAGATATCCCAGGTCCTGCCCGCCGACGGCGTACAGCGGCCGGAAGACCATCACCTTTCTGTGCTGCCGGCGCTCCAGCACGGCCTCCAGGCCCGCGCAGAGCGCCAGCGCCGACTTGCCCGTGCCGGCCCGGCCGCCCATCGAGACGATGCCGACCTCCTGGTCGAGCAGCAGGTCCAGCGCGATCCGCTGCTCGGCGCTGCGGCCGTGGATGCCGAACGCCTCGCGGTCGCCGCGCACCAGCCGCACCCGGCCGTCGGCCGTGACCCGGCCGAGCGCCTTGCCGCGCTCGGACTGGAGCACGAGCCCCGTGTGCACGGGCAGCTCCGCCGCCTCGGGGACGTAGGCGCTCTCCACGGCGAAGAGGTCGTCGACCTGCTCGGCGTCGACCGTCAGCTCCGCCATGCCGGTCCAGCCGGAGTCGGTGATCGCCAGCTCGGCGCGGTACTCCTCCGCCAGCAGGCCCACCGAGGACGCCTTGATCCGCAGCGGCAGGTCCTTGGAGACGACCGTGACGTCGTACCCCTCGGCCTGGAGGTTGCGGGCCACCGCGAGGATCCGCGAGTCGTTGTCCCCCATCTGATAGCCGACGGGGAGGACGCCGGGATCGGAGTGGTTCAGCTCGACCCGCAGTGTCCCCCCGACCTCGCCGATCGGGATGGGGGCGTCCAGGCGGCCGTGCCGCACGCGGTACTCGTCCAGCAGGCGCAGCGCCTGCCGGGCGAAGTAACCGAGCTCGGGATGGTGCCTCTTGGCTTCCAGCTCCGTGACCACCACTACCGGCAGCACGACTTCGTGCTCCTCGAAGCGGGCCATGGCGCCTGGATCCGCCAGCAGGACGCTGGTGTCGAGGACGTAGGTGCGCCGGTCGGCCTCACGGCGCTGCTTGCTGTTCACCACGGGTGGACGAACCCCCTCGGATGAGGTCGGGGTGCGACGGCGTCGCGGGGGATGGAGCCGGGCTCGGGCCGCGATGCGCGGGCCGTGCGCCGGCCCTCCGCGTCGGCCGTGCGGTCCGCACGATCGTCCGTGATGCGCAAAGGGCCTCCCGGGCGGACGGCGGCATGCCGTCCGCTGCAGAGCGGCACCCACTGGACCTGGCTTTTCGGGTGCCGTCCTGGAAGGGATATTCCCGCGAACACCTGCAGCCATGCCCCGGCATATGACGCACAACCAGTGAATTCGTGGTTACCGGTGAACGGCAGGCCCCATGTGACGTGTCACGCCCCGGCCCTGACAGGCCGTCGCCACCCCGTGGCGCAGGCGGATCAGACCCCGTACCGCCGGTGCCGGTAGGCGTAGTCCCGCAGCGCGCGCAGGCTGTGCTCTCCCGGGGGACAACCCCCGGACCCCCGGCAGTGCCGCGCGTCAGACTCCGTACCGCCGGTGCCGGTAGGCATAGTCACGGAGTGCTCGCAGGAAGTCGACCTTGCGGAAGGCGGGCCAGAAGACCTCGCAGAAGTAGTACTCCGAGTGGGCGCTCTGCCACAGCATGAAGCCGGACAGCCGCTGCTCGCCGCTCGTGCGGATCACCAGGTCCGGGTCGGGCTGGCCGCGGGTGTACAGGTGCTCGGAGATCTTCTCGACGTCGACGCCGTCGGCGATCTCCTCGACGGAGGCGCCGCGCCCGGCCTCGTCCAGCAGCAGCGAGCGGACCGCGTCCGCGATCTCCTGCCGGCCGCCGTAGCCGACCGCCACGTTGACGACGACGCCGCCGATGTGGTCCGTGGCCTCCTCGGCCTCCTTGAGCACGCGCTGGGTGCCCGCGGGGAGGAGGTCGCGGTTGCCGACGTGGTGCACCCGCCAGCGGCCGTCGGCCGCCAGCCGCCGCACGGTGTTCTCGATGATGCCGAGGAGCGGCTTCAGCTCCTTCTCCGGCCGGTCGAGGTTGTCCGTGGAGAGCATCCACAGGGTGACGACCTCGACGTCGGTCTCCTCGCACCAGCCCAGCAGCTCTTCGATCTTCGCCGCGCCCGCCTGGTGCCCCTGCTCGGTGGTCAGACCGTCGGCGCGGGCCCAGCGGCGGTTGCCGTCCAGGATGACGCCGATGTGCTTGGGCACCTGGGAGTGGTCCAGCCGGCGCTCCACCCGGCGCTCGTACAGCTTGTACACGAACTCCCGCACAACAGGGGGATACGGGATACCCATCCCGGAAGATCGCAGCATGTGTGGTCCAGCCCCTCCGTGCCTATTTGGCGGTCGCCCCCGTCGCCTCAAGTCCGCAACTTTACTTCTCGGGAGTGGCAATGACCCAATCAGGTCTGTCACAACTCCGTGATAAGGAGATGCTCATGACTGGCACCTCTGACTACCGCGCAGCCGATTCGCGCTACGACTCCATGGAGTACCGCCGCACCGGCCGCAGCGGCCTGAAACTCCCGGCGATCTCTCTCGGACTGTGGCACAACTTCGGCGACGACCGCACGCTGGAGTCGCAGCGCGCGATCCTGCGACGCGCCTTCGACCTGGGCGTCACCCACTTCGACCTGGCGAACAACTACGGCCCGCCGCCCGGCTCCGCGGAGCTGAACTTCGGCAAGATCTTCGCGCAGGACTTCCGGTCCTACCGGGACGAAATGATCCTTTCCACGAAGGCCGGATATCTGATGCACCCCGGTCCGTACGGAGAATGGGGTTCCCGGAAATACCTGCTCTCGTCGCTGGACGCGTCGCTCCGCCGGATGGGCGTCGATTACGTCGACATCTTCTACTCGCACCGATTCGACCCGGAGACTCCGCTCGAGGAGACGATGGGCGCACTGGCTTCCGCGGTACAGCAGGGCAAGGCCCTGTATGTGGGCGTTTCCTCCTACAACTCCGCGCAGACCCGCGAAGCGGCCCGCATTCTGCGGGAAATGGGCGTACCCGCGCTGATCCACCAGCCCTCGTACAGCATGATCAACCGCTGGACCGAGGACGACGGGCTGCTGGACACCCTGGAGGCGGCGGGCATGGGCTGCATCTCCTTCGCGCCGCTGGCGCAGGGGATGCTCACCGACAAGTACCTGCACGGCATTCCCGAGGGCTCGCGCGCCTCCCAGGGCAAGTCGCTGGACCCGGGGCTGCTCTCCGAGGACGTCGTGCGGCGGCTGCGCGGCCTGAACGAGATCGCGCAGCGCCGCGGCCAGTCGCTGGCGCAGCTCGCGCTGTCGTGGGTGCTGCGGGACGAGCGGATGACCTCGGCGCTGATCGGCGCGAGCAGCGTCGCGCAGCTGGAGGCGAATGTGGCGGCGCTCGGCGGGGACAAGCTGACCGACGCCGAGCTGGCCGAGATCGATGAATTCGCGACCTCGACGGAGGGCGTGAACATCTGGGCGCGGCGGTAGCGGGCGCCCGGACCCCGGAATGAAAAAGCGGGCCGGTCCGTGGGGGGGATACGGACCGGCCCGAGGGGGGGTTTCCACCATAACCCCGGACGGGGTGTGCTGCGCGCATCAGCGGCGGTCAGCCCGCGTGTCACGGAGTCGATCAAGGCTCGGCGGGGCCGTTCGGGCGGTACCCGAATTCCGTTAATGATCTTGTATTCGCGCGCCATCACCCGCCTCATGGCGGGCCCGTAGCCTTAATGATCTTGTTCCGTACCGTGTCGGACCTGTCCCCCTCCGTCACGCCACGAGCGTGACGGACCTCTCGTCCCGCCGGTCACGGATACCCCGCAGGAGCGACACCCGTACGGTCGCCGGCTTGACGGACCCGCGGAAGCCCCGGGAAAAAAGGGGAAGCGCCCCGAGTGCGGCGCGGCGCACCCGGAGCGCGAGGCAATGACCGGACTTTTCCGGTCCTCGTAGCGGACTTCACCGGTCGTCGTGCGATCGTTCCGTCTCGGTCCTCCGCGGCCCCCAATCCTCAGGTCCTCGGTCCCAGTGGCGCCCGCCGCGCCGCGCGCCGGCTGGTGGCTCGTCGCCGCGGGCCGGGCCGCCCCCGGCGGCGGGGACGGGCGGCCCGGGTGATGCGCTTCCAGCTGATCGCCGCGGGCGGTGCGAAAACGACCATAGAGCACATACCGGTCAGCTGGCGCCGTATCCCCCGAGGAGCAGGCCGAACAGCGCGCCGAGGACCATGAACGGGCCGAACGGCATCGCGGACTTCCGGTCCGCGCGCCGCACGATCATCATCCCGATGCCGTACACCGACCCCAGGACGAAGCCGGCGAAGGCGCCGAGGAAGAGCACGGCCCAGCCGTACCAGCCCAGCGCGATCCCCAGTGCCAGCGCCAGCTTGACGTCGCCGAAGCCCAGCCCGTCGGGCCGGATCAGGAAGAGCACGAAGTACGCGGCGGCCAGCGCGAGCCCGCCCAGGAGCGCGCCGGTCCACGATCCGCGGTGGCCTGGCAGCAGCGCGGCGGCCCCGAGGAGCGCGGCGGCGGCACCGGCCGCCGGCAGGGTCAGCACGTCCGGCAGCCGGTGCACGGCCGCGTCGACCGTCGCGAGCAGCACCGCGACCGGCGCGAGCAGCAGCCAGACGGCCAGCTCGGGCCGGGCCCCGACGCCCGCGGCCAGCAGCGCGCAGGCCGCGGCGGTGACGAGGGGCGCGGCGGTGCGCGCGGGACCGTAGGCCGGACAGGGCGCGGGCGGCACGGAGGCCGGAGGCGCCGCCGCGGGGACCGTGACGAGTGCGGCCGGCTCCCTGGCCGGGCAGCGCGCGCGGCCCAGCCAGCCGCGTGCCACGCCGGTGATCGGGTGACCCCGCGGACACGCCGTGCGCCGGCCCTCCTCGGGCTCGACGGCCAGCCGGTAGGCGGCGCGCGGCACGAGCAGCCCGGCGGCAGCCCCGTACACGGCGGCGAGGGCGATCAGGAGCGGATGCACCCCTCGACGGTACGGGCGAGCAGCGCACCGGTCATGGGCCCTGGGGCCCAACCACCGGCCACGCGGCCCTCGTACGGACCGCCGCGGCGGTAACATCCCGGCCCGGCGCACGGGAGGGGACGAGGGGTCACCATGGGCAAGTGGCAGGACGGCCGGGGGCAGCTGCGGATCGCGGACGGGGAACGGGGCGGGGACGGCGGCGTGTCCGTCCCCGTGGAGATCGCGGCGTCCTACCGCGCCAGGACCCGCGGGCTGCTGGGCCGGGACGGCGTCGAGGGCGCCGTGCTGCTGACGCCCGCGAGCAGCATCCACACCTTCCGTATGCGCTTCGCGATCGACGTCGCGTACCTGGACCGGCACCTGACCGTCCGGGCCGTCCGCACCATGCGGCCGAACCGGCTCGGCCGCCCCCGGCTGCGCGCCCGCCACGTCCTGGAGGCCGAGGCGGGCACGATGGCCGGCTGGGGGCTCCGGCCGGGCACCCGCCTGACGATCGAGACCTGCTAGCCGGTCACCGCGGTCACCACTTCGCGCGGTCCATCGGGTACGGCAGTTCCTCCAGCGCACCGGCCTTGCGGAGCAGGCCGTTGACCGCGAGGACGTGGTCGGCGTCCGGCGCCGAGCCGTCCGGCCTGCCGAGGTCGATGACCAGGCCGCCGTGCTCGGTGTGCGACCGGCGCCCCGGTACGTCCTCCGGGACCAGCGCCCGGCGGCCGCTGGAGAGGTACACGGCCCGGCCGCAGCGCGGCGTGGAGTTGTCGAGCTCGTACTCCTTCTCCAGCGCGCCGAGGAGGTCGTCGTCGGCGATGTCGCCCCAGTCCGCGTCCCACTCCTCCGCGATCGCGGTGAGGACCTCGGGGAGCCGGGTGACCAGCGGTGCGGAATCGTTCAGGTCGGCGGAGCGGACCGTGATGACGGCGGTCTGCGGCGCGAACGCCGGGGTCCCGCCGGCCCCGACGCTCAGGGTGATGATCGGCCGGCCGGGCCGGGCCGCGACCAGGACGGCGGAGTACCCGATCGTGGCGGCGTCGTCCTGGGGGTTGACGCGCGAGAGGTAAGAGGCGAACCAGGCCGCGTTCACGTTCTCGGGCAGCTGCTCCGCCTGTCCGACCGCCTCGGCCCGCCAGCCCGCGAAGTCCTCCGGCGCGATCCTCGCCAGCCGCCGCAGGAGTCGCAGCCAGCGCTCGGCGAGCTGGTCCGGGCTCTCCTGCCGCGGGCCCCAGACACCGCCGACCGTCAGATCCAGTGTCACGTCAGCTCCCACTCCGGTGTTCCGTACATTGCCTTCGTTGCCGCACCCGCGGGCCGCTGCCGCGGGTACGCCGGCCGAGGCGTACGGCAGCCATCAGGCCGGCGCCCGCCCGGTCCGGATGCACGCTGTCATCCGCCCCCGGGCCGCGTCGAGTCCGGCCTGCGGCTTCTTCACCACCTTCACGGGGATATGTGGTGTCTCTTCACATCGAGGCGCCCGTCACGGCCGCCGGACGCTCACGGCCGCCGGACGTTCACTCGGCCCGCGGGAAGGAGACCTCCACGCGGCGGTTCTTCTTGCGGCCGTCCTCGGTGTCGTTGCTCGCGACGGGCGCGTCCTCACCGTAACCGCGGATCTCGAAGGTGATCCCGCTGCCGTCGAGGTCCTCGTTCAACTGCCGCTGGACGGCGTCCGCGCGCCGTTTGGACAGCTTCAGGCCGTGCTCGGACGAGCCGAGGTCGTCGGTGAAGCCGGCCACGGTCACGGTCGTGGCGTGCTGCTTCTCGATCTCGTCGGCGATCTGCTCGATGCGGTCGTTCGCCACGTCCGACAGCTCCGCGCTGTCCTTGCCGAACAGCACCTCGGCCTGGAGCTGGAACTTCACGTCGGAGTTGGAGTCCTCGCGCTGCTCCGTGCCGCGCTCGTCGCCGACGACGGTCTTGATGTCCAGCACCTTGGGCGCGGCGAGGGTCTTGCCCTCGGGGAGTTTGAGGTCGGGGTCGTTGACGTCGACCTTGCCGCGGAAGACGGAGGGCGCGGCCGGTACGTCCTCGTCGGCGAGCGCGGCCGGCCCGCCGGCCAGGGTCAGGCCCGCCGCCAGCGCCGAGGACAGCAGCAGTACGGGCCCGCGCACGCGGTAGCGGTGAGGGGTCCTCATCGGGTCACGCGTCCGTGAGCGTGAGGGAGACGGCCTGGAAGGTCGGGATCTGCAGGTCCACGTCGGTCGTGCTCTTGGGAGGCGCGGGGAACTGCATGAAGACCTTCTGCGCCGAGTTGGCGGCGACGATGCCGAGCCCGGTGGTGGCCAGCGGGCGGTTCTCCGTGTCGCGCAGCGTGTAGTACCGCTTCTTCTCGGCCTTGTCCACGAGGGTGGCGCCGCCCAGGGAGTCGCCCGCGGCCCGCTTCATGGCCAGCTCGGGACCGGTCCACTGGGAGGTATCGGTGAAGTCCTCGTCCGAGGAGTTCTTCAGGTTGCCGTTGACGGTGACGAATCCGCTGGAGTCGCGTGTCGCGGACGTCACGTCCAGCGTGATGCCCTGCGGGCCGTGCAGCGTGGCGATCACCGTGTCGTCGGCCGGCTGCTCGGGCTGCTTCGCCCGCTCGCCGCCGCTGCCCTGGTCACCGGTGTGCCGCTGGCTGGACGACGGTATCTGCGTCTCCGTCTTCGGCCGGTCCTCACCGCACGCGGACAGCGTTAAGGCGAGCGCCGCCGCGAGGGAAGCGGCGGCCACCGTCCGTCGCGCCGGGGTGATCTGCCACATACTCATGAACTCGTCCTCTACTCGTCTTCGCGCCGTCAGCCGTGAGAGGGCTTCAGTCGGCAAGCTTTACGGAGAACAGATCGGCCGCGCGCGGGAAGTCCGGGTGCGCGGGATCCGGTTCCTCGGGATCGATGGACCACTCCTGGCCGTCGCACATCAGGTCCAGGTGCCGGGGGTCGCGGCCCTTGTCCTTGTCGCCCGCGCCGGGCTCCGGGCCGTCCGCACCGGGCTCCGGCTCCGGATCGCCCGCGCCCGGCTCCGGTTGCGTGTCCTCGCCGGTACCGCCCCCGCCCGGCTCCTCGTCCGGCCGCAGGGCGCACTTCGGCTCGATGACCGCGGTGGCCCGCGCCTCGGCCTGCTCGTTCTCGGTGCCCGGGATGACCGAGGCGCCCATGCCGCCGGTGGTCCGCACCTGGACGGTGAAGCCCTGCCGGTCATCGCTCAGTTGCTGACAGCCGCCGCCCGCCACCGCGGCGCCGTTGCGCTGCGCGAAGCCGCCGGCCGCCAGACAGGCCCTGGCCGCGTCGTAGAGCTCACCCTGGATCAGTACGGGCCAGTCGGCGGGCTCGTGGAGGGAGCCGAGCAGCGCCTCGCGCAGCTGGTCGCGGGCGTCCTGCGCGGCCGCCAGGGCCGCCGCGTCGGCCGCGGACTGGGCCCCGTTGCGGGCGGCCGCCGCCTGTCCGACCGCAAAGTACGCGAACGCGAGAAAGAGCAGGCCCGCCACCACCGTGATGTAGATGGGGAGGGCCTGCCCTGAATCGCGGCACGTCCGCAGCGCCGCGCGCGAAAGCCGCGGCGCGGGCAGGTTCAGCCGGTCTTCACGCTGTTGATCGCGGCCTTGATCTTGTTCTTGATCGTGTCGCCGATGTCCGTGAAGCCCGCGATCGCCGCCATGATCGCCACGACCACCACGATCATGCCGATGTACTCCACCGCGGTCTGCCCCTTCGAGCGCTCCCGCCCGTACATCCGCTCGATGCAGGCGTCCCGCCAGGAGCCGATGTACACCTGGGTGGCGGTCGTGGCCTTCAGCATCCGCTGGTTCATGATGGTGGTGTTCCCCTCCGGGTCCGGCCGGCCGGATTCGGGCCGGCGCGCAGGCTTCCACGCCGTACGTGGCACCTGCTTCCCCCCGGCCGGTACCGCCGGCGACCCCGGAAACGTACGCCCGGGCCCCCGCGCCGGACATGGGTCCCCGGGCCCAATCCCGGGCCCAAACCTCCCCGCGGGCCCAAATTTCCGTGCGGGCCGCGCCGGGCACCCGGCGGGCCGGGCGGCCCGTCCCCCCTTCAGCCATGGCTCTGCGTTCCCCTTCGGGCGGTACCGAGCCAGACCGCGATGGCCTGGCTCCGGCTGGTGGCGTGCAGCTTGGTGAAGATCCGGTTGATGTGGTTCTTGACGGTCTTCTCGCTGATGAAGCAGGTGGCGGCGATCTGCGCGTTGGTCATGCCTGCCGCGATCAGTTCCATCACCTCCGCCTCGCGATGGCTCAGCCCGAACCGGTCCGTGCCGTTTCCCTGCTGCGCCCACCGGGCACCGTCCCGCTGTGCGGGGACGGCAGCGGCCGCTCGGTGCGGCCCAGTCGCAGACTGTGCCATATCGACTTGCGGTTGCGAAGTAGTTTGCACCGGACGCGATGAATTCGAGACCGAGTACACCCCGCAATACTGCGAACTCGCAGCGGCAGCAGGGCCATTCTGACCGGAATTGCCATTTGCAGCAGCAGCGCGTTCGTCCGGTGCGCCGTCGCGGTGGCCGGAAGGTGAAGCCCCGGCTCCTTGGCCGGTTCCGTACGGCGCGCCGCCCGCCGGCTCGCCCCCGTACGCCTCCCCCAGCCCGTCCGGGAGGGGCTGTTGGGGGACGCCCGGGGCCGGCTGCTCCGAACGGACGTGGTCCAGCAGGGCGTTGCAGGCCGTGGCGGTGAAGCGGGCGCGGCCCGCCGTGATGTCGCGTACCGCGTCGGCCAGTTCGTCCGCGGTGAACTCGCCGTGCACCAGGTAGCCGCCCGCGCCCAGCCGCAGCGACTCCCGTACGAGCTCGCTCTCCCGGCTGTACGTGAGCATCATGACGGGCGCGAGGCGGGCGAGGTGGGGCAGCGCCGAGATGCCGTCGACGCCGGGCATCCGGACGTCGAGCAGGACGACGTCGGGGCGGTGCTGCCGCGCCGCTTCGTACGCCTGGCGGCCGTCGGCGGCCTCCGCGACGACCTGGATGTCCGGGCGCCCGGAGAGGAGGACGGTGAGCCCCGCGCGCACGACGGGGTTGTCGTCCGCGACGAGGACCCGCAGGGGCGCGCAGGGCTCCGGCAGCGGGCCGTCCGGGAAGACGGCCGGGGCCTCCCCGTAAGGCGACGGGCCGTCCCCGAAACGCGACGGCCCGTCCTCGAAGGGGAACGGCTCGTCGTCGAGGACGAACATCTCGTCGTCGAAGGGGAACATGTCGTCGAGGCTGAACGGGTCGGTGGCGGGCGCGCCGCCCGGATCACGGAATTCCGGCATGGTGGGGGCCTCCTCTCACGGCCTGGCGGACGGACGGGACGGCGGTACGGGCGGCGGCGCGAACGGCGCCTTCGGCAGGACGGCCGCCAGCGGGAGCTCCACCCGGACCTCCGTCCCCTTGGTGGCACGGCCGCGGCCGATGCGGATGCGGGCGCCGATGCCGGCCGCCCGTTCCACCATGCCGACCAGGCCGAAGTGCCCGGCCCTGCGCAGGCCGTCCAGGGTGGTGCCGGGCGGCAGGCCGCGGCCGTCGTCGCACACGCTGATGCGCAGGCTGCTCTCGACCACGCCCGCCGCGACGTCCAGGCGGCTGGGTGCCGCGTGCCGGCGGGCGTTGTCCATGGCCTCGGTGACGATGGTGAGCAGCTGGCGGGCGATGGCCTGCGGGACCGGGGGCGCGGGGGCGTCGCCGAGCGGGCGGTAGCAGGCCGTGAATCCGGTCCGGCGGGCGAAGTCGGTGACGCGCGCGGAGAGTTCGCCGAGCACGTCGACGCCGCCGTCCAGGCCGGTCTCGCGCCGCAGGTCGGAGAGGAGTTCGCGGGACTCGGCCGCGGCCCGGCGGGCTGCCCGGGAGACCAGTTCGGCCCGGCGCTTGACCGTCGTGGGGTCGGTGCGGTCGGCGGAGCCGGCCAGGCCGTCGGCGGCCAGCGCCAGGCCGTGCAGGGTCTTGGCGACCGAGTCGTGCATCTCGCGGGCGAGCCGGGCGCGTTCGGACTCGACGGCCTCGTTGACGGCGAGCCGGGAGCGGGTCTCGGTGAGCGCCTGGCTGGCCGCGCCGAACCGCAGCATCAGATTGCGCAGGGTGACGCCGACCGCGCCGGCCAGGACGCAGACGCCGGGCAGCAGGGTCGAGCCGGCGAGCGTGACGTCGAGGTCCGCGTCGCCGACGTACGCCAGCAGGACGATGCAGACGGTCAGCGAGGCGAAGACGCCCGCGCCGCGCCAGCCGTAGGCCAGGCCCGCCAGCAGCGGCGTGCACATCGTGACGTAGCTCAGCGGGCTGGCGGGCGAGGCCGTGAAGAGGAGGAGGGCGCCGAAGGCGGCGTCCAGGGCGAGCAGCCAGTGGTGGCGCAGCAGCAGCGGCCCGAACCGTTCCCAGTCGCGGAAGAGCAGGTAGGAGGCCATGAAGGTGAACAGCACGGCGGAGCAGACCAGGATGGTGGGCCAGCCGCGCTTGGTGCCGTAGATGGCGAACGGGGTGGCGAGGGCGATCATCGCCAGCCGGAAGCCGAAGACCTGCCGGCACAGCGCCTGGAGGGCGCTGAGCTGGAGGCGGAGGGTGGGCTCGGCGGTGGGGTCGGCCGGGTCCTCGGGGCCGTGCGGCGGCAGCGGACCGCCCGCGGTGATGGGCGCGGCGGCGCGCCGCCGGAGCACCCCGCCCCGCCGGTCCCGCCGGTCCGCCGCGCCGCGCCTCACCCCAGCAGCCCCGATCCCAGGAACATCCCCGCGCCGATCAGCAGGATCGTGGCCGGGACCATGACCATCGTGATCGTGGTGGTGGCCTTGGGCACCGCCCTGGCCGCCTTGCGGCGGGCGTTCTGGGCGTCCGTGCGCCGCATGTCGTTGGCGATCGCGATGAGCGTGTCCACGATCGGCGCGCCCAGCTCCTCGCCCTGCTGGAGGGCGGTGACGAACATCGCGACCTGCTCGGAGTCGTTGCGCCGGCGCAGCTCCTCGAACGCCTGGCGGCGGCTGACGCCCATGTCCATCTGGCGCAGCGTGATGCGCAGTTCGTCGGACCAGGGGCCCTGGTACTTCTCGGCGGTACGGTCCAGGGCCTGCCGGAAGCCGAGGCCCGCGGAGACCACGACGGCGAGCACGTCGAGGAAGTCGGGGAGGGTGCGCTCGATGGCCTCCTTGCGCTGCCGGACGGCGGACCAGAGGGCGACCTCGACCCAGAAGAGGCCGAACGCGACCATCAGGAGGGCCAGTACCGGCTGGCCGTTCGCGGCCATCGCGAGGGCGCCGACCGCGCCGGTTGCGCCGTAGACGAAGCGGCGGGCCGCGTACCGGTCGACGGTGAGGCCGCCGGGGTTGCCCGCCATGTCGATGCGCTTGCGCAGCCGGTCGACGCGCTGGGGGCCCATCATGCGCAGCACCATCGGCGCGTACCGCATGCCGAGCCGGTCGATCGCCGAGCCCGCCGCGCTGGTGCGGGAGGAGCCGACCTCCAGCGCCACGACGAGGTCGCCGGGCAGCTTGGCCTCGGAGCGGTACAGCCGCCAGCCGTACACCGCGCCGAGGACGGCGAGGCCGAGGAGGAGGGCGTAGAGGAGTCCCATGGTGCGGCCTCTCAGACGTCGATCTTGCCGAGCCGGCGGACGAGGAAGAAGCCCAGCGCGTACAGGGAGAGCGAGACGAGGATCGTGCCCTGGCCCAGGACGCTGCCGGTGATCTTGTCCAGCGCGCCGGGCCAGATGCCGTTCATGACCAGCAGCGCGCCCAGGCCCAGCAGCGGGACGACGTACCCGGTGGCGGTGACCTGCGACAGCTGCGTACGGACCTCGCGGCGGGTCTCCTTGCGCTCCTCCAGCGTCTCGGTGAGGTTGCGCAGCGAGCTGACGACCGTGCCGCCGGCACGGTTGGCGAGTACCAGCGTGGTGACCAGGACGACCAGCTCGCGCGAGGGCAGCCGTTCGGCGAGCGCGCCGAGCGCGTCGTCGACGGAGTGGCCGATGGCGAGCTGGTCGGCGACCTTGCCCAGCTCCTCGCCGGCCGGGGCCTCCAGCTCCTCGGCGGCCATGGCCAGCGCGGTACGGAGCGCCAGGCCCGCCTGGGTGGCGTTGGCGAGCACCCGGGAGAGCTCGGGGAGCTGGTTGATGAACCGCTCGGTGCGCTTCTGGCGCTGCCAGTTGAGGTACGCGAACGCCCCCCACAGGCCCGCGGCGGCGGCGATCGGGCCGAAGAACGGCGCGAGCAGCACACTGGCGAGGAGCCACAGGCCGAGCACCGTCGCGACCATGGCGGCGAAGAACGCGCCGGGCGTGAGGTCCAGGCCGGTGGCGGCGAGCCGGAGCTCCAGCCGCTTGCCGAACCGGGTCCCGCGCAGCCGGCGGTCCAGGCCGTCGAAGCCGCGGCGGCGGCCCGGCGCGCGGAACTGCCCGGTCCGGTCGAGCCGGTCGACCAGCGCGGCGTGCTGGGCCCGGCCCGAGGCGACGGCGTGCACGCCGAGCACCGCGAGCACGCAGCACAGCAGCGTGGCGCCGATCGTCAGGAGCGCGAGGTTGTCCATGGCGGCGGGGGTTTCCTCCGTGCGGGGGCGGGAGCGGACGGTGGTTCAGGCGGAATATTCGCCCTTGCGCATGACGAGCTGGCCGGCGTCGGAGGCGACGCCGAAGGCGGCAGGGAGCGGTTCGTTCTTCATGTAGAGGCGGTCGGCGACGCGGCGCGGCAGCGGGTAGTACTCGAAGGTGCCGTGCACCGTGCCGTCCGCGGCCATCGGGCGGGGCAGGAACTTGGCGACCGAGACGAGCCGGTAGTCCTCGCGGCCGTAGGAGTCCACGATCGCGATCTCGCTGATCTTGCGGGTGCCGTCGGCGTGCCGGGTGAGCTGGACGAGGACGTCCAGCGCGCTGTTGATCTGGTCCTTGATCGCCACGAACGGGATCTCGACCTCGGACATCGACGCCAGGGTCTGCAGCCGCATCAGTGCGTCCTCCGCGCTGTTGGCGTGCACGGTGGCCAGCGAGCCGTCGTGGCCCGTGGACATCGCCTGCAGCATGTCCAGCGTCTCGCCGCCGCGCACCTCGCCGACGATGATCCGGTCCGGGCGCATCCGGAGGGAGTTGCGCACCAGGTCGCGGATGGTGATCCGGCCCTTGCCCTCGACGTTGGCGGGGCGCGCCTCCAGCGTGATGACGTGCGCCTGCTGGAGCCGGAGCTCGGCGGAGTCCTCGATGGTGATGATGCGCTCGCCCTCGGGGATCAGCCCGGACAGCGCGTTGAGCAGCGTGGTCTTGCCGGAGCCGGTCGCGCCGGAGACGACGATGTTGAACTTCGCCCGCACCAGGCCCGAGAGCAGCATCAGCATGTGCTCGTCCAGCGAGCCGAGGCCGATCATCTCCTGGAGGGTGTACGAGCGGGGGAAGCGGCGGATGGTGAGCGCGGGGCCGGACAGGGCCAGCGGCGGGATGATGACGTTGACCCGCTCGCCGGAGGGCAGCCGGGCGTCGACCATCGGATTCGTCTCGTCCACCCGGCGGTTGACCGTGGAGACGATGCGCTCGATGGTCTGCATCAGCTGCTCGTTGGAGGCGAACCGCAGCGGCAGCAGCTCGACCTTGCCGGCCCGCTCGACGAAGATCTGGTCGGGCCCGTTCACCATGATCTCGGTGACCGAGGCGTCCTCCAGGAGCGGTTCGAGGATGCCCAGGCCCAGCGCCTCGTCGACGACACGCCGGATGAGCATGGCGCGCTCGTGCGTGGAGAGGACCGGGCCCTCGCGGCTGATGATGTGGCCCAGCACGCGTTCCAGCCGCGCCCGCCGCTCGGCGGCGGCCAGCGAGGACATCTCCGCGAGGTCGATCTCCTCCAGCAGCTTGCCGCGGTAGACGGCGACGAGGTGGTTCTCCTCCTGCTGCCCGTTGGGGGCCTCGGGAGCGTTGATGCGCGCCCTCAGGCTCATGGTCCGGACTCCTTCGTACGCGGCATGGTGACGGTCTTCTCGGTGGCACCGAGGTCGTCGACGAACGGGATGATCGAGGGGATGCGTACCGTGGCGGTCACCGTCACCGCGCCCGGTCCGCCGCTGCCCGGCGAGAAGGTGGCCCCCTTGGCGAGCCAGCCGCTCATCGCCGCCCGCCCGGCGGCGGCCGGGCTGATCTCCGGCTCGTCCAGCCCCGCGGTACGTGCCGCGGCGCGCGCTCCCGTACCGGTCTGCTGGATCGCGTACGCGGCGATGCCGAACTGGACCAGCGCCAGCCCGACCAGGATCAGCACCGGCAGCATGCCCACGAACTCGACGGCCGTCTGCCCCCGGTCGGCCCGCCGTTCACTCCGCACCATGGTCAGTCCTCCTCCTTCACGGCGGCGGCCTCGCCGGTGACCCGGAAGGGGAAGGCGAGCGAGCCGGGGAAGAGGACGGGCACCTTGAGGGCGACCTCGGCCTTGACGAGCCCCGGCGCGGGCGTGCAGGAGACCGCGGCGCCCGCGCGCCAGCTCGCGCCGAGGTCCTCCGTACCGCCGCGCTCGCAGGCCCCCGGGCCGCCGGAGCTGCCCGCGCGGGCCGCCCGGTCCGCGGCGTTTCCGGCCAGCGTGTACGTGAAACCGACCAGCGCGCACTGCCACAGCAGCACCAGGGTGGTCACGATGAGCGGCAGCATGCCGAGGAACTCCACCGCGACCTGCCCCCGGTCCTCCCGCACACGCCGCGCGACACGTACCCGCCAGGGCCTCATCGCTCAGCCCTCCCCGCCTGGTCTGTCCGCGGCCGCGCCGCCACGGCCCTGCCCCTCGCCGCGGCGGCGCCGGAAGCCGATCGAACCCCGGTCGTTGCGGTACTTGCCGCGCCTGCTCCGGCCGTGCCCCACCGGGCCGTCCTCCGGCCCCCGGCCCAGGCCCAGTTCGCCGGCCAGCGCCCACATCGCCTGCTTGACCTGGCCCCGGTCGTCCAGGTCGTGCAGCCGGCCCGCGTCGACCGCGGGCTGCAGCTCCTTGAAGCCCGCGGGCACGGCCGTACGGGCCACCCGGGTGCCGACGATCCGCTCGACCAGCGGCGGCTGGATCTCGGTGGTACGGGTGTGCCGGTTGACCACCGCCAGGGTGTCCTCGGCCTTGCGCACCTGGAGCCGGTCCCACATCCGTACGGTGCGCTTGGCGGCCCGTACCGTGACCACGTCCGGCGTGACGACCAGCAGCGCGCCGTCGGCCATCTCCACCGCCGCGGCGTTCGCGCCGGTCAGCTGGGACCCGCAGTCGACGATCACCACGTGGTACCGGCTGCGCAGCGCGCCGATGACCTGCCGGGTGGTCCGCTCGTCCACCTCCTCGCCGCGCTCTCCCTCCTGCGGCGCGAGCAGCAGCCCGACGCCCGTCTCGTGGTGCAGCACCACGTCCTGGAGCACGCGCGGCGAGATGTCCTTGATGCCGGCCAGGTCGGCGATGGACCGGCGGAACTGCACGTCCAGGTAGGACGCGACGTCGCCGCTCTGGAGGTCCATGTCGACCAGCGCCACGTGCCGGCCCACCGCCCGGGCCGCCAGCGCCAGCTGCACGGCGAGCGTGGTGGTCCCGACGCCGCCCTTGGCACCGCTGACCGTGATGACCGTGCCGCCGGGCCCGGGCGGCATCCCGGCGTCCGCGCCCAGGTGGCGGCGGACCCCGGCCGCCCAGCTCCCCGTGGCGTGCACGCGCGCCGACAGCTCGTCGTACGAGAGGGGCAGGCCGACGACGCCGCGGGCGCCGGAGTCCATGGCGGCGGCGTACACCCCGGAGCCGGTGTCGGCGGTTATCAGAATCACCCCGACCGCCGGGAAACGGAGGGCGACCTCGCGGATCAGCTCCAGCGCCGGCACCGGGCCGACGCGCTCGTGGACGAGGACTACCTCCGGCAGGTCGGCGAGCGATTCCTCGGCGAGCTGCGCGAGGGTGTCGAGCAGCAGCGTCGAATTGCCGACGGGCGGCGCCGGCTCGGTGTCCGGCAGCTGGCTCAGCAGCGTCGTCACCGCGCGTGCCGCTTCGGCGTCGCCGACGGCCGGGAGGATTCGTGTGACCATCCGTTACCTCACTTGTCCCCGGCCAGGGTGTAGTCCCGCTGGTCGTCCGGGATGGTGGCGTCGCTGCCCGGCGCGACCAGCGCCAGGCGTACGTGGGTGGCGAAGGACTCCGCGTACGCGACGCGCTGCGCGTCCAGCGTCCTGAGCGCGAACGTGATCGGCACCGCCTCGCCGCCGTTGGCCGTCTCGCCCGGCCGGGGCTTGAGCGCGGTGAGCCGGCCGACGTCGATGACCTTGGCGTTGCTGACGATCACCTTGGAGCTGTTGGCCTCGCCGTCCTCCCCGGCGAAGGTGGCGTAGATGTTGACCGAGGCACCGGGGGTGATCTTGCCGGCCACGCCGGTCGCCGCGTCGATCATGATCGCGATCTCCTGCTGGCCCGGCTTCAGGGCCGGCCGGTCGGCGACCATGTCGTACTGGAGCAGCGAGCCCTTCCGCAGCGGATTGACCGCGATCCTGCCCACGACCTGGTCCAGGTCCCGCACCGCGGTGCTCGGCAGCCAGCGCTCGGGCACCTGCACCTTGCGGAACTGCCCCTCGCTCAGGGTCTTGTACGCGGCGACGTCGGTGCGCAGCTCGTACGCGGAGACCTCGGGCCCCACCTTGGACTGCACGTCGCTGATCACCGAGAGGACGCCGGCGAAGGCGCCGAATGCGCACAGGACCGACAGGAGCAGCAGGACGATGCCGCGGCGCTGGCGTGAGTTCATGGTTGCGGACTACCTCGTTCAGGGCGGTTACGGTGAGCGGGGCGGGGCATGACGCAGGGGTGGTGCGGGTGCGATGGGGCCGTGACCGGGTCCTCTGCCGCCCCCGTCGCCGAGTAATCCGTCCATGTGCCCACTGTGGCCGCCGCACCGGATGGCCGCTACCGCGACCGGCCGGACGGTCCGGCTCCGCGGGTGGCGGCGGTGTCGGAGGGGCTGGAGTGCTCCGCGGGGAGCACCGGGGCAGCACAGAACGCGCAGCGGTCGCCGATCAGTTCCAGGCCGCACCAGGGGCAGGGGAAGCGGTGCACGGAGGCCACGAGCCGGGCGAGTACGGCGGTGTCCGCGATGCCGGCGGCGAACTCGGTCAGCCGGCCGGTCCCCCACCACCGCGCCGAGTCGGCGGGCAGTTCGGCCGGCTGCACGGCCTGGACGGACCACTGGCGGGCCAGGGTACGCGGCCACTCGGAGACGAACTGCCCCTGTGCCACCGTCAGCTGGGTGGGGAAGTCGGGGCCGGACAGCCGGGCGTCGTCCGCGCCGAGCATGACCAGCTCCGGGGTCGGATGGGCCAGCACGGCGAACTGCGAGCCCGGCACCCAGGATCTGGCGTGTGCCTTGAGGCTGACGGGCACGGCGTCGAGGCGGGTCACGCTGTTCAGCAGCGCGCCCGCGTGGATGTAGTACGTGAGCAGCTTCGCGGCCGCGGCGAGCACGCCGGGGCCCACGTCGCACGCGGAGAGCTGGCGTAACTGACGGACCAGCAGACCGACGCCGAGCGGCGGCAATGCGCTACTGATCAACGCGATCCGGTCACTTTCCAGGACGGCACGGAGGGTCTGCAGGCGGCGCACGTGCTCCTGCGGCGCCGCGTGGGAGTGGACCACCAGGACATGGCCGTGCTGCTCCAGGAGGAAGTACATCTGGGAGAGCGCGTCGTCCAGCGACTGGCGTTCCGGAGGGCCGAGCACATGCGCGGGGGGCGTCACCCTGTCGGGCGGCGCGAGCACCAGATCAGGGCTGGTGACGGCTATCGCGGTCGGCATGTGTGTGTCCCCGTTTCACCACGTCAGTCGCTCCACAACTTCCCTCGCTGCGGTGTCTTGTCCTGCGCAGACTTTAGCCGCGTCCCGGGCAACAGAAAACACTCCGCCGCCTCCGACGACCGCCACCACAACGCTCTCACGGTAGCCATTCGGGAGATCATTTACCGATCAACGGCGATCTATCCGCAGCCATTACTGTTGAATGCTCAAGTTTACAAGTCGGCAGGTGGTTACATCCGGACAATGTGCGTGATCAAGCCACAAGTACGGGCATGTAACGCTCAGTTACCGCGCACCCGCCCGTAACGACCCACCCACGACCCGCCATTCCATACCGATCCGGGCACTCCGGCCGCCCGTTCGCTGCTAGGGGAATTCCAGGTCCCGTGGTGCACGCACGGAGAGCGAGCGCCCGCTGCGGAATTCCGCCTTCTGTCCCGGAATTGACGCTCCGAAACGTGATCTGCGCCAATTCCCGTTCCGCTCGAACCCTTGACAGATTTATTGGTCTGGACCACGTTGTAGGGCAGCAACAGGGGCCCCTGAACGCGCACTCCGTCACACCCCACACCCCCCACCGGAGGCTGCCGTGGCACGCCCACGCCCCCGCACGTTCACGCTCACGAAGAGACTGCTCGGCGCGCTCGCCGCCGCCGCGCTGACGACCGCCGGACTGACGGCGGCCGGCGCCGTCCAGCCCGCCCAGGCCGCCCCACCTGCGCACGCGGTCACCGGTTACTGGCAGAACTTCGACAACGGCGCCACCGTCCAGAAGCTCAAGGACGTCCCCGACGCCTACGACATCATCGCGGTCGCGTTCGCCGACGCCACCGGCACGCCGGGCCAGGTCGGCTTCACCCTCGACCCGGCGCTCGGCTATGCCTCGACGGACGACTTCAAAGCGGACATCAAGGCCAAAAAGGCGGCCGGTAAATCCGTGATCATCTCGGTCGGCGGCGAGAAGGGCGCCGTCTCCGTCGCCGACGAGGCTTCCGCGAAGAACTTCGCCGATTCCGTCGGCCGGCTGATGGACGAATACGGCTTCGACGGCGTCGACATCGACCTGGAGAACGGCCTCAATTCCACGTATATGACCCAGGCGCTGAAGTCCCTGCACGCCGCGCACGGCGACCTCGTGGTCACCATGGCGCCGCAGACCGTCGACATGCAGTCGCCGGGGAACGAGTACTTCAAGACCGCGCTCGGCATCAAGGACTTCCTCACGGCCGTCAACATGCAGTACTACAACAGCGGTTCGATGAACGGCTGCGACGGCAAGGTCTACAGCCAGGGCTCGGTGGACTTCCTCACCGCACTGGCCTGTATTCAACTGGAGAACGGCCTGGACGCGTCGCAGGTCGGCATAGGCGTCCCGGCGTCGCCGAAGGCCGCCGGCAGCGGCCACGTCGCGCCGGACGTGGTCAACGCGGCCCTGGACTGCCTCACCAAGGGCACCGGCTGCGGCTCCTTCAAGCCTCCGCGGACCTACCCGGGGCTGCGCGGCGCGATGACCTGGTCGACCAACTGGGACGCGGCGAACGGCAACGCCTTCGCGAACGAGGTCGGCGGCCACGTGCACGGCCTCTGACCTCCTGAGCGCCGCCCCCCACGCGCGCGGGTCCACCCCACCGCCCGCGTACGGGCCCGCCGCCGGCTCTCCCCGGCGGCGGGCCCCCTTCCGCTGCTTACTCCCCGGACGGCCGGGGCAGCGTGCAGCCCTCCCTCTCCAGGTCGAGCTTGTTGCCCGTACCGAAGCACTTCGGGATGGTGTAGGTCTGCTGGGCGTAGTTGATGCCCTGGCGGACCGTCACGGTGCCGTTCTCGTCGACCTCGCACGGGTTGTTCACCGTGCACCGGCCGCCGTCCTCGTTACCGGTGTTGTTGATCGCCGCGACCTTGCCGGTGGCCGTGTCGATCACCGGCGAGCCGGACGTGCCGCCGATGGTGTTGCACGCGGAGGTGTAGCGGACCGAGTCCTTCCAGGTCCACTCCCCCTCCTTCAGCTCATGCACGAACCCGTCGATGCTGCACGAGTAGATCTTCTTCCAGTACCCGGAGACGACCTTGATCGAGGCCCCCTGCACGGGGTGCTCGGTCGCCAGCGGCAACGCCTTGATGCCGTACTTCTTCTGGATGTCGGCGTAGGTGGAGGTCAGTTCGTACAGCGAGACGTCGGTGTCCGTCATCGTCGCGTACGCGATCTTGCTGGCCCGCACCGTTCCCTTGCTGCCGCCGGACGCGCTGAGCACGGTGAAGCCGCGGCTGGACGGCTGGTCGACGAGGACCTCACCGGCCCCCGGCATCCCCGACTCCACGCAGTGCCCGTTGGACATCACCAGTGCCTTGTCGGTGTCCGCCGAGTCCGGCATCCGCACCAGCGAACCGGAACAGTTGCTGAGCGCCACGGTCCCGGCGAAGTCCACTGCCTTGACCCGGTGCGTGTCCGCCGCGGCGGGCCCGGCGCCCGCTCCTATCAGAGCCGCGCTGCCGAGTACGGCGCTGGCGAGAGCGCCGACGAGAGGTCTGTGCATGTGGGGTCCTCTCCGATATGCGAACCAGAGATCTCACTCTCCGGCGTTGTCATGCACATAGTCGGGGCACCGGGGCGCCAAGGCAATGACCGTGCACGGCAATGCGCGTGCACGGTCATGGCTGCGTCGGACGACGCGGGTGTCAGCGGACGGGGTACACCGTCAGACCACGAGGCTCACCAGCGCCGCGACCACGAAGCCCGCGACGGAGAGCACGGACTCCAGGACCGTCCAGGTCTTGAGGGTGTCGCGTTCGGAGATCCCGAAGTACTTGGCGACCATCCAGAACCCGCCGTCGTTCACGTGCGAGGCGAAGATCGAGCCCGCCGAGATGGCCATGATGACCAGGGCCAGGTGCGGCTGGGAGAGGTGCTGGGCCTCGACCAGGGGCAGCACGATGCCGGCGGTGGTGACGATGGCGACCGTGGCGGAGCCCTGGGCGACCCGGAGGACGACGGAGAGCAGCCAGGCCAGCACGATGACCGGCAGGCCGACGTTCTGGAAGGTGTCGGAGAGGGCGTCGGCGACGCCGCTGCCCTTGAGGACGGCGCCGAAGATCCCGCCGGCGCCGACGACCAGCAGGATGTTGCCGACCGGCTTCAGGGACGCGGTGGAGACCGTCTCCAGGGACTTGCGGGACCAGCCGCGGCGGATGCCGAGCAGGTAGTACGCCAGGACCAGCGCGATGGTCAGGGCCACGAACGGGTGGCCGAAGAACTCGATGACCGAGCGGCCGGAGGACGGCTGCAGCGCGATGGAGGAGAAGGTCGCGAGGAGGATGAGGATCAGCGGGGTGCCGATGATGGCGAGGACCGTGCCGAGCGGGACGGGCTTCTCGTCGGTGTCGGCGCCGGCCGCCGCCTTCTCCGCGGCGACCGCGGCCTTGGCCTCCGCGGCCGCCTCGACCATGTCGTGCGGCACCGGGACGAAGACGCGCTTGCCGATCCAGGCCGCGTAGGCCCAGGCCGCCAGCACGGCCGGGATGCCGCAGACCAGGCCCATCAGGATGATCCAGCCGAGGTCGACCTTGAGGAGGCCGGCCGCGGCGACCGGCCCGGGGTGCGGCGGCAGGAAGGCGTGCGTCATCGACAGGCCGGCCAGCAGCGGCATGGCGTACAGGACGATCGACTTGCCGGAGCGCTTGGCGGCCGCGTACACGATCGGTGCGAGGACGAAGATGCCCACGTCGAAGAAGACCGGGATACCGAAGATCAGGCCGGTCAGGCCCATGGCGAGCGGCGCGCGCTTCTCACCGAAGAGGCGGAGCAGGCGGGCACTCAGTACCTCGGCGCCGCCGGAGACTTCGAGTATCGCGCCGAGCATCGTGCCCAGGCCGATGATGATCGCGACGTGTCCGAGGATGCCGCCCATGCCGCTCTCGATCATCGAGACGACGTCGGACTTCTGGACGGTGCCGAAGAGTTCGGTGACGGAGAGCCCGGCGGCCAGGCCGACCGCGATGGAGACGGAGAGCAGCGCGACGAAGGGCTGCAGCCTGACCTTGATGATCAGGACGAGGAGGAGGGCGATGCCGAGGGCGGCGACGGTGAGCAGGCCGGCCGTGCCCGGGATCAGGGCGAGCAGGCCGCCGGTGTGGGGTGGTGCCGGTGGAGCGGGGGCGGCCGCGAGCGCCGCGAGGGGGGACGGGGACATCTTTGACCTCGTAAGTGCATGGGGCTTTCGGGGCAGGGGGGATCGCGGCACGGCGCCTCGTGGGGCAGAGGCGCCGCGCCGTGACGACGAACGGCTTGTGGGGGAGAGATCAGGGGGAGAGCGGCGTCAGCTCAGGACGGCGAGCGCGTCGATCTCGATGAGCAGACCCTTGGGCAGGCCGACGTACACGGTGGTACGGGCGGCCGGCGCCTCCTTCAGGCCCTGCTCCTCGAAGTACGCGTTGTAGATCTCGTTCATCTCGGCGAAGTGGTCGACGTCGGTGAGGTAGACGCGCATCATCATGACGTCGTCCCAGGTCGCGCCGCCCTCTTCGAGGATCGCCTTGACGTTGGCGAAGGTCTGCAGGGTCTGCTCGCGCAGGGTCGGGCCCGCGGGGGTGGGGGCCTGGCCCTCGACGGCCGGGAGGAAGCCGACCTGGCCGGCGACCTGAAGGATGTTGCCCTTCTTGACGCCGTGGGAGAACTTCGCGGGCGGGGTGGTGTGGGTGGCCGGGGTGAGGGCGGTCTTCTCGGTCATGGTGGCTCTCAGGCTTCCTTGTGGTCCTGCGGGGTTCTTACCGGGGCGTTGCCCGAGTACTCCCGGCTGATGGCGTCCGCGGTACGGCGCACCAGCGGGAGCAGTTTGAGGAGTTCCTCGGCGGAGACGACGACGTTCGGCGCGGAGACCGACATCGCCGCGACCAGCCGGCCGTCCGCACCGCGGATGGGTGCTCCGATGCAGTTGATGGACTCCTCGTGGCCACCGAGGTCGGTGGCCCAGCCCTGTTCGCGCACCTTGGCCAGCTCGGCCAGGAAGGCCGTGGCGTCGGGCGTCGAACGGGCCGTGTACTGGGGGTAGTCGAGCCGCTCGGCGACGGCGCGGCGCTCGGGCTCGGGGAGGTCGGCGAGCAGCAGCTTGGCGACGGCCGCGACGGTGATCGCGACGGGCTTGCCGATGCGCGAGTACATCCGGACCGGGTAGCGGCTCTCGACCTTGTCGATGTAGAGGACCTCGTTCTCCTCGTACACCGCGAGGTGGACGGTGTGGCCGACCTTCTCGTTGAGCTCGGCGAGGTGGGGGTGGGCGATGTCGCGGACGTCGAGGTTCTCGACGGCCTCCTGGGCGAGCGCGAAGAGCCGGGCGCCCAGGCGGTAGCGCTGGTCGGGCTGGCGGTAGACCATGCCGTGCTCGTGCAGGGTGCGCAGCAGCCGCAGGGCGGTGGACTTGTGCACACCGAGCCGGTCGGCGACCTGCTCCAGGTTGGCCGGTCCCTGCGCGAGGAGCGGCAGGATGCTCAGCGCCCGGTCGACTGTCTGACTCATGCTCGAACCTCGCTTCGCGAGGCCCGACCTGAGTCGGGCACGCACCTTTCGATGATTCGCTCGCTGCGCTCACTCATGAGGGGACCTCCACCCGTACTTCTTCAACCCCGGTCTCCGTCCAGCCGGGGCCGAGTCGCAGTGTCTCCCAGGCGGCCGCGTCGAGCGCGACGAGGTGGTCGGTGAGCTCGCGGGCCGGCGGGGTGCCGAGGTCGCCGGGGACGGTGAGGGAGGCGGCGGCCATGAGGTGGCCGTGCCGGATGCGGTCGAAGACGGGCAGGCCGCGCAGGGTGGCGGAGAGGAAGCCGGCGGCGAAGGCGTCGCCGGCCCCGACCGGGGCCGCCACCTCGACCTTGAGCGCGGGCGCGAAGGTCACGGTGTCGGTGCCGTCGGGCTGCCGCTCGTACACGGTGGCCCCCTCGCCGCCCTGCTTGACGACGAGGACGCCGGGCTCGGGCAGCGCCGTGCGCACGGCGGCCGGGCCGTGCACGTTCCAGGCGGCCGCGGCCTCGTCCTCGCCGACGAAGACCAGGTCGCAGCCGCGGGCGAGGCCGAGGAGGATTCCGGGCGCCGCGTCCGCGCGGTCCTGCCAGAGGCCGACGCGGTAGTTGAGGTCGAAGGAGACGAGCGGGCGGCCCGGACGACGCTCGGTGATCGTCTTCAGGACGTCGAGGCAGCCGTCGGAGAGGGCGGCGGTGATGCCGGTGACGTGGACGACGCGGGCGTCCCAGAGGGCCTGTTCGTCGAGGAGCGCGGGGGTCATCGCGGAGGCGGCGGAGCCGGCGCGGTAGTAGACGACCTCGGCGAGGTCCTGTCCCCCGTCCGCCTCCGCCTCCGTCTCCGGCTCCGGCTCCGCGCCGGTGGCCCGCTCCCCCGCCGTGCGGAAGTAGATGCCGGTCGGGCGCTTGGGGTCGCGCTGGACGTGGCCGACATCGACGCCGTGTGCGGCGATCGCCTCCAGGAGGTGGTCGCCGAAACCGTCGGCGCCGACCCGGGAGATCCACCGGGCGGGGTGCCCGATGGCGGCCAGCGCGCAGGCCACGTTGGACTCGGCGCCGCCGATGCCGCGGTCCCAGGAGTGCACGTCGGCGAGTCTGCCGGGGCGTGCGGGCAGGAAGGTGACCATGGACTCGCCCAGGCAGACGACGTCGGTGGTGACGTGCGGTGGCGTGGTCGCTGTGGTCACGGTGTTTCCCTGCTCCTTGCGGTGGGTGGTGCGGGGCCGTGGCGGTGGGGCGGGGGCGTGTTCAGCGCTGTGTTTCCCGCGTTTCCCCACCATTGACCCGACGATGAAACGGATGCTAGACAGCATTCAGCGATATGCGCAATGGGCGTTGCAGATGCTGCAACAGGAAATTTGAGGAGACATCCCATGGCCGCCGATCCCCAGTCCGACCACCCCATCGGACAGCTCGCGGACGAACGGGTGGACCACCGCTTCAAGGCCCTCCCCCCGGACGCGGAAGGACTCACGGTCGGTGCCCTGGCGGCCCAGCGCCGCAACCTCTTCACCGGCGGCTTCACCACCCCGGTCCTGGCCCTGTCCGCCGAGTCGGTCGAGCACAACCTCGCCCTGATGGAGGACTACTCCACCCGGCACGGCCTGGCCTTCGCGCCGCACGGCAAGACCTCCATGTCCCCGCAGCTCTTCGCGCGCCAGGTGGCGCACGGCGCCTGGGGCATCACCGTCGCCGTGCCGCACCAGGCCCGCGTCTGCCGCGCCTTCGGCATCCAGCGGATCTTCCTCGCCAATGAGCTGGTGGACGCCGCCGCGCTGCGCTGGCTGGCCGGCGAGCTGGCCGCCGACCCGGACTTCCGCTTCGTCTGTTACGTCGACTCGCTGCGCGGCATCGAGCTGATGGACGCGGCCCTGCGCGAGGCCGGCGCCACGCGCCCGGTGGACGTCGTCATCGAGCTGGGCGCGGGCGACGCCGCCCGTACCGGCGTCCGCGACGAGGCCACCTGCCTGGACCTGGCCAACGCGATCGCCGCGGCCGACACCCTCCGGCTGGTCGGCATCGCCGGGTACGAAGGCGAGGTGCCGGACGCGAACGCCGAGCGGATCGCCGCCTGGCTGCGCCGCCTCGTCGCGCTCGTCACCGACTTGGACAAGGCGGGCCGCTTCGCCGACCTGGACGAGATCGTGCTGAGCGCGGGCGGCAGCGCGTGGTTCGACACGGTCGCCGAGGTCTTCGCCGAGGTACCGGAGCTGTCCCGGCCGGTACTGAAGCTGCTGCGCTCCGGCGCGTACGTCTCGCACGACGACGGCCACTACCGCCACCTCACCCCCTTCAACCGCCACCCCGACGAGGGCGCCCTGCAGCCCGCCTTCCGCCTGTGGGCGCAGGTCGTCTCGCGCCCCAACGGCACGCAGGCGTTCGCCAACGCGGGCAAGCGGGACGCGGCGTACGACCTGGACCTGCCCGAGGCGCAGGTCGTACGGTCCGCGCGCGACGGCGCGGTGCGCCCCGCCGACGGCATCGCCGTGACCGGCCTCTCCGACCAGCACGCCTGGATCAGCACCGAGCCGGGCACCGGGCTGGAGGTCGGCGACTGGATCGGGATGGGCCTGTCCCACCCGTGCACGTCCTTCGACAAGTGGCAGCTGATCCCGCTGGTCGAGGCCGACGGCACGGTGTCGGACTTCGTCCGCACGTTCTTCTGAGAGGCCCGCCCGTCCACATCCCAGCCCGTCCGGCGTTTGAGGGCAACGCGGCCGGAGGCCGTGTGCCCCGTCCACCGGCCGCAAGAAAGGCAACCCCCATGGACACCGTCCTCCGCGACGTCAGCGTCATCGACGGCACCGGCGGTCCCTCCTACCGCGCCGATGTCGCGCTCGACGGCGGCCGGATCGCCGCCGTCGTACGGGAGGGCAGCGGCGACCGCCCGACGGCCCGCCGCACCATCGACGCAGCCGGCCTGGCGCTGGCGCCCGGTTTCATCGACATGCACGCCCACAGCGACCTGGCGCTTCTGCGAGACCCCTCGCACGAGGCGAAAGCCGCACAAGGCGTCACCCTCGAAGTGATCGGCCAGGACGGCCTGTCGTACGCGCCCGTCGACGACCGCACCCTCGCCGAGGTCCGCGCGCAGATCGCGGGCTGGAACGGAGGGGGTCCCTCCCGCTCGAGCGAAGCCGAGAGCGGGGGCGGCTCGGACATCGACTTCAGCTGGCGGTCGGTCGGCGAGTACCTCGACCGGCTGGACCACGGCTTCGACGGCCACGGCATCGCGGTCAACGCCGCGTACCTGATCCCGCAGGGCACGGTCCGGATGCTGGCGATGGGCTGGGACGACCGCCCGGCGACCGACGCCGAGCTGGCCCGCATGAAGCGGCTGGTCGCCGAGGGCCTGGAGCAGGGCGCCGTGGGCCTCTCCTCGGGCCTCACCTACACGCCCGGCATGTACGCCTCGGACTCCGAACTGGCCGAGCTGTGCCGGGTGGTGGCCCGGTACGAGGGGTACTACTGCCCGCACCACCGCTCGTACGGCGCGGGCGCGCTCCAGGCGTACGAGGAGATGGTGGACCTCACGCGCGAGGCCGGCTGTGCGCTGCACCTCGCGCACGCCACCATGAACTTCGGCGTGAACAAGGGCCGGGCCCCCGAGCTGCTGGCCCTGCTGGACGCGGCGCTGGACGACGGCGCGGACATCAGCCTGGACACGTATCCGTACACCCCCGGCTGTACGACGCTGGTCGCGATGCTGCCGAGCTGGGCGAGCGAGGGCGGCCCGGACGCGATCCTCGCGCGGCTGCGGGACGACGCCGAGGCGGCCCGCATCCGGCACGTCGTGGAGGTCGAGGGCGCGGACGGCTGCCACGGCGTCCCGATGGAGTGGGACACGATCGAGATCTCCGGCGTCTCGAACCCGGACCTCGCGGAGTACGTCGGCAAGACGGTCGCGCAGAGCGCGGCCGAGCGCGGCGAGGAGCCGTGGGTGACGGCCCGCCGGCTGCTCATCGAGGACCGGCTCGGCTCGACGATCCTGCAGCACGTCGGGCACGAGGAGAACGTCCGGCAGATCATGCGGCACCGCGTGCACACGGGCGGCAGCGACGGCATCCTGCAGGGCGCCAAGCCGCACCCGCGCGCGTACGGCACGTTCCCCCAGTACCTGGGCAAGTACGTCCGTGAGCTGGGCATCCTCTCGCTGGAGGAGTGCGTCGCGCACCTCACCGGGCGGGCAGCGGCGCGGCTGCGGCTGCCGGACCGGGGGCTCGTCCGCGAGGGATACCGTGCCGACCTGGTGCTGTTCGACCCGGAGACGGTGGCCGCGGGGGCGACCTTCGAGGTGCCGCGGACGCTCCCGACGGGCATCCCGCACGTGCTGATCGACGGCCGCTTCGTGATCGAGGACGGCAAGCGGACCGACGTCCTCGCGGGCCGGTCGGTGCGGCGCACTCCCGTGGCGCGCGGCTGAGTCGAAGCTCACACCGCCTCCGGGCGCCGCGCCGGACGTCCTGCGGATTCCGTCGTCCGGCTTCGATGACGAAGCGCTCGATGGTGAGCACATGCGAAAAATCGGCCATGCGTCATCCGAGTCTTGGAATGTGCAGTGGGGCGGGTGGGAAGCCGCCCGCCACCTGCGTATCGGCAGGTCCCGGCGTGGCCCATAACACCGGGCGGGCGTCCGCGCCCGCCCGTAAGGTGGCGGACATGCAGGTGATCCAGTCAACCAAGCTCGCCAATGTCTGCTACGAGATCCGTGGCCCGGTTCTTGAGGAGGCGATGCGGCTGGAGGCGGCAGGTCATCGCATACTCAAGCTGAACACCGGCAACCCCGCCGCGTTCGGCTTCGAGTGCCCGCCGGAGATCCTGGAGGACGTCCTCCGCAGCGTCGGCACGGCGCACGGCTACGGCGACGCGAAGGGCCTGCTCTCCGCCCGGCGCGCGGTGATGCAGCACTACCAGACCCGCGGCATCGAGCTGTCCGTCGAGGACATCTACCTCGGCAACGGCGTCTCGGAGCTGATCCAGATGTCGATGCAGGCGCTGCTCGACGACGGCGACGAGGTGCTGGTCCCGGCCCCGGACTACCCGCTGTGGACGGCGTCGGTCTCGCTGTCCGGCGGTACGGCCGTGCACTACCGCTGCGACGAGCAGGCGGACTGGATGCCGGACCTGGCCGACATCGAGCGGAAGGTCACCGACCGCACGAAGGCCATCGTCGTCATCAACCCGAACAACCCCACGGGCGCGGTGTACGACGAGGAGCTGCTGCGCGGCATCGCGGAGATCGCCCGCCGGCACAACCTGATCGTCTGCGCCGACGAGATCTACGACAAGATCCTCTACGACGGCGTGACCCACACCCCCTTCGCGTCCCTCGCCCCCGACCTGCTGACGCTGACGTTCAACGGCCTGTCGAAGGCGTACCGGGTGGCGGGCTACCGCAGCGGCTGGCTCGCGGTCTGCGGCCCGAAGGCGCACGCCACCTCGTACATCGAGGGGCTGACGATCCTCGCGAACATGCGGCTGTGCGCCAACATGCCGGCCCAGCACGCGGTGGCGACGGCGCTCGGCGGCCGTCAGTCGATCAACGATCTGGTGCTGCCGGGTGGCCGGCTGCTGGAGCAGCGGGACGCCGCGTTCGACCTGCTCTCGCAGATCCCGGGCGTCAGCTGCGTGAAGCCCAAGGGCGCGCTGTACGCGTTCCCGCGGCTGGACCCGAAGGTGTACAAGATCAAGGACGACCGGCAGATGGTGCTGGATCTGCTGCGCGCCGAGAAGATCATGATCGTGCACGGCACGGGCTTCAACTGGCCGGAGCCGGACCACTTCCGCCTGGTCACGCTGCCGAACAAGGACGATCTGACGGACGCGGTGACCCGGATCGGCAGCTTCCTGGACGGTTACGGTCAGTACTGAGCGGGCTCTTTCTCTGTACGCGGGACAACTTTAGACTCAGTCCAAGGTAGGATGGTCTCCTGACGTTGCCAGGAGGCCATTCCATGTACGAGCCGATCCGCACCAAGTCGGTCCACACCATGGCCGAGCAGGATGACTTTCCGCACCGCTCCCGCGAGGAGGAGCTGGACATCCGGCTCGCCGGGCATCTGACCGCACTGCTGACCACCCTCGACGAGCTGCGCGCGCTGACGCCCGACGGCTCGCTCGACGACGCCGCCGACCGGCTCGCCGAGCAGGTCGCCCGGCTGCGCGGCGGCGACTTCCCGCTGCGCGCCCGGCCGTCCGGCGGCGACCCGGAGCGGCTCCCCTCGCTCCACCGCCGCGTCCACACCCTCGCGGGGAACGCCCTGGTCGTGGCGAACTCCCGGGGCGACAAGGCGGCCGCGGAGCTCGCCGCCGAGCTGCTGAAGGCACACTCCGAAGCGGGGAAGCTGGCCACGGCCTGACCCCCGCCCCGGGCAGGGGCCCAAGACGTCCGGGGGCGGGCGGTGCTCACTCCGGCCCGCCCCCGGACTTCCACCTCAGCCATCAATTGAGGAACCCCCGCGGCGAGCAACCACCTCCGCGAGAGCGGCGGCGGTTCAGCCGCAAAAAAGGGTTAGCCGAGGCGCTTTACCAGCGCGCGGTACTCGTCCCACATCTCCTTCGGCGTGTGGTCACCGAAGGTGTTGAGGTGCTCGGGGACCAGCGACGCCTCGTCGCGCCAGACGTCCTTGTCGACGCTGAGCAGGAAGTCCAGGTCCGCCTCGGGCAGGTCCAGGCCCTCGGTGTCCAGCGACTCCTTGGTCGGCAGGATGCCGATGGGGGTCTCGACGCCCTCGGCCTTGCCCTCCAGGCGCTCCACGATCCACTTCAGGACGCGGCTGTTCTCGCCGAAGCCGGGCCAGACGAACTTGCCCTCGTCGTTCTTGCGGAACCAGTTGACGTAGTAGATCTTGGGCAGCTTGGCCGGGTCGGCGTTCTTGCCGACCTTGACCCAGTGGCCCATGTAGTCGCCCATGTTGTAGCCGCAGAACGGCAGCATGGCGAACGGGTCGCGGCGCAGCTCGCCGACCTTGCCCTCGGCCGCGGCGGTCTTCTCCGAGGCGACGTTGGCACCGAGGAAGACGCCGTGCTGCCAGTCGAAGGACTCGGTGACCAGCGGTACCGCGCTGGCGCGGCGGCCGCCGAAGAGGATCGCCGAGATCGGCACGCCCTTGGGGTCCTCCCACTCGGGCGCGATGATCGGGCACTGGCCGGCCGGGGTGGTGAACCGGGCGTTGGGGTGCGCCGCCGGGGTCTCCGACTCCGGGGTCCAGTCGTTGCCCTTCCAGTCGATGAGGTGGGCGGGGGTCTCCTCCGTCATGCCCTCCCACCAGACGTCGCCGTCGTCGGTGAGCGCGACGTTGGTGAAGACGGAGTTGCCCCACAGGGTCTTCATGGCGTTGGCGTTGGTGTGCTCGCCGGTGCCGGGCGCGACGCCGAAGAAGCCGGCCTCGGGGTTGATCGCGTAGAGGCGGCCGTCCTCACCGAAGCGCATCCAGGCGATGTCGTCGCCGATGGTCTCGACCGTCCAGCCGGAGATCGTGGGCTCCAGCATCGCGAGGTTGGTCTTGCCGCAGGCGCTCGGGAACGCGGCCGCGACGTACTTCGGCTCACCCTGCGGCGGGGTGAGCTTGAGGATCAGCATGTGCTCGGCGAGCCAGCCCTCGTCACGCGCCATGACGGAGGCGATGCGCAGCGCGTAGCACTTCTTGCCGAGCAGGGCGTTGCCGCCGTAGCCCGAGCCGTAGGACCAGATCTCGCGGTCCTCGGGGAAGTGCGAGATGTACTTCGTGGAGTTGCACGGCCACGGCACGTCCTGCTCGCCCTCCGCGAGCGGGGCGCCGAGGGTGTGCACGGCCTTGACGAAGAAGCCGTCGGAGCCCAGCTCGTCCAGGACCGGCTGGCCCATGCGGGTCATGGTGCGCATCGAGACGGCGACGTATGCCGAGTCGGTGATCTCCACGCCGAGCGCGGAGAGCGGCGAACCCAGCGGGCCCATGCAGAACGGGACGACGTACATCGTCCGGCCCTTCATCGCGCCGCGGAAGATGCCCTGCTCACCGGAGAAGATCTCCCGCATCTCCGCGGGGGCTTTCCAGTGGTTCGTCGGACCCGCGTCCTCCTCCTTCTCGGAACAGATGAAGGTGCGGTCCTCCACACGGGCGACGTCCCTCGGGTCGGAGGCCGCGTAGTAGGAGTTGGGCCGTTTGATCGGGTCGAGCTTCTTGAACGTTCCCTTGGCGACCAGTTCCTCACACAGGCGGTCGTACTCCGCCTCAGAGCCGTCGCACCACACGATGCGGTCCGGCTGGGTGATCGACGCGATCTCATCGACCCAGGCGATGAGCTCCTGGTGGTTGGTCGGGTGCTTGAGGGAGGGAGCCGCGTTGTCGCGCGCCACGATCGCTCCTAGATGAGGGGTTGACGAACATCAGCACAATGTCCGCTTTTGAAGATGTTGGCCCCTTGGGGGCTGCGACCCGGATGCTTCGTGACCGCTCATCCGGTGCCGACCGCACTCATATGATCATCCGTCCCCGACCGGATTCTGTCCAGAGGGCCCCCTCGTGACCGTCACCACTCAGCGGACTGATCCGTAACTTACGGTGGCGTAGATAGGGTGGCGGCCATGTCTTCCGCGCCCGAAGCCGCCGACACCCGCACTGCCGAAAGCACAGCTCAGGCCGTGACCTCCGCGGTCTCCGCGCTGGCCACCCCCTTGAAGCCGAAGCTCCGGGGGTGGCTGCACGCCGGAATGTTCCCGGCGGTCCTCTTCTCGGGTGTCATGCTCACCGCACTGGCCGACAGCACCCGGGGCCGGGTGGCGTGCGGCGTGTACACGCTCACCGCCTGCCTGCTCTTCGGCGTCAGCGCGATATACCACCGGGGCAACTGGGGCCCACGAGTGCTGGGGATCCTGCGCCGGCTGGATCACGCCAATATTTTTCTGATCATCGCGGGCACCTACACCCCGCTGACGATCCTGCTGCTCCCGGACGGCCGCCGGGATCTTCTGCTGTGGGGCATCTGGGTGGCCGCCGCCCTCGGCATCGCCTTCCGCGTCTTCTGGGTCGGCGCGCCGCGATGGCTCTATACGCCGTGCTACATCGCGATGGGCTGGGCGGCGGTCTTCTTCCTCCCGGACTTCCTGCAGAAGGGCGGCATCGCCGTCCTCGTGCTCGTGATCGTCGGCGGGCTGCTCTACAGCGCGGGCGGCGTGATCTACGGGATCAAGCGCCCGAACCCGTCACCTCGGTGGTTCGGCTTCCATGAGGTCTTCCACTCCTTCACCCTCGCGGCCTTCGTCGTGCACTACGTGGGCATCTCGCTGGTGGCCTATTCGCACGCCTGACCCCGCGGCCACCTGCCAGGTCACGGCGGTCACCCCGGCCAGCACCAGGGCGAGGACCACCGCGGTCCCGCCCACCAGGAAGCCGCCCACACACACCGCGGCGGCCGCAACGACCGCTCCGTGCATGGCAGTACGCATCCGCAACACCCCCTCCAGCTCTCACTGAATGTGACTGTGCGCTCTTAGAGCGTTACACATCCCACTGACAACGGGGAGACCGCCGGAGGGGGCCGGGGCGGTCGGGGCGGCTGGGGCGGCCGCAGGAGGCGGGCCGGGCTGCCTTACAGGTCCACGAGCACCGCGCCGAGGTGGCGGCCCTCGGTCAACTCGCGCAGCGCGCGCGGGGCCTGCTCGATTCCCTGGAACCGCACGTGCGGGAAGGTGAGCGTGCCGTCGCGCAGCCCCTGGCCGAACTGCCGGTTCCACTCCGGGACGAGGTCCAGGTGGTCGAAGAGGGCCATGCCGCGCAGCGTGATGCCGCGCGCGAGGACCGACAGCGTGTCGATCTCCGTCATGGCCGTCCCGGTGGCGGACATCTGGGCGGCCAGCGCGCCGACGATCGCTATCCGGGCACCGCGGTTGGCGAGGGTGAGGGCGGCCTGCAGCTGCTCGCCGCCCACGTTGTCGAAGAGCGCGTCGACGCCGTCCGGCGCCGCCTTGCGCAGCTGGTCCAGGATCGGCCCCTCGCCCCGGATCACCACCGCGTCGTAACCGAGCCCGTCCATGAGCCGCTCGGCCTTGGCGCGGGAGCCCGTACTGCCGATGACGCGTACCGCGCCGCGCTGCTTGGCGAGCTGCCCGGCCAGCGACCCCACGCCGCCGGCCGCCCCGGTGATGAACACGGTGTCCCCGGGGCGCACGTCCGCACCCCGCCCGATGCCCATCAGGGCGGTCGGCCCCTGCGAGAGGTAAGCACCGGGGTCGGGCAGCAGGTCCGGCTCCAGGCGCTGCGCCTGAGAGGCGTCCATGACGGCGAACTCGCGCCAGCCGAGACGGTGTTCCACCAGGTCACCGGGGGCGAAGTCGGTACCGGGCGCGGCCACGACCTCGCCCACGGCGGCGCCGTGCAGCGGGGCGCCGATCTCGTAGGGCGGCATCGGCACGGCGCTCTGCTCGTCCATGAGGGTGCGCATCACGGCCGCGACGCCCATGGTGGTGGTGCGGACGAGGATCTGACCGGGCGCCGGTTCCGGTACGGGCACTTCGGCGATCTCGAAGAGTGCGTCGGTGACCGCACCCGTGGGGCGGGCGGCCAGCCGGACTTCGCGGTGGGTGGTGGGCACTTCACTGCGGATGGTCATGGGAGCGACGCTAGTGCCCGTCTCCGTACGACGGTACGAATCCGCACAGTTGCGCGAATCCGTACGCCGGTACGGAGACGGGCCCGCTCCCCCGCGGTCAGCGCTCCTTCAGGCGCTGTGGTCAGTGCTCCTTCAGGCGCTCCGCCAGTTCGCCCGGGTCGGCGGTGGGCCGCTCACAGGTGAAGTCGCGGCACACGTAGGCGGCGGGGCGGCCGCCCAGCAGCGGCCGGTCCTTCAGGAGCGCCACCTCCTCGCTCCCGGGTTCGCCGACGGCGACCACCGTGCCGGGCGCGGTGCCCAGCAGCGCGGCGCGGTGCAGTTCGCGGGTGGCCTCGTCGTCGTACGGGCCGACCACCGCGACCTCGCGCGGGCCGTCCAGCAGGGCCTCGGCGGCCGCGAGCCCCCAGCCGATGAAGCGCGGGGCGCGGCCGCTGAGCGCCTTGACGATGCCGAGCGCCTGCTCGGCCGCCTCCCGGTGCGGCGAGCTGCCGGTGAGCGCCGCGTACGAGAGCAGGGCGCCGGCCGCCGCGGTCCATCCCGAGGGCACGGCGTTGTCGGTCGGGTCCTGCGGTCGGCGGATCAGCGTCTCCGCGTCGTCGGCCGTGTCGTACAGCGAGCCGTCCGGCCCCCGGAAGTGGATCAGCACGGTGTCCAGGAGCAGGCCCGCGAAGTCCGCCCAGACGCCCTCGCCGGTCACCTGGGACAGCGCGAGGAAGCCCTCGGCGACGTCCGCGTAGTCCTCCAGGACACCGGAGTTGGTGCCGGGGACGCCGTCGCGCGACGTGCGGTGCAGCCGCGCGCGGCCGTCCATGTGCACGCGGACCAGCAGGTCGGCGGCGTCGGTCGCGGCCTGGACCAGGTCGGGCCGTTCGAAGTACGCACCGGTCTCCGCGAGCGCGGCGATGGCCAGGCCGTTCCAGGCGGCCACGACCTTGTCGTCCCGGCCGGGACGGGGCCGTTCGTCACGCGCCGCGCGCAGCCGCTCCTTGATGCCCTGGATCCGGTCGGCGTCCAGCAGGCCGTCGGTGTCCGGGAGCTGGAGCACGGAGGCGCCCTCCTCGAAGGTGCCCTCCTCGGTGACGCCGAAGTAGTCGGCGGCCACCTGCGCGTCCTTCTCCCCCAGCACCTCGGTCAGCTGCTCGGGCGTCCAGACGTAGTACGCCCCCTCCACGTGCCTGCCCGACCCGTCGTCGCTGTCCGCGTCCAGCGCGGAGGCGAACCCGAGCTGGTCGGTGCGGAGTTCGCGGACCATGAAGTCGGCGGTCTCCAGGGCGATGCGGCGGGCGAGGCCGGAGCCCGTGGCGCGCCACAGGTGCGCGTACACCCGGCACAGCAGCGCATTGTCGTACAGCATCTTCTCGAAATGCGGAACTACCCATTCCGCGTCCACGGAATAGCGTGCGAAGCCGCCGCCGAGCTGGTCGTAAATGCCGCCGCGCGCCATTGCCTCGCAGGTCGCCGTGACCATTTGCAGCGCGCCTTCGGAATCGGTGCGCGCGTGGTGGCGCAGCAGGAATTCCAGCACCATCGACGGCGGGAATTTCGGCGCGCCGCCGAATCCGCCGCGGTTCGCGTCGAATTCCCGGGTCAGCTGCATGAGGGCGGCGAGCAGGTCCTCGCGCTCCGGCGGCTGTACCCCGCCGGCCGACAGCGAGCGGCCCGCGAGATCGCGCACGATCTTCCCCGCGACCTCGCCGACCTCCTCCCTGCGGTCCGCCCAGGCGCTCTTCACGCCCTCCAGGACCTGGGAGAACGAGGGCATGCCATGACGCGGCGTCGGCGGGAAGTAGGTACCGAAGTAGAACGGCTCGGCGTCCGGCGTGAGGAAGACCGTCATCGGCCAGCCACCGTGCCCCGTGGCGGCCTGCACGGCCTCCATGTACACGGCGTCGACGTCCGGGCGCTCCTCGCGGTCCACCTTCACCGACACGAAGTTCTCGTTCAGCAGCGCGGCGGTGGCCTCGTCCTCGAAGGATTCGTGCGCCATGACGTGACACCAGTGGCAGCTGCTGTACCCGACGCTGAGCAGCACCGGGACACCGCGCCGCCGCGCCTCCTCGAACGCCTCGGTGGACCACGGCCACCACTCGACCGGGTTTTCGGCGTGCTGGAGCAGATAGGGGGAAGTTTCATGGGCCAGGCGGTTCGGCATGGGGCCATCCTCTCGCACGGGTGCGCCCGGACGGTGCGTGACGGTTCCGCCGGGGGCCGCAATGCCCGGCACGGCGGATGTTTCACGGTCCGTGTGACACGTCCGGGCGGAGTTATCCACAGGGCTGCCGGATTCGGCGGGCCCCGGCACCGGTCGCCAGAGGGTCCAGGGCAGGGAAAAGTGGGAGGCAGGACCCGAAGCCGAGCGGAGGCGTTCATGAGGGGCGACGAGGGCGCGGGGTCGCGGACACGTCCGGGGCCGGCCTGCCTGGTGACCGGGGCGACGGGCTATATCGGGGGCCGGCTGGTGCCGGAGCTGCTGGCGGCCGGCCACCGGGTGCGGTGCCTGGCCCGGTCGCCCGGAAAGCTCCGCGACCACCCGTGGGCCGACCGGGCGGAGGTGGTCCGTGGCGATGTGACCGACGAGGCGTCCGTCCGGGCGGCCATGCAGGGCATCGACGTCGCGTACTACCTGGTCCACGCGCTGGGCACCGGTTCCGGCTTCGAGGCCACCGACCGGGAGGCCGCGCGCGTCTTCAGCGAGCAGGCTGCCGCCGCGGGCGTGCGGCGCATCGTCTACCTGGGCGGTCTCACCCCGCAGGACGTGCCCGAACGGGAACTGTCACCGCATCTGCGCTCCCGGGCCGAAGTGGGGCGGATCTTCCTGGATGCGGAGGTGCCCGCCACCGTGCTGCGCGCCGCGGTGATCATCGGCTCCGGCTCGGCGTCCTTCGAGATGCTGCGCTACCTCACCGAACGGCTGCCGGTCATGGTCACCCCCAAGTGGGTGCGCACCCGGATCCAGCCGATCGGCGTGCGGGACGTGCTGCGGTATCTCGTCGGCAGCGCCGCCATGCCTCCCGAGGTGAACCGCGCCTTCGACATCGGGGGGCCGGACGTCCTCACGTACGTGGCGATGATGCGCCGCTACGCCGAGGTCGCCGGCCTGCCCCGGCGTCTGATCGTGCCCGTACCGGTCCTGACGCCGCGGCTGTCCAGCCTCTGGGTCGGCCTGGTCACGCCCGTGCCGGGTTCGATCGCCCGGCCGCTCACCGAATCCCTGCGCCACGAGGTCGTCTGCCACGAGCACGACATCGCGCGGTACGTCCCCGACCGGCCGGGACAGCCGGTCACCGTCAACACCGCACTCGAGCTGGCGCTGCGTCGCGTACGGGATGCGCAGGTGACCACCCGCTGGTCGTCCGCCGCGGTGCCCGGCGCACCCAGCGACCCGCTGCCCACCGATCCCGAGTGGACCGGCGGCAGCCTGTACACGGACCAGCGGGAGCTGGCCGTCGACGCCTCGCCGGAAGCGCTGTGGCGCGTCATCGAAGGCATCGGCGGCGACAACGGCTGGTACTCCTTCCCGCTCGCCTGGGCCGTACGCGGCCGGCTGGACCGGCTGATCGGCGGCGTCGGACTGCGCCGCGGCCGGCGTGACCCCCACCGTCTGCGGGCGGGGGACTCCCTGGACTTCTGGCGCGTCGAGGAGATCGAACCGGGACGGCTGCTGCGGCTGCGCGCCGAGATGCGGCTGCCCGGCCTGGCCTGGCTGGAAATGCGCGCGGACCGGGACGAGGCCGGCCGCACCCGCTACCGCCAGCGGGCCCTCTTCCACCCGCGCGGCCTGCTGGGACACGCGTACTGGTGGAGCGTGTCGCCCTTCCACGCCGCGGTGTTCGGCGGTATGGCCCGCAATATCGCGCTGGCCGCCGCCAGGGCCACGACCGGTCACGGAGGCAGCGGAACGCGCCGCGCAGTGCCTGAATGACAGCCGCGGCCCCCGATACCGCCCGAGCGCCCGCGCAGTTGACAGTGGGCCGTCCCCTTGACCGGCCCCGACCAGGAGTGGCGCGATGACCGTCCCGATCGTTCTGTTCACCGCAGATCTGCGGGTGCACGACCACCCGCCGCTGCGCGCGGCGCTCGCCTCCGCAAAGGGCTCCTCAAAGGGCTCCTCAAAAGAAGTGCTGCCGCTGTTCGTACGTGACACCGCCATCGAAGCGGCGGGCTTCGCCGCGCCGAATCGCCGGGCGTTCCTGGCGGACTGCCTGACCGACCTCGATGCGGCCCTGCGTGACCGCGGCGGCCGGCTGGTGGTGCGCTCGGGCAGCACGGTGGAACAGGTGTGCCGGGTCGCCGCGGAAGTGGAGGCGCACGAGGTGCACATGGCCGCCGGAGTGAGCCGGTTCGCGCTGCTGCGGGAGGCCCGGCTCCGGGAGGCCCTGGAGTCGGCGGGCCGGCGCCTGCGCGTGCACGACGCGGTGACCACCGCGGTCCCGCCCGGCGCGGTGACTCCGGCGGGATCGGACCACTTCGCGGTGTTCACGCCGTACTTCCGCCGCTGGTCGCAGGTGTTCGGGCGGACTCCCTCGGCCGCTCCGGGAGCGGTACGCGTGCCCAGTGACGTCGCGTCGGAGGAACTGCCCTCCCGTGCGTCGGTGACCGGGGTGTCGGAGGGGCTGGCCGCGGGCGGGGAGACCGAAGGCCGTAAGCGCGCGACGGCATGGCGGCGGGCCGGCCTCGCGGAGTACGAAGACCGCCACGACGATCTGGCCGGGGACGCGACCTCCCGGCTCTCGCCGCATCTGCACTTCGGCACGCTCTCCCCCGCGGAGCTCGTCCACCGTGCGCGCCGCGCCGGAGGGGCGGGTGCCGAAGCGTTCGTCCGGCAGCTGTGCTGGCGGGACTTTCACCATCAGGTGCTGGCGGCCCGGCCCGCGGCGGCCGTCGCGGACTACCGGACCCGGCACGACCGCTGGCGGTCGCAGCCGGCGGCGTCACGGGAGATCGCCGCCTGGAAGGCGGGCCGTACGGGATACCCGGTGGTGGACGCGGCGATGCGCCAGCTCGCCCACGAAGGCTGGATGCACAACCGAGGGCGGCTGCTCGTCGCGAGCTTCCTGACCAAGACCCTCTATGTCGACTGGCGGATCGGCGCCCGCCACTTCCTGGACCTGCTGGTGGACGGAGACATCGCGAACAACCAGCTCAACTGGCAGTGGGTGGCCGGCACCGGCACGGACAGCCGGCCCAACCGCGTGCTCAACCCCGTGCTTCAGGGCAAGCGGTACGACCCCGACGGCACGTATGTCCGCCGCTGGGTGCCCGAACTGGCCGGAATCGCGGGGGCGGCCGTGCACGAACCGTGGAAACTGCCGGGACCGGAGCGGGCCCGGTACGACTATCCCGATCCCATCGTCGCGCTCTCCGACGGCAGGGACCGTTTCCAACGGGCCCGTGGCCGGGCCGGTTGAGCGCATCCGGGCCCGGACGGGCCCGGAGAGAAACGAGGAGGCAGTGCATGCGTGTCGGTCTTCTGCGGGCCGTCGGGGCGGCGACGGCCGTCTACGGGCTGGTGGTCGCGGCCCGTCCCGAACTGCTCGCCAAGCCCTCCGGGCTGGTGGACGACGACGGCCGGACGGCACCGGCGACCCGCATCGCGCTGCGCCCGCTGGCCTGGCGCGACGCGGCGAGCGGACTCGCCATACTGTGCGCGCCGCGCGACGGGACGGCGCTCCGGACGGCCGCACTGGTGCGGATCGCGGCGGACTTCGGCGACGCGGCGCTCCTGGGCGCGTCCCTGCCCGGCCGTGGCACGCGGCGGAAAGCGGTGGCGGTGTCCCTCGGCTGGGGCGCGCTGTCCGTCGTCGGGCTGCTCGCCACCGGCCGCGAGGACTGAGCCGGCTGACCGCGGCAGGCGCCCCGGGTCCGCCTCGGGCGTCTCTGCTCAGCCACGGCGGCATCAGCCTCCGCCGTCCATGTGACACGTCCGGGCGGAGTTATCCACAGGGCTGCCGGAATTGACGGGGAGACGGGAGACTGGGCGTACAAAGCGATCATCGCTGGAGGGGGATCCGGATGACGGGCTCATCGGCTGTTCTGCGCGACGCCCATCGCGCGGACGCGGACGCGCTGTTGACGCGCGCGGTCGAGGAAGAGGTACGCCGCTCGGGCGGGCGCGTCGACGGGGGTGTCCTGCTCGGCAGGGCCCGCGACGCGCTGGACCAGCTGGCGGCCGGCGCCGCCGAGGAGTACGGCGCGTATGTGCGCGCGCTGGACGAGGCCGCGGCGGCGCGGCGGCCGCTGACGGAGCGGCTGACCCGCAAGGAGACCGGCACGCCGGCGGTGGTCACGCTGGTCGCGGCGGTCACCGCCGTCGCCGCCGACCTGGCGTACGGCACGGGCCCGGGGCCCGCGCTGGGCACGGGCGCCGCGGTGGCGGTCGCGGGGGCCGCCGCGACGGTCCTGAAGCTGACGGCGGGGCACTGGCCGGCCGCGCACCAGCAGGCGGGGATGCGCGGCCAGCCGGGCGGCCCCGAGCAGCTGCGGCTGCAGTGGCTGACGGCCCTGGAGGTGCGCGGCATCCGCCCGTTCCTGGACCAGCAGCGGATGCTGACGGCGGCGACGCGGAACAGCGGGGCGGGCAGCGGCAAGGGCGCCGGGACGGCCGGGCGCGGGCCGCAGCTGCGCGGCGGCGACCGCAGCGCGGCGGCCCGCCGGCGGTCGGTGCTGGCCGAGTCCTTCCACCATCTCCCCGACCCCCAGGGCCCGTTCGCCGGCCGGCGGCCCCAGCTGACGCAGATCACCCAGTGGGTGCACGCCGCCCGCGCCAGTACGGAGACCAAGCCGACGGTGGTGGTGCTGCACGGCGAGCCGGGCTCGGGGCGGACGGCGCTCGCGGTGCGGGCCGCGCGGCAGCTGCGCGACCAGTTCCGCGGGGCGTGCGTGGTGGACCTGCGCGGCGAGACCCCGGGCGAGACCCCGCTGCCCACCCGGGACGCGCTGCTGCACCTGCTGAACCGCCTCGGGGCGCCGCGCGAGCAGCTGCTGTTCCGCGAGCGGCCCTCGCCCGAGCAGCACGTGAAGCGGCTGACGGAGCTGTACCACCAGCATCTGACCAATCTCCCGGTGGTGGTCCTGCTCGACGACGCCACCGACCCGGAGCAGGTCCGCACGCTGGTGCCGGACCGTTCGGAGTCCCTGGTGCTGGTCACGGCGCGGGAGCCGCTGGACCTGCCTGAGGGGCTGCCGGCGTGGGTGCACCAGCTGCCGGTGGGCCCGCTGGACACCGCGGGCGTCGAGGAGCTGCTGCGCGCCGCCGGTACGGAGAGCGAGGACGCGGCCGGGCCGTACGACTCCCAGGCGCTGGACCGGATCGGCGAGCTGTGCGCGGGGCTGCCGCTGCCGCTGCGGGTGGCGGGCTCCTCGCTCGGCCGGCGCGATCCGGCGACGCTCGCGGCGGATCTCGCGGCCTACGGCCCGGTGACGCCCGTGGAGCGGGCCCTGTGGCTGCGGTATGCCGATCAGTCCGAGACGGAGCGGCGGCTGCTGCGCCGCCTGGCGCTGGTCGGGCGGGCCAGCCTGGGCACCGCAGCGGCGGCGGCGCTGCTGGGCGTCGAGGAGGAGGAAGCGGAGCGGCGGCTGGGCCGGCTGGCCGAGGCCGGTCTCGTCGAGCACGTCCGCGGCAGCCGGTACCGCCTGCACTCCCTGGTGCACCGCTTCGCGCACGCCCGGCTGCTGGACGAGGAGGACCCGGCCGAGCGGTCCACCGCCCAGGAGCGGCTGATGCGCAGCTACGCCGAGCTGGCCGACTCCGTGATCCGCCTGGTGGACGGCAACACCTCCACCCGCGCCGACCGCTTCGGCTCGCACGGCTTCACCTCGCTCGACGCGGCGCTGCAGTGGCTGGACGACGAGACCAGCTTCATCACGGCCGCGCTGCGCCACGCCGACCAGGACGTGGACCAGGCCACGCTCTCCCACCTCCTCGGCGCGCTCGCGGACTACTGCCTGCTCCGCGGCGACCTGTACCGCCTCGGCGAGCTGAACGAGCTGACGAAGGCCGCCGACAAGGGCCTGCTGGCCCGCTCGGTCCAGTGGCGCACCGGCGTCGCGGCCCGGCAGCTCGGCGAGCTGGACAAGGCGCGTACGACGCTGTCCTCGGTGGTCGACCTGTACTTCGAGGCGGAGCATCCGGCGGGCGCGGCGCGCGCCCTGCGCGACCTGGGCATCACCCTCCAGCAGCAGGGCAATCTCACCGAGGCGGCGGCGAAGCTGCGGGAGGCCCTGGCGATGCAGGGCGGGGACGCCATGCGCGGCGACCGCGCGTGGACGCTGCACGCGCTGGCGGCGGTGGAGCGGGACCGGGCCCAGCTGGCCGAGGCGTTCGCGCTGCTCGACGAGGCGCTGGAGCTGCACCGGGAGAGCGAGAGCGTGCACGGCCAGGCGTGGGCGCACTTCCAGCTCGGCCAGGCGTGCCTGCGCCAGGGCGATGTGCCGCGGGCCGAGCGCGAGCTCCAGGAGGCGCTGGAGCTGTACGGCCGCACGCACGACGAGCGCGGCGAGGCGTGGGCGATGACCCAGCTGGCCCGGGCCCGGCTGGTGGACGGCGACCCGGGCCCCGCGGTGGACCAGCTGCGCCAGGCCCTCCCGCTGCACCGCCGGCACGAGGACGCCCGGGGCGAGGCGTGGACGCTGTACTACCTCGGCCAGGCGCTGGAGGAGACCGGCGACAAGGACGGGGGCGTGCGGCAGCTGGACCGGGCGCGGACGATGTTCAGCCGGATGCAGGACGCGTACGGCCTGGCGTGCGCCCGGCACCACTCCGGGCGGATCACCCGTGACCTGCGGGCCGCGCAGACCGGCTCGCTGCGCAACAGCGGCTTCGCGCGCCAGCTGCTGCAGGACGCCCGCCGGGACTTCCAGCGGATCGGGGTGCCGCACAGCGAGGCGTGGTCCTGCCTGGAGCTGGCGGTCATCGACGCGGGGAACGGCCGGAGCGCGCAGGCCCTGGAGCTGGCCGACGAGGCGGCGGAGATCTTCGCGGGCTACGGCGACCGGCGCGGCGAGGACTGGGCCCGCTTCCTGCGCTGCACACTGCTGCCGCTGGCCTCGCCGGGCGGCTCGGTGGTGGGCACGGCCGTCGCCCAGGAGGAGCTGGCGGAGCTGCGGCGCTCCCCGCACCCGGCCCGCGACTCCAAGCTGGAGGACTGCGCCGAGGCGTACGCCGTGCTGCTGGACCGCGGCGTCGAGCCGGAGACCGGCTGGCAGGCATGGCGCCTGGGCATGGTCCCGACCCGCCACGCCCGCGAAATCATGGGCGTTCCGCTGGAGTCCATACGCAGGACGGACGGACCGCGGACGACACCGTCGTAACGGGCCGCGCTCCCGCAACAGGCGAGCGCGCAGCCCGCTGCGGGGTGGGGGCGGCCCGCCGCCCAGGGCAGCGCGAAGCCCGGCCGGGCGGTATGCCGGACCGGCCGGGCGGCGCGGGGCCGCGGAACGGGACGGGCAGCAGCCACCGAGGGTGGCCGCCGCCCCCGCTCAGCTGGTCTTCGGAGCCCCCTCGGCCGGAGCCGCCGGCGCAGCGGTGCTCTTCGCCGGCGCCTCCGCCCCGTCACCGCCGTCCGCGGCGGCGCCGTCGGTACCGGCCGCGTCGCCGCCCTTGGCGGTCGCCGCGTCCGGCTTCTCTTCGAAGTCGACCTTCCGCATGTGCTTGTTCATCGACTTCATCAGCAGCCAGACGGCGCCGCCGATGACCGCGAAGACGATGAAGCCAAGGACTCCGGGGGTCACCTTGTTCTCGTCCAGCTCCTTGGCAAGGGGGACGAGATGAGTCATGGCGAGGGTGCTGGTCGCGCTCATCATGAGGTCAATTGTTGCGGATGCCTGCGAAGAGGTCGTCCTCGGGGAGGGAGGTGTCCACCAGAGACTTGGCGAGCTCGTACTCCTCCGTGGGCCAGACCTCCTTCTGGATCTCCATCGGGACGCGGAACCACCCGCCGTCGGGGTCGATCTGCGTGGCGTGCGCGATCAGCGCCTTGTCCCGGATCTCGAAGTAGTCCGCGCACGGGATGTACGTGGTCAGCGTGCGCTCGGCCCGCTCGAAGGACTTCCAGCGCTCCAGCCACTCGCCGTACGGCGACTCCATGCCGCGCTCCAGCAGCGCCTCGTGGAGCGCGACCGTGCGCGGCCGGTTGAAGCCCTGGTTGTAGTAGAGCTTCAGCGGCTGGTAGGGCTCGCCCGCGTCCGGGTACTTCGAGGGGTCACCGGCCGCATCGAAGGCCACCATCGAGATCTTGTGGGTCATGATGTGGTCGGGGTGCGGGTAGCCGCCGTTCTCGTCGTACGTCGTGATGACCTGCGGCTTGAACGAACGGATCAGCTTCACCAGCGGCTCGGCCGCGGCCTCGACGTCCTGGAGCGCGAAGCAGCCCTCGGGCAGCGGCGGCAGCGGGTCGCCCTCGGGCAGCCCGGAGTCCACGAAGCCCAGCCACTCCTGCTTGACGCCCAGGATCTCCCGGGCCTCGTCCATCTCCTTCTTGCGCACCTCGTGGATGTGCGCCTCGATGTACGGGTCGCCCTGGAGCTTGGGATTGAGGATGTCGCCGCGCTCTCCCCCGGTGCAGGTAGCGACCAGCACGTCCACCCCCTCGGACACGTACTTGGCCATGGTGGCCGCGCCCTTGCTCGACTCATCGTCGGGGTGGGCGTGCACCGCCATCATTCGCAGCTGCTCAGTCAAGACTCGATCCTCAGTCAAGGGTCATGGGACGCCGTGGAACGACGCCTTCTATAGTGACCGAAGCGAGGGGGCATTTAATTCCAGGTCCCCCTTACCAGGAGGAAGATCATGGCCGCGGTGCGCGACGGACTGCCCGACGGACGGTACGGCCGTACCGCCGACGAGCGAGCCGACCGCAAGCTCAAGGTCATCGGCGCGGTGCTCGGCGCCGCGCTGGTCGGCGTGATCGCCTGGTTCGGCATCTCCTACATCGCCGGGCAGGACCTCAGCGGCCGCCTCGTCTCGTACAAGGTCGTCTCCGACTCGGCGGTGCAGGCGCATCTGGAGGTCGTGAAGGACGCGGACGCGAAGGGCGTGTGCACGCTGCGCTCGCAGTCCGCCGACGGCGCCGAGGTCGGCCGCAAGGACGTCCCGGTGGATCAGGCCAAGGGCCAGGTCGACACGGTGATCACGATCCGGACGACGGCCCGGGCGACCAACGCCGAGCTGGTCGGCTGCACGGCCTCGGACGCCCCGGGCGCAAGTAGCTGAGAGCCGGCCGGCGGCGCCCGTTCCGGGACTCGCCCGAAAACGCCTGACGGCCGCCCTGACCAGCGGTGACGTGTTTTTTGCGGTTTACCGCTCCCCCTTTTGTGCCGTAATTGTTAGGCTCGTGGTTTCGCCCACCCGAGAAGGCGCAAGCCTTCCTGGTAGGGCGTTTGATTTATCCCCAGTACCGACGAGGAGCACCTGTGACCCAGACCAGCGACAACGTCACCTGGCTGACCCAGGAGGCGTACGACCAGCTCAAGGCCGAGCTGGAGTACCTGTCTGGTCCCGCACGCGCCGAGATCACCGAAAAGATCGCGGCGGCCCGCGAGGAAGGTGACCTGAAGGAGAACGCCGGGTACCACGCGGCCAAGGAAGAGCAGGGCAAGCAGGACCTTCGCATGCGCCAGCTCAAGCAGCTGCTGGAAACCGCGAAGGTCGGCGAGGCTCCCGCCGCCGCGGGTGTCGTGGCACCCGGCACGGTCGTCACCATCGCGTTCGACGGAGACCCGGACGACACGCTGACGTTCCTGCTGGCTTCGCGGGAGTACGCGAGCTCGGACATCGAGACGTACTCCCCGCAGTCCCCGCTGGGCACCGGGGTCAACGGGAAGAAGGTCGGCGAGACCGCTGAGTACGAGCTGCCGAACGGCAAGAAGGCGGCCGTGAAGATCCTGGAGGCCAAGCCCTACTCGGGCTGAGCCCGCGGACCACGGCAGCGCCCGCGACACGCGGCGGTCGCACCGCACACCAACGAGGGCCCGGGTCGGCAGACCCGGGCCCTTCTGCGTGCCCGCGCGCCGCGCCCGGCGTGCCCGCACGCGCCCCGCGGCGCGCCCGGACGCTCCAGCGCGCCGCGCCCGCTCACGCCGTCGCCGACCGGTACTTCCGTACCGCCAGCGTGCGGAAGACCGCGATGATGACGACCGACCACAGCACCGAGGCCAGGACCGGGTGCTGCATGGGCCAGGCGTCCGGCACCGGATAGCCGGGCGGCAGATTGCCGAAGAGCTCGCGCGTGGCCTGCACCGTGGCGCTGAAGGGGTTCCACTCCGCGAGGTGCTGCAGGAACGCCGGCATGGAGTCCGAGGGCACGAACGCGTTCGAGACGAAGGTCAGCGGGAACAGCCAGATCAGGCCGCCGGAGGTGGCCGCCTCCGGGGTCCGCACGGACAGCCCGATCAGCGCGCCGATCCACGAGAAGGCGTACCCGAGGAGCAGCAGCAGACCGAATCCGGCCAGTACCTTGCCGAGGTTCTCGTGCGTGCGCCAGCCGATGATCAGCGCGACGCCCGCGATGACGACGAGGGTGAGCGCGGTCTGTACGAGGTCGGCGAGCGTGCGCCCCGTAAGGACCGCGCCGCGGGCCATCGGCAGCGACCGGAAGCGGTCGATCAGGCCCTTGTGCATGTCGTCGGCGATGCCCGCGCCCGCGCCCGCCGTGGCGAAGGTGACGGTCTGCGCGAAGATGCCCGCCATCAGGAAGGCACGGTACTGCGCGGGGTCGATCGGCCCCTGCTGCCCCGGCAGCTGGATCGCGCCGCCGAAGACATAGCTGAACAGCACCACGAACATGATCGGCTGCACCAGCCCGAAGATCACCACCTCCGGGATGCGCAGCATTCTGATGAGGTTGCGCTGGGCGACCTCGAGCGAGTCCCGTACGGACCGCCCGAAGCCGCCCGGCTGCGGCGCACCGGCCCGCCGGGACGCCTCCGTCATGACGCTCATGCGGCCTCCTCCTCTTCGGCCGGCGTCTCGGCCGCGTGGCCGGTCAGCGAGATGAAGACGTCGTCCAGGGTCGGCCGGCGGAGCCCGATGTCGTCGATCTCGACGGCCCGGGCGTCCAGCTCGCGGATGACCTCGGCGAGCAGCTTCGCGCCGCCGCTGACCGGCACGGTGATCCTGCGGGTGTGCGGCTCGACCTTGGTGCCGCCCTTGCCGAAGCCGCGCAGCACCTCGTCGGCGGTGCTCAGCTGCTCGGGCGTGTGCACGACGACCTCGACGCGTTCGCCGCCGGTCCGCGCCTTGAGCTCGTCGGACGTGCCGCGTGCGATGACCCGGCCGTGGTCGACCACGCAGATGTCGTGCGCGAGATGGTCGGCCTCTTCGAGGTACTGGGTGGTGAGCAGCAGCGTCGTACCGCCCGCGACCAGCTCCTGGATGACGTCCCACAGCTGCTGGCGGTTGCGCGGGTCCAGGCCGGTGGTCGGCTCGTCCATGAACATCACGGGCGGGCTGACGACCAGCGCGGCGGCCAGGTCGAGGCGGCGCCGCATGCCGCCGGAGTAGGTCTTCGCGGGCCGGTCGCCCGCGTCGGCGAGGTGGAAGCGGTCGAGCAGCTCGCCGGCCCGGGCCTTCGCCGCCTTCGCGCCCATCTGGTACAGCCGGCCGACCATGGTGAGGTTCTCGCGGCCGGTCAGGTACTCGTCCACGGCGGCGAACTGGCCGGACAGGCCGATCGCGCGCCGCACTTCGTCGGGGTGTTTCAGTACGTCGATCCCGGCCACCTCCGCGGTGCCGCGGTCGGGCCGCAGCAGGGTCGTCAGGACCCGGACGGCGGTGGTCTTGCCGGCGCCGTTCGGGCCGAGCAGACCGAGGACGGTTCCTTCGGGGACGTCGAGGTCGACGCCGTCCAGAGCCCTGACTTCGCCGAAGGTCTTCACGAGACCCTCGGCGTGAATAGCGCCTGGCATCTAGGCACTCCCGGGGTTGGGTTTCGAGGGAAATCTTACGTTTGCCGGACTTCACCCGCTCAGCGGACGACCGGCGTCACGGGACGCCACGATTGCGCCACAGAACGGGACCGTTCCGGCATGCCTTTCAGCGACCGTTCCACGGATGTTACACCCAGACGCGATACATCGCGATACCCGTGGCTCCGTGTGCGCTCTCGGACACATGCCAACGGCCGATGCCCCAGGGGGGCATCGGCCGCAGCGATATATGTCGTGTTCTGGCGTGCGCGCCCGGACAGTGCCCGGACGCGCGCGGTCAGGCGATCACCGTGTACCCCGCCTCGTGGAGCGCCGTGCCGACCTCCGTGCAGTGCTCCGGACCCTGCGTCTCCAGGTGCAGTTCGACCTCGGCCTCCGTGATGCCGAGCCGCGGATCGGTCCGTACATGGCTCACGTCGAGCACATTGGCGTCCGCCTCGGACAGCACGCCCAGCAGCGTCGCCAGCGCGCCCGGGCGGTCCGTCAGGCGCAGCCGCAGCGACAGGTAGCGGCCGGCCGCGGCCATGCCGTGCCGCAGGATGCGCTGGGTGAGCAGCGGGTCGACATTGCCGCCGGAGAGCACCGCGACCACCGGCCCCTGGAACGCCGCCGGCTCCGACAGCAGCGCGGCGACCGGGCTCGCGCCGGCCGGCTCCACGACCATCTTCGCCCGCTCCAGGCAGAGCAGCAGGGCGCTGGAGAGCGCGTCCTCGGAGACCGTACGGACCTCGTCGACCAGCTCGCCGATGATCCCGAAGGGCACGTCGCCCGGCCGCCCGACCTTGATGCCGTCCGCCATCGTGGCCGGGGATTCGATCGAGACGGGGCGCCCGGCAGCGAGCGAGGGCGGGTACGCGGCGGCGCCCGCCGCCTGCACGCCGACGATCCGTACGTCGGGCCGTACCGCCTTCACGGCGACCGCGACGCCCGCGGCGAGCCCGCCGCCCCCGATGCCGACCACGATCGTGCGGACCTCGGGGCACTGCTCCAGGATCTCCAGGCCGACCGTGCCCTGCCCCGCGATGATGTCGCGGTGGTCGAAGGGGTGGATGAAGACCGCCCCCGTCTCGCGGGCGTACTCCTGCGCGGCGGCCAGCGTCTCGTCGACGACCTGACCGTGCAGCCGCACCTCGGCGCCGTAGTCGCGGGTCGCGGCGACCTTGGGCAGCGGTGCCCCTTCCGGCATGAAGACGGTGGAGCGGACGCCCAGCAGGGAGGCGGCGAGCGCCACGCCCTGCGCGTGGTTGCCGGCGCTCGCCGCCACCACTCCACAGGAACGTTCCTCCGCGGAGAGCCCGGCGATCCGCACATACGCGCCGCGGATCTTGAACGAGCCGGTGCGCTGGAGGTTCTCGCACTTGAAGTGCACCGGCGCGCCCACCAGCCCGGACAGGTAACGGCTGCCCTCCATGGCGGTGGACCGGCTCACCCCGGACAGCAGCTTCTGCGCTCCCATGATGTCGTCAAGCGTGACGGCGGGAAGCACCCCTGTGTCTGCGGTGGCCCGCGGAACGGCGGCGGCCGCCGCGGGACCGGTGGCCCCGGATGCGGCGGAAGCGGGCGTCTGCGGCGTGTGATCGGCCATGGCGCCAGTCTTACAGCTCGCGCCGCCGCGGGCGCCCGCGGCCCGGAGAGCCGCCCCGCGGCCGTACATCTTTGGTCAGCGCCGGTACGGTCCCCGCGCGGGCCGCGTACTCTGTCCCCCAATCCGTACGCACCCCCATGAAGCGAGCAACCGGCCATGCCCACCTCTTCGGACATGACGACCCACACCGACCCCGCTCTTCTTGACGCGCTGCAACATCAAGTGGCCGTCTTCGCCCGCCGCGCCGAGCAGAGCCGGCTCGGCGGGGTCGGGCAGGCGCGCAACTCCATGGACCGCGCCGCCTACCTGCTGCTCAACCGTCTCGACCAGGAGGGCGCGATGGGCGTCAAGGCCCTGGCCGCCGGCATGGGCATCGACTCCTCCACGGTCACCCGCCAGGTCGCGCCGCTGGTCGACGCGGGCCTGGTCACCCGCGCCTCGCACCCGGAGGACGGGCGCGCGGTCGTCCTGCAGCTCTCCGAGCGCGGCCGGGCCCGCCTGGAGGAGGTACGCGCCTCGCGCCGCGAGCTGATGGCGCTGGTCACGGAGGAGTGGAGCGAGGAGGAGCGCAACGCCTTCACCACGCTCCTGACCCGCTTCAACACCTCGCTCTCGACGGTCACGGCCTCGCTGTCCCCGGGGACGCCGGCCTCCTGAACGGAGCCCGCGAAGCCCGGGCACGGCTGCACGGGACGCACCGCCTGCCGCACGGCTCTTGACCTCCTGCCCCGCGCTGCCGTGCCATGGAGCCATGGCCGGGCCGCCGGGCCCGCGAGCCGGGAGGCGCTGTGCGAGAGCGGCGGGCAGCACTGGAGCACCGCCGCGCCCAGGAATTCGAAGCCTTCGTGGCGGGCGCGGCGGGCCGGCTGCTGCGCACGGCCACGCTGCTGACGGCCGAACCGTCCGGCGCCCCCGCGCCCGCCGCCGAAGAACTGCTGACCGTCGCGCTGGCCCGTACGTACGCGTCCTGGGACCGGCTGCGCGGCGAGGACCCCTACGACCGCACCCGCCAGGAGCTGGCCGGGCAGTTCGCCCGTACGGCGTGGCGCCACCGGCGGCCGCGCGGCGGCCTGCTGGACCGGCTCACCCCGCAGGAACGGCTGGTTCTCGTCCTGCGGCTGTACGAGGGCGTCGCCGAGGAGCAGACCGCGGCCCTGCTGGGCCTGCCCGCCGAGCGCGTGCACGCACTGTGCCTGCACGCGATCGCGGAGCTGCGCAGCACCGGACGCGGCGCCGGGCCGCCGCCCGCCGCCGCGGGGACCGGGGCGGCGGCGTCGTGAGCCCGCGCGCCGCGGCCGGGGCGGCGGCGTCGTGAATCCGCCCGACCGCAAGGAGGCCGAGGTGCGGCGGATGCTCGACGGGCCGCACCCCCTCGTCCCGCCCGACCTCGCGCTGCGGGCCGCCGCGCGCGGCCGCCGGCTGCTGCTGCGGCGGCGCCGGCTGGAGCGGGCCGGCTGGCTGCTGCTGTTCCTGGCAGCCGTGGCGTTCACGGTCTGGGCGGTCACCCAGCAGCCGTGGATGCCGCCGCCGACCCGCACGACGCCCCCGCTCGAGGGCTGGTGACGCGTACCGCCGGTGACGCGAACCCGCGTCCTGGCCCAGCTCCGTCCTGATCCAGCGCCGTCCCGGCCCGTCGCCGTCCTAGCCCAGCGCCTGCGTCAGGTCCGCGAGCAGGTCGTCGACGGACTCGATGCCGACCGAGAGCCGTACGAGGTCGGCCGGTACCTCCAGCGCGGAGCCCGCCGCCGAGGCGTGCGTCATCCGGCCGGGGTGCTCGATCAGCGACTCCACGCCGCCCAGCGACTCGCCCAGCGTGAACAGCTTCGCCCGGTCGCAGACGTCCACCGCGGCCTGCTCCCCGCCCGCGACCTGGAAGGACACCATGCCTCCGAAAGACCGCATCTGCTTGGCGGCGGTCTCGTGGCCGGGGTGGTCGGGCAGCCCCGGGTAGTACACCTTGGTCACCTTCGGGTGCGCGGCCAGCAGCTCCGCGACCCGCGCCGCGTTGGCGCTGTGCCGGTCCATCCGTACGGCGAGCGTCTTGATGCCGCGCATCACCAGCCAGGCGTCGAACGGCCCGGCGATCGCGCCCATCGCGTTCTGGTGGAAGGCCAGCTCCTCGCCCAGCGCGTCGTCGTCGACGACCAGCGCGCCGCCCACCACGTCCGAGTGGCCGCCCATGTACTTGGTCGTCGAGTACACGACCACGTCGGCGCCGAGCGCGAGCGGCTGCTGGAGGTAGGGGCTGGCGAAGGTGTTGTCGACGACGAGCCTGGCGCCCGCGGTGCGCGCGACGTCGGCGAGGGCGGCGATGTCGGTGATGCCGAGCAGCGGGTTGCTGGGCGTCTCGACCCAGATCGCCTTCGTACGCGGCCGGACCGCTTCCCGTACGGCCCGCGGGTCGGAGGAGGAGGCGACCGACCACTCCACGCCCCAGCGCTCGGCGACCTTCGCGAAGAGGCGGAACGTGCCGCCGTACGCGTCGTCGGGGATGACGACGTGGTCACCGGGGACGAGGAGGGTCCGCAGCAGGCAGTCCTCGGCGGCGAGGCCGGAGGCGAAGGCGAGGCCGCGGCGGCCGCCGTCCAGGGCAGCGAGGTTCTCCTCCAGGGCCGTACGGGTCGGGTTGGCGCTGCGGCTGTACTCGTAGCCGCCGCGCAGCCCGCCCACCCCGTCCTGCTTGTAGGTGGACACCTGGTAAATGGGCACCGATACCGCGCCGGTCGCCAGGTCAGCCTCCTGACCTGCGTGAATGGCGAGAGTTTCGAAGTGCTGGTGGCGCTGTCCGCGCTGATCACTCATGGCTGACGAGGGTAGTCGTCCACAGGCTCGCACGCAGTCAGGAACTTTCTGCTTCGCTGGAGAGTGGAAAGAGAACAAGACACCGTGCGACATCCGACCGACCCGGCCGACCCGGCCGACCCGACGCACGCAACCGGCCCTACCGACCTGGAAACGACTGACTGCTCATGGAAGCACTGCTCGCCCTTATCGCCCTCCTCGCGATCGCGGGGCTGATCGGCTATCCCCTGGCGCGGCGCCGGCGCACGCTCCAGCAGGCCGGCCGGGGCCTGGCGTCGGTCGCCGACCCCATGGCCGGGTACGGCTTCGTCCCCGCCGAGCAGCTGGACGCGCGGCTGCCCGGGCCCGACCCGGAGCTGGCGGAGGCGCTGGCGGAGATCGCCCGCACGCAGGACTGGCGGCCGGCCTCCCAGCTGCTGGCCCGCACCCCCGAGGGCGACGAGCGGCGCTGGCAGCGCGTCCAGTCGCTGGCGGGCGCCGCGGCGTTCGCGTCGGCGCCCGGCCAGGACGGCGCGCCGGGTCCGCACTCCGAGACACCGGGCGGCTCCCGCGGCGGCATCTGGCTGCGCACCTGGCGCTCCGAGAAGCCCAAGGACTCCGGCGGCGCCCAGACGCACGCCCAGTTCCTGGTGGTCCAGGCCCTGCGCGACCCCGGCTCGCAGGACTTCCGCATGATCCTGGAAGAGGCCCGTACGGTCTGCCACGAGGCGCGGCTGCTGGCCCCCGGCAGCCCGGTCCCGTACATCATCGAGCTGGCCGCGGCCCGCGGGCTCGGTGACCGCCGCCCCGATTACGAAGAGCTCTGGTCCAAGGTCGTCCAGCGCGCCCCGCATCACATGGGCGCGCATCTGGCCGCCCTGCCGTACTGGTCGGAGAAGTGGCACGGCTCCAAGGAGGACGCCGACGCGTTCACCGAGCGCGCGGCCGCGGGCGCCCCCGCGAAGTCGCTCCTCCCCGCCCTCCCGCTCTTCTCCGTGTACGACCACCTCCCCGAGGCGAACATGGTCCGCAGCCTCTTCCAGAGCGCGGTCGTGGAGCGCGCCATCGAGGGCGCGCATTTCGCGCTGCGCCAGGCCCCGGCCGACCATCCGGTGGCGCCGCACGTCCGCCACCTCCTCATCTGGTTCCTCGTCCAGGCGGAGCGGTACGCCGAGGCCATGGAGCAGCTGCGCCTGGTGGACGGTCATGTCGGCGCGGTGCCCTGGTCGTACCACCCGCAGCCGGCCGCCGCGTACGCCACCTACCGCGCCCTCGCCGTCGCCGGCTGGGAGTCCCAGGGCGGCACCCCGGCAACGCTCCCGCCGGACCGCCCCCCGTTCTGAACGGAATTCCCCGCCCCCGCGGGACGTTCCCCCGACACCGAGTCACCGCCCGCCCCCGACCCCTTTTCGTCTCCTCGTCCCTCCGGAGCCTGATCACGATGCTGTTCTCCCGCTTCAAGAACCACCTCCCCACCGCCGACGAGGCGCTGAAGGGCCGCCCCGAGCCGGAGTTCACGGTCCCCGAGCGCCACACCGTCCTCGGCAACGCCCTGCTCGGCCCGTACCCGGAGGGCCTGGAGATCGCCGACTTCGGGCTGGGCTGCTTCTGGGGCGCCGAGCGCAAGTTCTGGCAGACGGACGGCGTATGGACGACCCTCGTCGGCTACCAGGGCGGCCACACCCCGAACCCCACGTACGAAGAGGTCTGCAGCGGCCACACCGGCCACACGGAAGCGGTCCGCGTCGTCTTCGACCCCGCGAAGGTCTCCTACGCCACCCTGCTCAAGGTCTTCTGGGAGTCCCACGACCCCACCCAGGGCTTCCGCCAGGGCAACGACGTCGGCACGCAGTACCGCTCCGCGATCTACACCCACTCCCCCGAGCAGGCCGCGACGGCCGAGGCGTCCCGCGACGCCTACCAGAAGGTCCTCTCCGCCTCCGGCTACGCCGACATCACCACCGAACTCCTCCCCGCGGGCCCCTTCTACCCCGCCGAGCCCTACCACCAGCAGTACCTCGACAAGAACCCGGCAGGCTACTGCGGCATCGGCGGCACGGGCGTGAGCTGCCCGGTGGGCGTGGCTCAGGCGGACGACTGAGGCGGCTGGGGGCCGAGTGCTCCCGTGGGGCCGATGAAGGCTTCGGCCGGGCCGCGGTCCTCGTGCAGGGCGTAGTAGGCCGCGCCGATGGTGTCCGCCGCGGCCGCGGACGCCGGCGGGGACGTCACCGTGACCGTGGCGGCGTGGATGCCGTGCGGGGCGAGTTCGGCGTGCAGGGTCTGGGCGTAGTTACGGAGGGCTGCCATGGCCAGGCCGGCGTTGGCGAGGGCCGGGGCGGGGACCGTCGCCGCCGGGCCCGTGGTGAGGAGAAGGGTGCCCGAGGCGCGGTTGAGCATGTCGGGGAGGACTTGGCCCACGGCGGTGATGGCACCCAGGACGTAGAGATCGAACTGGGCGGTGGCCGCGGCGGCGGTGGTCTGGGTGGCGTGGGTGACCGGGCCTGACGGGCCCGGGGCGTAGTCGAGGACGTCCACCGGGCCCAGGGCTTCGGTCGCCTGCGCCAGCGCGGCGGCCAGGGCGTCGCGGTCGCGGATGTCCGCGGGGAACGCGGCGGCGGGGATGTCCAGCCCGGCCAGCTCGGCGACCTGGGAGTCCAGCCGGTCCTTCGTACGGGCGACGAGCCCGACCCGGTAACCGTGGCGCCCGAACGCGCGGGCCACCCCCATGCCCCGCCCCGGACCGGCACCGACCACCACGAGCGTCTTGGCCACCGCTGCTCCTCTCCGCGCCGGCGGGCCCGTACTGCCGCGGCCGCGCCGGCTGATCACTTGATCACTTGTCGGGTGCGTTTCCTTGGTGTGCCCGCTCCACGCCCGGTGACACCAGGCCGTCAACGCCCGGGGTCAAATGGGAGAAGGAAGCCCTCAGGGCTTGCGGGCCACCAGGGCGTACTGGGCGACCTGCGGGGGTTCGGCGGGGCTGCCGTCGGGGGTGGGGTCCGGGCGCCAGCGGGTGCAGGAGACCAGGCCGGGCGGGAGCAGCTCCAGGCCCGCGGCGAAGCGGGCGATCTCCGCGCCGCTGCGGGCGGTGATCGGCGGGGTGGCGTGCTCGTTCCAGAAGCGCATCGCCTCGGCGTTGCCCTCACCGCCCAGTTCGAGGGTGGGGTGGGTGAGGACGAGGTGGCTGCCGGACGGTACGGCGGCGAGCAGCCGGTCCACGGTCCGCCGCGCCCGCTCGGTGTCGGGCATGAAGTTGAGGATGCCGAGGAGCATGATCACGACGGGGCGGCCGAAGTCGAGGGTGCGGGCGGCCGCGTGCAGGATCGCGTCCGGGTCGTGCGCGTCCGCGTCGATGTAGTCGGTGGCGCCGCCCGGGGCGCTGGTCAGCAGCGCGCGGGCGTGGGTGAGGACGGTGGGGTCGTTGTCGACGTAGACCACGTGGCAGTCGGGCGCGACGCGCTGGGCGACCTCGTGGGTGTTGTCGGCGGTGGGCAGGCCGGTGCCGATGTCCAGGAACTGGCGGGCGCCCGCCTCGCCCGCGAGGTATCGCACGGCCCGGCCGAGGAACGCCCGGTCGGCGCGGGCCACTTCGCCGATGCTCGGATACAGGCCGGCGATGTGGTCACCGACCTCGCGGTCGACGGCGTAGTTGTCCTTGCCGCCGAGCCAGTGGTTCCAGACCCGGGCGTTGTGCGCGGTCCCGGTGTCGATCCGGGACCTCGGCTTCGACTCCGTGCGTCCGTGGCCGTCGGCCATGCCCGTTCCCCTTCCGGCCGGTACCGGCGCATACCGCGCCACCGGTAAGTGACGGTACCAGTGGGGGAGTTGGGTCCTGTGGGGCGTCGACCTCGCGGCCCGGAGGCGGCGGCCCTGCGGCCCGGCTGACCGCGACCCGCGGCCCGGAGGCGGCGATCCCGCGCCGCCCCGGGAGCGGCGGACCTACCGCCCGCCGCGGTCCAGCCGGGCCCTGTCCGCGGCCGCCACCCCCTGGTGCAGCCCCTCCGCGTCCCGTACACCCCGCATCCGTACCGCCGTGGTCTCGGGGAAGAGCGCGCCGGTCCGCTCCTGGACCGCGAGGTCGCGGGCGGCCAGTACCGGCAGCAGGTCCGGCGTCCCCTCGGCCGCCTCCGCGGTGACGTGGTCGGCGGCGTCGGTGAGGCGGTCGCGGATGCGGGAGGCGTAGCCGGCGAGGAAGGACTGGCGGAAGTCCTTCGTGCGGCGGGACTTCCCGCGGCCGTGGTGCGCGTCGGCGGCCCGGTTCATGGCCGTGGTGGCCTGCACGAGGAGGGAGGTGTAGAGCAGTTCGGCGGCGTCCAGGTCCGGCGCGAAGCCGACGAGGGTGGTGAAGGCGGCGTCCGGGGACCAGACGGCCTGGCAGCGGTTGGCGGCGGCCACCGCGTCCAGCAGCAGCGCCTTGGCACTCTCGTACGGGCCCTCGACGCCGATGCGCAGGGTCTCGGGACCGCCGGCGGAGGCGGCGCCCGCGAGCAGCGCCTCGGAGACGCTGTGCCGGGCCATCAGCTCCTGGGCCTTCGCGGAGAGCGCCTCGGCCTCCTCGGGGAAGGCGGTGGACTCGGCCTTGGCGAGCAGGCCGCGGATGCGGCCGAGGACGCGCGGCTCATCGGACGGGGTGCCGGTCCGCGAAAAACCCGAAGAAGCCGTACCGGCCGTCCGTACGCCCGGGAGCGGCCCGGTCGGCGTGACCCGGGGCAGCCGCCCGAGGACCCGCAGCACCTCCAGGACGGCGCAGAGCGCCTCGAAGCGGGTGGTGCGGCGGCGCCGGGCCAGCGCGTCCGGGTAACCGCCGTCGTCCGGCCACCAGACCTCGGCGCCCGCCTCGCGCAGCTGTGCGGGCCAGCGCGGCGGGAGCTCCTCGGCGGGGTACCGGCGGAGCTCGGCGGCGACGAGGTCGGCGGCGACCTCGGGCGGAGCGCCCGCGCGCCGTACGAGGCGTACCAGGTCGGCGGGGTGCCAGCCGCCCTCCCAGCAGCCGCGCACGGTGGCCGCCGCGGCGGTCAGCAGGGCCCGGCCCACCGCCTCGGGGCCGGCCGGGTCCGCGCTCAGCGCCGACGCGCCGGCCTCGACGGCGTCCTCGGCGGGCCTGCCGTCCGCGGCGTACCGGACCGCGCCCAGTACGCGTGCCACGGTCTCCTCGGCGCCGTGCGCGGCCCCGCTCTCCCGGCGCCCGCCGCGCCCCTCGCCCTTGTTGCCCACCGGGTCACTGTACGGACGCGTACGGTACGGCCGGAAACGGCGGCGGGCGGCGCTCCGGACCGGTGTCCGGGGCGCCGCCCGCGCGCGGCTCGGGGAAGCCGTCAGGTATCGGTGAGCTGTCGGGTCAGGTCAGGCCGCCCGGGTCACTGCAGGGCGCTGCCCGCCGTCCACTGGGACCAGTCCATGTTCCAGCCGTTCAGGCCGTTGTCGGGCTGGATGGTCTTGTCCGGGGAGTTCTTCATGACCACGACGTCACCGAGCAGGGAGTGGTCGTAGAACCAGGCGCCGTCGGTCTTGTCGTCCTTGGCGCCCTTGGCGTCCTCCAGGCCGATGCAGCCGTGGCTGGTGTTGGCCTTGCCGAAGATGCCCTTGCCCCAGTAGTTGCCGTGGATGAAGGTGCCGGAGTCCGACAGCCGCATGGCGTGCGGGACGTCGGGGATGTCGTACTCGCCCTTGCCGTTCTTCTTCTTGAAGCCGACCGTCGAGCCGTCCATGCGGGTCTGCTTGAACTTCTCGGAGATCACCAGCTGACCGTTGTAGGTCGGGTTCTCCTGGCCGCCGGCCGAGATCGGGATCTGCTTGACGGTCCTGCCGTCGCGCACCACGGTCATCTGATGCGTCTTGGCGTCGACGGTGCTCACCTGGGAGCGGCCCACGTCGAAGCTGACGGTCTTGTCCTGGATGCCCTGCACGCCGGGCGACGCCTCGACGCCGTCCAGGTCGAGGTCCATGGTGACCTTGGAGCCGGGCTTCCAGTACTCCTGCGGGCGGAAGTCCAGGCGGGTGTCGCTGAACCAGTGGCCGACGACCTTCTGGTTGCTGCTCGCCGCGACCTTGATCTTCGACTCGACGGCGGCCTTGTTCTTGACCGGCTTGTCGAAGTTGAGCGACACCGGCATGCCGACGCCGACGGTCGAGCCGTCTTCAGGGGTGAAGTTGCCGATGAAGCTGTTGCTGGGCGAGACCGTGCTGAACGTGGAGTGCTCGACCGCCGTGCGGCCCTTGGCGTCCTCGGCGTGCGCGGTGATCCGGTACTGCGTGGAGCGCTTCAGCGGGGACTGCGGCTGCCAGGACTTGCCGTCGGGCGCGAGCGTGCCGGGCACCTGCTCCTTGGTGTCCAGGGAGGTCATGGTGACGTCGGTCAGCTTGCCGTCCGTGACGCCGACCTTGGTGTCGCTGTTGATGCCCGCGTCGTCCGTGCCGCTCTTCGGCACGATCTTGATCGTGGCGTCCGAGGCGTCCTCGGCGGCCGCCCTGTCGACCTGTTCCTGCTTCTGATGCTTCTCTGGCGGCCCGGAGCCGCCGCTGTCACCGCTGGCCTTGTCAGCACCGCCGCCGCAGGCCGCGAGCGCCAGTGCGCCGCCCAGCAGCCCGGCGGTGGCTATGAAGCCCTTGCGGTGCTTGCCGTACGTCATCAGTCACTTCTCCATTGCTACGGAACCTGAGGTCCTCCCCGAGCCATCTGGGCACACTTGGTCCCAGTCGCTCCCATGATGAACGCCTGTTCCCGTTTTGCCGTTCCATGCACGGGAAAGTGTGGGAAAGGACACCCAGGCTCCGCGACGGAGAAGCGGGCCTCAGACGAGCTCTTCGTCGTCCCCCGCGTCCCCGAGATCCCACTCCTCGGCCTCGGGGTCGTACTCGGTCTCCTCGCTGGTCCAGGACGCCTGGGTGAGTTCGACGCCGGGGACGTCGTTGACGAGGTCGAAGGGGTCGACGAGGTGCGCGACGGCCTCCGCCGGCTCCGCCTGGACCGCTTGCCGCGCGTAGCTGCGCTCCTGATCGGAGAGATGATCCTCGTCGCTGACCCCGTCGAGGGCCGCGCCGGTCAGCAGGTCGGGATCCGTGATCTCCATGACCAGGTCGACGCGCAGGCGGACAAACCGTGATGTGTCACCGTTGCTCATGCCACGGAGCGTAAGCACGTAGGGCCCCTGGCTTCCCCGCGACCCGCGGCTGTTACTAACATCTGGGTAACGGCCAACGCGCCGAGCCGTGAAGGGGGATCGTTCCGTGACCGCACGCCGACCACTGGTGACTGCCGCTGCGGCCGGTTCGGTGCTGATCGCGCTCTGTTTCGTACCGTCGGCGAACGCCACGGCCGAGCACGACGACGGAATGCGGCACTCCGCCGCCGCCCCGGCCGTGGGCCAGGACGTACGGGCCGGTACGGACACGGCCGCCGACGCCAGTGGGGACACGGCCGCGGACGCCGGTCAGCAGGGGCGGGTCGCCCCCGGTACGCAGGTCGCCGCGGGCACGGACGGCGCGCAGGGCACCGGCGAGGTCCGGCTCGCCGACTCCGGCTCCCTCGACACCACGCCGTACGCCGTCGGCGGCACGGCCTTCCTCGGCATCGGGGCCGCCCTGGTCACCCTCGCCGTGCGCCGCTCGCGCGGCGAGACGGCCTGAGAGCCCGCGGGGCTCCGCGGGACTTCCCGGCCGTCCGCGCCGCGCGCCGGACCACGCACCTCAGTCCAGCTTCCCCGTGACCGACTCCACGGCCGCGACCAGCTTGCCGCTCCGTACGAAGTCGTACGCCGCCGCCAGGTCGGGCGCGAGGAAACGATCCTCCCCCGGCCCCTGCACGCCCTCGGCCCGTACGGCGTCCAGCACCGCGCGGGTCGCGGGCGACGGGGCCAGCCCCTCGCGCATCTCCACCGCGCGCGTCGCCGCGTACATCTCGACGGCGACGACGCGGGTCAGGTTGTCGACCGCGGTCCGCAGCTTGCGCGCCGCCGACCAGCCCATCGAGACATGGTCCTCCTGCATGGCGGAGGACGGGATGGAGTCCACCGAGGCCGGGGCCGCGAGCCGCTTCATCTCGCTGACCAGCGCGGCCTGCGTGTACTGGGCGATCATCAGGCCGGAGTCCACGCCCGGGTCGCCGGCCAGGAAGGCGGGCAGGCCGTGGGAGCGGTTCTTGTCCAGCAGCCGGTCGGTGCGGCGCTCGGCGACCGAGCCGAGGTCGGCGGCGGCGATGGCGAGGAAGTCCAGGACATAGGCGACCGGGGCGCCGTGGAAGTTGCCGTTGGACTCCACCCGGCCGTCCTCCAGGACGACGGGGTTGTCCACGGCGGCCGCCAGCTCGCGCTCGGCGACGAGGCGGGCGTGCGCGAGGGTGTCCCGGCCCGCGCCCGAGACCTGCGGGGCACAGCGCACGGAGTAGGCGTCCTGGACGCGCGGGGCGTCGTCCTGGTGGTGGCCGGTGAGCTCGGAGCCGGTCAGCACCTTGAGCATGTTGGCGGCCGCGGCGGCCTGGCCCGGGTGCGGGCGGATGGCGTGCAGCTCGGGCGCGAGGACCTTGTCCGTGCCGAGCAGCGCTTCCAAGGAGAGCGCGGCGGTGATGTCGGCAGAGGTGAACAGGCGGGCCAGGTCGGCACAGGCCATCACGAGCATGCCGAGCATGCCGTCGGTGCCGTTCAGGAGGGCCAGGCCCTCCTTCTCGCGCAGTTCGACGGGCTCGATGCCGTACTGGGCCAGCAGCTCGCCCGAGGGCCGTACGACGCCGTCGGGGCCCTCGGCCTCGCCCTCGCCCATCAGGGTCAGCGCGCAGTGCGAGAGCGGCGCCAGGTCGCCGGAGCAGCCGAGCGAGCCGTACTCGTGGACGACGGGGGTGATGCCCGCGTTCAGCAGCTCCGCCATCGTGTCGACCACGAGGGGGCGGACGCCCGTACGGCCCGAGGCCAGGGTCTTCAGGCGCAGGAACATCAGCGCGCGGACCACCTCGCGCTCCACGCGCGGGCCCATGCCGGCCGCGTGCGAGCGGACGATGTTGCGCTGCAGCTGGGCGCGGAGCTCGGGGCTGATGTGCCGGACGGCGAGCGCGCCGAAGCCGGTGGAGACGCCGTAGACGGGGTCCGGCTTGGCGGCGAGGTCGTCGATGAAGGCGCGGGAGGCGGCGACGGCCTCGCGCGCGCCCGCTGAGACCTCGACCCGGGCGGCGCCACGGGCCACGTCGATGACGTCCTGAGCGGTCGTGCCGGTCGTCCCCAGCACCACGGTGTGCATATCCATATTCAGTCACCCTAGAGAGTGAAAGCGCAGATGTCATCAGTGGGGTGCGGCTGCACCCCTTACCTCGCAGGACGCAGGCGTCCGCGGCGCGGTCCGGCCGCTGCCGGCCGCTGCCGGCCTCAGCGGCGGAACCGGCGGCGCTCCCCGTGCGGTGCCGCCGGGCCGCTGTCCGGCGCATCGGCCATCCGGACGACCGGGTCGTCCTCGCCGCCCTCCCGGCCCGCCACCACCGGGCCCCGCGCACGCGCCTCCTTGGCCCGGTACTGCGCGGCGTCCGCGAGCCGGAAGAGGCGGCGCGCCGACCGCACCTCACCGACCGGGTCACCGGTGGAGGCCACCCCGACCGCCACGCCCTCACCGAGGTCCAACGCGCCCGCACGGCGGCACAGTTCCGCCGCCACCCGCACCACGTCGTCGGCCGGGTGACCGACCGCGAGCAGGCAGAACTCGTCGCCGCCGAGGCGGGCCGCGAGGGTGCCCGGCAGTATCGCGCCGCACAGCGACAGCACCGACCCGAACCGCTCCAGCAGCCGGTCGCCCGCCGCGTGGCCCTGGGTGTCGTTCACCCGCTTCAGCCCGTTGAGGTCGCAGATCATCAGGCTGACGACGGCGCCCTCGGCACGGTGCCGCTCCAGCGCCTCGTCCAGCCGCATGTCGACCGCGCGCCGGTTGGCCAGGCCGGTCAGCGCGTCGGTGAAGGCCAGCCTGCGGGCCTCGGCCAGCCGCTCGGTCTGCGCGATGCCGGCCGCCGCCACGGCCGCGAGGACCGTGGCGAAGTCCGCGTCGTCCCGGGCGAAGACCGGCGCGCCGCGCGGCCGGGCCACGTACAGCTCGCCCCAGGCCCGGCCGTGCAGCACGATCGGCGCGACCACGCAGCTGCCCCGGCCGCGGCGGCGCAGCGCGGCCACGCGCTGATGGCAGTACGAGCCCTCCTCGTGCGGCCCGTCGGCGGTCTCCACCCAGGCTTCGGGCTCGCCGCCGCCCGCCCACCGCTCGTGCAGGAAGCCGACGATCTCGGGGAACTCGTGCACCGGGTAGGACTCGTCGTCCGGGTACTCCTGCTCGCCGTCGGCCAGGTCGCCGACGTTCACCAGGACCCGCAGCCGGCCGAGCTGGCGCTCCCAGACGGAGACCGCGGCGAAGGAGCCGCCCAGCGCCCGGCACGCGCCGTGCGCCGCGGCACGCGCCGATTCCTTGGGGTGGTGGGCGGCGGCCATGGCCTGCGCGAGCGCCACGACGGCCCGCAGCCGGGCGTCGCACCCGTTTTCGCTCCCGCCCACCGCTTCGCCCGTCACCGGCCCTCACAATCCGTCACCGTAGGCGCGCCTTGACCTTACAGAGTAGGAAGGTTTGCCACGGTTCGCCCCTTATGGGGTCACGGACGGCTACGGGCACGGACGGCTACGGAGTCGCGGACGGCTACGGAGTCGCGGCCGGCTACCGGGGTACGGGGGCGAGTACGGCCGGGGTCACTCGCCCGGCCAGTCCGGCGTCCGCTTCTCGTTGAAGGCGGCCACGCCCTCGGCCCGGTCGCCGGAGAACGCGACGCTGCGCCAGGCGCCGTCCTCCAGGTCCAGGCCGGTCCGCAGGTCCAGGCCGTGCCCGAGGCGCATGGCGCGCTTGGCGGCGCGCAGTCCGACCGGGGAGTTGCGGGCGATCCGCGCGGCCAGCTCCAGCGCCTGCGTACGGTCCTCGCCCGCGCCGACGAGCTGGTCGACCAGGCCCAACTCGGCGGCCTCCGCGGCCTCGACGCGGCGCGCGGTGAAGACCAGCTCGGCCGCGCGGGCCGCGCCGACCCGGCGCGGCAGCAGCTGCGTACCGCCGCCGCCGGGGATCACGCCGACGGAGACCTCGGGGAGGCCGACGACGGCGGTGGCATCGGCCACGATCAGGTCGCAGGAGAGCGCCAGCTCGAAGCCGCCGCCGAGCGCGAAGCCGTGCACGGCGGCGATGGTGGGCATCGGCAGCTCCAGCACGCCGGTGTAGGCGGCGCGGGTGTACGGGCGCTGGCGCATCAGGTCGGCGTCGGTGAAGGAGTTGCGCTCCTTGAGGTCGGCGCCGACGCAGAACGCGCGGTCGTGCGTGGAGGTGAGGACGGTGGTCCTGACGGACCGGTCCGCGGCGAGGGCTTCGCAGGCGGCGGTGAGCGCCTGGGCCATGGCCGTGGAGACGGCGTTCATCGCCTTGGGGCGGTCCATGGCGAGTTCGGCGACGTGGTCGCCGTGCCGCTTGACTGCTACGTGCTCGCCGTACCGCTGCTCGTCCTGGTCGGCCATGGGTACCGCCCCTCCCGGTTAACGATCGCTTACGGGAGCGATCGTAGCCGGGCGGGGGCGGCGGCCCGCCGTCAGGACTTCGGCTGGCGCCGGGTCAGCAGCCATGGTTCGACGACGCCCAGGCCGCGGACCGGGCGTTGCCACATCGGCTGGAGGGCGAAGCGGTACGCGGGGACCGGGCCGTCGCCCTCCTTTTCCGCCGCTGCCGCCTCCGCCTCGGAGACCGGGGCCTCGCCGGTCCGGCTCAGCTCCTCGGCGAACGCCTCGTCGACCAGGACGGTGTCCTTCGGCGCTATGGAGGTGAGCCGGCTGGCCAGATTCACCGTGGTGCCGAAGACATCGCCCATGCGGGTCGTGACCGTGCCGAAGGCGATGCCCACCCGCAGCTCGGGCATGGTCTCGTCATTGGCCATGGTCTCGATGAGGCGCAGCCCGATCTCGGCGGCGGTGCCCGCGTCGTCCGCGGCGTACAGCACCTCGTCGCCCAGGGTCTTGATGAGCCGGCCGCCGTGCGCGGCGACCAGGTCGGCGGCCGTGGTCTCGAACGCCTCGACCAGCTCGCCCAGTTCCTCCTCCTCCAGGCGGCGGGTGAGGCGGGTGAAGCCGACCAGGTCGGCGAAGCCGACGGCGAGCCGCCGGTCGACCATCTCGGCGTCGTCCTGGGCCTGGACGACCCGGCCGGTCGCGGCGGCGAGCTGGCGGCGCCAGACGTAGACGAGGAACTCCTCCAGCTCGGGGAGGAGCAGCTCGACCAGGGGGTACGTGATTTCCGTACGGGTCAGCCCGGAGTCCTGCGGCTCGGTCAGGCCCTCCAGGAAGGAGTCGATCTGCCAGTCGGCGAGGCGGGCCGTGGTCTGGCCCGTGGAGCGGGCCACCTGGACCGCCATCGCCTCGCTGAGCAGTCCGGCCTCCACCAGGCCCGAGAGCCGGCGCAGCGCCAGCACGTCGGCCTCGGTGAGCGCCTTGACCTGGCCGATGTCGGCGAAGCCCATGGCCCGCCAGAAACGGGAGGCCAGGTCCATGGAGACGCCGGCGCTGCGGGCCGCCTGGAACGGTGTGTAGCGCCGCTCGGAGCCGAGGATCAGCTGCTCCAGGCGGAGGGCGATGGTGTCGTCGCCGGACTCCCCGTCGGAGCCGTCGTCGGCGGTGTCGGCGGTGCGCGGCACCGCTTCCGCGTCGCGCGGCGATGCGCCCGAGTCGTCGAGGGTCACCGCGCCCTCCTCTTCCGATCCCTGCGCACTGCCCTTCCGATCACTGTTCGCCCGCGGCCCGCTGCCGGACCGATCGCGTCAACGATACGGCAGGTGTGCTCTGGCTCACTCTCACATTCCACACATAACGCATCATTCGCAGGTGTGGAATGTCGTCAAGAACCACTTGCCGTCTCCCGTCACCCGGTTCCGCGGCGCCCCGCCCGGTCAGCCCTGGTCCTCGGCCGGCCGCAGATGGACGATGTCACCCGCCGCCACCGGCAGCTGTACGCCGTCGGCGGTGGCCAGAACCAGCCGCCCGTCGCCGTCCAGGGCCACCGCCTCGCCGCGGATCTCCCGGTCGCCGGGGAGCAGCGCGCGGACCGTGCGGCCGAGCGTCGCGCAGCCCGCCGCGTACGCCTCCTGCAACCCGCAGGCCGCCGGGTCGCCGCCGGCCGCCTGCCAGTCGCCGTACCACTGCTCCAGCGAACGCAGTACGGCACGGAGCAGCGGGTCGCGGTCGGTGCCCTGCGCGCCGGCCAGGGCGAGCGAGCCGGCGCCGGGCACCGGGAGCTCGTCGGCGCGCAGCGAGACGTTCAGGCCGATGCCGAGGACGACGCCGCCGGCGGCCGCCTCGGCGAGGATGCCGCCCGCCTTGCGTTCCTCGCCGTCCACCGTGAGGAGGAGGTCGTTGGGCCACTTCAGGGCGGTGTCCACGCCGGCCGCGCGGGAGAGCGCGGTGGCGGTGGCGACGCCGGCCAGCAGCGGCAGCCAGCCCCACCGCTCCGTGGGCACCTCGGGCTTGAGGAGGACGGAGAAGAAGAGCCCGGAGCGGGGCGGTGCCGACCACTGGCGGTCCAGCCGGCCGCGGCCGGCCGACTGCTCCTCCGCGACGAGCACGCTGCCCGCCGCCGCCTCACCCTTGGCCGCGCGGGCCGCCAGGTCGGTGTTGGTGGAGCCGGTGACCTGGACCACGTCCAGAGAGGTCCACAGGGAGCCGTCGCGTACGAGGGCCTTGCGCAGCGCCGTCTCGTTCAGCGGGGGCCGGTCGAGATCGGCCCACCGGCCGCCACGGTCTTTGCCGGGGTTTTCGGGGTTGTCGGGGTTTACGGGAGGTTGAGGCGTCATGATGCCCAGCCTATGAGGCTTCCGGGCGCCGGAGTGTGGCCAACGACGCAGTGCCGGTGAGCAGTGCCGCGGATACGCTACGAATCGGTAGCCAACCCCTGAGCGAAGCGCCCCACGTACGAGCACCAGTCCAGGACGAGCAGGAGCCGCATCCCGATGTCCGAGCCGGAAGCACCCACGTTTGACAATTCAGCCAGCCACACCACCGCGGGCAAGCTGGCGGATCTTCAGCGACGCATCGAGGAAGCCACGCATGCCGGCTCCGCACGCGCCGTGGAAAAGCAGCACGCCAAGGGCAAGTTGACCGCCCGTGAGCGGATCGACCTGCTGCTGGACGAAGGATCCTTCGTCGAACTGGACGAGTTCGCCCGGCACCGCTCCACCGACTTCGGCATGGCGGCCAACCGCCCCTACGGCGACGGCGTCGTCACCGGCTACGGCACCGTCGACGGCCGCCCCGTCGCCGTCTTCTCCCAGGACTTCACCGTCTTCGGCGGGGCGCTGGGCGGCGTGTTCGGCGAGAAGATCGTCAAGGTGATGGACTTCGCGCTGAAGAACGGCTGCCCGGTCATCGGCATCAACGACTCCGGCGGCGCCCGCATCCAAGAGGGCGTGGTCTCCCTCGGCGCCTACGGGGAGATCTTCCGCCGCAACACCCACGCCTCCGGTGTCATCCCGCAGATCTCCCTGATCGTCGGCCCGTGCGCGGGCGGCGCGGTCTACTCCCCCGCCATCACCGACTTCACGGTCATGGTCGACCAGACCTCGCACATGTTCATCACCGGACCCGACGTCATCAAGACCGTCACCGGCGAGGACGTGGGCTTCGAGGAGCTGGGCGGGGCGCGCACCCACAACGCCACCTCCGGCGTCGCCCACCACATGGCGGGCGATGAGAAGGACGCGGTGGAGTACATCAAGGCGCTGCTGTCCTACCTGCCCTCCAACAACCTCTCCGAGCCGCCCGCCTTCCCCGAGGAGGCCGACCTGGAGACCAGCGACTACGACCGCGAGCTGGATGCGCTCATCCCGGACTCCGCCAACCAGCCCTACGACATGCTCTCCGTCATCGAGCACGTGCTGGACGACGGGGAGTTCCTGGAGGTCCAGGCGCTGTACGCGCCGAACATGGTCACCGGCTACGGCCGGGTGGAGGGCCACTCGGTGGGCATCGTCGCCAACCAGCCGATGCAGTTCGCCGGCACCCTGGACATCAAGGCGTCCGAGAAGGCCGCCCGCTTCGTGCGCACCTGCGACGCCTACAACATCCCCGTCCTGACCTTCGTGGACGTGCCCGGCTTCCTGCCCGGCACCGACCAGGAGTGGGACGGCATCATCCGCCGCGGCGCCAAGCTGATCTACGCCTACGCCGAGGCCACCGTCCCCCTGATCACCGTCATCACCCGCAAGGCGTTCGGCGGCGCGTATGACGTCATGGGCTCCAAGCACCTGGGCGCCGACCTCAACCTGGCCTGGCCCACCGCCCAGATCGCGGTGATGGGCGCGCAGGGCGCGGTCAACATCCTGCACCGCCGCACGCTGGCCGCCATCGAGGACCCGGCCGCCCAGGAGGCCCGCCGCCAGGAACTGATCGCCGAGTACGAGGAGGCCCTCCTCAACCCCTACGCGGCGGCCGAACGCGGCTACGTCGACGCGGTGATCATGCCGTCCGAGACCCGCCGCCACATCGTCCGCGGCCTGCGCACCCTGCGCAACAAGCGCGAACAGCTGCCCCCGAAGAAGCACGGCAACATCCCGCTGTAAAGACGTCAGGATCGACTGCTGTAAGGAGGCTGACGGTGATCAAGGTCCTGCGGGGCAACCCGACACCTGAGGAGCTGGCCGCCGCAGTCGCGGTGGTGCAAGCCCGCGCGGCGGCCGCCGCTGCCGCCGCGCCCGGCGGCCCGGACCAGGGCGAGGAGTGGTCCGACCCGGCGTCCCTCGTGCCGCGACGGATTCCGCACCCGGGCCCGCGCGCCTGGCGGACCAGCTTCTGGCCGCGCTGACCGGTAAACGCCGTGGTGGGGGGGGGGGGGGGGGGCGGGGGGGGCCCCCCCCCCCCGCCCGGCGCCGCGGCGGGGGGGGGGGGGGGGGGGGCGGCCCCCCGGCCCCCCCCCCCGGCCCCGCACCGCGCGGGC